>NZ_QWBW01000019.1 GCF_004117855.1 Modicisalibacter coralii
GGCGAGCGCTTCGATACCTGGCGCGAGGTCCGCGAGCGCGAGCATGGCGAAAGCTGGGAGCTGGGCATGCTCACCGGCGCCATCGGCCGGGTGCTCAATGCCATCGAGAACCTCTCGCGGCGGCTCTCCGAACTGCTCGCCGACATCGCCGAGGGGCGCATCCAGTCGATGGGCGTGATCGACTTCGCCGACCTGTCGCGGCGTCTGCTCGCCGAGCCGCCCTCCGACGCGCTGCGCGACGCGATGGTCGCCCGCATGATGCCGCCGGGCCTGGCGGTGGCGATGCCGCGCGTGGCCCCGCTGCTGCCGCTGCTCGAGACGCGCCGCGCCGAGAAGAGCGCCGCCGCGCTGGTATTCGACGAGCAACACGACGCCCCGGCCGAGGATCCGCTGCTGATGCGCTTTCTCGAGGCGCGCGGGCCGGCGCTGCGCGAACGCCTCGCGACCGCGCCGCTGTCGCTGCCCGAGGCACTCGAGGAAGACTGGCACCGCTTCGAGGACGCCGACTGCCTGGCGCAGTTGCTCAATACCTTCGTCGACACCCAACTGCTCGATCCGGGCCTGACGGTGGGCATCGATGCGCGTCCCTTCCGGGTGACGCTGGCCGACGGCCGCGAGATCAGCGGGTCGGTGACGCCCTCGCTGGGGTTTTTCGAGACACCTTCCGGGTCGCGGCCCGAGCCGGGCGAGGCCTTCGATCGTTTCGCGGTGGCCGAGGCCGCCGCCGAGGATGATGATTCATGAACATGACCGAGATGGGCGAGGTGGTCGCCTACCTGCTGCGCTACCGCACCGCCGAGCGTCAACCGAGCGGCGGACGCAAGCGTCGCGCGGCCCGCGAGGGCCAGCTCGCCGAGCGTGATGTCTGCGCGTTGATCGATGACGCCCTGGACACCGAGCGCGAGGCGCTGCGCGACTTCCTCGCCGGCCAGGGGCTGCGGCTCAAGACCTTCGAGCCCGGCGACTATCCGGGGATCGCACCGGGCTCGCGACTCTACGCGCTGCTGCCGGACCCGGAACTCGAGCAGCCGCCGCTGTACACCCGCGACCCGGTGTTCGACGCCCTGCGGCTGCGTCAGGAAAGCCGCGCCGAGCTGGCGCAGTGGTACCTGCAACTCTGGTTGCTGACCCACACGCTGCTCTACACCCGGCTCAACCGGGCCCTTTCCGACGTCAGCCGCTACCAGGAAGCGACCTTCGCCAGCGCCGAACTGGTCGGGTTGCTGCGCGAGCAGATCGAGACGTTGCGCGGGCTCGGCGATGCCGCGCCGGAATCCAGCCGCGCACTGCTCGACGAGCGTGGCGAGGACCTGACCCGCCGGGCCAGGGCGTTCATCGACCTTCAGGTGCGTGCCGGCCAGCTCGAGGCGGCGCGGGCGAGCGATGACGGTGACGTCTGGCAGCAGACGCTGCTCGGCGCGCTGGAGGCCGAACAGGTCGGCGTGCATCACCTCTCGCATCTGGTCGAGCTGGTTTCCGGCCAGCCGCGCGACGAGACTGCATCGGCCATCCCCGAGGCTGTCGATGAGACACGTCCCGACGATCCGAGAGTCGACGACGCGTCGGGCGAGGAGGCCCCGGACGCCAGTGCCGAGGTGCAAGGTGGCGAGCTGTTCGCAAACGACGATGAATCCGCCCAGACGCCGGAGGAGACGCGGACATGAGCGTGATCAACCGCATCGAGGTCGCCAACCTGCTCAACAAGCATGGCGACATCGCCTCGCCGTGGGATGCCAAGATGCGTCACCTGTGCCTCGACCTGCGCGGCCAGTCGAGCGCCATCAGCATGGAGAACGGCTTCGGCAAGACCACTCTCGCCGAGGCGTTGATCGGCCTGCTGTCGCGGGATCGCACGCTGCTCGCGCGGACCCGACGCAAGTGCTCGCCGTCGAGCGTGGCCGGGCAGTCGCGCAGCTGGACCCATCTGCGCGTGGAGTTCCGTGCCGGCGATGCCGCGCGGCAGGACGACATGCTTGCCGCCGCCGGCGAGGAGGTCGCCGGCGAGACCTTCGTCTTCGGTGTCTACGGCTACAGCGACGGCAGCGGCCTGTCGTTCTATCACTACCCCGGCCGTCTCGAGGACATCCCGGTCCACCACCTGACCCGTGACGGCAAGCTGGCGCTCTACGCCAACGCCGACGTCCAGGCCTTCATGCGCCGTCACGGCGTGACCCGCAGCGCCAACCGCGAGGAGTGGCTGGAAGCGGTGGGCGAGCATGTCTCGCGGCGCGAGCTGGCGCAGATGGCGGCCTTCCAGAAGGAGGGCGGCGCCGACAAGAGCCAGATCTTCAACGCCATCAAGCCGCGTGCCGGCGAGAAGGCGGATCAGGCCTTCTTCTTCGAGGTGCTGGCGCCGCAGATCCTCTCCGGGGCGACCCGTGGCGAGACCGACGAGGGCGAGGAACTGATCGAGGACGTGATCCTCAACTCCGGGACCAAGGTCACCGAGCTGCGCCATCGGCTCACCGAGGCCGAGAGTGACCAGAAGCGCGCCGCGGACAAGGTCGCACGGCTCGCCGATCTCAACGCCCAGGGCGAGGCGCTGCTCGACGCCCGCGCCCGGCTCGACGAACTCGACACCGCGCTGGCCGCCGGCGAGCGTCTGCTCGGCGGCCAGGCGCTGCTGGCACTGCCCGGCCTGCCGCGTCGTCCCGCCGACGACGGCGAGGCGGATCCGGCACTGATCGCCGGACTCGCCTGGGGCGAGGGCGATAGCGCCCGGCCGCGGGTTTCCACCTGGCTGCTCGCCCGGCTCAGCGGCCAGCACGAGCGGCGGGTCCGCGAGGCGCTCGCCGAACGCGGCGCGCGGGTCGACGGCCATCGCCGGCTGATCCACCTGCCCGAGGCCAGCTGGCCGCTGGCACGCGATGTCCACCATCTGGCGTTCGAGGCGGCCCGCGAGTGGCTCGCCGACAGCCAGGCCTTCGCCGACGATTCCGCCCGCTATCGGGCGCTGGCCGCGCTCGACGCCGCGGCCGAGGCCTTCGAGACGCTCGACGGCAACCGTTTCCGCGAGGAGGTGATCGCCGATCGCGAGTACCTCAAGGAACTCAAGGCCGACATCCAGCGCCTCGACGACGACTGGCAACGCCTCGACGGCGAGCGCGAGCGCCTCGAGTCGCGCCAGCGCGAATTCACCGACAACCAGAGCTTCTACACCCAGGCGCTTGCCGAGGGGTTGTTCAGCGAGAACGAACTGGAGTCGCCGGAGGCCACGCAGGCGGCTGCCGAGGCCGACGCCGGGCGGGCCCGCCMGGCGTTGTCGAGCCACCTCGCGCGGGTCGGCGAACTCAGGCAGACGGCGCGCTGGCACGCCGAGTTCCGTGACGCGCATCCCGATACCTCGCCGGGCGAGCTGCTGGCCCTGAAACGTGAACAGCACGAGGCCCTCGGCGAGGAGCGCGAGGCGCTCGACGCCGAACTCGCGTCGACGCGGACCCAGCGCGACGCCGCTCGCGAGGAGCGCGATCGTCTGGCCGGCGAACGGGCGCGCCTCGAGGGCGAACGGGGTCTGCTGGCCCAGGGACAGGAGGCCTGGCAGGCGTTCGTCGACGGTTGGCCCGACGCCTCGATCGAGGGGTTCTGGACGCGCCGCAAGACGGCGCTGGCCGACGCGCGTCAGGCCGAGCACGAGGCGCGCCGGCAGCGCGACGAGTCACGCGCGCGGCATGCCCGACTGGCGCCGCTGGCCGAGGCCGCGGCGCGCTATGCCGAGCTGTACGGCGACGAGGACCCGGTGCACCTGCGCGATCGGCTGCATCGCCAGGCTCGCGAGCTCGACGATCGCTGGCATCGCCTGGACAACGAGGAAACGCGCCTGCGCGGGCTGCACCGGGCCCGACTGGCCTTCGCCGAGCTCGACGAGCGCGATCCGAAGCGCTGGCTCGAGGATGCCCGGGCGCGCTATCCGCGGCTGCTCAGCGAGGCCGAGACCCTGGACGCGCAGATCGATGCCCGCCAGCGCTACCTGGAGAGCCTCTCCGGCGATCCGCTGGCGCGGCAGGTCGCCGAGGCCGAGGCCCATGCGCTGCTCGACGAACGGGCGATCGCCTTCGTACCGCTCCACGAGGCGCTGAACCGCGAGTCCGTGGCTCCGGAACGGCGTCGCGACTGGCTGGCCCAGGCCGCCGGCCAGCTCTTTGCCCCGGTCGTCGAGGGCGAGACCGCCGCCGAACGCGCCGCCGAGTGCCTCATCGAACACGGTCTGAACGTGCCGGTGGTCGAGGCCGGGCGGCTCGCGGAGTGTCTGACCGATGGGCGGCCCCCGCTGGGCGCGGTTCAGGGCGTCGAGACGCTGGCGGTCAAGGCGGCGTTCGATCCCCAGTATCTGAGCGCGCTGCGCGACGAGACCCAGCGGCGGCTGGACGCCGAGCGTCAGCGTCGCGCGGCCCTCGACGCGGAGATCGAACGGCTCGATCCGCACGGCGAGCGTTTCGCCCTGGCGCTGGATGCTCGGCAGGCCGACGACGAGGACGTCGAGACGGCACTGGAGACGCTCGCCGACCAGCGCCGCGATCTCATGTCGCAGCGTCAGGCGCTCGCGCCGCGGCTCGAGGAGTCGGCACTGGCGACCATCGACGATTTCCAGCGCTACCTGCTCGAGGGCGGCGAGCGAGCGCTGGCGGAGGCCGCCGAGGGACTGGCCCGGGCGGAAACCTGTCTCGCCGAACTCGGCCCGCGCATCCGGGCGGAAGAACGCGAACTGGAGACCCACGGGGCGACCTGGCTGGCCGCCGAGAAGTTCGCCGACGCCGGCGGGGTGGCACGCCTGGAAACACTCACGGCGCGGCTCGCCGAGCTGGGCGAGGCCCATGAACTCGCCGGCGAGCGGCTCGCCGAGGCCGACGAGCGAGCCGAGACGCTGGACCGGCGCCGCGCGGAACTCGACGCCCGCCTGCAGTCCCTGTTCGCCGACGGCGAACGCGAGCGCCTGCGCAGCCTCGAGGCGTTCGAGGCCGAGGGCGGCGTGGCCTTCATGGCCACGGCCGAGGCGGTCGAGGCCGAACTCGAGACGGCGCTGGCCACGGCGAACCGGCGGGCGGGCTTCGACTTCGCGCGGATCCGCGGCTATCTCGAGGTCCGCGATGACAGCGGCGGCAGCCAGAAGCTCGAGCGCGAGATCGCCCGGCTCAAGCGCGAGCGCGATGCGACGCGGGACGAGCGCCGGGCCCGAAGCCGTGAGCAGGAAACCGTCGAGGCGCGCCTGGCCGACAATCAGCAGGCGCTGGTGGCCTGTGACCAGCTGGCGGTGGCCTGGATGGAACGGGTGCGCGAGCTGCCCGGCGGTTGGACGACGCGCCTCGCCGCGCTCGATGACCTGACCGCGGCGAGTCGCTGGCCCCACGATCACCCGCAGCACGAGGTGCTCGACGCGGCACTCGACGACTGGCGGCGCCTGGCGGGCAGCATGGACGGCGATGCGGATCAGGCCGTCGATCTCGCCGCGCTGACCGCTTGCCAGCAGAGCCTGCTGGGTGCCCTGGGCGAGCTCAACCTGGGTGAACGGGCGCGCAACCGCGAGCGCCAGGCCCGCGAGGTGGCCCAGGGCGAACGCCATCTGGCCGAGGCCGTCGCCGCCGCCGGCGAGAGCCGCGCCTTCAACGATACCGAGCGCGCCCGCCTGGCCTCCCTGGAGGGCGTCAGCGCGGCGGCGCTGGACGATCTGCGCGCGCTCTACGCCCAGCTCGACGATCAGCTCGCCGAACATCGCCAGCGAGTCGAGCGGCTGCACGCCACGCGCGAGCAGATCGAGGGCACGCTGGTCGAGCGGCTGGGCTCGATCATCACCGATGCCGCCGGCAACCTCGACGTGCTGCGGCGCGTGGCGCGGCGCAGCAGCGAGGGCGGCGCCTATTTCGAGGTCCGGGCGGCGTTGATCGGCGACGCGGCGGTACGCGAGCTGATCCAGCAACTGCTCGCCGACATCGACGAACACCAGGCGGCGGCCCGCCGTCGCCTGGATCGCGACGGCGCGACGCCGGCCGGCGAGCAGCGGCGCCGCGACGAGGAGCTCGCCCGGCAGATCCGCCGACGCATCTACCGCGGGTTGTTCCGCGACGTGTCGATCCGCCTCAAGCACGACGCGATTCGTCCCCACGGGCGGCTGTTCTCGCTCAACGAGGACATGTCGGAGGGCCAGCGCGAGGCGGTGTCGCTGATGTGGCTGGTCAAGCTCTCGGAGTTCGCCATCGAGCGCGAACTGCGCGAGCTGCCGGGCCACCACAAGCGCCGTGCCCGGGCCGGGCGCGAGAGCGTGATCCTGCTCGACGGGCTGTTCTCCAAGCTCTCGCACCGGCGGCTGATCCAGGACTCGCTGGAGTCGCTGCGCAACACCCGCGGGCGCTTCCAGATGATCGGCCTGATCCACAATCCCAACTATGAAAATGACGCGGCGATCTTCCCCACCTACCTGGTGGGCAGCGTGATCGGCGGCGCCCAGGGGCAGGGCGGCCACGTGGTGGTCCGCGATGGCCGCGCGATCGCCCCCGAGGCGGTGGGACGCGGTCACGGCGAGGCCAGCCTGTTCGGCATTCACGTCACGGAGCCGTCGTCGTGAGTCACCTTAGCGAGCGCGCCGAGGCGGTCAAGACCCGACTCGAGGGCGAGTGGTCCCGACATCGTCAGCGCGGCAGGCTCAAGCGCTGGAACAGTTCGACGCTGGCACGGAATCTCAAGCACGAGGGGCCCTGCGAGACCGAGTTCGAAGCCTGGCAGGTGCTGGCGGAGCTGGCGGCGGCGGGGATCGTCGAAGCGCCGGCGGCGTCCCTCAGGCATCAGGTCTCCTTGACGCTGGGACTCTCGGAGGCCGTTCGTCATCGCCTGGCGTCCGAGGCGGTGCCGGTCGATGCGTCGCTGGGTCTCGACGCCGGTCAGGCCGCGGCGTGGCGCCATGCCCTGGCGGAGGGGCTCGAGGAGTGGTCGCTCGCCGACCAGCGCCGGCTCGCGGAGGGGTTGAGAGCGCTGGCGGCGGCGCTGCCCGATGCCTATGCCACCAGCGCCTTCACGGCCAGTGCACGCTACCTGCTGGGCAGCAGCAAGCTGCTGGATGCCCTGCCGGCGCCGCTGGTGCGGGCCTTCGGTATCGATCGCGGGGCCTTCAGCGAGTCGTGCAGCTGGGTGCTGGCGTCGGTGCCGACACACCCCGAGGGGCTGTTGCTGATCGAGAACCCGCAGAGTTTCGAACAGGCCTGCCGGGTGGGGGTGGGCGACCGTCAGGCGCTGATCTGCAGTTTCGGTTACGGGCTCTCGCTCGCCCGGGCGCTGGCCGAACCGGAGCGGGTACGCCTGATCGGCGAACGGGCCTCGCGTTGCTCCCTCGCCGAACTCATGGCGTTGCCGACGGCGACCTTCTGGGGCGATCTTGATCCCGAAGGGCTGCGCCAGTTCCGTCGGTTGCGCGCGAGCCTGCCGGGGCTGCGGCTCTCCGCCCTCTATGCGCCGATGGCGGCGGCCGAGGGGCATCCGCTGCACGTGCTGACCGGCAAGGGCGGCCAGCGCCCGGGAGGCGACTGGGCAAGGGGCGTCGACCAGGAGGCGATCGACGACGCGACGCTGCTCGAGCTGGCCGGGGGCGCGCTCGATGAGGCCCGGGAGCGGCGCTGGCTGGCGGCACTCGACGCGCCGCCGGGACCGAGCGCGTTCGGCTGACAGGCTCAATCGCCGTCGCTGGAGACCCGGTTGCGCCCGCCTCGCTTGGCGTCGTAGAGCCCGCGATCGGCGCGCTCGAGCAGGGCATCGAGGCTTTCGCCGTCGCGATACTCGGCGACGCCCAGGCTGGCGGTGACCGCGCCGCGGGGGACACAGAAATCGTGTTCGGCGACGGCCCGGCGCAGGCGTTCGGCGAGCCGCAGGCCCTGGTCGAGCGGCGTCAGCGGCAGCAGGATCGCCAGTTCCTCGCCGCCGAAGCGGGCGATGATGTCTTCCTGGCGCAGGGTGTCGCGACATAACTGGGCCAGCCGCTCGAGGACCTGGTCGCCGGCGACGTGCCCCCAGGTGTCGTTGATGCGCTTGAAGTGATCGAGATCGAGCAGGATCAGCGACAGCGTCGACCCGTGACGCCGGGCACGCGAGGTCTCTTCCTCGAGGCCCTTCATCAGGCGGCGACGGTTGGCCAGCCCGGTCAACTCGTCGGTGTCCGAGAGCGTGCGCAGGCGCTGTTCGCGGGCGATCTGCTCGCTGACGTCGAGCAGCACCCCGTGCCACAGCGTGCCATCGCCATTGCAACGTTCCGGCTGGGCGCGAATCAGCAGCCAGCGGATCGATTCGTCGAAACCGTGCAGCCGCAACTGCAGCGACACGGGCGCGAGCGACTCGGCGGAACGCTCGAGCGTCGCCATCAGTCGCGGGCGGTCCTCGCTGACCACCCGCCCGAGCACCGGGTGGGCGTCACGGCGCAGACCCTCGGTATCGAGGGTGTCGAGAATCCGGTCGTTGCCCGCCAGGTAGGGGAAGCGCATGCCGCCCTCGGCACCGCGGTGCAGTTGAAAGATCAGCCCGGGAATGCGGGTGGTCATCAGCTCCAGCTGGGCCAGCAGCTCGGCTTCGCGACTCACGTCGAGCAGGGTCCCGACCAGCTCGGGCTGGCTGTTCGAGACGCGTGGCCGCGACAGTCGCGCCTGGTTCTGTAGCGTCAGGTAGTGGCCGTCGGCATGTTGCAGCCGGTAACGCAGGGTTCGACGCCCTTGATGATGGTGCGTGAAGTTGCCGAGCCAGGCCGTGAGCGGATCGCGGTCGTCGGGATGCACGCGTTCCAGCAGGGTGTCGGGCGAGCTGGCCTTGTCGTCGAGCCCCAGCAGCCGGCGAACGTTGCGGCTGATGTAGTTGAACGACCAGGGGGTGTGCGGGTCGCAGGCGTAGAGAACGGCCGGACTGGTATCGAGCAGGTGACGCAGGCGGCGATGGGCGTTGGCGGCGGTCTGGCGGGCGCTGTCGAGTTCGGTGAGATCGTGGACGAAGCCGATCACGAACTCGTGGGCGACACTGGGCTCTCCGAGGGTGATCAGGGTGGTCTGGATGTTGTAGCGCTGCTGTGAGTAATTGAGGGTTTCCTCGTAGGTGACTGGACGCTGATACGTCAGACAGGCGGCATAGCGCTTCTCGAGGCGCCCCCCGCGATAGTCGCCGAAGGCTTCCTGCGGGGAGCGCCCGAGTAGCGACTCGCTGCCGAAGCGCTCGGCCAGGAAGGGGTTGGCGTAGCAGTAGCGAAAGCGCTTGGCGGTCGGCTCGCGTCGGGCGATGAAGGCGCAATGAGGCAGCTTGTCGAGTAATTGCCGGCAGAGCCCGTCCAGCGGCGGGGGGAGTGCTGTCATGGCCGCCGGCCGCTGAAGACGGCGGATCAAGCCGTACCAGCCCCCGTCCCGGTAGCTGATCTGCTCGTCGAGCCAGTGGGTATCGCGGTCGACGACGACGCTGTAGCGTGCCTCGCTGTTGCCGTGCCGGCGGGCGTGTTCCATCAGCGTTGCCCGGCGCGGCGGGTCGCGTTCCTCGCTGCAGCCCGGCCAGTCGGCCTCCGCTGGCAGGGCGAGAAAGTCCGCCTCGCTGAGGCCCAGCAGGGGCCGGGGGTTGCCGGCCATCAGCCGTCGCTCCTGCCCCGATGTCGGTACATGCCAGACCAGAAGGTCGAGACTCTCGGCGGCATGGGCGAGCGAAGCATCGAGGCGGGACATCGGCGGATCACTCCCTGCTTTCGAGTCGTTGCGTGGGTGACGGAGAGGCCTGGCGGCGCCTCCGGATACAAAACGCAACACTATACTCGCAAAGAGAAACACCCGTCATTCTACGGAAGATGTAAGCGATTGCTGCAGAATCGACGAGGAGATTTCCTACAAGCGCATCCCCACCAGGGCAGGCCTCAGCGTGGGCTGTCGTAGCGTCCCGGGCGCCCCTTTGAGTAGACCACCTGCCAGAGCTGGATGTCGCGGGCCCGGAAGGCGCCGGCACAGACCCCCAGATAATAGCGGAACATGCGGCGGGTCTTTTCGTTGTAGTTGGCGGCGATCTCGTGCCAGTGGGCGTCGAAGTTCTCCTGCCAGGCCATCAGCGTGCGGTCGTAATCGGCCCCGAAGTTCTGCCAGTCCTCCATCAGCAGGCGTCCTTCGGTGGCCTGGGCGATGTGCTTGATCGAGGGCAGGATGCCGTTGGGGAAGATGTACTTGTTGATCCAGGGGTCGGCACTGATCTCGGAGCTGTTCGAGCCGATGGTATGCAGCACGAACAGGCCGTCGTCGGCGAGCAGGCGCTCGACGGTCTCGAAATAGGTGCGGTAGTTGCGGTGGCCGACGTGTTCGAACATGCCGATCGAGACGATGCGGTCGAAGCGGCCCTCGAGATCACGGTAATCCTCGAGGATGATCTCCACCGGCAGCCCTTCGCAACGCTTGCGGGCGAGTTCGGCCTGCTCCTTCGAGATGGTGATCCCGGTGACTTCGGCACCGTAGTGCCGGGCGGCGTGTTCGGCGAAGCTGCCCCAGCCGCAGCCGATGTCGAGCACCTTCATGCCCGGTTCGATGCGCAGCTTGCGGGCGGCCAGGTCGAGCTTGGCGACCTGCGCCTCGTGCAGGGTCTCGGCGTCCTTCCAGTAACCGCACGAATAGCACATGGTGGGGTCGAGCATGCGCTCGAAAAGATCGTTGCCCAGGTCGTAGTGCGCCTCGCCGACGATGTAGGCCCGGGCCTTGCTCTGCAGGTTGAAGAAGCCGGACTGGAGCCGGTACATCAGCCGCTCGGAGGGAGTGTGGGCGCGTTCGCCGAGGCCGTGTCGCAGCATGCGATGGGCCATCTCGTCGATGCGCTCGCAATCCCACCAGCCTTCCATGTAGGACTCGCCGAGCCCCAGCGTGCCCTGGTGGAGAACGCGGGAAAAGAAATCGGGGTGCAGGACCTGGATGTCCCAGGGCGAGGAGCCGTTCAGGGTGACTCCCGAACCTTTCAGAAGGTCCTCGACGATGCGTCGGGAGCGGGTGTCGGGAAGGGCGACGGGGCCGATGCGTGTGTCACTGGTCATGCCGAACTCCGGTATCAGGATGCGGGATGAGAGCCGCGATACGGTTTCGGGCAAGGCGGTCCTTGCCACTGTTCAGTGTTTGCAATTAGTTTGCTAATCAAGGCTGCGGACTGCAAGCGTCGCAGTCTATGGTGTCGATAGCTTTTCGAAAAAGCATAGCTCAAGGCGAGCGATCCGTTCTGAATCGCGTGGACGAGGAGAGGCGACATGCAGGTGATCGTGGATTTTTGCATCGTGCCGATGGGCGTGGGGGTGTCGGTGTCGCGTTACGTGGCGGCGTGTCAGCGGATCATCGAGGAGGCCGGCCTGGTGCATCGCATGCACGCCTACGGCACCAACATCGAAGGACCCTGGGATGCCGTCTTCGCGGTGGTCAAGCGCTGCCACGAGGAGGTACATGCGATGGGCGCGCCGCGCATCAACACCACGCTCAAGGTGGGCACGCGGACCGACCGTGAGCAGACCATGGACGACAAGGTGTCGAGCGTCGAGGCGATCCTCAACGGCTAAGCTCTATTCGCAGCGATACCGCCAGACCAGCCCGGCTTGTTCGCCTTCGTGGGTGGCGGCGGCGTATTCGGCGACTTCGCTGGCATCGGCGGGCAGGTCGGCATCGACGCGGAAATCGGGCGTCTCGGCGCGTCGGCGACTGTCGAGGACGACCGGCGTGGCGTCCCCGCAGCGTTGCGCGGCACGGTGCTCGGCGGCCTTGCGGGCGGCGCCGAGCGTGTCGGCGTGGACCTCGAGATGATGTGCCGGGGCCGGGGGTGGCGCGCTCCGGCAGCCGCCGAGGGTAGCGGCCGCCAGCAGCAGAGTCAGCGTGACGGGGGCGAGCTTGATATCCATGCGGCGGGTCTCGTCGGGATGGCGGGGATGTCTCGAATGGGCATGTCGATGCCTCTTTGAGCATAGTTGGCCGCCCCGGGCCGCGACTAGTCTGGAGGACGACGTCACCGCCGTGGGCAGTGACGCGCCCACAACGACAAAGGATGCCAGCCATGAGTCAAGCCAACCGCGGGGTCGTGTACCAGGGCCCCGGCCACGTCGAGGTGCAATCCATTGCCTTTCCCGAGCTCGCCCTGGGCAAGCGCCAGTGCCACCACGGGGTAATCCTCAAGGTACTCACCACCAACATCTGCGGCAGCGATCAGCACATGGTGCGCGGTCGGACCACGGCACCGGCGGGGCTGGTGCTGGGTCACGAGATCACCGGCGAGGTCATCGAATGCGGCCGTGACGTCGAATTCCTCAATGTCGGTGACGTGGTGTCGGTCCCCTTCAACATCGCCTGCGGGCGTTGCCGCAACTGCAAGGAGGGCAAGACCCACATCTGCCTGAACGTCAACCCGGCGCGGCCCGGCGCCGCCTACGGCTATGTCGACATGGGCGGCTGGGTCGGCGGGCAGAGCGAGTACGTCATGGTGCCCTACGCCGACTTCAACCTGCTGCGCTTCCCCGACCGGGATCGCGCCATGGAGAAGATCCGCGATCTGACGATGCTCTCGGACATCTTCCCCACCGGCTTCCATGGCTGCGTGACCGCCGGCGTGCAGCCGGGCAGCACGGTGTACATCGCCGGCGCCGGCCCGGTGGGGCTGGCCGCGGCGGCGTCCGCGCGTCTGCTGGGAGCGGCCTGCGTGATCGTCGGCGACCTGAACCCGCAGCGACTCGATCAGGCGCGCAGCTTCGGCTGCGAGACCCTCGATCTGCGTCAGGACACGCCGATGCCGGACATGCTCGAGGCGATTCTCGGTGAGCGCGAGGTCGACTGCGCCGTGGATGCGGTGGGTTTCGAGGCACGCTGCCACGGCCACAACCACGCGCACGAGCAGCCGGCGACGGTGCTCAACGCGATGATGGACGTGACCCGGGCCGGGGGGCAGGTCGGTATCCCGGGGCTCTACGTCACCGAGGATCCCGGTGCGGAGAGCGACGATGCCAAGCACGGCAACCTGTCGATGCGTTTCGGCCTGGGCTGGGCCAAGGCTCACTCCTTCCACACCGGCCAATGTCCGGTGATGCGCTACCACCGGCAACTGATGCAGGCGATTCTCTTCGAGCGCGTCAATATCGCCGATGCGGTGAACGTGCAGGTGATCTCGCTGGACGAGGCGCCGCAGGGCTACGCCGACTTCGATGGCGGGGTGGCGAAGAAGTTCGTCATCGACCCGCACGGCAGCGTGGCGGCCTGATCGCGGTGGTCGAGCCGGCGTCGCTTCAGGACGTCGCCGGCTCGGCAGCGAACGGAGTCAGCCATTCGCCGCAGTGGCGCAACAGGTGGCCGGTCAGCGCCTCGAGCATCTGGCCGCCATGGCGCCAGTGATGCCAGTAGAGTGGCACGTCGATGAAGCTGGTCGGATCGAGGTCGACCAACGTTCCCTCCGCCAGTTCCCGGGCCACCTGACGCTCGGGGATCAGCCCGTAGCCCATTCCCGCCTGAGCGAGCCGGATGAAGCCTTCCGACGAGGGGCAGAGGTGATGCGGAAACGGTTCCTGGAAGCCGCGCATCTCCAGATAGCGGTGCTGGAGTCGGTCATCGGGGCCGAAGACGATCGCCGGCGCCTCGCGCAGGGCGGCGTGGTCGAGCCCCCGTGGAAAGTGTCGCGTGACATAGTCGGGACTGGCCAGGGCCCGGTAGCGCATGTTGCCCAGGGGGTGCTGACGCGCGCCCTGGACCGGGCGTGGCGTGGCGCAGATACAGCCGGCCACTTCGCCGTCGCGCATGCGCTTGAGCGCCACGTCCTGGTCCTCGACGACCAGGTCGAGCAGGATGCCCTGATCGCGGCAGAAGGCGCCGGTCACCGGCGACCACCAGGTCGCCAGGCTGTCGGCGTTGATCGCCAGACGTAGGCGCTGTTCGCGCTCGCCCAGCGCGGGGACCTGATCGAGCAGGTCGTGCTCGAGTAACCGTACCTGCTGGACGTGGTTGAGCAGCCGCCGGCCCAGGGCGGTGGGCGCCAGCTTGGGGGCACGCACCAGGACCGGCTGGCCGAGGCGCGCCTCGAGCAGTTTGATGCGTTGCGAGACCGCCGACTGGGTCAGGCCCAGATGCTTGGCGCCCCGCTCGAAGCCGGATTGATCGATCACGGCCGCGAGGGCCTGCAGGAGTTTGTAGTCAAGCATCAGCCAGGTTAATCATCCATTCCCTCAATTAATTTCACTTATTCTAGCGCCAAAATTAACCTGCCGTCTCCTCGTTCACCGGGAGACACCTCATGTTGTCATCCGCCATTCAGGGGCTGGGCACCGGTGCCGCCCTGATCGTCGCCATCGGCGCGCAGAATGCTTTCGTCCTGGGACAGGGGCTGCGCCGACGTTCGCCGTGGCTGGTAGCGGCGATCTGCAGCGGCTGCGACGTGTTGCTGATCGCCCTGGGCGGGTTGGGGCTGGGGCCGTTGATCGCCGGGCAGGCGACCCTGATGCAGCTGGCGCGCTGGGGCGGGGCGGCTTTCCTGCTCTGGCAGGCCGGGCACGCCTGGCGCCGGGCCCTGGTGCCGAGCGCGCTGACGGCCGAAGCGACACCGGCGACCCGCCAGCGGGTGGTGGCGGCGACGCTGGCGGTGACCCTGCTCAACCCGCAGGTCTATCTGGATACCGTGGTGATGCTGGGCGCGATCGGGGCCGTACAGGCCAGCCCGATGGGCTTCTATCTCGGCGCCATGGTGGCCTCGCTGCTGTGGTTCTTCGCCCTGGTGGCGGCGGCCGGCTGGCTGGCGCCGCGTCTCGCCCATCCCGCTGTGTGGCGCGTGATCGATGGGCTCATCGGCACGGTGCTGATCGTCGTCGCCGGGCACCTGCTCGGCGGATAGGTGGCAGGTTTTCTTGACGCCCTGTCAGGGTTTTCGGCCGCTGCAGGGGCCTGTCATACCGAGGGTGGTGGCGTGTCAACTTTGCGTTACGAGCGGCCCGCGAGAGTCATCGCGCCGGGGGCTCGCGCGGGTCGGTGGCGGGATTCCCGGCGGCGATGGGCGCGCCTAGGCTGAACGCATGCGTCGTCCGACGACGATCGAGACGCCATGGCTCGTCTGCCAACGTTACAAGGAGAATACGCATGACTGCACCGGCCGCCATTTCCGCCAACGACAATCAGACCAATCCGATCGGTACCGACGGCTTCGCGTTCGTCGAATTCACCGCGCCTTCCGCCGAGGAGCGCGACGCGTTGCGTCGGCTCTTTGCCCGGATGGGCTTCACCGAAACCCGCAAGCATCGTTCCAAGGCGGTATCGCTGTTCCAGCAGGAGGGCATCAACTTCGTGCTCAACGGCGAGCCGAACAGTCATGCGGCGGCCTTCGCCGCAAAGCATGGCCCCAGCGCCTGTGCCATGGCCTGGAAGGTGGCCGATGCCCGCCAGGCCTTCGAGCACGCCGTGGCGCGCGGCGCCGAGCCCGTCGACAATCCGGTGGGGCCCGGCGAGGCGGGGATCCCGGCGGTCAAGGGGATCGGCGGCTCGCTGCTCTACTTCGTCGACGACAAGCGCGACGCCGACGGACGCAGTATCTACGAGATCGATTTCGAGCCCATCGCGGGTGCCGAACGCAACGCGCGCAGCGTGGGCCTGAAGGTCCTCGACCACCTGACCCACAACGTCGACCGCGGCCAGATGGATGTCTGGGCCAACTTCTACACCGACATCGCCAATTTTCGCGAGATCCGCTACTTCGACATCGAAGGCAAGATGACCGGGCTGCACTCCCGGGCGATGACGGCGCCCTGCGGCAAGATGCACATCCCCATCAACGAGTCGGCGGACGACCAGTCGCAGATCGCCGAATTCCTGCGCGAGTACAACGGCGAGGGGATCCAGCACCTGGCCCTGGCCACGGACGATATCTATGCCACGGTCAAGGCGCTCAAGGCCAACGGCGTCTCGTTCATGACCACGCCGGCGACCTACTACGAGAAGGTCGATGAACGCGTGCCCAACCACCAGGAGAATCTGGAGGATCTCAAGGCGCTCAACCTGCTGGTCGACGGGGCGCCGCAGGAAGGGGTCCTGTTGCAGATCTTCACCGACACCGTGATCGGGCCGATCTTCTTCGAGATCATTCAGCGCAAGGGCAACAAGGGCTTCGGCGAGGGCAACTTCAAGGCGCTCTTCGAGTCCATCGAGGAGGACCAGATCCGGCGTGGGGTTCTCAAGGGCGACGAATGATCCCCGGTCGCGTGATTGAAGCGCATCGCCCCGTCCTGTCGGCGGGGCGATGCTACTTCGGCAGACCCTAAAGGCCGTATTCGTCCGGGTCCTCGCCCTGCTCGCGCAGGAAGGCGGCGACCAGATCCTCGTCGCCGTCGTGGTCGGACCCGTGGCGGTAGGCGAACTCGATCAACTGCTCCTCCTCAAAGCCGTCGTACCAGCTCATGTCCTTGTAATCACTGGTGGCGTACCAGTCACTCGCCGCTTCGTAACTATCGAACAATGGCATCACATCTCTCCTTGCGAACCTGACCTGCAACGTAGATCGGCCCGCGAGACGACGCAATGCAGGATCACTGCTGGATCAGATGCCAGCGGGCCCGGATCTGAGCCAGCAGGCGGAAGGGGAGGGCGCTCAGGGGCACGGTCTCGATCTCGTGATACTCGTCACTGATGCGTACCTGGCCGTCGCTGCGCTTCTCGAGACGCCGGACGACCAGCTGGTCGAAGTGCTCGAGGATGTAAAGACCATCGTCGAGGAATGTCGTCAGCGGGTACACCGCGGCCAGGTCGCCGTTGGCGAGAAAGTCGAAGCTTTCACCGTAGGCGGGCGTCACCAGGTGGCAGTCTGCGGTGACCTGACGCAGGGGCAGGCCGTCGAGCAGCGGCATGAGCCCGGCACCCTGACGAATCCAGGGAGCCGGTTGCCGGGACCGGAGATGCAGGATCCCCGACGAACTCGGGGGCGCTGGCGTGCCTTCCAGAAGGTCGCTGAGCGAACAGTCCAGGGCCTCGGTCAGCGCCACCAGGCGCTCGTGCCCGATCTGCTTGATGGTGCCCGATTCCCAGTAGGAGATCGTGACATCCGAAACGCCCACTCGTCGGGCGAGGGCAGCCTTGCTCAGGTTGGCCTTCAGTCTTAGCGCTTTTATGCGGGAACCCAATGCATCCATCGATTGCATCTCGCCGTAACGTGAACGCCTAGCATAGCCACTCGTCACCGAAGTATGTTTCGGGTTGGATGGCACTCACTTTACTGAGAAAAACAAAGGCTTGTGCTGCCATGACGGGGGACCTCCGGGGCACTTTCACGGGCTGTCATTTCGTGCGCTAACCCTGGCCATACGGGCCGACGATCCATTGGATTGGTTTTTTTCCGACAGGTTTCACGACGGCGAGTCCTTATTGATCCTACATGACGAATCATGGCGGAAGCGAAGCGCGTTGCCCGGTGAGGTCCGGACCTCGGACGACAACCTTGACGCGCAACGGCGGCAGGCACCGCGCTTGGTGGTAACCCGAGGGAATCATGGGGAAAAAAGCGCCGGTTGCTCGAGCGAGCAACCGTCGGCGCACAAGGGTGATGCACTGAAGGCTCCATCGGCAAGATAGCGCCGCCGATGGTGCTTCAGGGGTCCTGTGACCGCCCGAAGTGAGCGCAGTATAGGCAGTCGTACTTTGCGGAATAAGTGGGTACAATCGAAAACCAGTGTTTCTGTATTGGAAACATGGCGCGTTGCAGCGTTTCGGAGGCAGTGACGACTCTTGGCGACCCTGGATGCCCTGAAGGTTTTCGTCGAAGTGGTGCGTGCGGGCAGCTTCACGGCCGCGGCACGGCGGCTGGGCATCTCCAAGTCGCTGGCGTCCAAGCGCCTCGCCGCACTGGAGGAAGAGCTGGGGGTCAGCCTGCTCAACCGCTCGACCCGCTCGCTGCATCTCACCGAGGCGGGCCGGATCTACTACGAACATGGCCTGCGTATTCGCGAGGAACTGGCCGCGGCGGAGGCCCAGGTCCAGTCGGTCACTGCGCGTCCGCGCGGCCAGCTCAAGGTCAGTGCCCAGGTGAGCTTCGGCTTCATGTATCTGGCGCCGCCCACCACGGCCTTCATGCGTCGCTATCCGGATGTGGCGGTCGAGATCCTGCTCGAGGATCAGCGCTTCGAGCCGATCGATGATTCCGTCGATCTGGCGATCCGTATGGGGCCGCTGCCTGCGTCGAGCCTGGTGTCGCGCCCGCTGTGCAAGGTGGTCTACGGCCTCTACGCCGCCCCTGACTATCTGGCCCGCGCCGAGCGGCCCCAGCACCCCCGCGACATCGAGGCGCATGACAGCGTCTTCTACGGCAACTATGACCTCGGCGCGCACTGGCGTTTCTCGCTCAATGGCCAGCCCTTGGACATCGAACCCAACTCGCGCCTGGTGATCAACAATCTGCTGGGTGTGGTGGAGGCGGCCAAGGCGGGATTCGGGCTGGCCTACCTGCCCACCTTCGCCGCGCAGTCGGCGGTGGCCGAGGGGGAGCTGGTGCCCTTGCTGCAGCCCTACTGGAACGAGCACGGCAGCATGCTGGTCCTGTTTCGCTCGCGCAAGTATCTGCCGGACAAGACCCGGGCCTACCTGGACTTCATTACCGACTGGTTTCGCGAACGCCTGGTGCTGTAGGGCGGCCGCGACGATCCAGCACGCTCGTCTACCAGTCGATGGGCTCGCCCGCCCAGTCCCAGAAACTGCCGGTCTCCTCGGGCCTGCGCTCGCCCATCACCGCGATCAGCCGCTCGGCGACGAAATCGGTGCTGAACAGCTTGCCTGCGGGCACCCGGGACTGGAAGGGAGCGGAAAGTGCCGTATCGGTGGTTCCCGGATGCAGGCACAGCACGATCGCCCGGCGGTTGTAGCGGGCCAGTTCGATGGCGGCGGTGTGCAGCAGCATGTTGTGGGCCGCCTTGCTCGCCCGATAGGCGTACCAGCCGCCCATTCGGTTGTCGCCGATCGAGCCCACCCGGGCCGAGAGGCTGGCGACGATCGCCGGATGCTGACCCTTGAGACAGGGGGCCAGGGTCTGGACGAGCAGCACCGGCGTGGTGGCGTTGACATGGAAGAGTGTCGCGAGCGTGTCGGCATCGAGATCTTCGAGCCGTTTCTCGGGATGAATCCCGCCCGGCTCGTCGTGCAGCATCCCGATGGCGTTGAACAGCAGATGCACCGTCTCGCCCGCGAGTCGCTCGGCCAGGGCTTGGCGCCCCGAGGGTGTGGTGACATCGGCGACCAGGGTTTCCAGGCGGGCGTCATCGAGGTCGGGGGGCGTGCGCGATACGGCCAGCACACGGCCGGGCCTGGGGCTGGCCAGCAAATGGCGCACCATGGCGCGGCCGATACCGCCGCCGGCACCGGTCACCACGGCGGTGAAATCGTCGGGAAGCGGCTCCAGCATGGGATCTCCTCGTGGGTGGCGGTCGACCGACGGCTGATGGGTCGAGGCGAGGTGCGTATAATGCCGGCATTCATTGAACCAACGGAATGCCTGTCATGACCACCGTACGAACACGCATCGCGCCGTCGCCGACCGGCGATCCGCACGTGGGTACCGCGTATATCGCCCTGTTCAACCTGTGCTTTGCCCGCCAGCACGGCGGCCAGTTCATTCTGCGTATCGAGGATACCGATCGTCAGCGTTCCACCGACGAGTCCGAGCGCATGATCCTCGATTCGCTGCGCTGGCTGGGACTCGAATGGGACGAGGGTCCGGATGTCGGTGGTCCGCACGGCCCCTACCGCCAGAGCGAGCGCGGCGACATCTACGCCGAATACGCCCGCCAGCTGCTCGAGGCCGGCCACGCCTTCAAGTGCTATCGCACCAGCGAGGAACTCGACGAGCTGCGCGAGCGACGCAAGGCCGAGGGGCTCCATCTGGCGCTCAAGCCGGCCGATCTGGCGCTGCCGGCCGACGAGCAGCGCCGCCGCGAGGCCGAGGGCTGGCCCTACGTGGTGCGCATGAACGTGCCCGCCGAGGGCACCTGCGTGGTGGAGGACATGCTGCGTGGCGAGATCGAAGTGGAGTGGGCCCAGGTCGACGCTCAGATCCTGCTCAAGTCCGACGGCATGCCGACCTATCATCTGGCCAACGTGGTCGACGATCACCTGATGGGGATCACCCATGTGCTGCGCGGCGAGGAGTGGATCAACTCGGCGCCCAAGCACAAGCTGCTCTATGAGTACTTGGGCTGGGAGATGCCTGCGCTCTGCCACATGCCGCTGCTGCGCAATCCCGACAAGTCGAAGCTCTCCAAGCGCAAGAACCCGACCTCGATCAACTACTATCGGCGCATGGGCTTTCTGCCGCAGGCCGTGACCAACTACCTCGGCCGCATGGGCTGGTCGATGCCCGACGATCGCGAGAAGTTCACGCTCGACGAGATGATGGCCCACTTCGACATCCAGCGGGTGTCGCTGGGCGGCCCGGTCTTCGATCTGCAGAAGCTGACCTGGCTCAACGGCGTCTACATCCGCGAGGATCTCGACGATGCGGCGCTGCTGGCGGCGCTGCGCGACTGGGCCTTCAACGAGGCCTATGTCGGCCAGATCCTGCCCCAGGTGCGCCCGCGTATCGAAACCCTGGCCGACGTCACGCCGCTGGCGGGGCATTTCTTCTCGGGGCTGCCGCGTCTCGACGAGCAGAGCTTCGCCGACGTCAAGCTCGAACGCGAGAACCTGGTCAAGCTGCTGCAGTTCCTGGTCTGGCGCTTCGAGGGTGTCACGCGCTGGGAGAAGGAAAGCCTGCTCGCCGAGGTCAAGCGACTCTGCGAGTACTTCGATCTCAAGATGAAGGCCCTACTGGCGCCGGTGTTCATCGCCATCACCGGCTCGGCGAGCTCGACCTCGGTGATGGACGCCATGGCGATACTCGGCTCCGACGTGACCCGGGCCCGGTTGCGTCACGCCATCGACGTGCTGGGCGGGGTTTCCAAGAAGCAGGCCAAGCGCTTCGAGAAGGAATACCGGGAGCTGTAAGACGCGGCTGCGCCGCTTGAAGAGGGAAGAACGGCGCTTCGCGCCTGGAAGAGGGCTGACAAGGGCAGGACAACGCCAATGCCTTCTTCCTTCTTCCTTCTTCCTTCTTCCTTCTTCCTTCTTCCTTCTTCCTTGGGAAGGGTTGACGAATTCGGGGCTAATCAGTATCATACGCCCCGTTCTCGCGAAAGACGCCGACGTTCGGGGCCTTAGCTCAGCTGGGAGAGCGCGACACTGGCAGTGTCGAGGTCACCGGTTCGATCCCGGTAGGCTCCACCAACATCGGCTTCGCGACATCTTCTTGCGTCCCATTCGTCTAGTGGTCCAGGACACCGCCCTTTCACGGCGGTAACAGGGGTTCGAACCCCCTATGGGACGCCACTTCCTGCTGTTCTCTCAAGACCGCTGCGAGCGTCGCCGACCAGACGCTGTCAAGATGCGTTTTTTCAGTCCGGTGCCGGGTTTTTACCCGTCAGGCGCTTGACTTCGCACGTCAGTTTTCCCCACGTTACGCTTTTCTTTCCTCTCTTGTGCATAATCGCTCCGCCAGGCCCGTGGTTGGGCATGCTTTCTTGAAATGTATTTAAAATCAGTATCTTACGGTTGATCAAAAAATAGCCGATTTGTAGGCAGGCCGCTTGTCATGGCGATCGTGCGACCTTTTCGAGAGCTTATGAACAAGGTTATCCACAGAATGTGTGGAAAAGCGCCGGGGTGCGGGAAATACGAAAAATCCGAGTCCTTTCGCCGCTCCCCGGTGTGGAAAATCGAACCGTCAATCGCGCTCCAGGCGCTTGAGCAGCGACGACGTATCCCAGCGGCCGCCGCCCATGGCCTGAACGTCGCCATAGAACTGGTCGATCAGGGCGGCGACCGGCAGGCGCGCGTCGATGCGTCGAGCCTCGGCCAGGCAGATGGCCAGATCCTTGCGCATCCAGTCGACGGCGAAGCCGTGGTCGTACTCGCCGTCGATCATGGTCTTGTGACGGTTTTCCATCTGCCAGGAGCCGGCCGCCCCCTGGGCGATGACCTCGACGACCCGTTCACGGTCGAGTCCCGCCTTGCCCGCGAAGTGCAGGCCCTCGGCCAGGCCCTGGACCAGGCCGGCGATGCAGATCTGGTTGACCATCTTGGTCATCTGCCCGGCGCCGGCGTCGCCGAGGCGCGTCACGGCGCGGCCGTAGTGGGCGAGCAGCGGGCGAACCTCGTCGAAGGTGGCCTCGTCGCCGCCGCACATGACCGTCAGGGTGCCGTTCTCGGCGCCTTGCTGGCCGCCTGACACGGGGGCGTCGATGAAGCGGGCGTCGCGCTCCCGACACGCCTGTTCGAGTTCCCGGGCGAGATCCGCCGAGGCGGTGGTGTGATCGACCAGCACTGCGCCGGGCCGCATGCCGGTCAGCGCGCCTTGGGGGCCGGTGGTGACGGCGCGAACGTCATCGTCGTTGCCGACGCAGACCAGGACCAGGTCGGCGCCCTGGGCGGCTTGTTCGGGGGTGTCGTGGCGGCTGCCGCCATGGGTGTCGACCCACTGCCTGGCCTTGTCCGGGCTGCGGTTGTAGACACGCATCTCGAGGCCGGCGCGGGCCAGGTGGCCGGCCATGGGGAAGCCCATCACGCCGAGGCCGATGAAGGCGGCCGTACGAATCGTCTGGCTCATGGAGAGATACCTCGCGGTAAGTGTGTGGCGCATGCCGACATCAGCGTAGGCGAGGGGAGGGCCGGTCGGCAGGGCCTGACGAAAAAGGCCGCCTTGCGGCGGCCTTGGAGAGAAACCCGGTTACTTCTGGGTCGGGTAATCGCGCTTGGCGTAGCCGGTGTAGAGCTGACGCGGGCGACCGATGCGGTAGCCGTTGCTGATCATCTCGTTCCAGTGCGAGATCCAGCCGATGGTCCGCGAGACGGCGAAGATCACCGTGAACATGTTGGTGGGGATGCCGATCGCCTTGAGGATGATCCCGGAGTAGAAGTCGACATTGGGATAGAGCTTGCGCTCGATGAAGTAGTCGTCTTCCAGGGCGATCTCCTCGAGCCGCTTGGCGATCTTGAGCTTGGGATCGTCGGCCATGCCCAGTTCGCTGAGTACCTCGTCGCAGGTCTCCTTCATGACCTTGGCGCGCGGGTCGAAATTGCGATAGACGCGGTGGCCGAAGCCCATCAGGCGGAAGGGGTCGTCCTTGTCCTTGGCGCGATCGATGTAGCGCTGGATGTTTTCTTCCGACTCGTCACCGATCTCGTCGAGCATGTTGAGCACGGCTTCGTTGGCCCCGCCGTGGGCCGGCCCCCACAGGGCGGCGATGCCGGCGCTGATGCAGGCGAACGGGTTGGCGCCGGTGGAACCCGCCAGGCGCACGGTGGACGTCGAGGCGTTCTGCTCGTGGTCGGCGTGGAGCATGAAGATGCGATCCATGGCCTTGGCGAACACCGGATTGATCTGGTACTCCTCGCAGGGATTGCCGAACATCATGTAGAGGAAGTTCTCGGCGTAGCTGAGGTCGTTGCGAGGATAGTTGAAGGGCTGGCCGATGTTGTACTTGTAGCACATGGCGGCCAGCGTGGGCATCTTGGCGATCAGGCGGACGGCGCTGACCCGACGCTCCTCTTCCTTGGTGATGTCCAGGTTGTCGTGGTAGAAGGCTGCCAGGCCGCCGACCACGCCGCAGAGGATGGCCATGGGGTGGGCGTCGCGACGGAAGCCCTTGAAGAAGTTGGCCAGCTGTTCATGGACCATCGTGTGGTTGCGGATGGTCTTCTCGAAATTGGTGTACTCGTCCTCGCTGGGCAGCTCGCCGAAGAGCAGCAGGTAGGAGAGTTCGACGAAGTTGGAGTTGTCGGCCAGCTGGTCGATCGGGTAGCCGCGGTGCAGCAACATGCCCTGGGCGCCGTCGATATAGGTGATGCCGGACTCGGTGGCGGCGGTGGCGACGAAGCCGGGGTCGTAGGTAAAGAGGCCTTCGGCGGTGAGGCCGCGTACGTCGACGACGTCGGGCCCGACAGTGCCTGAATAGACCGGCAACTCGAGGGTCTTGTCCAGCCCTTCCACTGTCAACTGCGCTTTCCTGTCAGCCATGATGGCCTCCTCTTGTCTCGATACTTGACGTAACTCGTTGTCCTGCCTGCTTACGGGCAAAAAAGGTTCGCCTACTATAGAAATGTCCCGAGTATTGTCAATTCACCCATAGTGGTTGGTGCGGCGGTGCAGCAAGCCATACGGGCGATGACGGACACTGCTGCAGGGGATCGGTTTGCTGCTTGGCAGCAAGAATACCTGTTACCAAGGGTAACACCAAGGTGGCGTTACGGCGGTAACGATTTGTCATGCCACGGCCCAGTCCCTATAATCGTAACCCGCGCGACTGGCGGGAAGGCGGTGATCGATGCCACCTGGACTGGCCAACCATCGCTCTTCCTCAAACCACCGCCCGCTCTAACCGTGCCCGACCGGAAGCATGAGCGGGCCAAGAGAGTGTGTAGAGAGCCGTGAATAGCAAAAGACCCGTAAACCTAGACCTTTCCACGATAAATTTCCCACTTCCTGCGTTAACCTCCATTGCTCACCGTATCACCGGCATCATCCTGTTCATTGGCCTGATCTTCGGCTTCTGGGCGCTGGATGCCTCGCTGTCCTCTCCGGAAGGCTTCGAAGCCGTCCGTGACGTGCTCGCCCACAACTTCCTGGCCAAGCTGGTCGCCTGGGGGCTGCTGTCGGCACTGGCCTTCCATTTCGTCGCCGGCATCAAGCATCTGCTGATGGACGCCGGCTATGGCGTCGACCTCGAAGGCGGCTACAAGAAGGCTCAAATCACCGTGGTGGCAAGCGCGGTTCTCGTGGTACTGGCAGGAGTCTGGGTATGGTAACCAACATCACGAATCTCGGTCGCAGCGGTCTTTCCGACTGGCTGATACAGCGGGTTTCGGCCGTCGTCCTGGCGCTTTACGCCGTCTTCATGGTCGGCTACCTGCTCTTCCATCCCGACCTCGACTACGCGACCTGGCACGGTCTCTTCTCGCAGACCTGGATGCGCATCTTCTCCCTGCTGGCCTTCGTGTCGCTGGCGGCCCACGCCTGGATCGGGCTGTGGACGGTGGTCACCGACTACATCAAGCCGACCGGCATCCGTTTCATCGTGCAAATCGCCATCATCATCGCCATCTTCATCTTCCTGGTGTGGGGCGTACAAGTTCTGTGGGGAGCCTGATCCATGTCTACCATGCGTAGCCTGACATTCGACGCAATCACCATCGGCGGGGGCGGCTCCGGCCTGCGTGCGGCGCTGGAGCTGGCCAAGTCCGGCAAGAAGACCGCGGTCATCTCGAAGGTCTTCCCGACCCGTTCGCACACGGTGTCGGCCCAGGGCGGCATCACCTGCGCCATTGCCTCCGCCGACCCCAACGACGACTGGCGTTGGCACATGTACGACACCGTCAAGGGCGGTGACTACATCACCGACCAGGACGCCGCCGAATACATGTGCTCCGAAGGCCCCAAGGCGGTCTTCGAGCTCGAACACATGGGGCTGCCGTTCTCGCGCTTCGACAACGGTCGCATCTATCAGCGTCCGTTCGGCGGCCAGTCCAAGGATTTCGGCAAGGGCGGCCAGGCGGCCCGTACCTGCGCCGCGGCCGACCGTACCGGCCATGCGCTGCTGCACACGCTGTATCAGAACAACCTGAAGAACAACACCGTGTTCCTCAACGAGTGGTACGCGGTGGATCTGGTCAAGAACGCCAACGGCGACGTGGTCGGCTGCATCGCGCTGTGCATCGAGACCGGTGAAGTGGTGCACATCAAGTCCAAGGCCACCGTGCTGGCGACCGGCGGCTCCGGGCGTATCTACTCCTCGACCACCAACGCCCTGATCAACACCGGCGACGGCATCGGCATGGCGCTGCGCGCCGGCCTGCCGGTCCAGGACATGGAGATGTGGCAGTTCCACCCCACCGGCATCCACGGTGCCGGGGTGCTGGTGACCGAGGGCTGCCGCGGCGAGGGCGGCTACCTGATCAACAAGGATGGCGAGCGCTTCATGGAGCGTTACGCGCCCAATGCCAAGGACCTGGCCGGTCGCGACGTGGTCGCCCGCTCCATGGTCATGGAGATCCTCGAGGGGCGTGGTTGCGGCGAGAACGGCGATCACGTGCTGCTCAAGCTCGACCACCTGGGCGAGGAAGTCCTCGGCAAGCGCCTGCCGGGCATCGTCGAGCTGGCCAAGACCTTCGCCCATGTCGATCCGGTCAAGGAACCGATCCCCGTGGTGCCGACCTGTCACTACATGATGGGCGGGCTGGCGACCAACGTGCACGGTCAGGTGATCTCCCGCGATGGCGACGGCAACGATCAGATCGTCAACGGTCTGTTCGCCTGCGGCGAGGCGGCCTGCGTCTCGGTCCACGGCGCCAACCGTCTGGGCGGCAACTCGCTGCTCGACCTGGTGGTCTTCGGTCGCGCCGCCGGCATGTTCATCGAGAGCGCGCTCAACGAAGGCGTCGACTACCTCGACGCGGCCCAGTCCGACGTCGACCAGGCGCTGTCGCGCATGAACCGCTGGAACGAGTCGAGCGGCGGCGAGTCGGTGCCTGCGCTGCGTACCGAGCTGCAGGAAACCATGCAGAAATCCTTCGGCGTGTTCCGCCAGGAAGACCACATGGAAGAGGGCGTCAAGAAGGTGGCCGAGCTGCGCGAGCGCATCGCCAACGCCCACCTGGGCGACAAGTCCCACGCCTTCAACACCGCGCGCGTCGAGGCGCTGGAACTCGACAATCTGCTGGAGGTCGCCGAGGCGACTGCCATCTCTGCCCTGGAGCGTAAGGAAAGCCGCGGGGCGCATTCCCGTTACGACTATCCGGACCGTGACGACGTCAACTGGCTGAAGCACTCCATCTATACCCCGGCGGACAAGAAGCTGGGCAAGCGTGACGTGAACTTCCAGCCGAAGACCGTCGACACCTTCGAGCCGAAAGTCCGGACTTATTAAGGGGGCAACCGATGTCCATGCTTCAGGTATCCGTCTATCGCTACAACCCGGAGACCGACTCCGCGCCGTACATGCAGGAGTTCCAGGTGGACACCCAGGGCCGTGACCTGATGGTCCTGAACGTCCTCGAGATCATCAAGCAGCAGGACAGCTCGATGGCCTACCGCCGCAGCTGCCGCGAGGGCGTGTGCGGCTCCGACGGGATGAACATGAACGGCACCAATGGTCTGGCCTGCGTCACCGCCCTGTCGGACGTGGTCAAGAACGACAAGCTGGTGCTGCGCCCGCTGCCGGGCCTGCCGGTGATTCGCGACCTGGTGGTCGACATGGGGATCTTCTACAAGCAGTACGAGCGCATTCAGCCGTACCTGCAGAACGATGAGAACCCGCCGGCGATCGAGCGTCTGCAGTCGCCGGAGGAGCGCGACAAGCTCGACGGCCTCTACGAGTGCATCCTGTGCGCCTGCTGTTCGACCTCCTGCCCGTCGTTCTGGTGGAACCCGGACAAGTTCGTCGGACCGGCCGGCCTGCTTCAAGCCTATCGCTTCCTGGCCGATAGTCGTGATACGGCGACGCGCGAGCGGCTCTCCGAGCTCGAGGATCCGTTCAGCGTGTTCCGCTGCCGCGGCATCATGAACTGCGTGGCGGTCTGCCCCAAGGGGCTCAACCCGACCCGCGCGATCGGCAAGATCCGCGAGCTGCTGCTGGCGAATGCCACTTAAACCGTGGCTCGCGGCTTGTTATCATTGGTCCCCGTTCCTGGCTGCGGTCGAGTGTCGCAGCCGGGGGCGGTCCAAGCGTGGAGAGCCGGTGCCCTGGTGCACCGGCTCTTGACGATCATTGCCGCCGAAACTCGTCGACGACGCCCGTTCGCACAGAGCCGGTCGAGTCGGTGCAAGTGCCAGTAAAGAGTGACGTCGGAGTCTCAAGCGCAACTCCGGCGCCGACACCACCCCATCAGTGCAGGGTGACCGAAACATGCAAGAAGGCATAATGGAGTTGATGTGGCGCACCTCCCATATGAGCGGCGGCAACGCTCACTATGTGGAAGCGCTGTATGAGCAGTATCTCGTCGATCCCAACGCCGTGCCGGACGAATGGCGTAACTACTTCGACAAGTTACCCCGCCCGGAAGGCGCCCCCTCTCACGACGTACCTCTCAGCCCGATTCGCGAGCAGTTCTACCAACTGGCCCAGCAGCGCCGCAACGGTGCTGTCGCTCCTGCGACCGACAGCGGCGAGAGCAAGAAACAGGTCAAGGTCCTGCAGCTGATCAACGCCTACCGCTTCCGGGGCCATCAGAAGGCCGACATCGATCCGCTCGACCTGCGCAACCCGGTGCCGGTACCCGACCTCGACCTGTCCTTCCACCAGCTGTCCAAGTCCGACCTGGACACCGAGTTCCAGACCGGCTCGCTGTTCCTGGGCAAGGACAAGGCGCCGCTCAAGGAGATCGTCGACGCGCTGGAGAAGACCTACTGTCGCTCGATCGGCTGCGAGTTCATGCACATCGTCGACACCGAGGAGAAACGCTGGCTGCAGCAGCGCTTCGAGTCGGTGCGCAGCGCGCCCAAGTACAGCGATGACGTGCGCATGCACGTCCTGGAGCGTCTGACCGCGGCGGAAGGCCTGGAGAGCTACCTGGCCTCCAAGTATCCGGGCACCAAGCGCTTCGGCCTGGAAGGCGGCGAGACCTTCATTCCGATGATGGACGAGATCATCCAGCGTGCCGGCGGCTACGGGACCAAGGAAGTGGTCATCGGCATGGCCCACCGTGGCCGTCTCAACCTGCTGGTCAACATCCTCGGCAAGAGTCCCTCCGAGCTGATCGACGAGTTCGACGGCAAGAAGGTGATCGAGAAGGGCTCGGGCGACGTCAAGTACCACCAGGGCTTCAGTTCCAACGTGATGACGCCGGGCGGCGAAGTCCACCTGGCGCTGGCCTTCAACCCGTCGCACCTCGAGATCGTCTCGCCGGTGGTCGAAGGCTCCGTGCGTGCCCGTCAGGATCGCCGCGACGATGCCGAGGGCGACAAGGTGCTGCCGATCAACGTCCACGGCGACGCGGCCTTCGCCGGCCAGGGCGTGGTCATGGAGACCTTCCAGATGTCGCAGACCCGCGGTTACAGGACCGGCGGCACGCTGCACATCGTGATCAACAACCAGGTCGGCTTCACCACCTCGAATCCGCAGGACACGCGCTCGACCGAGTACTGCACCGACATCGCCAAGATGGTTCAGGCGCCGATCTTCCACGTCAACGGCGACGACGCCGACGCGGTAATCCATGCCACCCAGGTGGCGCTCGACTACCGTCAGCAGTTCCACAAGGACGTCGTCATCGACCTGGTCTGCTATCGTCGGCGCGGCCACAACGAGGCCGACGAGCCCTCCGGCACCCAGCCGATGATGTACAGCAAGATCAAGTCGCACAAGACGTCGCGCGCGCTGTACGCCGAGCGTCTGATCGAGGCCGGGCTGCTCAGCGAGGAGCAGGCCAAGGACCTGACCGAGAAGTACCGCGAGGATCTGCTGGCCGGCAACCACGTGGCCAACGCCCTGGTCAAGGAGCCCAATACCGAGCTGTTCGTCGACTGGACGCCCTACCTGGGTCATGAGTGGACCGGCGACGCCGATACCGCCATCGACATGAAGCGCATGCAGCATCTCGCCGCGAAGATGTGCGAAGTGCCCGACGGCGTGCAGATGCAGCGCCAGGTCAGCAAGATCTACGAGGACCGCCGCAAGATGCTCGCCGGCGGCATGGCGCTGAACTGGGGCTTCGCCGAGACGCTGGCCTACGCCACGCTGCTCGACCAGGGGCACCCGGTACGCCTGACCGGCCAGGATTCCGGCCGCGGCACCTTCTCGCATCGCCACGCGGTGGTGCACAACCAGAAGGACGGCAGCACCTTCGTGCCGCTCGAGCATATCCGCGACGGCCAACCGCGCTTCACCATTCACGACTCCTTCCTCTCCGAGGAGGCCGTGCTGGCGTTCGAGTACGGCTACGCCACGACCATGCCCACCGCCCTGATCATCTGGGAGGCGCAGTTCGGCGACTTCTTCAACGGCGCTCAGGTGGTGGTCGATCAGTTCATCTCCTCCGGCGAATCCAAGTGGGGCCGGCTGTGCGGGTTGACCCTGCTGCTGCCGCACGGGTACGAGGGCCAGGGGCCGGAGCACTCCTCGGCGCGACTCGAGCGCTTCCTGCAGTTGTGCGCCGAGCACAACATGCAGGTCTGCGTGCCGACCACCCCGGCGCAGATCTTCCATCTGCTGCGTCGCCAGGTGATCCGCCCGCTGCGCAAGCCGCTGGTGGTCATGTCGCCGAAGAGCCTGCTGCGCCACAAGGAAGCCACCTCGACCCTCGAGGAACTGGCCAACGGTCGCTTCAACATGGTGCTCGCCGATCAGGGCAACCTGGACGCCGAGGCGGTCAAGCGCGTCGTCCTGTGCGCCGGCAAGGTCTATTACGACCTGGCCGCCTATCGGGCCGAGAACGAGCGCGAGGACACGGCGATCGTGCGTGTCGAACAGCTCTACCCCTTCCCCAAGGAGGAGCTCTTCGATGCCCTCAAGGGCTTCACCAACCTCGAGCAGGTGGTGTGGTGTCAGGAGGAACCGCTCAACCAGGGTGCCTGGTACCAGAGCCAGCATCATATGCGCGTGGTCGCCGACATGCTGGCGGATGGCCTGGGTCGCGAACTCAAGTTCGCCGGTCGCCCGGCATCGGCCGCCCCCGCCGCGGGCTACATGTCCGTTCATGTGGAACAACAGCGCCAACTGGTGGACGACGCCTTCAACGCCTGAGGCGTCCAACCGGGACGAGAGAGAACTCACTAAGGAAACGAAATGGCTACCGAGATCAAAGCGCCCAGTTTTCCGGAATCCGTCGCCGAAGGCACGGTTGCCGCCTGGCACAAGAAGGCCGGCGACAGCGTCGAACGCGACGAGCTGATCGTCGAGATCGAGACCGACAAGGTCGTCCTCGAGGTGGTGGCACCGGAAGCGGGCACGCTGTCGGAGATCAAGGTCGAGGAAGGCGAAACCTGCGAATCCGAGCAGGTCCTGGGGATGCTCGGCGAGGCTCAGGAAAAGGCCGACGAGGCCCCGGCCGAGGACGAGAAGCAGGCCGACGACGCCGAGAAGAAGAGCGACAAGGGCGAGAAGAAGGCCGACAAGCCGGCGGCGTCGGGCAAGAGCCATGACGTCAAGGCGCCGTCCTTCCCCGAGTCCGTCCAGGAAGGCACCGTGGCCACCTGGCACAAGAAGGTCGGTGAGTCCGCCAAGCGTGACGAGGTGCTGGCCGACATCGAGACCGACAAGGTGGTCCTCGAGGTCGTGGCGCCCGCCGACGGCGCGCTGACCGAGATCAAGGTCGAGGAGGGCGAGCAGGTCGAATCCGAGGCGCTGCTGGCGGTCTTTGCCGAGGGCGCCGGCGGTGACGATTCGGCGAGCGGCGAGGAATCGGCCGACGAGGGTGACGAGGCGTCAGCCGAGAAGGACGAGAAGGTCGGCGACAAGATCCTCGCCCCGGCGGCGCGCAAACTGGTCGCCGAGCACGATCTCGATGCCAGCAAGATCGAGGGCACCGGCAAGGGCGGCCGTGTTCTCAAGGAAGACGTGCAGAAGGCGATCAAGGACGGCTCGGCGAAGAAGGCGGCCAAGTCGTCAGCCGACAAGCCGGCCTCGGGTGGCACCACCAAGGCTGCGGCAGCCGCGGCACCGGCGGTGGAGGGCGAACGCCCCGAGAAGCGCGTGCCGATGAGCCGCCTGCGTCAGACCATCGCCAAGCGGCTGGTCCAGGCCCAGCAGACGGCGGCCATGCTCACCACCTACAACGAGGTGGACATGAGCGCGGTGATGGCCCTGCGCGCCCAGTACAAGGACACCTTCCTGAAGGCCCACGATACCAAGCTGGGCTTCATGGGCTTCTTCGTCAAGGCGGCCACCGAGGCGCTCAAGCGCTTCCCGGACGTCAACGCCTCCATCGACGGCACCGATATCGTCTACCATGGCTACCAGGACATCGGGGTGGCCGTCTCCACCGACCGCGGTCTGGTGGTACCGGTATTGCGCGATACCGACAGCATGAAGCTGGCGGACGTCGAGAAGACCATCGTCGACTTCGGCAAGCGTGCCCGCGACGGCAAGCTTGGCATCGACGAGATGCAGGGCGGCACCTTCACCATCACCAATGGCGGCATCTTCGGCTCGCTGATGTCGACGCCGATCCTCAATCCGCCGCAGACCGCGATCCTGGGCATGCACAAGATCCAGGAGCGTCCCATGGCGGTCAACGGCAAGGTCGAGATCCGTCCGATGATGTACCTGGCCGTGTCCTACGATCACCGCATGATCGATGGCAAGGATGCGGTCCAGTTCCTGGTCACGATCAAGGAACTGCTCGAGGATCCGGCGCGCCTGCTGCTGGATGTGTGATGCGTCGCCAAGCCAACCAGATCGAACAGGAATGATTCATGGCCGATAAATACGATGTGATCGTCATTGGCGCGGGCCCCGGCGGCTACGTCGCCGCCATCCGTGCCGCCCAGCTGGGCCTGAAGACCGCATGTGTCGAGAAATGGGTCAACAAGGAAGGGAAGACCGTACACGGCGGCACCTGCCTCAACGTCGGGTGCATTCCGTCCAAGGCCCTGCTGGAGGCCTCGCACAAGTTCGTCGAGGCCCAGCACGACTTCGGCGACATCGGCATCGAGACCGGCGACGTCAAGATGGACGTCAAGAAGATGATGGCGCGCAAGGAAAAGATCGTCGCCAACCTGACCGGCGGGATCTCCGGCCTGTTCAAGGCCAATGGCGTCACGCCGCTGGAAGGTACCGGCAAGGTGCTGTCCAACAGCAAGGTCGAGGTCACCGGCAACGACGGCGACAAGGCGACCTATGAAGCGGACAACATCGTCATCGCCTCCGGCTCCGTGCCGGTCGAGATTCCGCCCGCGCCGCTCACCGAAGGGCTGATCGTCGATTCCACCGGCGCCCTGGAGTTCGAGGAAGCGCCCAAGCGCCTGGGCGTGATCGGCGCCGGCGTGATCGGCCTGGAACTGGGCAGCGTGTGGAACCGCCTGGGCAGTGAAGTGACCATGCTCGAGGCGATGGATTCCTTCCTGCCGATGGTCGACCAGACCGTCGCCAAGGAGACCCAGAAGCTGCTCACCAAGCAGGGCCTGGACATCAAGCTCGGCGCCCGGGTGACCGGTACCGAGGTCAAGGGCAATGAAGTCCTCGTCAAGTACACCGACAGCAAGGGCGACCAGGAGCAGACCTTCGACAAGATCATCGTCTGCGTGGGTCGCCGTCCTTATACCCAGGGCGTGCTCGACGATGACGCCGGCGTCAAGCTCGACGAACGCGGCTTCATCTTCGTCGACGACCATTGCCGGACCAGCGTGCCCAATGTCTACGCCATCGGCGATGCGGTGCGTGGCCAGATGCTGGCACACAAGGCCTCGGAAGAGGGCATCATGGTTGCCGACATCATCGCCGGCCACAAGGCCGAGGTGAACTACGACGCGATTCCGTGCGTCATCTACACCTCGCCCGAGGTCGCCTGGGTGGGCATGAACGAGCAGCAGGCCAAGGCCGAGGGCATCGAGGTCAAGACCGGGACCTTCCCGTTCGCGGCCAGCGGCCGTGCGATGGCCAACAACGCCACCGAAGGCTCGGCCAAGATCATCGCCGACGCCGAGACCGACCGTATCCTGGGCGTGCACATCGTCGGCCAGCATGCCGGCGAGATGATCGCCCAGGGCGTGATCGCCATGGAGTTCGGCTCCAGTGCCGAGGATCTGGCGCTGACCTGCTATGCGCACCCCACCATGTCCGAGGCCGTGCACGAGGCGGCACTGGCCGTGGAAGGTCACGCCATCCACGTGGCCAACCGCAAGAAGCGCAAATAACAATCACCGCTGTAAACCCACGCCCCCGCCCGGGGGCGTGTCGTCCGCTCATGGGCGAACGGGGGTGGCCCGAACCGAAGCCTGGCAAGGGCGTTCGCGGCCATCGTTCGAGTCACATGCAACCAATGGCATGACACGATGAACCTTCATGAATATCAGGGCAAACAACTGTTTGCCGACTATGGTCTGCCGGTGTCCAAGGGCTTTGCCGTGGACACTCCCGAAGAAGCTGCCGACGCCTGCAAGAAGATCGGCGGCGACAAGTGGGTCGTCAAGGCCCAGGTTCACGCCGGTGGTCGCGGCAAGGCCGGTGGCGTCAAGCTGGTCGAGAGCGCTGACGAGGCCAAGGCCTTCGCCGAGCAGTGGCTGGGCAAGAACCTGGTGACCTTCCAGACCGACGAGAAAGGCCAGCCGGTCGCCAAGATCCTGGTCGAGAACTGCACCGATATCGCCAACGAGCTGTATCTGGGCGCGGTCGTCGATCGCGGTACCCGTCGGGTGGTCTTCATGGCGTCCACCGAGGGTGGCGTGGAAATCGAGAAGGTCGCCGAGGAAACCCCCGAGAAGATCCTCAAGGCCGAGATCGATCCGCTGGTCGGGGCGCAGCCGTACCAGGCGCGTGAACTGGCCTTCGCGCTGGGCCTCAAGGGCGACCAGATCAAGCAGTTCACCAAGATCTTCCTGGGCCTGTCCAAGCTGTTCCACGACAAGGACCTGGCACTGCTCGAGATCAACCCGCTGGTGATCACCGACGAAGGCAACCTGCACTGCCTCGACGCCAAGATCAACCTCGACGGCAACGCCCTGTACCGGCATCCCGACCTGCAGGCGATGCGTGACCCCTCCCAGGAGGACGAGCGCGAAGCCCACGCCCAGGAATGGGAACTCAACTACGTGGCGCTCGACGGCAACATCGGCTGCATGGTCAACGGCGCCGGCCTGGCCATGGGCACCATGGACATCATCAAGCTCAACGGCGGCCAGCCGGCGAACTTCCTGGACGTCGGCGGCGGCGCCACCAAGGAGCGTGTTGCCGAAGCCTTCAAGATCATCCTCTCCGATGACTCCGTGAAGGCCGTGCTGGTCAACATCTTCGGCGGTATCGTGCGCTGCGACATGATCGCCGAAGGCATCATCGGTGCCGTCGAGCAGGTCGGTGTCAACGTGCCGGTGGTGGTCCGCCTCGAGGGCAACAACGCCGAGCTGGGTGCCGAGAAGCTGGCGTCCAGCGGACTCAACATCATCGCTGCTACCAGCCTGACTGACGCGGCACAGCAGGTCGTCAAAGCAGCGGAGGGCAAGTAATGAGTATCCTGATCGACAAGAACACCAAGGTCATCTGCCAGGGCTTTACCGGTGGCCAGGGGACCTTCCACTCCGAACAGGCGATCGCCTACGGTACCCAGATGGTCGGCGGCGTGACGCCGGGCAAGGGCGGCCAGGAGCATCTGGGTCTGCCGGTGTTCAACACCGTCAAGGAAGCGGTCAAGGAGACCGGCGCCGAAGCCTCGGTCATCTACGTGCCGGCACCGTTCTGCAAGGATTCCATCCTCGAAGCCGCCAATGCCGGTATCAAGCTGATCGTCTGCATCACCGAGGGTATTCCCACCCTCGACATGCTCGACGTCAAGGTCAAGTGCGACGAGCTGGGCGTGCGCCTGATCGGCCCGAACTGCCCGGGCGTGATCACGCCGGGCGAGACCAAGATCGGCATCATGCCGGGCCACATCCACAAGCCGGGCAAGGTGGGCATCGTCTCTCGCTCCGGTACCCTGACCTATGAAGCGGTCAAGCAGACCACCGATCACGGCTTCGGTCAGTCCAGCTGCGTGGGCATCGGTGGCGACCCGATCCCGGGTTCCAACTTCATCGACATCCTCGAGCTGTTCGAGAAGGATCCGCAGACTGAAGCGATCGTGATGATCGGCGAGATCGGCGGTACCGCCGAAGAGGAAGCGGCTGCCTATATCAAGGAGCACGTCAGCAAGCCGGTGGTGGCCTACATCGCCGGCGTCACGGCGCCTCCGGGCAAGCGCATGGGCCATGCCGGTGCCATCATCGCCGGTGGCAAGGGCACGGCGGACGAGAAGTTCGCGGCCCTCGAGGCAGCCGGCGTCAAGACCGTACGCTCGCTGGCCGAGATCGGTGATGCGCTGAAGGAAGCGACCGGCTGGTAATCGCGTCTACCGCATTGTCGTCAGGCCCGGCCTGACCGAAAAGGGCACCTCCGGGTGCCCTTTTTACATTCTGACAGGGATAGGATCGCCTTCCGCCTTCCGCCTTCCGCCTTCCGCCTTCCGCCTTCCGCCTTCCGCCTTCCGCCTTCCAAACGTATCACTGCCGTTGCATCGCTTGCCTGCCGTCTTCGCCGTCATTGTTTTTGAGTTTTCTAATACTTTTTCTCAACAGTCCCGTTAACAACAGGATTAGTCGTCCATTAATGGTGCTGTTTTTGCGGTATTAGGGGATTGAAGAAAGGTGGTTATTGCAAAAAATAACCCTTTTTTTTCCATGAAAAGACTCTAGCATGACCTAAAGTGGAGACAGACAGATACATACATATACCTTTCGATTACAAAGTAATCGAAAGGACGTTTTCCTGAAAAAATAGAGAAATCAATCATTAATGGCGCTGGGGAAAGCCGATCAACCGCCGGGGCGGTAGCGTGGTCGGGAATCACCGTCTCGATGGCCTCAGGGCATGGTGCAATAAGGATGTCTGCGAAGCAGGGACGTGATGGTCGTTATTTCGCGGAATTAATGACGGTGAGCGTGGTGCATTAACGCCTCGCACATGAAAGACAAGACAGGGGCTCAATGTGAATTGCATGGGGACAGGATCATGGCTTCTAGGTTGAACAACATCAAATCACGGTGGGGCTTGCCGGTCATGGGAGTGGCCATGATCGTCTGGCTTTCCGCTTGTGCGGCGGCCCCCGGGGCTCGCGTTCCCTATGACACGGGCGTGGAGCCTCTCGCTGCCAACGTCGAGGTCGAACCCATTACCATCGATCTGGTCAACGCCATGCGGGCCACGCCCCGGCCGGAAGCGATCGATCACGTCGGCAGCGAGGACTCGGGCCAGACAACCTTTACCAGGGTGCCCGAGGATTACGACTATCGGATCGGGCGCGGCGATGTCCTCAATGTCATCGTCTATGACCACCCGGAACTCACCATTCCTGCGGGCAGCGAACGCAGTGCGGAGGAATCGGGCAACGTGGTGCATGCCGACGGCAGCATCTTTTATCCGTACGTGGGGCAGATCAAGGTAGCCGGGCGCACGGTCCGCGAGGTCAGGTCGGAGATTCAGCGGCGCCTGTCCGGTTTCATCGCGGAGCCCCAGGTTGACGTCAAGGTCGCCAGCTACAACGCGCAGAAGGTCTACGTGACGGGACAGGTCAAGGATCCGGGTGTCTTCTCGGTGACCAACGTGCCGGTCCACGTGCTCGACGCCATCAGCGATGCTGGTGGCCTGACGGAAACGGCCAACTGGCACGACGTGGTACTCAGCCGTGATGGGCAGGACCTGCATCTGTCCCTCTATGACATGCTGGTCAACGGCGATCTCGAGCAGAACCTGCGCCTCAAGGATGGCGATGTCGTTCATGTCCTGGACGTGGGCAACCAGCAGATCTATGTGATGGGCGAGGTCAACGAGCCCGCCGCCCTGCCGATGGGAAACAGCGCGTTCTCGTTGACCACCGCCATTGCCCAGGCCAGGGGAATCCGCGAAGAAAGTGCGGACGCCTCCGGGATCTTCGTCATCCGCCGCAATCCGGAGCCCAGCAAGGCCTACGCCACCGTCTATCAGTTGAATGCCAAGAATGCGGCGGCCTTCGTCCTCGGCTCGCAGTTCATGCTTCAGCCGGCAGACGTGGTCTATGTCACGGCGGCACCGGTGTCGTTGTGGAACCGTGTCCTGAATCAGATCCTGCCGTCGCTGACGACGATCTATCAGGCCACCGAAATCCACCAGAACCTCAAGTGATGCAATTCTCCCGGGTGCTCGTCCTCTGCACGGGCAATACCTGCCGGAGCCCGGTAGCCGAGGCCCTGTTGAGGGCTCGGTTACCCCATCTGACGATCCAATCGGCGGGGCTCGGCGCCCTGGTCGACCATCCCGTGGAGGCTCAGGCCAGGCATCTCGTCGAAGGCATGGAAGGGCTCGATCTGAGCCGGCACCGGGCACGTCAGGTGACCCAGGAGATGATCCAGCAGGCCGATCTGATTCTGGTCATGACCGAGCGACAACGACTGGCCGTGGCCAAGATGCATCCTTCCATCATGGGAAAAGTGCTGCTGTTCGGTCGCTGGCTGGACAACGACGGCAAGGGCAAGGAGATATTAGACCCCCACGGAAAGAGCCATGAGGTCTTCGAATACATTCATGGGCAGCTCGTACAAGCCGCCGATAGCTGGGCGCGCAAGCTCGCCTAGCGCCTGATCGTCATATTCTACATTACTTGTTTCGGGGGTCGCATGGCTCAGAGTAACAATGAAATTCGCTCATCGTCGGACAATGATGAGCTGGATATCGGACGGCTCTATGGCGCGCTGAAGGACAATGTCTGGACCATTGCAGCCATCACCCTGATGTTTGCCATGGCGGGAATCATCTATGCATTCCTGGCGACACCGATATATCGTGCCGATGCCCTCGTGCAAATTGAAAAGGCGACACCCAAGAACCCACTCTCGGAGGTCACCAGCTTGCTGGGCGAGGAACCCCCTTCGGAGTCGGAAATAGAGATCATACGCTCGCGCATGGTGCTGGGGCGTGCAGTCGACATACTCAACCTCGACCTGTTGGTGGAGCCCGTGCAGGTCCCGGTCATAGGTGGGTTCTTGCATAGAGTCGGGATGACTCGACCGGATTCTTTCATCGAAAATGTGCTGAATGATATCGGCGTCGATGGCAAGGCGTTCATGAAGAGTTTCGATTATGCCTGGGCGGGTGAGTCTATCGACGTCGCGAGTTTTTCGGTATCCGACAAGTTTCTCAATGAGAATTTCGTGGTGCGTGTGGAGAATGGCTCGCGCTATGAACTCTTGCATGACGGAACCGTGATTGGTTCGGGTGTCGTTGGCCAGCAAGAGGAGTTCGACAAGGGTGAAATCGGCATCAATGTGAGCGCCATCAATGCGTCTCCGGGAGCGGGATTCATCGTCAGGAAAATACCGCGATTGATGGCGATCAGTGATCTTCGCAAGCATCTCAGCATCAATGAACAAGGTGAAAAGACGGGTATTCTGAACTGGGGGCTCACGGATGCCAACCCGGTACTGGCGGAACGTGCCCTGGGTACCATCGCCGATATCTATGTGACACAAAACATACAGCGGCAGTCTGAAGAGGCACGCAAGAGTCTGGAGTTCCTGCATGGCCAGCTTCCCCATGTCAGGGATGAGTTGGGCACTGCCGAGGATCGTCTCAATAAATATCGTACCGACAGTGATAGCGTGGATCTGTCCCTGGAAACCCAGTCGATCCTGGAACGACTGGTCAATCTCGAATCCCAGTTGAATGAGCTCGCGTTTTCCGAGGCGGAAATATCGCGGCGCTTTACGCCCAGCCACCCAACGTATGCAGCGCTGCTCGAAAAGAAAAGACAGTTGAAGAAAGAACAGGCGAACCTGGAAAGTAAGATAAATGGCCTGCCGAAGACCCAACAGGAGATCTTGCGCCTCCAGAGAGATGTGTCGGTCAATCAGGCAATCTATGTACAACTACGCAACAAGGTTCAGGAGATGCAGATTGCCGAAGCGAGTACCGTCGGTAATGTGCGCATGCTGGACGATGCCAAGGTATCGCCAATACCGGTCGAGCCCAACAAGAAACTCATCGTCGCTCTGGCAACATTGCTTGGGGGCATGACGGGCGTGGGCATCATTCTACTGCGAGTCGCCCTGAGCCAAGGCGTCGAGACACCCGACCAGTTGGAACAGCTTGGACTTCCCGTCTATGCAACCGTTCCTCTTTCGACCGAGCAGGCCAAACTCAACAAGCGAGTCAGAAGAACGGGGGGCGAAGGTTACAGCATCAATACCGGTGTGCTAGCCGAAAAGAATCCTACCGATATCTCCGTCGAGGCGTTGCGTGGCCTGAGAACGAGCCTCTATTTCGCAATGCTGGAAGGGGCCGACAATCGGCTGATGATTACCGGGCCAAGCCCAGCCAATGGCAAAAGCTTCGTTGCCATCAACCTGGCGGCCGTTTGTGCTCAGGCAGGCAAGAATGTCCTGATAATCGATGGCGACATGCGCAAGGGGCATATACATAGCGTATTCGGCGAGCATGCGGAGGGCGGCTTGAGCGAGGTGCTCGCCGGTCGTCAGAAAGTGCAGGACGTGATTCGTGCGGTAGATGGTATTGATAATTTACATTACCTGTCACGTGGCATCGCGCCACCCAACCCTTCGGAATTGCTGGTGACGACCGGCTTTAGTGAACTGCTGGATGTCGTCAGTGATTATTATGACCTGGTGATCATTGACTCCCCCCCGGTGCTTGCCGTGACGGATGCCGCAATCATTGGCAAGAATGTCGGTACCACATTGATGATTGCCCGTTTCCAGGTGAACTCGCCGCGGGAAATAAAGCTTGCACTCAGGCGTCTCGATGTGGGCGGGGTAACCGTCAAGGGGGCCGTTTTGAATGCCGTCGAACAAAAGTCTGCCTTGGCCTACGGTTACGGCTATTACAATTACGTATATACCAATGTTGGCAGCAGTGCATCTTGATCGTTTTGCAAGTTTTCAAGAATATAATCTATCAGGATGTTGTCATGTCATCTCGAGAATCGATCGTCTTCATCGTTACCAAGCCACTGCAGATCATGATGGCGATGGTGATCAGGGATTCCTTTAAATCCGGCACCAGCTGTCATCTTTACATAGTCAATGATTTCTTCAATGTGGCTGAGGTTTCGCAGCGATTGACGAATCATGATCTTCAGTGGCGCTCAGTGACGAATTTTCCGACACGGCAGGCGGCGATAGATCATCTCCAATATCGGAGTGTGGATAATGTATTCATCGATTCGGATGTCGGGATAAGGCTTTACTTGAGCCTGCGAGCGGCCAAGCGGCGCTCGAAAGGACTCAAGATATCCGTGTATGAGGAAGGCTGCGGGACCTATCAGGATGATTATTACCCACCTCTCAAGGCTGGCTTCTTGAGATTGCTGGGGGTCGGGGACAGGTTGGGAGGATGCCATCTCACCGATGAGATCTGGCTATACGAAAAAAATGAATATCTGGAAATATTCCCCGCAACGAAAACGCTGGTGCGCGAGATAAGACAACCTTTGCATGATTTTTTGAAAGCCAATATGGGGCTGTTGAAGAAGATATTCGTCGGCAACGATGAAGTCATTCCGAGTGGTTCTGAGTCGAATGGGGATGCCTGCATTATCTATCTTTCCAGTTGGCGGGTTTATGAAGAGGTCGTCAGTGATCTCCAGCAGGAAAAGAAGGACCTTTACATAAAACTTCATCCTCACATCAAGAATTACGATTCGCGTTGGATCAGTGGGCATTGTCGGATGTTGCCTTCTGCCGTACCCGCGGAAATAGCCATCATGGATCTGGCAAAACATTATCTCGATATCCTCGTGTACCATCATGACAGCAGCGTAGCGCGTTATGTGTCATTAGAGAATCTACGCTTCGTCAATCTCGGGGACAGTGATCCGTTACCTTAGAACCATTTCCAAACTCTCGGATGATGGGCACCGGTGGCAGGGCAAAGCGAGGGTCCTTTGCCATGGCCGGAAAATGCTCCTTTCCATTCCGGCATTACCGCTATCCATGGCGGTCAGATAGCAGAGGTAGCGCCCAGGGAGGGGTTTACAGCGCCCTCGCGACGCCCTGCCGCCGGAGAAGCCCACTTCGTCTAGCGGTTGTGAAAGGCGTTCTTAATGACGCGGGCTCTTGACCCTAACATTACCGAATTCCCGGACTGCTTGTCCTTGCTGCTGTGCCGATGACGTTGCTCTTCTCCATTCATGGTGTCGATGATGCGTAAGCTGTATGCCTTTTCCTTCTCCTTCGAGCGTGGAGGAGCCGCGATAGCCGCCAGGAAATTTTCCAGACTCGCTGCCGAGTTTTCCGATGTTACCTGCGTGTCGGTCGACGCGGTGAACCATCTGGCACGCGATGCGGTGAGTGAAGCCCGGACCGCCCGGCTCTCCCGGGGCATTCATTTCTTGAAAAGGGTCATTTCTTATATTCTGGTCAAGGGTATGAGAGACGGCAATATATCCAAGCATTCGCTGAACCTGTTCTCATCTTCCGTTTTTTTGAAAAATATGCGCAAGGCGGCCCAGGAGCGCGCAATCTGCCATTTTCACTGGATCAACAATGATTGTTTGAGTCTTTTCGATTTCAAGAAAATCCCTCCGAAGTCGATCATTACCTTGCATGATGAGTGGCTTTATTGCGGCACCGAGCACTATCACGACCTGCTGGGACAGGAAGTGTTCGTTTCCGGTTATCCCTTTAGGTGTCGAACGACCAAAGGCCTGAACTGGAACTGGTTTGCCTGGAAGATGAAGTGTCTGACGTTGTCGGGGCGTACGGACCTGCTGATAACCGTACCATCACTTTGGATGCATGAGCGTGCCAAGCGCAGCCATCTATTGTGCCAGCATACCGTGGAATTGCTGCCCAATCCGATAGAAACGCAAGATTTCCATCCGTCGAATATCTTGGAAAGACAGCACTCCAGAATTTCCCGAGGGATTCTCAATTCACAGCTCGTCATCGTGACCGGCGCGGTGGATGGCAAGAAGAATCCGGTAAAAGGATTTGATCTTCTCGAAAAGGCGCTCGAGATCGTTTCCCGGGAGGTCTCTGACGACGTCTTGCGGAAAGTGATTCTCGTGTCGTTCGGCGGTAGCGAGGTTGGCAGGGGAGAGTTTGGCGGTATTGAAGTCATTTATCTGGGCAAGATCAGGGAAATAGAAACGTTGAGACGCGTTTATGCCATGGCGGATTTTGCGGTCGTGCCTTCGCTTGTCGAATCGTTCGGCCAGGTGGCGGCCGAAGCGCTGGCGTGTGGAACGCCGGTCGTCGCTTTCCGTTGCTCAGGCTTGCAGGATATCGTCATTCATCAAGTCACGGGTCTGTTGGCGGACCCCTTCGAACCTCGTTCGTTGGCCGAAAGGATCATCGAGCTGATTCACTGCGCTCCGGAAGTAAGACAGCACTTGGGACATAACGGCAGGGAGTACGTGGTGAACAATTTCTCGTCAGAAGTCATTGCCAGGCAATATAAGGAAATCGTCAGCTCTTTGTGCTGACCGTCAATAACGATGAGGTAGTTGTCGCCATGCTAAAAAAAGCGTTGGTTACCGGGGTTACGGGTCAAGATGGATCCTATCTCGTGGAATACTTGCTGGCCAAGGGCTATGAAGTCCATGGGATCAAGCGCCGTGCGTCCTTGTTCAATACGCAAAGGATCGATCATGTCTATCAGGATCCGCATGACAAGCATCAGCGCTTTGTGCTGCACTATGGGGATATGACTGATTCGTCCAATCTCATTCGTCTGGTGCAGCATATCCAGCCGGACGAGGTCTACAATCTTGCCGCTCAGTCCCATGTGGCCGTGAGTTTCGAGTCACCCGAATATACCGCGGATGTCGATGCCCTGGGCACATTGCGGCTCCTGGAGGCGATAAGGCTGCTGGGGCTGGAAGGCAAGACGCGCTTCTATCAGGCCTCGACGTCAGAGTTGTACGGGGCCGTACAGGAAATACCGCAAAGAGAGACTACCCCCTTTTATCCCCGGTCACCCTATGCCGTGGCCAAGCTGTATGCCTACTGGATTACGGTCAATTATCGCGAATCCTACGGCATGTATGCCTGCAATGGCATTCTCTTCAACCATGAGTCACCGCGGCGTGGCGAGACTTTCGTGACACGCAAGATCACCCGTGGCCTGGCGAATATCGCCCAGGGGCTCGAGAACTGCCTGTTCCTGGGTAACCTCGACTCGTTGCGTGACTGGGGGCATGCCAAGGACTATGTGCAGATGCAGTGGCTCATGCTGCAGCAGGAGAAGCCGGAAGATTTCGTCATCGCGACTGGCAAGCAGATGTCGGTGCGCGATTTCATCCGTCTGAGTGCCGCCGAGCTGGGCATCGGGCTGATATTCCTCGGCAAGGGTGTCGATGAGTATGCGGTCGTCGACACCGTCGTCGGTAACAAGGCCCCGGCGGTGGTACCCGGCGATGTACTCGTTCGCGTCGATCCTCGCTATTTCCGGCCGGCCGAAGTGGAGACGCTACTCGGTGACCCCTCGAAGGCCCGGCGCAAGCTGGGCTGGGAGCCTAGTATCGGCGTACAGGAAATGTGTCGGGAGATGGTGGCCGAGGACCTCAGGTCGGCCCGGCGTTTTGCACTGCTCAAGGAACACGGGTACGAACTGCCCGTGGCGATGGAGGGCTGAACATGCACAGGGAAAGAATCTTCGTTGCCGGGCATCGAGGCATGGTCGGCTCGGCGCTGGTGCGGTCTCTCGAGGCGCGGGACAGGCTCGAAATCGTCACCGCCGAGCATGCGCAGCTCGACCTCACACGGCAGCAGGACGTCGAGGCCTTTCTGGGGGATCTTCGCGTCGACCAGATCTATCTGGCGGCGGCCCGGGTCGGTGGCATCCATGCCAACTCCACGTATCCCGCGGATTTCATCTACGACAATCTGATGATCGAGGCGAACGTGATCGCTGCCGCGCATGCAGCCGACGTCAAGAAGCTGCTGTTTCTGGGCTCGTCGTGCATCTATCCACGGCTCGCGTCACAGCCGATGGCCGAGGAGGCCCTGCTCACGGGCCCCCTCGAGCCCACGAACGAACCCTATGCGGTGGCCAAGATCGCCGGGATCAAACTCTGCGAGAGCTACAATCGGCAGTATGGGCGAGACTACCGTAGCGTCATGCCCACGAGTCTTTACGGCCCCAACGACAATTTCCACCCCGAGAACTCCCATGTGATCCCCGCCCTGATGCGACGCCTTCACGAAGCCCGGCAGAGCGACGCGGGCGAGGTGGTCATCTGGGGCAGCGGGACGCCCCGGCGCGAGTTTCTGCACGTCGACGACATGGCCAGTGCCTGCGTGCACCTGATGAACCTGGATACGGCGACCCAGGCGCGTCTCACCCGGCCGATGCTCTCGCATATCAACATCGGCAGCGGCATCGAATGCACCATCCGCGACCTGGCCGAGACCATCGCCCGGGTGGTCGGCTTCGAGGGGCGATTGACTTTCGATGCCGACAAGCCCGACGGCGCCCCGCGCAAGCTGCTCGACATCTCGCGGCTGCAGGCCACGGGGTGGCGCCCGAGCGTGCTGCTGGAAGACGGGCTGCGGATGACCTATCAGTGGTTTCTGGAGAATCAGTACCGCTTCCGCGGTTGAACCCTCGACGGACACGAAAGGTGACACGATGATAACGCCCGTGATTCTGGCCGGGGGCAGCGGTTCCCGGCTATGGCCCTTGTCCCGCCAGTTGCGGCCCAAGCAGTTCCTGTCGCTGTTCGGTGAGGCGAGCCTGCTGCAGGAGACGCTGGGCCGACTGTCGGCGCTCCCGCACCGGCCGCCCGTGGTGATCTGCAACGAGGACCATCGTTTCCTGGTTGCCGAGCAACTGCTTCAGTCGCAAAGCCCGGACGCCTGTATTCTCCTCGAGCCGGACGGACGCAATACGGCGCCGGCCATCGCCCTGGCGGCCCTGCGTGTCCAGGCGGAAAACCCCGAGGCCCTGTTGCTGGTGCTGGCGGCGGATCATGTCATCGACGACGTGGAGGCCTTTCACGGCAGCATCGAAGGGGCAAGGCAACTGGCCGTCCAGGGGGACCTGGTGACCTTCGGTATCGTGCCCCAGCACGCCGAGAGTGGCTATGGCTACATCCAGCGCGGCGATCCTCGCGGCGACCACGGCTTCGCGGTCAAGCGCTTCGTGGAAAAGCCCGACCGGGCCACCGCCGAGGACTATCTCTCGACTGGGGACTACTACTGGAACAGCGGCATGTTCCTGTTCCAGGCCGGACGCTACCTGGAAGAACTGGAGGCCCACGCACCGGAGATCGTCCATGCCTGCCGGCAGGCCATGCAGGGCGCCCATCGCGATCTGGATTTCACGCGACTCGACGCCGAGGCCTTTCGGCGTTGCCCGTCCGACTCGATCGACTATGCGGTCATGGAGCGGACCCAGCGTGCCAGTGTCGTGCCGCTGGATGCCGGCTGGAGCGATGTCGGGAGCTGGTCGACGCTCTGGGAAATCGGCGAGCAGGACGCAAACCGCAACGTCACCCGCGGCGACGTGGTCTGCCACGACGCGCACGATCTGCTGGTCCAGGCCGATCATCGGCTGGTGGCGGCGGTGGGGATCGAGAACCTGGTCATCGTGGAAACCAAGGATGCGGTGCTCGTCGCGCACAAGGACCGCGTCCAGGAGGTCAAGCGCATCGTCGAACGCCTCAAGCGGGAGGGGCGCGGCGAGTATCTCGATCATCGCGAGGTCTATCGGCCCTGGGGCGTCTACGATTCGATCGATCGGGGCGGGCGCTATCAGGTCAAGCACATCACCGTGAAGCCGGGCGCCCGGCTCTCGGTCCAGATGCACCACCACCGCAGCGAGCACTGGGTGGTGGTCTCGGGGAGCGCGAAAGTCACGGTGGGAGACAAGACCTACCTGGTCGCCGAAAACGAGTCGACCTATATCCCCATCGGCGAGATCCATGCCCTCGAGAACCCCGGCAAGATCCCCCTGGAACTGATCGAGGTGCAATCGGGTTCCTATCTGGGGGAGGACGACATCGTGCGCTTCGACGACCGCTATGGACGCTGCCAATGACCACACCGACGTTTTCCATCATCACCGCCTGCTTCAACAGCGAGAAAACCATCGCCGATGCCATCGCCAGCCTCAAGTGCCAGACCTGGCCCGGGGTCGAGCACGTGGTGATCGACGGCGCCTCCCGCGACGCGACCGTCACCATTGCCCGCGAGCGACTCTCAGCTGCCGACGTGCTCGTCTCCGAGCCCGACCAGGGGATCTTCGATGCGCTCAACAAGGGCCTGGCGCGTGCCACCGGGGACGTGATCGGCTTTTTGAACTCGGACGACCTGCTGGCCGACGAACAGGTCCTGGCCAGGGTCGCCGCCAGCTTCGAGTCCGATGCGGTGGGGGCCGTCTACGGTGACCTGCAGTACGTCAGCGCCAGCGACCCGGATCATGTCATCCGCCACTGGCGTTCCGGCGACTTCCAGCGCCCCAAGCTGCGACGTGGCTGGATGCCGCCGCACCCCACCTTCTTCATGCGCCGTGAGCTGTACTGGACGCTGGGCGGCTTCGATGCCAGTTTCCGTATCGCCGGCGACTACGAAGCGCTGCTGCGCTACCTGAGCCATGAGGCGCTGACCATCCGCTACATTCCCGAGGTGCTGGTCAGGATGCGCCTGGGAGGCGCCAGCAACGGCAGTCTCAAGGCGATCTTCAACAAGTCCCGCGAGGATGTCCGCGCGATGCGCAAGAACGGCATCAACCCGCTGCTGGCGTTGCCCTGGAAGAACCTCTCCAAGCTACCGCAGTTCTTCTGAACGCCGTCACTCCCCCCAACGACTCACCCCGCATCGTCCGAGCGCCCGCGTGTCATCGCCGTGGTGTCGCTGTGCTCGGCCCTGCTCATTGTCACTTACCTCCTGGTCGAAGGAGCTGCTCGATGCTGAACACGCCGTTTTCCCCCTGGCCCTGCTTCACCGAGGAAGAGGCCGACGCGGTGAGGCGCGTCCTGCTCTCCAACCGCGTCAATTACTGGACGGGCGGCGAGACCCGGGCCTTCGAGCGGGAATTTGCCGAGGCCACGGGCTGCGAGTTCGCGATCGCCGTGTCGAACGGCACCACCGCACTCGATCTGGCGTTCAAGGGGCTGGACATCGGCGCGGGCGACGAGGTGCTGGTGACCTCGCGGACCTTCCTCGCCTCGGTCTCGAGCATCGTCACCGCCGGGGCGATACCGGTCTTCGTCGATGTCGATCGCGAGACGCAGAACATCGCGCCCGAGGCCGTGCGCGAGGCGATCACGTCACGCACGCGGGCGATCGTCGCCGTGCATCTGGCCGGCTGGCCGTGCGACATGGCGGCCTTGATGGCGATCGCCGAACGCCATGGGCTGTGGGTGATCGAGGACTGTGCCCAGGCGCATGGTGCGCGCTATCGGGGGCGCAGTGTCGGGAGCATCGGGCATGTGGGCTGCTGGTCGTTCTGCCAGGACAAGATCATCACCACCGGGGGGGAGGGGGGCATGGTCACCACCCATGATGAAGCGCTGTGGCGACGCATGTGGGCCTACAAGGATCACGGCAAGAGCTGGCAGGCCGTCTACGAGCGCGAGCATCCCCCCGGCTTCCGCTGGCTGCACGAAAGTTTCGGGACCAACTGGCGGATGACCGAGATGCAGGCGGCCATCGGACGCATTCAACTCACGCGCCTGGACGAGTGGCAGGCGATTCGCCGCCGCAATGCCGAACGAATATGGCGAGCCGCGGCGGAGTGCCGGGGGCTGCGAGTGGCCGACGTGCCCGACGACATTCGGCACGCCGCCTATAAATGCTACGTGTTCGTCGACCCCGGTGCGCTCAAGGAGACCTGGAGTCGCGATCGTATCCTGGAAGAACTGACGCGACTGGGCGTGCCCTGCTTTTCAGGATCCTGCTCGGAAGTCTATCTCGAGAAAGCCTTCGACAACACGGGCTGGAGGCCCGGCCGAGCGTTGCCGGTCGCCAAGGAGCTGGGAGAAACCAGCCTGATGTTCCTGGTTCATCCGACACTGACATCGGAAGAAATCGAAAAAACATGCGCGGCGCTGTCCGCCATCATGTCGCAGGCCGCCGCTTGATCCTCGAGAACTCGGCCGCGATGACGCGTCACTCGCTAGGGGCCACCGGAATGTCGATAAAGAAAGTCGATGTCATGATCTTCGTGGCACTGTGTTCTTTCATTTTCATCAACTCTTTCTTCATACATCGAGTGAGTTTCGTCGATTCGGTCGCGTTTTTCCTGGTGTGCACCAGTTCGGCCGCGGTCATATTCCTGTATCGCCAGAAAGGGGCCACGCTGCTGAAGCTGTTCTTTCTGTTCAGCTTCCTGTTCTTTGGCTTCGTCCCGCCGCTGGAACTCTATTATGGGGAGGTCTATTGGGGAGGCAGGCCCTTCAGTGCCGGTGATTATGGTTATGCGGCGCTGCTGGTGTTGTTCTTCAATGTCGTGGTTTTCGTGAGCTATCTGTTGACCAGCCGGTCGGGGTACCTGTCCTCCGAGACCGATGCGCGTCTCCCCGAGCAAGATCGGGTGCGCCTGGAGTTCATTCAGGTCCTGCTCCTCGTTGGCGTATCCGCCATGGCCTGCCTGTTGATTCTCTACATGAATGATTTCAATGTGTATTCCCTCGTCTTCCGAGGTGGAGAGCTGGTCCAGAGAAAAAGCCTGGATAGCGTGTCCTCGTCACTGCTGTATGGCTTTTTCATTCGGTTCATACCGATCAGTACGGCCATCGTCATGTTGTTCATGGTACGCGGCATGTGGCCTATCAAGGCGCTACTGCTCGTCATCGGTGTCGTCTCGGCGTTCCCCACCGGACTGGCCAGGCTTTCGGTGCCGACCTATTACTTCCCGCTGCTGTTTTTCTTTTTCCCGAGGTTGCTGAAAAACAATCGGGTGCCGTTGCTGGTTTCCCTGGGGATCGTCTTCGTCTTCCCGTTTCTGGAAGGATTCAGGCGCTATTCGTCGGAAAGCGGGTTGAGTTACTCCCTGGACTACAAGTTCTTGTTGGCGGGGCATTTCGATGCCTTCCAGAATTTCACGCGTATCATAACCGACGACTTCGTCTCCTATGGATACCAGCTGCTGGGGGTGCTCTTCTTCTACGTGCCCAGAAGCTTCTGGTCTTCCAAGCCGGTGGGTACCGGACATGCGCTGGCCGAACAGGAAAATTACAACCTGGCCAATATCTCGGCGACCTGGTATGCGGAAGGCTGGGCCAATTTCGGTTTCCTGGGCGCCTTGCTGTTTTCCGTGCTGATCGGCGTTGTCATGGCCAAGCTGGACAGGAAGTACTGGCTGGGGCATTCACGACCCTTTTTCAGGATCATGTATCTGGTGCTGCTGGGCTATGTGTTTTTCCTGCTCAGAGGCGATCTGATGTCGGGGATGGCTTTCCTGATCGGGACCATGATGGCCATTGCCGTTCCCTATTTGATCATCAGTCGGGTCAGGCTGCACCGATTCCTCTAGAGGTGATGCCCTTTGATGGAGATTATCTTCGCGGACTCAAGACGACGATGGCGTCAGGGCTGGTGATCCGTAACGTTCGGGATGGCAGGCCATCGCTGAACGTCGTTGTCGACAAGGGCCATAGCACCGCCCCGGTCAGGAGCTGCAGGAAGGTTCGACGAGTCATCAGGAGCGCGTCGGGGTCGCTGGCTCGATCGATTGCCTTTTGAGGGGGTGTCTTCATGCGATGGTTGGCCCGGGTGGTGGGTGCCGATGATGAGCCCGCCGAGCGTTTCATAGGTACTTGACCCCCACCCAGCCGACGAAGCCCGAGCCGGTGGTTTCGACATAGAGTCTTCCTTCCCGCCAGCCGTCGCTGCCTGCCTGAAATTGGCCCCCGAAGTCGTGGCTGGTCAGCCTCACGCACGCCTCGTAATAGCCCGCGCCGGGGGACGCCTCGATTTCCGCGATCAGCCGGGCATCGCTGCCGGCGTCGAAGGTGGCGTCCTGCCACCTGTCGCGGTCCTTGACGGCGTACAGGCGATGGGTGGTGGCCTGCCAGGCTTCCGGCTGCTTGAACGCCCAGAACTTGGTGGGCCGCGCATGCGTCGGCAGTTTCATCTTCAGGCGGTGCCTTTCCATGACGGCTTCAGCGACGCCGAACGTCACGGTCTTTTCTTCCACTCCGAGCGACAGACCGGCTCCCAGTTCGGCACAGGCGGGGTTGCGGGGGTAGAAAAAACCCTCGCCGTCAATGGTGTAGGCGCCGCCGGTCTCGATATGGGGTGAGGAAATGGAGACGACGCCCGTCAAGTTCTCGTCATGGGTGCCGGCGTAGGGCGTCGAGCGGGCGCGCTGGTAATGGATGCCGGCGCTGTGGGTCACGTAGACGGACGACATGCCGCCGCGGGTCGCACTGCCCGAGAGGTTGGAAGTCGGGTGTTGGCGAATGATCCCGCGTCCATAGGTGAAGACCACATTCTCGAGCCGGGCGTTGAGCTTTCCGGCGTAATGGAGCAGGTCGACATCCTTGCCGTCGGCGTTGATCTGCACATCGGAAAGGTTGAGGGTCAACATCCTGCTGCGGTTCCCCTGTGTCGCATGATCCTCCTGGCACAGGGCCCTTTCCCCGGGCGCGCTTCTGGCCTCCCAGCGGCTCGACAAGAACGAGACCTTGCCGGAATACCACAGGTTCCTGGCGGTATCAGGGTATATCCACGAGTAGAAGGTACCGCGGCCGATGAAACTGCCGCCAAACACCTTGATTTCTCCTCCCGCCTCATCGCGTATCAGGGTGTACCGCTCGGCGCTGTCGTCATTTTCCATGTCCGTATCGATGAAGGTCGTGTTGACGGCCTGCAGGTTGTTGTTCAGGAAAGACGTCCGGCAGTTTCTGAATTTGCAATTGAAGAACAGGGTTTCAGACGCCCACCCGTGAGTACTGCCATCGAACGGATTCTGTGTCGTCGTCATGGCGCCTATGGCGAAATCCCTCAACTCGACTCTGTCGAAGCGGTTTTTCCAATTCGGGATGCCGGCCGACAGCGAGGAGGAAATCGCGATGCCGACGGACGTCCCGGCCGTCTCGGCCACTAGCTGAATGTTTTTCAGCAGGCTGCCGCTGGAGGTCTCCGAATAATGGAAGGCCTGTTTCGCGGAGGATCCGGTTGCCGATTGGCTCCGGAAGATGATGGTCGTTCCGCGCTGTGACGATAAACCCTCTATCCAGCTGGTGGACCGACTGTCGATGACGCACGTTCGGGAGATGACGATACGGATGTCGCCGAGATAGAGGGGAAGATGATATTTCTCGGCCGCTCTTTTTGCCGAGAAGAATTTCTCGGTCTGGTCTTCGGTCACGCTGTCGATCAGATCGAACCAGTCCGAATAGATGGCCCCTGCGGGAAGACGGATGAACCTTCCGGGCCGTGCCTCCGTGCCAAAGACCGTGCCGCCATCCACGGCTTGCGTACTGTTGGCCGACCAATAGAACTGGCCGCCCCCGCCTTCTCGATTCTGCCGAAAACGCTTGATGTAAAGCGTCTGGCCATCCAGCAATCGCCGTGTGTCCAGTTCCTGCAGTGCGTTCACGCATTCCACATAGAGTGTCCTGCGATCCAGTGCCTCGACCAGTTGCTGTGACCCGGAGGAGGTCGAAACGCTCAATGAATTGGCATCGTCGATGTCGAAGAACTGAACCTTCAGCGTTTTTTCCAGGTTTCCCTTCCGGATATGAATGTCGTACTTGCCGTTAGGCGCCGAGAATTGCAGGAGACCCTCGTGGTCCGATTTGAGCGGGTTCGTGAGGGGGATATCGGCTGGTCCCTTGAGATCGTCCACCAGGCGAGTGGTGTCAGCATGATAGACATGCGCGGTGGCATCGGCGAGTAACGCGCCATCGTCACTCTGTATGAATAGGGTCTTCAGCTCCATGGCGCGGTTTCGTCTCCCATCTTCTATCTCCCATCATCCGTCTCCCGTCTCGATAGCTAGGGTAGAGGGTTTTCAGGCGATTTTCCGCGATGCCCCACCATGCTCGGAGGCTGGTCCCGGGCACGCTCTAGGCTCGGGTTCAGCGGGCCATTCTGGCGCGCCGTCACAAGCCTGACGAACCTTGGCCGTATCGCCCCTAGCGTCGGGCTTCACCTCATGCGGCAAGGATGAATCATCTCAGTATCCGACCATCCCGAGCGATGAAAAAACACATCGAGTGAATGGTTGTAGTGTGAGGATAAACAACGCCGCGGATGGCTTAAAAAACCCTGCTTATTAGTCATTCAATTGGGCCTGTGAAATCCGGATTTGTCTGTAACAATATGTAGTCAGTGGTTTGGGTCCGATCGATATTTGTTCGAAAAATCCGTCAGTTGCAGAGGGGTTACGACCCTTCGGGGCGGTAGCGTGGTTTTCGGGAAGCGATAAAACGGTACCTGCCCGCAGTGCTGCAACAAGAATGATCGCCAGTGATTTGGGGTAATGACTGTCGAGTTGGCAATGAGTCGCCGGTTCATCGATGGGGCCGACTTCCGGAACAGTGAAGTGGCTCGTTCTCGATTCTTCTTTTTCACGGTTCGTCGACGCGAGAAAAACTCATGGAGCTGCAGGGCAAGCGGATACTGGTCACGGGCGCGGACGGTTTCATCGGTTCCCATCTCACCGAGCGACTGGTCGAGACCGGTCACGACGTGCGGGCCTTCGTGATGTACAACTCCTTCAACAGCTGGGGATGGCTCGACAGCGCGCCGCTCGAGGTGCGACGCAATCTGGACGTGGTGGCCGGCGACATTCGCGATCCCTACGGCGTGCGGCGGGCCGTCGAGGGGTGTGACGTCATCCTCCACCTCGCCGCCCTGATCGCGATTCCGTATTCCTATCACTCGCCCGACGCCTACGTGGACACCAACGTCAAGGGCACGCTGAACATCGTTCAGGCGGCGCGCGACCTGGGCGTCGAAAAGGTGGTGCATACCTCGACCAGCGAGGTCTACGGCACCGCCCGTCAGGTACCGATCACCGAAGCGCATCCCTTGTGCGGGCAGTCGCCCTATTCCGCCTCCAAGATCGGCGCCGACCAGATCGCGCTGTCGTTCCAGCGCTCCTTCGCGACACCGGTCGCGGTGATCCGGCCGTTCAATACCTACGGGCCGCGTCAGTCGGCGCGAGCGGTCATCCCCACGATCATCTCCCAGCTCATCGCCGGACAACGGGAGATCCACCTGGGGTCGCTGCATCCCACCCGGGACTTCAGTTACGTCGACGACACGGTGAGCGGCTTCATCCGGGTCGCCGAGAGCGAGGCGGCGATCGGCGAGGTGGTCAACGTGGGCAGCGGTTTCGAGATCAGCATCGGCGACACCGTGGGCATGATCGCCGACCTGGCGGGCCGCGAGATCACCATCACCACTGATGAACAGCGGCTGCGCCCCGCCGGCAGCGAAGTCGAACGCCTCTGGGCGAGTACCGACAAGGCCGTCCGTCTGCTCGGCCATCAGCCGGCCTTCGGCGGCCTCGACGGCTTGCGGCGCGGCCTGGCGAGGACCATCGAGTGGTTCAGCGATCCCGCCAACCTGGCCCGCTACAAGGCCCATCTCTACAACATCTAGCGCAATGGATGCGCCGGGAGCGGTGACGAGATGGCGGACTATTACGTATTGGGGGGCGGGGGCCAGGCGAGGGTCCTGGTGCATTGCCTCGTGGCCCTGGGCCACCGGGCACGCGGCTACACGGCGCCGCAGGCCTCGCAGGGCATGCCCGGCGTGGCCTACCTGGGCACGGACCGCGACATCCTGGCCCGGGACCTGCCCCCCGGCGAACGCCTGGCGGTGATCGGGGTGGGCAAGGTGGACGCTCACGCCGACCGCCTCGGGCTGCTGTTCCGTTACCAGGCACGAGGCTTCCACTTTCCGGCCCTGGTGTCGCATGCCGCCATCGTGCACGCCGATGTCGTCTGCGGTGACGGCAGTGTGGTGCTCGACGGCGCTGTGGTGGTCACCGGCGCGCGGCTGGGGCGGGCCTGCATCGTCAATACCCGCGCCGGCGTCGACCATGACTGCTGGCTGGGCGACGACGTCCACATCGCGCCGGGCGCCACCCTGAGCGGCGGGGTCCACATCGGTGACCACTGCCTGATCGGTACCGGCGCCAACCTGATCCATTCGGTCTCGGTCTGCTCGGGCGTGGTGGTGGGCGCGGGGGCCACGGTGGTCGGCGACATCAACGAACCCGGCGTCTACGTCGGGACCCCGGCAAGGAGAATCGCATGAAGGAACCGCTTTGTACCTACGTGATCGCCGAGGCGGGGGTCAATCACGACGGCTCCCTCGAACAGGCCTTCCGCCTGGTCGAGCAGGCCGTGACCTGCGGGGCCGATGCCATCAAGTTCCAGGCCTTCAGCGCCGACCGGCTGGTGACGCGGGCGGCCGCGACGGCGACCTATCAGCGCCGCACGGCGGCGGTGGCGTCGCAGTACGAGCTGCTCAAGGCGCTCGAACTCGACGCCGAGGCGTTCCAGCGCCTGCAGGCCCATTGCCGGGCGCTGGGTATCGAATTCCTGGCCAGTCCCTTCGACGAGGAGAGCGTCGACTTCCTCGCCGACCTGGGCGTGCGCTCGTTCAAGATTCCCTCCGGCGAGATCACCAATACGCCCCTGCTCGAGCGCATCGCCGCTCATGGCAAGCCGGTGATCCTCTCCACCGGCATGTGCTGGCTGGCGGAGGTCGATACCGCGATCCGCACTCTCGATGCCGCCGGCGCCGGCGAGATCACCCTGCTGCATTGCGTGACCGAGTATCCGGCACCCTTCGAGCAGATCAATCTCTCGGCGATGCACACCCTGGCCAGTGCCTTCGGCCGCCCGGTGGGTTATTCGGACCACACCGCGGGCATCGACATGGCGATCGCCGCCGTCGCCATGGGCGCCCGGGTGATCGAGAAGCATTTCACGCTGGATACCACGCTGCCCGGGCCCGACCACGCCGCCTCGCTGGCGCCCGGCGACTTTCGCGCCATGGTCGAGGCGATTCGCCACGTCGAACTGGCGCGCGGCGACGGCATCAAGCGTCCGGCGCCCTGCGAGCTCGACAACATGCGGGTGGTGCGCAAGAGCATCGCCGTGGGGCGCGACATCGCCGCCGGCGAGATCCTGTCGCGGGCCGATCTGACCCTCAAGCGGCCCGGTTCGGGGATGCCGCCGTCGCTGCTCGAGACGGTGGTGGGGCGCCAGGTCGTTCGTGCGATCCGCAGCGACGACCTGCTCGACTGGCGGGACCTGGCATGAGCCGGCGACTCTGGGTCCTGACCACCACCCGGGCCGACTATGGGCTGCTCTACTGGCTGCTGCGCGAGATCGACGACGATCCGGCCCTGGAACTGATGCTGGCAGTGACCGGCAGCCACCTGTCCCGCGAATTCGGCCACACCGTCGACGACATCGAGCGCGACGGCTTCGCCATCCACCGGCGCCTGGAGATCCTGCTCGCCTCGGATACCCGCACGGCGGTGACCAAGGCGATGGGGCTGGCCATGCTCGCCTGTGGCGATGCCCTGGCCGAGGACCGGCCCGACGCGGTGGTGGTGCTCGGCGATCGCTTCGAGATCGTCCCGGTGGCGCTGGCGGCCGTGGTCCAGGGGATCCCCGTCGTGCATCTGCACGGCGGCGAGATCACCCGGGGCGCCCTCGACGACTACTTCCGCCATGCGGTGACCAAGCTCGCCTCGCTGCATTTCCCGGCCACCGAGGCCTATCGCCGCAACCTGCTGCAACTGGGCGAGGCACCGGAGGCGATCTTCAATCACGGTGCCCCCGGGCTCGATCACCTGCACCGCAGCGAGCGGCTCGACCGCGAGACGCTGGCGCAGGCCCTGGGGCTGGCGTTGACGCGCCCCACGGCCCTGGTGACCTGCCACCCGGTGACCGCGGAGAGCGACGCCGATTCCATGGCGACGGTACAGGCCCTGCTCGAGGCGCTGGAAGCCATCGATGGACTGGATCTGGTGATCACCAAGGCCAACGCCGACAGCCAGGGGCGACAGATCAACGCCTGCCTGACCGCGTGGTGCGCGCGCCACGCCGACCGCGCCCGGCTCTTCGACAACCTGGGGCCACGGCGCTACCACGCCTGCCTGGCCCATCTGGATCTGATGATCGGCAACTCGTCGAGCGGGCTGATCGAGGCGCCGTCGTTCCGCCTGCCGGTGGTCAACATCGGCAGCCGTCAGGCAGGGCGACTGACGGCGGCCAACGTGATCACGGTGGTCGCCGAGCGCGAGGCGATCCGCGCGGCCATCGAACGCGCCTCGAGCGACGACTTCCGGCGCTCGCTGGCCGGTCTCGAGAATCCCTACGACCGTCATGGCGACGGCAGGACGTCCTGGCGGATCAAGGAAACCCTCAAGGCGTTTCCCCTGGACCCACACCCCAAGAAGCGGTTCGTCGGTACGCCCTTCGGCGTCGCGAGTGCCTGCGAGGAGGCAGAATGTTCGAGAAGCTATTGACCCCGCCGCAACGCAACGTGCTGGAAGCCCTCCACCAACTGGAGGAAACCCGGCGCAAGGTCCTGTTCGTGGTCGATGACAACTCGCGACTGCTGGGCACGCTCACCGACGGCGACGTGCGCCGCTGGATCCTGGGCGGCGGCGATCTGGCCGGCCAGGTGGGGGCGGTCTGCAACACCGCGCCGTTCACGGCGCGGGAAAACGACGACCTTGCCGAGGTCGGCCGGACGATGCGCCGGCTGCAGATCACCGTGGTACCGGTGGTCGACGACGGCGGGCGCGTGGTCGATGCGCATTTCTGGGAGTCGCTCTGTCAGGAGGGCGGGGAGCGTTCGCCGCGCCATCATCTGAACCTGCCGGTGGTGGTCATGGCGGGGGGCAAGGGCACGCGCCTGGCGCCGTTCACCGACGTCCTGCCCAAGCCGTTGATTCCGGTCGGCGACAAGACCGCCATCGAGATCATCCTCGATTCCTTCGTCGACTACGGCGTGGACGACTTCTACCTCTCGGTGAACTACAAGTCGCGGATGATCCAGGCCTACTTCGAGGAGCGGGAACCGGCCTACCGCCTCCAGTACCTCTACGAGGAGAAACCGCTGGGCACGGGCGGCAGCCTCAGCGCGCTCAGCGGCAAGCTCGACGGCGACCTGATCGTGACCAACTGCGACGTGATCGTGCGGGCGGACTACCACGCCATGGTCGAGCACCACCGTCGCGAGGGCAACGACATCACGGTGGTCGTGTCGATGCGTTCCTACGACATTCCCTACGGCATCTGCGACATCGTCGACAACGGTCAGCTGTGCGCCATGCGCGAGAAGCCGCACTACGACTTCATGGTCAATACCGGCCTCTATATCCTGCGCGCCTCGACCCTCGATCTGATCCCGCCCAACACCTTCTACCACCTGACCGACCTGATCGACGACGTCAGGGCGCGCGGCGGGCGGGTGGGGGTCTACCCGATCAGCGAGAAGGCCTGGCTGGACACCGGGGAATGGCGTCAGTACTGCGAGACCCTCTCGCAGATCAAGTCGGCATGACCTCTCTGCTCTGTGCCTTTCGGCGCCACTTCGACAATCGGGTGAATTCATGATCGGTGACAAAAGAGTCGTGGCCATCGTGCCGGCCCGCGGCGGCAGCAAGTCGGTGCCCGGCAAGAACATACGTGATCTGGGCGGACGCCCGCTGATCGACTGGACGTTGCGCATGGCGCTCGACAGCGACGCCATCGATCGCGTCATTGTCTCCACCGACGACCGCGCCATCGCCGAGGTCGCCGAACGCTGCGGTGCGGAAGTCATGTGGCGTCCCGCGGCGCTCGCCACCGATACGTCCCGGGTTCTCGATACGGTCGTCGACCTTGCCGAGCGCCTCAGGGGCGAGGGGGAGCGTGCCCCCTATGGCCTGCTTCTCGAACCGACGAGCCCGTTTCGCAGGCCCGAAGTCATCCAGCAGTGTCTGGCGCGCCTCGAGGAGGGGCTGGACTCCGCGGCGACGTTCAAGCCCGCCGAGCTCAATCCCCATCGGGCCTGGAGACTGGCGGACGGGAAGCTCGAGACGTTCATTGACGGGGCCATCCCCTGGCTGCCCCGGCAGGCGTTGCCGGAGGCCTACCAGCTCAGCGGCGACGTCTACGCCTTCCGGCTAGACCGGCTGCGCACCGACTGCCAGGCGTTGCTCTTCGGGCGCATGGGCGCAGTGGTGATCGACGGCAGCCGCTCGCTGGATATAGACACCCTCGAAGACTTCATGATTGCCGAATACCTGGTGAAAGGAATCGACCATGAACCGACCATTGCATGACTTGTTCGATCTCTCCGGCCGTACGGCGCTGATCAGCGGCGGCGCGGGCTATCTCGGCCTGGCCATGGGCGAGGCCCTGGCCGAGCTGGGGGCCAGCGTGGTGGTGGCTAGCCGTGACGGAGAGGCCTGCGCAGAAGCCGCACGGCATCTACGTGAACACTTCCCCGGGGGAGAGCATCGTGGCATGGCGCTGGACGTTACCGATGCCGACTCGGTCACGGACTGCGTCGAACGCCTCGACGGCGAGGCCGGTGGCCTCGACATTCTGGTCAACAACGCCTGGTCGGGACGCAAGAACAGCTGGCAGAGCATCGACGAGGAGGACTGGTATTACGACGTGGATATCAGCCTCAATTCCGTGTTCCGCATGGTCAAGCACTTCCACCCGCTGATTCGGGAACGGCATGGATGCATCGTCAACATCGCCTCCATGTATGGCCACGTAGCGCCCGACTATCGACTGTATGTCGGAACCGACCATGCCAATCCGCCCAGTTACGGGGCCGCCAAGGCCGGTGTACTGCAGTTCACCCGTTACCTTGCCAGCTTCCTGTCTCCCGACGCGATCCGTGTCAACGCGATCAGCCCGGGTGCCTTCCCGCATACCGTGACCCGTGACAACGAGAGCTTCATGCAGCGTCTCCGGGACAAGGCCCCTCTGGGGCGCCTGGGCCAACCGGAAGAACTGAAGGGGGCGATCGCGCTTCTGGCAAGTGACGCCGGCAGCTACATGACCGGCCAGAATCTGTGCGTCGACGGCGGATGGGCTGTCTGGTGAGGGCCCTGATGATGGCTTCACCTGCCAAGCGCGGGTCGATTTTCTCGTGGGAGGCAGCATGACGACGAACGTGGGCATCATCGGCCACAGCCCCGGCAATGGCCACCCCTTTTCCTATTCGGCGATCCTCAACGGCTATGACGATACCGGGCTGCGCGAGGCCGGCTGGCCGGTGATCCACGGCTACGTGCGCCGCCGCCATGCCTCGGAGTTCGGCGTCGGCGATCTGCGGGTAAGCCACGCCTGGACGCAGGACCCGGCGGTGACCGAGGCGCTGTGCCGGGCGGCGAACATCGCCAACGCCGTGGCCGCTCCCGGCGCGATGCTCGGCGAGGTCGATGCGGTGATCATCGCCCGCGACGATGCCGCCTCGCACCGCCAGCTCGCCGCGCCCTTCCTCGAGGCCGGGGTGCCGGTGCTGATCGACAAGCCGCTGACCCTCGATGCCGCCGAGCTCGACTATTTCGCGCCGTTTCTGGCCGCCGGCACGCTGATGTCCTGCTCGGCCATGCGTTACGCCCGCGAGCTCGACGACGTGCGCGCCGAACTCGCCGACTACGGCCGCCTGAGCCTGGTCCGCGGCACCATCGTCCAGGAGTGGGCGCGCTACGGCGTGCACCTGCTGGATGCCATCGTTCCGCTGCTGCAGGCGCGGCCGGTCACGATCCGGGCCCTGCCGTGCGACCACGATGCCCTGGCGATCACCCTGGACGACGGCGCGCTGATCACCATCGATACGTTGCCCGACTCGCCGCCGGTGTTTCGTGTCGACGTCTACGGCAGCCGCCGGCGCAGCCATCACGACATCACCGACAACTTCTCGATGTTCCGGCGTCTGCTCGGCGAATTCGCGACGATGGTCGAGACATCGCGTCCCGGCGAATCCGCGGCGGCCACGCCCGTCGTCATCCGCACGCTGATCGCCGGTCAGCAGGCTCTCCAGACCCGCAGCGAGGTGGCGATCGATGATGCCAAGCTACAGGCGGTTGTTTGAACTCGACGGCCGGGTGGCCGTCGTCACCGGCGGCCTGGGAATCCTCGGGCGACACTTCTGTCGCGCCCTGGCCGAGTTCGGCGCTCACGTGGTGGTGGCCGACGTCGACGGCGAGGCCGCCGAAGCGCTGGCGACGCAGCTTGCCGCGGCGTATCGCGTCGACTGCCTGGGGCTGGCCTGCGACGTCAGCGAGGAAGCCTCGGTGGAAGCCCTGGTGGCGCGCGTCGTCGAGCGTTTCGGGCGGATCGACGTCCTGCACAACAATGCCGCCAGCAAGTCCCCGGATCTCGCGGCCTTCTTCGCCCCGGCGGAGGAGTACGCCCTCGAGGAGTGGCGACGCATCATGGCGGTGAACCTGGACGGGGTGTTCCTCGTCGCCCGCACCGTGGGCCGGCAGATGATCGCTCAGGGCCACGGCGGCAGCATCATCCATACCGGCTCGATCTACGGCCATCTGGGCAGCGATCCCGCCATCTACGAAGGCTCGGAATACCTGGGCGTGGCGATCAACACGCCGCCCGTCTATGCCGCCTCGAAGGCCGGGGTGGCGGGGCTCGCCCGCTATCTCGCCACGCTCTGGGCAGGGCACGGCATTCGCGTCAACACCCTGGTGCCCGGCGGTGTGGCGAGCGGCCAGAACGCCGAATTCCAGCGTCGCTACGCCGCGCGGATTCCCATGAAGCGCATGGGCGAGGCCGAGGAACTCACCGGGGCGCTGATCTATCTGGCGTCCGACGCCTCGCGCTACGTGACCGGGCAGACCCTGTTCGTCGATGGCGGTCTCAGCGCCTGGTGATGAACGACGAGCCATGAATCGACAGCAGGGACAAGGAGGCAAGACAACCATGAGCGATGCGTTGACGATCGTGATGTACCACTATGTCCGGCCCATGCCCCGGTCGGCCTTCCTGACGGTCAAGGGGAGGGCGCTCGATGAGTTCCAGGGGCAACTGGATTTTCTCGCACGCCACTATCGGGTCGTGCGCGTCGAGGAGGTGATCGCCGCCATGCGCGGCGAGGCGACGCTGCCCGACAACGCGGCGCTGCTGACCTTCGACGACGGCTATACCGATCACCATCGCTACGTGCTGCCCGAGCTGGTGGCGCGCGGCATGCAGGGCAGTTTCTTCCCGCCCGCCTGTTCGGTGCTCGACGGCCGCGTGCTCGACGTCAACAAGATTCATTTCGTGCTCGCCAGCGGCGTCGCGCCGTCGCGTCTGGTCAGCGAGATATTCGCCGCCCTGGACGAGCTGCGCGATGCCCATGACCTGAAATCGAACGCCGAGTACTACCAGGCCCATTCGCAGGAGAGTCGCTACGACACACCCGAGGTGACCTTCATCAAGCGTCTCTTGCAGAAGGGACTGCCGTTGGCGTTGCGCAGCGAGATCGTCGACCGGCTGTTCCGGCGCTACGTGACCCGCGACGAGCGGGATTTCGCCGCCATGCTCTACATGGACCGCGAGCAGTTGCGCGACTTGCGCGAGGCCGGCATGTGTCTGGGCAGTCATGGCGACCAGCATCGCTGGCTCAACACCCTCGACGCCGACGAGCAACGTCGCGAGATCGACCGCAGCCTGACCTTCCTCGGCGAGCTGGGGGTGCCCGAACGGGACTGGGTGATGTGCTACCCCTACGGTGGCTATGACGATTCGCTGCTGACACTCCTGCGCGAGAAGCGCTGTGCCCTGGGGCTCACCGTCGAGGTGGGCGTGGCCGATATCGTCCGCAACGATCCGCTGCGGCTGCCGCGGCTCGACACCAACGACGTGCCGGTCGACGCGAGCGTGCCGCTCGAGACGTTCGGCTGGGCCGGCGTCTCGCCGGTCGGCGCCTGAGAGTCGGGGGCACCACGATGTACGACATGATGAAACTGCTGGCCGATCTCACGCCGCTCAACCGGGTGATCTGTTCCAGCGACTACGATGCCACCATCGATTACATGAAGGCGGTGCTGCCGTTTCGCGAGCTGTGCTATCCCGATAGCGACGACTACAACGGCTGGGTGATCCCGCCCAAGTGGGACGTGACGCAAGCCCGCATCGAGTACCGCGGCGAGACGATCTACGACGGGCGGCATCACCCACTGGCGGTGATGGCGCTGTCCGCGCCGTTCTCCGGCAGCGTCTCGCGCGAGGAGCTGCGCCGGCACCTGCACTACGATCATCGTTATCCCGAGGCGATTCCCTTTCATTTCCGGCAGCTGTTCCGCAGTTGGGATCGCGACTGGGGCTTCTGCGTCCCGCGGACCTTCTTCGATTCGCTCGCACCGGGGGAGTACCGGGTCACCATCGAGACCCGCGAGGCGCCCGGCACCCTGCGGGTGCTCGACTACACCCTGGAAGGGCGCTCGCCGGAAACCATCGTCTTCGGTGCCAACCTGGATCACCCCGGCGTGGCCAACGACGGGCTGTCCGGCGTGGCGGTGGGGGTGGCGCTGTTCGAGGCCCTGCGTCGGCGCGGTCGGCAGCTCAACTTCAGCTATCGGCTGGTGCTGGCGCCGGGGATCATGGGCAACGAGTACTACCTGGGACGTCTGCCCGCGGCGGAGCGCGACACCCTGCTCGAGGGGGTGATGCTGGAAATGCTCGGTTCGCCCACCGAGCTGGCCCTGCAGTTCTCCCGCCACGAGCAGGCCAACATCGAGATCGCCCTCGCCGATGCCCTCGAGCAGCTCGAATTCCGCCACCACACCGGCGCCTTCGAGAGCGCGCTGCTCAACGACGAATATATCTGGGAGGCCTACGGCATTCCCATGGCGTCGTTGTCCCGCTATCCCTACCCCGAGTACCACACCGATCGCGACAGCATCGAGCTGATGGATCCGGGGTGCCTGGAGGAAGCGGTGACGGCGTTGCTGGCGGCGATCGACGCCCTGGAAGCCAGCGCGGTGGTACGCAAGCGCTTTTCCGGCAACATCTGCCTGTCGCATCCGCGCTACGACCTCTACGTCGACCCCGGCCAGGTCGCCTTCGGTGACGGGCCGGACGAGCAGCGCCGTCGACTGCGCCTGTTGATGGACACCGTCCCCACGCTGACCCGGCCCACCAGCATGACGCTGCTGGCGCGCCGGGTCGGCCTGCCGTTGCCCATCGTCGAGGCCTATCTCGCGCGCTGGGCACACCATGGGCTCGTCGAGATTTCCTGAGACACCGACCGGTTCCATCCCTGACGTCGTCGCCGCCCTTCGCCGGGCGGCACCCGTTCCGATTCCGTTCAAGGTGGCGTCCGCCATGACAACAACCCGCCGGCACCCCGACGTGCCGGACGGACGCCGGGCCTTGGTCTTTTCCCCGTTGTCGAAGGCTCCAACAAGCAGGGAGGCCTCATGCTGGCTAACGTCAAAAAGCATCTGAACGATTCGTCGACACAATGGCAGGCGTCGGCACTCGCGGGCGGCGAGCACGTCTTGTCCGCCGATGGACTCGATACCCAATGGCTCGATCGCAAGCGGCGTCATTCACGACCCTGGGAGCGGCTGCTGGTCAATCCGGCGACCCACCTGCTGACCGGCTGGTTGATGGCCATCGGTGCGCCGGCGTTGATGATGTGGGGGGCAGGCTTCTGGGAGGGTATCGCCGCCGAGCGACATATCGCCCTGCTGCTGGGGACACTGAGTTATCTGCTGGCGTTTTGGGTCGTGCAGCGGCTGTCGCGGCTGCCGGGCGTCAAGGCGCCGGTCTGGATCGTGCCCTGTCTGGCGGCCGGTTACGGGGCCTCGGCGCTGGGGCTGCACCTTGTCGAACTGCCGTTCGACGGCGCCTATCTGCTGGCCAGCTTCGCCACCGCCTGCGTGACCGGCTTCCTGTCGTTCTTCCTGCTCGCCGGGGCCTGGCGGCCGCTGCTGGCCATCGTGCCCTTCGGGCGCGCCGCCGCGCTGTGCCAGGACCCCGGGGTGGGCTGGTGTCCGCTCGATGCGCCCAGCCTCGAGCGGGTGCGCGTCAACGCCGTGGTCGCCGACCCCCGCGCGGAACTCGGCGACAGCTGGCAGCGTTTCCTGGCCGAATGCACCATCCACCGGATTCCGGTCTATACCGAGAGTCGGGCGCTGGAATTGCTTTACGGCCGCATTCCGCTCGACCAGCTTCCCGAGGAGGTCCGCCACGGCAGCCTGTCACCCCATGAGGGCTACGAGATCGTCAAGCGTGGTCTGGACCTGTTCGGCGTGCTCTGCCTGCTGCCGCTGGCGCTGCCGGTGATGGCGGTCACCGCGCTGGCGATCCGCCTGGACAGCCCGGGGCCGGCGTTCTTCACCCAGCGGCGCATGGGGCTGTGCTGTCGTCAGTTCACGCTCTACAAGTTTCGCAGCATGTACAGCGACCGTGCCGGTGGCGGATTCACCGCCGCCGGCGAGGATCCGCGGGTGACCCGTGTGGGGCGGGTGATCCGCAAGTATCGCCTCGACGAGCTGCCGCAGCTGTTCAACGTGCTCAAGGGCGACATGAGCCTGATCGGCCCGCGTCCCGAATCGATGGCGCTGACCGAGTGGTACGGTCGGGAAGTGCCGTACTTCCACTATCGCCACGTGGTTCGCCCGGGCATCTCCGGCTGGGCCCAGGTCATGCAGGGATACGCCGCCGAGGTCGACGGCATGGTCGGCAAGCTGGAATACGACTTCTACTACATCAAGAACGTGTCCTTCTGGCTCGATGCCCTGATCGTGCTGCGTACCCTCAAGACACTCCTGACCGGTTTCGGCGCGCGATGAGCGCGCGTCACCGGCCGCCTTCACGGTGACCCGACATGCTCAAGAGTCTCGCTGAACTCTATACGTTGCTGACCGCCGAGCAGCGCCGCAAGCTCCTGCGCCTGCAAGGGCTGGTCATCCTCATGGCCTTCGCCGAGATCGCCGGCGTGGTCTCCATCGGGCCCTTCATGGCGCTGGTCGGCGACATGAGTCAGCTGCAGGGCGACGGCATGGTGGCCGAACTCTACCGCGCCAGCGGGGCCGGCTCGCCCACCCGGTTCCTGGTCTGGGTGGGCATCGGTGTGCTGATCGCCCTGACCCTGGCGGCGATGATCTCGATGTTCACCATCTGGCGACTGTCGCTGTACGGCGCGCGGGTCGGGGTCGAGCTGGGCAACCGCCTGTTCCGCCATTACATGCACCAGCCCTGGATCTTCCATGCCAGCGGCAACAGCGGTCATCTGATCAACCAGATCACCCAGGAGTGCCAGCGCATCACGGTCAAGGTCATCAACCCGCTGATGCAGATGAACGCCAAGCTGGTGATGGCGCTGTTCATGCTGGTCGCGGTGTTCGTCTACAACCCGCTGGTGGCGGTGGCCGGCCTGCTGGTGTTCGTCAGCGCCTACCTGCTGCTCTACGTGACCGTGCGTCGCCGGCTGATCGGCAACGGCCGGGCGATCTCCGAGGCCCAGACCCAGCGCTATCGGCTGATGGCCGAAGGCTTCGGCGGCATCAAGGACGTGCTGGTGCTGGGGCGTCAACGCATCTTCACCGGCCGCTTCGGCGAGGCCAGCCGGCGCTACGCCGACGCCGAGGGCGTCAACCAGGCCCTGAGTCAGGTCCCGCGCTACGCCATGGAGCTGGTCGCCTTCGGCAGCGTGATCTTCCTGGTGCTCTATCTGCTCGCCGCCTATCAGGGCAATGTCGGCAGCATTCTGCCGGTGCTCTCGGTGTACGCCCTGGCCGGTTTCAAGCTGCTGCCGGCCTTCCAGCAGGTCTATTTCAGCATCTCGCAGATCCGTGGTGACCTGGCCGCCTTCGACGCCCTGCGCGAGGATCTCCTGGGCAGCGTCCGGGAAAGCGGCGACGACGTCATCGACCCCGAGGCTGCCGGTCGTTGGGTGCCGCGCCAGGCGGTCAGCCTGCGCGACGTGGTGTTCCGTTACCCGGGCAAGGCGGAGGCCGCCCTCGACGGGCTGACCCTGGAAATCCCCGCCAACCGGGTGGTGGGGCTGGTGGGGGCCTCGGGCTCCGGCAAGTCGACCACCATCGATCTGCTGCTGGGCTTGATCGAGCCGCAGTCGGGGGCATTGCTGATCGACGGCCGGTCGCTGGATTCGGGCGACAGGCGGGCCTGGCAGAATGCCCTGGGCTTCGTGCCCCAGAGCATCTTCCTGACCGATGCGACGATTCGCGAGAACATCGCCTTCGGCCTGCCGCCCGAGGAGATCGACGATCTGCAGGTGCGTCGCGCCGCCTCGATGGCACATCTCGACGATCTGCTCGCCGAGCTGCCCCACGGTCTCGACACGCGTGTCGGCGAGCGCGGCGTCCAGCTTTCCGGGGGGCAGCGCCAGCGCATCGGCATCGCCCGGGCGCTGTACAGCGATGCCGAGGTGATGGTGCTCGACGAGGCGACCAGCGCCCTGGACGGCATCACGGAGAAGCGGGTGATGGATGCGGTGCACGAGTTCTCGGGCAAGAAGACCACCATCATCATCGCCCACCGCCTGGCCACGGTCCGTCAGTGCGACTGCATCTACCTGATCGACCGCGGACGCGTCATCGACGCCGGTCGTTACGAGGAATTGCTGCAGCGCAACGAGATGTTCAAGCGCATGGCCGCCCATGCCTGACGCATGCCGGGAGACGAGGGCGTGACGTCGCGAATCGCGGGGACCGGCGTAGACGACGCCGCTGTCGGGCGGGTCTCGCCGTGCCCGGAGGCACGGCGTGGGATCTGGGTGGTGTTGAACACCGCCCTGGTGAGCGGCTTTCTCGCCACGCTGGTGGTCTGGCCGCGGGGCTATGCGCTCTTTCCGCTGGCGGCGGCGCTGGTGGCCGTGGCGGCAGGAGTCGCTTCGCCGGGTCGCTGGCGCGTCAGCCTGGACGGCGAGGATCTGCTGTGGCTGGTGGCGCTGGTGGCCTTTTCGGGCAGCTGGCTCGCTGATGTCTGGCGCAGCGACGCCTGGCCGCGTTCGCTGAGCGGTGAAGGCAGGTTGTTGCCCCTGTGGCCGCTGCTCGCCGCGGCGCTGCTGATCTGGCTGCGGGCACAGCCCCCCCGACTGCGAGGCTGGTTGTCGGGGCTCGCGCTCGGGGCCTCGGGGGCGCTCGCCGTCGCGCTCCATGAACGGGTCTGGCTGGGGCTGCCGCGCATCTATGAGATCATGAACGCGATCCCCTTCGGCAATCTGGCGCTGTTGCTGGGTATGCTGGCGTTGGTGTCGCTGCTGGGGCGTCGCGATGACGGCCAGCCGTGGCGACGAGGTTCGACATTGCTGCTGGCGCTGGCCTCGCTGGCGGGATTGGCTGCCTCGCTGCTGTCGGGAACTCGTGGCGGCTGGTTGATGCTGCCGTTGCTCGTCTTGCTGATCGTCATCCATTATCGGCCGTTGCCGGCCGGGCGTGGCGTTTGTCGCACCCTGCTCCTGCTCGGGATACCGGTCGTGGTCGGCGCGAGCCTGCCCCAGACGGGGGTCGTCGAGCGCCTGCAACTGGCGGTGAACGACCTGCAGGGCTATTTCGCGACCGGCGACGCCAACTCGTCGCTGGGCCTGCGCCTGGGCATGTGGCGTGGCGGTCTGGCGCTGTTCGCCCAACACCCCGGGTGGGGCTGGGGGGAAGCGGGGCTGGAGCCCGCCCTGAGAGGCTGGATCGCGGCGACCGGGCGCTATCCCGAGATCGCCGCCTACGGCCAGTTGCACAGCGACATCGTCGACACCGCGGCGCGGCGCGGGCTGGTCGGACTGATCGGCCTGGGGCTGGTCTACGGCGTGCCGCTGGTGCTGTTCGGCCGCCACCTGCGACGGGCCGTACGGCCTCGTGAGCGCCTGCTGGCCCTGTCGGGGCTGGTGGTGATCCTGGCCTTCGTCATCTTCGGGCTGAGTCAGTCGATGCTGCGCGACGCCCGGGGTCTGAGCGGCTTTCTCACGCTCGCCGTGGTCTGCTGGGCGCTGCTCAAGGCGGACATGCCGCGACGTCGCCCGCCAATGTGAACAGTCGTCAGCGTGCCGGCGGTTGCACGTCGCCGCTCGTTGTCATCGCTCGGACCAGAAGGGGAGGAGCGCTTCGTGCTGCAATGTCCCAATTGCACCAGTTACGGTGTCCACCCGATCAGGCGTCGCTGGTGGCAGCGTGTGCTGCACCGTCCCCGCCGTTATCGGTGTCAGGACTGCGGATTGGACTACCGTCTCGAGCAGTTGATCCGGGGGCCGGCGGTGGCGATCAACGACGCCGCCGCGCGCGACGACCTTGCCGAGCCGCAATGACGATGTCGCCCGGCGCGGATCCGCAAAAGGGTACCTTCGGGTGCCCTTTTGCGTGATGGCGTCGTCGCCGCCTCACTCGGCGAGCCGGTAGCGGTCGCGGCCGCCGCGCTTGGCCGCCAGCAGCGCCCGATCGGCGCGATTGACGGTGTCCTGCTCGTTTTCCGTTGGCCGAAACTGCGCAATGCCGGCGCTCACCGTCACCGTGACCTGGGTATCGCCTGCCGTCACCCGCAACTGGCGCAACCGCGAGAAGAGCCGCTCGACGAGGGCCTGGGCCTGATCGAGGGTGCAGTCGTTCAACAGCAGCAGGAACTCCTCGCCGCCCCAGCGGCCGCAGAGGTCACCGGCCCGCAGCGTCTGACCCATGAGCGAAGCCATCTCGACCAGGATCCGGTCGCCCACCTCGTGGCCGTGGCGGTCGTTGATGTGCTTGAAGTGATCGACGTCGAGCATCGCCACGCTGAAGGCGAGGCCTTCGCGGCGAGAACGCTGGCCGGCCAGCTTGAGCCGGTCGGCGAGCATGCGACGGTTGGCCAGTCCGGTGAGGGGGTCGTGGGTCGAGGCCGTATGCAGCTCGCGGTTGTTGTCGCGCATCAGTTCCTGATAGCGGTCCGAGATCCGCGACAGCTTGCGTTCCCGTTGCAACTGGCGCGCGTATTGCTGCTGGGTCTCGAGCATCTCGTCGCGGCTGAACTGCTGGTAGCCGTCGGCGATCGACAGCAACCGCTCTAGCCGCTTCTGTTGTCCCTGATGGTGACGATAGAGCTGTTCGAGCACAGGGTAGAGCGGGTGGTCGCGGTACTCGTCGATGGCGAGCAGCGCTTCGACGTGGCCGAGCAGATCGCTGTCGTCCGCCATCACGTGGGGGCCTGTGTCGGGGCGATCACGAAGGGGAAGCTGCAATCCTCGCGGAACTCCTCGGCGAGTTCGGCGATGCGCTCGTTGCGCGGGTCGTAGCGCCAGTCCACGGCGACGTCCTGCCCGCGTTCATGGGCGTCCTCGAGCAGATCGAAGATATCCATCATCGCCTTGACCGAGCTGGTGTTGAGATAGACCAGCGTCAGGTCCAGGCGCAGCGGTGCGGGACCGTCGGCGAGATAGGCATCGACCCAGTCGATGACCTGGCCGAAGAGCTCATAGGAGTTTTCCGGGTAGGAATCGCCCTGCATGGCCAGCCGGCCGGCCGACCAGTCGCTCTGGATGGCGGGCGTCGATTGAGTACCGGCGATGTTCAGGTCACTGTGCATGGGCTGTCTCATACGGTGGCTGTCAGGCTGAAGAATCCACGGCCGTCGGGCAAGCGCTCGAGTGACGTCTGGAGCGGACGGCTGGACTTGCGGGCCATGTCGAGGATGCCGAGACCGGCGCCACTGCTGGCTTCGGCCTCGCGCGGCTGGCGCAATTGCTGCTTGTAGGCGCGCTTGAGCTCGGCCTTGTCGAGTCCGGCGAGCGCCTCGATGCTCTCGACCAGGCGTTCGCCGTCGGCCCACTCGACCAGGTTGCCGGCCGAAATCAGGTAATGGGCCCCGTCGTCCCTGGCCACGGCAATGGTGGCGGTGGCCTGGGTCTCGTCGTAACCCTGCAGGCCGGCGTAATGGCGGATGTTCTGGGTCATCTCGATGTAGATGGCGAAGACGTCCATCGCCGAGGAGAGCGCGGTTTCCTGATTGGCCATGTAATTGCGCAGGGCATTGCCGATCTCCTCGATCAGGCTGCGCGATATCGGGCCGTTGAAGCACAGCATGATGCGCTGCTGCAGATAGCTTTCGCGCATGGCGAGCAGATTCATGGCGTCGTCCTCATGGTGACTCGTCCTGGGGCGGATCTCGTGGGTCCCGGTCGTCGTCGGACGACGGTCGATAGCGGAAACTCAGCACGGTGATGTCGTCGCGCTGCGGCAGGTCGCCGCGATAGGCCTCCAGCTCGGCCTCGAAGGCGGCGATCTGGGCCTCCAGCGGATCCCGGGCCCGCGCCTGGAGCATCGCCTCGAAGCGCTGGTTGCCGAAGCCGAAGCCATGTTCGCCACCGGCCTGGTCGAGGAAACCGTCGCTGCACAGGGTGTAGGTCCAGCCCGGATGCAGCGGCTGATGGGCGTTGCTGTAGGTCATGCGCCGCTTCTGGGCGATCGCCCGCTTGCCGCCGCGCTGGATCTCGAGCTGCTCGCCATCGCTGGCGTACAGCGACATCTTGGCGCCGGCGAAGGTCAGGGTGGCGCGCGCAGCATCGATCCAGACCAGGCCGATGTCCATGTTGGTGGCGATCGAGGCGGGCAGGCAGGCCTGATTGAACGTCTCGCGGGTCTGGCGATCGGTGGCGTTGAGAATCCCGGCGGGATCGGCCTCGCCGGCCTCGAGGATGGCGTGATCGATGATCGCCCGGGCGAGCATGGTCATCAGCGCGCCGGGCACGCCGTGGCCGGCGCAGTCGACGACGCCGATCAGGCAGCCGCGCTCGCTTTCGCGGCAGAGGTAGAAATCGCCGCCGACGTGATCGCGGGGGCGCCAGAGTACCGCGTACTGGTGCTCCAGATCGGTGGCGAGCCGGTGGTCGGGCAGGATCGCCCGCTGGATGATGCCGGCATATTCCAGGGAATCATCGATCTGGCGCCGGGCACGGGCCATTTCCCGATTGGCCTGCTCCAGTTCGTGGGTGCGCTCGCGCACCCGGGACTCGAGTTCCCGGGTATGGCGCTCGACCTGCTCGGCCATCCGGGAGAAGGCGCGCGAGAGTTCGCCGATCTCGTCGTCACGGCGTACCGCGAGTTGCGGCGAGTAGTCGCCGTCGGCGATCGCCCGGGCCGAGTGCTGCAGTCGGCGCAAGGGGCCGAGGATCAGCCGCTCGATGGCGTAGGTGAAGCCGGCCAGCAGCAGCGCCAGCAGCAGTGTCAGCCCGCCGAGCAGCGCCCATAGCCAGCCCGGATCGAGTATCCGGGCGGCCTGGACGTCGAGCGCGGTGATCATCACCCAGTCCAGCTCGGGGATGTAGCCCACCGAGAGCAGCCGCGGCTGGCCCTCGAGGCGGGCCTCGAGGGTGCGTACCTCGCCAGGATGACCCTCGGCGTACTGTATCGCGTCCGACAGCGCCCGGCGCTGGCCCGGATCGGTGATCAGCGACTGGATCCGCTGACCCTGAGCGACGCTCCCCGATGCCTCGGCCCCCGAATTGAAGGCGATGCGCTGGGTGTCCGAGTAGGCCTGAAAGGCGCCGTCGGGGGCGACGATCATCGGCGTCATGCCGTTGGCACCGTCGCGGATGAAGTCGTCGAGGAAACCGCTCAGGTCGAGCCCGCTACCGGCGATCCCCAGCGTTCGCTCTCCATCGCGTATCACCACGTTGATCCAGACCTTGGTCACGCCGAGTCGGTTATTGATATCGACGTTGATGTTGTAGGGCACGCCGCTCTTGAGCGTCTCGACGTACCAGGCATCCTCGGGGTCGTCGGGGTCGATGCGATAGCGTGGCGTGCGCGGGTCGGTCTCGCCGGGGGTATCGAAGTAGTAGTCGCCGCTGGCGTCGACCACGATGAAGAAAGTGTGGTCGGCGAAACTGCGGCGAAAGCCCTCGGCCTCGGTGAAGAAGCGCCGGCGCTTGAGCGGGTCATCCTCGTCGGCCAGCCAGGCACGGGTGGCCTGCGAGTCGGCGAAGCGCTGTGCCAGGGCGAGTTCCCGGGAAACCGGGGCGAGGATGCGCTGCATGTGCAGCAGCGTGTAGTTCTCGGCGTAGGCGGTCGCGAAGTGATGGCGAATGCCGTCGACGGCCTGCCAGCCGAGGATCGCGGCGGGCACCAAGGAGAGTAGACAGGCCAGCAGCAAGGCCATGGCCGACTTGCCGCGCAGCCCCCAGCGAACTGCCATGTGAATGTCCCTGCAAAGCGTTGGCGGCCTTGGATGAGGTTCTTGGCTGGCCGCTGTCGGCTAAACATGCCACAAACCCGCCTTTTAGACGAGTCTTGTCCGCCATCGGGACTGGCCGCGTTCCTGTTTTGTCATGACGAGCGGGCGATGCGCCGTGCCCGGCCGCGCCAGGCCAGCCAGAACGCCGGCGCCCCGGCCAGCAGGTAGCAGTAGTAGGTGACGAAGCGCCAGACGAGGATCGCCGCCGCCGTGTGACGGCCGCCGAGCATGGGCGTCAGCAGGGCGGCGACGGCGAGTTCGCTGCTGCCCGCGCCGCCCGGCAGCACGCTGACCTGACCGGCGGCCATGGCCAGCATCTGGATCAGGAAGGTCCAGGCCCAGTCGATCTGCCCGCCCAGGCCGCGTACGGCCAGATAAAGCACGCTGTAACGCAGCAGCCAGTGCAGGGTCGCGAGGGCGAAGACCGTCACCAGGATGCGGCGGGGCAGACGCAGGGTGGCGATCAGCGCGCGGCGGAAGTGCAGCAGGCGGCGTACCAGCCCGAGACGATGGCGCAGTGGCAGGCCGAGCCGACGTAGTCCGACGCCGGTGATCCGCAACAGGCTGCGGAAGTGGCGCAGCGTCAAGCCCGCCAGGCCCAGCGCCATGATCAGCGAACCGGCCAGCCCGGCCACCCAGACCGGCTCGACGCCGCTCGAGCCGCTGAGCAGATAGAGCGCCACGGAGAGCAGGGCGACGAGAAAGAAGGTCAGGTCGGTGAGCTGATCGACGGCGAATATCGCGCCGCTCTCGGCGGGGGCGACGCCGCGACGCGCCAGCAGACCCAGCAGGGTCAGGGGGCCGCCGCTGCCGCCGGGGGAAATGCAGATGGCGAACTCGCTGGCCATGACGATCCCCAGCGTCTCGGCGTGACGCAGCCGCCCGGCGCGGCCGGCCAACAGCAGACGCAGGCGCAGGGCGTTGAGGTTCCAGCAGATCGCCACCAGGGCCAGCATCACGGCCAGCGTATCGAGGGGGAAGGTTGCCAGGGCGGCCAGGGCGTCGCCGCCGCCGAGGGCCAGCGGCACGGCGAGCGCCGTGAGCAGGGCGGCGCCGACCAGTAGACGTCGCTTCATGGCGGCGTCGCTCCACGGGCCTGTCGACCGAGCCACTGGCGCTTGGTGATCGGCTGGCGGCCCGCGCGGATCTGGGTGACCACGATGCGCAGCCAGCGATCGAACAGGCCGGGATGGCCCAGGTCGACCGGGTGGATGCCCAGGCGCAGCAGACCGGCCTGGCGGTGATGATGCGCCTGCAGCGTACAGACGCCCAGCGAGAGACCGCGCCGCCAGGCGCTGCGGGCGCTCCATACCAGGCCGGGCGCCGGTAGCGGCGTGAACTCGGGTAGCCGATAGAGGCGCTTGCGGCAACTGGTATAGAGGAAGTCGCGACGCGTCAGGGCACGGCGTGTCGCCGCGTTCATCAACCAGGCCGGGGCGACGAAGCCGGGGGGGGGCCAGCCCTGGTCGGCGAACAGGGCCGCCCCGCCATCCAGGCGTTCGTCCACCGTGGCGTCATCGATGGCCTGGAACTCGCCCTCGCGGGTGTAAAGGCGGCGCATCCACCACTCCCCGGGCGTGCGAGGCGGCGGCGCGTCGTCGCGATGGTAGTAACCGTGCAGGGCCAGCTCGTCGCCGCGCTCGAGTCGCCGCTGCAGGCGGTCGACGAAGGCCGGGTCGCCATCGAAACGCCCCCGGCCGTGGAAGTCGGGTACCACCAGCCAGGTCAGCGGGATCGGGCCGAGGGTGGCCGCCAGGGCATCCACGGCGGCGACGAAGGGGCGATACGCCGGCCAGGTCGCCGGCGCGACATCGTGCAGCACGATGGCCAGGTGACGCTCAGGCATGGCGCCGCCCTGAGAGGGCCGGGGAGTGCCCGACGATCGCGCGATAATGGCCGAGCAAGCCGTCGACGACCGTCGCCCAGTCATGATGGCGCTCGACGTGACGGCGGGCGCGGTGCCCCTGCAGTTCGGCATCGTTGGCGAACAGCTCATGCACCGCACGCGCCATGGCCGGGGCCGAGTGCGGCTCGCAGAGCAGCCCGCAGCCCAGCGGCACGTTTTCCGTCAGCGCCCCGGCGCGGGCGGCGATCACCGGGATGCCGCTGGCCATCGCTTCCAGGGCGATCAAGCCGAAGGTTTCCTGGGTGCCGGCGTGGAGCAGGGCGTCGCTGCTGGCCAGCCAGTCGGCGATGGTTTCGGCGGGTGTGTAGCGGTCGATGACGGTGACGTTGTCCGGCACCCGGTGGGGCATGCCCGGGCCGATCAGCAGCAGGTGATAGCCGCGACCCAGCTGTCGGGCGGTTTCCAGCAGTACCGTCAGGTTCTTTTCCCGCGAGGCGCGGCCGACGAAGATCAGCAGCCGGGTGGCATCGTCCAGCCCCAGGCGCTCACGCAGTTCGGGGCGTCGGCGGCGTGGATCGAAGCGTTGCAGGTCGACGCCCAGCGGCTGTACGGCGACGTTGTCCAGCCCCATCGCGGCGAGGCGCGCTGCCATCGTCCGGCTCGGCGCGAGCACGCGCTGACAATGGCGGTAGAGATGGCGCACGTAGCCCTCCAGGCGCCCCTGGCTCCAGCGGCCCAGCCGCCGGCCGAACAGCCGCGGCAGATCGGAGTGATAGAAGCCCACCACCGGCACGTCCAGGGCACGACCGGCGTCCAGCGCCGCCCAGGCGCTCAGGTAGGGGTCGCCGGCCTCGATCAGGTCGGGGGCGAGTTCGATCAGGGCGCGTCGCCAGACCTCGCGGCGCAGCGGAAAGCGATAGCCCTGGCCGAACGGCAGGCGCGGGGTGGCCAACTGATGGCAATCGCCGCAGCGATCGTCGGCGGCCCCGGGGATCAGCAGGCTGGTGCGTATCCCGGGGCGCTGTTCCAGCAGGCGATGCTTGGCATCGAGGTAGGTACGCACGCCGCCGCTCGACGGCGCGTGGAACATGGTGACGTCGACAACGTGCAAGGGCGCGCTCCTGACCGGCGGACGAAATAGCGATCAGGCTAGCGCGACAATGCGACAATTCGACGACAGCCAAGACGGCTGCCCCGGCGGGCCCGCCGTCTTGGCGTTTGACGTGGCGGCGGCGTCAGCCGTCCAGCATGTCGAATCGGCCGGTGTCGATGCCCGTCAGCGCCACCGCGAGATCGTCGCCATCGGCGGTTTGTGCGCTGGGCGAGTCGGGGATCGAGCGGTCCTCGCCGTAAGCCCGATAGGCGAAACGCCAGGTCTCGCCGGGTTGCAGCGTCCGCTGGTCGTCATCATGGACTCGATAGTCCTCACCGTCGCGCGTGAACTCGCCGTTCCACACGACGTCGATGTCGTCGGCCAGGGTGAAGTGGAGCTCGGGGGTCTCGATGACCTCGTCGGAGCGGTTCTCGACGAACAGCTGGGCCACGTAGCCGCTCGACCAGGCGCTGGTCACGTCGCCGCTCAGCGCCAGATCGGCGGCGTCGCTGTGGTGAGCGTCGGCGGCGAGAATGTCGTCGACCGAGGGGACCTCGGCGGGGTCTCCCTGTTCGCTCTCCCGGGAGGCCACGTCGAGGTGGGTGCCGTCGGCGAAGACGAGCTCTTCGACATGTTCGAGGGTGTCCGTGCCGCCCTCGCCGGTGACGCGCAGCGTGTCGTCGTCGAAGTCGATGGTGTAGGCGTCGCGGTCGGCCATGTAGAGAACGCTGTCCCGACCGTCGCCGCCGTCGATGTGGTCGTCGCCATCGTAGCCGTCATCGCCCGGACCGCCTTGCAGGATGTCGTCGCCGTCGCCGCCGATCAGGGTGTCATGGCCCAGTCCGCCGTCGAGATAGACGCCGTCGTCGCTGCCCTGCAGATGATCGTCGCGGCGCGAGCCGACCACGTAGTCGAAGCGGACCTGATTGGCATCGGGATCGGTAATGGCGCCGAAGTGTTCGCCGCCGGCGTTGACCCACAGCGAGGTCGAGAGGTCGTCGGTCTCGGGATCGCGGATCGACTGCGCGACATGCACTCGGTTGTCGTGATCGCGGCCGCCGTGGAAGTTGACGTCCCGGTCGGTGGATTCCACGTGAACCTCGTTGCCGACCGACGATCGCCAGGAGGCGAACACCAGGCCGTGGCGCATGCCGCTGTCGATGAGCCCGGTAAAGTCGCCGTCGTAGCTCTCGTGCAGCTCGTAGGCGTAGCCGTTGCCGCCGCCCCCCTTGTTGAAGCTGCCATGGGCCTCGATGTTATCGACGTCGCTGTCGAGCACGCGGGAAAAGCGAAAGGCGGTCGAGGGTCCGTCGACGACCCGGATCTCGTCGACACTGGCGTTGACCGTGCCGTCCAGCAGCACGGCGTGATAGCGGCTCAGCGCGTCGAGGGTATTGTCGAATTCGCCGGCCTCGGGCCGTCCCAGTTCGAAGTCGAGGGTAAATCCCTCCAGCGACACGTCATCGACGGTGTCGATACGCTCGACGTGGGTGTCGTCGCCGTCCAGGTCGAAGTGAACGCCGCGATCGAGCGTCAGGTCCCGGCCATCGATGGCCTCGACGCGGGCCATGCTGGTGCGCAGTTCGGCATGATCCACCTTGCGCCACGAGGTATCGCCGATGTCGTCGAAGAAGTCGTCGTCATTGTCCTGCCAGAGGCGCACGGTGTCGCCGACGGCGAGCGTGTCGGGGGCGTGTTCCAGGCGAACCTGACGATCGTCCTCGTTGGCGTGGGTGTCGAGCGTGCCGATCGTCTCGCCGCGGCCACCGGCGAGGCGGATGGCGAAGTCGTCGTTCTCCAGCGCCTCGTCGCTGAAGGTGAATGTGGTGCGGTCGACGCCGGCGCCGATCAGCGAAATGTCGGAGCGACGAAGGGTGATGGCATCATCGAAGGTGTAATCTCCCGCCGCGAAGCGCAGCGTCGCCCCGCTCGGGGCGTCCTCGATCCGGGCTTCCAGCTCCCGGGCGGAGATATCGGTCTCGATATCGATGGTGCGGCTCATGCGAGGTCTCCAGTCAACCATGTCGGGCTCCCGGGCAGCGTCCATGGCCGCGGAAGCGTCGGAATCTCCTTGTCGATTGTGATGACAGGCCCGGGTGAGCCACTGCGTACCGGGATTTTCCTTTTTTCCGCGAGTCCTGTCTGTTCATGGAGCACGAGGCGAGGGATGGTAGCCAGTTGGCGCGGTGCTGGAAAGGGGTTGAGGCAATTTTGGTAAATTAAATATCGTTTTTATGCATATTAGGTTTGGAAGGAGATCGCTGCCTGGCGATCCTTGATGCCATCATGATGGCACCATTTCGGAACGAAAACGGCGAGCTCAGTGGGCTCGCCGTTGTCGTTCTGCAGAGTGTCTGATCGTCAGGCAGCGGGTCGGGCGACCAGCGAGCGGGTATCCTCGCGGGCCTCGGTGAGCACCACCTGGATGTGGTCGCCGAGCTTGAAGCGCTCCTCACCCTCGACCTTGATGCGGCCTTCCTTGTCGTCGATCACCAGCTTGTCACGATCGCTGTGGATCAGCGGCCCGGGCACGAAGGCGCTGGCACCGTTGGCGGTCAGCCGCACGCGCATCCCGCCGCGATTGATGGCGATGATCTCGGCGTCGAAGGTCTGCTGGTCGCGGGCGGCGGGCGTCAGGTAGCGCACGTAGAGCCAGTCCTTGACGTCGCGCTCGGCCATGCGGTTGAGGCGGCGGCGCTCGGTGAGCTGCTCGGTGAGCGCGGTACTCGCCTCGGCGGGCGCCTGCTCGCCCTTGAGCACCCGCTTGATCAGCCGGTGGTTGACCATGTCGCCATACTTGCGGATCGGCGAGGTCCAGGTGGCGTAGGCGGGCAGCCCCAGGCCGAAGTGCGGACCCGGCTGCGCCGACATGCTGGTGAACCCCTGGAAGCGACGCAGGCGGGCGTCCAGCCAGGCGTCGTCGCGGCTCTCCAGGGCGCGCTTGAGCTCGCGGTAGCGGGGCAGTTCGGTGAGCGCCTCGCGCTCGACCTCGATCTCCTGGCCGGCGAGGAACTCCAGCGCCGCGTCGGCCTTCTCCGGCTCGAAGGCGCGGTGCACGTTGAAGATGCCGTGGCCGATGCGGCTGGCCAGCAGGTCGGCGCAGCAGGCGTTGGCCGCGATCATCGACTCCTCGATCATGCGGTTGGCGATGCGCCGGTCCTCGATGCGCACGTCGAGCACATTGCCGGCGGCATCGAGATCGAAGACGTAGTCCGGGCGGTCCTTGAACACCAGTGCGTGTTCGGCCCGCCAGGCCGCGCGCGCCTCGGTGAGCTTGGCCAGTGCCTCGAGCTGCGGCGCCACGCTGGCGTCGGGCGTCCACTCGCCCTGGCCCTCGAGCCAGTCGGAGACATTGTCGTAGACCAGCCGCGCATGGGAGCGCACGGTGGCGGCGAAGAAGCGATACTCGCCGAGGCTGCCGTCGGCCTCGACGTCCAGGCTGCAGGCCAGCGAGGGGCGGTCCTCGCCCTCCTTGAGCGAGCACAGGTCGTCGGCCAGCACCTCGGGCAGCATGGTCACGTTCTGCCCGGGCAGGTAGACGGTGAAGGCCCGCGTCCGGGCTTCCAGGTCGGCGGCATGGCCTTCGGCGACATAGCCGGTCGGATCGGCGATGGCCACCGTCAGCCGCCAGCCGCCCTCGGCACGCGGTTCGACGTGCAGGGCGTCGTCCATGTCGCGGGTCTTGTCGCTGTCGATGGTGAAGAAGGGCAGCGCGGTGAGATCCTCGCGCTCGAGCCCCTCGTCGGCCAGTTCCCAGTCGTCGCCGGCTTCCGGCGAGGCCTGTTCCAGGGCGTGACGGGCGAGCGTCACCCGCCAGGGCACGGCCGGATCGTCGCGCTTGGCGATCAGCTCGTCGATCTGACCGAAGAAGCCGCGATCGTCGGGCTTGAGCGGGTGGCGCACCAGCCGTGCCACCACCCAGTCGCCGTCGGCGATGCTCTCCTCGTCGAGGCTGCGCTTGATGCGCGATTTCACCACGTTGTTGATCGACGGGTGATCCGGAATCACGGCCAGCCGCCCTTCGCGCTTCTGCACGCGGGCGATGAAGCGCTCCAGCGACTGCTCGATCAGGCGCTCGGGCTCGACCGACTTCTTGTCGCCGTCCTCCTTGAGGACCGCTTCGACGCGGTCGCCGTGGAGCACCTGCTTCATGGCGGGCGGCGGCACGAAATAGGAGTCCCCGTCATCGGTCTCGAGGAAACCGAAGCCACGCTCGGTGGCCTTGATCACGCCCTCGACGCGCGGGGTGTTGTCACGAATCTGTTGCTTGAGCTGCGAGAGCAGCGCGTTGTTTTGCAGCATGGGGGAGTCGGTACGATTGGCGGGGAACGAAGGGCCACTATACGGATTCGGGCCGCCGCCGCCAATCGCCGTGGGCGATCCGGCGGGCGGCGGTGGATGGGGCGCTCGTCAGGCCAGGGCGTCGCCGATGCGCCGCTCACCGTCGAGCAGCACGAACTCACGGCGAGTCAGCGCTCGCTCCTGCGCCAGGTGCAGCAGGGCATGGGCGACGTTGGCGCGGGAGATGCGATTGTCGCCGGCCTCCTCCGGCGAGGTCGCCAGCCGCAGGGTCGCCGCCTCGTCGGTCAGCCGACCGGGCTTGGCAATCACGTAGGGTACCCGGGAGGCGCGCAGGTGGTCGTCGGCGGCGTGCTTGGCGGCCAGGTAAGGGCGCAGTTTCTCCGGGCCGTCGAGGGGCGTCTCGGCGCGGATCGCGCTGACCATCAAGAACCGCGACAGGCCCAGCTCGGCGGCCAGGTCGATGGCGCGTATCGCGCCGTTCAGATCGATCATCAGGGTCTTGTCGGGCCCGGTGTGCGGCCCGGAGCCGGCGGCGAAGACGACCTGATCGCAGCCGTAGAAGGCGTGGCGCAGCGAGCCCTCCAGGTCGGCGATCACCGTCTCGATGCCGCGCTCGCGAAACCAGGTCTGCTGATCGCTGTCGCGGATCATCGCCTTCACGGGCAGCCCGGCGGTTCGCGCCAGTTCGCAGAACTGCCGGCCGATCTTGCCGTTGGCGCCGATCACCAGTGTCTTCATGTCACGCTCCTGTCGTCCGGTAGTCAGTCGGCGTTTCCGTCACGCCGCCATGGTCTCCGTAATGCGGTTGGCCGCCGGGAGAATCAAGGTGCGGGTGTCGAAAGCCGGGCTACCGATGGCACGTCGTGAGTGCAGTATCGCTATATAAGCACTCTGGATCATAAGACCTTCCGCTAGTTGCACCAATCTGGCGGTTTCACTGCAATCGGGACGGGTGAGGCGAGAACGTCGCCGCCTTACCTATGAATTTTTATTCTTATAAAAGCAGCGGGGCGGACCATGGCTGTCCGTCCAGGCCAGTCGGACGAGGCGGCGATGGCTCGGCACCGGCAAGGCGTGATGACAACGACAATGAACAAATAACCAGAGGGCGACCTATGGATGGTATTTCGAAAGGCGATGCGCGGGCATCCGCCGGAAACGGTAGTGCCGGTTTCCTGGCCCGTGAGCGCACGATAGCGGGGCCCAACTTCAACCGCTGGCTGGTGCCCACGGCGGCCCTGGCGATTCACCTGTGCATTGGCATGGCCTACGGTTTCTCGGTGTTCTGGCTGCCGATGACCAACATCATCCCCAACGCCGATGCGGCGATGTGCTCGAATCTCGGCTTCTTCCAGGCATTGACCACCACGAGTTGCAACTGGACGGTGCCGCAGGTCACTCACATCTTCGAGACCTTCATCGCCATGCTCGGCATTTCCGCCGCGCTGTGGGGCGGCTGGCTCGAGCATGCCGGGCCGCGCAAGGCAGGCTGCATCGCCGCGCTGTGCTGGGGCGGTGGCTTGATCGTCGGTGGTATCGGCGTGATGGTGCATCAGCTCTGGCTGGTCTACCTGGGCTGCGGGATCCTTGGCGGCATCGGCCAGGGGCTGGGCTACATCACCCCGGTGTCGACCCTGATCAAGTGGTTTCCGGATCGTCGCGGCATGGCCACCGGCTTCGCCATCATGGGGTACGGTGGCGGTGCCATGGTCGGCGCCCCGCTGGCCGTGTGGCTGATGGGGCATTTCAGCGGCTCCGGTGGCACCGGCGTGGCGATGACGCTGATGGTGATGGGCGCCATCTATATCGTCGTGATGGCCTCGGGCGCCATCGGCTTTCGCGTGCCGCCCAACGGCTGGCATCCGGCGGGCTGGACGCCACCCCGGGACAAGCCGGGCAACGCCATGATCACCCATCGTCACGTGCACCTGGACCGGGCCTGGAAAACGCCGCAGTTCTGGTTGATCTGGGGCGTGCTGTTCCTGAACGTGACCGCCGGCATCGCGGTGATCTCGATGGCCAGTCCGATGCTCCAGGACGTCTTCGGCGGCGCGCTGGTGGGCATCGAGGACACGGCATCCGGCCTGACTACGGCGCAGAAAGCCTCGGTCGCGGCGGCCGCCGCCGGTCTGGTGGGACTGATCAGCCTGTTCAACAGTCTGGGCCGGCTATTCTGGGCCTCGCTGTCGGACAAGATCGGTCGCAAGAACACCTACCACACCTTCTTCATCCTCGGGATGATCGTCTACTGCCTGTTGCCCACCTGGGGGCATCTGGGCATGGCGGGGCTGTTCGTCATCTCCATCTGCATCATCCTGAGCATGTACGGCGGCGGTTTCGCCACGGTCCCGGCCTATCTGGCGGACATCTTCGGCACGCAGATGGTCGGCGCGATACACGGTCGCCTGCTGACCGCCTGGTCCGCCGCCGGGATCGTCGGGCCGCTGGTGATCGCCGCGCTGCGCGAGGCCCAGCTCAACGCCGGCCTCGAAGCCAGTCAGGTCTACGATCGCACGCTGTACATCATGGCCGGACTGCTGTTCCTGGGGCTGATCTGCAACCTGCTGGTCAGGCCGGTGAAGGAAGAGCATCACATGTCCGACGACGAGGTCGAGCGGGAGCGCTCGCTGCAGCACGACGACAACGTCTCGGTCAGCGCGGAAACCGCGGCGCGGGGCCGCTTCGGTGTCGGTGGCGTGCTGGCCTGGCTGGGCGTGGGCGTGCCCTTCCTGATCGGCCTGTACATTGCGCTGGCCAAGGCGGCGGCGCTGTTCTGAGAGGGTGGCCCGCCGGGTGCCGATCCGGCGCCGGCGGGTCAATGGCGGTCGCTTTCCAGCAACTGCGCGAAGGTGCAGATCTCCCCGCAGCGATCCGGCGCATAGCCGACCAGTTTGTCGATCTCGGTCAGGAAGGGCGCCGACGTCATCAGCGATAGCAACTGTTGCATGTTGTCCTGCTTCAGCCGGTCTTCGGGGCAGATCAACAGGTAGTGCTCGCTGGAGAGGTGGATGAAGTCGAGGCCGAACTGGGCCGCGGCGGCCTCCACGCCGAAGCCGACATCGGCCATGCCGGCGGCGACGTAGGCCGCCACGGCGGTATGGGTGAACTCTTCGTGTTCGGCGCCGTTGATCTGGCCTTCGGTGATGCCCTGCTCGGCCAGCAGCATGTTGAAGAGAATACGGGTTCCGGAGTGTTCGTCGCGGTTGATGAAGCGGATGTCCGGACGCGTGAGATCGGCCAGCCCGGTCACCGTGTCGCGGCTGTCTCGGCGGATGATCAGTCCCTGCTCGCGGGTGACGAAGCGAATGACCCGCAGGTTCTTCAGGTCGAGCTGCTCGCGATAGGCGCGCATGACGCGCTCCGCCAGGCGCGGGCAGGCCGGGAAATGAAAACTGGCCAGGTCGCAGTCGCCGCGGCCGAGGGCGTTCAGCGCCTCCGTCGGATTGCAGTACTGCAGGTCCAGTTCCACCCGGTCGGCGAAGCGGGGCAGCAGAGCGACGGCATAGCCGTGACTGGCGTGCAGCCGCAGGACCGGGTGCGCGCCGGCCAGCAGCTGCTGGAGCTGGTTGTTCAATTCCGACGCCATGCTGTCCATTTGCGGCCCCAGGCGTGCTTTCACGCGCTGCTCGGACCAGAGTAACGTTTCACCGAGCGTCGACAGACGGGTACCGCGCCCCTTGTGCATGTCCACCAGCGGCAAGCCGAAGAAGTCGTTGCCGCGGTTGAGGAGGTTCCAGGCATGACGGTAGGAAACGCCGGCCTGACGGGCCGCCAGCGTCAGCTTGCCCCCGTCGCGGATGCCCTCGAGCAGGCGAAAGAGCACGGGGTCGAACAGCTCGCCGTCCTCGCTCTTGAACAACCAGGCCGGCGAGATCTGCAGCTTTTTTCTATGCACGGTTTTGCCTATTTGTGAGTGAAATACGGCGTGCTATTTTCCACGAAAATGGCCTTCCTTCTGCTGCCAAGGGCTGGCAAGTTAGTTCATAGGTTGGCCAGCGACAAGACCCGTGACCAGCGTTGCCGGTTTTCGGCTCGCGACATGCCCGACGCGTCGTGCCCGCGAGCCGCTGATGACCAGACGACAACAACCTGATGTCGAACGACAATAACTGATGAGAGCCCAGCCATGACGCCCTCCGACACCCGCCAGCCGCAGGCGTGGACTCGGGAATCGATCCAGCGCGAAGTCGATGCGCTGAAGGACGAGCCCGGGGCCATGCTGCCGATACTTCATGCCATCCAGAACCGCTTCGGCCACGTGCCGGATGCCGCGGTGCCGATCATCGCCGACGCCCTGCGGCAGACCCGTGCCGAAGTGCATGGGGTGATCAGTTTCTACCATCACTTTCGCCGCCACCCGGCGGGCAGTCACGTGATCCATGTCTGCCGTGCCGAGGCCTGCCAGGCGGTCGGCGCGCGCCAACTGGAAGCCCACGTCAAGGCGCGCCTCGGCGTCGATTATCACCAGACCACCCGCGACAACGAGTTCACCCTCGAGCCGGTGTATTGCCTGGGCAATTGCGCCTGCGGGCCGTCGATTCGCGTGGATGACACCATCCATGGCCGGGTGAGCGCGGCGAAATTCGATACCCTGGTGGACGACCTCACCACGACGGTCGTGGAGGTGAAAGGATGACGGTGACCGTTTACGTACCCGGCGATACCACCGCCCTGGCCATGGGCGCCGACGTCGTCGCCGAGACGATCGAGCGTACGGCGCGCCATCAGGGCGCGGCGGTGACGGTGATCCGCAACGGCTCCCGCGGGCTGTTCTGGCTGGAGCCGCTGGTCGAGGTGGCGACCGCCGCGGGGCGGGTGGCCTACGGGCCGGTCGAGCCGGGCGAGATCGCGGGGCTGATCGAGGCCGGGCTGTTCGAGGGGCGTCAGGATCATCCGCTGGCCCTGGGGCCGACCGAGGAGATCCCCTACCTGAAGAACCAGCAGCGCCTGACCTTCTCGCGCATCGGCGTGACCGATCCGCTGTCCATCGACGACTACCGGGCCCATCATGGCTTTGCCGGGCTGGAGCGGGCGCTGACTCTGGACGCCCAGGCCATCGTCGACGAGGTCAAAACCTCCGGCCTGCGCGGGCGCGGCGGGGCGGCGTTTCCCACCGGCATCAAGTGGCAGACCGTCCACGATGAACCGCCGGGCCAGAAATACATCGTCTGCAACGCGGACGAGGGCGACTCCGGCACCTTCGCCGACCGGCTGGTGATGGAGTGCGACCCCTACATGCTGATCGAGGGCATGACCATCGCCGGCCTGGCCGTGGGCGCTACCCAGGGCTACGTCTACCTGCGTTCGGAATACCCGGTCGCCCATCGGATCTTCAACGACGCGCTCGGGCGCGCCTACGCGGCGGGCTATCTGGGCGACGACATCCGTGGCAGCGGCAAGCGTTTCGACCTGGAAGTACGCCTGGGCGCCGGTGCCTACATCTGCGGCGAGGAGACCTCGCTGCTCGAGAGTCTCGAGGGCAAGCGCGGCATGGTGCGTGCCAAGCCGCCGCTGCCCGCCATCAAGGGGCTGTTCGGACGGCCCACGGTGGTCAACAACGTGCTCTCGCTGGCCGCGGTGCCGTTCATCCTCGAACGTGGCGCCCAGGCCTACGCCGACTACGGCATGGGCAAGTCGCGGGGCACCGTGGCGATGCAGCTGGCGGGCAACGTCAAGCGCGGCGGGCTGGTGGAGCTGGCGTTCGGCTCCACCCTGCGCGAGCTGATGGAGGGCTTCGGCGGCGGCACCCTGAGCGGACGGCCGCTCAAGGCCGTCCAGGTGGGGGGGCCGCTGGGCGCCTATCTGCCCGAGAGCCAGTGGGACAATCCCATCGATTACGAAGGCTTCGCCGCCTTCGGCGGCGTGGTCGGTCACGGCGGCGTGGTGATGTTCGACGACAGCGTCGACATGGGCGAGCAGGCGCGCTTCGCCATGGAATTCTGCAGCGTCGAGTCCTGCGGCAAGTGCACGCCCTGTCGGATCGGCGCGGTGCGCGGCGTGGAAGTGATCGATCGCATCCGGACGGGTACCGACAGCGACGCCAATCTCGAACTCCTGTCCGATCTCTGCGAAACCATGGTGGACGGGTCGCTGTGCGCCATGGGCGGAATGACGCCCTTCCCGGTGCAGAGCGTCATGCAGCATTTCCCCGACGACCTGCAACCCCGGCAAGTCTGACCGGAGGAGGCCAACAATGATCAATTACTTCGACCCGAGCCAGCATCGCATCGACCCTGACCGGGACTATGGAACCCCTCCCCGGCTCTCGGAAAAAGCCGTGGTCCTGACCATCGACGGCATCGAGATCAGCGTACCGGAAGGCACCTCGGTGCTGCGCGCCGCCGCCCTGGCGGGTATCACCATTCCCAAGCTGTGCGCCAGCGACAACCTGGAGGCGTTCGGTTCCTGCCGGCTGTGCGCGGTGCAGATCGAGGGTCGACGCGGCTACCCGGCCTCGTGTACCACCCCGGTTGCCGAGGGCATGGACGTCACCACCCAGAACGGCAAGCTGGCCAGGCTGCGCCGCAACGTGATGGAGCTGTACATCTCCGATCACCCGCTGGACTGCCTGACCTGCCCGGCCAACGGCGACTGCGAGCTGCAGGACATGGCCGGCGCCGTCGGCCTGCGCGAGGTGCGTTACGGCTTCGAGGGCGAGAATCACCTGGATGCGGAAATCGACGCCTCCAATCCCTATTTCAGCTTCGATCCCAGCAAGTGCATCGTCTGCTCCCGCTGCGTGCGTGCCTGCGAGGAGGTCCAGGGCACCTTCGCCCTGACCATCGACGGCCGCGGCTTCGACTCCAAGATCGCCGCCGGCCAGAACGAGCCGTTCATGGACTCCGAGTGCGTGTCCTGCGGGGCCTGCGTGCAGGCCTGCCCGACCTCGACGCTGATGGAGAAGAGCGTCATCGACCAGGGGGTGCCGGAGCACAGCGTGGTCACCACCTGCGCCTACTGCGGCGTGGGCTGCTCCTTCGAGGCGCAGATGAAGGGCGATCAACTGGTGCGCATGGTGCCCTACAAGGGTGGCGACGCCAATCACGGCCACTCCTGCGTGAAGGGCCGCTTCGCCTTCGGCTACGCCACCCACCAGGATCGCATCACCGAACCGATGATCCGCGATTCCATCGACCAGCCATGGCGTCCGGTGTCCTGGGACGAGGCCATCGGCTTCGCCGCCCGGCGCCTGAAGGAGACGCAGGCGCGGTATGGCCGGGAGAGCATCGGCGGCATCACCTCCTCGCGCTGTACCAACGAGGAAACCTATCTGGTGCAGAAGCTGGTCCGCGCCGGTTTCGGCAACAACAACACCGACACCTGTGCGCGGGTGTGTCACTCGCCCACCGGCTACGGGCTCAAGACCACCCTCGGCGAATCCGCCGGCACCCAGACCTTCGATTCGGTGATGAAGGCGGACACCATCCTGGTGATCGGCGCCAACCCCACCGACGCCCACCCGGTGTTCGGCTCGCAGATGCGCCGCCGGCTGCGTGAGGGCGCCACCCTGATCGTCGCCGATCCGCGGCGCATCGATCTGCTGAAGACGCCCCACGGCGGCCGCATGCTGCACCTGCCCCTGAAACCCGGCACCAACGTGGCGCTGATCAATTCGCTGGCCCACGTGGTGGTCACCGAGGGGCTGGAGGACAAGGCCTTCATCGAGACGCGCTGCGAGACCGAGGCCTATCGGATCTGGCGCGACTTCATCAGCGAGGCGCGCAATTCGCCGGAGGCCCTCGAGGCGGAAACCGGCGTGCCGGCCGCGCAGATTCGCGAGGCCGCGCGGTCCTACGCCAGCGTCGGCAACGGTGCCATCTACTACGGTCTGGGCGTCACCGAGCACAGCCAGGGTTCCACCATGGTCATGGGCATCGCCAACCTGGCCATGGCCACCGGCAATCTGGGGCGCGAGGGCGTCGGCGTGAACCCGTTGCGCGGCCAGAACAACGTCCAGGGCTCCTGCGACATGGGGTCCTTCCCCCACGAACTGCCGGGGTACCAGCACGTCGCCGACCTCGACGTGCGCCAGCGCTTCGAGAGCGTGTGGCAGACCACGCTGGACGACGAACCGGGTCTGCGCATCCCCAACATGTTCGACGCCGCCATCGCCGGCACCTTCAAGGCGCTCTACGTGCAGGGCGAGGACATCGCCCAGTCGGACCCCAACACCCAGCACGTGCAGGCGGCGCTGACCAGCCTGGACTGCCTGATCGTGCAGGACATCTTCCTCAACGAGACCGCCAAGTACGCCCACGTGCTGCTGCCCGGCTCCACCTTCCTGGAGAAGAACGGCACCTTCACCAACGCCGAGCGGCGCATCAACCGCGTACGCAAGGTGATGGCACCGGTGGCCGGCAAGGAGGACTGGGAAGTGACCCAGGACCTGGCCAACGCCCTGGGCTACCCGATGAACTATTCGCACCCGTCCGAGATCATGGACGAGATCGCCCTGCTCACGCCGACCTTCACCGGCGTCAGCTATGCCAAGCTGGAGGAACAGGGCAGCATCCAGTGGCCGTGCAACGCCGAGCACCCGGACGGCACGCCGACCATGCACGAGCTGGACTTCCCCATCGGCAAGGGCCACTTCGCGGTCACCGAGTACGTGCCCACCGAGGAGCGCAGCAATCGTCGCTTCCCGCTGCTGCTGACCACCGGGCGTATCCTCAGCCAGTACAACGTGGGTGCCCAGACGCGGCGCACCGACAACAGCCAGTGGCACGAGGAGGACGTGCTGGAGATCCACCCCAGCGACGCCGAGGTGCGGGGCATCGCGGAGGGTGACTGGCTGGGCGTGTCCAGCCGCGTGGGCCACACGGTACTGCGCTGCCGCATCAGCGATCGCATGCAGCCCGGCGTGGTCTACACCACCTTCCACCACCCGGGCAGTGGCGCCAACGTGATCACCACGGACAGTTCCGACTGGGCCACCAACTGTCCCGAGTACAAGGTCACCGCGGTGCAGGTGGAGAAGGTGTCGCAGCCGTCGGAGTGGCAGAAACGGTTCCACCATTTCGACCGGCGCCAGCGCGGCTACCTGGAGCAGGGCGCCGAGGAACCGGCGCCCGCCGGGCAATGAGGGAGGCACGCTCATGAGCGATCAGCAACTGAGTCAGTTGGTGAAGATGGTCAACCAGATCGCCGCCAACCAGCACGGTGACCCATCGACGGCGGCGCAGCGCGTGACGTCGCACCTCCAGAAGTTCTGGGCGCGCAGCATGAAGGCGCAGATCATCGACTACCTGGACAGCGACGGCTCGCAACTGTCGCCGGTGGCGCGCGAGGCGGTGGCGGATCTCAAGCGCCTGCGGCAGGCGAGCTGAATGCGCCGCCGGTGTCGTTCCGGCGCCGGCGGTGCTTGCGAATGCCAAGACGGGCCCCGGTCGAGGGCCCGTCCGGGGATACTCGGTGGTAACCCCGCCGGCCGTTACCGGGCACTCGTTTTGCGGTAGCCTGAAGAGCCAGTCACTCATCAGGACGCCGCATGGACCCGCATCTGATCGTCACCGATCTCGACAACACCCTGCTCGATGCCGAGCACGACCTCGACGACCTGACCATCGAGACGCTCCGCGCCCTGTCCGCGCGCGGCCATCACCTGGCGCTGGCCTCGGGGCGGCATTTCCTCGACATTGCCGCCTTCCGTCGCCGGCTCGGCGTTCCCGCCTATATCCTCAGCACCAACGGCGCCCATCTCCACGCGCCGGACGATACCCTGATCGCCGAGCAGTGGGTGCCCGCCGAACTGGTACGCGAACTGGTCGCGCTGCCGCGTGAGGCCGATATCCGCCTCAACTTCTATACCAACGAGGAGTGGTTGATCGATGCTCCGGCGCCCGAACTGCTGGCGCTGCACGCGCATACCGGTTTCGGTTACCGGGTCGCCGACCTGGCGGCCCATGACGGTCGCGGGGTGGGCAAGGTGCTGTGCATCGGCGACCCAGAGGCACTCGCGGCACTCGAGGCGAGCATCCCCGCTGGTCTCGGCGAGCGCCTGCACCTGACCTACTCGATGGCCGACTCGCTGGAAATCATGGCCCAGGGGGTCAACAAGGGGGCCGCCCTGGAACGGCTGCTGGCTCACCTCGACCTGCCCGCCGAACGTTGCCTGGCCTTCGGCGACAACCTCAACGATGCCGAGATGCTGGCCGTTGCCGGGCACGGCTTCATCATGGACAACGCCAATCCCGCGCTCTTCGCACGGGTGCCGCGGGCGACGCGCATCGACCATCATCACCCTCACGGTGTCGCGCGTCGGCTGCAGCGCTTCTTTGCGCTGGAGGCATCCCTGAGCTAGCGTTCCCGGCTGTCATGCGACGACAAGGAGTGTCGATGTGAGCGATGACGACGAAGCGCGTGTCGCGGTCTTTGCCCGGCGTATCTGGACCGTGGCCGGCATTGCCGTGACGGTGCTGCTGGTTTCCGCCCTGGTGTGGTTCGGCTATCCGATTCTGCTGCTGGTCTATGCCGGACTGTTGCTGGCCCTGGCGCTGTCGGTGCCGGCCGGCTGGCTGGAGCAGCATACCTTCCTCGACCGCCGCGGGGCGCTGGTCACGGTGATGGTCTCGCTGTCTCTGCTGCTGGCCGCCTTCGTGCTCAAGTTCTCGATGAGCCTGACGCGGGAGATCAGCCAACTGGTCCAGGTCCTGCCGCAGTCGATGAGCGGTCTGGAACACTGGCTGCGGCAGAGCTGGCTGGGCGACTACGCGGTGACCCGGATCGAGCGCGAGACCTCGTTGGCCGGGATCTTCCGCCACTGGTCGCCGCAGGTCACGACCCTGTTCTCGACCACCCTGGGCAGCCTGCTCAATGTCGCGGTGGTGGTCTTCATCGGCCTGTTCGTCGCCTTCGAACCGCGCCGCTACCGCCAGGGGCTGATGCACCTGGTGAGGCCCGCCTGGCGGGCGCGAACCGGCGCGCTGCTGGACGATGCCGCGCATCGCCTGACCTGGTGGTTGCTGGGGCGGCTGGCCTCGATGAGCGTGGTGGGCGGGCTGTCGGGGCTCGGCCTGTGGCTGCTCGATGTGCCGATGGCCTTCACCCTGGGGCTGCTGGCGGGACTGCTGTCGTTCATTCCCTATCTCGGCCCGGTGCTCTCGGCGGTGCCGGCGTCACTGGTGGCCTTCTCGCAGAGCCCGATGGCGATGCTGCACGTCGCTCTGCTCTATCTGGTCATCCAGTTCCTGGAAAGCTATCTGATCACCCCGCTGATCCAGCGCGAGGCGGTGAGCATTCCGCCGGCGTTGCTGCTGGTCGTCCAGCTGTGGCTGGGTCTGTTCGCCGGGATGATCGGCCTGCTGATGGCCGAGCCGCTGGTGGTGGTGGGCATGGTGGTCGTCGAGCGGCTCTACGTGGAGGGCTGGGTCGAGCGTCGGTCGGCAGCGAGTCCGACCGACGACGGCGCCTGATGGCGATCAGTGCACGGTGATGACGTGGCAGGGCGCGGCGTGGGACACCTTGTGCGACACGCTGCCGACCATCAGGCCACGGATGTCACTGAGCCCACGGCTGCCCATGACGATGGTATCGACGCCGAGCGACTTGGCGCGCTCCAGGATCACCCGCGCCGGATCGCCCTGATGCACCGAGCCCTCGACATCGGTGGCGCCATGCTCGGCGGCGGCCTGCTTGGCGGCCTCGAGCATCTCGTGACCCGCCCGCTCGACCTCCTCTTCGGGGGCCTCCAGGTTCACCGCGCCGACGCCCCACACCAGCACGTTGTCGTGGGCGAGGCGCTCCGGGATGTGCAGGATATGCAGTTTCGACTGATCGTTGGCGGCCAGCTTGCAGGCGACCTCGAGGGCGAGCTTCGCCTGTTCGGAACCGTCGACGGGGACCATGATCGTCTTGAACATACCGTTCTCCTTGGGCCTTGATTGTTGGTAAAGGGGCCTGGTGCCTTCAGCGTAGCGCCACCCCGGCGCCGTGTCGTGACTCGGATCAAGTCTGTCGGCTTTCGTCCCTGCGGGGGGCATCGGCCTTCTCGAGCCGACGCAGGCGCCGCCAGAGTTCGCCGCGCAGATCGGCGACGCGCGGCGCCTCGCCCTCGAGAAAGGGCAGCGGGCGTGTCAGGCGCAGGGCGCGCAGGCCCAGGCGTGCCGACAGCAGGCCCACGCCGAGTCCCTGGCCGGCACGGGTCGAGAGCTTGCCGGCGAGGTTCATCGAGAACAGCTCCATGCTCGCCTCGCTGGCGATCTCGCTGGCGCCGGCGAAGGCCAGGTTGGCGAGTACCTGACGAAACAGCCTGAGCCGGCTGGCGTAGCCCAGCTCCAGGCCGTAGAGCGCGGCGATGCGCTCGAGCATCGCCAGGTTGCGCCAGGCGACCAGCATCATGTCGACCAGGGTCAGCGGGCTGACGGCGACCATGACCGCGGTATCCCCGGCCATCCGCGAGATCAGCCGGCGTGCCTCGCGGTCGCGCGGCGTCAGCAGATGGTGGGCGAGCAGGTCGCGGGTCTCGGCGCCATCGTGATGCGCCTGCTGGGCGGCGAGAAAGGCCTGCCAGTGCGGATCGTCGCGATCGAGCCGCATCTGCTCGCGCAGCGCCTCGGCGAGGCGCCGGGCCTCGCCGGCATCGGTTCCGGCCAGGGCGTCGAGGCGCTGGCGCAGGTCGGTGTGGCGACGCAGCCGGCGCAGTCGCCACAGCTCGCGCAGCAGGGCCGAGCCGCCCAGGCCCAGCGCCAGCAGGGCCAGCGCGCTCCAGGCGCCGCTCATGAGGTCGCCGCCCAGGGTGGCGTGGTACAGCGTCTGACCGGCCTCCACGGCGCCCAGGGCGAGACTGCCGCCGAGCAGCGTGAGCAGCCCCCAGCGCCGCTTGCGGGGGCGGGTCAGGCCGGCGTCGAGTGCCGCCGTGGTGTCGGGATCCTCGCCGTCGTCGCGCTGGCGACTCGTCGTGGTGACCGGATAGTGCTCGGCGGGGTGCGGATCGGGGGCGCTGGCCTGCGGCTCGTCGAGGGTGAAGCGCTGGTGGGGGCGCGGATCGTTCATGTCAGCTTGTCTCCGATCAGCCAGTCGAGCGCGGCGTCCATGCGGATGTGCGGCAGCCCCTCGCCGCGCGTCTCCCGCGACAGCGGTCGGAACGCCTCGAAGGTGAAGCCCTGCCGGGCCCAGAAGTCATGGTCGGGGAGCTGCGCGGGGACCTCGCCGGGAAACAGCAGCGTCTCCTCGCCGGCCAGGGTGGTGCCGCGCAGCGCCGGCGTGCGCCGCCCGTCGCGTTCGACATCGTGCACCCGGGTGGCGCGGATCGACGCCAGGGACAGCGCCTTGACCGGCACGTCGGCGAAACGCAGATCCTGGATCGGCTCGGCGAGCAGCGCCTCGAGCAGGGCGATGAGGTTGGCGTGCTGTTCGGGCGTGACGTGATCGGCCTTGGTGGCGGCGATCGCCAGGCGATCGATGCGCGGGGCGAACAGCCGCGAGAGCAGGCTGCGCTTGCCGTAGTCGAAGCTCTTCATCAGCGTGGCGAGCGCCCGGGACAGATCCTCGAAGCGCTCCGGCCCGGCGTTGAGCGCACCGAGCACGTCGACCAGCACGATCTGCCGGTCGAAGCGCCGGAAATGCTCGCGATAGAAGGGCTTGACCACATGCTGCTGATAGTGGGCGAAACGCCGCGCCAGGGTGCGGTAGACGCTCTCCTCGGGGAGCGAGGCGAGCCGCTCGCGATCGGCCTCGCCGATGCCGGGCAACGGGAAGAACTGCAGCACCGGGGCGCCGGCCAGATCGCCGGGAAGCAGGAAGCGCCCCGGCTGCAGGTCGGCGAACCCCGCCTCGCGGGCGGCGCGCAGGCCACTGGCGTAGCGCTCGGCGATGTCGGCCAGGCGGGCCTCGTCGGCGACGGCGTCGGGGGCGAGTTCGCCGACGGCGGCGAGCCAGTCCTCGGCCAGCTCGCGCCGCGCCGGGGTCAGCGCGGCCTGCTGGCGCTCACTCCAGCTCAGGAAATCGTGCTCGAGCAGCGGCAGGTCGAGCAGCCATTCCCCGGGGTAGTCGAACAGGTCGAGGGTCAGGGTGGCACTGTCGCCGACGAACGCGCCGCGCAGCCCCTGGCGCTCGGGACGGTAGCGGATCTGCAGGCGCAGCTCGCTGATGCCGCGGGTGGGCTCCGGCCAACGCGGCGGGGTGCCGTCGAGGGCGGCGATCGCCGGGTCGTAGGGAAAGCGCGGCACGCCGAGGTCGGCCTGGGCGACGCGCCGGGCACCCAGCAGGCGGCCGTCGCGGGCGCAGGGCAGCAGGTCGAGTCGCGCTTCCAGGCCGGCGTGGCGCAACTGATGGACCAGCGAAGTGAGGAAGGCCGTCTTACCGGCGCGGGACAGACCGGTGACCGCCAGGCGCAACTGGCGGTCCCGGCCACGTTCGATGAGGTTGCTGAATTCGCGAACCAGGCTCTGGCGCATGCAGTGAGGATCCGCTGGAAATGTCAGCCTCTAATCTGCGGGTGATCGGCGGCGCTGACAAGTCGTTGCCACGTCAGCGCCTGTTGCCCTTGTGTCTCAAACATATCGATGGCGCTATTTGCAAGTTTCCTGGCCCGACAATGATCGAGAAGCCATCAAGTTTGGACAGGATGCGTCAATCCTTGTGAAGACATAAAAATGTATTAGCGGCGGAATATTGCGCTATTTATAGAATTGGATGGATGTGCGAGATCTCCTACGTTTTTTTGAGATTTGGATTACGTAAAAATCATGTCGCACTTGATATTAGTAAATTATTATAATGATTTTCTTGGGGGGAGGTGATCTTGGTGTGTCTGCCATGAGGTTTCTTTCTCTATATAGTGCCGTTGCACGCCATGTGGTAGCTATGCCGGCGTCACGATGATGAAAGAGAATTTATTGTTGTTGTTTTTTAGAGAATTGGTGGGTTTAAATGGTGGCAGTTTTTTAAGGATTTCGTGATTAAAATATAGTGATTGTTCCGCTGTCGCGCGGGATGACCCTTATGCCAATCAAGGAGAATATCATGACGTATTACACGGTCGATGCCACGGTCTGGGCAACCAATGCCCTGACGGATACGACGCTATTATATGGATTTACCGGAGATAATTATGAGAAAGACCCCCAAAAGGCAGTCGAATCCATGCGGCGATCTGATCGAGGGGTTGCATCAGGTGATGATAGCTGGCCCAGGGAGATGTACTTCGTTAGTCCCTACAAAAAGTTATCAAAGCTCCCGGCTATTTTCAGCGCTGGTGGTGTATGGGTCGTGTCCCAGCGGTTCGCCGAGGTGCTACGGCGTTTCGAGCTGGGGAAAACCACACTTCATCCGGTGAGACTCTTCCAACACGACCGTACCACGCCGTTCGATGGGGAGTATTTTTGTTTGGCGTTCGGCGAAACCAAGGATACCTTCGTACCGGAGGAGTCACCTAGAATCAGGAAGGTCCCTTTTAGGAAAACAGATATCTGGGAGCCAAAACATACGGATAATGACTATGGCTTGGCGTTTGAAAAAACTGTTCTGCAAGGTGTTGACTTGTGGATGGATAAAAAAATGGAAGATGTATTTTTTCTCAGCGATCGCCTCTATCAAGCCCTGAACGCCGAGAAACTGGCCAAGCCGTTGGCTCCGTATCGCTGCCGCGTCGTTTCCAACCGGCACTGATCTCCACTCCCGACAAGGAACCCATGGTATGGCCAGGGACACGTTTCATCTATTTCAGATTCATCACATTCTGCCGAATGAGCTTTTCAAGAATAACAATATTTCAGAAGGGTTGAAAACCCTGTTCGGTGATTATTACCTCGCCCTTCGCGACAGCGAAGCGAACAAGATCGCGCTCTACCGTCATGCCCATCAGGCGTAAATGGTTCGGGAATCCCTGAGAAAGGGGAGGGTTTTATGGGCTATTCAATAGCGAGCCGACCAGGGGTGGTTTCAGGGAGAGCCGGATGATCAGTGCCATTAGTGCGCCTTTCAAAACCTTGAAAGCGGCTCTAGCCATTCCTAGATTTTGGGCATGGCTAAGAAGATCGTATCCGATGAACTCTGGTCTATCGTCGAGCCGCTACTGCCTCCGCCTCAGCCCAAGCCGCGTGGCGGCCGACCTCCCGTTTCCAATCGTGCAGCCCTGACAGGCATCCTGTTCGTCCTGCGCTCGGGTATCCCTTGGGAGATGTTGCCTCAAGAGATGGGCTGCGGTTCCGGCGTGACCTGTTGGCGGCGCCTGCGCGACTGGCAGGAAGCGGGTGTCTGGGAACGCT
>NZ_QWBW01000020.1 GCF_004117855.1 Modicisalibacter coralii
CATCACCGCCTTGTTCGACGGCTGCGGCTGGTTGATCAGGTTGTTGTAGCGCAGGTCGTAGGTATCGATGAACGGCACCGTCTCGAGACGCTTCTCGAGACGTTCGATCTCGGCCTTGAGTTCGGCGATCCGCGCCGGATTGCGCAGCACCGGATCCTTGCGTTCCTCCTCCTCGAGGGCCGCCACGGCCTCGCGCAGAGCGCGCCGGATCGGGGCGCGCATGGCGATGCGCCGGGCCTGGGCCTGACGCATCGAGCGCAAGCAACTGCTCGATCTCGATGAGGTGCGGCCGGTGCGCGCGGGTATCGCCCGCGACGGGGTCCCGGCACGCATCAACATCGTGCGCTCGATGCGTCAGGCCCAGGCCCGGCGCATCGCCATGCGCGCCCCGATCCGGCGCGCTCTGCGCGAGGCCGTGGCGGCCCTCGAGGAGGAGGAACGCAAGGATCCGGTGCTGCGCAATCCGGCGCGGATCGCCGAACTCAAGGCCGAGATCGAACGTCTCGAGAAGCGTCTCGAGACGGTGCCGTTCATCGATACCTACGACCTGCGCTACAACAACCTGATCAACCAGCCGCAGCCGTCGAACAAGGCGGTGATGTTCTGCGTGATGGACGTCTCGGGGTCGATGACCCAGGCGCACAAGGACATCGCCAAGCGCTTCTTCCTGCTGCTCTACCTGTTCCTCGAGCGCAACTACGAAAAGGTCGAGCTGGTCTTCGTGCGTCATCACACCGCCGCCAAGGAGGTCGACGAGGAGGAGTTCTTCTACTCCCGGGAGACCGGCGGGACCATCGTCTCCAGTGCCCTGACGCTGGTCGACGAGATCGTTCGCGACCGCTATCCGGCGAGTCAGTGGAATCTCTACGTGGCCCAGGCCTCGGATGGCGACAACTGGGACGACGATTCCACGACCTGCCGGGAGCTGCTGGTCAAGTCGCTGATGCCGCGCCTGCAGTACTTCACCTACGTCGAGATCACGCCCCACGCCCACCAGGCGCTGTGGGAGGAGTACGAGAGCGTGCAGGCCGAGTTTCCGCAGCGCTTCGCCATGCGGCAGATCGTCGAGGCCGGGGACATCTATCCGGTGTTCCGTGAACTCTTCCGGCGCCGCGCCGAGCAGTGAATTCGGCCCAGGAGGCAGCATCATGACCCGACGCACCCCGATCGCCACCGGTTCGGACTGGAACTTCGAGACGCTCACGGCCTACGAGCGGGAGATCGCCCGCCTGGCCGACGAGTATCGCCTGGATACCTATCCCAACCAGATCGAGATCATCACCTCGGAACAGATGATGGACGCCTATGCCAGCGTGGGCATGCCGATCGGCTATCACCACTGGTCGTTCGGCAAGCAGTTCCTGGCGGTGGAGCAGGCCTACCGGCGCGGTCAGATGGGGCTCGCCTACGAGCTGGTGATCAACTCCGATCCCTGCATCGCCTATCTCATGGAAGAGAACACCCTGATGATGCAGATATTGGTCATGGCGCACGCCTGCTATGGCCACAACTCCTTCTTCAAGGGCAACTACCTGTTCCGAACCTGGACCGACGCCTCGGCGATCGTCGACTACCTGGTGTTCGCCCGCAAGTACGTCTCCGAATGCGAGGAACGTCACGGCGTCACCGCCGTGGAGCAACTGCTCGACGCCTGTCACGCGCTGCAGAACTATGGGGTCGACCGCTACAAGCGCCCGTCGCCGATCTCCGCCGAGGAGGAGGCGCGGCGTCAGGCGGAACGCGCCGAGTACCTGCAGTCGCAGGTCAACCTGCTGTGGCGCACGATTCCCGATACCGCCTCCGCCCTCGGCCCCGAGCACGACGACGGGGACGACCCGCTGGGCCTGCACCGCCACGGGCGCTACCCGGCGGAGCCGCAGGAGAACCTGCTCTACTTCATCGAGAAGAACGCGCCGCTGCTCGAGCCCTGGCAGCGCGAGATCGTGCGCATCGTCAGAAAGCTTGCCCAGTATTTCTATCCCCAGCGCCAGACCCAGGTGATGAACGAGGGCTGGGCGACCTTCTGGCACTACACCATCATGAATCGGCTGTTCGACGAAGGGCTGGTGGACGAGGGGGTGATTCTCGAATTCCTGCAGTCGCATACCGCCGTGGTCAGCCAGCAGGGCTTCGACAGTCCCTACTTCAACGGCATCAATCCCTATGCGCTGGGCTTCGCGATGTTCACCGACATCAAGCGCATCTGCCAGGAACCCACCGCCGAGGACCGCGAGTGGTTTCCCGACATGGCCGGCAGCGACTGGCTGGAGACGCTGCATTTCGCGATGCGCAACTTCAAGGACGAGTCGTTCATCCAGCAGTTCCTGTCACCCAAGGTGATCCGCGATCTCAAGCTGTTCTCGCTGGTCGACGACGATCAGGACGAGATGCTGACCATCGAGGCGATCCACGACGAAGACGGCTACCGGCGCATTCGCGAGGCGCTGTCCACGCAGTATGCGCTGTCGGTGCGCGAGCCCAACATCCAGGTCTGGGAGGCCGACATTCGTGGCGATCGCTCGCTGACGCTGCATCACGTGCAGGACCGTCGGCGGCCGCTGGCCAAGAGCGTCTATCCGGTGCTGCGTCACCTGCACCAGTTGTGGGGGTTCCCGATCAAGCTGCTGTCGATGGAGGGCGAGGAGGTCGTGCGGCGCTATCAGTGGCCACTGCCGGCGGATCTCGAGACGCGCGCCTGACGCCCGCGCTCCGCGTCAAATGGGGCGGGCAGGGTAGCGGATGGGCGAGACAACGGCAGAAGAGGGATAGTCAGTGGGGAGAGAGGACGGCACGTCGCACTGAAGTGGCGTGCCGTCCCGTGTGCTCAGCCTTTCTTGGTCCAGGACTGGCACCAGCCTTCCGGGGCGACGCTGTTCTGCGGGAACAACTGGCAACCGTTGTTGGCGTCCTTGAAGAACATGCAGTTGGCGCACGTCTCGCCCTTCGAGTAGGCCGGGTTGTCACTCGCCTGGCTGGCCTCGGTCACGTAGTGCAGGGCCTTGGCCTGCGGGTTGTTCGGGTCCAGCGGCGGCAGGTCCTGGGCGAAGGCGCGCTGCGAGAGGATGCCGGCTCCCAGGGGCAGGGCGGCGAGTCCCAGCAGGCTATGGCGCATGAAGTCGCGACGACTCTGATTGGCCATGGTGTCTCCTCGTTTCTGGCTGTCGATCAGGCCGCCTCGGCGTTGTCACGCCTCGGTGGCGTTGTCAGGTTTTGTCACGGTCGGGCGATGCCCCGTCGATGGTCGGTCGCCGGGGCTCGACGACATCGAGCGTAAAACATCGTCCTTCATTAGCCTAGTAGAAAGTGTATACAGAAAACCAGGATAAAATGTATACAGTCGCGACAAGGGATATCGATCGCGACTCGCCATCGAGGAGGGCGCATGCGTTTCACCACCTTCACCACGCCATTCGGCGAATGGTTGCTGGCCGGCGATGCCCAGGGCCTGCGGCACCTGCGCTTCGATGCCACCCATCGGGACGCGGAATGGTCGCGCGACGATGCGTCGCTGGCGCCGGCACGCGATGAGATTCTCGCCTATCTCGACGGGCGTCGGCGCCATTTCGACATCGATGTCGCCCCGCAGGGCAGCGAGGCCCAGCGCGAGGTCTGGGCGGCCGTGATGCGCATTCCCTACGCGGCGACCCGCACCTATGGCGATCTGGCCCGACGGCTGGGCGACGACAAGGCGGTGATCGCCGTGACCGGCGCCGTCGCCGCCAATCCCTTGCCGGTGCTGGTGCCCTGTCATCGCGTGGTCACGGCCAGTGGCCCGGGGAGCTATCAGGGCGGCGAGGCTCTCAAGCGTCGTCTCCTCGAACTGGAGGCGGCGCCCGGCGCGTGACGCCACTGCCTCGCGAACCTCGGCGCTGATATACTCCCGGCAGTCGTGAGCCCCGGCTCACCGAGCGCACGCTGGTAGCGAGGAGAACCCGATGCAGAACGCCGTGATTCTGATCAACGCCGAAAAGGGCCAGATCAAGGCCGTCGCCGAGAAACTGGCCGAGGTCGATGGCATCAGCGAAGTCTATTCCACCTGCGGTCGCTACGATCTGGTGGCCATCGCCCGGACCCGGGATTTCGAGAGCCTCGCCACGCTGGTCACCGAGCGTCTGATCAAGGTCGAGGGGATCCGCGAGACCGAGACGCTCAACGCCCTGCAGGTCCACTCCCGGCACGACCTGGAGACGATGTTCAGCGTCGGGCTCTGAGCGCGTGATGCGAATCCTTGTCGACCCATTGTCACCCCGTCGATGCCACGTCGCCGGGGGGATCTCGTGATCGACGCCGTCATGGACGTCCTCGGTCGCGGGGCCCGCAAGCTGGGTATCTCGCTGGCCTTCGTGGTGGTCGCCAGCGGGCTCTGGTACTGGCAGGAGCGCGATGTCCGCGAGCGGCTGCTGCGCGTGGGGGCGCTATGGGTCGGCTATCAGTTGCGCCCGGTGAGGGACGACGCTTACATCGGCGAGCGCCCCGGCTTCCGCCGCGACTGGCGCGCCTTGTGGCCGGTCGCCCCGGACGACTACCTGGGCAGCGGCTACGATCGCGGCCACCTGGCCCCCAACTACGCCATCGCCGCCAACTACGGGCGCCAGGCCCAGCGCGACACCTTCCTGATGTCGAACATCGCGCCGCAACGGCCGAACCTCAACCGGCGGCTCTGGCAACGCCTGGAAGAGGTGGTGATCGACGACTTCGCGCCGCGCTTCGGCACCTTGCAGGTGATCGACGGGCCGATCTACGCCGAGCCCTGGTACCGCGGGGCGCTGCGCCGGGTGGGCTTCGTCGAGATTCCGCAGGCCTTCTACAAGATCGTCGTCGTGCCGGGACCGCACCCGCGGGCGCTGGCCTTCGTCATGCCGCAAGAGGTGCGCGGCAACGAGCCCCTCGACCGTTACCTGGTGAGCATCGATCAGATCGAGGCGCGCACCGGGCTGGATTTTTTCCCCCAGCTGCCGGGGCCCGTCGAACACTCTCTGGAGTCGACGGTCGATACCCGGGGCTGGCACCTCGACAGCGTGGCACGGCAGCCGGCGCGCTTCTGAGGCTGACGCGCTCCACCGCCCACGACCCATGCGTGGACGGTCGAGTGCAGGCGTCAGAACGGGTAGGGCGGTGGGGCGTCCTTGATCGTCACCCATTGCCAGTGAGTGTACTGCTCCCAGTCGGCGGGGCCGCCGACGCTGGTGCCGTTCCCCGAGGCGCCGGTGCCGCCGAAGGGGTTGATCACCTCGTCGGCCACGGTCTGGTCATTGATGTGCAACAGCCCGGTGTGCAGGCGTTCGCCCAGCGCCATGGCGCGCCCCACCGAGGCCGAGATGATCCCGGCCGACAGGCCGTAATCGGTGTCGTTGACCCGGTCCACGGCCTCGTCGTCATCGTCGAAGGCAATGATGTTGGCGACCGGGCCGAACACTTCCTCCTCGAAGGCGCGCATGCCCGGGGTGACGTTGGAGAGTACCGTAGCCGCGTAGAACAGGCCGTCATGGGTGCCGCCGGCTTCGAGCGCCGCGCCGGCGGCGACCGAGTCGTCGACGATCGACTTGACGTGCTGCAACTGCGTGTCATCGATGATCGGGCCCAGCGCGACCTCGCCGGCGGCCGGGTCGCCCACCGGCAACTGGCGGGCCTTGTCGGCCAGGCGTCGTGTCAGTTCGTCGGCGATGCTGCGATGGACCAGGACGCGCCCGGTGGCCATGCAGATCTGCCCCTGGTGGAAATAGGCGCCGAAGGCGATCGCCGAGACCGCCAGATCGAGATCGGCATCCTCGCACACGATCAGGGCGTTCTTGCCGCCCAGTTCCAGCGAGACTTTCTTCAAGTGCTTGCCGGCCAGCTCGCCGATGCGCCGCCCGGCGGGCGTGGAGCCGGTGAAGGCGATCATCGGTACGCCGGGCGCCTCGACCAGTGCCTGTCCGGCATCGGCACCGCCGGGCAAGACATGCAGCAGGCCCTTGGGCAGGCCGGCGGCGTGCAGGACCTCGGCAATGGCGAAGCCGCCGGCGAAGGGTGTGCGCGGGTCCGGCTTGAGCACCACCGCGTTACCCACCGCCAGGGCCGGCGCCACCGAGCGTAGCGAGAGCACCAGTGGGAAGTTGAACGGCGAAATCACGCCGATCACGCCCAAGGGCAGGCGGCGTGCCAGACTCAGGCGTCCCGGGGCGCTGGGCAGCACCTGGCCGCAGGCCTCGAGCGGCATCGCCGCGGCGCGTTGCAGCAGCACGACCGCTTCGTTGACCTCGTGACGACCCTTGGCGAGGATGCCGCCCGTCTCGCGGGCGATCAGTCTCGCCACCGTATCCGCCTGTTCCTGAAGGAGGGCGGCGGCGCGATGGAACACCGCTGCCCGCTCGCGGGGTGGGGTCGCCGCCCAGTCGCGCTGAGCGTCACGGGCACGGGTCACGGCGCGGGTCACCGCCTCGGGGCCGGCCTTGCCGACACGATGCAACGGCTGGCCGGAGGCCGGCTCGATCACCTCAAGGGAGTCGGGGGCGTCTATCCAGTCGCCGTCGAAGAGCTTGTCTCGCCAGGTCTCGGCCTGGGCCAGGGGAGTCGTCGAAAGGGGCATGTCTTGTCCTCGACAATGGAAAAAGCGTGTCAGATGGCGGTGGCCGCCAGGCCACCATCCACCGGCAGATTGACGCCATTGATCCAGCGTGCCGCGTCGCTGGCCAGGAACACGATGGCTTCGGCGACCTCGTCGGCATAGGCCGGGCGTTTCATCTTGGCCGCATCGGCTTGCACCCGCTCTTCGCCCAGCATGGTCACGAAGTCATCCAGGATGGGAGTGAAGACCGGGCCCGGCGCGACGCTGTTGACCCGCACGTCGTGCTCGGCGAACCAGTCCTGCGAGCGGCGCGCGCTCCACACGATCAAGGCTTCCTTGAAGTACTGATAACAGGTCTCCCGGGCGACGGGATGGTCGTCGAGCCAACGCTCGCCGGCCGCGAAATCCGGAGTCTCCGCCAGCTCGCGGTGCAGGGCCAGGCGGTCGGGCCATTCGGCGCCAAGGATGGAGGCGACGTTGACGATGCTTCCACCGGACGCGATGCGCGGCAGCAGCGCCTGGCTGAGATGCCTCACCCCCAGGTAATTGACCCGCGCGACCGTTGCCGCCGGCGCCGTGCCGGGGACGCCGGCGATGTTGGCCAGGGCATCGATGCGCTCGGGCAAGCGTGCCACCAGGGCGTCGATCGCCTCGGGGTCGGCGAGATCGGCCTGATGGAACGCATCCAGGGACTGGGCGGCCGGGTTGCGATCCACGCCGATGACGCGGGCGCCGTGGAACCGTGCCAGACGCGCGACCTCTCCACCGATGCCGGAGGCGACGCCGGTCACCACCAGGGTCTTGCCGAACAGGTTCATGAGAGGGTCTCCTTGTCGGGTAAGTTCGGGACGGCTCGGAAGGCGAGGATGCCGGTGCCCCTGGCTAGCTGCCGGGCGAGAGCCGGTCCTCGAGACGCTGCAGGACATCGAGCAGCGTCTGGCCCTCGTCGCCGAGGCGTTCCATGAGCCGCGCTTCCAGCCGCTGCACGGCCTGTTCGGCCTGGGCGATCAGGGCATGGCCCGACGGGGTCAGATGCAGGTGCTGCCGGCGTCGATCCCGACGGCCGCGTACCTGCTGCAAGAGCTCCCGGCTGGCCAGGCGCGCCGTCACGGGCGTCAGGTTGGGCGGGTAGACATCGAGCAGCTCGGCCAGTTGGCGTTGCGTGATACCGGGGTTGGCGTCGGCCAGTAACAGTATCGAAAACTCCACCGGCTTGAGCTCGAAGGCGTTCAGGCATGCCTGGGTCTGGCGCCGAACCAGCAGTTCGCTGCGTGTCAGGCGATAGCCGACCAAGCGGGTCAGGCGTCGTTGATCGATCGGGGGTTCCGGTTCTCGTGTGTCGTGGATAACGGGTGTCTCCGTGTACCGCTCGCCACGCGTGACGGCGTTGCGCGGGGCCGTGAGGTCGGTGTGGCATGGCGTGAACTCGTCTCTTGTCTTGTTATTGCCCTCGAGGAGGGGAGTTGCTTGATGGGTTCGACATTCAAGTTAGCAGGCAGGTAATTACTCTCAATAATCATTATGTCTAATAACTATTATGGCGAATCGGTAAGTCGCCGGCCGGGTAGGTCGTGTCGAGAGAGGGCAAATGAGAGGGGGCAAATGGCGGCCATGAAAAAGCCCCCAAGCAAGGCTTGGGGGCTTTCCGGAATCTGGTGCCCAGGAGAGGACTTGAACCTCCACGTCCGTAAGGACACTAGCACCTGAAGCTAGCGCGTCTACCAATTCCGCCACCTGGGCGCATCATGTTCGGCCGTATTCGCGTGGTGCCCAGGAGAGGACTTGAACCTCCACGTCCGTAAGGACACTAGCACCTGAAGCTAGCGCGTCTACCAATTCCGCCACCTGGGCGAATACGCAACCGAGTCTTGCATCAAGGGACTTTCACCCCCATGTCTGTGGCGATCGAGGGATATATCGTCACACGACATCGTCGTTGGTGCCCAGGAGAGGACTTGAACCTCCACGTCCGTAAGGACACTAGCACCTGAAGCTAGCGCGTCTACCAATTCCGCCACCTGGGCAAGTGGCCACGAATCATACCGATTCACGGCCCGAATGCAAGCCCCGTCGGGCAATTTCTGGTGTCGGATCCCGCACCGTCGCAGCGGAGCGATGGTTGGGTCGGCTTGTGCGCAACGCTATACTGCGCGCATGACACGACTTTCATACGCCATGCCGCGTCCGCTGCCGCCCGAACGACCATCAAGGAAGCAACAATCATGAATCACTGGACGTTAGACGACGATCCGTACGCAGCGCGCGAAGCGGACAAATACGACAAGCCGATCCCCAGTCGCGAATTCCTGCTGGCGCGACTCGAGGAGTACGGCAAGCCGATCACCGACGAGAACATGAGCCGCATGCTCGGCCTGACCGACGAGGATCAGGCCGAGGCGGTGCGTCGCCGGCTGGCGGCCATGGAGCGCGACGGCCAGATCCTGCGCAACCGCCGCGGCGCCTATGCGCTGATCGACAAGCTCGATCTGATCAAGGGCAAGGTACTGGGCCATCGCGACGGCATCGGCTTCCTGCTCCGCGATGACGGCAAGAAGCCCGACCTGGTACTGCCGCCGCGCCAGATGCGCCGGGTGTTCCACGGCGACCACGTGCTGGTGCGCATCAGCGGTCGCGATCGTCGCGGCCGCGACGAGGCGACCATCGTCGAGGTGCTCTCCCGCAATACCCAGACCCTGGTCGGGGTGTATCGCGAGCGCTCGAGCGAGTTCGGCGTGCTGATCCCCGAGAACACGCGTATCACCCAGGAGGTGATCGTTCCCAACAGCGCCACCGGCGGGGCGCGCGACGGCCAGGTGGTGTCGGTGCGCATCACCCAGCAGCCGGAAACCCGCGTGCAGCCGGTCGGTGAAGTGGTCGAGGTGCTCGGCGAACGCATGGACCCGGGGATGGAGATCGACATCGCCATCCGCAGCTACGAGATCCCCGACCACTTCCCGCCGGAAGTCGAGGAGCAGATCGCCGGCATGTCCGCCGAGGTCGCCGAGGCCGACAAGCGCAACCGCATCGACTTGCGCGACTACCCACTGGTGACCATCGACGGCGAGGACGCCAAGGATTTCGACGACGCGGTCTGCGCCTGGAAGACCAAGTCGGGCAGCTGGAAGCTGATCGTGGCGATCGCCGACGTCTCGCACTACGTGCGTCCCGGCACGGCGCTCGATCAGGAAGCGCACATCCGCGGCAACTCGGTGTACTTCCCCGGGCAGGTGGTGCCCATGCTGCCCGAGCTGCTCTCCAACGGGCTGTGCTCGCTCAACCCCGAGGTCGACCGCCTGACGCTGGTCTGCGAGATGAACATCTCCAAGACCGGGGCGATCAGCCGCTACCGCTTCTACGAGGCGGTGATCCGCTCGCACGCCCGGCTGACCTACAACCAGGTCGGCGAGATGCTCGAATCCCCCGACACGCCGCTCGGCCAGGAGCTCTGCCAGCGCTACAGCGAGCTGCTGCCGGCGCTGACCAACCTGCACTCGCTCTACAAGCTGCTGCGCCAGTCCCGGGAGCAGCGCGGCGCGATCGATTTCGAGACCACCGAGACCGAGATCCTGTTCAACGCCGATCGCAAGATCGAGGCCATCGTGCCGCGCTCGCGCAACGACGCCCACAAGCTGATCGAGGAGTGCATGCTGGCGGCCAACGTGGCTACCGCGAGGTTCCTCGACAAGCACGATCTGCCGGCCCTGTACCGCATCCACCAGCCGCCCTCGGCGGAACGCCTCGACAAGCTGAGGCTGTTCCTCAACGAACTGGGCCTGACCCTGCCCGGCGGCGACGAGCCCACGCCGCAGGACTTCCAGCAGCTGCGCGAGACGATCAAGGATCGCCCCGACGCCGACATCATCCAGACGGTGATGCTGCGCTCGATGAGCCAGGCGGTCTATTCGCCGCACAACGAGGGGCACTTCGGCCTGGCCTACCAGGCCTACGCGCACTTCACCTCGCCGATCCGGCGCTATCCGGACCTGCTGGTGCACCGTGCGATCCGCTCGGTGATCCGCGGGCCGCGGCAGACCAACACGGTGCTGCGCGCCGAGGGCGCGCCGGTGGAGAAGCCGTCCACCTGGTGCCCTTACACCTTCGAGCAGATGATCGAGCTCGGCGAGCACTGCTCGATGACCGAGCGCCGCGCCGACGACGCCACCCGCGACGTCGCCGACTGGCTGAAGTGCGAATTCATGTCCGACAAGGTCGGCGAGGTGTTCGAGGGCACCATCGCCTCGGTGATCCAGTTCGGCCTCTTCGTGCGCCTCAACGACGTCTACGTGGAAGGCCTGGTGCACGTCACCTCGCTGCCCTCCGACTACTACCACTACGAGCCCGAGAAGCATCGTCTCAAGGGCGAGCGCGGCGGCCTCGCCTACCGGCTCGGCGACGGGGTCACCGTGCAGGTCGCGCGGGTCGATCTCGACGAGCGCAAGATCGACTTCGAGCTGTTCGACGAGCGTCCGCGCCGCCAGCGTAGCGCGCCCAAGGCCAACGTGGCCGGCGGCTCGGGCGAGGACAAGTCCGGCCGCAAGAAGCCGCGCCGGCGCAAGCAGCGTCCCGGCAAGGGCGAACGCACGCGGCGCGGCCCGTCGGGGGACCGTTCGTGAGTCGTGGCGACAAGAGCGGCAAGCCGCGGCGGCGCGGCAAGTCGCACGGCGCCGCGGTCACGGCGCCTGCCGGCCTGGACGGGGTGTTCGGCGTGCATGCCGTCGACGCCCTGCTGGCGCGTGGCGAGCGCCCCCGGGAGGTGTGGTATCAGGACGGCGAGGCCCGCGCGCGCCTCGGCGAGCTGCTCGAGCGGGCCGGCGCCGCCGGCGCCCGGCTGGTGGCGCAGCCCCGCGAGACCCTGGACGCGCTCTCCCAGGGCGCCAGTCATCAGGGGGTCGTCGCCTTCTGCCCGCCGCTCACGCCGCACAGCGAGGAAGAACTCTGGCATCGGCTGGGTGGCTGGCCGCATGCCGCGCCGCCGCTGCTGCTGGTGCTCGACGGCGTCACCGACGTCCACAACTTCGGCGCCTGCCTGCGCAGCGCCGACGCCGCCGGCGCGCACGGTGTGGTGGTCCCCAAGGACAAGGCGGCGCCGCTCAACGCCACGGTGCGCAAGGTGGCCTGCGGGGCCGCCGAGAGCGTGCCAGTGTACCGCGTCACCAACCTGGCGCGAGCCATCGGGCGGCTCAAGGAGGGGGGCGTGTGGGTCATCGGCACCGCCGGCGAGGCCGACATCGAGCTCTTCGAGGCCGATTTCGCCGGTCCCTCGGCACTGGTGATGGGCGCCGAGGGTAAAGGGCTGCGGCGCCTGACCCGCGAGGCCTGCGACGTGCTCGCCCGGTTGCCGATGGCCGGCAGCGTCTCCAGTCTCAACGTCTCGGTGGCCACCGGCATCGGGCTGTTCGAGGCGGTGCGCCAGCGGCGTGGTGCGCCGGCGCGCTGATTCTCGTTGAGATAGAACCTCGCCGAGGGCGCCCTCGACAGGTCGAAGGGGAGGCCTTTTGCCACGGATGGCATAAGTAGCGTCCAGGGAAGGATCGACAGCGCCTCCCCGCAGATCTGTCGATGGTTCAGCCCCGAGTTGCAAGAGCGTCGCGATTCTCGATGTGGCGGCTTGCATGGGCGGGGCGGCGTCACTACAATTGTGCGGTTCTTCGAACACCCTCACCCAGTATCCACGACTCCTTGCTTCCGTCTGGCCAGTTCGTCTGTTGCCACGGGGAAGCTGTCAAACCGAAAGGAGACACCATGCGTCATTACGAAATCGTGTTCATGGTCCATCCGGATCAGAGCGAGCAGGTTCCGGCGATGGTCGAGCGCTACACCAGCCTCGTCACCGAAAACGGCGGTACCGTGCATCGTCTCGAGGATTGGGGGCGCCGTCATCTGGCCTACCCGATCAACAAGATTCACAAGGCTCACTACGTGCTGATGAACATCGAGTGCCGCGGCGAGACTCTCGAGGAGATCGAGAACATCTTCCGCTTCAACGATGCGATCATCCGCAGCCTGGTCGTGCGCTGCAAGGAAGCCGTGACCGAGGCCTCGCCGATGATGAAGGCCGCCGAGGACAAGGGCCGTCGTCGCGACGAGAAGTCCGACAAGCCGCGTACCGAGCGCGCCGAAGCCGCCGCCAGCTGAGCACGCACGCGTCGGCCGGCGAGCGCGTCGCGCTCGGCGGACGGCGAATCCGTGTTCCCGTGAATCTTTGCTCGTCCAGGAGGACAATCCATGGCACGCTTTTTCCGTCGCCGCAAGTTCTGCCGCTTCACTGCCGAAGGCGTGAAGTATATCGATTACAAGGATATCGATACCCTCAAGGCCTACATCACCGAGACCGGCAAGATCGTCCCCAGCCGCATCACCGGGACGCGTGCGCGTTACCAGCGTCAGCTGTCGACCGCCATCAAGCGGGCTCGCTATCTGGCGCTGCTGCCGTACACCGATAGCCACCAGTAAGCCGATATCGCGCAATGTTGCCCCTGGCTCGCTGGGTCATGCGCGGCACCCCGCACGCCACGGGGGCCGCTGCCGCTGCCGCCCTGGTTCCCTGGCTGTTCTGGCTGAGTGCCGCGATCGCCGCCCTGGTGACGTTGCGGCGCGGCCTGGCGCCGGCCCTGCCGGTGATCATCGCCGCGGCACTGCCCACCGGCTGGTGGTGGATGCGCGGCGACGCCATCCCGCTGGCCAGCCTGCTGCTGGTGACGCTGATGGCGGTGGTGCTGCGCGCGCGGATGCGCTGGAGCGAGACGCTGATCGTCGCCACGCTGGTCGCGGCGGTGATGATCCAGATCGGCGTGTTCCTGCCGCCGGGGGGCGCCGGGCCGCTGCTCGACACCCTGCGTCAGAGTTCGCCGGAGGTCGGGCGCATGCTCGACGATCTGGCCGCTCGGGGGGTGGATACCCAGCGGATGGCCGCGCTGCTGATCGGCGGCGTCACCGGGCTGATCGTCACGCTGGCCAGCGTGGCCTGTCTGGCGCTGGCGCGCAGCTGGCAGGCGGGGCTCTATAACCCGGGCGGGTTTCGCAGCGAGTTCCACACCCTGCGTCTGGGCAGCCGCGAGCTGCTGATGCTGCTCGCCATCGCCGTGGTCGGCGGTCTGCTGACCTGGCCGGCCCTGGCGATCATGAGCTGGGTACCGCTGCTGGTGAGCGGCGTTGCGCTGATACACGGACTGATTGGTCTCAAGGGGATGAACGGGCTCTGGCTGGTGGCATTCTATGCATTGCTGCTGACCACCTGGCCCATGATTCTGATTGTGCTGCTGCTGGGTCTCATCGACACCTTCGCGGACTTCCGCGGCCGGCTGGCCCGCAGCCAATGACAAGAGGTTAACGAGATGGAAGTCATTCTGCTCGACAAGATCGGCAAGCTGGGTGCCCTGGGTGACAAGGTCACCGTCAAGCCCGGTTACGGCCGTAACTATCTGGTGCCCTACGGCCTGGCCGTACCGGCAACCAAGGAAAACGTCTCTGCCTTCGAGGCGCAGCGTGCGGAACTGGAAGCTCAGGCCGCCGATCGCCAGCGCGAAGCCGAAGCGCGTGCCGAACAGCTCAACGACATCGAGCTGTCGCTGGTCGCCAAGGCCGGCGACGAAGGCAAGCTGTTCGGTTCCATCGGTCCGCGTGACCTGGCCGACGCCCTGAGCCAGGCCGGCATCGACGTCGCCAAGAGCGAAGTGCGCATGCCCGAAGGCCCGATCCGCGCCACCGGCGAATACGACATCCAGCTGCACCTGCACGCGGAAGTCGACGCCACCGTGCGCATCGTGGTGGTGGCCGAGTAAGCCACGCCGCGTGGCCGGCCGAGCCGGCAGACGACAAAGCGCGACCGCCTTCGGGCGTCGCGCTTTCTTTTTGAGGCCGTGACGACCATGGGGTCGTCGCGGCAGCTGGGGTAGAATGGGCGCGGCCGCCTCGACGGGGCGCCGTGAGTCCCGGCTCGCGCGGCCCGCACCGGTGCGAGCCTGCAATCTCGGATGAACCTCCCATGACTGACTCCCTGGAACTGGATCAGGAAACGGCCGCCCTCAAGGTGCCGCCCCATTCGCTCGAGGCCGAGCAGTCGGTGCTCGGCGGGCTGATGCTCGACAACACCGCCTGGGATACCGTTTCCGAGCGTCTGGTGGCGGACGACTTCTACCGCTACGAGCACCGTCTGGTGTTCAACGTGATGATCCAGCTCGCCGAGGGCGCCCATCCGCTCGACGTGGTGACGCTCTCCGAGGCGCTGGAATCGCGCGATCAACTCGAGACCGTGGGCGGGCTGGCGTATCTCGCCGAGCTGGCGCGCAACACGCCCTCGGCGAGCAACATCCGCGCCTACGCCGACATCGTTCGCGAGCGCGCCACCCTGCGCAAGCTGATCCAGGCCGCCAACCAGATCGCCGAAGGGGCCTTCGCCCCGCAGGGCCGCCCCTCCGACGAACTGGTCAACGAGGCCGAGCGACTGGTCTTCCAGATCAGCGAGTCGCGCCCCAAGATGGGCGGGCCGATCGGCATGAGCGATCTGCTCGCCAAGGCGGTGGACCGCATCGACGAGCTGTTCAACATGCAGGGGCAGATGACCGGGCTGTCGTCGGGCTTTCGCGATCTCGACGACATGACCTCGGGGCTGCAGCCCTCGGATCTGGTGATCATTGCCGGGCGCCCGTCGATGGGCAAGACCACCTTCGCCATGAACCTGGTCGAGCACGCGGTGATCTCCAGCGACAAGCCGGTGATGGTGTTCTCGATGGAGATGCCCGCCGAGTCGCTGATGCTGCGCATGCTCTCCTCGCTGGGGCGCATCGACCAGACCCGGGTGCGGACCGGTCAGCTCGAGGACGAGGACTGGCCGCGGCTCACCTCGGCGGTCAATCTGCTCAAGGACAAGCAGCTGTTCATCGACGATACCGCGGCGCTGTCGCCCAACGAGATGCGCTCGCGGATCCGGCGGATCGTGCGCGAGCACGGCAACCTCGGCCTGATCATGATCGACTACCTGCAGTTGATGCAGATCCCTGGCTTCGCCGAGAACCGCACCGGCGAGATCTCGGAGATCTCGCGCTCGCTCAAGGGGCTGGCCAAGGAGTTCGGCTGCCCGGTGATCGCCCTGTCGCAGCTCAACCGCTCGCTCGAGCAGCGGCCCAACAAGCGCCCGGTGATGTCGGACCTGCGCGAGTCGGGTGCCATCGAGCAGGATGCCGACCTGATCGCCTTCGTCTATCGTGATGAGGTCTACAATCCGGACAACCCCGACAACAAGGGGCTGGCCGAGCTGATCATCGGCAAGCAGCGTAACGGCCCCATCGGCACCGTGCACCTGGCGTTCATCGGCAAGTACACGCGTTTCGAGGATCTCGCCCCGGATAGCTACGGGCAGCATTTCGGCGAGTAGCGGCGTCGCACGACGCTCGGGGTTGAGCCTGTGGTGGGGGGTCGTATAATGCCGCCCCTCCATCGACGCGCCGGGCGTCCCGGTCAGCTCGATCGGTCGGCGGCGATCACGCAGTGAATTGAAAGGAGAGACCCATGGCGGGCGGATTCCGACGCGGTTATCGCAAGCGCGCTCCCAAGCTGGAAATGCGAGGCACCCTCGAGAGCGTCGAGCGCGAGGGCCCCTTCAAGGAGTGGCTGGGGATGCCGGACCTGTATCGCTACACGCTGGTGGTCGACGGCGTGACCTACAGCTACCAGACCGAGGACGCCGAACTGCCGGTCGGCGAGGGCGACTACGTGGTGTTCCGCTACAAGGAGACCAAGGCCGGCAACTGGGTGGATCGCAATTCGCTGGGTACCGCCATCGACCCCTCGACCTATCGGCCCGACGCCTGATCGATGGCGCCCGCGGGCGCCATTGTCATCTTCCTGTCATTCCGGTGTCGCTCAATGGCGGCATGAGCCACGACACTCTGACTTCCGCATCTGCCCCGACGCTGTCCTCGATCATCGACGACGCCCGCATCGATGTGCACTATCAGCCCATCGTGGCGGTGCACGCCGGGCGCGTCTTCGCCTACGAGGCGCTTTCCCGCGGCCCGTCGGGAACGCCCTTCGCCAGACCGGTGCCGCTTTTTCAGGCGGCCCGCGAGGCGGGGCTGCTGGCGTCGCTGGAGTCGGTGTGCCGCGAGCGGGCGGTGCGCGATTTCGTGGCCGAAGGACTGGGCGAGCGGTTGTTCGTCAACGTCTCGCCGGAAGTGCTTCTCGACCCGCAGCACCGCAGCGGCGACACGCGCCGCCTGCTGGACGCTCTGGGGATGGCGCCGCACCGGCTGGTGATCGAACTCACCGAGCAGTCGCCGGGGATCGATCCCACGCTGATGGCCGAGGCGGTGCGCCATTACCAGGCGATGGGCTTCTCGATCGCCCTCGATGATCTCGGCGAGGGCTATGCCGGGTTGCGGTTGTGGTCGCAGATTGCCCCGGATTACGTCAAGCTGGACCGGCACTTCGTCAGCGGCCTCGATGCGGACCGCATCAAGCGTCGCTTCGTGCGCGCGATCATCGACATCGCCCATGGCATGGGCTCGCAGGTGATCGCCGAAGGCGTCGAGCGTGAGGCAGAGCTCGAGTGCCTGCTGGAGCTGGGTGCCGACTACTACCAGGGCTGGCTGTTCGCCCATCCCGAGCCGCATCCCGCCAGTTGTCGGCCGACGCTCGACGCCACGCTGCGCGACGTCGCCGCCCGTCATCGACGCTCGCTGGAAACGGTGGCCGTCGAGCGGTTGTGTACGCCACTGGCGCCGTTGCCGATGAGCCTCAGCGTGGCCGAGGCCAGCGAGCGTTTCGGCGCCGAGCCCCACGCCAACTCGCTGGCGGTGGTCGACGGGCGTGGCATGCCGGTCGGCGTGCTGAGTCGCCAGCGGATTCTCGCGCTGGTCGGCAAGCGCTTCGGTTTCGACCTCTACGGGCGCGAGCCGGTGGCCAAGGTGATGCATCCCTCGCCCTTGTGCGTGGAGGCGAGCACGCCGCTGGAGCGGGTCTCGCGCAAGGTCACCAGCCGCGAGCGCGAGCTGCGCGACGAGGATTTCGTGGTCACCGAGGGCGGCCGCTATCGGGGCATGGGGCAGGTGGTCAATCTGCTCCAGTTGATCACCGAGCAGCGCATCGAGATCGCCCGTCAGGCCAACCCGCTGACCCAACTGCCCGGCAATGCGCCGATCCGGGCCGCCCTGGATCGCTTCAGTCGCGTCGGGCAGGGCTTCGTCGCCTGCTACCTGGATCTCGATCACTTCAAGCCGTTCAACGATCGCTTCGGCTACGCGCTGGGCGACCGGCTGCTGCTGGCCCTGGCGCAACTGCTCGGTGAAACCCAGCAGCCCCGCGACTTTCTCGGCCACCTCGGCGGCGATGACTTCGTGTTGCTGCTCGCCGACGCCGAGAACCTGCATGCCCGCCTGGCCGGACTGCAGCGTCGCTTTCATGAGGCCTGCTGTGACCTGCTGCCGGACGAGGTCGTTGCCAGCGCCGGCTTCGAAGGGCAGGACCGTTTCGGGCAGCCGCGCTTCTTCCCCCTGCCGCGGGTGTCGATCGCCGCGCTGGTGCTGCCCGCGGGGCGCGTGCCGAAGAGCTTCGGCGACTGCTGGAGTCGACTCAAGCCGATCGCCAAGCGCGAACCCTTGGGGCGCGTCGTGGTGCGCTACCCCGTGCAGTCGGACGAGACCGGGGACGACGCTGAACTTCGCGATCGGGAGCCTGTCTGATCGATGATCGACCCGCGCAACGTCGCTGTCATGTGTCACGGATAGCCTGGCAGGACGCCTTATCCGCCCACCGGGGTCGAAAACAGGAGGGAGCCATGGAACTTCATGCCTTCAAGCATTACGTGCAAGAGCACGACAATTTCGAAGTCCGCGTCATCAGTCACGCCGGCAGTCGCTTCTATCAGGTCGAACTCGAGGACATCGAGGGCGAGCGGCACCTGCTGACCCAGCGTGGCAAGCCGATGCTCTTCCGGGCGCTCGACGATGTCTATCTGGAGCTCAAGCGTGCCGGTATCCACCGCGCCTATCTGGTCCAGTTCGTCGCCCACGACGAGATGGTCGGCCACGAGGCGCATTATCACGAGCCGCTGGCCTCGCGCATGCCGCTGGTCTTCTAGTCGGTAGTAAGCAATAGGACCGAACCTCAGCGCCGATCCGGCAACAGGCGGCCCAGCGTGAAACGGTGCCGCGCCACCCACAGATATCCCCGATCGAGAATCCCCTTCAGCCCCGGCCGGTGTGACAGCCATACCAGCCGGCGATAACCCAGCAGGGCGAGCATCGCCCGCACCGCATCCATCCCCGCGAACCACTCGCCCCGACCATCCCGGGCGAACATGCGTCCCAGCAGCTCCTCCCAGTCGCGCCCCCAGGCCGCCGACGAGAAATCCGCCGCGCGGATATCCACGCAGCGGATACGCGCGCGATGACGGCGTCGCTGGATCCAGGCGACCTGGCGTTGGCAGATCGGGCAGTCGCCGTCGTAGAGCATCTCGAGCGGCGTTTGGGCATTGGCCGGTGACGTCATGAGGTCTCCGTCGTGGGGCGATAGCCGGTGAGCGGTTCGCCGCGAGCGTCGGTGGCTTTTCCCATTCAGGGTAGCGAGGAACGTCTCGGCCTGCTCGCGCATCATCGCCCGGCGCTGTCGAGGGACAACTGGTCGCCGAGCAGTAGGGTTAGTGTCTTGGACATGGCCTATCCAGAAGTTGTACAAATGAGCAGAATAGGCGTTATCGATTGCCGTCGCGAACGGCCGGCTTGTTACACTCCCGGCCAGCGCACTGCGTTCGCCCGTTCAACCGCTCAAGGAGAAAGGCATGACCCAGGCCCGTTTCGGCGTATTGCTCGCCAACCTCGGTACGCCGGATGCGCCCACCCCCGCTGCCGTGCGCCGCTATCTGGCCGAGTTCCTGTGGGACGAGCGGGTGATCGACGTCTCGCGGCCGCTGTGGTGGCTGATCCTCAACGGGGTGATCCTGCGCTTCCGTCCGGCCAAGGTGGCCAAGGGCTACGCCGCGGTCTGGCAGGATGAAGGTTCGCCGCTGCTGGCCATCGGTCGCCGCCAGCAGCGGGCGCTGGCCGAGCGTCTCGCCGCGCGTTTCGGCGAGACGATCCCGGTGGAGCTGGCGATGACCTACGGCAATCCGAGCATGGAGGAGGCCGGCAAGGCACTGCGCGACGCCGGGGCGTCCCGCATCCTGGTGCTGCCGCTGTACCCGCAGTATTCGCGCTCGACCACCGCGGCGGTCTTCGACCGTCTGGCGCGGGCGCTCAAGCCCTGCCCGCACCTGCCCGAACTGCGCTTCGTGCGCGATTACCACGATCACCCGGGATACATCGAGGCGCTGGCCGCCAGCGTGCGGGAACACTGGGCGCGTCACGGGGGCGAGCGCGGGCGCCTGCTGATGTCCTATCACGGTATCCCCAAGCGCTACGCCGAGGCGGGCGACCCCTATCCCGAGCAGTGCGCGGCCACCAGCCGGGCGCTGGCGACATCCCTGGAACTGGGTGACGACGACTGGCTGATGAGCTATCAGTCGCGCTTTGGCCGCGAGGAGTGGCTCAAGCCCTACACCGACGAGACGTTGAAGACCTGGGGGCACGAGGGCGTCGAGCACGTCGACGTGATCAGCCCGGCCTTCGCCGCCGACTGCCTGGAGACCCTCGAGGAACTCGAGGTGGAGAACCGCGGCTACTTCCTCGAGGCCGGCGGCAAGACCTATCGCTACATTGCGGCGCTCAACGACCGGCCCGAGCACATCGCCCTGTTCGAACGGCTCGTCGAGCAGCACACCCAGGGCTGGTGAGTTTCGATCGTCGTCAGGAGCGGCGTTCGCCGCTCGTCTCTTCCTCGTCGTCGTCCTCGCGCAGCTCCTCGATGTCGTCCTCGGTGCGCGGGTCGCGGGGGAGCTTCTGATGCAGGGCGCTCTTGGCCAGCAGGTGCGCCGAGACCGGGGCGGTGATGAACAGGAAGATGGTGATCAGCATCTCCTGGAAGCTCACCCCGCCGTGGAGCAGCGAGAAGTAGCTCATCGCCGCGATCAGCACGCAGCCCACCCCCAGGGTGGTGGTCTTGGTGGGGCCGTGCAGGCGCATGTAGAAATCGCGCAGGTGGGTCAGGCCCAGCGCGCCGATGAAGGCGAAGGCGCCCCCGGCGATCAGGAAGAAGGCGATCACGCCCTCCATCACGGTATAGAAGCCGATCATTCGATGATGTCCCCGCGCAGCAGGTACTTGCAGACCGCGACGGTGCTGATGAAGCCGAGCATGGCGATCAGCAGGGCGGCCTCGAAATAGGTCTTGTCGTCGAGCCACAGCCCGAACAGCACGATCAGCGCGATCGAGTTGACGTAGAGGGTGTCCAGCGCCAGCAGGCGATCGGGCAGGTCGGGGCCGATCGCCGCGCGATACAGGCACAGGAGCATCGCGGCGGTGAACAGCGCCAGGCTGATCCAGAAGGCGATGTCTAGCATCCGAAGATCTCCTTGAGCGGCCGCTCGTAACGTTCCCGGATGGTGTCGATGGTCGCCGGGATGTCGTCGGTGTTCAGGGCGTGGATCAACAGCGTGCGCCGGTCCTGGCGGAGGTTGGCGGAGACCGTGCCCGGCGTCAGGGTGATGGTGCTGGCGAGGATGGTGATCGGGAACAGCTCCTCGAGTTCCAGCGGATACTCGATGAATGCCGGCTTCATGCGCCCGCGCGGGTCGAGGATCAGCTTGGAGACCTCCAGGTTGGCGACGATGATGTCACCGAGCACGCGCAAGACGTAGCGCACCAGCAGCCAGGGCCGCTTGATGGTCGGTTGTGGTTCCCAGAAGTGTCGCGTGACCAGGGGGATGACGATCGCCAGCAAGGTGCCGAGCAGGACCTGCCCCAGGGCCACGCTCTGCTGGAGCATCAGCCACACGGCGAGCAACAGCACCGAGAGCAGCGGCATGGGCAGCCAGGGTTGTACGGGTATCATGAGCCGCCTCCCGTCTTGTCGCGTTCGATGATCGCCTGAATATAGGCCTCGTGATCGGCCAGCTGATCGGCCGTGGCGTCGGTGTACTCGCTCAACGGCCCGGCGAAGGCCACCAGCAGTGGCGAGGCGCCGAGCAGCAGCATCAGGCCCGCGGTGCGCAGGGGGCCCGCCTCGTGGATGTCCTTGTCGCTGCGCTCGCGACTGCCGCCGCCCGAGACGCGCCAGAACAGCGTCGAGCCGGTGCGGGACAGGGCGACGATCGCCGCCAGGCTGCTGAGCAACAGTATCGGCCATAGCCAGACCTGCTGTCCCGGCGTGGCCGACTGCAGGATCAACGCCTTGCCCACCGCGCCCGAGAAGGGGGGCACCCCGGCCACGGTCAGTGCGCCGACGAAGAACAGCGTGCCCAGCAGGGCGACCTGTTCCACGGCCCGGCCGCGCACGATGCGCGCCCCGGCCTTGCCGCGCTGATGGGCGATGGTATCGGCGAGCAGAAAGAGCCCGCCGGTGACCAGGGTGGTATGGACCATGTAGAACAGCAGTGCACTGTGAGAGCCGAGGCTGTTCATGCCGATGCCGGCGAGCAGCGTGCCCACCGAGATGATGATCAGGTAGGCGACCTGGGTGCGCAGGTCGCGCGCCGCCAGCACGCCGATACCGCCCAGCGCCAGGGTCGCCAGCGACAGCCACCACACCCAGGGCTGGGCGATGTTGGCCAGCGATCCGGCCTGGGGGCCGAAGATCAGCGTGAATACCCGCAGGATGGCGTAGATGCCGACCTTGGTGAGAATCGCGAACAGCGCCGCCACCGGCGCCGGCGCCGAGGCATAGGCGCGGGGCAGCCAGAAGTACAGCGGCAGGATCGCCGACTTGAGACCGAACACCACCAGCAGCAGCATGGCGCCGGCTTCGGCGAGCACCAGGCGGCTGCTGTCCAGCCCGGGCACCTTGGCGGCCATGTCGGCCATGTTGAGGGTGCCGAGCGTGCCGTAGAGCACCCCCAGGCCGATCAGGAACAGCGCCGAACCGGCAAGGTTGAGCACCACGTAGTGAAAGCCCGAGTGGATGCGCGCCTTGCCCCCGCCGTGCATCAGCAGCGAGTAGGAGGCGATCAGCAACACCTCGAAGAACACGAACAGGTTGAACAGATCGCCGGTGAGGAAGGCGCCGTTGATGCCCATCAACTGCAGCTGGAACAGGCCGTGGAAGTTCGAGCCCTCGACGTCGACGCCGGCGCTGGCATAGCACAGGCTGCCCAGTGCGAGCAGGGCGGTCAGCGTGACCATCAGCGCCGACAGGCGATCGAGCACCAGGATGATGCCGAACGGGGGTTGCCAGTCACCGAGCGCGTAGTACTGGATGGTGCCGCTGCTGCTCTGGATCATCAGCAGCGCACACACCACCAGCAAGGCCGCGGTGGCGGACAGGCCCACGACCCGTCGCGGGACGGCCGCGCCATCGCGATTGAGCAGCAGCCCGAGCCCGGTGACCAGCGGCAGCAGGATGGGCAGCGCGATCAGGTGGTTCATCAAGTGCGCTCCTCCCGCGGCTCGTCGAGGCGGTTGCCGTTGACGTGGTCACTGCCCAGGTCGCCGCGGGCGCGCATGGCGAGAATCACCGAGAAGGCGGTCATGGCGAAGCCGATCACGATCGCCGTGAGCACCAAAGCCTGGGGCAGCGGATCGGCATAGTCACCGCCCTTGTCGCCGATCACCGCCGCACCGCCGGTGGTCAGCCCGCCCATCGAGAAGAGGAACAGATTGACGGCGTAGGAGAGCAGCGTCAGGCCCACCACCACCGGGAAGGTCCGTCCGCGCAGGGCGAGGAACAGGCCGCAGGCGGCGAGCACGCCGGTGGTTATCGAGAAGAGCGCTTCCATCAGGCTTTCTCCTTCTGCTTGGTGGGGCGGTGCGGCGTGGTCAGCTTGCCCAGGTTGGCGAGGATCATCAGCGTGGCGCCGACCACGGTCAGATACACGCCGAGATCGAACAGCAGTGCCGTGGCCAGTTCGACGTCACCGATATAGGGGATATGGAAGTGGCCGTAGGCGGAGGTCAGGAAGGGGTAGCCGAACAGCCAGCTGCCCAGGCCGGTGAGCGCGGCGACCCCGACCCCGGCCACGGCGATCGGCTGGTACTGGAAGGTCAGCCGCCGCTGGCACCAGTCCACCCCGCGGGCAATGTAGAACAGCAGCAGGGCGACGGCGGTGACCAGCCCGGCGATGAAGCCGCCGCCCGGCGCGTTGTGGCCGCGCAGGAAGATGAACACCGAGACCAGCAGCGCCAGCGGCAGGATGGTCTGGGTGACGCTGACCAGAATCATCGGATGGCGGTCCTTCGACCACGGGCGGCCGTCGGCATCGCTCGACGGCATGAACAGACGCAGGCGGTTGAGCAGCTTGTAGATACCCACGGCGGCGATGCACAGCACGGTGATCTCGCCCAGGGTGTCGAAGCCACGGAAGTCGACCAGGATCACGTTGACCACGTTGTGGCCGCCGCCGCCCGGCACGCTGTTGTCGATGAAGAACTGCGAGATCGATTCCAGCGGGCGGGTGAGCACGGCGAAGTTGAGGCTGGCGACGATGCCGCCGAAGCCCGCGGCCAGCAGGGCGTCGCGCAGGATGCGCGGGCCGCCGGACTCCTTGGGGGTCTTCTGCGGCAGGAAGAACAGCGCCAGCATCAGCAGGATCATGGTCACCACTTCCACCGCCAGCTGGGTCAGCGCCAGGTCGGGGGCCGAGAAGCGGGCGAAGGCCAGCGAGGTCACCAGCCCGACGATCGACAGCATCAGCAGCGACACCAGCCGCCGGCGGTGGAGGACGGCGGTCGCCAGGCCGGCGAACATCGCTATCCCCGCGCCGGCCACGAGCAGCCCGTCGAGCGGCTGCAGCGGCAGCGGCCCGCGCAACTGCACGGCATGGGTCAGCGCGCCGCCCACCAGGCAGAGGATGGTGATCACCAGCCACAGCATGTAGCGCTGCAGCGAGCCGTTCTCCAGCGAGTCGACGAGGTGCTGGGTGGCGCGCACCAGCGTCTGGACCGACGCTTCGAAGATCGTCCGCGCGTTGCGGGAACGGAACTGGCGCTGGAAGGCGAACACGTGGCGGCGCTTAAAGTAGAGGATCACGCCGCCGACCAGGGCGACGGCGCTCATCAGCAACGGCAGGTTGAAGCCGTGCCAGATGGCCAGGTGCAACTCGGGGGCCTCGCCGACGAGCACGGCCCGGGCGGCGGTCTCGAGCAGCGTGGTGGCGGCGAAGGCCGGGACCACGCCGACCACGATGCAGATCGCCGCCAGCAGGATGCCGGGGGCGATCATCAGCCGTGGCGGCTCGTGGGGCGTCTTGGGCAGTTCGGGCAGCGGGCCGTTGAAGAACACGTTGTGCACCAGGCGTACCGAGTAGGCCACCGAAAGCAGGCTGCCCAGCGTCGCCAGCGCCGGGATCAGCCAGCCCAGCCCGCCGAGCAGCGAGGTCTCGAGCGTCTCGGTGAGCATCATCTCCTTGGAGAGGAAGCCATTGAACAGCGGCACCCCGGCCATCGCCATCCCGGCGACCACCGCCACGCCGGCGGTCAACGGCATGACCCGCCACAGCCCCTGCAGCTTGCGGATGTCGCGGGTGCCGGTCTCGTGGTCGACGATGCCGGCGGTCATGAACAGCGCCGCCTTGAAGGTGGCGTGGTTGAGGATGTGGAACAGCGCGGCGACCACCGCCATGCGGACGTCGAGCCCCAGCAGCAGGGTGATCAGCCCCAGGTGACTGATCGTGGAGTTGGCCAGGATGCCCTTGAGATCGTACTTGAGCAGGGCGAAGTAGGCGCCGTAGAGCAGCGTCATCAGGCCGGTCAGGCTGACCAGGTAGAGCCAGGCCTCGCTGCCTGCCAGCGCCGGGTGCAGGCGCGCCAGCAGGAAGACCCCGGCCTTGACCATGGTCGCCGAATGCAGGAACGCCGACACCGGCGTGGGCGCGGCCATGGCGTGGGGCAGCCAGAATTGGAAGGGGAATTGCGCCGACTTGGTGAAGGCGCCCAGCAGCACCAGCACCAGCACCGCCAGGTAGCGCGGGTCGGCCTGGATCATGTCGCGGCTGTCGAGCACCGTCTGCAGGTCGTAGGTGCCGACGATGTGGCCCAGCAGCAGGAAACCGGCGAGTAGGCACAGGCCGCCGCCGCCGGTCACGGTCAGGGCCATGCGCGCGCCCTTGCGGGCGTCGCTCTGATGATACCAGTAGCCGATCAGCAGGAACGACGAGAGGCTGGTCAGTTCCCAGAAGAACCACAGCAGAAGCAGGTTGTCGGCCATCACGATGCCCAGCATCGCCGCCATGAACAGCATCAGGAAGGCGTAGAAACGCGGCAGGCTGTCGCCCGGCGCCAGGTAGTAGCGGGCGTAGAGGATGATCAGCAGACCGATCCCCAGGATCAGCAGCACGAACAGCAGCGACAGCCCGTCGAGGCGTACGGCGAGATCCAGTCCCAGCGCGGGAATCCAGTCGAGCGCGACGCGCGGAACCGACCCGGCGATGGTTTCCCGAGCATGGTGGAGCGCCACGCCCAGGGCGATAACCGTGGGCAGGGCCGTGACGAGGGCGCAGGTGTTGCGCCGCTCGTTCGAGCCGAAGGCAGGCAGCAGACTGCCGACCAGGGGCAGCAGCACGATCAATAGCAGGGACATGAACGACTCGCTCTTGTCGTTGGCGTTCTGGCGGACCTGGCGCTGGGGAGCGCCGTAGCGTAGATCACAGTTCAGCCGTTACGGAAACGACCATCAAGCGCCAATGCAGGGCGGGTCGGTCAGGAAGGGGCGCCGCACGGCGCGGGGCGTGAGCATCCAGGCTGGGGTGCGGTCGACAGGCCGCTGGGTCGTCAGAGTGTCGGCACCGGAATGGCGGCGCGCGCGGTGCGGTCCGCGCGGGTCATGGCCCGTCATGGTGTCTTCCTCCCATCGTGGCTTCCCGGCGTGTCAGGTGCTGCTAATTGACTGACTTTGTTGTGGAAATCGTCAAAGGCGACAGCGCCGACGCGAAGTCGGCCTTCGACTCTATCACGCCCCCGGGGGGTTATCTAGCGACCCCGGTGGTTCGGCGTCGCATCCGGGACGGCAACCGGTTCGCCCCGGGCGGCGCGGTTCGTCGCTCGCCGGGATGTTGCGCATCGGTTACGGACGCGCCGGCGGCTCGCGGCGAGGCGGCGTACTGCCGGTTTTCGGGGCCACGCCTGACGGAACCGCATTGTTACTAGCCAGTAAACGCCAGGACGTCTAGGCTGTAGCGTCACTCGAACGCTCACCGGCTGCAAGGATGCTGCCATGATTTCCGAGACGTCTTCGTCCATGAGGCGGTTACCCGTCTGCCTGGGGGTTGCGGGTCTGACCCCCTTCGTCATCACCACCGTTGCGGTGTTCATCGCTCCCGTCCTCTGGCAGGCCGTGGCGATCAAGGCCTTTCTCTTCTATAGCGCGGTCATCCTTTCCTTTCTGGGCGGCATCCACTGGGGCGTGGCAATGAGCCTGGATCGCGACACGAGTCCGGCCTTCAACGTCCGTCTGGCGGTCAGCATCGCACCCGGCCTGCTGGGCTGGGCGGCGCTGATGATCGACTATCGTCTCGGTGCGCTGACACTGATGATCGGTTTCTGGCTGATGCGCCTCTACGAGCGTCAGCCCGAGAGTCTCGAGCGACTCCCCGGCTGGTATCAGGGCCTGCGCAGCCTGCTCACGGCGGTGGTGGTCGCCTGTCACCTGGCGGTCGTGGCGCGGCTGAGCCTGATCGGCTGACAGGCGCTGCGGGTATGGCCGGGTTACCGAAAATCACTAGGCGGCGGCAGGCGCTTGCGCCAAGATGGGCGCGTTTTCACACCGCATCAAGGACGCTCCATGCCTCGCCGTGCCCGTTTCGTGCCCCTTGCGCTCATTGCCCTGCTGCCGATGTCCGGTTGTCAGGTCGCCGCCCAACCCGCCGCCGCTGATGGGGGCACCGCGTCGCCGGCCTCGACGGTGGCAAGCGCCGCCAGCGAGACGGCGACCGCCCCGCGCGAGGGGCAGGCGTCGCCGGGTGACACGCGTCCGGCCTTCAGCGACTGGGTGAGCGACTTCCGTGGTGTGGCGCGGGAGCAGGGCATCGATGCCGCGACCCTCGACGCGGCCTTCGACGACGTCGAATACCTGCCGTCGGTCATCCGTCACGACCGCGCTCAGCCCGAGTTCACCCGCCAGGTCTGGGATTACCTCGACACCGCCGTTTCGGCGGCGCGCGTGCGCCAGGGCCGCTCGGCCTGGGAGGCACACCGCCAGGCCATCGCCGCCGCCGGTCAGCGCTACGGCGTGCCGCCCGAGGTGCTGGTGGCCATCTGGGGGATCGAGAGCAACTACGGCGGCAATTTCGGCAACTATGAGACCATCGACGCCCTGGCGACCCTGGGCTACGACGGTCGGCGCCCCGACTTCGCGCGCAGCGAACTGCTCAGCGCCCTGCGTATCCTCCAGCGCGGCGACATCGATCGCGAGCACATGCGCGGCTCCTGGGCCGGGGCCATGGGCCACACCCAGTTCCTGCCGTCGAGCTTCGAGCAGTACGCCAGGGACGCCGATGGCGACGGGCGCCGCGACATCTGGGGCAGCGTCGCCGACGTCATGGCCTCCACCGCCTACTATCTCTCCCGGGTCGGCTGGCGCCAGGGCGAGCCCTGGGGCACTGAGGTGCGCCTGCCGGACGACTTCGACTATGCCCGGACCGAGCTCGACGTGCGCCAGGACAGCCGGGCCTGGGCGGCGCAGGGGGTGACGGCGAGGCACGCTGACGCGCTGCCGACATTCTCGGATGCCTCGGTGATCGCCCCCGCCGGCGACCAGGGGCCGGCCTTCCTGGTCGGCGGCAATTTCCGGGTGATCATGCGCTACAACGCCTCGACCAGCTACGCGCTGGCCGTGGGGCTGCTCGCCGACCGCCTGGCCGGGCGTCCGGGGCTGGTCGCGGACTGGCCCCGCGACGAGCCGGCGCTGTCGCGCCGTCAGGTCGAGCTGCTGCAGCGGCGCCTCAACGCCGCCGGCTTCGACGTCGGCGCGCCGGACGGGGTGATCGGTCCCAACACCCGGGGGGGCGTGCGGGCCTATCAGCGCAGCCTCGGCGAGACCCCCGACGGCTTCGCCACGCTCGAGCTGCTCGAGCGGCTCGGCGATGGCTGAGATTGGCCGGGATTGGTGGCGCCGCGTTAGAAGAGGCGAGCCAGCAACGCGGTAACCGCGGTCTCGACGCGCAGGATGCGCTCGCCGAGGTGGATGCCCTGGCAGCCGGCCTCGAGCAGGCGCTCCACCTCGTAGGGGATGAAGCCGCCTTCGGGGCCGATCAGCAGGACGCAGGGGGTGTCGATGCCGCGCGGGCAGGGCGACGGCATGCCGGGGTGGGCGAGCAGGCCGCGGCGTCCGGCGAGCAGCGCCGGCAAGCTATCCTCGACGAACGGCTTGAAGCGGCGTTCCAGCGTGACTTCCGGCAGCAGGGTGTCGCCGGCCTGCTCCAGGCCCAGCACCAGGTGCTCGTGGATCTTCGCCGGGTCCAGCTCGGGGGACTGCCAGTAGCTCTTCTCGACGCGGCGGGTGTGCAGCAGGGTAAGCCGTTTGACGCCCAGCGCCGTGGCATGTTCCAGGGTACGGGCGAGCATGCGCGGTCGCGGCAGCGCCAGTACCAGGTGCACCGGCAGCGCCGCCGGCGGCGGCTGGTCGAGACCCAGCAGCGTGAAATGGGCGGCCCGCGAGTCGAGCGTCTCGAGTCGCGCCCGACCGCGCAGGCCATCGCGCAGCCCCACGCTCAGGCAGTCGCCGGGTTCGGCGCGATGCACCTCGCGCAGGTGGCGCAGGCGGCGGGGGTCGGTCACCCGGATATCGCCGGCGGGACCGAGGTCGGCGGGCTCGAGCAGGATCAGGTTCATGGGGTCTCCTGGCGACAGGCGGCCATGATAGCCGAGCCGGGCAGCGATGACAGTGGTTTGCAAGCTCACGGGGGCAATGCACAATGCAGGCATATCGACCATCGAGAGGAACCGCGCCGTGCGAGTGATACGCAAATATGCCAATCGCCGACTCTACGACACCCAGCAGAGTCGTTACGTGACGCTCGAGGACCTGCGGCGCCTGGTGCTCGAGGACGAGCCGTTCCGGGTCGAGGATGCCAAGAGCGGCGAGGATCTCACCCGTACCATCCTGCTGTCGATCATCATCGAGCAGGAGCAGGCCGACGGCGACGCCGAGGTGTTCTCCAACGACCTGCTGGCCCAGTTGATCCGCGTCTACGCCATGTCGCAGCCGCTGCCGCTGGCCCACTACCTGGAGCAGGGCACCCAACTGATGCTCGAGCAGCAGAAGCGCTTCCAGGACCAGTGGCAGCAGGCGATGCGCAACTCGCCGATGGAGATGATGCGCGAGATGGCCGAGGAGAACATGCGCTTCTGGCAGCAGGCGATGACCCGCCAGTCCCGCGACAAGGACGACGACGCCTGAGCGGTGCCCACGAGTGCCGCGTGACTGGTCGGGTGACTGCCGGTACCCCGTTGCATGCGGGGGGCGAGGTGGCCGGCTTTCTGACATAATGCCGGGCAATCGATCTCCATTTTCGAGCAAGGTTTGCCCATGAAGGTTCTGATCATCGGCGGCGGTGGCCGCGAACACGCGTTGGCCTGGAAGGCGGCGCAGTCGCCCTATGTGGAGTCCGTCTTCGTCGCCCCCGGCAATGCCGGCACCGCCCGCGAATCCAAGCTCACCAACGTCGACATCGCCGCCGACGACCTGGACGGCCTGGAAGCCTTCGCCCGCGAGCAGGGCGTGGGGCTGACCATCGTCGGCCCCGAAGCGCCGCTGGTCGCCGGCGTGGTCGACCGCTTCCAGGCCGCGGGGCTGGCGATCTTCGGTCCCACCCGGGCGGCGGCCCAGCTCGAGGGGTCGAAGTCCTTCACCAAGGACTTTCTCGCCCGGCACCGCATACCCACCGCGGAATACGCCACCTTCCGCGAGGTCGATGCCGCCCTGGCCTATCTCGGCGAGAAGGGCACGCCGATCGTCATCAAGGCCGACGGCCTGGCGGCGGGCAAGGGGGTGATCGTCGCCATGACCGATGCCGAGGCCGAAGCCGCGGTACGCGACATGCTCGAGGCCAACGCCTTCGGCGACGCCGGGGCCCAGGTGGTGATCGAGGAGTATCTCGACGGCGAGGAAGCGAGCTTCATCGTCATGGTCGACGGCGAGCACGTGCTGCCGATGGCCACCAGCCAGGACCACAAGCGCGTCGGCGACGGCGACACCGGCCCCAACACCGGTGGCATGGGCGCCTACTCCCCGGCACCGGTGGTCACCGAGGCGGTCTACCAGCGCATCCTCGACGCGGTGATCCTGCCCACGGTGCGCGGCATGGCCGCCGAGGGCACGCCCTATACCGGCTTCCTCTATGCCGGGCTGATGATCGATGCCGACGGCGCTCCCAAGGTGATCGAGTACAACTGCCGTTTCGGCGATCCCGAGACCCAGCCGATCCTGTTGCGCCTGAAGAGCGATCTGGTCGAGCTGTGCCTGGCCGGGGCCGAGGGGCGGCTCGACGGTGAGCGTTGCGACTGGGACACCCGCGCCGCGGTCGGCGTGGTGATGGCCGCCGGCGGCTACCCGGACCGGTATCGCAAGGGCGATCCGATCGAGGGGCTGGAGGCCGCCGAGGCGGCCGGCTGCAAGGTCTTTCATGCCGGTACCGCGGAGGACGATAAGGGGCGCATCGTCACCAGCGGCGGGCGCGTGCTGTGCGTGACCGCGCTCGGTGAGCGGGTCTCGCGGGCCCGCGATCGCGCCTACGACGGGGTGGCGGCGATCCACTGGGAAGATGCCCTCTTCCGGCGCGACATCGCCTACCGCGCCATCGCCCGCGAGTCCTGAGCGCCGCGGCCAAGGAGTCAACATGGAACGGGTCAGGCTCGAGTTTCCCGCCGCCGATGGCGTGCACCGCGACACCTTCCGGGTGCGTATCGGCGATATCAACTACGGCCGCCATCTGGGCCACGATGCGATCGTCACCCTGCTGCACGAGGCGCGTGCCCGGGCGCTCGCCGCGCTCGGTGTCGACGAGGCCGATACCGACGGCTCGCCGAGCGTGGTCGCGGATCTCACCGTGCAGTACCGCGGCGAGGCCCGCTGGGGGGACGAGCTGCTCGCCGAGACCGCCGTGCCCGAGGCCGACGGCAAGGGCCTGCCGGTCTATCATCGCCTGACCCGGGTCGGCGATTCGCGCCTCGTCGCCGTGGCTCGGGTCACGCTGATCTGGCTGGCCCCCGACGACGGTCGGCCGGTGGCCATTCCATCGTCGTTGCAGGCGGCGCTGGCCCGGGTTCGTTCGCAGGGAGTCGACTGATATGTCGCGTGAATACCCGATCGTCGCGGTGACCGGTTCCTCGGGGGCCGGCACCACCACCGTGCGGCGCACCTTCGAGCGCATGTTCACGCGGGAGGACATCCACGCCGCCTATGTCGATGGCGATGCCTTCCATCGCTATACCAAGGACGAGCTGACGCGGATCTTCCGCGAGGAGCCCGAACGCACCGACGAACTCTCTCACTTCGCCGTCGAGGCCAACCTGCTCGATCGCCTCGAGACGCTGTTTCAGGAGTACGGCGAACACGGCAGCGGCACGTCCCGGCACTACATCCATGCCGAGGACAAGCGGATGATCGAGGCCGGCTACAAGGTCGGCACCTTCACCGAGTGGCAGTCGCTGCCGATGGGCACCGACCTGCTGTTCTACGAGGGCCTGCACGGCGGCCTGGTCACCGCCGACTGCGACATCGCCCGCCACGTGGACCTGCTGGTGGGCGTCGCGCCGACCATGAACCTGGAGTGGATCCAGAAGATCGACCGCGACACCAAGCTGCGCGGCTACTCCCAGGAAGCGGTGATCGATACCATCCTCGGCCGCATGCACGACTACGTGCGCTACATCCAGCCCCAGTTCTCGCGGACCCACATCAATTTCCAGCGCGTGCCCACGGTGGACACCTCCAACCCCTTCGAGATCCAGGACATCCCCACCGACGCCGAGTCGTTCGTGGTGATCCGCTTTCGCGATCCCTCGACGGTGGACTTCCCCTACCTGCTGGCGATGATCCAGGATGCCTTCATGAGCCGGCCGCACACCCTGGTGGTGCCCGGCTCGCGGCTGTCGCTGGCCATGGAGCTGATCCTGGCACCGCTGGTGCGCCACCTGCTGGCCCAGCGCCGATTCCGCTGACGGCGACTCGCGGCTTGCTCGGCGCTACCCGGTAACCGCCATTTCCGCGTGTCGATCGACTCCCGTTCTGATCTTCCCGCGTCGCGCTCCGACCACGCTGTGACCAGCGCTTCTTGATGCACGCCGTCGGCGGCGCGGTCGGGGCGCAGAGACGCTGGGGTCAGGCATGACGCGCATCGTCGGCAACGGTCAGCGCCGCACTGCTCGCCGCCAGGTCGCTCGCCAGCCCCTGCAGGCAGATCATGGCCATCACCTGGTGGCGCTCGCCGCTGCCGAGGGCGATCAGCCGCTTGGCGCGCTCGATCGCCGGGGCCGCGGGGTCGATGTCGCCGCGCCAGCGCACCACCAGGCTCTCTTCGGCCGCCTCGACGTAATCGATACGCTGCACCGCGTCGGTGAGAAAGCCGATCAACCCCTGACCGCTATCGGCGATCAGCACGTGCCGGGGCGGGCGCGAGGCATCGCGGTTCAGCAGACGACGCAGATCGACCAGGGCCACGCTGCGCCCGTGACGGCGCCAGACGCCGACGAAGCGCGGGTCGCCGCCGCTGGCGAGATAGTCGGTGGGGGCGGCATCGACCGCGTCGAGCTGATCGAGCAGGGTGGTGTAGTCGCCCGCACAGCTGAAGCGCACCAGCGCGAAGCGCCGCCGGGTGGGTTGCCCGGCGGCTGCGCTGCCCGCCTGGGCGCCATCGAGCCGCGCATGCAGGCGTGCCAGCGCACTCAGGTTGAGCGCCGACAGCAACACCCGGTGATCGAGCGCCAGGGCGTCGCGTCCCGCGGGTCCGACGACCAGCCCGGCCACCGCCGCCGCCTGCCCCGGGCCGGCCGGTGACAGGGCGCTGTCGGCACTGAGCGCGGTGACGTGTTCCAGGGCCAGTGCCAGACGCCCCTCGGGGCCATTGAGTACCACCATGTAGCTGGGCCGCACGCGCTGCGGGGCACGCCCGATCAACTCGCCGGGGTCGAACAGCGGTAGCCGCGCACCGCGCAGCGTGACGTTGCCGAGGTAGGCGTCGAGCGCGATCGCCGGCGGTTCGACTTCGGGGCAGTTGGCGACCTCGCCGACGATCGCGGTATCCAGCGCCAGCGCCTGGCCGCCGCTCTCCACGATCAGCCATCGCCGGGCGGTGAGCTGCGTCGGCGTGGCGTCACTGGTGACTGTCGGCGACGTCGAGGCCCCGGGCGATTGGTGCCCGGGCTGCGTGGCCGTCGGTGTCACCGCGACCATCTCTTCCAGCGCGAACAGCGCATCCAGGTCGAGCACATAAGCCGGGTGGGCCAGGTTCGGGTGATCGATCAGCGAAGGCGTCAGCGCCAGCGGGCTGCCGTCGCCCTGGTTCACTGCATGGCGCTGCTGCGGCCGCACCTCGATCACATCGACGATCTGGGTCACACACAGCCCGAACCGCGCCCCGCGATGCGCCACCACGGCGACGAAGCTGGCCTGGGGCTCGACGGGCGGATCGCGATCGAGCTGCAGCAGCCCCGCCAGGTCGACCAGCGGCAATGGCTGGCCGCGCAGTGACAGCGTGCCCCGCGACCAGGCCGGCGCTCGCGGGCGCGGTGGCGGCAGGCGTTCCAGGCGCACCACCTCTTGCAGATCGTGAGCATCGAGCGCGACATCGCCGGTCCCGACGCGCAGGATGCCGAAGACGCGTGTGCTCATGATCTGGCCCGCTCCTCGCCGCGGGTCGCCCGGGCCAGTTCATGGATCGCGCTGTCGACCCGGTTGGCGGTCTCGAGCTGGGCGCTGGCAGTGGTGGCGATCTCCTCGATCGAGTCGGTGGTCCGGGCCACGCCCTCGACGATGCGCGCGAAGGAGTCGGTGGCGCGCTGGGTCACGGCATTGCCGCTGTCGATGCGCTTGAGCGACTCGCCCAGCAGACGGTTGATCTGGCGCGTGGCATCGGCGGACTTCTCGGCCAGCTTGCGCACCTCGTCGGCGACCACCGAGAAGCCCAGGCCGTGCTCACCGGCGCGGGCGGCCTCGATTGCGGCGTTGAACGCCAGCAGGTTGGTCTGGGAGGCGATCTCGCCGATCACCTTGACGATCGCATCGATATCCTCGGACGACTTCTGGATCGCCGCCATCGCCTCGCGCGAGTCGTTGAGCGCCTGGGTGCCGCGGTTGGCCTCCTGCTGGGTCTCGCGGGCCAGCGAACGGGTCAGGTGGGTATTCTCGGCGATCGAGGCAATGGAGGCGTTGAGCGCATGGATCGACTGGCTCATGGCCTCGGTCTGGGCCTGGATGTGTTCCTCCAGCTCGACCTCCGCGGTGATGTCGGTGGCGAACTTGATCACCTTGTAGGGCTTGTCGTCGGCATCGAAGATCGGGTTGTAGGTCGCCTGGATCCAGACCCGGCGGCTATGCTTGCCCAGGCGCATGAAGCGGCCGTCGAACAGCTCCCCGCGACTCAGTGCCAGCCAGAAGTCGCGATACTCGCGGCTGACCACATGCTCGGGCGTACAGAACATGCGGTGATGCTGGCCCTCGATCTCGTCGGCGTGATAGCCCAGCGTGTCGAGGAAGTTCTGGTTGGCGGCGAGAATGTTGCCCTTGAGATCGAACTCGATCACCGCCTGGGCGCGGTCGATGGCGTTGATCCGGCCCTTGAACTCGGCGTTGCGCTGGCGCTCGGCGGTGACGTCGTGGGCGAACTTGACCACCTTGTAGGGGCGTCCGCTGGCGTCGAGGATCGGGTTGTAGGTGGCCTGTAGCCAGATGTCTCGGCCGTGCTTGTCGAGACGGCGGAACTCGCCGCTGTAGAACTCGCCCTGGCGCAGGCGCGCCCAGAACTGCCGGTAGTCGTCGCTCTTGGCGTACCCCGGCTGGCAGAACAGCGCGTGGTGACGGCCCTCGATCTCCTCCAGGGTGTAGCCCACGGTGTCGAGAAAGTGCTGGTTGGCGGTGAGCACATGACCGTCGAGATCGAACTCGATCACCGCCTGGGCGCGATCGATCGCCTTGACCTTGCCCTCGTACTCGGCGACGGCACGCTTCTGCAGGGTGATGTCCATGGCCAGCTTGATCACCTTGTGCGGCTTGCCCTCGTCATCGAGCACCGGGTTGTAGGTCGCCTGCAGCCAGATCTCTTCGCCCTGGCGGGTGACGCGCTTGAACTCGCCGCTGACGAACTCGCCGCGTCCCAGGCGCCCCCAGAACTCCTGATAGGCGCGGCTCTGGGCATGGCGCTCGTCGCAGAACAGGCGGTGGTGCTGGCCGATGACCTCGTCGCGGCGATAGCCCATGGCCTCGAGAAAGCGCGCATTGGCGTCGAGTACGTGGCCGTCGAGGTCGAATTCGATCACGGCCTGGGAGCGGTTGACCGCCTGCCAAAGTGCCTCAAGGGGCGGGTTGGCAAGGGTCTCGGCGTCGGCAGTGGGAGTATCCAAGGGCATGGCGCGCCTCCGGCAGGCAGAAAGGGGATCCGAGCCAGCCTGGGACCAGCGGCTCTCGCGGACACTGCTCAACATCGGCGGGGCCGAAGCGAAGTTTAATAGGGCCCGGCTATTGCGAAGATCGGCATTGCCCGAACGGGCGATGTCGCCCCGAGGGGCATCGAAGTCGCTATCGAAGCATCGAGTCTTCAGGCCGTCATTGGCCGCTGCCCTTGATCGCCGGGTGTCGTTACGCAACCCCGACGAGCGCATGCGGTTTTCGTGCCGAGACCGCCTGACCCACGGGTCAGCGCGTTACGGACTGACAACCTCGTCGTGAGGGGGTAACCTCATGGCAGACGCCTATCCCCAGTCACTGATCCAACCGGAGCGACGCATGGATTGCCTGTTCTGCAAGATGGTCAATCGCGACATCGAGCCCGACGTGGTCTACGAGGACGACCACGTGCTGGCCTTCAACGACATCGACCCCAAGGCGCCGCGTCACGTGCTGATCATTCCCAAGAAGCACATCGCGACGCTGAACGACATCGCGGAGGACGACCTCGCGCTCGTCGGACGGTTGCAGTACACCGCCGCCCGGCTGGCCAAGGAGTTCGGTTTCGCCGACGACGGCTATCGGGTGGTGATGAACTGCAATGAACACGGTGGCCAGTCGGTCTATCATATTCACATGCACCTGATGGGCGGCCGCCACTTCACCTGGCCGGCGGGGTAGCCGGCAAACGCCGAACCGGGCGCTCTTCGCAAGCGCGGTGCCATCGGGGCATGGCGGGCCGCTCGCGATCCCGTGTCACGCGCGGTCCTTCTCGTCCGTGGCCGGCTTGCCGGCCCGCTCGGCCCCGCTTCTCATCAAGGACGACCACAGGGAACCCCCATGCTCCGCAAGCTGACGCGTACCGACCAGTTGATCCACCAGTTCGATACCGTGCTGCGCACGCTGGTGCCGCATGCCGCCCAGCCGTCGCGCCCCTCACCGGCCGGCGACACCCGCGACGAGACGCTCGACGCGGACGCGCGCCGGCACGCCGCCGGGCTGATGCGCATCAACCACACCGGCGAGGTATGCGCCCAGGCCCTCTACCAGGGCCAGGGGATGACCGCTCAGCTCGCCGATGTCCGCACACAGATGGAACAGGCCGCTCAGGAAGAGATCGACCATCTGGCCTGGTGCGATGCGCGGCTCGTCGAGCTCGACGGCCGCACCAGCTATCTCAATCCGCTGTTCTACGCCGCCTCCTTCGGTATCGGCGCCGTGGCCGGCGCGGTCGGCGACCGGGTCAGCCTGGGCTTCGTCAACGCCACCGAGGAGCAGGTCGGCAAGCATCTCGACGACCATCTGGAAAAGCTGCCCATGGGTGACCGGCGTTCGCGAGCGATCCTCGAGCAGATGCGCGAGGACGAGGCCCATCATGCCCGCTGGGCGCTGGAAGCCGGCGGCAAGCGCTTTCCGGCGCCGGTCAAGTTCGGCATGTCGTTGATGTCGAAGGTGATGACCCAGAGCGTCTACCGGCTCTGAATCGACATGTCGCAGGTCGTCCATGAACGCTTCGTGGCGATCGCCGAGACGCTGAGTCCGGCGCTCGCCGAGGCCTTCGCCCGCGGCGGGCCGGTGAACTTCCGGCCCGACGACTCCCAGCCGCTCGCCGAGCGGCTGTGTCGTTCCGTGGCCGGGCAGCAGTTGTCGGTCAAGGCGGCGGGGACGATCTGGCGGCGTGTCGTCGAAGCGGCGGGCGACACCCCGCTGACCGACTTCCTGGCCGAGGCCGATGGCGAGGCGCTACGTGCCTGTGGCCTGTCGGCGGCCAAGTGTCGGGCGGTCGGTGCCATCGCCGAGCAGGCACGCCTGGGCGGGCTCGATACCGAGACGCTGCGCGAACTCGATTATCCCGAGCGCTCGCGTCGGCTCACCGCGCTGTGGGGCGTGGGGCAGTGGACCGCGGACATGATCTCGATCTTCCACTTCGGCGACGAGGACGTCTGGCCCGACGGCGACGTCGCCGCCCGTAAGACCCTGATTCGCTTGACCAGCCCGCGGCGCAAGACGACGCGTACCGCCGCGCGCTTCGCGCCGCACCGTTCGTGGCTGGCGCTGTATCTGTGGCGGCACGTCGACGCGCCGCCACTATAGGTGCTCTTTCCCTGGAGGGCGTTCACAAAACCGGCGAGCGACGGCCGGGCCGGGGCGCGCCGCCCGCAGTCCGCCGCTTACGCGTCGACGATCTCGTAGGAATGGGACATCTCGACGCCGCCCTGGGCGAGCATGATCGAGGCGCTGCAGTACTTGTCGGCGGAGAGCTCGACGGCGCGCTTGACCTGCTTGTCCTTGAGTCCCGTGCCGGTGACCGTGAAGTGCACGTGAATCTTCGTGAACACGCTGGGCACGGCGTCGGCGCGCTCGGCCTCGACCGCGGCCACGCAGTCGCTGACCGGGGCGCGGGATTTCTCGAGGATCTCCAGCACGTCGAACGAGGTGCAGGCGCCGAGTCCCATCAGCAGCATTTCCATGGGTCTGGGGCCGGTGTTGCGGCCGCCGTGATCCGGCGGCCCATCGATGACCACGCTGTGGCCGCTGCCGGATTCGGCGACGAACTGGCGACCATCGGTCCATTTGACGCTGGCTTTCATGAGCGGACGATCCTCTGACAGGAGTGGACGAAAGAGCCGGGCAGCATAGCAGGTGCGCGACGCCGGCTCAGCCCGGCGATGGCGCGCGCAGCCGGGCGTCGAGTTCGGCGAGGCGCTGTGGGGTGCCGACGTCGACCCAATGACCCCGGTGATGCACGCCGGCGACGCGATCGGTGTCCATCGCCTCGCGCAGCAGCGGGGCGAGCTTGAAGGCCGCCTCGTCATGGCCGGCGACCAGCGCCGGATCGATCAGGGCGATGCCGGCATAGGTCAGCCGCGGCTCGCCCTGGGCATGGACGCGACCCGCCGGGTCGAGAGAGAAGTCGCCTTGCGGGTGGTGCGTGGGGTTGTCGACCAGCACCAGCCGCGCGAGATCGCCGTCGAGCGGTGCCAGCCAGCGCCGGTCCAGTTCGCACCAGACGTCGCCGTTGACCAGCAGGAAGGGCGCCTCGCCCAACAGTGGCAGGGCGTTGCGGATGCCGCCGCCGGTCTCCAGCGGGGTCGTCTCGCGGCTCCAGCGGATCGTCACGCCGTAGGCCGCGCCGTCACCGAGTGCCGCGACGATCTGCTCGGCACGGTAGCTGACGTTGATCACCACCTCGTGGATGCCCAGCGCCGCCAGCCGTTCGAGGTGATGGCCGATCAGTGGCTTGCCGCCGGCCTCGAGCAGCGGCTTGGGGCAGTGATCGGTGAGGGGGCGCATCCGCGTGCCGAGCCCGGCGGCGAGCAGCATGGCCTTCACGCGGCGACCTCCCCGCGAGCGGCGAGTTCGCGCGCCAGCGCCGGGGCGAAGTCGCTTTCCAGCCAGCCCGCGAAATCGGCGAACGCCGGCCAGGGCGCCAGGCTGTCGCGCAGGTGATCGAGAAAGTGCGGCAGGCGGGCCAGGTAGCCGGCCCTGGCATCGCGCAGGGTCAGCCGGCAGAAGATGCCCAGCACCTTGAGCGAACGCTGGGCGGCCATGGCATCGGCCTGATGCAGGAACGCCTCGGCGTCGAGCTGGCCGCTGAGGCGGCCGTCGAGCACGGCGGTCCGGCGGAAGGCCTCGACGCGCGCGCGGAAGGCCTCGCGGGGCAAGCGCCGGTAGCGCCCGCGCAGCAGCGAGATCAGATCGTAGCTCAGCGGCCCGTGGACGGCGTCCTGGAAGTCGATCAGCCACAGCCGGTCGCGATGGCACATCAGGTTCATGGCGTCGTAGTCGCGGTGCACGGTGACGCGCGGCTGTGTCAGCGCCGTGTCGATCAGCCGGGCGCGCAGCTCCGGCCAGGCGGCGGGCACCGGCAGCGCCAGGAGCTGCCCCAGGCACCATTCGGGGAAGAGGTCGAGTTCGCGGCCCAGCAGGGCGGCATCGTAGTCGGGCAGCGCCCCAGCGGGGGCGACGTTCTGCAGTTCGGCGAGCAGGGCCAGGGCGTCGTCGTAGTGTGCATCATCGGCCGCCGTATCGGCCCCCAGGCAGGTATGCAGCGGCGTGTCGCCGAGATCCTCGAGTTCGATGAAGCCGGCGTCCAGGTCGACGGCGTGGAGCGCCGGCACCGCCAGCCCGGCCCGGCGCCACGCCTCGGCGATGGTGACGAAAGGGCGGCTGTTCTCCTTGTCGGGCGGGGCGTCCATGACGATGCGGGTCTCGCCCGAGTCGAGCCATAGCCGGTAGTAGCGCCGGAAGCTGGCGTCGCCGGCGGCGAGTTCGAGCCGCAGGCGCTGCGGCGGCAACTGGTGGCGCCCGCCGGCCCAGTCGCGCAGGGCCTCAAGGCGGGTGGTTTGTCGCGCGTCGGACATGCGTTCTCCTTCGGTTGACGGGGTCGGTCGGCCGCCGCATGCTGAGGGCCCTGCTCTGTTCCGCATCTCCGCGTCCACGCCTGCGCTCGGGGAGGACGTGCGGCACGGGGACTGTATAATACCGATTCCAACCGCCAAGGACACGAGGACCCATGGGCAAGCGATTGTTATGGACTGCCCTGGCCGGCCTGGTTACCCACAGTGCCCAGGCCGCCCCGCCCGAGCCGTTGCCGGCGGACCAACTCGACTTTCAGCCCTGGGGCGAGGACGCGCCGGCCGATGCCCTGTGTCGCGGGCGCTACGTGATGCCCGCGTATCGCCTGGCGCCGGGCGATACGCCTCGCGAGGTGCGTTCCACGTCCGATGAGGCCGAATACGGCGAGACGGGCGAGACGCTCCTGCGCGGCGAGGTGATCCTGCGTCGCGACAGCAGCCAGCTCGAGGCGCCGCGGGTGCGGGTCAACGCCGCCCGCGACACGGCGTTCGCCGAGGGCCCGCTCACCCTGCGCGATCGCAATGTCCTGGTGCGCGGCGGTGACGGGCAGGTGTCGCTCGACAGCGATGCCGCCCAGATCGATACGGCGCACTACGTGCTCCACGGCCAGCACCTGCGCGGCGACGCCGTGCAACTCGCCCGTCTCGAGGATGGTCGCTATCGGCTGCGCGAAGCCAGCTTCACCACCTGCGACCCCGGCAGCCGCTTGTGGCGCGTGGTGGGCAACGACGTGCTCCTCGACCGCGAGGCCGGGTACGGCACGGCCCGGAACGCCCGGCTGGAAGTGGGTCGGGTGCCGGTCTTCTACTGGCCCTGGGTCCGCTTCCCCCTCGACGATCGCCGTCAGTCGGGCTTTCTATGGCCGACGCTGGGGTTCTCGAACGATGGGGTCGATTACGCGCAACCCTACTACTTCAACCTGGCGCCCAACTACGACGCCACCCTGACGCCGCGCTGGATCGGCAATCACGGCGAGATGCTCGGCGGCGAGTTCCGCTATCTGTTCGGTAGCGACGCCGGCCGGGTCGAGGGCGCCTATCTGGCCAACGACAAGGGCGGGGCGAGTTCCAACCCCAACGACCCCGACGACGCCTTCGAGGGCGAGGATCGCTGGTACCTCGACTATCGCCACGCCGGCAGCGTCTCGCCGCGTACCCGTTATGCGCTGCGTTACGGGGCGGCCAGCGACGGCCGCTACTTCGACGATTTCGGTCGCAGCTTCGCCGAGCAGGAAACCGACTACATGGAGCGGCTCGCCCAGCTCGATTACAGCGGCGATACCTGGCAGCTCCAGGCCAAGGCGCAGGGCTACCAGAAGCTCGACTACCCGCTGCTCGATCGCGACAAGCCCTTCTACCGGCTGCCCAGCCTGACCGCCAATGCCCGCTGGTCACAGGGCGGCTTCTACGAGCAGTGGCTGTCGAACGTCACCTACTTCTGGCGCGACGTCGACGAGACCCAGGTGCCGAGCCGCGAAGCGGCGACCGGCACCCGGCTGCACCTGGCGCCGGCCTTCGGCTGGCGCGGCGAGCCGAGCTGGGGCTTTCTCGAGCCCCGCCTGCAGCTCTGGCACAGCCAGTACCAGCTGGATTACGGCAATCGCGACACCGATCGCGACACCCGGTTGAGCCTCACGGTGCCGGTCTACTCGCTCGACTCGGGGCTGGTCTTCGAGCGCGACACCCAACTGTTCGGCGACGCCTGGCGCCAGACCCTGGAGCCGCGGCTCTACTACGCCTACGTGCCCGAGCGCGACCAGAGCGAATTCCCGGACTTCGACACCGACGAGCAGGCGATCTCCTACGGCCAGCTGTGGTCGCCTTTCCGTTTTTCGGGCAGCGATCGCATCGGCGATACCAACAAGCTCTCCTACGGGGCAGCGACGCGCTTTCTCGAGGACGACAGCGGCCGCCAGCGCTTCTCGCTGGCCGTCGGTCAGAGCGCCTACTTCTCCGATCGCAACATCGACATGGGCGGCGATCCTGACACCCTGCCCAGCCGGGAGGACGACTACCAGGCCTGGTACAACGCCACCCGTGACCATTCGCCGGTGATCACCCAGCTCGACTGGCAGCTCAGCGATCACTGGAGCACCCGCTACGAGTGGTTCTACGATCCGCATCGCTCGCTCACCGAGCGCACCGCCGCCTACCTGCGCTATTGGCATCCCGAGGGCCACGTGCTCAACCTGGGCTATGTCTGGCAGCTCGAAGGCTTCGACCCCTCGGCGGAGGACGAGGACCGCCTCGGTTACGATCGCGAGGATTTCGACGTCTCGTTCGCCTACCGCTTCGGCGCCAAGCTCGACCTGATCGGCCGCTACACCTACGACAACACCAACAGCCGGTCGCTCGACCAACTGGTCGGCGTGCAGTGGAACGACTGCTGTTACGGGGTCCAGGTCGCCTGGCGCGAATGGGTCGAGGACAACGACACCGCCAACACCATCGCCGACGACTACACCGATCGCGGGCTGTTCCTGCGATTCGTCTTCAAGGGCCTGGGGGGTGTCGGACAGGGAACCGACGCATTCTTCGAGCAGTCCATTCCCGGATACCAACCGGCCCCACTCTGATCTACGAGGTTATTCATGCGCAGAGGTCTGTTAGCTTCATTGAGTCTGGCGCTTTTGCTGGTCCTGCCCGGCGTGGCGGCGGCCGTCGAGCAGCCGCTCGACCGTATCGTCGCGGTGGTCAACGACGACGCCATCATGGCCAGCGAACTCGCCGATCGCGTCGCCCAGGCGCGTAGCCAGCTGGCGCAGCGCAATATCTCGATGCCCTCCGACGCGGTGCTGCGCAAGCAGGTGCTCGATCGCATGGTGGTCGAGCAGATCCAGCTGCAGATGGCCAGGAAGGCCAATCTGACCGTCGACGACACCCAGCTCAATCGCGCCGTGCGCTCGATCGCCCAGAACAACGGCATGACGCTCGATCAGTTCGCCGACGCCCTGGAGCGCGACGGCCTGTCGCTGGCCGACGTGCGTGAGCAGGTGCGCCGCGAGATGCTGATCCGTCAGGTCCAGCAGCGCCGTGTGGCCAGTCAGGTCAAGATCTCCGACCAGGAGGTCGATCGTTATCTGACCCAGCAGGGTGGCGATCGCAACGTCCGCTACGAGCTCGGCCATATCCTGGTGGCCCTGCCGCAGTCGCCGTCGCCGGATGCGGTCAAGCAGGCCCAGCAGCGTGCCCGGGCACTCTATCGCCAGCTGCAGGACGGGGCCGACTTCGCCGATCTGGCAGCGGCCGAGTCCGACGGCGCCAACGCCCTGCAGGGCGGCAACCTGGGCTGGCGCAGCGGCGCCGAGCTGCCCACGGTGTTCGCCGACGTGGTGCCGCAGCTCGATGTCGGTCAGGTCAGCGAGCCGATCCGCAGCCCCAGCGGCTTCCATCTGGTCAAGCTGCTCGACCGCAAGGGTGGCGATGCACAGCAGAAGGCGGTGGTTCAGGAGCAGAAGATCCGCCACATCCTGATCCAGACCAACCCCAACCGCGACGACGACGAGGCACGGCGCCTCGCCGAACAGGCGCGGCAGCGGATCGTCAACGGCGAGGACTTCGCCAGCGTCGCCCAGCAGGTCAGCGATGATCGCGGCAGCGCGCTCAACGGCGGCGAGCTGGGCTGGGTGCGTCCAGGTCAGATGGTCCCGGCCTTCGAGGACGCCGCCAACGATCTGGCGGTCGGCGAGATCAGCCAGCCGGTGCGCTCGCGCTACGGCTACCACATCATCCAGGTCGAGGACCGCCGCCAGCGCGACGTCAGCGGCGAGACCCAGCGCGACGAGGTCCGCCAGACGCTGTTCCAGCGCAAGGTCAACGACGAGCTCGAGGCCTGGCTGCAGCAGATTCGCGCCGAGGCCTACGTCGACGAACGCCTCGACGATCAGGGCGCGTGATGCCAGGCCCCGTTCTGGCCCTGACCACCGGCGAGCCGGCCGGCATCGGCCCCGACCTGGCGGTCATGCTGGCCGCGGACGGCCAGGCGCTTCCCGGCCGGGTCGTCGCCATCGGCGACCCCGGGCTGCTCGCCGACCGCGCCCGGCGGTTGGGTCTGACGCTCACGCTCGAGCCCTGCGACCCGGCTGCGGCGCTGCCCGCACCACGACCCGGGGTCCTGCCGGTGTGGCCGGTGGCGCTGGCGGCGCCGGTCGCGCCCGGCGTGCTCGAGGCGGCCAACGCGGGGTACGTGCTCGAGACGCTCGACGTGGCCATCGCCGCCTGTCGCGACGGCCGGGCCGGGGCGATGGTCACCGCGCCGTTGCACAAGGGCGTGATCATCGACGGCGGTCACCCCGGCTTCACCGGCCACACCGAGTACCTGCGCGATGCCTGCGGCGTCGACGAGGTGGTGATGATGCTGGCCACGCGGCTCGATCACGGCGACGGCTCCCGGGCGTTGCGTGTCGCCCTGGCCACTACCCACCTGCCGCTGCGCGAGGTGGCCGAGGCCATCGACGCGGACGGCCTGACACGCGTGCTGACGATCCTCGCGGCGGATCTCGAGCGCCACTTCGGTATCGGGCGACCGCGCATCGCCGTCTGCGGCCTCAATCCCCATGCCGGCGAGGGCGGGCATCTGGGGCGCGAGGAGATCGAGGTCATCGAGCCGACCCTGGCCCGGCTGCGCGAGACCGGGCTCGACCTGCGCGGACCGCTGCCGGCGGACACCCTGTTCACGCCGGCGCGCCTGGCGGATATCGATGCGGTACTGGCGATGTATCATGACCAGGGCCTGCCGGTACTCAAGTACGCCGGTTTCGGCCGGGCCGCCAACATCACCCTGGGGCTGCCGATCATCCGCACCTCGGTGGATCACGGCACGGCGCTGGACCTGGCCGGCAGCGGTCGCATCGACGACGGCAGCCTGCGCGTGGCGCTGGCGATGGCCGCCGACATGGCCACGGCCGCCGGCGCCGGCTGACACCCGGGCATTCGTTCGTTCACAAGGACTCCATTGAGTATGTCCCCAAGCTCTTCCGAGCCACGGCTTTCGCATCGCGCCCGTAAGCGCTTCGGCCAGAACTTCCTGCGCGATCCGGGGGTGATCTCGCGCATCGTCCGCGCCATCGCTCCGCGGCCGGGGCAGCGGCTGGTCGAAATCGGCCCGGGGCAGGGCGCCTTGACCGAGCCGTTGGTCGACGCCGCCGGCGGCGTGCTCGAGGTGGTCGAGCTCGACCGCGACCTGATCCCCGGGCTGCGGGTGCAGTTCTTCAACTACCCGCACTTCGTGATCCACGAGGGCGATGCCCTGAGCCTGGACTTCGCCGCGCTGCGCGGCGAGGGCGAGCCGTTGCGGGTGGTCGGCAACCTGCCCTACAACATCTCCACGCCGCTGATCTTCCATCTGCTGACGGCGCGCGAATCGATCGCCGACATGCACTTCATGCTGCAGAAGGAGGTCGTCGATCGCCTCGCCGCCACGCCGGGCAGTGCCGACTGGGGGCGGCTGTCGATCATGACCCAGTATCACTGCCGCGTGGACGCGCTGTTCGTGGTGCCGCCGGAGGCCTTCGTGCCGCGTCCCAAGGTCGACTCGGCGATCGTGCGCCTGGTGCCGCATGCCGAGCTGCCGTCGCCGGCCCGTGACGAGGCGCTGTTCGCCGATGTGGTGCGCGAGGCCTTCGGCCAGCGGCGCAAGACGCTGCGCAACAACCTCAAGGGGCGGCTGTCCGGCGAGGCGCTGGAGGCGCTGGGTATCGATCCGTCACGCCGCCCGCAGACCCTGAGCGTGGCCGAACTGGTCACGATCGCCAATCATCTGGCCGGAGAGACGCCTTGAGCGAGGAGTTGAGCGACGCCATCCACGTCGACGTGGAGCCGAGCTACCGGGCCGACGAGTCGTCGCCCGCCGAGCAGCGTTACGTGTTCAGTTACACCATCACCGTGCACAATCATTCGTCGCGGGCGGTCCAGTTGCTGGCGCGCCACTGGACGATCACCCAGGGTAGCGGCAAGGTCCAGGAGGTGCGCGGCAAGGGGGTGGTCGGCAAGCAGCCGCTGATCGCCCCGGGCCAGACCTTTCGCTACACCAGCCGCGCGGTGCTGGATGGCCCGGTCGGGGTGATGGAGGGCGATTACACCTGCGTCGACACCGCCAGCCAGCGGCCCTTCGAGGTGCCCATCGCGCCGTTTCGCCTGGCCGGGCCCAATCAGGTGCACTGACCCACCAGGCTTTCTACCATCGGCAACGCGAGGACCCCATGCCCACCTATGCCATCGGAGACCTTCAGGGCTGCTACGCCGAGTTCTTGGCCCTGCTCGAGCGGCTCAGCTTCGACCCGCGTCGCGACCGCCTGTGGATCGCCGGTGACCTGGTCAACCGCGGGCCGGCGTCGTTGGCCTGCCTGCGCGAGGTCGAGCAACTCGGCGATTCGGCCCGGGTGGTGCTCGGCAACCACGACCTGCACCTGCTTGCGGTCGCCCGCGGCGGCATGACCGAGAAGCGCAAGGATACCCTGTCGGGGATCCTCGCGGCCGACGATCGCGAGCGGCTGCTCGACTGGTTGCAGAGCCGTCCGCTGTGGGTCGACGACGGCAGCGATTCCCCTCGCCGGACGCTGATGACCCACGCCGGGCTGTTGCCCCGGTGGCGTCTCGATCAGGCCCGCGACCTGGCCGGCGAGGTCGAGGCCAGGCTGGGCGGCGAACGTGCCGGCGAATTTCTCGAGCGCCTGTACGGCAACGAGCCGGCGTGCTGGCGCGACGATCTTGCCGGTATCGACCGCCTGCGGGCGATCGTCAACGTCTTCACGCGGATGCGCTTCATCGCCGCCGACGGCACCCTGGACTTCGCCGCCAAGGAGGGGCTGGACTCGGCGCCGGCCGGCTTCGCGCCCTGGTTCACCTATGCGCGCGACGATGATCCCCGTATCCTGTTCGGCCACTGGGCGGCCCTGGAAGGACGCACGCCCGGCGCCGCGGTTCGTGCCGAGGCGCTGGATACCGGGTGCGTCTGGGGCGGCAGCCTCACCGCCCTCGACCTGGACAGCGGCGCGCGGATCAGCGAGCCGAGCCATCTCAAGTAAGAACTCATTTCTAAACCCTCTGACTATGGGCGCCGGGGGCAGGGCAAAGCGAGGGTCCTTTGCCATGGATGGCAAAGGTAGTGCCCAGGGAGGGGTTTACAGCGCCCTGCGACGCCCTGCCGCCGGAAAAGCCCATTTCGCCGGTTGTTAAAGGCGTTTTAAGTGGCGCCAGCGCCCGACTACCGCCCATGCCTCAGGAGGCCCCATGCCGCAACCCGCCTTCGAACACCTCGATCACCTCGCCCTGGAAAGCTGGCTGGACGGCGAGGTCTCGCCGGGCGACGTTTCGCCGGGCGACGCATCGCCGGGTGCCGCGCCGACCGTGATCGACATCCGCGACCCGTTGAGCTTCTCGCGGGGGCACATCCCCGGTAGTCGTCACGTCGACAACGCCACCGTCGGCGAATTGATCGACGAGACCGCCCACGATACGCCGCTGGTGGTGGTCTGCTATCACGGTCACTCCAGCCAGCAGGCCGCCGCCTGGCTCGCCGGCCAGGGCTTCGAGCGGGTCTACAGCCTGGATGGCGGCTTCACCGAATGGGAGCACCGCCACCCGCATCGGGTCGAGCGATGAGTCGCGACCGGCGTCTCGCGGGGCTCGAGGTCTACCGGGTCGGTGGCGCCGTGCGCGATGCCCGGCTCGGCTGGCCGGTGGTCGACCAGGACTGGGTGGTGGTCGGCGCCACGCCCGAGGCGATGACGCGGCGCGGCTTCAAGCCGGTGGGGCGCGACTTCCCGGTGTTCCTGCACCCCGAGACCCACGAGGAGTACGCCCTGGCGCGCACCGAGCGCAAGCAGGGCCATGGCTACACCGGCTTCGTGGTGCATGCCGATCCCTCGGTGACCCTCGAGGAGGATCTCGAGCGGCGCGACCTGACCATCAATGCCATGGCCGAGTCGCCGGAGGGGGCGCTGATCGACCCCTTCCACGGCCGCGACGATCTCGAGGCACGGCGGCTGCGTCACGTTTCACCGGCCTTCGTCGAGGACCCGCTGCGCGTGCTGCGCACGGCGCGCTTCCTGGCGCGCTATCGGGGGCTGGGGTTCCAGGTCGCCGACGAGACCCAGGCGCTGATGCGCCGGCTGGCCGAGAGCGGCGAGCTCGCCCACCTGGTCGCCGAGCGGGTCTGGACCGAGACCGAGAAGGCCCTCGGCGAACCCTGTCCGCAGGCCTATTTCGCATGTCTCGACGCGTGCGGCGCGCTGATGGTGCTGATGCCCGAGCTGTGCGCCGATCTCGAGACGGCGCTGGCGCGGCTCGACCGTCTGCCGGACACCGAGGCCGGCATGCCGGCGCAGTGGCGCTGGGCGCGGCTCTGCGAGCACCTCGACGACGGCGAGCGGGAAGCGTTGCAGGCGCGGCTCAAGGTACCCAATGCCTACACGGACCTGGCCCGTCAGGTGGCGCTGACCCGACGGCTGTGGCGGGCGGCGGCGACGCCCTCGGCACTGACGGCCGAGCGGCTGCGCAGCTGGTTCGACGGCATCGACGCCTGGCGGCGCAGCGAGCGGGTCGCGCCGCTGCTGGCGCTGCTCGAGCGCGAGAACGCCGCGCTGGCCGCGTGCGCCGAACGGGCCTGGCGGGCGGCGGCGGCGGTGTCGCCGCGGGCACTGCTCGACGAGGGCTTGCGTGGCGGCGAACTGGGCGCGGAGCTTGCCCGGCGGCGCCAGGGCGCGATCGCCGGGGCGCTGGAAGCGAGCGAAGGTTAACCGCCACCGGCCTCCAATTCGGCGAGCCGCTCGGCCAGGGCGTCGAAGCGCGTCTCGTCGAAGACCTCGATGCCGGCCTGACGGCACAGGCTGGCAAAGACGCCGTCACCGGCGCGCTTCCCACCCGAGAATTGCCCATCGTGAATCGTCCCGCTGCCACAACTGGGGCTGTTCGCCTTGAGCAGGGCGAGTCTCACGCCGGCCTGTTGTGCCTGCTGCAGTGCCTTGTGGGCACCATCGACGAAGGCCGTGTCGTAGCGCCTTCCCCGGTCGTCGACCACCTGGGCATCGCCGGTCAGCACGTCGCGGCCATCGCCGCCGACGATCTCGGCGGCGGGGCGCGGTACCGGCAGGCCGCCCAGACATTCGGGGCAGACGACGAGGCAGCGTCCCTCGCGTCGCCAGGTCTCGAGGCGCTCGCGGGCCAGTCGCTTGTGGCCGCCGTCGAAGCGAACCGGCTCGCCGAGCAGGCAGGCGCTGATCAGTAGACGTTGCATCGTCGGGCTCCTCTCGCTTGTCGGCTCAATCCGGCGCGGAAATGCGTTGGCCCCGCCAGGTGAATGTCACCGGCCAGAGCCGCTGGTCGTCCACCGTGAAGCGTGCCCAGAGATCGGCATAGCGTTCGCCGCTGGACGGATGGAGTGCGTCCGGCAGCAGTTCGGCGAGCGGCTGGAGGACGAAGGCGTTGGCGGTGATCTCGGCGCGTGGCAGTTCGACGCCGTCGATGAGACCGCGCTGCTCGCCGACCGTCAGCAGGTCGACGTCGAGCCGCCGGGGGCTGAACTTGGGGCTGTCCGGGCGTCGCCCGTGGGCGAACTCGAGACGCTTGCACCAGGCCTGCAACTCGCCCACCGAGGCGTCGCTGGAGAAGGCCGCGACCAGGTTGTAGAAGTTGCGACCGTCCTCGAAACCCACCGGCTCGCTCTCGAACACGCGCGACACGCGCAGGTCGGCGAAATCGGCGGCCAGGGCGTCCAGGCAGCGACGCACGTGATGGGTGCGCTCGATGTTGCTGCCGATGCTGACGACCACGCGAACCATCTAGACCGCTCCTCGCTCGATGCTCACGCCCACCGCGCGTGCCTGGGCCACGGCGCCGGGCTTGCGCACCGTGAGGCGCAGCCAGGCGATGGCGAACTCCTCGCGCAGCAGTGTCGCCAGGCGTTCGGCGAAGGTCTCGACCAGCGCGAAGTCGCTGGCCGCGGCGAACGCCAGGATGCGCTCGCTGATGGCCGCGTAATCGAGCGTCCGGGCAAGCTCGTCGCCGGCCGCGGCGGGACGGATGTCGGTGGCCAGTTCCAGGTCGAGTTCGAGCGTCTGACGGATGGTGCGCTCCCAGGCATAGGCGCCGATCACCGTCTCCACCGTCAGTCCTTCGATCAGCACGCGATCCACGATGTCTCCTTCAGCGGTGTGCAAACCTTCGATTGTAATGCAGCAAACTGGCAGAATCCCGGGTTGCCCCTGCGTTTTTGCGGATGTCGCCATGCCTGAATCCTTCGTCCCCGCTACCGCCGTGCTGATGGCGTTCGGCTATCTGTGCGGCGGGCTGCTGGGCGCGGTATGGGTGTGCCGCGCCGCCGGGGCCGAGGATCCGCGCCGCCACGGCTCGCGCAATCCCGGCTTCTCCAACGTGTTGCGCCTTCACGGGACGCGTCTGGCGCTGGCGACGCTGTGCGTCGATGCCACCAAGGGCATGCCCGTGCTGTGGCTGGCCAAGGCCGTCGAGCTGCCGCCCTGGGGCCAGGGGCTGGTGGGGCTGGGGGTGCTGCTGGGTCACAGTTATCCGCTCTGGCACGGCTTTCGTGGCGGCAAGGCGGTGGCCAGCGCCTTCGGCGTGTTGCTGGTGCTGACCCCGTGGGTGGCCTTGCTGTGCGCCTGCTGCTGGGCGCTGCTCGCCTGGCGGGTGCGCACCGCCGCGGTGGCCTCGCTGTCCAGCGCCCTGGCGGCCCCGCTGGCGAGCCTCTGGCTGGCCCCGGACTATGCCGTGGTGGTCAGCGTCTTCGCGGTGCTGGTGCTGGTGCGTCATGCCTGGAACATCCGTCGCCTGCGCGGCGGTGGCGAGCCGGGGTTATAAGCCGGAAGCCCCCGGCGGCGCCCCATCGCGGGAAGCTTGGGAATGAGTTCTCAGGCGGCGGGCGGCGTGAGCTCGGCCAGTGGCCAGCGGGGCGTGGCGAGCATGGCGTCGGCGTCGCGTTCGCCGGCCAGCAGGCGCTGGGCGCTGTCGCGTGAAGAGCGCGATCATCGCCCCGTCATGACGCGGTGGCGGGTGCTCTCAGCTCGGCCAGTGGCCAGCGGGGCGTGGCGAGCATGGCGTCGGCGTCGCGTTCGCCGGCCAGCAGGCGCTGGGCGCTGTCGCGTGAAGAGCGCGATCATCGCCCCGTCATGACGCGGTGGCGGGTGCTTTCAGCTCGGCCAGTGGCCAGCGGGGCGTGGCGAGCATGGCGTCGGCGTCGCGTTCGCCGGCCAGCAGACGCTGGGCCCCTACGTAAGCGATCATCGCCCCGTTGTCCGTGCAGAAGCGCCCCCGGGGGTAGTAGGCCCGGGCGCGGCGCTTGGCCAGTTCGCCGTCGAGACGCTCGCGCAGGCGCACGTTGGCGCTCACGCCACCGGCCACCACCAGCCGCTCGAGCCCCGTCTCGTCCAGCGCCCGGCGGCACTTGATCGCCAGGGTGTCGATCACCGCGTCCTCGAAGGCGCGAGCGATGTCGGCGCGCCCGGCGTCATCGAGGGTCCCGGCCTCGCGCAGGGCGTTGACGGTGGTAAGGGTGTGGGTCTTGAGCCCCGAGAAGCTGAAGTCGAGCCCCGGGCGGTCGGTCATCGGCCGGGGGAAGCGAAAGCGCGACGGGTCGCCGGACTCGGCCAGCCTGGCGACCTGGGGGCCGCCGGGGTAGGGCAGGCCGAGCAGCTTGGCGGTCTTGTCGAAGGCTTCGCCGGCGGCGTCGTCGACCGACTCGCCGAGCAGGCGGTAGTCGCCCAGCCCGCCGACCGCCACCAACTGGGTGTGCCCGCCGGAGACCAGCAGCGCGACGAAGGGAAAGGCCGGCGGCGCGTCCTCGAGCATCGGCGCCAGTAGATGACCTTCCATGTGGTGCACGCCGAGTACCGGGATGCCCAGCGCCCGGGCCATGCCGTGGGCCGTCGCGGCACCGACCATCAGCGCCCCGACCAGGCCGGGGCCGGCGGTGTAGGCGATACCGTCGAGATCGGCGCGGCCGAGGCCGGCGTCGTCGAGCACCTCCTGGATCAGCGGCAACAGCTTGCGGGTGTGATCGCGGGAGGCCAGTTCGGGGACCACGCCGCCGAAGTCGGCATGCATGGCGACCTGGCTATACAGGGCATCGGCCAGCAGGCCGTGTTCGGTGTCGTAGAGGGCGACACCGGTTTCGTCGCAGGAGGTTTCGATCCCCAATACGCGCATGGTTCGGCTCGTCGGTGCTGGGTGAGGGCGCCATTCTACGCGTTTCGCGGCGTATCCGGCAGAGCGTGCGGCGATGGTTTGCAAAGCTCGTCATCCGGCACTAGAATACCTGACTCTGCAAGACTGGGTCGTGCGCCCGATACCCGAATCAGCTCCCCCTTCAGCCGTCTTGGGCCCGCTTCTCGAGAAGCGCGGGGAGTGATCTCATCGGGGTCGCATCGGGGCGTGCGTTCAAACCGAACTCATGATTCCAAGGTAGGTGAGTGCTTAATGCCTTCTGTCAAAGTACGTGATAACGAGCCGTTCGACGTAGCCCTGCGTCGCTTCAAGCGTTCCTGCGAAAAAGCCGGCGTTCTGTCCGAAGTGCGTCGTCGCGAGAGCTATGAAAAGCCGACCGCAGTTCGCAAGCGCAAGGCAGCCGCGGCCGTGAAGCGTCACGCCAAGAAACTGCAGCGTGAGCGCAAGCGCTTCGAACGGTTGTATTGATCCGTACTTGGGGCAGTTTCTGCCTCAGAGGGACGCCAAGCGGCCGCCACTCCGGTGGCCGTTTGTTTTTGTGGCCGGCGGGCCGGGCGCCAGGCGTCCGGGCCGTCGCCATTGGCTGCTTTCGAGAGTGCGTGCATGGTCGGGCAGATCCCCCAGCGCTTCATCGATGACCTGCTCTCGCGCGTCGACGTGGTCGACGTGGTCGGCGAGCGGGTGCAGCTGAAGAAGGCCGGGCGCAATCACGCCGGGCTCTGCCCCTTCCATCAGGAGAAGTCGCCCTCGTTCACCGTCAGCCAGGACAAGCAGTTCTATCACTGCTTCGGGTGTGGTGCCCACGGCAACGCGCTGCGCTTTCTGATGGAGTACGACAACCTGCGCTTCCCCGAGGCGGTCGAGCAGCTCGCCTCGCGGCTGGGCATGGAGGTGCCGCGCGAAGGCGCCGACGACCCGCAGGCCCAGGCCCGCGAGCGCAAGCGCCGCGAGGCGGACAACCTGCTCGAGCTGTCGACGCGCTTCTTTCGCGAGCGCCTGTCGATGGGCGAAGGTCGCGCCGGCCGCGAGTACCTCGAGCGCCGCGGCTTGTCGCCGGAGGTGATCCGCGACTTCGCGATCGGCTATGCGCCGGATGCCTGGGAGGCGCTCAAGCGCCACCTCAACGAGCAGGGCGTGAGCGACGCGGTGCAGGTCGAGTACGGACTGCTGGTGAGTCGCGAGGACAGCGGGCGCGTCTACGATCGCTTCCGCGACCGGGTGATGTTTCCGATCCGCGACTGGAAGGGGCGCACCCTGGGCTTCGGCGGTCGCGTGCTGGGCGATGCCAAGCCCAAGTACCTCAATTCGCCCGAAACGCCGGTGTTCCACAAGGGGCGCGAACTCTACGGGCTCCACGAGGCGCGCCAGGCCGACCGCCGGCTCGAGCGGCTGGTGGTGGTCGAAGGCTACATGGACGTGGTGGCGCTGGCGCAGTTCGGGATCCGCAATGCGGTGGCGACCCTCGGCACCTCGGTGACCGAGGAGCACGTCAATCGGCTGTTCCGGCTGGTCGGCGAGGTGGTGTTCTGCTTCGACGGCGACAACGCCGGGCGCCAGGCCGCGCGTCGGGCCCTGGAAGCGGTCCTGCCGCAGATGATCGACGGTCGTCAGGTGCGGTTCCTGTTCCTGCCCGAGGGCGAGGACCCCGACAGCCTGGTTCGGCGCGAGGGCACCGAGGCGTTCCGCGACCGGGTGACCTGCGCCAGCCCGCTGTCCGAGTTTCTCTTCGAGCAGGCTGCCGAGGGGCGGGATCTGCGGCGCGTCGAGGACCGGGAACGCTTTGCCAGCAGCGTGCTCCAAGCCTTGAAGCGCCTGCCGGAAGGAGTGCTCAAGTCGCTGCTGCTCGGCGAGCTGGCGACGCGTACCGGCATCGATCAGGGCCGGTTTGCGGCGCTGCTGGATGATGGCAGTCGGGACGAGCCGGTGGCGCCGGCCGGCGACGAGATGCCGCCGGTCGATGCCGGAGGCGCGCCGGGCGAGGCCGCGCCGCGGCGCTCCCGAGGGGCGCTGTCGCTGATGGCGCGTGCCCTGCAACTGCTGGTGCACGAGCCGGGGCTGGCCGAGCGGCTACCTGAAGATTTCGACTGGTGTGCCGATAGTGAGGATGGCGATGCGGGGTTGTGTCGCGATGTGGTCCGGCTGTTGCGCGCCGGGCGCTACCGCAGCCCGCAGGTATTGCTGGCGCATTTCCACGGCACTCCGGAGGGGCAGCGTCTCGAGGCCTTGGCACGGCGCGAACTGCTGATCCCGCGTTCGGCGCGAGCCGCCGAGCTGGATGGTCTGATCGAGCACTTTCGCCGCCAGCGGCAGTCGCCCCAGGAGGAGATCGACGCCCTGCTGGCCAGGCAGGCGAGTGGCGAGCGGCTTTCGCAGGAGGAGCGTCAACGGCTGACGGCGCTGTTCCTCGCGGACAAGCGCTAGACCCGCTGCCAGCATCCCGAGCCGGCGGGAATTTGGGCAAAGGGTTGAATTATCGCCTAACCTCCCCATCTAAGGGATAAGCAAACGAAAGCGTAACCCAACAAGCTAACACACCTGGATGGCGGCGCAAATACAACGAGTGGCGGGTTGTCGACCAAATCCGCTATACTAGTGGGCTTAGTCAGATTCTCACCGCCTTTTCGTTCAGGTGCTTCATTCTTCTTCGTCGATATAGGGTTTCTATGGCTGGAAATGCACAGCAGTCACGTCTGAAGGAGTTGATCGCGCGCGGCAAGGAACAGGGCTTCCTGACCTATGCCGAGGTCAACGACCATCTCCCCGAGGATATCGCCGACCCGGATCAAGTGGAAGACATCATTGGCATGATCAACGACATGGGTATCAATGTCGTTGAGGAAGCCCCTGATGAAGACACCTTGATGATGTCGGACCAGTCCGCCGACGAGTCGGCCGCCGAAGAGGCGGTGGCTGCGCTGGCGGCGGTGGAAAGCGACGTCGGTCGTACCACCGACCCGGTGCGCATGTACATGCGCGAGATGGGGAGCGTCGAACTGCTGACCCGCGAGGGCGAGATCGAGATCGCCAAGCGTATCGAGGAAGGCACCCGCGAGGTGATGTCCGCGCTGGCCTATCTGCCCGGCGCCGTGGACTCGATCCTCGAGGCCTACGATACCGCCCAGGACGAGGAGGCGCCCGGCCGCCTGTCCGATCTGTTCTCCGGTTTCATCGACCCCGACGAGGGGATTCCCGGCGTGGCCGAGGCCGAGGTTCCCGAGGAGGAGCCGGCGGCCGAGCTCGACGATGGTGACGAGGCGTCCGACGACGACAGCGACGACGACGAGGAAGACGACAGCTCCTCCAACGAGGGTGGCCCGGATCCCGAGGAGGCGCGGGCGCGCTTCGAGCAGATCCGCGAGCAGAACGAGCTGGTCAAGGCGTTGATCGCCAAGCATGGCCTGGGCTCGGCCGAGGCGAATGCCGAGCAGGCGCGTCTGGCCGAGTTGTTCTCGCCGATCAAGCTGGTTCCCAAGCACTTCGAGCGCCTGGTCGGTCAGGTGCGGATCAGCGTCGAGCAGGTCCGCGACCAGGAGAAGTCGATCCTTCAGGTGTTCGTCAAGCGTGGCAAGGTGCCGCGCAAGACCTTCATCAAGACGTTCCCGGGCAGCGAGTCCGATCCCGAATGGATGGATCGCTTCCTGGCCGACAACCCCAAGTACGCCGATCGCCTCGAGCCGTTCCGCGGCGACGTCCAGCGTGCCCAGCGCAAGATCGCCTTCGAGGAGGAGCTGATCCAGCTGCCGGTGGGCGAGATCAAGGAGGTCAACCGCCGGCTGTCGATCGGCGAGGCCAAGGCGCGGCGGGCCAAGAAGGAGATGGTCGAGGCCAACCTGCGTCTGGTGATCTCCATCGCCAAGAAGTACACCAACCGCGGCCTGCAGTTCCTGGATCTGATCCAGGAGGGCAACATCGGCCTGATGAAGGCGGTGGACAAGTTCGAGTACCGGCGTGGCTACAAGTTCTCGACCTACGCCACCTGGTGGATCCGCCAGGCGATCACTCGCTCGATCGCCGACCAGGCGCGGACCATCCGCATCCCGGTGCACATGATCGAGACCATCAACAAGCTCAACCGTGTCTCGCGGCAGATGCTCCAGGAGATGGGCCGCGAGCCGACGCCGGAAGAGCTCGGCGAGCGTCTCGAGATGCCCGAGGACAAGGTGCGCAAGGTGCTCAAGATCGCCAAGGAGCCGATCTCCATGGAGACGCCCATCGGCGATGACGACGACTCGCACCTCGGCGACTTCATCGAGGACGGCACCATGCTGCTGCCGATCGACTCGGCCACCGGCGAGGGCCTGATCGAGGCCACCCGCAACGTGCTCGGCGGGCTCACCGCGCGCGAGGCCAAGGTGCTGCGCATGCGCTTCGGCATCGACATGAACACCGACCACACCCTCGAGGAGGTCGGCAAGCAGTTCGACGTCACCCGTGAGCGCATTCGTCAGATCGAAGCCAAGGCATTGCGCAAGCTGCGCCACCCGAGTCGCTCGGAGCCGCTGCGCTCGTTCCTCGACGAGTAAGCCGCTGCCCGCCGACGCCGCCAGGCGCGTCGTTCAAAGGCGCCCGCGAGGTTTTCCTCGCGGGCGCTTTTTCATGGGCGTTCGTCGGCTCGCCGTCGTCTCAGGCGGCGGGCCAGCAGCAGCAGTTCGACGACGGCGAACAGGATCAGCGTATAGCCGAACGTCTCGGTGACTTCCTCGGCCGCCGTCTTGAACAGCCGCAGATAGTGATCCTGCAGCACCGCCTGCCAGAAGCGCTCGCTGCCGAACAGGCGCGAAAAGACATAGGTGCACAGGAAGCCGCCGGCAAACAGCCCGAAGGCGAAGCTGTCGGCGTAGCCCTGGAATTCGGCGAGAAAGCGCCGCCGGTGGCGCCAGGTATCGCCGAGCGCGGCAATCACCACCAGTGCCACCATCACTTGCCAGGCACCGTCGGCGACGTGGGTGTCGAGAAAGGCATCCTGTTCGCGGATCGACGAGGCGAGCAGAAAGCCCAGCAGCAGTCTGGCCACGTGGCAATAGGGGCGGCCCTTGGGCGCCTGGGTGGCCAGCAGCAGGACGCCGGCCGCCAACAGCAGCGACTGCAGGTGCTCGGTCAGACCGTCTTCGCTGAACGCGATGCCGTGATGCGTCGCGCTGTACCACTGGACGGCCAGCAGCTGCGCGGCGGTGGCCAGTGAGTAGAGCAGGGCGCGCAGGCAGGCGGCTTGGAAATCCATGCGCCGTGTCGGCGCTTGGGAGGGTGCAGTCATTGCGATGAGTCCCGCTGGAAGTTGGCAAACGGCGTTTCTTAAGGTTTTATTATACTCAAATGTTAGCCTGCCAACTATTGACGCGTGCTCAATCCTGCCCGGGCTGGCGCCGGGCCTCCTCGACCAGCCAGTCGTGCACGGCACGGATGCGGCGGTCGTCGAGCGCCCCGGGGGCGTGCACGATGCCGTAGTGCTTGTCGGTGGCCACCCGCTGCGCGAAGGGGGCGACCAGTCGCCCGGTCTGCAGCTCGGTGGTGATCAGGGTGCGGCGGGCGATGGCCACGCCCATGCCGTCGATGGCCGCCTCCATGGTCAACTGGTTGCGGTTGAAGGTGTAGCCGCGTCTCACGTTGACGTGCGGGGCGTCGATGGCGGTGAGGTAGTGCTCCCATTCGGCATAGTCGTGGCTGCCGCGCCAGGCGGTGACGTCGTGCAGCAGCGGATACCAGGCGAGATCCTCGGGGCGTCTCAGAGGCGGACGGCCGCGCATCAGGCCGGGGGCGCAGACCGGGAAGATCACCTCGTCCATCAATGGCGTGATCGCCAGCCCCGGGTAATGGCCGTCGTTGAGGTCGAGGGCTAGGTCGAAGTCGCCGTCACGCAGCGACAGGTTGCTGTCCTCGGCGGTGACGTGCAGTTCGATGTCGGGAAAGCGTGCCTGCAGCCGCGGCAGTCGCGGCATCAGCCACTTGGCGAGGAACGACGGCACGCTGCGCAGGCGCAGTACACCGCTCATCACCCCCGAGCGCAGGCGGCGCACCTCCTGGCCTACCGACTGATAGGCCTCGTCGACCACGCCGGCCAGGCGCCGCCCTTCGTCGGTGAGTTCGAGTCGCCGGGGCAGGCGGCGGAACAGCTTGAAGCCCAGGCGCTCCTCGAGCTGCTTGATCTGCTGACTGACGGCGCCGGTGGTCACGTGCAGTTCCTCCGCGGCGCGGGTGAACGAGAGGTGGCGGGCGCTGACGGCGAAGACCTTCAGCCAGGCGTGGGTCTGGGCGTTGAGTGTTCGGCTCATGGTTTAGCTATTCTAAAGGGAAAGCCAGTTATTCTGGGTTGTTCCTCGTATAAAGGGCGCGCAGTCTAGAGTCAATCCCGCCTGGTGACTGGCGGGTTTAGTGATTCTCATACAAGAAGACGTCGAGACGACGGAGGAGGCAGCGTGGCCATCAGTGTGTTCGACCTGTTCAAGATCGGTGTCGGTCCGTCGAGTTCGCACACCGTCGGCCCGATGCGGGCGGCCTGCACCTTCATCGAGTCGCTGCGCGAACAGGACCTGCTCGAACGGGTCGCGCGGATCGAGGTTCAACTGTTCGGCTCGCTGTCGGCCACCGGCATCGGTCATGGCACCGACCGCGCGGTGATCATGGGGCTGATGGGCGAGCGGCCGGACGCCATCGATCCGGCGATCATCGCGCCGTGCATCGAAGAGCTGCTGGAGGCCCAGACCCTGCTGCTGGACGGCCGGCTGGCGATCCCCTTCGTCTGGGCCCGCGACATGCAGTTGCTCGACGACAACCTGCCGCACCATCCCAACGCCATGCGCCTGATCGCCCACGGCCACAGCGACGAGCTCTATCGCAACACCTACTATTCGGTGGGCGGCGGTTTCGTCATCGACGAACGCCAGGCCCAGGCCGGCGAACTGGACGTCGATCACACCGCGCTGCCCTATGACTTCAACAGTGCCGGTGAATTGCTGGCGCTGTGCCGCCTGCACGGCCTGCGCATCAGCGAACTGATGCTGGCCAACGAAAAGGCCTGGCGCGACGAGGCCGAGATCCGTGCCGGTCTGTGGCGGATCTGGGAAGCGATGCAGGAGTGTGTCGACAACGGCCTGCACCACGAGGGCGTGCTGCCCGGCGGGCTCGACGTCAAGCGCCGGGCCAAGCGGCTGCACGAGCGGTTGCTGGCCGCCGAGGACGATCCTGGGCTGATCGTCTCGACCTTCTCGGCGATGGACTGGGTCAACGTCTTCGCCCTGGCGGTCAATGAAGAGAACGCCGCCGGCGGCCGCATGGTGACCGCGCCCACCAATGGTGCGGCGGGGATCATCCCGGCGGTGCTTCACTACTACATGAAGTTCAAGGCCGGCGCCTGCGAACGCGACGTGGTCGATTTCCTGCTCGCCGCCGGCGCGGTGGGCATCCTGTGCAAGAAGAACGCCTCGATCTCCGGTGCCGAGGTGGGCTGTCAGGGCGAGGTCGGCTCGGCCTGCGCGATGGCCGCCGCCGGGCTCGCCGAGGTGATGGGCGGCACGCCCGCCCAGGTCGAGAACGCCGCCGAGATCGGCCTCGAACACAACCTGGGGCTGACCTGCGACCCGATCGGCGGCCTGGTTCAGGTGCCCTGCATCGAGCGTAACGCCATCGCCTCGGTCAAGGCGATCAACGCCGCCCAGATGGCGTTGCGCGGTGACGGCGATCATTTCGTGTCGCTGGACAAGGCGATTCGCACCATGCGCGACACCGGGGCCGACATGCAGGACAAGTACAAGGAGACCTCGCGCGGTGGCCTGGCGGTCAACGCCATCGAGTGCTGACGTTTCCGGCGTCCGGCGTCCGGCACGCCCGCGCCGGACGCTCTCCTCTTCCCCCCCCTCCCGCTTTCCGGTCCGCTTGCGTATCCTGCCCGTGTACTGCTAGTAAAAGAGTGATCAATGCACCGACGCGGAGCCCTTCTTCGAGCAGAGGGTGGCGCTGTATTAACTTGAGTTATCGGCGTTTTTGCCGGGACAGGCCACCATGGGGCGTTTTCGTGTTGCGGCGAAAAGCGTTGTCCGTCATGGAACCAACGAAGAAGAAGACGCTGCATGCGCTGGATAACCGGGAGAGCGTACCGACGTGAACCGTAACGATAGCTGTATCATTCGCCATTTCAGCCACTACTGCGCCCTGTCCGACGACGACAAGGCATTGCTCTGCGAACTCGAGGACAGCCCCCAGGACGTCAAGTCGGGGGATGTCCTGTGGAAGGAGAACGACCACGCCAGCGAATTCTGCACGGTGAGCCGTGGCTGGGCCTATTCCTATCGCAACCTGGGCGACGGCAGCCGCCAGATCCTCGAGGTCTTCCTGCCCGGGGATATCATTGGCCTGCGCGAATTCGCCTTTTCCCAGCGACTGGCGGGGGTGTCGATGATCGACGACGGGGTGATCTGTCATTTCCCCCATCGCCGCCTGCTGGATATCTTTCGCCAGTCGACCACCCTGACCGCCGTGCTGTTCGCGATCTCGAGTCGTCAGCAGTCGCTGCTCACCGAGCGGCTGGTCAACCTGGCGCGGCGCACCGCCCATCAGAAACTCGCTCACTTTCTCTACGAGATGTACGTTCGCCTCGACCAGACCGGTGCCGCCGGCGAGGGCAAGTTCCGCCTGCCGCTGTCGCAGGAGCAACTGGCCGACACCCTGGGGCTGAGCGCCGTGCATGTCAGCCGGACCTTTTCGGCCTTCCGCGAGGAGGGGCTGGTGCTGCGCGAGCGCCACAAGGTCACGCTGCCCGACCCGCAGGCCCTGGCTCAGGTCGCCGAGTTCGACGCCTGCTATCTCAACGACAGCGTGCGGCCGATCTTCCTCGAGAACGACAATGCGGCGATGCGCCCGCCCAACGGAGTGAGTGCCTCGGCCGTGAAATCGTGAGGCGTCAGAGCGCGGCCGGCAGGTGTGTCACCAGGTGATCGACGAACTGACGGACCTTGGCGGACAACTGGCGGTGGCGGGGGTAGACGGCCCATACCGCGGTGTCGGTGAACTGGTAATGGTCGAGCACCGAGATCAACTCGCCCGCGGCCAGGTGAGGGGTCACGTAGTAGTCGGGCAACTGGGCCAGCCCCAGTCCCTTGAGGGCGGCGTCGAGCAGTGCCGGGCCGGAATTGGCCTGCCAGCGCCCGCTGACCCGTACCTCCCGGCGCTGGCCGTCGACGGCGAACAGCCAGCTGTCCCGCGAGCCGAGCAGGCACTCGTGACTGGCCAGCTCGGCCAGGCTATGGGGGCGCGAGACCTGCTGGAAGTAGTCGCGGGAGCCCACCACGTACTCGCGCCGCTCGCACAGGCGCCGGGCGATCAGGCTGGAATCCTTGAGCACGCCCATGCGGATCGCCAGATCGAAGCCTTCGTCGACGAGATCCACCTGACGATTGGTGAAGTGCATGTGCACCGCGAGTTGCGGGTGGCGGCACCGGAAGTCGTTGACCAGCGGGGCGATGTAGCGCTCGCCGAAGGTCGTCGCACAGGTCAGTCGCAGGGTGCCCTTGGGTCGCGCCTGGAAGTCGTTGAGGGCGGTTTCGGCCTCGCGGAAGCCGTCGAGCAGATGGCGACAATGCTCGTAGTAGAGCGCCCCGGCGTCGGTCAGGCTCGAGCGGCGGGTGGTGCGATAGAGCAACGGTGTACCCAGCTGGTTCTCGAGCTGGCCGACCAGGCGACTGACGTGGGAGGTGGAGACCCTGAGCTGGCGGGCGGCGGCTGAGAAGCCGCCCTGACGAACCACTTCGACGAAGGCTTCGACACGATCCCAGCGCTGCATTGTTGCTCCCTGGCAATAATCTTGTGACGGCGACGGCATTTATCGTGTCCCGCCGAGGGCCTAGACTGGTGACACAGGTTCATGATGCCACGCCCGCCACGCTGTGGGGCCGGCGTCCACCGTTCACGAGGAGAATGATCGATGAAATCACGCGCCGCCATCGCCTGGGAAGCCGGCAAGCCGCTGGAGCTGGCCGAGATCGACGTCCAGGGACCCAAGGCCGGCGAGGTGCTGGTCCAGATTGCTGCGACCAGCGTGTGCCACACCGATGCCTACACCCTGTCGGGCAAGGATCCCGAGGGGCTGTTCCCGTCGGTTCTGGGTCACGAAGGGGCGGGGATCGTCCAGGAAGTCGGCGAGGGCGTCACCAGTCTCCAGCCCGGCGATCACGTGATCCCGCTGTATACCGCCGAGTGCGGCCAGTGCAAGTTCTGCCTGTCCGGCAAGACCAACCTGTGCAGCGCGGTGCGCGCGACCCAGGGCAAGGGGTTGATGCCCGACGGTACCTCGCGTTTCTCGCTGGACAGCAAGCCGATCCACCACTACATGGGGTGCTCGACGTTCTCCGAGTACACCGTGCTGCCCGAGGTCTCGCTGGCCAAGGTCTCCAAGGAGGCGCCGCTCGACAAGATCTGCCTGCTCGGCTGCGGGGTGACCACGGGCATCGGCGCGGTGCTCAATACCGCCAGCGTCGAGCCGGGCTCGACCGTCGCGGTGTTCGGCCTGGGGGCGATCGGTCTGGCGGTCATTCAGGGCGCGCAGATGGCCAAGGCCTCGCGGATCATCGCCATCGACGTCAATCCGGACAAGTTCGAGCTGGCCCGTCAGTTCGGCGCCACCGAGTTCGTCAATCCCAAGGACTACAGCGACCCCATTCAGCAGGTGATCGTCGATCTGACCGACGGCGGCGTCGACTACTCCTTCGAGTGCATCGGCAACGTCAATGTCATGCGCTCGGCGCTGGAGTGCTGCCACAAGGGCTGGGGCGAATCGATCATCATCGGCGTCGCCGGTGCCGGCGAGGAGATCTCGACGCGGCCCTTCCAGCTGGTCACCGGGCGCGTCTGGAAAGGCTCGGCGTTCGGCGGGGTCAAGGGCCGTACGCAGTTGCCGGGCTATGTCGAGGACTACATGAACGGCAAGATCAAGATCGACGAGTTCGTCACCCACGACATGCCGTTCGAGCAGATCAACGAGGCCTTCGAACTGCTGCATCAGGGCAAGAGCATTCGTACCGTCCTGCATTACTGATGGCCATGGCGGACGCTTGAGCCCGCCACTCACGACACGAGGAGAACGCATGAGCATGTCCGAAACGCTGGAGCTGGTTTCCGCCACCAAGTCGTTCGGCGGCTGGCTCAAGCGTTACAAGCATCACGCCCGCTCGCTGGACTGCGAAATGGTCTTTGCCATCTACCTGCCGCCGCAGGCGGAGGAGGGCAAGGTGCCGCTGCTGTGGTGGCTGTCGGGGCTGACCTGCACCGACGAGAACTTCATGCAGAAGGCCGGCGCCCAGCGGCTGGCCGCCGAGCTGGGCATGGCCATCGTCTGCCCCGACACCAGTCCGCGCGGGCTGGATCTGCCCGGCGAGCACGACAGCTACGACTTCGGCTCCGGGGCCGGTTTCTACGTCAACGCCAAGCGCGAACCGTGGTCCCGGCACTACCGGATGTACGACTACGTCAACGACGAGCTGCCGTCGGTGGTGCGCCAGCACTTCCCGGTCAACGGCCGCGAGGCGATCAGCGGGCACTCGATGGGCGGTCACGGGGCGCTGGTACTGGCACTGCGCCAGCCGGGCCGCTTCGCCTCGGTATCGGCCTTCGCCCCGGTGGTCAATCCCAGCGTGGTGCCGTGGGGGCAGAAGGCCTTCACCAACTATCTGGGCGACGACCACGGTCTGTGGACCCAGTACGATGCCTGCGAGCTGGTCGCCAAGGGCGTGTCGCGCCAGCCGCTGTTCATCGACCAGGGCGAGGCCGACAACTTCCTCGAGGAGCAGTTGCGGCCCGAACGGCTCGAGGCGGTGTGCGAGAAGCACGATCACCCGCTGACCCTGCGTCGTCAGCCGGGCTATGACCACAGCTACTTCTTCATCGCCACCTTCATCGATGACCACCTGCGCTATCACGCCAAGCATCTCAAGCTGCTCTGAGACGCGGCGACCACGCCTTGCGAGAACCCGAACCCCCGCCACCCGGCGGGGGTTCGTCGTTCCCGGGTCGGTACGAAAAGTCGGTGAGTGAAGGCGGCTCTCGTACAAGGCCCAGGGTCAGCGCGAGAGCCGGAATGCCTTGGGCGATTGCCCGCTCAGGCGCTTGAAGAAGCGCGTGAAATAGGCCGGTTCGGAGAAGCCCAGCATATCGGCGATCTGACCCACGGTCATGTTGGTGTAGGTGAGCTGGCGCTTGGCCTCGAGCAGCAGTCGCTCGTGCAGCAGCTGCAGGGCGCTGCGACCGGCCAGGCGCCGGCACAGGGTATTGAGATGGGCGCTGGTCACGCCGATCCGGGCGGCGAGGGACTCGATGCTGGGCTGTTCGGTGTAGTGGTCGTCGATCAGCGCCAGGAAGTGTTCGAGGTGGGCCTGACCGCGATCGTGGCTCGGTGCGCGGCGGGGCCGGCGACGTTCGGCGCGCCGCGCGATCTGCACCGCCAGGGCCTGGACCAGCGCGTGCAGCAACGGTTCGCGGCCGGGCGCGGGGCGGTGATACTCGCGCTCGACCTGCCCCACCAGGGTGTCGATCGTCACCGCCTCGGGCTGCTCGGCGAGCGGGTAGTGTGCCGGCCGGTTCAACACCTCGCCGAGTGCCGTGAGACGCTCGTGGAGGTGGCTGGCGAGCGGCTTGGCGAGGCTGATGATGTGCCCGTCGATGTCGGTCGAGAAGTGGAATCCATGGATCGTCACCGCCGGGACGACGATCACCAGCGGCCCTTCGAGATGGCGCTCGTTACCCTCCAGGCTCAGGTGGACCCGGCCGCTGCGGATGTGCAGCAGATGCAGCAGGTCGGCATGGCGGTGGGGCTTGATATGCCAGTCGTGCAGGCGGCTGCGGGCGGCGATCGACTCGCAGTGCAGCAGGTCCGGTGTCGGCCAGTGGCCGGTTTCGCCATAGAGCTGGAAGACCGGGATGCGGTCCTGGCGACGTTCTGGCATGCGCGTCCCCGGCGTGGGTTTGGAAGGTCGACCAAAGTCAGGGGTGGTTCTTGAAAATGTCCAACCCTGTCTATCGATTTTGCCTTAAATGGCGTCTGGAATCGATGAAAAATACAACTCATCGATTCCCGTGACGACGGGTGGCTTGCTGCCCGGACCCAAGAGGCAATAACCATGAAGACACAAGTGGCGATCATCGGGGCCGGCCCCTCCGGCCTGCTGCTGGGCCAACTGCTGCACCGGCAGGGCATCGACAACGTGATTCTCGAACGACGCAGCGGCGAGTACGTGCTCAGCCGCATCCGTGCCGGGGTGCTCGAGCAGGGGATGGTCGACCTGCTGCGCGAAGCCGGCGTCGATGAACGCATGGACGCCGAAGGGCTGCCCCACGACGGCTTCGAGCTGGCCTTCGACAACCGCCGCGTGCGTGTCGACCTCGCCGAACTCACCGGCGGCAAGCGCGTCATGGTCTACGGCCAGACCGAGGTCACCCGCGATCTGATGGCGGCGCGTCGCGAGGCCGGCGCGACGACCCTCTACGAAGTCGACGACGTCCAGCCCCACGACCTGGAGACCGACCACCCCTACGTCACCTTCGAGAAGAACGGTGAGACGCTGCGCCTCGACTGCGACTACGTGGCCGGCTGCGACGGCTATCACGGGGTCTCGCGTCGCTCGATCCCCGAGGATCGTCTCAAGACCTTCGAACGGGTCTATCCGTTCGGCTGGCTGGGGCTGCTCGCCGACACCCCGCCGGTTTCCGACGAACTGATCTATGCCAGTCACGCCCGTGGTTTCGCGCTGTGCAGCATGCGTTCGAAGACCCGCAGCCGCTATTACGTGCAGGTCGGGGCCGACGAGAAGGTCGAGGACTGGTCGGACGCGCGTTTCTGGGAGGAACTCGCGGCGCGCTTGCCGGAGGACGTCGCCGCGAAACTGGTGACCGGCGAGTCGCTGGAGAAGAGCATCGCGCCGCTGAGAAGCTTCGTCGCCGAGCCGATGCAGCATGGTCGCTTGTTCCTGGTCGGCGACGCCGCGCACATCGTGCCGCCCACCGGCGCCAAGGGCCTCAATCTGGCCGCCAGCGACGTCAACACGCTCTATCGCCTGCTGGTCGGGGTCTATCGTGACGGCCGGGACGATCTGATCGCCCGCTACTCCGAGGTCTGCCTGCGGCGTATCTGGAAGGCCGAACGCTTTTCCTGGTGGATGACCTCCAACCTGCACAAGTTCTCCGACGACGAAGACTTCACGCGGCGCATCCAGCAGGCCGAGCTCGACTACTACACCAGCTCCCGGGCCGGGCTCACCACCATCGCCGAGAACTACGTGGGCCTGCCCTACGAAGCCCTCGAGTGATCCCCGGGGCCTGCCCGCCCATGCCCGGCTGCGGCGGGGCTGGCGAGCGCCCCGCGACGCGGCGTCACGCCCTCGCGGGGCCTCGGGCTCGCCAGAGCGTCTTCCCGCGCGTATCCTGACACGCTTCGACCCGCCCCCAGCCGGAGACGCGTACCGCGCCGCATCGTGCCATGGAAGACCGCATCACCCCCTTTCAGCTTTTCATCCTGGTACTGTCCTTCTACGTGCTCGGTGCCTTGATCGCCGACACCTTCTTCGCGCTGTCGCCGGAAGTGTCGCGTCTGCTGCAATACATCGACCTGATGGTCTGCGTGTGCTTCTTCATCGACTTCTGCCTGCGTTTTCGGGCGGCGAAGAACAAGTGGCACTACATGCGCTGGGGCTGGATCGATCTGCTGGCCAGCATCCCCGCGGGCTGGCTGATGGGGGCCAAGGCCTTCCGCGTGGTGCAGTTGATTCGTCTGTTGCGGGCGCTCAAGTCCCTGGAGCTGATCTGGCGGCTGATCTTCCGCAACAAGGCCAAGGGTGTACTGGCCTCGGCGGCCACCCTGACGGTGTTGCTGGTGGCCTTCAGCGCACTGGTCATGCTGCTGGTGGAAAGTCCCGATCCCGACAGCCCGATCGATACCGCCGAGGAGGCGCTGTGGTGGGCGGTCGTCACGGTGACCACCGTGGGCTACGGCGACTACTACCCGGTGACGACGCCGGGGCGCGTGGTGGCGGTGCTGCTGATGGTCTGCGGGGTGGGGCTGTTCGGTAGCTTCGCGGCCTACATCAGCTCGCTGTTCGTCGCCGATCAGGGCGAGCGCGAATCCCGCCAGCACCGCGCTGACCGCGAGATGGTCCGTCATCTCAATCAGCAGATGGCCGCCCTCAGCGAGGAAGTGCAGGCGTTGCGCGAGGTGCTGGCCCGCCACTATCCGGAACTCGATGCCGACGCGGCGCCCGGTGACGAAACGTCGCCGGCAAGCCGGGAAGAGGGCGGCACGCGCCCCGAGCCCGGATCCGACGACGCGCCGCGCGGCGGTTGAGCTCTGTCTGAAAAGTCGGCGAGCGATGGCCAGACAAGACAAAAATTGATGAAAAAGCGCAGTTTACAAGCCGTAAATGAGCATTTTGAGTCAATTTTTAACGCCGTATGGGCGAGCGCAGCCATTTTTCAGACAAAGCGTAGGTGCCACGCGGCCCGGGTGGGTCAGCCCTTGTCCAGATAGTCGCCCTCGAGTACCTCGTGGCGCGCGTCCGCTCCCGAGCGGGGCGACGCGGCGTGCGCTCCGCCGGCATTGCCGCCGACGTCCTGGGCGCGCTCGGCGCGCAGCGCGTCGATGCGCTTCTTCATGCGATGGCGCAGCAGGGGCATCATCAGCCAGCCGACCAGCAGGAAGAACAGCCCCAGCACGGTGCCGACGAGCATCAGGGTGCCGAACAGCAACCAGGTGAAGAAGAGTTTCACGCCGCCCCCCGACGTGGAGGGGCGCGCCTGGCGGGCACGCTGCTGCCAGTCGCGTGCCGCCTGCCAGGCGGCGTTCTCGCGGCGGGCGCGGGCATGCAGGGTCTCGTGATGATCAGTCATGGTTCACTCCGGTGACCGGGAAAGTCGTCGAACGGGTCAGATGACGTGAGTGGCGGCGTCATCGATGTCGACATGGCCTGTGTCATCGACAGCGAGGGACGCGAATCGTTGCACGTCGTCGTGTTGCGCGTCGTTCAGCGCCCGGGTGACCTCGGCGCCGGACAGTCGCCAGTGCAGGCCATCGGCGGCCGCGTCGTTCGGGGAGGCGAGCGAGCCGTCGCGCAGCAGCCGGTCGACATCGACCTGCCAGCCCGCGTCGCGCCAGCCTTCGCCCTCGCGGCGGTCACGATCGTCGACGGCGATCTGGCGATAGGCGGCGATGCCGTGGCGATCGGCCTGGGCGAGCAGCGAATCCAGCTCGCCGGGCGCGAAACTGCCTTCGTCGGCGAATGCCAGGCTGGACAGGCTGCCGGAAAAGGCGACGGGGACCATCATCAGACGCAGTGATTTCATGGCGCTTCTCCTTGGTCGACGGACGCGCGGTCCGGGTTCTCGACATCCGTTTTACGCCGTGCCACCTTGCTGCGACCTGAAGAAGTCGTTCATGGTGCGTTCATCCGGGGCGCGTCCCGCCGACAGCCAGCACGCCAGTTCATGGTGCATTCATGCAGCCTTTGGCAGGCTGGCGCCATGAACGCACACTATCGCTTTCCTTACTGTCGGGCCGTGCTGCTGGCCATGGTGCTGGTCACGGCCTCGGCGTCCGTGGCGGCCGACGACGACTGGCGGCAGCTCCACGAGGCGGTCCGCCAGGGGCGTCTGGTAGCGTTGCCCAGTGTGCTCGACTGGCTGCAGCAGCGCTACACGGGACAGATTCTCGAGGTCGAGCTCGAGAGTGACGACCAGGGGGCGCCTCGCTACGATGTCGAGATGATCGGCCCTCAGGGGCAGGTGGTGCGGTTCGAATTCGATGCCGCGACCGGTGAACTGCTCGATAGCCAAGGCAGCCATATCGAGGCGATGAAGCGACGATGACGCGATCATGAAGATACTGCTGGTAGAAGACGACCGGGCCCTGGCCGAGGCACTCGGCGAGGCGCTGCGCGACGCGGGGCTGCTGGTCGAAACCGCCGAGAGCGGCGGTGAGGCCGACTTTCTGGTGCGCACCGAGCGTTACGATGCCGTGGTGCTCGACCTGGGGCTGCCGGACGGCGACGGCACCCGCTGGCTGGCGCAGTGGCGCGACGACGCCATCGACCTGCCGGTACTGGTGCTCACCGCCCGCGAGCGCTGGTCGGACAAGGCGGCGGGGTTCTCCGCCGGGGCCGACGACTATGTCACCAAACCGTTCGAGACCGCCGAGGTGCTGTTCCGCCTGCGTGCCCTGGTACGCCGCAGCCACGGCCACGCCCATCCGGTGCTGACCCTCGGCGAACTCACTTATGACACCCACGCCGGCAGCATCAGCGTGGCCGGTCGGCCGGTGACCCTGACCGCCCAGGAATCGCGGCTGCTGGCCTACCTGATGCACGCCGCCCCGCGTATCGTCAGCCGTGGCGAACTCGCCGAGCACGTCTACGACCGCGACCACGAACCCGATTCCAACGTCATCGACGTCCAGATCAGCCGCCTGCGGCGCAAGCTGGGCAGCGAGCGCATCGAGACCCTGCGCGGGCAGGGCTATCGGGTGGTCGCCCCCGAGGATGGTGCGTGACGGCCACCGCCGGCTCGCGCCTGCGCGCCTTGGCGTCGCGCCCCGCCGGCTGGTCGCTGGGCCAGCGACTGCTCGCCGCTGCGCTGGGCCTGGTGGTGGTGATCCTGCCACTGGCCGGGCTGGGCCTGGCCTATAATTTCCGCGAATCGGTCACCGCCTCGTTCGACCAGCGACTCTCCTCGCTGTTGCAGGTGGTGCTGGCCGATCTCGACTACGACCCCGCCGAGCAGCGCCTGCAGGTCTCGCACTCGCTGGGCGACGCACGCTTCCAGCGGGTGTTCTCGGGCTGGTACTGGCAGATCACCGACCGGCAGGGCACCTCGCTGGTCTCGCGTTCGCTGTGGGATCAGCGGCTGCCGGTATCGATGGCCGACGGCATCAGCGTGCGCAACATCAGCGGTCCGCGCGGCGAACCGTTGCGGGTGATCGAACGCGACGTCCACCTGCCCGGGCACCCGCAGCGGCTGCACGTCAGCGTCGCCGCCTCCCGCGAGGAACTCGACGCCGAGGTGGCGCGCTTCGAATGGCTGCTGGGACTGTCGCTGTTGACCCTCGGTGGGCTGCTGATCGGCGGCCTGGCGTTGCAGATCCGCTGGGGGCTGGCGCCGCTGCGACGCCTGCACGCCGACCTGGAGCGGGTCGAGTCGGGGGCCGGGGAGCGGCTCGACACGCGCCTGCCCGGCGAACTCAGCGAGCTCGCCGAGGCGATGAACGAGGTCCTCGAGCGTGACCGCGGCCTGATCGAACGCGGCCGCAGCGCCGCCGGCAACCTGGCCCACGCGCTCAAGACGCCGGTCAGCGTGCTCAAGACCGTCGCCGACCGGCTGCCCGAGGCCCAGCGTCGCCAGGTACGCGACGAGCTCGGACGCATCGACGAGGCCGTGCGTCACCATCTCGCCCGGGCGTCGGCGGCTGGCGGCTCGACGCTCACCGGGCGGGTGCGGATCGGCGAGGCGATCGCCCCGGTGGTCGACGGTCTGGCACGGCTGGCGGGGCGTCGCGGCATCGCCCTCGAGCGCGAACTCGATCCCGAGCTGACCGTGCGCATGGACCCCCAGGACCTGCAGGAGCTGGTCGGCAACCTGCTCGACAACGCCATGCGCTGGGCCGAGCGGCGGGTACGGCTGAGGGTGCACGCCGAGGACGACGGCGTTTGCCTGCTGATCGAGGACGACGGGCCGGGAATGAGCGCCGCGCAGCGCGAGGCGGCACTCGCCCGCGGCGCCCGGCTCGATGAACATCGCTCCGGTTCGGGGCTGGGCCTGGCGATCGTCGAGGACCTGATGACCCTCTACGGCGGCTCGCTGAACCTCGAGACCGCCGCGCTCGGTGGGCTCGCGGCACGCGTGCGTCTGCCCGGCGCCACGCCGGCCTCGCCCCGCCACCGCTGACCCCGCGTATTGTGCCCGCTCTTGCCGACTGCGATGATCGGCCCCACGGCAAGTGACGAGAATACCCCGCCATGGACAAGTACGACCTCAAGCTCGATCAGGCGGCCCGCGCCGCCTGGCTCTCCTATGTGGGCGGACGTACCCAGGACGAGATCGCCGGTCAGCTCGGCGTGTCGCGCCCCGGGGTCCAGCGCCTGCTGGCCCTGGCGCGCCAGGAGGGACTGGTCAAGGTCCACATCGATCATCCGCTCGCCGGCTGCATGGCCATGGGGGAAGCCCTGGTGACGCGTTTCGGCCTGAGCTTCTGCGACGTGGTGCCCTCCGATCCGGCGCCGCACGACAACGGCTTGGCCTTTCTCGCCCTGGCCGGCGCCGAGCGGCTGTCGCGCTACATCGACCGCAGCGAGCCCTTGACGCTGTCGCTGGGGACCGGCCGCGTGGTGCGTGCCACGGTCGAGGCGTTGAGCCGCACGGAGCGCCCCCAGCATCGCTTCGTCTCGCTGGTGGGCAACGTCGCCCGCGACGGCTCGGCCAACCGCTACGACGGGGTCATGGTGCTCGCCGACAAGACCGGCGCCGAGCGCTTCCTGCTGCCGGCACCGGTGGTCGCCGCCTCGGTGGCCGAGAAGGACGCGCTGCTCGCCCAGCATCTGGTCCAGGCGGTCAGTGCCGTGGCCATGGAAGCCGAGGCGGGGTTCATCGGTATCGGCCGTATCGACCCCCAGGCGACGCTGTTTCAGGATCACTTCATCAGCGAGGCCGAGCTCCGGGAACTGCTCGATGCCGGAGCGGTGGGCGAACTGCTGGGCTGGCCGATGAACGCCGCCGGCGAACTCGTCGAATGCCCGCTCACCCGGCGAATCACCAGTCTGCCGTTGCGCCGCCTCGCCGGACAGACGCTGGTCGGTCTGGCCGGCGGGCGCGACAAGGGGCCGGCGATTCTCGCCGCCTTGCGTGGCGGCTGGCTCAAGGGGCTGGTGACCGACGAGGCGGCGGCGCGCTATATCGTCGAGCAGGCGGAGGCATCCTCTTAGGCCAAAGTCTAAGCGCCGCGGTTTGCTTTTTTTGGGGCCCTAAATGATCATTTGAATGGTCATTGAGTAGATTGATCAAAACAAACCCAACAATCTCCTCCAAGGAGCTCGACATGCGGTTACAGCACGCCATCCCGCTGGCCGGGGCCCTGGCTCTCGCCTCCGTCTCTGCCAGCGCCGAGACCCTCACCGTGGCGACGGTGAACAACAACGACATGATCATCATGCAGGGTCTGACCGACGAATTCGAGAAGGCCCATCCCGACATCAAGCTCGACTGGGTGGTCCTCGAGGAGAACGTGCTGCGTCAGCGCCTGACCACCGATATCGCCACCAACGGCGGGCAGTTCGACGTGATGACCATCGGCACCTACGAGGTACCCATCTGGGCCAAGCAGGGCTGGCTGACCAAGCTCGACGATCTGCCCGAGGATTACGACGAGAACGATCTGCTCAAGCCGATCCGCGACGGCCTGAGCCACGATGGGTCGCTCTACGCGCTGCCGTTCTACGGCGAAAGCTCGATGATGTACTACCGCAAGGATCTGTTCGACAAGGCCGGCATCACCATGCCCGAGCAGCCGACCTGGAAGGAGGTCCGCGACTGGGCGAGCAAGGTCAACGATCCCGACAACGGCGTCTACGGCATCTGCCTGCGCGGCAAGCCCGGCTGGGGCGAGAACATGGCCTTCCTGTCGACCCTGGTGAACACCTACGGCGGACGCTGGTTCGACGAGGACTGGCATCCCGAGATCGACTCACCGGCCTGGCACCAGGCGATCGACTTCTACGTCGACCTGATGAACAAGTACGGTCCGCCGGGGGCGACCTCCAACGGCTTCAACGAGAACCAGGCGCTGTTCTCCAGCGGCAAGTGCGGCATGTGGGTCGACGCCACCTCCGCCGCCGGGCGCATCTACAATCCCGACGAGTCCCAGGTCGCCGACGAGCTGGGCTTCGCCCCGGCGCCGGTCGCCGAGACGCCCAAGGGCTCGCACTGGCTGTGGTCCTGGGCACTGGCGATTCCCCAGTCGTCCAACGCCAAGGATGCCGCGCAGACCTTCATCACCTGGGCGACCTCCAAGGACTACGTGAAACTGGTCGGCGAGAAGAAAGGCTGGACCAGCGTTCCCCCGGGTACCCGCGAGTCCACCTATCAGAACGCCAACTACCAGGAAGCCGCGCCGTTCGCCGACTTCGTGCTCAAGGCGATCCAGACCGCCGACCCCACCGACCCGAGCGCCAAGCCGGTGCCCTATACCGGGGTGCAGTACGCCGACATCCCCGAATTCCAGGCCATCGGTACCCAGGTGGGGCAGATGATCGCCGCCGCCCTGGCCGGGCAGCGCAGCGTCGATGACGCCCTGAGCGCCGCCCAGCGTGCCGCCGACCGCACCATGCGCCAGGCCGGTTACTACTGATCAGGCAATCGCACGGCCAGCGTGCCGTGCTCTTGGCCGGGGCCCCGACCCCGGCCGCTTTCCCCAGTCACGACTTTCCAGGTGGGCTCAGCCATGCGCGATAGAGCTTCCGGCCGCACCGTCGGAGGGATGCGTACGTTCTTCCTCCAGGCGCCCGCGGTTTCCATGCTGCTGCTGTGGATGCTGGTGCCGTTGGGCATGACCCTGTGGTTCTCCTTCCAGCGTTACAACCTGCTCAATCCGATGATCTCCGGCTTCGCCGGGGTCGACAACTACACCTACCTGCTCACCGATCCGGCCCTGTGGACGGCGATGGGCAATACCCTGCTGCTGGTCGGCTGGGTGCTGGCGATCACCGTGGTCGGCGGCACGCTGCTGGCGGTGCTCTTCCAGCAGGAGTTCTTCGGCCGCGGCATCGCCCGGCTGCTGGTGATCGCGCCGTTCTTCGTCATGCCCACGGTCAGTGCGCTGATCTGGAAGAACATGATGATGCACCCGGTCAACGGGGTGCTGGCGTGGCTGTTCAATCTGTTCGGTTTCCAGGCGGTGGACTGGTTCTCGTCGCTGCCGCTGACCTCGATCGTGATCATCGTCTCGTGGGAGTGGCTGCCCTTCGCGCTGCTGATCCTGCTCACCGCCATCCAGTCCCTCGACGATGACCAGGTCGAGGCGGCGCGCATGGATGGCGCGGGGCCCATCGCGATCTTCTGGTTCATCACCCTGCCGCACCTGAAACGGGCGATCAGCGTGGTGATCATGATCGAGATGATCTTCCTGCTGACGATCTTCGCCGAGATCTTCGTCACCACCTCGGGCGGCCCGGGGCTGGCCTCGACCAACCTGGCCTACCTGATCTACATCCGTGCGCTGCTCGACTTCGATGTCGGTGGGGCGTCCGCCGGCGGGGTGATCGCCATCGTCCTGGCCAACATCGTGGCGATCTTCCTGGTCCGCACCGTGGCCAAGAATCTCGAGACCTGAGGTGGACCATGAATCAGACGCTCTCCAAGAAACTCATCCTCACGCTGCTGGCCTGGTTCATCGCCTTGGTGGTGTTCTTCCCGATCTTCTGGATGATCCTCACCGGCTTCAAGACCGAGGGCGAGGCGGTGGCCACGCCGCCCAGCCTGTTCTTCGATCCGACGCTGGTCGGCTATCACGAGGTCATGGCGCGGGCCGACTACGTCAAGTTCGCCATCAACAGCGTGATCGTGTCGGTCGGCTCGACGCTGCTGGCGCTGCTGGTGGCGGTGCCGGCGGCCTACTCGATGGCGTTTCTGCCCACGCCGCGCACCCGCGGCACGCTGCTGTGGATGCTCTCCACCAAGATGCTGCCGCCGGTGGGCGTGCTGATGCCGATCTATCTGATCTTCCGCGATCTGGGGCTGCTCGACAGCCTGACCGGGCTGACCATCGTCTACATGCTGATGAACCTGCCGATCGTGGTGTGGATGCTCTACACCTTCTTCAAGGACGTGCCCAAGGACATCCTCGAGGCGGGCCGCATGGACGGCGCCGGCACCCTGCAGGAGGTGCTCTACCTGCTGGTGCCGCTGACCCTGCCGGGGATCGCCTCCACCGGGTTGCTGTCGGTGATCCTGAGCTGGAACGAGGCGTTCTGGAGTCTCAACCTCACCACCTCCGACGCGGCCCCGCTGACCGCCTTCATCGCCTCGTTCTCGAGCCCCGAAGGGCTGTTCTGGGCCAAGCTCTCCGCCGCCTCGACGATGGCCATCGCGCCGATCCTGATCCTCGGTTGGATGACCCAGAAACAGATGGTTCGCGGCCTGACCTTCGGCGCCGTCAAATAAGGAATTCACCATGGCAACGCTCGAACTCAACAACATCGTCAAGGAATTCGGTGACACCCAGGTGATCAAGGGGGTCGACCTGGAGGTCAAGGACCGCGAATTCGTGGTCTTCGTCGGCCCCTCCGGCTGCGGCAAGTCGACCCTGCTGCGCATGATCGCCGGGCTGGAGAGCGCCTCCAGCGGCGACATCAAGGTCGACGGCCAGCGCATCAACGAGGTCGGCCCGGCCGAGCGCGGCCTGGCGATGGTGTTCCAGAGCTATGCGCTCTACCCGCACATGACCGTCGAGGACAACATGGGCTTCAGCCTGCGCCTGGCCGGCGTGGCCAAGGAGCAACGCCGCCAGAAGGTGCTCGAGGCGGCGCGCATCCTGCAGCTCGAGCCCCTGCTCGACCGCAAGCCCAAGGCGCTCTCCGGCGGCCAGCGTCAGCGCGTGGCGATCGGCCGGGCGATCGTGCGCAACCCCAGCATCTTCCTGTTCGACGAACCGCTGTCGAACCTCGACGCCGCGCTGCGCGTGCAGATGCGCATCGAGCTGGCGCGCCTGCACGACGAACTCGACGCCACCATGATCTACGTCACCCACGATCAGATCGAGGCGATGACCATGGCCGACAAGATCGTGGTGCTGCAGGGGGGCATCGTCGAACAGGTCGGCTCGCCGATGGAGCTCTATCACCATCCGCGCAACCGCTTCGTGGCCGGCTTCATCGGCTCGCCGAAGATGAACTTCACCGACGTCGAGGTGCTCGACGCCAACGCCGACGGCGTCGCGGTACGCCTGCCCGGGGGCGGTGAGTGCCGGGTGCCGGTGGATGGCAGCAATGCCCGGCCCGGCGCGACGCTGACCCTGGGCATTCGCCCCGAACACCTGATGCTCGACGACGACGGCCCGCTGGGCGGCGAGATCGTGGTCATCGAGCGTCTCGGCGGGGTGACCTCGCTCTATGTGCAGTGTCACGGCGACGAGTGGATCCTGGTCACCGACGGTGATGTGCGCCATCGCGTTCATGACGCGATTCGCTTCGGCTTCGAGCCCGGCCGCGCGCATCTGTTCGCGGAAGACGGCCTGGCCCTGGCCAGCCTCGAGCGCCATCCGCTGGTCAACGTCGAGCGCAAGGAGAACCGCGCCTCGACCGCCAGTGACGACCGTTGAGGAGGCGCGCGTGGCTCTGCTGATCTTCGATTGCGACGGCGTACTGGTCGACAGCGAGGCGATCGCCGAGGGGGTGCTGCTCGAACGGCTTGCCGCCTGGTTGCCCGATCTCTCCGCCGAGGGCGAGGTACGCCACGCGCTGGGCATGACCACCGCGGCGATTCTCGATCACCTGCAGGGACTCAGTGCCCACCGCCTGCCCGATGATGCCCTGGCGCGCATCGATGCGGCGATCGAGGCCCGCCTGGCCGAGGAGCTCGAGGCCATGGCCGGGGTTGCCGAGGCGATCGATGGCCTCGACCTGCCGCTGGCGATCGTTTCCAACAGTAGCCGGCGGCGAGTGCTGGCCTCGCTCGCCAATACCGGGCTCGATGCCCGGTTGAATCAGGCGCCGCTGTTCACCGCCGAACAGGTGGCGAAGCCCAAGCCGGCGCCGGATGTCTACCTGCTGGCGGCGCGCAGCCTCGACGTCGCGCCCGACGACTGCCTGGTGGTGGAGGACAGCGTCTCCGGCACGCGCGCCGCCTGCGCCGCGGGCATGACGGTGATCGGCTTCACCGGGGCCAGCCATATCGAGGACGGCCACGCCACGCGGCTGCGCGAGGCCGGCGCCTGGGTCGTGCTCGAGCACATGACGCAACTCGGCGACTGCGTCGCGCGCTGGCGGCAACGCCGCGGCGCGTGACGACGCCACCATCGACAAGGAACTCCCATGAAACTCGACAAGCGTACGGCAGTGGTGACGGGCGGGGCGCGAGGCATCGGTCTGGCCATCGCCACCCGGTATCTGGAAGAGGGCGCGCGGGTGGCGATCGCCGACATCGACCTGGCCGCCGCCGAGCGGGCGGCGGCCGATCTGCGCGCCGCCCGCGGCGGCGAGGCGGCGGTGATGGCGGTGGCGCTCGACGTCTGCGACGGCGCCTCGCGTGCCGCGATGATCGACGCCGTCGAAGCGACGCTGGGGCCCATCGACATCCTGGTCAACAATGCCGCGGTGTTCGGCATGGCACCGGTGCTGGAGGTCAGCGAGGCCAGCTACGACAAGCAGTTCGGGGTCAACGTCAAGGGCACCTTCTTCACCCTGCAGGCCGTGGCGGCGCGCATGGTCGAGCGCGGCGAGGGCGGCAAGATCATCAACATGGCCTCCCAGGCCGGCCGGCGCGGCGAGGCGCTGGTGAGCATGTACTGCGCCTCCAAGGCGGCGGTGATCAGCCTCACCCAGTCCTGTGGGCTCGACCTGATCAAGTATCGCATCAACGTCAACGGTATCGCCCCCGGGGTGGTCGACACGCCGATGTGGGAGGAGGTCGACGCGCTGTTCGCCCGCTACGAGGGCCGCCCGCTGGGCGAGAAGAAGCGTCTGGTCGGCGAGGCGGTGCCCTACGGCCGCATGGGGCGCCCGGAGGATCACGTGGGGGCCGCGGTGTTCCTGGCCAGCGCCGACAGCGACTACGTGGTGGCGCAGACCCTCAATGTCGACGGTGGCAACTGGATGAGCTGACATGCCCGACACCACGTCCACTTACGACATCGCCGCCGGCGAGCGGCTCGCCGAATTCGTCGCCGAGCCGCCGGCGAGCGGCTCGCCGAATTCGTCGCCGAGCCGCGGGCGCCGGCCCACGATCGCCTCGACGCGGCGCTGCGCGATGACGCGCGGGCCTGCCGTCCCGACACCCACCCCCGGGGATGACGTCATGAGCCAGGTGCAATTCGACTTTCACGACAGCGTGGTGATGATCACCGGCGCCGCCAACGGCATCGGTCGCGAACTCGCCGAGCGCTTCGCCGCCGCCGGGGCGAAGCTGGTGCTCGTCGACAAGAGCGACACCGTCGATACCTTGGCCGCGGGGCTGGGCGGCGAGACACTGACGACGGTGCTCGACATCACCGACGAGGCCGGCGTCGAGGCGCTGGTCGAACGCGGCGTCGCGCGCTTCGGGCGTATCGACGTGCTGGTCAACAACGCCGGCATCGGCCCGCTGGCGCCGGCCGAAGCGATGGACACCGCGCTGTGGGACGCCACCCAGGCGGTCAACCTGCGCGGCGTGTTCTTCGGCTGCCGCGCGGTGGGGCGGCGGATGCTGGCGGCGGGCTACGGGCGCATCGTCAATCTTGCCTCCCAGGCCGCCAGCGTGGGGCTCGAGGGGCACCTGGCCTACTGCACCAGCAAGTCCGGGGTGCTGGGCCTGACCCGTACCCTGGCACTGGAATGGGGACCGCGCGGGGTCACCGTCAATGCCGTCTCGCCGACCGTGGTCGACACCGAGCTGGGGCGCTACGGCTGGGCCGGCGAGAAGGGCGAACGCATGAAGGCCCTGATCCCCACCCGGCGCTTCGCCACGCCGGCCGAGATCGCTCACGGGGTGATGTTCCTGGCCTCGCGGGAGGCGGCGATGATCAATGGCGCCGATTTGCGGATCGACGGCGGCTACACGGCCTGTTGACGGTGAGGTGACACCCGATGCGAACGACGACGCCCGATGCGCTCGATGACCTGCCCATGACGCCGACGCTGGTGGCCATGGCCGAACAGGTGCTGGGGGCGCTGACGCCCGGCCGGCGGACCCTGGTGGCCATCGCCGGGCCGCCGGCGGCCGGCAAGTCGACCCTCTCCGAGCGGCTCTGCGAGCGCATCGACGCCCTGAACCCGGGTATCGTCGCGCTGGTGCCGATGGACGGCTACCACTTCGACAACGCGGTGCTGATCCCCCAGGGCCGGCTCGACATCAAGGGCGCCCCGGAGACCTTCGACGTCGCCGGGCTGACCCGCGACCTGGAGCGGCTTCGGCGCGACGATGGCCCGGTGGCGGTGCCGGTGTTCGACCGTCCGCTCGATCTGGCCCGGGCCGGGGCCCGGCTGATCGCCCCCGAGCATCGCCTGGTGCTCGTCGAGGGCAATTATCTGCTGCTCGACGAATCGCCCTGGCGTGAACTGCGCTCCTTCTTCGACCGCACGCTGTTCATCGACGTCCCCGACGCGGTGCTGGTCGACCGGCTGATCCGCCGCTGGCGCGGCATGGGCCAGGATGCCGACGGCGCGCTGATCCGCACCCACGACAAGGACATGCTCAACGCCCGGCTGGTCAAGGACCGGTCGGCGGCGCCCGACTGGCGCTGGAGATTTCAGGAAGCGCTGAACAAATAGGCGAGCGGGATGAAGCGGGCGTCGCCACGCCGCAAGGCGCCCGGCGCACAGGAACCGCAGCATATGGGGTATATGTGAGGATTCCGACCGGGCTGGCGTTCCAGCACCGCGCAACGCAGCGATTCGCCCGTGCAGGCATTTGTGCAGTGTTTCCTTTACGTCTGACAACCCGGTTGCGGCCGGCTCGAGGAGACTGCGATGACTGCACTGACCAACGACACCCTGACCGGGCTCGACGCCGCCGTGGCCACGCCGCGCTACGATCGTCGGCAGGTGACGCCGGGCATCGTCCACTTCGGCGTGGGCGGCTTCCATCGCGCCCACCAGGCGATGTATCTGGACGAACTGATGAATCGCGGCGAGGCGCTCGACTGGGGCATCGTCGGCGTCGGCGTGATGCCCGGCGACAAGCGCATGCAGGCGGCCCTGGCGGCGCAGGACCACCTCTATACCCTGGTGGTCAAGCACCCCGACGGCCACTACGAACCGCGGGTGATCGGTTCGATCGTCGATTATCTCTACGCCCCCGACGATCGCGAGGCGGTGATCGAGCGCATGGCCGACCCGGCGACGCGGATCGTCTCGCTGACCGTTACCGAGGGCGGCTACAACTTTCATCATGTCACCGGCGACTACGACCTGAGCCAGCCCGACGTCGCCCACGATCTGGCCGAGCCCGAGGCCCCGCGCACCACCTTCGGGCTGGTGGTCGCCGCCCTGCGGCGGCGGCGCGAACGTGGCATCGCGCCGTTCACGGTGATGTCCTGCGACAACATCCAGGGCAACGGCGACGTCGCCCGCAAGATGTTCACCGCCCATGCCCGGGCGCTCGACGCCGAGCTGGGGGCGTGGATCGACGCCGAGGTGAGCTTTCCCAATGCCATGGTCGACCGCATTACCCCGGTGACCACGGCCGACGACATCGCCGCGCTCGCCGAGCGCTTCGGCGTCGACGACCGCTGGCCGGTGGTCTGCGAACCCTTCACCCAGTGGGTGCTCGAGGATCACTTCCCGCAGGGCCGCCCGCCGTTCGAGCGGGTCGGCGTGCAGATGGTCGACGACGTGATCCCCTATGAGCTGATGAAGCTGCGCCTGCTCAACGCCAGCCACCAGGCGCTGACCTACTTCGGCTATCTGGCCGGCTACCGTTACGCCCACGAGGTCTGTCAGGATCCGCTGTTCGTCCGGTTCCTGCTCGACTACATGACCCTCGAGGCCACGCCGACGCTCGCGCCGGTGCCCGGCGTCGATCTCGCCGACTACCGGCAGACGTTGATCGAGCGCTTCGCCAACCCCGAGATCCGCGACACCCTGGCGCGTCTGTGCGCCGAGAGTTCCGACCGGATTCCCAAGTGGCTGCTGCCGGTGATCCGCGAGCAGCTCGAACGTGGCGGCGAGATCCGCCGCAGTACCGCGGTGGTGGCCAGCTGGGCGCGCTATGCCGAGGGCGTCGACGAGCAGGGCGAGCCCATCGAGGTGGTCGACCGGCTCAAGGACGAACTGATGGCGCTGGCCGGGCGCAACCGCGAGACACCCACGGCGTTCATCGAGAACCGCCAGTTGTTCGGCGACCTGGCCGACGAGGCGCGCTTTCGCGAGACCTATCTCGAGGTCCTGACGCGGCTCCACGACAAGGGCGCGCGAGCCACCCTCGAGGCGCTGGTCGATGCGCGCTGAGCATGACCGGGCGGGCGGCTTGCAATCGCTGGCGTCTACCCTTGTACTGAAAGGCTCGCGAACGGGACGCGGGTGGATAAGGAGTCGGGCATGTATCTAGGGGTCGATTGCGGCACCCAGAGCACCAAGGTGGTGATCGTCGATGCCGAGCGCGCGACGATCGTCGGCGAGGGCAGCCGGCCTCATCGGCTGGTCGAGGGCGACGGCGGGCGTCGCGAGCAATCGGTCGACGACTGGCTCGACGCCCTGCGCGGGGCCTTCGCCGAGGCGGTGGCCGCGGCGGGCATCGATCCCGGCTCGATCCGCGCCATCGGCGTCTCCGGCCAGCAGCACGGCATGGTCGCGCTGGATGCCGAGGGCGAGCCGGTGTACCCGGCCAAGCTGTGGTGCGATACCGAGACGGCGCTGCACAACGAGTCGCTGATCGAGACGCTGGGCGGGCCGCAGGGCTGCATCGACAAGCTGGGGCTGCTGCTGCAGACCGGCTACACCGCGTCGAAGGTAGCCTGGCTGCGCGAGTGCCATCCCGAGGCCTATCGGCGCATCGACACCCTGCTGCTGCCCCACGACTATCTCAACTTCTGGCTCACCGGCCAACGGGTCACCGAGTGTGGCGATGCCTCGGGCACCGGCTACTTCGACACCCGGGCGCGTCGCTGGCATCACGAGGTATTCGCGGCCGTCGCCCCCGAGCTCGATCCGCACCACGTGCTGCCGCGGCTGATCGACTCCCGGGAGCCGGTGGGCCGGGTGCGTCCCGCCGTGGCCCGCGAGCTGGGGCTCGCCGACGACGTGCTGGTCGCCAGCGGCGGTGGCGACAACATGATGGCGGCGATCGGCACCGGCAACATCGCCCCGGGGCTGGTGACGCTGAGCCTGGGCACCTCCGGGACGGTGTGCGCCTACGCCGAGGCGCCGGTGATCGATGCCGACGGCATGGTCGCCAACTTCTGTGCCAGCAGCGGCGGCTGGCTGCCGCTGGTCTGCACCATGAACGTGACCTCGGCGACCACCCGGGTGCGCGAGCTGTTCGGGCTCGACGTGGCCGCCTTCGGCGAGCGGGTGGCGGCGGCCCCGGTAGGCGCCGACGGGGTGATGGTGATGCCGTTCTTCAACGGCGAACGGGTGCCCGCCCTGCCACATGCCACCGCCAGCTTCGTCGGCCTGACCAGTCTCAACACCAGCGTCGACAACCTGTGCCGGGCGGTGGTCGAGGGCGCCACCTTCGGCATGCGCTACGGGCTCGAGCTGCTCGGCCCGCTGGCCGCCGACGCCAGTCAGGTGCGGCTGGTCGGTGGCGGTGCCAAGAGCCCGGTATGGCGGCAGATCGTCGCCGACGTGCTGGACGTGGAGGTGGTCTGCCCGACGATCACCGAGGCCGCCGCGCTGGGGGCGGCGATCCAGGCGGCCTGGTGCGAATCCGCCGAGCGCGGCGACCAGGCGTCGCTGGCGGCACTCTGCGAACGGCTGGTGAGTCTCGACGAACAGACCCGGACCCGGCCCCGCAGCGAGCCCCGAACGCGTTATGATGCCCTCTATCGACGCTACCGGCAGGCGCTGGCCGAGCGCTACGCCATCGCGCCGTGACCGCCGGCGAATTCGACAGGTGCCGATGCCCCTGCGTGGGGCCCCGATCGGGACCGTCTCCATTGATCGACATGCAGGACGATACGTCATGACCCAACTCGACGCGCTGAAACGCCTCTCCATGGTGGTCGCCGACACCGGCGACCTCGACGCCATCCGTCGCTATCAGCCGCACGACGCCACCACCAACCCGTCGCTGATCCTCAAGGCCTTCGATCTCGACGGCTATCAGGCCCTGATCGACGAGACCCTGGCCGCGGTGAAGGCCGAGGTGGCCGACCCCGACGCGCGCATCGAAGAGGCGGTGGACCGGCTGTCGGTGGCGATGGGCAGCGAGATCACCAAGCTCGTGCCGGGGCGCGTTTCCACCGAAGTCGCGGCCAAGCTCTCCTTCGACGAAGCGGCCAGCATCGACAAGGCCCACCACCTCATCTCGCTCTACGAGAAGCAGGGCGTCTCCCGGGATCGCGTGCTGATCAAGCTCGCCTCGACCTGGGAAGGCATCCGCGCCGCCGAGAAGCTCGAGAAGGAGGGCATCAACTGCAACCTGACGCTGCTGTTCTCGGATGCCCAGGCCCGCGCCTGCTTCGAAGCCGGCGTCTACCTGATCTCGCCCTTCGTGGGCCGCGTCACCGACTGGTACAAGAAGGCCACCGGCACCGAATCCTACGCGCCGGACGAAGACCCGGGGGTCAAGTTCGTGCGTGGCGTGTGCGACTATGCCAGCCGCTACGGCTACCAGACCGTGGTGATGGGCGCCAGCTTCCGCAACACCGACCAGATCCTGGCGCTGGCCGGCTGCAACCGCCTGACCATCTCGCCGGCCCTGCTGGAAGAGCTCTCCTCCACCGAGGGCGAGGTGACGCGCAAGGTCACCGACCAGAGCGATCGCGCCGAGCACCCGGGCCGGATCGAGGAAGCCCGGTTCCGCTGGGAGCACAACGAGGATGCCATGGCGACCGAAAAGCTCGCCGAAGGCATTCGTACCTTCGCCGCCGACCAGAAGAAGCTGGAAGGGCTGCTGGCCAAGCGCCTCGGCTGATACGCCTTTTCGCTTTCAAGACCCACGCACCCGGCCCTGCGCCGGGTGTCGTCGTTTCCGGGGGAGCGAGACTCAGGCGCTCTGCCATACCTCGGCCAGGATCTCGAAGGAACGCCGCCGGTCCCGGTGGTCGTAGACGTCGGTGACGACCATCAGTTCGTCGGCCTGGGTTTCTTCCAGGAAACGCTCCAGCCCCGCCTTGACGGTCTGTGGACCGCCGACCACCGCGGCGCCCAGGTTCTGCGCCACCGCCGCGCGCTCCTGCGGCGTCCAGTCGAGCGCCTCGACCGGCGGCAGCGCCACGGTGCGCCGACCGCGAATCAGATTGAGAAACTTCTGTTGCGAGGTCGTCGCCAGGTAATCGGCGTGGTCGTCGTTGTCGGCGGCGATCAGCGGCATGCCGACCATGGCGTAGGGTGCATCGAGCACCGCGGAGGGCTGGAACTGGGTGCGGTAGAGATGCAGCGCCTCGAACAGATAGCCGGGTGCGAACTGCGCGGCGAAGGCGAACGGCAGCCCCAGGCGGGCGGCGAGCTGGGCGCTGAACCCGCTCGAGCCGAGCAGCCAAAGGGGCACGTGGGTGCCCTGGCCGGGGACCGCCTTGACGCGCTGGTCCGGCGTGGCATCGCCGAGATAGCGGCGCAGTTCGTCGAGACGGTCGGGGAAGTCGTTGACCCCGGCGTAGGGATCGCGACGCATCGCCGCCATGGTCGCGCCGTCCGAGCCCGGCGCACGACCCAGTCCCAGGTCGATGCGTCCGGGATAGAGGGTTTCCAGGGTGCCGAACTGTTCGGCGATCATCAGCGGCGGATGGTTGGGCAGCATGATGCCCCCGGAGCCCACCCGAATGCGCGAGGTGGCGCCGGCGACATGGCCGATCAGCACGCTGGTCGCGGCGCTGGCGATGCCGTCGATGTTGTGATGCTCCGCCAGCCAGTAGCGAGTGAAGCCCAGGTCGTCGACCTGGCGGGCCAGGTCGACGCTGTTGTCGAAGGTCTCGCGGATGCTGCCGCCCTGGCGGATCGGCGCCAGGTCGAGCACGGAGAGCGGTGTTTGGGCGAGTCGGGACATGGGCACCTCGGTGAAGACGGGAGAGTCGTTAGTCGGCTCAATATTTCTTCACTCTGGGGGCGTATGCCCGACAACGCAAGGTCTGCCGTCGGCCGCTCAGTCCAGTGCCTCGAGCAGTTCGTGGATCTGCGCGCGACGTCCCTGGTCGGCCACCTCGCGGCCCGGGCGTGGCGCCGCCTGTAGCGCCTTCTGCAGTGCCCGGCGGGCCTCGGCGTCGTGGCCCTGGTCGTGCTGGTAGTCGCCCCAGAAGTAGAGCGGGTCGATGCCGTCGGGGTCGAGCGTCAGTCCCTTCTGCAGCATCACCTTGGCCTTGTCGTCGTCGCCGAAGCCGATCGGCCAGCCGGGCACCTGATAGTAGAGGGCGCCGAGGCTGGTATAGGCCGAGCCTTCGAGGGCATTGGCGTCGAGCGACAGTGCCTTCTCCAGATCGCCCTTGGCCTCCTTGACCAGTGACAGGGCGCCCAGGCCGCCCTTGGCACCGGCCTCGCTGCTGCGAATGATGCCCGCCCAGATGTAGAGTTCGGCGGCGCCGGGGTGGGCGTCGATCAGTGCCCGGGCTCGCTGGTAGAGCTGATCGAAGCCGTCGACACGCCGCTCTTCGGGGGTCTTGTACTGGATCTGCGCCCAGCGGCTCTGCAGCTCGTGGACGCCGCCGGCGACGGTATCGCTGATTGCCGAGGCGGCGTTCGATAGACCGAGTGTCAGGCCGACGAGGGCGGCGATGGCCGCGCCGCGGCGGGCGTGACGATGGATTCGGGATGTGGCGGACATGAGCATTCTCCGGCGTTCTCGTTGCGTGTCAGGGGCGGCTGGCAAAGCGCTGGATGGTGGCGAGCTGACGGCGCAGCGCCCGGTCGACGAGGCCGGGCACCACGGCGTTGAGGCGCACGAAGAGCCGTTCCGGCCAGCCCAGGTGGCGGTCGGCGGCACGCTGGTCGACCGCGCGGACGATCGCCTCGGCGACCCGCTCGGGGTTGTCCATGGCGTTGCCCAGTTCGGCGTTGAGGGCATCGACCGTGGCATCGTTCATCGCCGTGCGGGTGGCCCGCGGGGCGACGTAGTGAACGTGAATCGCGGTGTCGGCGAGCTCACGGCGCAGGGCCTGCGAGAAACCGCGCAGTGCGGCCTTGCTGGCGCAGTAGCTGGCGTAGCCGGGATAGCCGATGGCGCCGAAGGTCGAACCCAGGTTGACGACCCAGGCCTCGTCGGCGGCCTTGAACAGCGGCAGCATCGCCTGGGTGAGCTGCAGCGTGGCGGTGACGTTGAGCGAGATCAGCTCACTCACGCTCTCCGGCGACTGATGGGCGAACAGCCCGAAGCGGTTGACGCCGGCGGCGTTGATCAGCATGTCGATGTCGAGTTCGCGGGCGGTCTCGACCAGACCCCGGCGGGCCTCGGCGTCGCACAGGTCGACGGCCCGCCAGTCGGCGTCTGTCGGCAGTTCGTCGACCAGTGCCTGCAGCGCCGCCGGGTTGCGGCCCACCAGCAGCAGTCGCGCGCCGCGGCGTGCCAGTTCGCCGGCCAGGGCGCGACCGATACCGCCGCTGGCGCCGGTGAGAAGAATGCGTCGATCAGACCAGTGCATGGCCGAGTGCCTCCGTGGGATCGCCGCCGGCGTCGAGCCCGCGGAACATCGCCCCGTAGAGGCGATAGACCATGTTGGCGGTGTCGATCACCGCCTGCAGATCGGCCGCGTCGTCGAGGCGGTCGATCAGCCCCTCGAAGAACGCCAGATGGCCGACGTCGAGATCGCCGTGGGACTCGAGGTAGTGAAACGCGCCCTCGGGCAGCCCCAGGCCGTCGCGGATCGCGCCGGCGGCGCGGGTGGCCAGCGCGGTACTGGTGCCCTCGAGGACGAAGACCATGCCGAAGAAGCCCACCGGATTGTCGTGGGCGATGACGTCGCGCACGTGGCGCACCATCAGCTCGGTGGCCGGTGCCGGCTGGCTGGCGGCCGCATGGTCCGGGTCGCCGCCCGCGTTGCGGATGTCGTCGAGGATCCAGCGCTGGTGGCCGTACTCCTCCGCGATGTACTCGACCAGCGCGCCACGCAGCCACTCGAGGCGCTCGGGGAGGCGTGCGCCGCAGGCCATCATCAGCGGCACGGTGTACTTGACGTGGTGGTAGGCCTGGCCGAGGAAGGCGAGGTACTCGTCGTGGCTGATGCGCCCCTCCAGAGCACGTTGAAGGATCGGGGCGGCGAGCAGCCAGGTGCGCGAGTCGGCGGTGGCCTGCTGAAGGCGTTGATAGGGGCTCATGGGGTCTCCTCCGGGGAGTGATGGGCCGGAATGGGGAACAGCGGCAGCGTCGAGCGGGGCCTCGAGCCAGTCGCGATGGCGCGCGGCCAGCGCCTCGCGGCGCAGCCGGCCGTTGGCGGTGATCAGGCCTTCGGTGGCGCTGAAGGGGGCGGCACGACGCCAGTGGGTGATTCGCGCATAGTCCGGTAGCCGGGCATTGGCCGCGGCGACGGCCGTCGCGAGGCGCGTCTCGTCGAGATCGGCGCGTGCCGGCACCAGCAGGGCGCGATTGGCGGGCAGGGCCTCGCCGTGCACCCAGGCCTGGGCGATGGCCGGCTCGGCGGTGAGTTCGGCCTCGACCCAGGCCGGGTCGACGTTGCGCCCGTAGGCGGTGATGAACAACTGTCGGCGCCGCCCCTCGAGAATCAGGTGCCCGTCTTCCCAGCGTGCCAGGTCGCCGGTGGGCCAGGCCGTGGGCATCGGCGATGCGTCGCCCAGATAGCCGAGCATCAGGTTGCCGGCGACGTGTATCTCGCCGTCGTCGGCGAGGGTCAGGCGGGCGTGGGGCAGCGGGCGCCCCAGGCTGCCGGGACGATTGTCGCCGGGGCGGTTGAGGGTCACTACCGAGGCACACTCGGAAAGACCATAACCTTCGAAGACCGGCCAGCCGGCGGCGTGGGCCGCTTCGAGCAGGCTCGGCGCCACCCGGGCGCCGCCCACGGCGATGAAGCGTGCCTCACGGTTCGTCGATTGCCGCGACGTGGCGAGCAGCGCCTCGAGCAGTTGCGGTACCAGGATCAGACTGTGGGGGCGGTGTGTCTCGAGCTGGCGGTGGGCGAGGGCGACGTCGAAGCCGCTGGCGCCCTGCCAGCCGAGCGTCGCCAGGCCGGGCAGCACGCTCGTGGCACCCAGCCACAGGGGCGCGTAGAGCCCGCCGATGTTCTCCAGCAGGGTGGCCAGCGGCAGCATGGCCAGATGGCGCTGCACGCCGCACTCGTCGGCCACCTCGGCCAGGCTCTCGGCGACGCGCAACGGGGCCTCGGCGTCCAGGCACACACCCTTGGGCGCGCCGCTGGTGCCGGAGGTGAAGGTGACCTTGACGGTCCCGGTCGGCAACGGGGGCGGCGCATCGACCCCGCGTTGCCACAGCGCCGCATCCGTTCCGGGGCTGAAGCCCAGCGCCTCGCCGAGTGCGGATGGGCCGATCAGGGTGTCGAGCCCGGCCTGGTCGGCAACGTGCGTCAGTTGCGTGGCCGAGAAGAAGCCCGGCAGGGGCACGTTGACGATACCGGCGAACAGCAGCGCCAGGTCCCAGAGCGCCCAGTCGACGCCGTTGTCCAGCGCCAGGCCGACGCGGCTGGCGTCGGCGGCACGCAGGCGGGCGATGCGAGCCTCGATCTCGGCGATCAGCGAGGCGTAGTCCACTCGCCGTTCGGCACCCTCGAGTGCGAGGTGCTGCGGGCGCGATCGCGCCAGATCCGCAAGGCGGCGATAAAAGCGCTCAGACATGACCGACTCCCCACCGCGGTGCGTCGCCATGCCCGGACGCGGCGGCCGGGCGCGTCACGATGGGGGCGACGTTCAGGCTGGTCAGGGCCCCGGCGCGTGCCTGCAGGTGTCGCCAGGCGGTTAGCATGTCGCCGCCCATCACCAGCGGGGCGTTGGCATAGTAGCGGCCCCAGTCGGTGCGTTCCGCGCCCAGCCGCGCCGGGTCGGCCTCGGCCAGTGGCCAGGCTTCCAGGCCCAGTCGCCGGAAGGCATTGCGTACCTGACGGGTGGCGGTGAAGGTGAGCCATTGCATCTCCTCGGCGACCAGCGTCTCGATCAGCGTGACGATCAACGGTCGCAGCAGGCCCCGGCGCAGGGTGGCGAGATTGCCGACCTCGACGATGTGCGCGCGGTCGACCGTGACGCCGAGCGCCTCGCCGAGGCGCTGTTCGATCGGCTCGTCCAGGTAGCGCTCGAGAAACAGCGCATCATCCGCGGCGTGACGCACACCGAGGGCGGCCTGCAGATGGTGTTCCTGCCACAGGCCGAACAGGCGCGGCTGGAAGTGGCTGAGGGCGGCGCCGTGTTCACGGGCGTAACCCTGGGCGATGAAGCGTTCGAGCTCGGCGCGCTCGGCGTCGGCGGCCTCGCGCCAGGCCAGGGGCCCGAGCGCGGGGGTGGAACGGGGACTGCGCGGTTCGTGCATCACGACACCCTCGGCGAAGGAACTCGAGGGTAGAGTGGCGAAGCGGGCTTAACGAATGCTTAACGCGGCGTGGCCATGTCAGCGGGTCGGTCGATGTGGCTCACTGGGTCGTTCCTACTGGGCTATCTGCCAGTAGCCCCACACGGCGAACGCCACCAGGCCGAACGCCCCCACCGGCCGGGCGTGCCGTTTCCAGAGGCGCGTGGCGCGCTCGCCGGCCACGGCGACCAGTACCGCCAGGCCGAAGTAGCGCACGCCGCGGGCCAGCAGGGCGGCGAGCAGGAACAGGGGCAGCGGGTAGTCGCTGGCGCCGGCGACCAGCATGGCGATCTGGAAGGGGACCGGGGTGATGCCCACGGCGACGATCGCCTGGAAGCCATCCTCCGAGACACGCTGTGCAAAGGCGTCGTAGGCCGCCTGCCCACCGAACAGCGGGATCAGGGTGTCGCCCCATTGCGCGATGGCCAGGCCACCCAGGGCATAACCCAGCAGCGCCGCGCTCAGGTTGCCGGCCAGCGCCACCGCGGCGAGTCGCCACTTGGCAGCCGGGTGGGTCATCATCCAGGGTATCAGGATCAGCTCGATGGGGATCGGCACCAGCAGCGTCTCGAGCATCGAGGCGACGAACAGTACGACCAATGCATGACGCGACGCTGCCAACCGATCGAGCCAAGCGGTGGCGGAAGCCAGCGATCTGAACGACCTTGGTAGGGGCATGTCGTGAAATTCCAGCGATGTCGGGGCGAGTCGGCACGCCCGCGGTGGAGTGAGAAGCGACTGCAGGCAGCGTAAGCGTAAGCCCAGGAAAACGCGAATACTCAGGAAGAGGACATTCCATGGCCAAATTCGGACGGCAACGCGTCTTTTTCAGCTCTGCGCTGATCATCTTCGCCCTGGTGGCGGTGGGCGCGGCATTTCCCAATCAGTTCGGTGCGGTGGCGGATACGGCACTGAAGACGATCGGCCGCTACTTCGGCTGGTTCTATCTGTTCTCGGTGTTCGGCTTCGTGATCTTCTTGATCGCGCTGGCCCTGAGCAAGTACGGCAAGATCCGCCTGGGGCCACAGGACTCCAAGCCTTCCTACAGCTTCTTCTCGTGGGTCGCCATGCTGCTGGCGGCCGGTTTCGGCGTGGGGCTGGTGTTCTACGGCATGGCCGAGCCGATGACCCACTACCTGCACCCGCCGTTCGGCGATCGCGAGCCGGAGACCGCGGAAGCAGCACGCTACGCGATCCAGTACAGCTTCTTCGACTGGGGTATCCACCAGTGGGCGGCGTTCTCGATCGTCGGCCTGATCATCGCCTACTTCCAGTTCCGCAAGGGCCAGCCCGGGCTGGTCTCCTCGGTACTGTCGTCGGTGACCGCCAAGCGGCCCAAGCTGCGCAAGCTGGGCCCGGCCCTCGATGTCTTCGCGGTGGTGGCGACGATCATGGGGGTGGCGACCTCCATCGGCCTGGCCGTGCTGCAGATCAACGGCGGGCTCAAGTCGGTGTTCGGTGTCGAGGAGAACGCCTTCTGGAAGTTCAGCATCATGGGCGCGATGTTCGTCTGCTACATGGCCTCGGCCTGGGGCGGGCTGGACAAGGGCATCAAGCGGTTGTCCAACATCAACCTGGTGCTGTGCTTCGCGCTGATGGTCTACGTACTGGTCACCGGGCCGACCCTGGCGATCCTCAAGACCATCACCCTGGGCATCGGCGACTACCTGCAGCACTTCATCGGCATGAGCCTGCGCACCTCGCCCTACGAACACAGCGAGTGGGCCAACAACTGGACGGTCTTCTACTGGGCCTGGGTGATCGCCTGGTCGCCGTTCGTGGGGACCTTCGTGGCACGTATCTCGCGGGGGCGCACCATCAAGGAGTATGTGTTCGGCGTGCTGATCATGCCGCCGCTGCTGGCCTGCCTGTGGATCGGCGTGTTCGGCGGGGCGGCGCTCAACATGGAGCTGACCGGTGACGTCGGCCTGGCCGCCGCCACCGACGACAACATCACCTCGGCGCTGTTCCAGATGTTCGACCTGATGCCGTTCACCGCCGGCCTGTCGATCGTCGCGCTGCTGCTGATCTTCATCTTCCTGGTGACGTCGGCGGATTCGGCGACCTACATCGTCTCCCAGATGACCGACGGCGGTTCGATCAACCCGCCGCTGTTCAAGCGCATCAGCTGGGGGCTGCTGATCGCCGCGATCTGCCTGACGCTGTTGATCGCCGGCGGCCTCAAGGGGCTGCAGTCGGCCGCGGTGCTCTCGGCGTTGCCGTTCACCTTCATCATCTACGGCATGATATTCGTGCTGGTCAAGGAGTTGCGCAGCGATCGCAAGGCGATGCTCACCGCGCTCTACCGCCGTCACGGCGAAACCCCGGTGGGGGCGGACGTCTTCGAGGCCGACGAACTCGCCGAGGCGGATCGCTACCGGCGTGCGCCCGGGGTGGTCAATCGCCGGATCAATCCCCGCGAAGGGTTCTGATGGAGATACCGGCGTGCCCGGCCTTGGCCGGGCCGCTGGCGTCGCCCTACCTACGGCGCCGGTCTCCTCGATGACGGGGGGACAGTCGGTACTGTGCCAGGCTCTTTTTTTATTCAGAAGACAGCAACGGGGCTGCTAAGGAAACGCTGCATAAATGCCTGCGCGAGCGAATCGCTTCGTTGCGTGGTACTCGAAAACTCGCCTAACTTCATGTTATGTCTCGTTTTCTCCGTTCCATGCGCCTCGCGCTTCATCTCGCTCGTCGATTTATTCAGCATTTCCCTAATTGCTGCACGAGGCCGAACGGCGCTTTCTCATCAATGATGGTCATGGTTTCACCCAGGCCATCAAGGCGACGATTCACTGATTGGTGGCCTGGGCGACGGAAGGCGTGGCTTTGGAATCAGCGTCTACCTGAGTGACTTTGTTGATCCAGATGCTGATCGTATCCAAGGCACGCGGTGCGTAGGCATGATGCCCCATTAAAATAAACAACCCCTTGCGCCAGAGAGACCACTCTGCGGGAAGCTGGTAGTTGAACCATTGTGCTTTCAATAGGCCATGAGTGGCATGATTGATAATCGCCGTTACTTGTTCTTGATCAGGGTGCAGTTTCTGATGGTAGATGGCCTGATTATAGCGTGGGTCGACATTCTTGTCGTCCGCGCCCCATAGAGCCAATATGGGCCCCTGCATTGAGCCGAGGTATGGCGTGGCGTCACTATCGTAATTACGGGCGACAAAGTCAAAACGGTCCCGGGACATGTCCGGACGCAGGCTAGGGTTGGCAGTATCTGGACTGGCAAATGCTGCGTCATTCACTTTTAGGTTATCGGTCACTTTTTGGGTGACTTGCTCTGGGCTCAGTCCCGCTGTTTCTAATTGGCGTTTGGTGTAATAGGCGCCCTGGTGACGCCAGCTGACAGCAGCGCCTACGAGTACGGTAAAAGCGGGTTTTGTCTCGTTATCGGTAATTGGCAAGACCCAGCCTGCTTGAGAGAAACCCAGAAAGCCAATCGGGCTGTTCTTTAGATGAGGTAAGGACTTGATCTCTGCATAAGCCGCTCGAGCTTCATTGCTGCGATCTTGCATGGATTGTCGTAACCAATCTCCCGTGCTTTTCCCGATTCCTGGTTTGTCCCAGGTGAATACGCCGATGCCATGAGATAATAGGCTGTTTATCAAGGGTAAGTAGCCGGAGTTGGAAAAGCGATCCTGCGGGCCGTCGCCATGGATGATGAGCGCAATAGGCGGTGATTGTGCTTTTTTGGGTAAGACTAAAGAGCCGGAAAGTGTGTCGTTGCCTGAGCTGAAGGAGATATTGGTCACATTGTGTTGGCTCAAGTCAAAGTCTTTGAAGCCAGAGAATTGCAAGAGCGTCGCGCTAATGGTAATGATGACCAGGAGCGCGGCAAAGAGCCATTTCGTGCTACGTTTCACCTTGTTAGATTCCAATCAAAAAGGCCGGCGTTCATTATGGATAATAGTGTCAATGGACCAAAGGGGTGGATGTAAGTTCCACACGGACTCTTTAGAGCGCCTTTCAAAACCTGCCTTGAAGCTTGTTCAGACAGACCAAGGAACAGCCCAACAGCGTAAAGGCATAATGGATATCGACTCGCCGCTCATAGCGCGTGGTAAGTCGCCTCATCCGGCTCAGCCACGCAAAGGTTCGTTCGACAACCCAGCGATGGCAGCCGAGTCGCTGACTATCCTCGACACCTCGACGAGCAATACGGGGCTGAATGCCCCGTCGCTGACAGGCTCGGCGGCAACGGCGATGATCGTACGCCTTGTCCGCATGGAGTTTGCCGGGACGCCGGCGAGGC
>NZ_QWBW01000021.1 GCF_004117855.1 Modicisalibacter coralii
CTGGCGGGCGGCGCTGCTGCGCCAGTTGCACAGCGAGACCAAGCGCGCTTTGCGCCGCGGCCTGGAGAACCCCATCGACCGCGACGACTGGATCCGCGAGACCCGCACCGAGGCGCTCGCCCTGCTGCGCACCCTGGGCGCCGACGAGGCCGAGGTCGAGACACTCTGGGACACCCTCGGCGACGACTACTTCGTCCAGTACACGCCCAGCGAGATCGTCTGGCACACCCAGGGCATCCTCGCCCACGCCGGCTCGCCGCTGCCCATGATCCTGGTCAGTGCCCCCGCCGAGGACACCAGCGAGGGCGGCACCAAGGTGTTCATCCACACCCGCTCGGTGGACGATCTGTTCGCCGCCACCGCCGCGGCGCTCGACCAGCTCGACCTGTCGATCCACGACGCGCGCATCGCCACCTCGAGCAACGACTGGACGCTCAACACCTTCATCGTCCTCGACGACGACGACGAACCGATCCGCGAACCCGCCCGGCTCGAGCGCATCCGTCACCATCTGATCGAGGAGCTCGACGATCCCGACGACTACCCGCAGATCGTCAGCCGCCACACGCCGCGCCAGCTCAAGCACTTCCGCGTGCCCACCCAGGTGCTGATCGAGCAGGACCCGGCCAACGCGCGTACCATGCTCGAGCTGATCGCCCCCGACCGCCCGGGGCTGCTGGCCCGCGTCGGACGGATCTTCATGGAGCAGCACATCGCCCTGTCGGCGGCCAAGATCGCCACCCTGGGCGAGCGCGTCGAGGACGTCTTCTTCATCACCGACAAGAACGGCGAGCCGCTCACCGACCCCGAACGCCAGACCCAGTTGCGCCAGCGCCTGTGCGAGACCCTCGACGTGTGACGCCCCGGGCATGAACTTGCCCGGACAGGCGGCGAGTGCAGCCAGGTCCCGGAAACATTCCCGGCATTTGAGGGGGCCCCACGGCTTCCCTATAATCGAGGGCTTCGCGCCGCACGGCACTCATAACGACACGATGCCCGCTAGACGGGCCGCTGGCACCTCATGAACCCCGATCTAGACGCCCTCAAGCCCTACCCCTTCGAGAAGCTCGCCGCGCTCAAGGCCGGGGTCCGCCCCGCCGACCGATCGCCCATTGCGCTGACCATCGGCGAGCCGCAGCACGCCCCACCCGCCGCGGTGCTCGAGGCGCTCGCCCGCCACGAGGGCGACGTCGCCCGCTACCCGGCCACCGCCGGCCTGCCCGAGCTGCGCGAGACCCTCGCCGGCTGGGCGACGCGGCGTTTCGGCCTCGCCCCGGGCAGCCTCGATCCGGCGCGCCACGTGCTGCCGGTCAACGGCACCCGCGAGGCGATCTTCGCCTTCGTCCAGGCCGCCGTCGACCGCCGCCGCCCGGCAAAGGTGGCGATGCCCAACCCCTTCTACCAGATCTACGAGGGCGCGGCGCTGCTCGCCGGCGGCGAGCCGCTGTATCTCGACTGCAACGCCGACAACGCCTTTCGTCCCGACCTCGACGCCGTGCCGGCCGAGGTCTGGCGCGAGGTCCAGGTGGCCTTCGTCTGCTCGCCGGGCAACCCCACCGGCGCGGTGACGCCGCTCGAGGAATTCGAGACCCTCATCCGTCTGGCCGACGAGCACGATTTCATCGTCGCCTCCGACGAGTGCTACTCGGAACTCTACCTCGACGAGGCCGCACCGCCACCGGGGCTGCTCGAGGCCTGCGCGCGGCTGGGACGCGACGACTATCGGCGCTGCATCGTCTTTCATTCGCTGTCCAAGCGCTCCAACCTGCCGGGGTTGCGCTCGGGTTTCGTCGCCGGCGACGCCGCGCTGATCGAACCGTTCAAGCGCTTTCGCACCTACCACGGCTGCGCCATGCCGCTGCACGTGCAGAAGGCCTCGATCGTCGCCTGGAACGACGAGATCCACGTGCGCGCCAATCGCGACGCCTACCGCGAGAAATTCGCCGCGGTGACCGAGATTCTCGCCCCGGTGATGGACTTCGCCGCGCCTCGGGCGAGCTTCTACCTGTGGCCGGCGGTGCCGGGCGGCGACGACGAGGCCTTCACCCGCGAGCTGTTCGCCGCGGAACACGTCAGCGTGCTGCCCGGGCGCTACATGTCCCGGGACGGCGCGAACGGCAACCCCGGCGCGGGGCGGGTGCGCCTGGCCCTGGTCGCCGAGGCCGCTGCCACCGCCGAGGCCGCGCGGCGCATCCGCGCCTTCATCGAACGCCGCTATTGAACGGAAATCGACCATGAACACGCTCTACGGCATCAAGAGCTGCGACACCTGCCGCAAGGCGCGCAAGGCACTCGATGCCCGCGGCATCGCCTACCGCTATCACGACCTGCGCGAGGACGGCCTCGACGCCGGGACGCTGGCACGTTTCATCGACCTCACCGGCCTCGAGACGCTGCTCAATACCCGCAGCACCACCTGGCGCGGGCTCGACGAGACCGAGCGCCAGGCCGCCCGGGACGACGCCGAGCGCGCCCGGGCGCTGATCCTGGCACACCCGACGCTGCTCAAGCGCCCGCTGCTCGACACCGGCGAGACGCTGATCGTCGGCCGAGCGCGCGACGATTACGCCAGCCTGGACTGACCGCCCCTTTCCACTTCCCTTTTCAGGAGACCCCCACATGCTGAGTTTCGCCCTCGGGATCGGCAACCAGAACACCCAAGGCGACTGGCTGGACGTCTACTATCCGACGCCGCTGTTCGCCCCCGACGCCGCGCTGGTCGACGCCGCCCGCCAGGCGCTCGACGCCCCCGCCGGCAACGCCGCGGTGAGCTTTCTGCCCGAGCACTGCGACGCCCTGGCCGAGGCCCTGAAGGCCGCCGGCGACACCGAGCAGGCCGAACTCGCCGCGGCGCTGGCCGCCAGCCATCGTCCGCTGGTCGCCACCTTCCTCGAGGTCGACCAGCCGCCGCAGAGCGTGCCCGAGGTCTATCTCAAGCTGCACCTGCTGTCGCACCGTCTGGTCAAGCCGCACGGCGTCGACCTCACCGGCATGTTCGGCCTGCTGCGCAATGTCGCCTGGACCAGCGAGGGCCCGATCGACGTCGAGGAACTGCCGGCCCGGCGCCTGCGCGCCCGCCTGGCGGGTCGCGCGCTGTCGGTGGACTGCGTCGACAAGTTTCCCAAGATGACCGACTACGTGGTGCCCAGGGGCGTGCGCATCGGCGATACCGCCCGCGTGCGCCTCGGCGCTCATCTCGGCGAGGGCACCACGGTGATGCACGAGGGCTTCGTCAACTTCAACGCCGGCACCGAAGGGCCGGGCATGGTCGAGGGGCGCATCTCCGCCGGGGTGATGGTCGGCAAGGGCTCCGACCTGGGCGGCGGCTGCTCGACCATGGGCACGCTCTCCGGCGGCGGCAACATGGTGATCAAGGTCGGCGAGGGCTGCCTGATCGGCGCCAACGCCGGGATCGGCATTCCGCTGGGCGATCGCTGCACCGTCGAGGCCGGGCTCTACGTCACCGCCGGCGCCAAGGTGGTGATGCTCGACGACCGCGGCCAGGAAGTGCGTACCGTGGCGGCACGCGAGCTGGCCAACCAGAGCGACCTGCTGCTGCGTCGCAATTCGCTCAACGGGCGTATCGAGTGCCTCACCAACAAAAGCGCCATCGCGCTGAACGACGCGCTGCACGCCAACGATTGACCCACGGCGCCCGCCCCGCGGGCGCCCTGCTTTTCAGCCTCAGGAACCTTCATGTCTTCGTCCGATACCGACGTGTCCACGCCCGCCCATTCGCCGACCCTCGAGCTGGCCATCGCGCTGATGCGCCGCGCCTCGGTGACCCCCGACGACGCCGGCTGTCAGGACCTGATGATCGCGCGCCTCGAGCGGCTGGGCTTTCGCATCCAGCGGCTGCCGTTCGGCGACGTCGAGAACTTCTGGGCGGTGCGCGGCCACCACGGCCCCGTGCTGGCCTTCGCCGGACACACCGACGTGGTGCCCAGCGGCCCCTCGTCGCAATGGCAGACCCCGCCGTTCGAGCCCTGCATCAACGATGACGGCGAGTTGTGCGGCCGCGGCGCCGCCGACATGAAGGGCAGCCTGGCGGCGATGGTCACCGCCGTGGAACGCTTCGTCGCCGCCCACCCCGAGCATCCCGGGCGGCTGGCCTTCCTGATCACTTCCGACGAGGAAGGCCCGGCGGTCGACGGCACCCGCGCGGTGGTCGAGCACCTGCTCGAGACCCACGAGCGTCTCGACTACTGCATCGTCGGCGAACCCTCCTCCAGCGAGCGGCTCGGCGACACCCTCAAGAACGGCCGGCGCGGCTCGCTGGGCGGCGTGCTGCACGTCCACGGCGTGCAGGGCCATGTCGCCTATCCGCACATGGCGCGCAACCCGATCCACGAGGCGGCGCCGGCGCTCGACGCCCTGTGCCGCGAGCACTGGGACGACGGCAACACCTTCTTCCCGGCGACCAGTTTCCAGATCTCCAACGTGCGCGCCGGCACCGGGGCGACCAACGTGATTCCCGGCGAGCTGGAAGTGGTGTTCAACTTCCGCTACTCGACCGAGGTCACCCACGAGGCACTGCGCCAGCGCACCGAGGCGCTCCTCGATGCCCACGGCCTCGACTACCGGCTAGACTGGACGCTCAACGGCGAGCCCTTCCTCACCGACCGGGGGGAACTGATCGACGCCACCGTGGCCGGCGTCGAGGCCGTCACCGGCCGCCCGCCCGAGCTGTCCACCGCCGGCGGTACCTCGGACGGCCGCTTCATCGCACGGCTGGGCTGTCAGGTGGTCGAACTGGGTCCGCTCAACGCCACCATCCACAAGGTCGACGAGCGGGTCCGGGCGACGGATCTCGACGATCTGAGCCGCATCTACGAAGCGATCGTCACCCGCCTGCTCACCTGAGGTTGCCATGGAACGTTATCCCGACATCGAGATCTACCTGGCCGAGGCGGACATCACCGCCCTCGACGAGTGGCTGGGCAGTCGCCTCGACGCGCCGCCGCTCCAGCGCCGCGGCAAGCGTCAATGGCGCAGCGACGGCCATTGCCAGGCACGCACGATCCCCGTCATGCTGGTCGAGAACGCCGCCGACGGCTACGCCAGCCTGTGGTTCGACAGTGACGCCACCCCCTGGCCGCGCGACATCGATTGCGCCCGCGACGCGGCCCGGGCGCTGGGCTGCGAGGTACGTTGCTCGCTGGGCGGCTGGCAGCCGGGCGACGACCCCGATCGTTTCTGGCAGGTCCGCGCCGACGGTCGGGAAGGCGCCATCACCTGGCCGGACTCGGGCCAGTAATTCAGACTGCCAGTCGAGCCTTCACACGCCACTCAGGGACGAACGATCATGGCGGAATCCAAACCGGTCATCTATGCCGCAATGGGCGGCAATCTGCTGATCGCGGTCACCAAGTTCGTGGCTGCGGCCTTCACCGGCAGTTCGGCGATGCTCTCCGAGGGCATCCATTCGGTGGTCGACACCGGCAACCAGGTCCTGCTGCTGCTGGGTCTGAAACGCGCCAGCCGACCGCCCAGCGAGCAGTTCCCCTTCGGCCACGGCAAGGAGGTCTACTTCTGGAGCTTCGTGGTCGCGCTGCTGATCTTCGCGGTGGGCGCCGGGGTCTCGCTGTACGAAGGCATACGCCACGTGCTCCATCCCAAGCCGATGGAGTCGCCGCTGATCAACTACATCGTGCTGGGGTTGGGGATCCTCTTCGAGGGGGCCTCCTGGGCCTTCGCCCTCAACGAGTTCCGCAAGACCAAGGGCAAGTGGAGCTACGTCCAGGCGGTGCGCCGCGGCAAGGATCCGGCGATGTTCGTGGTGGTGTTCGAGGATTCCGCCGCCCTGCTCGGCCTGCTCGCCGCCCTGGCGGGCGTGTGGCTCAGCGAGTGGACGGGCAACCCGGTCTTCGACGGCATCGCCTCGATCGTCATCGGCCTGATTCTCGGTGGCACGGCGATCTGGCTGGCGGTCGAGACCAAGGGGCTGCTGATCGGCGAGAGCGCCAATCGCTCGGTCGTCGAGGCGATTCGCCGGCTCGCCGGCGAGGCCGACGGCGTCGAGGCGGTCAACGAGGTGCTGACCATGCACATGGGGCCGGACTTCATCCTTGCCACGATCAGCATTCGCTTCGCCCGCGGCACGCCCGCCGAACGCATCGAAGGCTCCATCGCCGAGCTCGATCGCCGCATCAAGGCCGAGGTCGACACCGTCAAGCGGGTGTTCGTCGAGGCCGAGGCCCGGGCCGGTGTGGACGAACGCCCCGACCATGGCGACAGCCAGTGAACCGGCGCCCAACGACATCGCCCCGGCCGAGGCCGGGGCGATGGGGTCGATACGGGGCGATGCCCGGCGTCAGGTGATCACGGTGACGTCGTCGGCCTGGAGCCCGCGCTCGTTCTTGACGACGTGATAGCGCACCTTCTGGCCTTCGGCGAGGGTGCGGTGCCCCTTGCCGCGGATGGCCCGGAAGTGCACGAAGACGTCCTCGCCGTTGTCGCGGGTGATGAAGCCATACCCCTTGTTGACGTTGAACCACTTGACCTCGCCCGTTTCACGGTCGTCGTTCTCGATCTCCGCCAGGTTGGCCAGTTGCGGGGTGAGAATGTTAACGGCGATCGTGGCGACCAGCAGGATCACGAACACGGCGACCGAACTGGCCACGTAGACGCGCTCGATGCCATCGAGTGCCAGCGCCTCTTCGAGGGCACCGGTCAGGGCGCCATCGGCCAGCGAGGCAAACAGGGCAATCAACAGCGGAGCGGGGGCGGCAAGCAGGAGACTGATGAGACTACAACGTAGCAATACCTTTCGATTCATGGACCTCGGATTCTCTTGTTGTAACCGGAAACGGCCCGCGCACGACGGCGACGGGCGATATCACACACATTCAAGGTGTCGCGATGAACGGCAACACACAGGGCAGCGATTCTAGCATGATCGAAAATGACGCGCTTACCCGCCTGGAAGCCAGGCTCGAGGGCATCGAGAGCCGCCTGGCCCATCAGGAAGACTGGCTGGATACGCTCGACCGGGCGGTGGCCGGTCAGGAGCGTCGGCTGGCCCAGCTCGAGCGGGTCAACGACCTGATGCAGCAACGCCTGCGCGAACAGCATCAGGCCCTGCAGGCCCTAGACTCCGGTCCCGAGGCAGCAGACGAGCGTCCGCCGCACTACTGAGCAGCTCCGGAAAGCGCGAGCATCGAACCACGAAAACGCCGACGGCGCCCACGAGGGGCGCCGTTGCGATGATCTAGCGGCGTGACCGACGGCCCTTCAGGGCAGATCGTCGAGGTAGCGCTCGGCATCCAGCGCGGCCATGCAGCCGCTGCCCGCCGAGGTGATCGCCTGACGATAGACGTGGTCCATGACGTCGCCGGCGGCGAACACGCCCGGCACGCTGGTCGCGGTGGCGTTGCCCTCGAGCCCCGAGCGCACCTTGATGTAACCGTCGGCCATGTCCAGCTGCCCTGAGAAGATGCCGGTGTTGGGCGTGTGGCCGATGGCGATGAACACCCCCGGAGCCTTGAGTTCGCGGGTGCCGTCGTCCTGGGTGGAGCGCAGTCGCACGCCGGTGACGCCGGTGTCGTCACCGAGCACCTCGTCGAGGGTCTGGTTCCACTCGACGCGGATGTTGCCGTTGTCGACCTTCTCGAACAGCTTGTCCTGGAGGATCTTCTCGGCGCGCAGGCTGTCGCGGCGATGCACCAGGGTCACCGAGGAGGCGATGTTGGACAGGTACAGCGCCTCTTCCACGGCGGTATTGCCGCCGCCGACCACCACCACGTCCTGATTGCGATAGAAGAAGCCGTCGCAGGTCGCGCAGGCCGACACGCCCTGGCCCATGAACCGCTGCTCGGAAGCCAGGCCCAGGTAGCGCGCGCTGGCCCCGGTGGCGATGATCAGCGCATCGCAGGTGTAGATGCCGTTGCTGCCCTTGAGGGTGAACGGGCGGTTGCGCAACTCGACCTCGTCGATGTGGTCGAACACCACCTCGGTGTCGAAACGCTCGGCGTGGCGACGCATGCGCTCCATCAGCTCGGGGCCCTGCACACCGGTATCGTCGCCCGGCCAGTTGTCGACGTCGGTGGTGGTGGTCAGCTGACCGCCCGCCTCCATGCCGGTGATCAGCAGCGGCTCGAGGTTGGCACGTGCCGCATAGACGGCGGCGGTATAGCCCGCCGGGCCGGACCCCAGGATGATCAGTCGCTGATGACGCGCTTCGCTCATGAAAAAAGTCCTCTCCCGCAAGGGCGCCGTCGGAGACGACACCAGCCGTTGAAGTATCGGGGTGGGCTGTGATCTGGACTCGACACCGGTCACCCCGTCGAATGCAGATCGCAGTCTACCGCGTTTTGCCCGTCCCGGACGACGAAGGGCGGCCCGCAGGCCGCCCCGTGACGTCGCGGAGGCTTTACAGCTCCGTGGAGTGCGCGCCGAGGTACTTGGCGACGCCTTCCGCGGTGTCCTTCATGCCTTCCTGGCCTTCGTCCCACCCGGCCGGGCAGACTTCGCCGTGCTGCTGGTGATGCTTGAGCGCCTTGACCATGCGCAGCATCTCGTCGACGTTGCGACCCAGCGGCAGGTTGTTGACGGTCTGGTGCTGAACGACACCGTCCTCGTCGATCAGGAAGGAGGCGCGCAGCGCGACGCCCGCTTCCGGATGCTCGATGCCGTAGGCCTGCACGATCTCGTGCTTGACGTCGGCGACCACCGGGAAGCCGACTTCACCGATACCACCGGCGTCCGGCGAGGTCTTGCGCCAGGCGTAGTGGGTGAACTGGGAATCGATGGAGGCACCGATGACTTCCACACCCAGTTCCTTGAACTGCGCCAGGCGGTTGTCGTGGGCGATGATCTCGGACGGGCAGACGAAGGTGAAGTCCAGCGGCCAGAAGAACAGCACGCGCAGCTTGCCGTTGCTGTCGGAGAGCTTGAAGTCTTCGACGATGGAACCGTCGCCGAGTACCGCTGCCGCTTCGAAATCCGGTGCCTGACGTCCAACCAGTACGCTCATGTAACGCTCCTTGGAATGATGGGTAAGGGATCGTTGCGAGGAAAAATTTCAGTGACAGACTAAGGTTGCCCCTCGATTCTGCCAATTTGATAAGCCCAATGACCGGCATAGGGCCTGGCTATCGCGACGTATTCATGACAGCCCGCGAAGACGAACGGTCGCTAGACGATGTCGTCGTCGCGGGCCACCGTCACCTGTTCGATCTCGTCCGCCAGGACGGACACCTCGACGCCGACCTGCATCGGTGCGCAACAGCGCGGGCAATCCTCCCAGGTGACGTGACTGCCCTGGCTTGCGTCGACCAGCAGATCGAAGGCGGCCCCGCAGTAGGGGCAGTGAGTCGGATAGGAGACCAGCATTTCTTCGTTCATGACCGACTCCGCGACCGGCCCGGCGACTGTTCACGATGTGGGGCCCGCCGGACGGGCTTTCAAGGGGCGCAGGACACACGATCACAGCGTAGCCGAATTTCCCGGCCGCGGCCCGCGCGGCCATTCGACATGGCCGCCGGTTGAATTCACCGCCTATCATGTCCATGTCACAGGGCGTGATTACAATGGAAGTGTCGACAATCACCACCCTTGGCGTAGTATCGTAGCCAGTCCGGGAACCTGACGCTCGGGCAGCCAATGAAGACGGCCGCCGACAACCGACGAGAACGTCCGCCGCACCGCCCGAGCCACGCCCATGCAAGGCATAAGGAGGAGTCCATGAGCGCTGACGAAACGCCGAAGACCCTGAGTACCCTCGAGGCCGGGGGCACCACCTATCACTACTACAGCCTGCCCGAGGCGGCCAGGGCACTGGGCGACGTGACGCGCCTGCCCTTCACGCTCAAGGTGCTGCTCGAGAACCAGTTGCGCTTCGCCGACGACGAGAGCGTCTCGCGCGAGGACATGCAGGCGCTGGTGGACTGGCAGAAGGAGGCCCGTTCGACCCGCGAGATCGGCTACCGCCCGGCGCGCGTGCTGATGCAGGACTTCACCGGTGTGCCCGGGGTGGTCGATCTGGCCTCGATGCGCGACGCCGTGGCCAAGCTCGGCGAGGATCCGGCCCGTATCAATCCGCTGTCGCCGGTCGATCTGGTCATCGACCACTCGGTGATGGTCGACCACTTCGGCGACCCCTCGGCGTTCAAGGACAACGTCGCCATCGAGATGGAGCGCAACCGCGAGCGCTACGAGTTCCTGCGCTGGGGGCAACAGGCCTTCGACAACTTCCGCGTGGTACCGCCGGGCACCGGCATCTGCCACCAGGTCAACCTCGAGTACCTGGGCAAGGCGGTCTGGACCAAGGAGGAAGACGGCAAGACCTTCGCCTACCCCGACACCCTGGTGGGCACCGACTCGCACACCACCATGATCAACGGCCTGGGCGTGCTCGGCTGGGGCGTCGGCGGCATCGAGGCAGAGGCGGCGATGCTCGGCCAGCCGGTGTCGATGCTGATTCCCGAGGTGATCGGCTTCAAGATCACCGGCAAGCTGCGCGAAGGCATCACCGCCACCGACCTGGTGCTGACGGTGACCCAGATGCTCCGCCAGAAGGGCGTGGTCGGCAAGTTCGTCGAGTTCTACGGCGACGGCCTCAAGGACATGCCGGTCGCCGACCGCGCGACGATCGCCAACATGGCCCCCGAATACGGCGCCACCTGCGGTTTCTTCCCGGTCGACGAACAGACCCTGGACTACATGCGCCTCACCGGCCGTGACGAGGCGCAGATCGCACTGGTCGAAGCCTATGCCAAGGCCCAGGGCATGTGGCGCGAGCCGGGCCACGAGCCGGTCTACACCGATACCCTCGAACTCGACATGGGTGACGTCGAGGCCAGCCTGGCCGGGCCCAAGCGTCCGCAGGACCGCGTCGCGCTGACCGACATGAAGGCCACCTTCGAGAAGCTGATGAACGGCGACGCACCGGACGCGCCTCCCGAGGAGCAGGGCAAGTGGCAGTCCGAAGGCGGCCACGCGGTGGACGACGTCGAGCTCCACGATCGCCACCGTCACTTCGAGCACAGCGACAGCCAGGACGTCGAGTTCGACGGCGAGTCCTTCAAGCTCAATCCGGGGGCCGTGGTGATCGCCGCCATCACCTCCTGCACCAATACCTCCAACCCCAGCGTGATGCTCGCCGCCGGCCTGCTGGCGCGCAATGCCGTGGCCAAGGGCCTGTCCACCAAGCCCTGGGTCAAGACCTCGCTGGCGCCGGGCTCCAAGGTGGTGACCGACTACCTGGCGGCCGGCAACGTGCAGGACGACCTCAACGAACTCGGCTTCAACCTGGTGGGTTACGGCTGCACCACCTGTATCGGCAACTCCGGGCCGCTGCCCGAGCCGATCGAGAAGGCGGTCAACGACGGCGACCTCACCGTGGCCTCGGTGCTCTCCGGTAACCGCAACTTCGAGGGTCGCGTGCATCCGCTGGTCAAGACCAACTGGCTGGCCTCGCCGCCCCTGGTGGTGGCCTACGCCCTGGCCGGCAACGTGCGCCTCGATCTTTCCAAGGAGCCGCTGGGCACCGGCAAGGACGGCAAGCCGGTCTATCTCAAGGACATCTGGCCGTCGCAGGACGAGATCGCCAAGGCGGTCGAGCAGGTGCGCACCGACATGTTCCGCAAGGAATACGCCGAGGTGTTCGACGGCGACGAGACCTGGCGCTCCATCGACGTGCCCGAGAGCAAGGTCTACGAGTGGTCGAAGGACTCCACCTACATCCAGCATCCGCCGTTCTTCGAGGGCATGGGCAAGGAGCCCGAGCCGGTCGAGGACGTCAAGAATGCCCGGGTGCTGGCGATGCTCGGCGACTCGGTGACCACCGACCACATCTCGCCGGCCGGCGCGATCAAGCCCGACAGCCCCGCCGGACGCTACCTCCAGGAGCACGGCGTCGCGGTGAAGGACTTCAACTCCTACGGCTCGCGGCGCGGCAACCACGAGGTGATGATGCGCGGCACCTTCGCCAACGTACGCATCCGTAACGAGATGCTCGACGATGTCGAGGGCGGCTACACCCGCCACGTGCCCTCCGGCGAGCAGATGGCGATCTACGACGCGGCGATGAAGTACGTCGAGGACGACACCCCGCTGGTGGTGGTCGCCGGCAAGGAGTACGGCACCGGCTCGTCACGCGACTGGGCCGCCAAGGGCACCCGGCTGCTGGGCGTGCGCGCGGTGATCGCCGAGTCCTACGAGCGCATCCACCGCTCCAACCTGATCGGCATGGGTGTGCTGCCGCTGCAGTTCCCCGAGGGCGAGGATCGCAAGTCGCTGGGACTCACCGGCGACGAGACCTTCTCCATCGAGGGGCTCGGCGACCTCGAGCCGGGCGGCAGCGTCAAGGTAACCATTGCCTCCGACAAGGGCGAGAAGACCCTCGACGCCAAGTGCCGCATCGATACCGCCAACGAGATGGAATACTACCGTCACGGCGGCATCCTGCACTTCGTGCTGCGCAACATGCTTCAGTGAGCCAAGGCCGGGGCACGCCCCGGCCGACACTCGCCCCCAACGCAAACGCCCTGCCTCGCTAGCAGGGCGTTTTCACGTCATGGCATGACCCGCTTTTTGGATAAAGCGCTCAGAACGCACGACGACGGTAGCGGCGATAGCGCGGATACCAGAAGTTGCGCTCGATCGCCTCCCACAACACCTCGTCGGAAGACGACAGCGCCACGCCCTCCCTCTGGGCCTGCTTGGCGACGTCGAAGGCGATCGACTTGCTGATCTCGCGGATGTCCCTGAGAGCGGGCAGCAGCGCCCCTTCGCCCTGCTGGACGATCGGCGCCCCGTCGGCCAGGGCGTTGGAGGCCGCCATCAGCATGCCGTCGGTGACCCGCGAGGCGTTGGCGGCGACCACGCCCAGCCCCACCCCCGGGAAGATGTAGGCGTTGTTGCACTGCGCGATGGCTACCTCGCGATCGCCGATGGTCACCGGCGGGAAGGGGCTCCCGGTGGAGACCAGCGCCTGACCGTCGGTCCATTCGAGGATGTCCTGCGGCGTCGCCTCGACCCGTGAGGTGGGGTTGGAGAGCGGCATCACCACGGGGTTGGGGCAATTCTCGTGGAGCGTGCGGATGATCGCCTCGCTGAACAGGCCCTTCTGCCCCGAGACACCGATCAGGATCGTCGGCCGGGCATTCTTGATCACGTCCATCAACTGCCGATCGGGCCAGTCTTCGAGTTCGGCGGGATCATGGGCGAGGCGCTGCTGGAAGTCGTAGAGCCCCTCCATGTCCGTGGTCAGCAGGCCGTTGCGGTCGACCATGTAGACCCGCCGCCGGGCCTCGGCCTCGTCGAGCCCTTCGGCCTGCATGGCGACGATGATCTGCTCGGCGATGCCACAGCCCGCCGAGCCGGCGCCGACGAAGGCCACGCGCTGGTCGCCGAGCCTGGCGGAGCGCGACTTGCAGGCCGCCAGCAGCGTGCCCACGCACACCGCGGCAGTGCCCTGGATATCGTCGTTGAAGCAGCACAGCTCGTCACGATAGCGCTCGAGCAGCGGCATGGCGTTGGTCTGGGCGAAGTCCTCGAACTGCACCAGGGCGTTCGGCCAGCGCCGCTTGACCGCCTCCATGAACATCGCGATGAAGTCGTCGTACTCCTCGCCGGTGACGCGTTCGTGGCGCCAGCCCATGTACATCGGGTCGTCGAGCAGTTGCTGGTTGTTGGTTCCCACGTCGAGCATGATCGGCAGGGTGTAGGCCGGGCTGATGCCGCCGCAGGCGGTATACAGCGACAGCTTGCCGATGGGGATGCCCATGCCGCCGATGCCCTGGTCACCGAGTCCCAGGATACGCTCGCCGTCGGTGACCACGATCACCTTGACCCGGTCCTTGGTGGCACTACGCAGGATATCGTCCATGTGCTCGCGATCGGGATAGGCGACGAAGATCCCGCGATGGTTGCGATAGATGTTGGAGAACTCTTCACACGCCTCGCCCACGGTCGGCGTATAGATGATCGGCAGCATCTCCTCGAGGTGCTCCTCGAGCAGGCGGAAGAACAGCGTCTCGTTGTCGTCCTGGATCGCGCGCAGGTAGATGTGCTTGTCGAGATCGGTGTTGCAGAGCCGATACTGGCGGTAGGCGCGCTCCGCCTGCTCCTCGATGGTCTCGACGTTCTGCGGCAGCAGCCCGATCAGGTTGAAATCGATACGCTCTTTCAGGGTGAAGGCGCTGCCCTTGTTGAGCAGCGGCATTTCCAGCAGGGAGGGGCCGGCGTAGGGCGTATAGAGGGGGCGCTTGGATTCGCTCATGTCTCGACTCGAGGTTGGTGAAGGAAGGGCTGCCCCGTCTGCGGTGACGTTCGTTGCAAACTCACACGGGACGAGCACCGGGCCTGACGGTAAAGATAACACGCACGAGCCGACCGGGCCGCCCCGAAGGCCCGACCGGCGCTCGATGCCGCCAGCGAGCCGGCTTCCTTCGCCCGTCTCGACGAGGCCACGGCGCCGGCTCCTGACGAGTGATAGGCTGGGGGATGGCTATGCAACCACCCGCTCATCCGCGCCAAGGCCGGCGAATCAGGCCCGCGCAACGACACCCGAGAAAAGGAGTACGAGGCCATGCACTGGACGACGGCATCCGCCCCCCGGGCCATGAGCCCTGCTGACGGCGACGATACCGGTGGCGGCGACACGCCGCCGCCGCTGATCGAGCGCGAGCGGCTGTTCGGCAATCCCGCGCGGATCCAGGGGCGCTTGAGCCCGGACGGCCAGTGGCTGGCGTGGATCGCTCCCCGCGAGGGCGTGCTCAACCTGTGGGTCGCCCCCGTCGACGATCCGGCACAGGCCCGGCCACTCACCGACGAACGCACGCGCCCCATCCTGCGCTACTTCTGGTCGCCGGACAGCCGGCAACTGCTCTACGTCAACGACACCGGCGGCGACGAGAACTTCCGGCTGTTCGGCGTGACGGTCGATGGCGGCGCGGAACGCCTGCTGACGCCGTTCGAGGGCATCCAGGTCCAGGTCATCGCCATCAGCCGTGAGGTGACCGGCCATATCCTGGTCGGCCTCAACCGCCGCGACCCGCGCTGGCACGATGTCTACCGACTCGATCTGGCGAGCGGCGGGCTCGAGCGGATACTGGAGAACGACGGCTACGCGGGCTTCATCGCCGACGAACGTCTGGCGCTGCGGCTGGCGATCAAGCCCCGCGAGGACGGTGGCCTGAGCTATCACCGCGTCGCCCGGGAGGGCATCGAGACCACCCCCTTCGCCGACATCGGCTTCGAGGACAGCGCCAACACCGGCCCGGTCGGCTTCACCCGCGATGGCGAGACCCTCTACTGGATCGACGGCCGGGGCCGCGACACCGCAGCGCTGACCGCCCAGGACTGGACCAGCGGCGAGATCCGGCTGCTCGCCCATTCGCCCAGGGCCGACATCACCGACCTGCTGCGCGATCCGCACAGCGGCAAGGTCCAGGCCTGGGCGGTGGACTACCTGCGCAACGCCTGGCACGCCCTGGACGGTGCCATCGCCGACGATCTTGCCTTTCTCGACCGCGAACTCAAGGGCGACATCGACGTCACCTCGCGCACCGACGACGATCGCCTGTGGACGGTGACCAACGACCCGGTCACCGCGCCACCCGCCGCCTGGCTCTACGATCGCGAGAAACGCCGGCTGACCCGCCTCTACGTCGGCCGCCCGGAACTCGAGGGCGTCGAGCTCGCTGGCATGACCCCGCTGGAGATCACCGCCCGCGACGGCAAGACGCTGGTCTCCTATCTCACCCTGCCCCGCGGCAGCGATGCCGAGGGCTTCAGCAAGCCCGCCTCGCCCCTGCCCATGGTGCTGCTGGTCCACGGCGGCCCCTGGGCCCGCGACAGCTACGGCAGCGAGACCTTCCACCACTGGTTGGCCAACCGCGGCTATGCCGTGCTGTCGGTCAACTATCGCGGCTCGACCGGCTTCGGCAAGGCGTTCATCAGCGCCGGTGACGGCGAATGGGCGGCGGCGATGCACGACGACCTGCTCGACGCCGTCGACTGGGCGGTCGACGCCGGCGTCGCCGATCCCGAGCGCGTCGCCATCATGGGCGGCTCCTACGGCGGTTACGCCGCGCTGGTGGGGCTGACGTTCACCCCCGAGCGCTTCGCCTGCGGCGTGGACATCGTCGGCCCCTCCAACCTGCAGACCCTGCTGGCGAGCATGCCGGCCTACTGGGAGGCCGGCAAACGCCAGCTCTACCGGCGCATGGCCGACCCCGAGACCGAGGCCGGCCGCGCCTGGCTCGAGGCCCGGTCGCCGCTGTCCCGTGCCGACGCCATCCGCCGGCCGCTGCTGATCGGTCAGGGCGCCAACGACCCGCGGGTCAAGCAGGCGGAGAGCGACCAGATCGTCGCGGCGATGGAGGCCAACGGCATCCCGGTCACTTACGTGCTGTTCCCCGACGAGGGCCACGGCTTCGCTCGGCCGGTCAACGCCATCGCCTTCAACGCCGTGGTCGAGGCCTTCCTCCAGGGGTGCCTGGGCGGCCGCGCCGAGCCGATCGGCGAGGCCCTGGCCCCCTCCTCGATCGAGGTGCCCCACGGCGCCGAGTTCGCCCCGGAACTGGCCGAGGCGCTGGGGGTGCGCGGCGCCTCCTGACCCCCGGAAACGCCGACGCCCGGCCAGAGCCGGGCGTCGGGGAAAGCTTGGGAAGCGCCGATCAGACGAAACGCCCCAGCCCCGCCGCGTGACGCAGCTTGTCCATCAGCGGCGCGGCTTCGGCGCGGGCCCGTTCGGCCCCCTTCTTGAGCACGTCCTCGATGTGGCCGGGATCCTCCATCAAGGCCTGGTAGCGCTCGCGCGGCTCGCGCAACTGGGCATTGAGGTACTCGAACAGCTCGTTCTTGGCGTCACCCCAGCCGATCCCTTCGGCGTAGCGCTGACGCATCGCCGCGCTCTCCTCGGCGCTGGCGAAGGCCGCATAGATCTGGAACAGCGTGCTGTCGTCGGGGTCCTTGGGCTCGCCCGGCTCCAGGGAGTTGGTCTTGATCTTGCGCACCAGCTTGAGCAGCTTCTTCTCGGAAACGAACAACGGGATGGTGTTGTTGTAGCTCTTGGACATCTTGCGCCCGTCGAGCCCGCCGAGGACCTCGACCTTCTCGTCCACCGCCGCCTCGGGCAGCGTGAAGTACTGGCCCTTGTAGAGATGATTGAAACGCCCGGCCATGTCGCGGGCCATCTCGATGTGCTGGATCTGGTCGCGCCCCACCGGGACCTTGTTGGCGTTGAACATCAGGATGTCGGCGGCCATCAGTACCGGATAGCCGAACAGCCCCATGGTCACGCCGCGGTCGGGATCGGCGACCCCGGCCTCCTCGTTTTCCGCGACCGCCGCCTTGTAGGCATGCGCGCGGTTCATCAGGCCCTTGGCGCAGACGCAGGAGAGCATCCAGGTCAGTTCGGGGATCTCGGGGATGTCCGACTGGCGATAGAAGATCGCATTGTCGGTGTCCAGCCCCAGCGCCAGCCAGGTGGCGGCGATCTCCAGGCGCGACTGCTGGATGCGCTTGGGATCCTGGCACTTGATCAGCGCGTGCAGGTCGGCGAGGAAGTAGAAGGACTGGACGTCGGGATTCTGGCTCTCGGCGATGGCCGGCTTGATGGCGCCGACGTAGTTGCCGAGGTGAGGGGTACCGGTGGTGGTGATGCCGGTGAGAACGCGGGTCTTTTCCATGGGATAGGCGAATCGCTCAGTGCAAATGCGCCCAGTGTACAACGCCGCCGCCGGGCAAGGCGACTCGCCCACTGACGCCCCGGGGCCAGAGAGCGGCCCGCGGGGCGGGGCGACGCTGACGGGCTCCCTCGCGGCCCCGTCAGCGGCGGCCCTGCCAGGCGGCAGTCGCCGTCCGGCGTATTACTGGCCCAGCAGGCTGGCCGGGTCGACGCTCTCGAGGCCGAAGGCCTCGGCCACCGCCCGATAGGTCAGCTTGCCGTCGTGGACGTTGAGCCCGGGGAGGAAGTGCGGGTCGTCGGCCAGCGCCTGCTTCCAGCCCTTGTCGGCCAGGGCGATGACGAACGGCATGGTGGCGTTGGTCAGCGCCTGGGTCGAGGTGCGTGCCACCGCGCCGGGCATGTTGGCCACGCAGTAGTGCACCACGCCATCGACCACGTAGGTGGGCTCGGCGTGGGTGGTCGCCTTGCTGGTCTCGAAACAGCCGCCCTGGTCGATGGCGACATCGACCAGCACGCTGCCGGGCTGCATGTCGGCGAGCTGCTTGCGGGTGATCAGCTTGGGCGCCGCGGCACCCGGCACCAGCACCGCGCCGATGATCAGGTCCGACTCGCGGATCGCCGCCTCGAGCGCATCGGCGGTGGAGTAGACGGTGTGCAGCCGCCCCTGATAGCGATGATCGAGCGCCTCGAGCCGCGTCAGCGACTTGTCGAGCACGGTGACCTCGGCCCCCAGGCCCAGCGCCATGCGCGCGGCGTTCTCGCCGACCACGCCGCCGCCGATCACCGTGACCTTGGCGGGCGCCACGCCCGGCACCCCCGGCAGCAGCACCCCGGAACCGCCCTGCGCCTTCTCCAGGCTGTGGGCCCCGGCCTGCACCGCCATGCGCCCGGCGACCCGGCTCATCGGCGCCAGCAGCGGCAGGCCACCCTGGGCATCGGTGATGGTCTCGTAAGCGATGCAGGTCGCCCCGGCATCCAGCAGCCCCTTGGTCAGGGTCTCCTCGGCGGCCAGGTGCAGATAGGTGAACAGCGTATGGCCCGGCTTGAGGCGCGCGACCTCCTCGCTCTGCGGCTCCTTGACCTTGACGATCAGCTCGGCCGCCTCCCACAGAGCATCGACGTCGGATTCCAGTGTCGCGCCGACCGTCTCGTAGGCGCTGTCGGGAAAGCCCGAGCCCTCGCCGGCGCCGGTCTGGACCGTGACCCGATGGCCACGCTCGACCAGCTCGCGAACGCCGGTCGGGGTCAACGCGACACGATACTCGTGGTTCTTGATCTCCTTGGGAACGCCGATGCGCATGGTCTCTGTCCTCGATCGTTGATTGTCGTTGAAGGATCCAGCGGATTACAGCACGGCAACAATAAAGTCGTGAACCAAGGAGATAAAAAGACCAAAAGTCTCTGTAACGCGCTTTTCAAACAAAAAGAAATACCGAAAAACCCAATCGAACAGGAAATCGAACCACCCGTGACGATGCCGTCATTCGCCAACCGCTCGATCCCCGGGGCCTTCATCACCACCCAGGCCCCGGCTATGATGCGCCGACGCCATTGTCTCGCCGACCGCGCCGCTCTACAGCTTTCCGGCGGAGTACGGCCACCCGTCCAACGACCCCGAATACCCCTTCGAGCACCTCGGCTTCACCCTGCCCTGGAACATGGGGGAGCAGCCGGCACTGTCGATCAATGGCGGCTTCAGTCACGATGGCCTGCCACTGGCGATCCAGTTGATCGGCCCGCGCTTCGAGGACCGCCGGGTGCTGCAACTGGCACACGCCTTCGAACGCTGGCGCGGGCCGATCGACCGCTGGCCATGCCCCCCGGGCCAGTGATCCCGCCATCCCCACCGACACAGGAGCCGATCGACATGCATCGCCCCATACTCCCCACGACGGCCCGCGGCCGCCTGACGCTGACGCTGTTCCTGGTCGTCATCGCCGGCGGACTGTGGCCGGTGGTACTGATCGCCAACCAGGCCCGACTGGTGCTCGGCATCCCCGCCGTGGCGGCCTGGGCCTGCCTGCTCGTGCTCGCCTCCAGCGCGGTGATGCTGATCGGCAACCGCCTGTCGCCGCTGCCCGAGGCGATCGTCCGGGCTCACGACACCGAGGAGGCCGAGCGATGAACAGCGTGCTGCCGCTGTCGATGACCCTGGCTTACGTGGCGATCGCCGTGGTGCTGGGGGTTCGCGCCCGCGCGGGCCAGCGCATGGACTCCCTCGAGCAATGGGGGGTGGCCGGGCGCAGCATGGGCCCGCTGGTCATGTACCTGCTGATGGGCGCCGGCAGCATCAGCGCCTATACCTTCATGGGCGCGCCGGGCTGGGCGTGGAGCAAGGGCGTGCCGGTCTTCTACGTGGTGATCTACCTGAGCTATCTGGCGCTGATCGCCTGGTACTGCGGGCCCCGGGTATGGGCCTTCGGCGCCCGGCTGGGCCACGTGACCCAGGCCCAGGCCGTCGCCGAGCGCTTCGAGAGTCCCCTGCTCGGCGCGCTCACCGCGCTGGTGATGTCGATCGGCGCGCTGGCCTACGCCATCCTGCAGACCATCGGCGCTGCCTACATCCTCGATGTCATGAGCGCGGGCCGCCTGCCGTTCGATCTCGACGTCTGGCTGGTGCTGGGCGCGATCGCGAGCTATCTGTTCATCAGCGGTCAGCGCGCCATCGGGGTCACCAATGCCTTCCAGGGCGGGCTGATGCTGGTGGTTGCCTGGGCGATCGGGCTGTGGGCGACCCACGACCTGACCGGACAATGGTGGTTCGGCGGCGTCTTCGAGCGCGTCCAGGCCAGCCATCCCGACTTCCTGACCCTGCCGGGCGGCCTCGGCGACATGAGCTTCGCCTTCTGGACATCGTCGATCATCGTCTCGATGTTCTCCTTCCAGCAACCGGTCTGGCTGCAGTGGATGAGCGCCGACTCGGCCCGCAGCATTCGCCGCAGCGCCACCTGGCTGCCGACCTACTATCTGGTGATCCTGCCGATGGTGGTGGTCGGCTTCATCGGTATCTTCACCCTGCCGAACCTGGCGCGTCCCGACACCGTGGCGCTGCAGCTCGCCTTCCAGCAGATGCCGCCGGTACTGGTCGGGCTGCTCGGCGCCGGCACGCTGGCGGCGGCGATGTCCTCCTGCGAGCCTTACATCCACGGCACCGCGCTGACCTGGACCCGCGACGTGATCCGCCCCCTGCTGGGGCTCTCCGAGCAGCGCACCGCCCAGCTCGCCCGCTACCTGATCTTCCCGATCATGCTGCTGATCGTGGGGCCGCTGGCCATGCGCGAGCCCGGCAACCTGATCATGATCCTGCTGGTCGGGCTGGGTTTCGCCGCGCAGATGCTGCCGGCCTTCATCGGTATCTTCCTGTGGCCTCGCGCCACCCGCAGCGGCGTGCTCTGCGGGCTGGCCGCCGGCTTCCTGGTGACCACGCTGTTCACCGTGGTGTGGCCGAATCCACTGGGCATTCACGCCGGGGCCTGGGGGCTGATGATCGACCTCCCTCTGTTCGTGGCGGTCTCGCTGCTCACCCGCCCCGCCAGCCGGGCGACCCTGGCCCGCTTTCTGCCGATCGTCGCCCCCGGCCGCCTGCCCGCCGGGCGCGAGGCCGGCCACGGGGCCCGTGCCAATCCGCTAGCGGAGCTGGATGGCTGAGCCCCATCCGGCCGGGGATCAGTCCGGCGCCTCGGCGGCCAGGCAGGCGTCGCCGTAGGCCGCCACGAAACTCGGCGGCATGCGCCGCGCCCGGCCACTGGAAAGCTCGACACAGGCGAAGCGCGTGCGGGCACGCAGCAGCGTGACCCCGTCGGTCACGCGGATCAGTTGGAAGCGGCGGGTGAGGGTCAGGCGCCGGTCGCAGTCGACGATCCAGGTGGCGAGCCGCAACCGCTCGCCGACGTGCGCCGGCGCCAGGTAATCCAGCTCGTGGCGGTGCACCACCATGCCGCGGTCGAGGGTTCGATAGTCGTCGAGCGTCAGCCCGAGTCGCCGGGAATGCATCCAGCTGGCCTGCTCGATCCAGCGCAGATACTCGGCGTTGTTGACGTGGCCGTAATGGTCGATGGCCGACTCGTCGACGACATGCTCGATGACGAACGGCGTCGGCAGATCCCAGTTCATGCTCGGCTCCTGCACGGACTCTCGATATATCAAGGCGCTGCGGCGCGTCGCTCAATCACGCCGCAAGGTGCCGCAGCGCCAGCAGGTGTCGAAGACCCCGTCCAGGGCCTCGCCACACGCCGGACAGGCCCAGGCCTGGCGCGGCCGGGGCGGGCCATCGAGGGCCTCGTCGACCAGTGCCCGGGCCCGGGCATGATCGGCGGCGGCGACCCAGACGGCGGGTTCGCACTCGCCGGGCGGCAGCTCGCCGGCGGCGCCGCCGAGGATCATGTTGCGCAGCTCGCAGTCGATCCCCGCGCCGACGAGCACGTTGTAGACGTGGCTGACCCGCAGCGCATTGGTATCGGCGAAGACCCGCACGCAAGCCCCGGTCGTCATGCCGTCAGTCGCGGAATACCCGCAGGCCCAGCGCCTTGAGATAGGCGGTCTCGGGGATCGACGGATGAACCGGGTGATCGGGCCCCTGGCCACCCTGATAGATCAACTGGCCGTGGCGGTCCTGGTGACGCACGGCGCCGCGCACGCAATCGATCAGCCGCTCGGTGGTCATGTGCATGGAGCAGGAAGCGGAGAGCAGCAGCCCATCGCGCCCCAGCAGGCGCATCGCCTCGCGATTGAGCCGGGCGTAGGCGCGCTCGCCGTTGGGGATGTCCTTGCGCCGCTTGATGAACGCCGGCGGATCGAGGATCACCACGTCGAACTGCTCGCCGTCGGCCTTGAGTGCCGCCATCGCCTCGAAGGCATCGGCCTCGCCGACCGCCACCCGCTCGGCGACGTCATTGAGCTCGGCGTTCGCGGCGACCCGTTCCAGCGCCTCGGCGGAACGGTCCACGCAGAGCACCTCGCTGGCCCCGTGGGCCGCCGCCTGGACGCCCCAGCCGCCGACGTAGCTGAACAGATCGAGGACTCGCTTGCCGGGCACCAGGGCATTGAGCCAGGCACGGTTGGCGCGGTGATCGAAGAACCAGCCGGTCTTCTGCCCGGCCAGCACCGGCGCCTCGAAGCGCACCCCGTTTTCCTCGAGCAGCACCGTCTCGGGCAGCTCGCCGTGGACGACCTCGACCTGGGCGTCGAGCTGCTCCAGACGGCGTCCCGAGGTATCGTTCTTGAAGACGATGGCCCGGGGCGAGAACACCTTGTCGAGAGCGGCGATCACCTCGTCGCCGATCCGCTCCATGCCCAGCGTATTGAGCTGGGCCACCAGCACGTCGTCGTAGCGGTCGACGACCAGGCCGGGCAGCAGGTCGCCCTCGCCATGCACCAGCCGATAGTAGGGCTTGTCGAACAGCCGCTCGCGCAGCGCCAGCGCCTGGTTGAAGCGATGCACCAGCAGCGAGCGGTCGAGGCGCACGTTGACGTCGCGCGAGACGATACGCGCACAGATCAGCGAGTGCGGATTGACGTAGGCGATGCCCATGGGCTTGCCGCTGGCCGCCTCGATGATGGCCTGGCTGCCCGGCTCGACGCCCTTGAGGGGCGTCGCCTGGGTGTCGATCTCGTTGGAATAGAGCCACAGATGACCGGCCTTGAGGCGGCGATCGGCGTTCTTCTTCAGGCGCAGGCGTTCGGTCACGGGAACTCCGGTTCAGGTCATCACTAATGAAGGCATTTTAACGCGCTTGCAGACCACCGAGAAAAGTCCGCAGGTTCTCATGCGCGGAGAAACGCTGAACAAATCGCCGAGCAGTGTAAAGCGCAAGGCGCACGGAGCACAGAAACCGGAGCCTATGAGTTATAGGTGAGGATTTCGAGCACCGCGCAACGCAGCGATTTGCCTGCGCAGGCATTTGCGTTGTTACTCAGGTCTGGCAGCGTGGGCAGAACACGCTCGCCCGCTGCCCCAGGGTGATCTGGCGCAGCTCGCCGCCGCAGCGCCGGCAAGGCTCGCCGGCCCGGCCGTAGACGTTGAGTCGCTGGGAGAAATAGCCCGGCTCGCCGACACCGCTGACGAAATCGCGCAGCGTGGTGCCGCCCTGACTGATCGCCGCGGCGAGCACCTCGCGGACCGCCTCGGCCAGCCGGTCGTAGCGCTCGCGGCCGATGCGCCCGGCGGCGCGACGCGGGTCGATGCCGGCCAGGAACAGCGCCTCGGCGGCGTAGATGTTGCCCACACCGACCACCACGGCGTTGTCCATCAGAAACGGCTTGACCGCCAGACGCCGTCCCCGCGACAGCCGGTACAGCCGCTCGCCGTCGAAATCCGGCGACAACGGCTCCGGCCCCAGCCTGGCCAGGCGCGGATCGCTGGCGACGTCGCCGGCCAGCCAGTCGACGAAGCCGAAGCGGCGCGGATCGTGATAGCGCAGGATGGCGCCGTCATCGACCACCAGGTCGACGTGGTCGTGTTTCTTCGGCGGGTCGCCGACCCGGGCGATGCGCAGGCTGCCCGACATGCCCAGATGCCAGAGCAGCGTGCGCTCGCCGGTGGGCACGATCAGGTACTTGGCGCGACGGCGCAGCTCGCCGATCCGCCGCCCGATCAGGTGATCCTCGAAATCCACCGGCACCGGCGTGCGCAGGCGCCGCTCGCGGACGATCACCTCACGGATCTCGCCGCCCTCTAGGTAGGGGGCGACGCCGCGGCGGGTGGTCTCGACTTCGGGCAACTCGGGCATGCAGGACTCCGACACGAGCGAGGAGAGAGCGAATCACACGGGACGAGCAGAGACGAAAAAACCCGGCCAGGCCGGGTCTTTCTCGGCAGGCGACACGCCTGCGGTGGAAGCATCAAGCCCCGAAGCCATCGATAAATCGACGGGCCACGCCACGCCCAGGGGCGATCGGCGGGTACCGTCATTTATCGACGCATCGTTACTTGATCTTGGCTTCCTTGTACATCACGTGCTTGCGGACCACCGGATCGTACTTCTTGAATTCGAGCTTGTCCGGGGTGTTCCGCTTGTTCTTGTTGGTGGTGTAGAAGTGGCCGGTACCGGCGCTGGACACCAACTTGATCTTGTCACGCATGATCGCTACTCCCTAATGTAAGAACGCCTTAGATGCGCTCACCGCGCTTGCGAATGTCTGACAGCACCTCTTCGATGCCCTTCTTGTCGATGATCCGCATACCCTTGGAGGAGACGCGCAGCTTGACGAAGCGCTTCTCGGACTCCACCCAGAAACGGTGGGTGTGCAGATTGGGCACGAAACGACGGCGCGTCTTGCGCTGGGAGTGGGATACGTTGTTACCAGTCACCGGACGCTTGCCGGTAACCTGACATACTTTGGACATGAGAGCCTCCAACCGCTGGGCGAGTTGTTCAAAACCTGTCGGGCAAACCGGGAAGAGAGAATGGCAGGTAACCGCCTTCCGCCCCTTAATTAACCCAAGGAAGTCAAAGGGCGTACTTTATACCAGAAGCCGTCCGTTGCGGCAAGCTACATTCGCAGGAGGCGCCACGGCAAATCATGCGCCAAGAGCCGGATAGGCCACCCTACATGACCAGAGCCTCTCGAAAAGTCGGCGAGCGAAGGTCAGGCAAGGCAAAAATCAGCGAAAAAGCGGAGTTTACGAGCTGTAAATGAGCATTTTGAGCTGATTTTTAACGCCGCATGACCGAGCGCAGCCACTTTTCGGGCCTACAACCAGCCCCGTTCGGCGAACGACACCACCTCGCCGTCGCCGACCACGAAATGGTCGAGCACGCGGATCTCGAACAGCGCCAGCGCCTCCTTGAGTCGCTCGGTGATGCGGCGGTCGGCGTCGCTGGGCTCGGCCACGCCGGACGGATGGTTGTGCGCGAAGATGATCGCGCCGGCCCCCAGTTCCAGGGCGCGCCGGGCGACCTCGCGCGGGTAGACCGAGGCGCCGTCCAGCGTACCGCGGAACAGCGACTCGAAGCGAATCACCCGGTGCTGGGTATCCAGAAACAGCGCGGCGAACTCCTCGTGGCCGAGATGGCGCAACTGCGAGGCGAGATAGGCCCGCACCAGCGACGGCGAGGTCAAGGCGCCGCCGCGCTCGAGCTGACTGGCAAGATGGCGCCGCGAGAGCTCGAGCACCGCCTGCAACTGGACGTACTTGGCCTCGCCCAGGCCGTGCTCGGCACAGAAGCGCTCGCGGTCGGCCTCGAGCAGCGGCCGCAGGCCGCCGAAGGCGCCCAGCAGATCACGTGCCAGATCCACGGCCGAACGCCCCTTGACGCCGACCCGCAGGAAGATCGCCAGCAGCTCGGCGTCGCTGAGCGCCTGCGGCCCCAGCCCCAGCAGCTTCTCGCGGGGGCGCTCGCCCTCGGGCCAGTCGCGAATCCCCATCCCGGCCGCGCCGCTTCAGGGCGTCCCGGTGGGCTGCCAGGGCTCGAGCGCCGCCTTGCGCGCCTTGTCCTTCTGCGCGGGAGACAGGCCCCAGTCGCCGCCGTAGATCGCGCCTTCCCAGGCGCCGTAGGCGGGGTTGGGCAGCAGGATGAAGTGCCGTCCGAAGCGGGCCTGGCGCGCTGTGGCCAGAGCGCGGCGCTCGGCGGGGTCGTCGCTGTCGAACTGGCTTTCGAAATCGGACAGGTTGTCGCCCATGTAGAGCGCCACGCGATGATCGGCGAGGACCGCGTCACGGCGCGGCTGCTTGTCGGAGGTGTCGGTGCGCAGCATCAGGTGATCGTCGTCCGCCTGGGGAAAGCCCAGCGCCTCGAGGTTGTCGCGGGTCGCCTCGAGGGCGTCGGCGTCGCGGTTAGTGATGTAGTAGATATCGACGCCCTGCTCGTCGGCATAGGTCAGGAAGTCGAGCGCGCCGGGCATCGCCTTGGCCTGGCGGTCTTCCATCCAGCGATGCCAGCGTTCGCTGTCGTAGGCGGCATCGCGTCCCACCAGGTAGGCCTCGAAGGCACTGTTGTCGATCACCGTCTCGTCACAGTCCACCACCACCGCCAGCGGACGATTGCCGTCGTCCTCGTCGAGGATCGCATCGAGCCGGTCGCGGGCGACGTTGAAGGCCTGATAGCTGAGCGCCCGATATTCCGCGGCGCTCTGCATCCAGGCGGTGGCCATCACCAGTTGCTCATTGAGATCGCGCTGGGAGTAGGCCGGGTTCGACGTCGGTGTGGCCGACTGGCTGGCGCAACCGGTCAGCAGCAGGCCCGTCAGGGCCAGGCCGGCCAGTTGCCGGGAGCGGGACAGGTGACGCGACGGGCGAAGCAGTGGCAATGACATGGACAGACCCTTGGTTGGCATTGGCGATCACGGCGGCTCGTAGCTCGTAGCTCGTAGCTCGTAGCTCGTAGCTCGTAGCTCGTAGCTCGTAGCTCGTAGCTCGTAGCTCGTAGCTCGTAGCTCGTAGCTCGTAGCTCGTAGCTCAGTCTATCAGCGAACCTGAATACACGCCCGCCCGGTCACCCCGGCAACCCGGTCGCTCGACCAAAGTTGCATCGCAAGCTGTTCTGACCCGACTACCATACTAGTCATACAACGAATCGAGGCAGGGGTTTAACATGACGCCATCGCTGATCGCACTCTGGGAGGAACAGCCCGAGGGCAACGTTCGCCAGCGCCTCCATGCGGTCCTGCGCCAGTCGATCATCCGCATGACGCTGGCCCCGGGTCAGGCGCTGTCGGAGAAGGAGATCGCCGAGACCTTCGCGGTCAGCCGCCAGCCGGTTCGCGAGGCCTTCATCCGGCTCTCGGAGGCCGGGCTCGTGGAGGTGCGCCCGCAGCGCGGCACCTACGTCGTGCCCATCTCGCAGGCGGCCGTCATGGAGGCCCGCTTCGTGCGCGAGGCGATCGAGATCGCCGTGGCCCGCGACGCCGCCGACCAGGGACTCGATTCGGCAGTCCACGACGAACTGCACGAGCTCATCGCGCGTCAGCAGCGCTGCGTCGAGCCCCAGGATCACGACCGCTTCTACCGGCTCGACGAAGCCTTCCACCGCACCCTGGCGCTGGGCACCGGCCACGATGCCGCCTGGCGGGTGACCCAGGAGGTCAAGGCACAACTCGACCGGGTGCGCTACCTGAGCGTGCCGGACGCCACCCCCATCACCAAGCTGATCGACCAGCACACCCGCATCCTCGACGCCATCGTCGCGCGTGACGCCGACGCCGCCGAACGTGCCGTGACGGAACACTTGCGCGAGATCCTCAGTTCGCTACCGACACTGGTCGAGCGCTTTCCCGAACTGTTCGAGGCCGCCGCACCCAATCGCCGATGACTGGCGCTTTCGGGAAATAGCCTGTGAACGTTCCCCATGGCCGCATCCTGCGGCTCCCTTAAACAACCACAACAGACACGCCAGGAGGCTTCCATGAAATTCGTGCCCCTATTACCGGCACTGGCCCTAGCTTTTACTAGCCAGTTCGCGCTGGCCGACTATGAACTCAACTTGTCATCTGCGCTCAGCAGCCAGGACCCCATGGTCCAGGCAATGGAGCACGCCAAACAGCGTATCGAGAAGCGCAGCGACGGCGAGCTTACCGTCAACGTCTTTCCCAACAGCCAACTGGGCTCCGGCGAGGATGTCGTCGAACAGATCCGCAGCGGGGCCAACATCGGCATCCTCATCGATGCTGGCCGACTCTCCGAGTACCAGCCGGAACTCGGCATCCTGAGCGCCCCCTATCTGGTCGATGACTACAACCAGTACAAGACAATCACCCAGTCGACGCTTTATCAGAAGTGGGTCGACGAATTGGCCGCCAACAGCGGCCTCCGCCTGCTCGACTACAACTGGTTCCAGGGCTCGCGCGAGATGCTGACCCAGAAACCGATCAACAAGCCGGCAGATCTCGAGGGAGTGCGTATCCGCACCATCAATTCGCCGATCTGGCTGAAGACCATCGAGGCGATGGGTGCCACACCTACCCCACTACCCTGGTCGGAAGTCTATTCGGCGCTGCAACTCGGCTCGATCGACGGTGCCGAGGCCCAACTGACCGCGGCCGATGGCCAGCGCCTGCAGGAAGTGATCAGCAACGTGGCGCTGACGCATCACATCCAACTGATGACCGGCATCGCCACCTCGGACCAGTGGTATCAGTCGCTGCCCGAGGAGCTGCGCACCATTCTCGACGAAGAACTCGAGAAGGCCGGTGACGAGGCCAGCAAAGCGACGGTCGACGCCCTCGACGACGTGCGCCAAAAGATGGAGAGCGAAGGTGTCACTTTCAACGACATCGACACACAACCATTCCGCGAGCGTGTCAAGGCCGTCTACGAGGAACTCGGCTACGACCAGTACCGTGATCAGTTGCTCCAAGGCGCGCAGTAACTTCCTCGGCGGGTCGGCCTTGCCGCCCCGCCCACGTTCTTCTTCGACGAGTCATCGGCTCAAGGATTATGCATATGTGGCGCTGGTTCGACACGCTGGAGGAGTCTCTCGCCATCCTGTTGCTGGGCTGCACGTCGCTGGCCATCTTCGCCAGCGCCTCGATGCGGGCGATCGGGCACCCTTTCGCCGGCGGTGCAGAACTGTCCCAGTTCCTGTTCATCTGGACGGCCGTGCTGGGAGCCGACATTACCCTGCGACATGGTGGTCAGGTGCGTATTGATGCACTGACCGAACGCCTACCACGACGTCTCAATAGAGTGCTGACTGCCCTATCTCTCACATTGATGATTGGGCTGCTCGTCTTACTGGCTTATTACGGTTTCCCGCTGGCACTGTCGAACTGGCAACGACCGCTAGGTATTGCTGGGCTGAGTTACGGCTATGTCACCCTGGCGCTGCCCGTCGGCGCGATCCTGATGCTGATATCGCTACTGCGCGCACTGGTCGCCCGGGGTCTCGACGGCTTGTTCGAAAGCGGCGACGCCGTGGAGGAAACGCTATGACCACTGCCCTGCTGCTTTGCCTGGGACTGCTGCTGATGGCCATCGGCATGCCGGTCGCCTTCGCCATCGGTATTGCCGGTTTCAGTTTCTTCCTGTTGCCGGATACCTTTCTGCCGACCAACATCGGCGTGCAGCGCATCGTCTCGGCCTCGCAGTCGTTTCCCTTGCTCGCCGTACCGTTGTTCATCTTCATCGGCCACCTGATGAACGCCAGCGGCATCACGCCACGCCTGCTGCGTCTGTCGACTCTCTTGGCCGGCTGGATGAGCGGCGGCCTGGCCCAGGCCAGCCTGGTGCTCAGCACCCTGATGGGTGGCGTGTCCGGATCGGCAGTGGCCGACGCCGCCATGCAGGCCCGGGTTCTCGGCAAGGGCATGGTTCAGGAAGGGTATACGCCGGGCTTCTCCGGCGCAGTGCTAGCGATCGGCGGCCTGATCACCGCGACCATCCCCCCCAGCATCGGCCTGATTCTCTACGGCTACCTCGGCGAGGTCTCGATCGGCCGGCTGTTCATCGCCGGCGTGGTACCGGGGATGCTGTTGATGGTGTCGCTGATGATCACCACCTGGTTGGTCGCCAAACGCCGCGGCTACACCCCGGTGCGCGACAACCTGCCCAGGCTCGGCGAAGTGCTCAGTGCGGCACGCAGCAGCATCTGGGCGCTGCTCTTCCCGCTGTGGCTGCTGGTGGGGATTCGCTACGGCCTGTTCACACCCTCAGAGGCCGGTGCGTTCGCGGTGGTCTACGCGCTGATCGTCGGCTGCTTCATCCACCGCGAGATGGGCCTGACTGAGGTGCTCGAGGCGATGCGCGCCAGCGTGCGCGACATCGGCATGATCATGCTGATCATCATGTTCTCGGGCATCATCGGCTACGTGGTCTCCTTCGAGCGCGTGCCGCAGACGCTCGCGCAGTTCACCCTCGGGCTGTTCGCCGACAAGACCACACTGTTGCTCACCCTGGCCGTTCTGCTGGTGCTGCTAGGCATGCTGCTAGAAGCCACCGTAGTAGTGATGCTGCTGGCACCGATCCTAGTGCCCGTGGTCAAGGCTGCCGGCATCGACCCAGTACACTTCGGTCTGCTGATGATGACGCTGGTGACCTTCGGAGGCATGACGCCCCCGGTAGGCATCTCGATGTACACCGTGTGCGGTATCCTGCGCTGCCCCTTCACCACCTACAGTCGCGAGTTGCTGCCCTTCGCCCTGGCCGTCTTCGTCGTGGTGCTGGGCATCATATTCTTCCCCAATATCGTGCTTTTCCTGCCCAACTATCTGATGGGATGACGCCATGACCCGCTTCAACGACAAGATCGACTTCATGGGGCCCAACTTCCTGCTGGAGAGCGAGGTCTCGCGGCGGCTCTATCACGAGCATGCCGCAACCATGCCGATCTGCGACTACCATTCGCACCTCAGCCCCGAGGAGATCGCTAGCAATCGGCGCTTTGACGACTTGACCGAACTCTGGCTCAAAGGCGACCACTATAAATGGCGCGCGATGCGCTGCGCCGGCATCGATGAACGACGAATCACCGGCGACGTATCTTCTCGTGAGCGCTTCCAGGCCTGGGCCGAAACCGTTCCCGATTGTCTAGGGAACCCGCTATACCACTGGACGCACCTAGAGCTGCGCCACCCGCTGGGTATCGAGAACACCCTTTTGTCTCCTGCTACCGCCGAGGAGATATGGACACGAAGCCAAGAGCGTCTGGCGCACCCCGAACTGCATGCACAAGGCATACTCGATAGTTTTGATGTGCGCACCATTTGTACCACCGACGACCCTTGCGACAGCCTCGACCTGCATCGCCGCCATGCAGCAAGCGACGCCAATGTACAGATGCTTCCCACTTTCCGCCCCGACAACGTGCTCAAGATCGAGCAGGATGGGTTCCTCGACTATCTCGACAAGCTTTCCGCAGCCAGCGGAATAATGATTCATCGCTTCGATGATTTGCTGGCAGCACTCCATCAGCGCCTCGAGCACTTTGCCGCGGCCGGCTGCTGCCTCTCGGATCACAGTCTGGAAAAGCCCGCGTTCGTGGTCCCGCCGTCGACAGCCACTCTCGATCGGCTACTCGAGCGCCGACGTGCCGGGCAACGTCTCGACGCCGAGGAATGCGCCGGTTACACCACCGCCGTACTACTTTGGCTGGGCCGTGAGTACGCCCGCCGTGGCTGGGTAATGCAACTGCACCTGGGTGCGGCACGCAGCGTTAGTCAGCGCGGACTGGACGAGATCGGCGCCAACAGCGGTTTCGATGCCATCGGCGACGCCACTTATGGCGAACCCCTGGCAGCGTTGCTCGATACACTCGACCGTAACCGCAACCTACCGCGCACGGTGATGTACAACCTCAATCCGCGCGACAACGAGATGCTCGCCAGCCTGGCCGGCAGTTTCCAGAGCGACGGTATTCCCGGCAAGGTGCAGTTCGGGGCCGCTTGGTGGTTCAACGACCAGCGCGACGGCATCGAGCGCCAATTGACCACCCAGATGCAGTTCAGCCTGTTGCGTCACTTCGTCGGCATGCTCACCGATTCGCGCAGTTTGTTGTCCTTCTCGCGTCACGACTACTTCCGGCGCATCTTCTGCAATTTGCTTGGGCGGCAAATGACAAGCGGTGAGTTACCCAACGACCTGGATCGTATCGGCGAGCTCGTGCGAGCGGTTTGCTACGACAACGTCCAGCGTTATCTCTTCACACGCTGAGCTTCAACGGAACACACCGCTTCGCTCACAAACCATTGGATATTTCATGGAAATCCGCGACGCCTACACCATCGTCACCTGCCCCGGGCGCAACTTCGTGACGCTCAAGATCGTCACCGATTCCGGCACCTACGGCATCGGCGATGCCACCCTGAACGGCCGCGAGATGGCGGTGGCCGCCTACCTCGACGAGCACGTCGTACCGGCGTTGATCGGCCGCGACGCCAGCCGCATCGAGGACACCTGGCAATACCTCTACCGCGGCGCCTACTGGCGGCGCGGCCCGGTGACCATGACCGCCATCGCCGCCGTCGACATGGCATTGTGGGACATCAAGGCCAAGGCCGCAGGCATGCCGCTCTATCAACTGCTCGGCGGCAGGAGCCGCGAGCGGGTGATGACCTACGCCCACTGCACCGGCCAGACGATCGACGACTGTCTCGCGGAGGTCGCCCGTCATGTCGAACTCGGCTATCGGGCGGTACGCGTCCAGGCCGGGGTACCAGGCATCGAGACCATCTACGGGGTCGCCAAGAAGCCCGGCGAGCGCTACGAGCCGGCCGACTCGGCGCTGCCCGCCGAGCACGTCTGGAGCACCGAGAAGTACCTCAACCACGTGCCCAGGCTGTTCGCCGCGGTGCGCGAGCGCTTCGGCGACGACCTTCACGTGCTGCACGACGTCCACCACCGCTTGACACCGATCGAGGCGGCGCGGCTGGGCAAGGCGGTCGAGCCTTACCACCTGTTCTGGCTGGAGGACTGCGTGCCGGCCGAGAACCAGGAGAGCCTGCGGCTGATCCGCGAGCACACTACCACCCCACTCGCGATCGGCGAGGTGTTCAACTCGATCCACGACTGCCGCGAGATGATCCAGAACCAGTGGATCGACTACATCCGCATGCCGCTCACCCACGGCGGCGGCATTACCGCGATGCGTCGCGTCGCCGATCTGGCGTCGCTGTATCACGTGCGCACCGGCTTCCACGGGCCGACGGATCTCTCCCCAGTATGCCTGGGCGCGGCGATCCACTTCGATACCTGGGTGCCCAACTTCGGCATTCAGGAGCACATGCCGCACACCGACGAGACCGACGCGGTGTTCACCCACGACTACCGCTTCGAGGACGGCCACTTCCTGGTCGGCGAATCCCCGGGGCACGGCGTCGACATCGACGAGGAACTCGCCGCCAAGTACCCCTACGAACGCGCCAGCCTGCCGGTCAACCGTCTGGAAGACGGCACGCTCTGGCACTGGTGACCACGTCGCGACAGAGCCAACCTATGGAAACCCATGTGGTAGACAGCCGCCATTCATGCTCCGGAACAGGCATCGTCCACCTCGGTCTGGGCGCCTTTCATCGCGCCCACCAGGCGATCTACGTCGAGCGCAACCTGACCCGCCACGGCGGCGGCGACTGGGGCATCGTCAGCGCCAACATCCGCTCCAACCGCCGGCTCGTCGAGCTGATGCGCCAGCGCGACCAGCGCTACCACGTCGCCGAGTACACCGACCGCGAGCACGTCACGCTGCGCGAGGTCGCCGCGATCGGCGAGACGCTCTACGCCGGCCCCGACGGCGACGACCTCGAGACGCTGCTGACGCGCATGAGCGAGCCGGGCGTGCGCATCGTCACCCTGACCGTCACCGAGAAGGGCTACCACCTGAGTCCCGCCGACGGCCGCCTGCTCGTCGAGGCCCCGACGATCGCCCACGACATCGCCGCGCCCGATGCGCCGCACAGCGCGCCGGGCATGCTCGTCGAGGCGCTGGCCCGGCGCCATGCCGCCGGCACCCCGCCCTTCACGGTGCTCAGCTGCGACAACATGCCGGATAACGGCAAGCGCGTTCGCCGCGCGGTGATCGAGCTGGCGCGCCAGCGTGACGACCAACTCGCCGAGTGGATCGCCGAGTCCGTCGCCTTTCCCTGCAGCATGGTCGATCGCATCGTCCCGGCGATGACCGACGACGATTTCGCGCGCCTCGAAACCTTGGGTGTCGACGATCCGGCGGCAGTAGTCTGCGAGGCCTTCAGCCAGTGGGTGATCGAGGACGATTTTCCCCAGGGCCGCCCCGACTGGGAGCACGACGGCGTGCAGATGGTCGCCGATGTCGCTCCCTTCGAGACCATGAAACTACGCATGCTCAACGGCAGTCACTCGCTGCTCGCCTACCTGGGTGCGCTGGCGGGCATCGAGACCGTCAGCGACGCCGTGGCCCGGCGCGAATTCGTCGCCCTCCTCGACCGCTACATGGGTAACGAGGCTGCGCCGACGCTGACCATGCCGGCGGGCACCGACCTCGACGCCTACGCGGCGAGCCTGCTCGCGCGCTTCGCCAACGACAGCCTGCGCCATCGGCTGCAACAGATCGCCATGGACGGCTCGCAGAAGCTGCCCCAGCGCTGGCTCGCCGGCGCCCGGACCCGGCTCGATGCCGGCGGCGACATCACCTGCACGGCGCTCGGCGTGGCGGCGTGGATCCGTTACACCGCGGGCAGCGACCTGGCGGGCGCAAGCCATCCGGTCGACGACCCGCTGGCCGGGACCTTCGCCACGCTGCACGCCGAACACAGTGAACCGGCCGCGCTGGTCGCGGCCTTCCTCGCTCTCGACGCCATCTTCCCGCGCGAGCTGGCCGATGACGCGCGCTTTTCCGGCGCGGTGCTCGACGCCTACCGCACGCTGACCGAGCGCGGCGCCGAGGCGGCCCTGGCCGCTCTCGACGCCCCGACACGATAGGAGACGATCATGGAACACACCTGGCGCTGGTTCGGGCCCGACGATCCGATCACCCTCGACGACATCCGCCAGACCGGGGCCACCGGCATCGTCACCGCGCTGCACGAGATCCCCAACGGCGAGACCTGGCCGCGCGAGGCGATCGCCGAGAGAAAGCGCCTGATCGAGGACGCGGGCCTGACCTGGTCGGTGGTCGAGAGCGTGCCGGTTCACGAGGCCATCAAGAAGGCCAGCGGTGCCTGGGATACCTACATCGCCAACTACCAGCAGACGCTGCGCAACCTCGCGGCCTGCGGCATCGACGTGGTCTGCTACAACTTCATGCCGGTGCTCGACTGGACACGCACCGACCTCGCCTGGCCGCTGCCCACCGGTGGCACGGCGCTGCGCTTCGATCAGACCGCCTTCGCCGCCTTCGACCTCTATCTGCTCGAACGCCCCGGCGCCGAGGCCGACTACGACGCCACCGAGCGCGATACCGCCCGGCGCTATCTCGACACCCTCGACGACGGTGCTCGCCAGCGGCTGATCGACACCGTCATCGCCGGGCTGCCCGGGGCCGAGGAACACTATACCCTGGCGCGGTTTCGCGAGGTCATCGCCGGCTACGCCGAGATCAACGCCGAGCGCCTGCGCACCAATCTGGGCGCCTTCCTGCGGGCCGTGGTGCCGGTGGCCGAGGAGGTCGGCATCCGCCTGGCAATCCACCCCGATGACCCGCCCCGGCCGCTGCTGGGCCTGCCGCGGGTGGTCTCGACGCCCGACGACGTCCAGTGGCTCCTCGATGCCGCGCCCAGCCCGGCCAACGGGCTGACCTTCTGCACCGGCTCCTACGGGGTCAGCGCGGCGACCGACCTGGTGGCGATGGGCGAGCGCTTCGCCGAACGCATCTATTTCGCGCACCTGCGCGCCACCCAGCGCGAGGCCGATCCCCGGAGCTTCCACGAGGCGGCCCATCTCGACGGCGACGTGGACATGGTCGGCGTGGTCAAGGCGCTGGTCGACGAGGAGCGACGCCGCGAACGCGACGGTGGGCCGCGGCTACCCCTGCGCCCCGACCACGGCCACCATCTGCTCGACGACCTGAGCCGCGAGACCCGCCCCGGTTATCCGCTGATCGGCCGGCTCAAGGGGCTCGCCGAGCTGCGCGGCGTGGAGGCGGCGGTACGCCGTCTGGGCTGACGCCGCGGTTACCCAAAACACGACGCAAAATGGTAGAGTTGGCGATTATTTCCCCGGGGTGAATGGCCATGTCCCGCCGCGTCTCCTTGTCCGGAAAACGCATCCTGCTCGGCGTCAGCGCCGGTATCGCCGCCTACAAGAGCGCCGTGCTCGCCCGCCTGCTCAAGAAGGCGGGCGCCGACGTTCGGGTGGTGATGACCGAGGGCGCCCAGGCCTTCATCGCGCCGATGACCTTCCAGGCGCTGACCGGTGAGGCGGTGCGCACCTCGCTGCTCGATCCCGAGGCGGAAGCCGGCATGGGCCACATCGAGCTGGCCCGCTGGGCCGAGCTGGTGCTGATCGCCCCGGCCACCGCCGATCTGATGGCCCGTCTCGCCCATGGCCACGCCGACGACCTGCTCACCACCCTGTGTCTGGCCACCGGCGCCGAATGCCTGATGGCGCCGGCGATGAACCAGGCAATGTGGGCGCACCCGGCGACCCGCGACAACGCCCGCCGCCTCGAAGGCTACGGCTGGCGGCTGCTGGGCCCCGACAGCGGCGACCAGGCCTGTGGCGATGTCGGCGCCGGGCGCATGCTCGAGCCCGAAGCGATCGTCGAACGGCTCCTGGCGGCGCCCGACGACGCGCCTGGCATGGCGCCCGATGCCGCGCCTGTCACGGCGCCCGATGCCGCGCCCCCCGACCCGGTATCCGGCGGTGCCGACGCGGCCGGGCTGACCCTGACGATCACCGCCGGCCCGACCCGCGAGGCGATCGATCCGGTGCGTTATCTCTCGAACCACAGTTCGGGCAAGATGGGCTATGCCCTGGCCGCCGCCGCCGCGGCGCGCGGCGCGCGGGTACGCCTGATCAGCGGGCCGGTATCGTTGCCAACCCCGCCCGGCGTCGAGCGCATCGATGTCGTCTCGGCCGAGGAGATGCTCGCCGCCGCCCGCGAGGCCGTCGTCGACAGCGATGTCTTCATCGGCTGCGCGGCGGTCTCCGACTACCGGGTCGCGCGTGCCGCCGAGCACAAGATCAAGAAGGTCGACAACCAAGACGCGCCGACCCTGACGCTGGTCGAGAATCCCGACATCATCGCCACCATCGCCGCCGAGGCCACGCGGCCCTTCGTGGTCGGCTTCGCCGCCGAGACCCGGGATCTGGAGGCCTATGCCCGCGACAAGCTCGCACGCAAGAACCTCGACATGATCGTCGCCAACGATGTCTCGCGCGCCGGACTGGGCTTCGGCTCGGATCGCAACGCCGCGCTGGTGCTGTGGCGCAATGACGCTCGCGAGCCGGGCCGCCTGGAGCTGCCGGCGCAAACCAAGCAGGATCTCGCCGCGGCGGTGATCGAACAGGTGCTGGTGCGCTTTCGCGCCCGCGCCACCCAATCTTCCACCTCTCCCGATCCGTCCCGACAGGACTCCCGATGAACGACACCTCGCCCCCGGCGATCGACGCCACCCGGCCCAAGCTGGCCGTGAAGATTCTCGACGAACGCGTCCACGCCCATCCGCTGCCGCACTATGCCACCACCGGCAGCGCCGGCATGGACCTGCGCGCGCTGCTCGACGAACCGCTGACGCTGGCCCCCGGCGACAGCGAGCTGGTGCGCACCGGCCTGGCCGTGCACATCGCCGACCCGGGGCTCGCCGGCATGGTGCTGCCGCGCTCGGGCCTGGGCCACAAGCACGGCATCGTGCTGGGCAATCTGGTCGGACTGATCGATTCCGACTACCAGGGCGAGCTGATGATCTCGGTCTGGAACCGCGGTCGCGAGCCCTTCGTCCTCGAACCCGGCGAGCGTCTGGCCCAGTTCGTGCTCGTTCCCGTGGTGCAGGCCGACGTCGACGTCGTCGACGATTTCGCCGCCAGTCAGCGCGGCGAAGGCGGCTTCGGCCACTCGGGCCGGCACTGACACGTCGCAGTGTCGCCGGCACTGCCCGACTAGACTGGGTGGTTAGGTAGCCAGATAGCCACCCCCACCGCTTCATCCCATGACCAAGGAGGGACCCATGAGCGAGATAACCCCGTCCATCTTCCGCGCCTACGATATCCGCGGCACCGTCGACGACACCCTCACCGAGGCCAGTGTCGAACTGATCGGCCGGGCGATCGGCAGCGAGGCCGCCGCGCGCGGCGAATCCACGGTGATCGTCGCCCGCGACGGGCGGCATTCCGGGCCGCGCCTGCAGGCCGCGCTGATGAAGGGGCTGACCGCCGCCGGCCGCGACGTGATCGACATCGGCATGGTGCCCACCCCGGTGCTCTACTTCGCCACCAACACCCTCGAGGGCACCCGTTCCGGGGTGGTGGTCACCGGCAGCCACAACCCCCCCGACTACAACGGCTTCAAGATCGTGCTGGGCGGCGAGACGCTGTCCGGCGATGCGATCACCGCGCTCTACCAGCGCATCGCCGACGACGATTTCGCCACGGGCGACGGCCAGGTCAGCGAACAGGACGTTCGCGATGCCTACCTGGATCGTATCGTCGGCGACGTGACCCTCGAAGGGCCGATCAAGGCAGTGGTCGACTGCGGCAACGGCGTGGCCGGCGAGCTGGGACCCAAGCTCATCGAGCGCCTCGGCGCCGAGACCGTGACGCTGTTCGACGAGATCGACGGCGACTTCCCCAATCACCATCCCGACCCGGGCAAGCTCGAGAACCTCCAGGACGTGATCCGCACCGTCAAGGAAACCCACGCCGACATCGGCCTGGCCTTCGATGGCGACGGCGACCGTCTCGGCGTGGTCACGCCCAAGGGCGAGGTGATCTATCCCGACCGGCTGATGATGGCCTTCGCCGAGGACATGCTCGAGCGCAACCCGGGCGCCAAGGTGATCTTCGACGTCAAGTGCACCGGCAATCTCGCCAAGGTGATCGACGACGCCGGCGGCGAGCCGGAGATGTGGCGCACCGGCCATTCGCTGATCAAGGCGCGCATGAAGGAGACCGGCGCCCAGCTGGCCGGCGAGATGAGCGGCCATATCTTCTTCAAGGAGCGTTGGTACGGTTTCGACGACGGCCTCTACGGTGCCGCGCGGCTGCTGGAGATCCTCGCCAAGCAGCAGGACGACGCCGATACCTTCTTCGCGCGCTTCCCGCAGGATCTCGGCACCCCCGAACTCAACGTCAAGGTCACCGACGACAACAAGTTCGCCATCGTCGACAAGCTGGCCCGCGAGGGCGACTTCGGCGACGAGGGCGTCAAGACCACCCTCGACGGCATCCGCGTCGACTACCCCGACGGCTGGGGCCTGTGCCGCGCCTCCAACACCACCCCGGTGCTGGTACTGCGCTTCGAGGGCAAGACCCAGGAGGCCCTCGAACGCGTCCAGGGGCGCTTCCGCGATGCCCTGAAGCAGGTCGCCCCCGACGCCGAACTGCCTTTCTAGGCGCTCACCGGTCGCCGGCTTTCGGGCCGGCGCCCCGTTTCAGACTGAGGAGACCGATCGCCAATGAGCGAACAATCCCGCGACCCCCGCCTCGTGGTCGAGGTGCTCTCCGAGGCGCTGCCCTATATCCAGCGCTTCTCCGGCAAGACCGTGGTGGTCAAGTACGGCGGCAACGCCATGACCGAGGACACCCTGGTCGACTCCTTCGCCCGCGACATGGTGCTGATGAAGGAGGTCGGCATCAATCCGGTGGTGGTGCACGGTGGCGGGCCGCAGATCGGCGAACTGCTCGACAAGCTCAAGATCGAGTCGCGCTTCGTCGGCGGCATGCGCGTCACCGATGCCGCGACCATGGACGTCGTCGAGATGGTTCTCGGCGGGCTGGTCAACAAGGGCATCGTCAACCTGATCAACCAGTGCGGCGGCAAGGCGATCGGCCTGACCGGCAAGGACGGCGGCCAGATCCGCGCCCGGCAGCTCAAGGTCGAGCACCGCACGCCGGAGATGACCGCCACCGAGATCATCGACATCGGTCACGTCGGCGAGGTCGAGCACATCTCCACCGACCTGATCGAGATGCTCACCGCCCGGGATTTCATCCCGGTGATCGCGCCGATCGGCGTCGATGGCGAGGGGCGCAGCTACAACATCAACGCCGATCTGGTGGCCGGCAAGGTCGCCGAGGCGCTCCAGGCCGAAAAACTGATGCTGCTGACCAACGTCGCCGGGTTGATGAACGCCGACGGCGAGGTGCTCACCGGCCTGACCACCCAGCAGGTCGACGCCCTGATCGCCGACGGCACCATCCACGGCGGCATGCTGCCCAAGATTCGCTGCGCGCTGGAAGCCGTCAAGGGCGGCGTGGTCAGCTCGCACATCATCGACGGCCGCGTCCCCCACGCCACGCTGCTCGAGATCTTCACCAATGCGGGGGTCGGCACGCTGATCTCCAACCTGGCCCCGCCCGAGACCTGAGCGTCGCGCCGATCGGCGTCGCCGATCCGCCAATGATTAGATTAATGCGTAAAAAGCCTGACTCCGGTTTGCCCCGGAGCAGGCCCGCCAGTACGATTGGCAAAAAACCAAACTATTAGAAGAACTCATGACGCAGGCAACCACCAAGCAAAGTCGCCGGGAGCAGATCCTCCAGGCGCTGGCGCTGATGCTCGAGGAGGACAGTGGCAAGCGCATCACCACGGCGTCGCTGGCCCGTCAGGTCGGTGTCTCCGAGGCGGCGCTGTATCGCCACTTCCCCAGCAAGGCGCGCATGTTCGAAGGTCTCATCGAGTTCATCGAGGCCTCGCTGTTCGAGCGCATCCGCCGGATACTCGACGAAACGCCCGAGGCGCTGCCCCGCTGTCGGCACATCCTGATGCTGCTGCTGGGCTTCGCGGAAAAGAACCCCGGTCTGTGCCGGCTGCTCAACGGCGACGCCCTGACCGGCGAGACCGCGCGGCTGCGCGTGCGCATGGGGCAGCTCTTCGAGCGTCTCGAGACCCAGCTCAAGCAGGTATTGCGCGAGGCCGAGCTCCACGAGGGGCTGCGCCCGACGCTGCCGGTCTCCTCGGCCGCCAACCTGCTGCTGGCCTACGCCGAGGGACGCATCGGTCAGTACGTGCGCAGCGACTTCCGGCGCCGCCCCACCGACAACTGGGAAGAGCACTGGCAGCGGCTGTCGCACGAGCTGATGATCCCCGTGCCCCAGGCCAGCCGGGCCTGAGCGAACCGCACGCCCACGAAAATGCCCGGCTCATGGCCGGGCATTCGTCGTCGGGCAACCGGAGAATCGGGACGCGTCGGGGTCAGGCGACCAGCGACTCGCCGAGCTGCTGACGGATCTTCTTCATGGCGTTCTTCTCGAGCTGGCGAATCCGCTCGGCGGAGACACCGTAGACATCGGCCAGCTCGTGCAGGGTGGCCTTGCTCTCGGCCAGCCAGCGGCGCTGGAGGATGTCCTGGGAGCGTTCGTCGAGGCTGGCCAGCGCATCCTGGAGGCGACGGGTGGAATCCGCCTCCCAGTCGCTGTCCTCGAGCTGGGTCGCCGGATCGTAGCTGGCATCGTCGAGATAGTGGGCCGGCGCCTGATAGCCCTGGTCCTCTTCCTCGCTGGGCGAGGCGTCGAAGCCGGCATCGAAGGCGGACAGTCGCCCTTCCATCTCGCGCACCACCTCGGGCTTGACGTCGAGGTCCTTGGCGATGGCATCGACCTCGTCGGTGTTCAGCCAGGCGAGGCGCTTCTTGGCGCTGCGCAGGTTGAAGAACAGCTTGCGCTGGGCCTTGGTGGTGGCGACCTTGACGATCCGCCAGTTGCGCAGCACGTATTCGTGAATCTCGGCCTTGATCCAGTGCACGGCAAACGACACCAGGCGCACGCCCTGGTTGGGGTCGAAGCGCTTGACCGCCTTCATCAGGCCGACGTTACCCTCCTGGATGAGGTCGGCCTGCGGCAGCCCGTAACCGGAATAGCTGCGGGCGATGTGGACCACGAAACGCAGATGGGCCATGACCAGACGACGCGCCGCCTCGAGATCGTTCTCGTCGTGCAGACGGAAGGCGAGTTCGCGCTCTTCGTCGGCGGTCAGGACCGGAATCCCGTTGACTGCCTGAATGTAGCCGTTCAGGTCATGGCCGGGTGACAGATGGCCAATAGGCTGAAGACTGGTGCTCATGCAGGATGTCTCCATGTTGCCCTTGAAAGGGGAGCCTCCCGGGCTCTCCCGGAATCGGTTAGTGACCTAACCGTCTTGTCCCGTACCTCGGACACTAAGCGTAGAGAGAAGTTCAACTTTCGTGCAAGCCTCTCGCGGCCGGGGAAGCATCTTGTTGATCTAGCGCTAGCGCGGACGGGTTTCGGCGAGATGCCGGTGCACGGCAACCCAACCGCCCAGCCAGCCCAATAGTGTACTCGAAACCAGCAGCACTGCCGAGCCCCCGACCCCCAGATGGGGCAGACTGAACTGGGCCCCGTAGCTCGCCGCCAGGGCGCGTATCGGCCCGGCCAGCCACTGTCCGCCGACGGCCAGCAGCAGCCAGGCCACCACCCCGCCGCCCAGCCCGTACCAGGCACCGCTGTAGAGGAAGGGGCGCCGCACGAAGGCATGGGTCGCGCCGATCAGCGTCACCACCTCGATCTCGCGACGCCGGCTCTCCACCGACAGGCGAATGGTGTTGCCGACCACCAGCAGCGCTCCCAGACCGAACAGCACGCCCAGCGCCAGCGTCAGGCGCCGGCCGAGTTCCGCCAGACGCCGCAGACGCTCCAGCCAGGCCAGATCGACGCGCACCTCGTCGACGCCGTCGACAGCGTCGAGTTGCTCGCCGAGATCGCGCACCGCCGCCGGCGCGGTATCGGTCGGCGTGATCACCACGCTGGCCGGCAGGGGGTTGTCGTCGAGTTCGGCCAGGGCATCGTCGAGCCCCAGCGCCTGCTGGAATTCCGCCATGCCCTCGGCGGCGGTGATCAGCCGCGCGCCGGCGACCTCGGGATGCTGGCGCAGGGTATCGGCGATCGTCATGGCCTGGCGTTCGCTCACCGCGGGCGCCAGATAGACCGTCAGCGTGGCGCTCTCCTGCAGCCGCTGGCCCACCCCGCTGGCGCCGGACAGCGCCAGCCACAGGCCGGTGGGCAGGATCAGCGCGATGCCGATGGCGAGCATCGTCAGCAGGCTGGCGACCGGCTGGCGAAGCAGGCGCCGGGCACTGTCGCCGAGCATGGCGCGGTGATGACGCAACCAGGCACGCGCGCGGCTGTCGAGCCCGGTACGCTGGCTGCGTGCCCCGCGGCGCCGCGCCCCCTGGGGCGTGGGTGGCGGGCTCATGGCGCTCCTCCGTCGCTGACCTGTTCGTCGCTGACCAGCCGCCCCTCGCGCAAGCGCAGCACCCGATGGCGCAATCGCGCGATCAGCGCCAGGTCGTGACTGGCGATCATCACCGTGGTGCCGATGCGGTTGAACTCCTCGAACAGCCGCATGATGTCGGCGGACAACTGCGGATCGAGGTTGCCGGTGGGCTCGTCGGCGAGCAGCAGCGGCGGCTTGTTGACCACCGCCCGGGCGATCCCCACGCGCTGCTGCTCGCCGCTGGAAAGCTCGACGGGCAGCGCCCGCTCGCGATGGAGCAGGCCCACCTTGTCGAGCGCGGCGCGCACCCGGCGAGCGGCCTCGCGGGGCTCGAAGCCCTGGATCTCCAGCGGCAGGGCGACGTTGGCGAAGACGTCGCGATCGAAGAGCAACTGGTGGTCCTGGAAGACCACGCCGATCTGGCGGCGGTAATAGGGCACCTGGCTGATGTGCAACCGGTCGATGTCGTAGCCGGCGATCAGCAGCCGCCCCCGCGACGGCCGCTCCAGGCGCATGATCAGGCGCAGCAGCGAACTCTTGCCGGCGCCGGAGTGGCCGGTGAGAAACAGCATCTCGCCGCGCTCGACCCGGAAGTCGATGTCGGCCAGCGCCTCGAAACGTCCGCCGTAGCGTTTGCCGACGTGCTCGAAGGCGATCATGCGCTCACGATTCCGCCGACGCGTCGCGATCGAACAGCGCCGTCACGAAGTCCTCGGCGGCGAAGGGCCGCAGATCGTCGAGCGTCTCGCCGACGCCGATGAAGCGGATCGGCGTCGCCAGCTGCTTGGCCAGCGCGAAGATGATCCCGCCCTTGGCGGTGCCGTCGAGCTTGGTCAGGGTAATGCCGGTGACCGGGATCGCCTCGTTGAAGGTCTGCGCCTGGGACAGCGCGTTCTGGCCGGTGCCGGCATCGAGCACCAGCATCACTTCGTGCGGGGCCTGCGCATCGAGCTTGGCCATCACCCGCTGGACCTTCTTGAGCTCCTCCATCAGATGGCTCTTGTTGTGCAGCCGTCCGGCGGTATCGGCGATCAGCACGTCGACGCCGCGCGCCTTGGCGGCGGCCAGGGCATCGTAGATCACCGAGGCGCTGTCGGCGCCGGTGTGCTGGGCGATCACCGGCACCCGGTTGCGCTCGCCCCATACCTTGAGCTGTTCCACCGCCGCGGCGCGGAAGGTGTCGCCGGCGGCGAGCATCACGCTGCGCCCCTCGTTCTGGAAACGCTGGGTCAGCTTGCCGATGGTGGTGGTCTTGCCCACGCCGTTGACGCCGACCATCAGGATCACGAACGGCCCTTCGCCCTTGGGCGGCAGGGCGAGCGGCGTGGTCACCGGCGCGAGCAGGGTGGTCAACTCCTCCTGCAACGCCTGGAACAGCGCCTGCGGGTCCTTGAGTTCCTTGCGCGAGACGCGCTCGGTGAGGTTGTCGATGATCTCGGTGGTGGCCTCGATGCCCACGTCGGCCATCAGCAACTGGGTCTCGAGGTCCTCCATCAGGTCGTCGTCGATCTGCTTCTTGCCCAGAAATAGATCGGCGAGGCCCTCGGTGAGATTGGCGCGGGTCTTGCCGAGCCCGGCACGGATGCGCGCCAGCCAGCCCTTCTTCTCGCCGCGCGGCTTGTCGCGACCGGCGGTGGCATGATCGGCCTCGGGCGCGTCGTCGTCGTTGGCCTGCGCGGGTTCGCTGACCTCGACGGACTCGACGGTTTCGGTTTCGGTTTCGCGCCCGGGGGCCTCGGCGTCATCCGGCGCCGCCGGGTCGCCAGGCGCGACGGCCGGCGTCTCGTCGAGTGCGCTGCGCGCCTCGCCGGTGGCGACATCACCGTCGAGGGCCTCACGGGCCGCGGTCTGCTCGAGCGTGTCAGGGGAATAGGCGGCCGCCGGCTCACGCTGCGGGTCGACCTCGTGAACCGGCGCCTCGGCCGCGTCGGACTCGCCGCGTTCGGCGGCCTCCTCGACCTCGGTCTCGTCGACCGAGGCCTCCCGCGCGTCGTCACGCGCCGCGGGGTCCTGCTGTGTCTTCTTGCGCTTGAAAAAACCGAACATGGGCAGTCTTGACCGGGAAGGAAAACGATGCCGGTATCCTAACACCGCCCGCTACCACTGTGGACACGGCGCGCGTACAATCCGCCGACCATGAGTCGTCATCGTTCCCGCAAGCCCGCGCCGCGGCGCACCGACCGGGCCACGTCGCCGCGCGGCGGCAAGCTGCGCATCATCGGCGGGCGCTTCAAGCGTCGCCTGTTGAGCGTGCCCGACAGTCCCGGGTTACGCCCCACCCCCGACCGCGTCCGCGAAACGCTGTTCAACTGGCTGGCCTTCGAGCTCGCCGGGCGGCGCGTGCTGGATCTCTACGCCGGTACCGGTGCGCTGGGTCTCGAGGCCCTGTCACGCGGTGCGGCGCAGGCGGTGTTCGTCGAGGCGCAGCCGGCGGTGGCCCGCGCCCTGGAAGCCAACGTGGTCACGCTGGGGGTCGAGGCCCGCGTGGTGGGCGGCGACACGCAAGCCTATCTCGCCGGCCCGGCGACCCCCTTCGAGCTGGTCTTCCTCGACCCGCCGTTTCGCCAGGGGTATCTGGAACCGACCTGTGCGGCCCTGGAAAGCGGCGGCTGGCTGGCCGCCGGGGCCTGGGTCTACGTCGAGCACGAGAGCGAGCTCGAACCGAACCTGCCGGGGGCCTGGTCGCTGCACCGCGAGGTACGCGCCGGCGACACCCGCGGCCGGCTCTATCACCGCCTGGCGTCGCCGCCGGGCGACGCTTGCTGAGCCTCGTGCCACGGCGTACGCTGGCCCCTGTCAAGGCCCCAGACACTGCAAGCAGCGACCAGGAGAAACGCATGAGCAGCGAACTTTTCAACCAGCTCGAACAGAAGGTCACCAACGCCGTCGAGTCGCTCGAGATGCTCAAGATGGAAGCCGAGGAACTGCGCGAGGAGAACGCCCGCCTCAAGCAGGAGCACGACGAGTGGGAGCGGCGCCTGAGCGCCCTGCTGGAAAAGTTCCGCGAACTCGAGAGCAACGAGACCGCCAGCCTTTCCTGATCCGCCCCGGCCCGCGTTTTCCCGTCTTGCGAGCGTCGCCCGCCGCGGCGCTCGACCTCCCTGCCCCTGCCGACGCCTGCCTCAGCCCGCGGTGGGTGAGAGCGCACGCGACATCAGCACCGCCGCCTCGCTACCGCCGTCCGGCAGCGGGTAATAGCCACGGCGACGCCCATCGACCCCAAAGCCCAGTGCCGCGTACAGGCTCCGCGCCGCCAGGTTGGATTCGCGCACCTCGAGCAACAGCCGTTCGCTGCCCCAGCCCGCGGCCCGCGCGAGCACACGCTCGAGCAACCTGCTGGCGATACCGCGACGGCGCGCCGCCGGGGCGACGGTGATCGCCTGGAGTTCGGCATCGAACGGCAGGCGGGAGAGGGCCGCATACCCGATCAGCGTCTGCGCGTCGTCCACCACCCCCCAGAGTTCGTAGCCGGGATCCGCTAGCGCCGCGGCGAGCGTCGCCTCGCGCCACGGGTGGGGTTGCCCAGCGCTTTCCAACGCGACCAGTGCCGCCAGGTCGTCGGGCGTCAGGCGTCTCAGGGCGTCGCTCATGCGTCACTCGCCGGCTCGGCGCCGGGGTGATGCCAGGCGTCTCGCCACTCGGCGAGCTGTGGCCAGAGATCGCGCTTGGCGCTGGCCGAGCGGCTCAGCTCGGCCAGCGACACGCTCTGCCAGATCGGAAGGCCCAGCAGGCCGCTGCGATCGTCCGCCAGGTCGAGCACCCGCGCGAGCGTCTCGTCGGCGCCGAACAGCAGCACCCGCTCAGGGTTCCAGCCACGCCGGCGACGGCCCTCGATGAAGGCACGCAGGCCATTGCGGGCCTCCTCCAGTGGCGCTTCGGCGGGAATGTCCGGCATCAGTGGCCAGCGGAAGTGCTGAAAGTCGGGGGGGCCGGCCAGTTCGATGCCGCCGGCCCGCAACAGGTTGGCGAAAAGCGTCAGTGCCTGGCCGTCGGGCGCGGCCTCGCCCGGCTGCACGACCAGCCAGCGGCCATCGAGCGCGGCGACCTGCAGGGTGAAGCGCAGCGGCTCCTGCCGCGAGGGCTCGGCGGAAGGCGCCGCCGTGGCGACGGGCGCTTCCCGGGTGTCGGGGGCGTGCGAGGTGTCGTCGGCCGGGGTCTCGCCGAGCAGGGCCCGGGCGCGCTTGACCGGCGCCCGGGCAGGCCGCGGCGGCGCCGTTTCGGCGGGGGCCGGGTCGGAAGCCGGCGTCGCCGGCGCGTCGAGCAGGGCATGCAGGCGCTGGGCGGGCGGCGTCTGCGGCTCGGCCGCCGGGGCTTGCCAGTCGCACTCGGGGGTTTCCAGGGCGTTGGGCAGCCGGTAGCGGCTGACCCAGGGCGTCAGCCCCATGGCCTCGAGGTACTGGGCGCGCTGCGGTTCGCCCAGCGCGCGCGAGCCGGCGTCAGCGGCCACCGCCACCTCGGCAGTTGGGCGAATCGGGACGCGCGTTGCCGCGGGCCTCCCACTCCGCCGGCGTGTAGAGATGCAGCGCCAGGGCGTGGACGGGGCCGGAAAGCTCCTCGGCCAGCGCGGCATAGATCTGCTGATGGCGCTTCACCGGCATCAGCCCCTCGAAACGCGACGACACCAGCGTCACCTTGAAGTGCGTCTCGGAATCGGGTGGCACATGGTGCATGTGACTCTCGTTCTCGACGACCAGATGCACGGGTTCGAGTTCGCGTAGCTTGTCTTCGATGCGTGCCTGAACACTCATGGAGATTCCTCCTGAATCGATGGCGATCATTGTAACGTCTCGCGCCCACCGGCGATAAGCGACGACCGGACGTATCAGTTACGGCGTGCCAGCGGAATCCGCCATAGACTCAGCCCCAGGCCCAGGGCGACGCTGGCCACCCCCAGCCACAGCGCCAGGGTCAGGGAGCCGAACGACAGCGCCAGGACCAGCCCCACCAGCGCGGTACCCACCGCCTGACCGAAGGTGCGCACCGAGGCCAGCACACCCGAGGCGTTGGCGCTGTAGGCCATCGGCACGCTGCCGATCATCTCGCGGTTGTTGGGGGCCTGGAAGATGCCGTAGCCGATGCCGCACAGCGCCACCCGCCAGACGATGTCGCCGGTCGCGGCGGCCTCGCCCAGCAGCGCCAGCGACAGCATCCCCAGCAGGAACAGCGCCAGCCCCAGCGAGGAGATCGCCGTGGGGTTGAAGCGATCCGCCAGGCGCCCGGCGAAGGGCCCGGTAACCATCAGCGCCAGCGGCCAGGGGGTGAAGAGGACCGCCGAGGCGATCGGGCTGAGCCCCATCACGGTCTGGAACAAAAACGGCAGGCCGACGAACGAGGCCCCCTGGGCGATGAACGCCAGCATCGAGATCATCGCCGCCACGCTGAAGCGCACCTCGCGGAACATCACCAGCGGCACCAACGGGGTGACGGCCCGCCGCTGGCGCCAGACGAAGGCGACCAGGCAGACCACACTCAACGCCAGCGGCGCCAGGGCACCGAGGCGCAGACCGCCATGGCCCAGCTTGTCGAGGGCGAACACGAAGCTCGACACCATCGCCGCCGACAGCAGCGCCCCGGGCCAGTCGAAGCGCCCCGCTTCGGCGGCCTCCCGCGGCAACGCCTTGAGCGCCAGCAGGAAGGCGGCAATGCCGATCGGCACGTTGATGGCGAACAACCAGGGCCAACTGGCCAGATAGAGGATACCGCCACCCAGCGACGGACCGAAGGCGATGCCGAACGCCACCACCAGAGCACCGACGCCGATCGCCGAGCCGAGCAGCCGCGCGGGGAAGATCACCCGGTACATCGACGGACCGATGGAGAGCATCGCCGCCGCGCCCAGCCCCTGCACCACGCGCGACCCCACCAGCCAGGCGAAATCCCGCGACAGCGCGCAGGCCAGCGAGGCCAGGGTGAACACCGCCAGCCCGCCGATGTACAGCCGGTGACGCCCGACGAGCCGGCTCAGGGCGGCGAAGGCCAGCAGCGACGAGGCGCTGACCAGCTGGTAGACATTGGTGATCCACACCGCGCGGGAGCCGCTGATGTCGAGCTCGCGGGCCAGCGTGGGCAGGGCGATGTTGACGATGCCGCCGTCGAAGACCGCCATCAGCGTGCCCAGCACCATGACCAGCAGCGCCCAGCGCCGCTGAGGGCCGGGCAACCCGTCATCGCCGGGCCGGGTCTCGAACAGGCGGCGCATCAGCACGCCGGGCGAATCCGACGACCGTCAGCGCACGAAGGGGGTAGAAAGGCGTGGGGGTGTCGCGAACCACTCACCGATGCATCAGTCCTCGTCGGTTTCCATCAGCAGTTCGTCGTCGATGTCGGAGATCTCGATCGGCTCCTCGTCCTCGAGATCCAAAGCCAGATAGCTGTGCTCGACGTTGAGAAAGCGCTCGAAGAGCGGCCAGTCCAGGGTCTGCGGCCACTGCCGCGTGTCTTCCTCCCAGGCCCGCAGCTCGTTCTCGAGGATGTCCATGTAGCGCTCGCGCACGTAGGCCTGGAGCGCTTCCGGGGTATCCATCTCGGGAATCAGGTACACCGTGCTCTCGCGGTCGACATCGTCGAGCGTCAGGTCGTCCTCGCCGACGGTCGGCTCCAGCGAGTTGACCCAGTCCACGAACGCCTGGGTGGGCTTGACGCTCAGCGCGGAGCGGTTGAGCAGTTTCATCGGGACTCTCCTCGAAGGTGCCGCGACGGATGTGCCGCGCCAGTAAAACGCCGATCATTATGGGCGTTCGGCGCGCCCCTTACCAATACTTCCCGAGCGAGCCGCCTCGGGCGGGAGCGAGCGACCCGCCGGACATCGCAGAAGGCGGCGAGCTAGCGCCAGGGCGCACGGGGAGTCGCTGGCGGAATGTACGAGGTTGTACATGAGCAAAGCGAATCCCCGCGCCGCGCCTTCAGTCCGCGGCGGGGCGCATGGCCGGGAACAGCAGCACGTCGCGGATCGAGGCGCTGTCGGTGAGCAGCATCACCAGCCGGTCGATGCCGATGCCCTCGCCCGCGGTGGGCGGCAGGCCGTGCTCGAGCGCACGAATGTAGTCGGCATCGTAATACATCGCCTCGAGATCGCCGGCGTCCTTCTCGGCGGCCTGGGCGGCGAAACGCTCGGCCTGATCCTCGGCGTCGTTGAGCTCCGAGAAGCCGTTGGCGATCTCGCGCCCGCCGACGAAGAACTCGAAGCGGTCGGTGACGAAGGGATCGCTATCCTTGCGCCGTGCCAGCGGGCTGACCTCGGTCGGGTAGTCGGTGATGAAGGTCGGCTCCTGAAGACGGTGTTCGACGGTCTTCTCGAAGATCTCGATCTGCACCTTGCCCAGCCCCCAGCCATCCTTGACGTCGATGTCCAGGCGTTCGGCGATCTGGCGGGCGGCGGACTCGTCGGCCAGTGCCTCGGCGCGGATCTCGGGGTTGTACTCGAGAATGGCGTCGAACACGCTCAGCCGGCGCAACCGCTGGCCGAAATCGTACTCGACGCTCTCCAGCACCTCGCCCTCGGCATCGCGCACGGTGTTGGTCACGGTGGTGGTGCCGAGCACGCGCTGGGTGACCTCGCGCAGCATGGCCTCGGTGAGGTCCATCAGGTCATGGTAGTCCGCGTAGGCCTGGTAGAACTCGATCATGGTGAACTCGGGGTTGTGCCGCGTCGACAGCCCCTCGTTGCGGAAGTTGCGGTTGATCTCGAAGACCCGCTCGAAGCCGCCCACCACCAGCCGCTTGAGATAGAGCTCGGGGGCGATGCGCAGGTACATGTCGATGTCCAGCGCATTGTGGTGGGTGATGAACGGCCGGGCCGTGGCGCCGCCAGGGATCGGCTGCAGCATCGGCGTCTCGACCTCCATGAAGCCGTGATCCTCGAAGAACCGGCGCATGGCGCTGATCACCCGGGCGCGGGTCTCGAACACCCGCCGCGAGTCGGCGTTCATGATCAGGTCGACGTAGCGCTGGCGATAGCGCGATTCCTGGTCGGTGAGGCCATGGAACTTGTCGGGCAGCGGCCGCAGGCTCTTGGTCAGCAGCCGGGCATCGTCCATCTTGACGTACAGGTCGCCCTTGCCGGACTTGTGGACCGGGCCGCGCCCGGCGACGATGTCGCCGATGTCCCAGCCCTTGACGTCGTCGAGCACCTCGGCCGGCAGCCCTTTCTTGTCGACGTAGAGCTGGATCTGCCCGGAGACGTCCTGGATGACGATGAAGGGCCCGCGCTTGCGCATGATCCGCCCGGCCACCGCGGCCTGGCGATCCAGCGCCTCGAGTGCCTCCTTGTCCTTCTCGCCCAGTTCCGCCTGCAGCTCGGCGGCGGCGCTGTCGCGCCGGAAATCGTTGGGGAAGACACTCGTGCCGCGCTCGGCGGCCTGCTCGCGGCGCGCCGCCAGCTTGGCGCGCCGCTCCGCGATCAGGCGGTTCTCGTCCTGGCCCTCGACGGCCGCTTGGTTGTCCTGGTTCGCCATGGTTATGCCTGTCTATGGAAGGTCGCTATCGATTGTGGCGCGATGAAGGTGCCACCCAGGTCGAGACGCGTCATGAGCGACGACGAGGCAAGGCGCGGCGATGCGAATCAGCGCAGTGGACGCGGTTGTCCATGAGCATGATGAGCAGCGCCGCAACACCGCCTCGTCGAGCGCAATAGCGTCGCTCAAAGGCCTTGTTTGAGGCTGGCTACAATGAACTGATCCAGATCCCCGTCCAGCACCTTCTCGCAGTTGCTGGTCTGCACCCCGGTCCGCAGGTCCTTGATGCGCTGGTCGTCGAGCACGTAGGAGCGGATCTGGCTACCCCAGCCGATGTCGGCCTTGCTCTCCTCCGCCTCCTGCTTGGCGGCGTTGCGCTTCTGCATCTCCAGTTCCCACAGCTTCGCCTTGAGCTGCTTCATGGCGAAGTCGCGGTTGGCGTGCTGACTGCGCTGACTCTGACACGACACCACGATGCCCGACGGCTCGTGGGTGATGCGCACCGCGGAATCGGTGGTGTTGACGTGCTGGCCGCCGGCGCCGCTGGAACGGTAGGTGTCGACGCGCAGGTCGGCCGGATTGATCTCGACCTCGAAGCTGTCGTCGATCTCCGGCGACAGGAACACCGAGGCGAACGAGGTGTGACGACGCCCGCCGGAATCGAACGGACTCTTGCGCACCAGTCGGTGCACACCGGTCTCGGTGCGCAGCCAGCCGAAGGCGTACTCGCCCTGCACGTGAATGGTCGCCGACTTGATGCCCGCCACCTCACCGCCGGACAGCTCGGTGATCTCGGCCTTGAAGCCGTGATGCTCGGCCCAGCGCAGGTACATGCGCAGCAGCATGTTGGCCCAGTCCTGGGCCTCGGTACCGCCGGAACCGGCCTGGATGTCGAGATAGGCGTTGTTCTCGTCCATCTCGCCGGAGAACATGCGCCGGAACTCGAGCTTCTCCAGCGCCGTCTCGAGCTGACCGAGCTCCCGGTTGACCTCGTCGACGGTGGCGTCGTCCTCTTCCATCACCGCCAGCTCGAGCAGCTCGCGATTGTCGGCGAGCCCCTTGTCGAGCTCGTCGATGGTGGCGACGATCTGCTCGAGACTGGCCCGCTCCTTGCCGAGCTTCTGGGCGTAGTCGGGATCATTCCAGACGTCGGGGTTCTCGAGCTCGCGGGTGACCTCTTCTAGCCGATCCTTCTTCTCGGCATAGTCAAAGATACCCCCTCAGGACGTCTGTCCGCTCGGACAGGTCCTTGATGAGATGGTTGATCGGATTGATCTCTTGCATGGTGATCCTTCTCGACGTGCGAAAGCCGCGTGAAGACGTCGCCGGCCACGCCGGGCGCGGCGATCAAGGGCCGACATTGTAGCCAAACCGCCGTGAGGCGTCATCCTGCCCCGCGGAGACGGCGGGTCCCCGCGGCGTGGCGCGTCGGCCGGCAAAGGGGAATAACGCAGCCCAGACGCGCCCCCGACGCGCCTGGCGACGACCCGCCTCGCGACAGGGCCTGTGTCGCCTTCGCGGATACGCTAAGGTTGAGGGCATCGACGCTCATCCAAGGAAACCGCATCCATGTCACCGACTCGTCTTGCCACCGCGCTCGCCGTCGCGGCCAGTATGACCTCGCTCTCGCTCCAGGCCCAGACACTCAACATCGGCATCTCCGGCTCGCCCAGCTCGCTGAGCCCGGCCCGGGTCACCGGCGGCGTCTGGGAGGAAGACGTGCTGCGCGATATCTTCGAGGGCCTGGTGGCGATCGACGCCGACGGCCGGATGATTCCGGGCATGGCCAGCGACTGGGAGATCTCCGACGACGGCACCGTCTATACCTTTCACCTGCGCGACGCCGAGTGGTCCGACGGCGAGCCGGTCACCGCCGACGATTTCGTGTTCGCCTTTCGCCATCAGCTCGACCCGGCGACCGCCTCGAACTACGCCCACCGCCTCTATCCGCTGGTCAATGCCCGCGCCATCAACAGCGGGGACAAGCCGCTCGACGCCCTGGGTGCCGAGTCGCTGGACGACGGCCGGACGTTGCGCCTGACGCTGGCAGAGCCCGCCGCCTACTTCTTCAAGACCCTGGTGCTGCCGTTCGGCTACCCGCTGCCCGAGCACGCCGTCGAGCGCTACGGCGATGCCTGGAGCAAACCGGCCAACATCGTCGTCAACGGCGCCTTCAAGCCGGTCGACTGGGTGTCCAATAGCACCCTCGAGACCGTCAAGAACCCCCGCTACCACGACGCCGACGCGGTCACTCTGGACGGCGTCGACTTCCACCCCATGGAGGACAAGCAGGCCGGCATCCAGCGCTTCCGCGCCGGCGAGCTCGACATCCTGCGCGACTACCCGGCGGCGCGCTACCCCTGGCTCGAGGAGAACCTGCCCGAAGCCACCCACCTGGCGCCCTCGCTGGGCACCTACTATTACGTCTTCAATCTCGCCGACGACTCTCCGGTGGCCGACCCGCGCATCCGTGAGGCCCTGAGCCTGGCGATCCGCCGCGAGGTGATCGCCGACCAGTTGCTCGAGGGAGCCGTGGAGCCCGCCTACGCCCTGGTGCCGACCGGTACCGACCACTACCAGCCGCAGCCGCAGCCCGGCCTGCAGCAGCCCATCGACGAGCGTCAGGCGCGCGCCCGGCAGTTGATGAAGGAGGCCGGCTACGACCCCGATCATCCCCTGCACCTCACGCTGCGCTACAACAGCGGCGACGAGCACCGTCAGATCGCCGTGGCGATCGCCGCGATGTGGAAACCGCTGGGGGTCGAGGCCGAACTCCGCCACACCGAAGCCAGCGTGCACTACGAGGACCTGATGGCCGGCGACTTCCAGGTCGCCCGCGCGGCCTGGATCTCCAGCTACGACGACGCCCAGAACTTCCTGCAGTTGCTCTCGGCCGAAAGCAACAACTACGGCGACTATCAGAACGACCAGTACGACGCCCTGATGGCCGAGTCCGACGTCACCCAGGACGCCGACGAGCGCGAAGCGTTGATGGAACACGCCGAGCGCATCGGTCTGGCCGACTACCCGCTGACACCGATCTACGTCTATACCTCGCGCAACCTGGTCGACCCGGCACTCGACGGCTGGCACGACAACGCCCTGAACATGCACCCCTCCCGCTGGGTCCATATCGGCGACTGACCGACATGTGAATTTTCTCACAATCGCCCCGCCTGGCTGCGCGGGGCGATCGGTCCTTGCCATGGCGCTATGCGATTTTTGAAACACTCATGCAAAATTCCAAATGGACTCCCCGATTCGGGTGAGCGATGGTCTGATGAATCACGGGTTCGCGAGCCTGCTAAGCATAAGCCAAGGCGACGCCCGGGGGCCGGTTGTCCCCCGTCGCGGCGTCTGCCCGGCCTGCGAACGTCATCGGGACAACAACAACACCCGGGAATTCCAATGCGTCTGAAACGTCATACCCTGATCGCCGCCATCGCCCTATCCTCCGCCACGCTGGCCGGGCCGCTACAGGCCCAGACCCTCAACATCGGGGTCATGGGTGAACTCGCCTCCTTCGATACCTCACAGGTCTCGGGTGGGGTCTGGGAATCGCAGATCCTCATGGACGTCTACGAAGGGCTGCTCAAGGAGAACCCCAAGGGTGAGGTCCTGCCCGGCATGGCCACCGACTGGGAGATCTCCGACGACGGCAAGACCTACACCTTCCACCTGCGCGACGATGCCAAGTGGTCCGACGGCGAGCCGGTCACCGCCGAGGACTTCGTGTTCGGCTGGCAGCATCTGCTCGATCCCAAGAGCGCCTCGAAATACGCTTACCTGCTCTACCCGATCGAGAACGCCGAAGCCATCAACACCGGTGACAAGCCCCTCGATGCCATCGGCGCAGAATCGCTGGACGACGGCAAGACACTCAAGGTCACACTCGAGTCACCAACGCCGTTCTTCCTGCAATTACTCACCCACTACACCGCCTACCCATTGCCAAAGCACGCCGTCGAGGCGTATGGCAAGCAGTGGGTCAAGGTGGACAATATCGTCACCAACGGGGCCTTCAAGCCGGTCGAGTGGGTCTCGCAGTCACGCATCAGCGTCGAGAAGAATCCCGAGTACTATGACGCCGCCGACGTTTCCCTCGACGGCGTCAACTACTTCAACGCCGAGGACCGCAACGCCGCCATCTCGCGCTTCCGCGCCGGCGAACTGGACATCATTCGTGACTATCCCTCGAGCCGTTATCAATGGCTCAAGGACAATCTACCCGACGCTACCCATCTGAGCCCGATGCTGGGCTCCTATTACTACGTGCTCAACAACCGCGAGGGTCGCCCAACGGCGGACGAGCGCGTCCGGGAAGCGCTCAACCTGGTGGTCCGTCGCAAGGTGCTTTCCGAACAGATCATGGCCGGCAGCTTCAAGGATGCCTACTCGCTGGTGCCGCCCGGCACCAGCCATTACGACGTCCAGCATATGGACGGCGTCGATGGCGACTATCAGGAGCGCCTGGCCAAGGCCAAGCAACTGATCAAGGAAGCCGGCTACGGCCCCGACAAGCCGCTGCACCTGCAGCTGCGATACAATACCAGCGACGAGCACAAGAAGATCGCCATCGCCCTGGCGGCGATGTGGAAACCCCTCGGTGTCGAAATCGAGATGACCAATGCCGAGGCCACCGTCCATTATCAGACCATTCAGCAAGGCGACTTCGACATCGCCCGCGCCGGCTGGATCGCCGACTACAACGACGCCGAGAACTTCCTGACCCTGCTGCGCAGCGGTGTCGGCAACAACTATGGTGCCTACTCCAACCCCGAGTACGACAAGCTGCTCGATCAGGCCGCTAACACGCAGGATCTCGACAAGCGTCAACAGCTTCTTCAGAAGGCCGAAAACGTGGCACTGGACGATTACGCCCTGGCCCCGTTGCTGTTCTACGTCACCCGCAACCTGGTCAATCCCGCGCTCGAAGGCTGGCAGGACAACGCCGAGGACGATCACCCCTCGCGCTGGGTGTCGTTCACGGAGTGAGCCGCTGTCTCCCCGGCCCGGCGACGTCCGGGCCGGGGTCGTCGTCCTCGAGTGGGAAACCGACCATGTCCTTTCGCCGCCTGATTCCCGCGCTACTGCTGGCCGGCACTGCCGCCGCCATGGCGAGCGGTGCGCCGGCCGCCACCCTGGCCATCGGCAATGGCGCCGAGCCCGGCACCCTGGACCCGCAGAAGACCAGCGGCGCCTGGGAGACGCGCATCACCCGGTCGCTGTTCGACCGCCTGATCGATTATGACGTGGACGGCAGCCTGGTGCCCGGGCTCGCCGAGTCGTGGCGGATCAGCGACGACGGTACCGTCTACACCTTTCACCTGCGCGACGCCCGGTGGTCCGACGGCGAGCCGATCACCGCCAGCGATGCCGTGTTCGCGCTGCGCCGCCTGCTCGCGCCGGCCACCGCCAATCACAACGCCAACCTCTACTACGCGATCCACAATGCCCGGGCGGTGAACACCGGCAAGGCCGAACCGGCGACGCTCGGCGTCTCGGCGCCCGACGACCGTACCCTGGTCGTCCACCTCGACCAGCCCGCCGCCTATTTCCTCCAGGCCCTGGCGATGAGCGAGGCGGCACCACTGCCCGAGCACCTGATCGAACGCGCCGGCACGGGCTGGACCGAGCCGGGCACCCTGGTGTCGAGCGGGGCCTTCACCCTCGAGGCGTGGCGACCGCAGGCCTTCGTGCGCGTGGCGAGGAATCCGCGTTTCTACGCCGCCGACAGCGTGGCCCTCGACGGCGCGACCTTCTATCCGATCGACGACGCCGGGGCGGCGCTCAACCGCTTTCGCAGCGGCGAACTCGACATCGCCTACTCCGGGGTGCCGGCGGCGCGATTCGACTGGGTGAAGCAGCACCTCGGCGACGCCCTGCGCGTCGGCCCGCTGGTCGCCGAGTACTTCTACATGTTCAACCTGCGCGACGGCCAGCCCCTCGCCGACCCGCGCGTCCGCGAGGCGCTCAATCTCGCCGTGCGCCGCGACGTGATCACCCGGCAACTGCTGGGCATGGGCCAGCGCAGCAGCTACTGGTACGTGCCGCGCGCCACCGCCGGCGGCACCCGGGGCCGCATGGCCTTCGCCGAGGAATCGCCGGAGGCGCGCCTGCAACGCGCCCAGGCCCTGATGCGCGAGGCCGGCTACGGTCCCGAGCATCCGTTGCCGCTGACCCTGCGCTACAACACCCTCGAGGATCACAAGAAGATCGCCGTGGCGGTGGCGGCGATGTGGAAGCCGCTGGGTGTCGAGGTCGACCTGATCAACAGCGAGGCCGCGGTGCACTACGCGGCGGTCGCCGCCGGCGACTTCCAGGTCGCGCGTTACGGCATGGTCGCCACCGTCGACGACCCCTATGACTTCCTCAACGCCTATGCCGACGGCGGCAGCGCCGCACGCAGCAGCGGCTATCACGACGCCGACTACGACGCCCTGGTCGAGCGCAGCACGCAGACGCTCGACCCGGCGGCCCGAGCCCGGCTGATGACCCGGGCCGAGCAGCGCCTGCTCGACGACTACGCCCTGCTGCCGCTCTACGATTACGTCAGTGCCCACCTGGTGGCCCCCGGCATCACGGGCTGGCAGTCGACACCGACCGACGTTCACCCGCTTCGTTACATCCAGATCGAGGACTGATCCCGTGCTTTATCGACTCCTCCCAGCGACCGATGTCGGGCGCCCTCGTCATGGCGCGCCAGGGAGCCCGACATGCTGAGCTACACGCTGAAGCGCCTGCTGCAGGCGATTCCCACGCTGCTGATCGTGATCACCATCTCGTTCTTTCTGATGCGCATCGCGCCGGGCGGTCCCTTCGACGGCGAGCGTCAGCTGCCGCCGGAGATCGAGGCCAACCTCGAGGCGGCCTATCACCTCGACGAGCCGCTGCCCATGCAGTATCTGCGCTACATGGGCAACCTGCTCCAGGGGGACTTCGGCCCGTCGTTCAAGTACAAGGACTTCTCGGTCAGCGAGCTGATCCTGCAGGGCTTCCCGGTGAGCCTGGAGATCGGCGGCCTGGCGATCCTGCTGGCCCTGCTGCTGGGCCTGCCGCTGGGCGTCATCGCTGCGATCCGGCGCAACTCGGCGATCGACTATGCGGTGATGGGCACCGCGCTGGCGGGCATCGCCATCCCCAACTTCGTCATCGCCCCGATACTCGCCCTGGTGTTCGGCGTGCTGCTCGCCTGGCTGCCCGCCGGCGGCTGGAACGGCGGCGCATGGCCCAATCTGGTGCTGCCGGTGATCGCCCTGTCGATTCAGCAGATCGCCTACATCGCCCGCATGATGCGCGCCAGCATGATCGAGGTGCTGGGCAGCCACTACATCCGCACCGCTCGCGCCAAGGGGCTTTCCGAGTCGCAGGTGATCCTGCGCCATGCCATCCGCCCGGCGCTGCTGCCGGTCACCTCCTATCTGGGCCCGGCGATCGCCGGCATCATCACCGGCTCGGTGGTGATCGAACAGATCTTCGGTATTCCCGGCATCGGCCGCTACTTCGTCCAGGGCGCGCTCAACCGCGACTACACCCTGGTGATGGGCACGGTGGTGTTTTACGGCGCGCTGATCGTGCTCATGAACCTGCTCGTCGATCTGGCCTACTCGGCGCTCGACCCGCAAATCCGTTACGACTGACCGGCGAGGAACGACGATGACCACGGATACCACGCCCTACAGCGGGCCCCGAATGCCGGCCGGCGGGACGCCGCCCGGCGGACCCAACCCGCCCGCCGAACCCGATCCCGAGGCCGGCGCGGTGGCCGGCGAGAGCCTGACCCGCGACGCCTGGCGGCGACTCAAGCAGAACCGCGCGGCGATGGTCAGCCTGATACTGCTGATCGTGATCGCCACGGTCTGCGTGCTGGGGCCCCTGGTCCTGCCCTGGGGGCTCGCCGAAGTCGACTGGAATGCCTTCACCGCCCCGCCGAGCCTCGAGGGCGGCCACTTCCTGGGCACCGACGCCAACGGCCGCGACCTGCTCACGCGAACCCTCTACGGCGGCCGCGTATCGCTGTCGGTGGCGCTGGTGGCGAGCTTCGTCAGCCTGGTGATCGGCGTGCTCTACGGCGCCATCTCCGGTTACGTCGGCGGCCGCCTGGACAACCTCATGATGCGCTTCGTCGACATCATGTACTCGCTGCCCTTCATGTTCCTGGTGATCCTGCTGATGGTGGTGTTCGGCCGCAACATCTTCCTGATCTATGCCGCCATCGGCGCGGTGGAATGGCTCGACATGGCGCGCATCGTGCGCGGCCAGACGCTCTCGCTCAAGCGCCGCGAGTTCGTCGAGGCCGCCCATGCGCTGGGCGTCAAGGACAGCAAGATCGTCACCCGCCACCTGATCCCCAACGCCATCGGTCCGGTGATCGTCTATGTCACCCTCACCGTGCCCAAGGTGATACTGCTCGAAAGCTTCCTGTCGTTCCTGGGACTCGGCGTGCAGGAGCCGCTGACCAGCTGGGGCGTGCTGATATCGGAAGGCACCGACACCATGCAGGGCGCGCCCTGGATGCTGCTGGTGCCGTCGATCTTCCTCGCCGTGACGCTGTTCTGTCTCAACTTCCTGGGCGACGGGCTGAGAGACGCCCTCGACCCGAAAACGCGCTGAGGTTCCCGTGGCTGACAAACTTCTCGAAATCGACAACCTGAGCGTCGACTTCCAGTTGCCCACCGGCAGCGTCTCGGCGGTCAAGGGCGTGAGCTTCGACATCCGTCCCGGCGAGACGCTGGCACTGGTCGGCGAGTCGGGGTCCGGCAAGTCGGTCTCCTCGACCGCCGCCATGCGCCTGCTCCCCGAGCTGGCAACGACCTCCGGGGCCATCCGCTTCAAGGGCGAGGACCTGCTCCAGGCCACGCCGCGCCGCATGCGCCGGATTCGCGGCAATGCCATCTCGATGATCTTTCAGGAGCCGATGACCTCGCTGAACCCCCTGCATCGCATCGGCGCGCAGATCGCCGAGGTGCTTGCCCGCCACAAGGGGACCAAGGGTCGCGCGGCGCGCGGCAAGGTGATCGAACTGCTCGAACAGGTGGGCATTCCCGAGCCGGCCCGGCGCATCGACAGCTATCCCTACGAACTCTCCGGCGGCCAGCGCCAGCGCGTGATGATCGCCATGGCGCTGGCCTGCGAGCCCGAACTGCTGATCGCCGACGAACCCACCACCGCCCTCGACGTGACCGTCCAGGCGCAGATCCTCGCCCTGCTCAAGGACCTTCAGGCACGCTACGGCATGGCGATCCTGTTCATCACCCACGACCTTAGCGTGGTGCGCCACTTCGCCGACCGGGTGTGCGTGATGCGCCGCGGCGAGCTGCTCGAGAGCGGCGAGACCGCCGAGGTGTTCGCCAATCCCTGCCACGACTACACGCGCATGCTGATCGATGCCGATCCGCACGGCCACAAGGAGCCGGTCGCCGACGACGTGCCGGTACTGCTCGAGGCCCGCGACGTGCGCGTGCGCTTCCCCATCAAGAAGCGCCTGTTCCGCGACAGCGAGTACTTCGAGGCGGTACGCGGCATCGACCTGACCCTGCGCCGCGGCCAGACCGTCGGTGTGGTCGGCGAATCCGGCTCCGGCAAGTCGACGCTCGGCCGCGCGCTGCTGCGTCTGCTGGATTCGCAAGGCGATATCCGCTTCGACGAGACCGACCTCGCCAGACTCGATACCGGCGGCATGCGCCCGCTGCGCGCGAAGATGCAGGTGGTCTTCCAGGATCCGTACGGCTCGCTGTCGCCGCGCATGACGGTGGGCGAGGTGATCAGCGAGGGGCTGCGCGTCCACCACCCCGAGTTCAATCGGCACCAGCGCGAAGCGCAGGTGATCGAGGCGCTGAAGGAAGTCGCGCTCGACCCGGCGATGCGCAACCGCTACCCCCACGAGTTCTCCGGCGGGCAGCGCCAGCGCATCGCCATCGCCCGCGCCCTGGTGCTCAAGCCGCAGTTCCTGCTGCTCGACGAGCCCACCTCGGCGCTCGACCGATCGGTGCAGGTCACGGTGATCGACCTGCTGCGCGACCTGCAACGCCGGCACGACCTCACCTACCTGTTCATCAGCCACGACCTGTCGGTGGTCAGGGCGCTGGCCGACACCGTACTGGTCATGAAGGAAGGCCGCGTCGTCGAACGCGGCCCCACCGAGGCGATCTTCGCCGATCCGCAGGAAGCCTATACCCGGGAGTTGATGCGCGCCGCCTTCATCGACGCCGCCGCCTGAACGCGAGAACCCGGCCGGGCGGCCGGGTTCTCGTGGGAGGCGAGACGCTCAGAAGCGGTAGGTCAGCTGCGCGCCGAACCCCTGCGCCGAGTTCTCGTAATCGGCCCGATAACTGCCGCTGGTCGGGGCCGTCTCGTCGACCGGGGCGGTGTCCTCGTCGAGATAGGTATAGGCGACATCGATGGTCAGATCCGGCGTCGGTGTCCAGCCTGCCCCCAGCGAGTAGATCATGCGATCGCTCGAGGGCACGCGGACCGTGCGTACCGAATCGCGGATCGGTGACTCGTCGTAGGCCACCCCGGCGCGCACCACCCAGGACGGCGTGAGCTGGTAGGCCGTGCCCACGGCATACTGCCAGGCATCCTCGTAATCCTGGGTCTCGACCCGCGTGCCCAGCGGGCTGTCGTTCTCGATCACCAGCTCGTCGAAACTGCTCCACTTGACCAGCGCCGCCCCGGCCATCACCGTCCAGCGGTCGTTGACCTCATGGGTCACCGAGAAGTCGATGGTCTCGGGCAGCGTGATGTCCAGCGAAGCATCGTAGCTGGCGTCGGGCAGCGGACCGGCGCCGCCGGCGTAGATGTTGTCGGTATCGAGATGCCCCTCCAGGCCGTAATCGACGTCGGAGCGATAGGTCACACCGAGGGTGGTGGTCTCCAGCGGCTTGTACATCATGCCGAAGGTGAAGCCGTAGGCGTCGTCGTCACCCTTGACCTTGACGTGGCCATCGCCGAAGGGACCGCCGTAGGTCGCCCGCTCCAGTTCCCCCTCGATATGGTTGTAGGTGATGCCGAAGCCGGCCGAGAACTGGTCGCTGAACTTGATCGACAGCGTCGGCTGCACCGTCACCACCTCGACATCGCTGTAATTGCCGAAATAGCGCCCCTCGAAGTCGTCCTCGTAGTCGGTGATCACCCCGAACGGCGCATAGACGCCGAGGCCGAAGTGCAGATGGTCGTTGATCGGCTGCACGAAGTACCCGAAGGGAATCGTCTTGCCGGGGACCATGTCACCCTCGTTGGAGGCCGGCGAGATCGGCGTCCCCAGCGCCGTGGTGCCACTGGCATCGTCGATGTCGCTGTCCACGTCGAGATAGGTCGCGCCGCCGGTCACCTGGGCCCGCTCGAGAAACGACATCCCGGCCGGGTTGCCGAACACGATCGAGGCATCGGTGACGTTGGAGGTCCGCCCGGCGAAGGCCGAGCCCTGCGCGCTGACGCTCTGCTCGTTCAGCTGGAAGCCCCCTGCCAGGGCCTGGCCCGACAGCACCGTCGAGGCGGCGGCGATGGCGAGGGCGAGCTTGTTGATCTTGTTGTCCATAATGGTTCCCGTTGCAAACTGGCGTGATGATCGTCTTGCCCCGGCGGGCAATGAGGCTCTTCCTCGTTTTGGCTGATCGGTCAGATCAAGTCAAGAACAAACGTCCGTTTCAATCCTCGTTGGCTCTCCCCCATTAGTCGAAGGGCCCTGCAGGCCGCAGTCAGCGGGCATCCTGCGGTCGCCAGCTCTTGCCTTGACCTTTGGGTAACACCCAGGTTTTACACTGAAGTTGGATCGGACGGAGGGCACATCGATGAAAGTGGGCGAACTAGCCAGGACCGCCGGCGTCACGGCGGAAACCGTACGTCATTACACGCGCGAAGGGTTGCTGCGACCGCAGCGCGATCCCGGCAACGGCTACCAGCTCTTCGATCAGGCGTCGCTCAACCGACTGCGTTTCATCCAGCGGGCGCGCACGCTCGGCTTCAGCCTCAAGGAGATCGGCGAGATCCTCGATCATGCCGACCACGGCGACTCGCCCTGCCCGATGGTCCGCGATCTGCTCGCCACCCGGCTGCCCGAGATTCGCCAGCGCATCGTCGAGCTCGAGCGCCTGGCCGCGCGAATGGAGAGTGCCCTGAACAACTGGTCCGAGATGCCCGACGGCGCCCCCGATGGCCACACCATCTGCCGCCTGATCGAGCACTGGAACGCCCCACGGGAGGGAGAACGGCATGACTGACACCGCGGCCCGGCCCACGACACGCACGCTTCGCCTCGATGGGCTGAGCTGCGGCGGCTGCGTGGCCAAGACGCGCCGCGCCCTCGAGGCGCTCGACGCCACCACCGTCATCGATCTCGACACACGCCTGGCGCGGGTCACCACCGCCCATGACACCGATGAACTCGTCGCGGCGATCCGCGCGGCCGGTTTCGATGCCGCGCCCACCGACGGGGCGCCGCATGCCTTCATCACGCAAGGCGTCAGTTGCCAGGGCTGCGTCGGCAGGATCCGTCGCGCCATCCAGCAGCACGACGCCGAGGCGACGGTCGACGGCGACCCGGCACATCAATGGCTGACGGTCGCCAGCCGCCTGGACGGTGAGTCACTGCTGGCGGCGATCGCCGAGGCCGGGTATACCGCCGAGCCCGCCCGCTTCACCAAGCGCACGCGTCATATCGCGAGCATGTCCTGTCAGGGTTGCGTGAAGCGCATGCGCGAGGCGATCCAGGACCGCGATCCGCTGGCCCGGGTGGAGGGCGAACCGGCCGAGAAACGGTTGACCGTCGCCAGTTACCTGCCGGATGCCCTGCTCGACGCCGCCCTGACCGAAGCGGGTTATCCCCCGGGCGGCGAGGCCTCCGCAGACGCCCCCACCACCGAGGATGCGCCCAACGCGAGCGATACCGCCGCGCCGGCCGCCGAGCCCGCCGGCGACGCGCGTCGCAGCGTCGAGCTGGCGCTGTCCGGGATCACCTGCGCCAGCTGCGTGCGCACCATCCAGCAGGCCCTGGACGCCACCGATGGCGTCGAGCGCGCCGAGGTCAATTTCGCCAGTCGCACCGCCTCGGTCACCGGGCGCGCCTCCCCCGAGGCGCTGATCCGGGCGGTACAGGCCGTGGGCTACGGCGCCGAGGTGGTCGAGGACCTCGAGCGCGGCGAGGCCAAGCGCGAGGCCAACGAGGCCCGCGAATACCGCCAGCGACTGCGCGATACCGCGATCGCCCTGGTCCCGGGGCTGGCCCTGATGGCCTCGATGCCCTTCCATCATCCGGTCCTCGAGGGCGGCGAACGCTGGGCCTGGGTCGCGGTGGGACTCGCCACGTTCGGCGTGCTGGCCACCGCCGGCCGGGTGTTCTTCGTCGGCGCCGCCAAGGCGTTTCGTCACCACCAGGCGAACATGGACATGCTGGTCGCGCTGGGCACCGGCGTGGCCTGGCTCTATTCGATGGTCGTCGCGCTGGCCCCCGGGGTGGTCCCCGAGGCGGCGCGTTCGCTGTACTTCGAGGCCTCGCTGATGATCGTCGGCCTGATCAACGTCGGTCAGGCACTCGAGGTGCGCGCCCGCGGGCGCACCTCGCAGGCCCTCAAGCACCTGCTCGACCTGCGCCCGCGCACCGCCCGGGTGATCCGCGACGGCGAGGAGCGCGACATCGACATCGATGCCGTCGCCGAGGGCGACCGGCTGCGGGTGCGCCCCGGCGAGCGCCTGCCGGTGGACGGCGAGGTCGTCGAGGGCGACAGCTACATCGACGAATCGACGCTGACCGGCGAGCCCATGCCGGTGGCCAAGGGCGTGGGCGACGAGGTCGCCGCGGGTACCGTCAACGGCCAGGGCTCGCTGGTCTACCGTGCCACCCGCGTGGGCCGGCACACCCGGCTGTCGCGGATCATCGAGCAGGTGCGCGACGCCCAGAACTCGCGGCCGCCGATCAGCCGGCTGGCCGACCGGGTCGCGGCGGTGTTCGTGCCGGCGGTGATGATCATTGCCGCGCTGACCGCGCTGATCTGGTTCAACGTCGGCCCGGAGCCGCGCCTCACTCACATGCTGGTCGCCGCGACCACCGTCTTGATCATCGCCTGCCCCTGCGCGCTGGGGCTGGCCACGCCGATCTCGACCATGATCGGGGTGGGCAAGGCCGCCGAGCACGGCGTGCTGATCCGCAGCGGCGAGGCGCTGCAGACCGCCAGCCGCCTGACCACGCTGGTGGTCGACAAGACCGGCACCCTCACCGAGGGCCGCCCCAAGGTCACCGACTGGCAGGTGTTCGGCGACGAGTCGCGGGCGCTGGGCGCCGCCCTGGCGCTGGAGCGCGGTTCGGAACATCCGCTGGCCACGGCGCTGGTCACCTTCGTCGAGGCCCGCGAGATCGCGCCGGCCGGGATCCAGGAGTTCACCGCCCTGACCGGACGCGGCGTCAGCGCCCGGCTCGCCGGCGGCGAGCGGCTGCTGCTGGGCAACGCCGCGCTGATGGACGCCGAAGGGATCGACCTGTCCCCGGGCCGGACGTGGATCGAGGCGGCCGAATCCCGTGCCTATACGGTGCTGCACCTGGCGATCGACGGCCGTCTGGCGGCGCTGTTCGCCGTCGCCGATCCGCTGCGCGACGATGCCGTGGCGGCGATCGCCCGTCTCAAGCGCGCCGGGCTCAAGGTGGTCATGCTCACCGGCGACGCCCCACCCACCGCCAGGGCGATCGCCCGCGAAGCCGACATCGACGACGTCCGTGCCGGCCTGCTGCCCGAGGACAAGCACGACGCCATCGCCGAGCTGCAGTCACGCGGCGAGGTGGTGGGCATGGTCGGCGACGGCATCAACGACGCCCCGGCACTGGCCCGCGCCGACGTCGGCTTCGCCATCGGCCAGGGCACCGACGTGGCGATCGAATCGGCCGGCATCGCGTTGATGCGCAACTCGCTCCATGGGGTCGCCGACGCCATCGCCATCAGCCAGGCGGCACTGACCAACATCAAGCAGAACCTGTGGGGCGCGTTCGGCTACAACGTGCTGGGCATTCCCATCGCCGCCGGCATCCTCTATCCGCTCACCGGCATGCTGCTGTCGCCGATCATCGCCGCGCTGGCCATGTCGGCTTCGTCGGTGACCGTGGTCAGCAACGCCAACCGGCTGCGTTTCTTCAAACCCGACGGGAACCGGGAGGTATCGGCATGAGCGTGCTCGTCAACGTCATCGGGCTGGCGCTGATCGCGGGGATCGTCTGGTGGTTCTGGGGGTCGCATCGTTGAGAACGCCAGGGTAATGGGCCTTTCGTAGCGATTGACGCCGTCCGCGCCCGCGCTTAGGGTGCTAACATTCCAACGCACGCTTGACGCCAGCCCCCATGCACGACCATGGCGGCGCTGGCGTTCTTGTCCGTCTTGTCGACGACACCCCCACGCGGCTCCTCCGACCTCGCCGGGGCGTGTCGTCCCGCCCGGGAGCAACCGTCGTGAGTGATGCCTCACAGACCGAGCAGGCACCACGCAAGCGTCGCCTGCGCAAACGCTGGCTGATCGGCCTGGCCTGCCTGTTCGTGGTGGCCGGCGCCGCCTACGGGGCCTACTGGTACTTCATCGCTCGCTTCTCGGTGGCCACCGACGACGCCTATGTCCACGGCAACCAGGTGTCGCTGATGCCGCGCGTCACGGGCACCGTGACGCGCATCGATGTCGACGATACCGATTACGTCGCCCGCGGCCAGCCGGTCGTGCACCTCGACGAGACCGACGCGCGGGTGGCGCTGGAGCAGGCCGAGGCCAATCTGGCGCAGACGGTCCGTCAGGTCAGCCAGCTCTATGCTCAGGCCGAACAGCAGCAGGCGGTGATCGACCAGCGCGAGGCGACGCTGGCCCAGGCCCATCGCGACTACCAACGGGCCAGTCAGCTCTATCAGAAGCGCTCGATCGCCGAGGAACGCTATCAGCAGGCCGAAACCGACTGGCTCAATGCCAAGGCCGATCTCGAGGCCGCCCGCAGTGCCCTCGACGCGCTGCAGACCCAGACACGCGGCACCGATCCCGCCCACCATCCACGCGTCCAGGCGGCGGCCGCCGAGATGCGACGCGCCTGGCTCGACCTGACGCGTACCACCATCGTCGCGCCGGTCGGCGGGCACGTCGCCAAGCGCTCGGTACAGCTCGGTCAGCAGGTCGCGCCGGGCGACCCGATGATGGCCATCGTGCCGCTCGACCAAATATGGGTGGAGGCCAACTTCAAGGAGACCGATCTGACCCGGGTACGCATCGATCAGCCGGTCACCGTGACCGCCGACTTCTACGGCGGCGACGTGGTCTACCACGGCCGCGTCGAGGCGCTCTCGGCGGGCACCGGCAGTGCCTTCGAGCTGCTTCCGCCGCAGAACGCCACCGGCAACTGGATCAAGGTGGTCCAGCGCGTGCCGGTACGTATCCGTCTCGATCCCGACGAACTCGCCGCACACCCCTTGCGCATCGGCCTGTCGCTGACCGCCAGTATCGACGTTCACGATATCGACGGTGCGAGCCTCACCCGCCGCGCCCCGCAAGACCCGCGCTACCAGACCCACACCTACCGCTACGACGACGCGGCGCTGGACGAACGCATCGACACGATCATCCGCCACAACCTCGGCGAGACGCCGGCGGCCGACGCCGCCAAGGAGTGAGCGGTGGCCGACGCGCAGAAAGCCGAGAGCCAGTCGCCGCCACCGCTTCAAGGTCCGATCCTCGCGGTGGTCACGGTGGCCCTGGCGCTGGCGGTGTTCATGAATGTGCTCGACGTCTCGATCGCAAACGTCTCGATCCCCACCATCGCCGGCGACCTTGCGGTGAGCGCCAACCAGGGCACCTGGGTGATCACCTGCTTCGCGGTGGCCAACGCCGTCACCGTGCCAATCTCCGGCTGGCTGTCGCGGCGCTTCGGCCAGGTGCGGCTGTTCGTGATCTGCACCCTCTTGTTCACGCTGTTCTCGTGGCTGTGCGGCTTCGCCTTCAGCTTCCCCATGCTGCTCGCCTTCCGCGCCCTGCAGGGCGCCGCCGCGGGGCCGATGATCCCGCTCTCGCAGAGCCTGCTGCTAGCCTGTTACCCGCGCGACAAGCGCGGCCTAGCCAACGGCATCTGGGGCATGACCGCGGTGGTCGGTCCGGTGGCCGGGCCGATTCTCGGCGGCTGGATCACCGACAACATCAACTGGTCGTGGATCTTCTACATCAACGTGCCGATCGGCCTGATCGTTGCGCCGCTGACCTGGCTGCTGCTGCGTTCGCGGGAGACCGCGACCCGCCGCGAGCCGCTCGACGTAACGGGCCTGGTGCTGCTGATCATCGGCGTGTGCAGCCTGCAGATGATGCTCGACCAGGGCAACGACAAGGCGTGGTTCCAGTCGACCTACATCATCGTGCTGGGTCTGGTCGCGCTGGTGTTTTTGAGCGTCTTCGTGGTCTGGGAGTGGACGGCCGAACGCCCGGTGGTCGACCTGCACCTGTTTCGCGATCGCAATTTCACGGTCGGCGTCACGGTGCTGTGCCTGGGCTACATGGCGTTCTTCAGCGCCATCGTGCTGCTGCCGCTGTGGCTGCAGACCGGCATGGGCTATACCGCGACCTGGGCCGGCTTCGCCACCGCCTCGCTGGGGCTTCTGGGAGCGGTCGCCTCGCCCATCTCGGGGCGGCTGGCCGACAAGGTCGACGCCCGGCTGCTGGTCACCGCGGGGTTTCTGATCTTCGCCGCGATCTCCTTCTACACCGCCTTTCGCAGCAGCACCCAAATGACCTTTTGGCAGATCTTCCTGCCGCGCCTGCCCTGGGGCGTGGGCACCGCCTTCTTCTTCATCCCGCTAATGACCATCGCCTTTTCGCGCCTGCCCCACGACGCAGTGGCCAGCGCCTCGGGGGTGCTCAACTTCCTGCGCCAGCTCTCGCTGGGCTTCGGCACGGCGCTGGCCACCACCCTTTGGGACGACCGCACCACCTTCCACGATCATCGCCTCAATAGCCACCTCAGCGTCTACGACGCGCAGACCCGCGAGTGGCTGGCCCACGCCCAGGCCGCCGGACTCACCCCGGAGCAGGCTCACCAGCAGTTGGCGGAGCTGACCGCCAACCAGGCGCTGATGCTGGGCACCAACGACCTGTTCTACCTGTCGGGCGGGATCTTCCTCGCCCTGCTGCTGCTGGTGTGGTTCGCACGCCCCACGCACCGGGGCTGAACGACTTGCTACGCTTAAGAGAAAGCCGAGGAGCCGCCCATGCCGAAACTCGATGGAATCCTGGAAACCGCTCTCTACGTCACCGACATGAGTCGGGCCCGCCGCTTCTTCGAGACGGTGATGGGCCTCGAGGCGTTCACCGCCGATCATCGCTTCACCGCCTACGACGCCGGGAGCAACACCGTGCTGCTGCTGTTTCTGGAAGGCGCGACGCAGGAGACGGTGACGCTGCCCGACGGCATGGGCACCATCCCGCCCCACGACGGTACCGGGCGCGTGCATCTGGCGCTGGCCATCGAGGCGGACGAACTCGCCGCCTGGGAGGCACGCCTCGCCGATCACGCCATCGCCATCGAAGGCCGCACTCACTGGCCCCGCGGTGGCGAAAGCCTGTACTTCCGCGACCCCGACGGCCATCTGCTGGAACTCGCCACCCCCGGGGTCTGGCCGAATTATTGATCGTCGTTCCCGGCACCTGGCCGGGAACTGCGGTACAAGGAGAGAAGTCTTCATGGTCGAGAACCCCGCCCGCCATTCCTTGCCACTGTGCATCGCCCTGCTATCCGCCATGCTGAGCATCGTCTATCCGGGCAATGCCCACGCCATGCGCTGTGGCAATGCGTTGGTCCATGAAGGGGATTTGACCGTCGATGTCATTCGCAAATGCGGCAAGCCGGACGCCAGAACGCTGTCCCCGGCAACCGACAACAAGGGGGCCGTCGAGGTGGAGCACTGGGTGTACGGGCCCAGGAACGGCGCGCGCTACTACCTGCGATTCATCAATAAGAAACTCATCAGCATCGAGATGGCCGTCGGCCCATCGTGACACGACAAGGCGAGGCCGTCGCAAACCGCTGACAGGCTCGACGCTCGGTCCCCGCCAAACCTGCTATGCTGCAATGCAATATACGGACTTGCAGGGGAGGCTGAAATGAAGATCGCCGTCATCGGCGCCGGCATGGTCGGCGTCAGCATCTGCGACTACCTGCTGCTGATGGGCAGCTGTTCGGAACTGGTACTCGTCGACATCGACCGCGACCGGGCCGAGGGCGAGATTCTCGATTTCTCGCACACCACCGCGCTGACCTTCGCCAAGAACACGCGCCTGGTCGCCGGTGACTACGCCGACTGCCGTGGCGCCGACATCGTCATCATCACCGCCGGGGCCCAGATCGAACGTGGCCAGACCCGCGACGAGCTGGCGGGGATCAATGCCGGCATCACCGTCGAGGTCGCCCGGGACGTCGAGCGCCACGCCCCCGATGCCATCCTGATCCTGGTCTCCAATCCGGTCGACATCACCGCCTACTTCGTGATCGCCGGGACCGGCTATCCGCCGCATCGGGTGATCAGTTCGGGCTGCATCATCGATACCGCGCGACTGATGAAGATCGTCGGCGACCGTCTGGGCATCGATCCCAAGAACGTCTTCGGCTACGTGCTCGGCGAACACGGCAAGACCGCCTTCATCCCCTGGTCGCTGGCCCACGTCGCCGGTCAGTCGCTGGACAGCTACTGTACCCTTCACGACCTGCCCCGGCTCGATCGCGACCAGGTACTGGCCGACGTCAAGCAGATCGGCATCGACATCTTCGAGCGCAAGGGCAACACCAATCACGGCATCGCCGCCAGCGTGTTCCGCATCGTCCAGGCGCTGACCGTCAACGAGCATTCGATCCTGCCGGCGGGCGTGCTGCTGCAGGGAGACTACGGACTGGACGACGTGGTGCTCAGCGTCCCGGCGGTCATCGACCAGCGCGGCGTGGCACGCATCATCCGGGTGCCGTTCAGCGACGACGAACTCGAGCGCCTGCACGCCTCGGCGGCGTTTCTCCGCACGCTGATCGACAGCGTCAAGGCGGCCGACAACCCCTGAGACGGCACGCCGAGGCGTCAGGCCACCGGCTCGGCGTGCTCGATCATCAACTGCAGCGACTCGCGCCCCTTCCAGCGATTGCGCGACAGCTTGTAGGCACAGCGCAGCCGCGCGCCGAGATCGAACGCCGGCAGCTCGCCGGGCGTCAGGGCGCGAAACCAGATCGCCCGCACGCTGGCCGCGCCCCGGGTCAGGGTGAGCATCAGGTGACTGCCGTCGGCGCCCACCACGCGCAGGTTCTCGACCAGGAACTCGCCGTCGAACAGCGGCGCGTCGAATTCCCGGCCGTAAGGCGCCAGGCGCTCCAGCTCGTCCAGCGTGGCGAGGCACAGTTGCTCCGCGTCCAGATCGCCGTCGGTGAAGACACACGGGTAGAGTTCGCCCTCGCCGAGCTGTTCGTCGACGGCCCGGGCCAGCGCCTCGCGAAACGCCTCGAGCTGTTCCAGCGGCACGCCGACCCCCGCGGCGCCACGATGGCCACCGAAGCGCGGCAACGCCTCGGGAGCGAGATCGTGAGCGCGCTGCAGGGCATCGCGCAGATGCAGCGCCTCGATGGAGCGCCCGGAGCCGGTCAGCATGCCCGGCTGGACCGCCGGGGTGAGCACCAGCGTCGGCCGGCCGAAGGCCTGCACCAGGCGCGAGGCGACGATGCCCTGCACCCCGGCGTGACCGTCCTCGAGGTGCACCACCAGCACCCGCGCACCCGCGGCCAGTTGCAGCATCGCCCGCTCGCGGGCGGTCTCGACCATGTCGGCCTCGATCGCCTTGCGCGACTGGTTGTCGGCATCGAGCACCTCGAGATGCCGGCGCGCCGTGGCATCGTCGGCGGCAAGCACGAAGTGCAGCGCGGCGTAGGGGTCGTCGAGCCGCGAGCGGGCATTGATGCGCGGGCCCATCTGGAAGGCCAGCGTCTCGGCGTCGAAGGGCACGCTGTCGGGGCCCAGGCGCTCGGCCATGACCCGCCAGCAGGGCGCCTCCATGCGGTTGATCAGCGCCAGCCCCTGAGTGACCACGGCACGGTTGATGGCGCTGCCGCCCAGCGACACGCAGTCGGCGACGGTGCCCAGCGCGACGTAGGAGAGCCACGGCGAGAGCTTGGGCGTCGACGCGGACAGATGGCCGATCTCGATCAGCACCGCGCGGGTCAGCGACATCACCAGCCAGGCGACCATGCAGCCGGCGATGGTCGGGTCGGGAAAGTCGCAGTCGCGCCGGGTGGGATTGACCGTGGCGTAGGCCGAGGCCGGCGGCCCCGATTCGGGCAGCGCGTGGTGGTCGCTGACGATCACGTCGATGCCCGCCGCGGCGAGCCGGGCGATGCGCGGCTCGTCCGAGGAGCCGCAGTCGGCGGTGACGATCACGTCGGGACGCGGCGTGAGCGCCAGGGTACGCTCGACCAGCGGCAGGCTGATGCCGTAGCCATCGTTGATGCGGTGGCCGATCAGGCTGTGCAGCTTGTGCGACGGCACCCCGAACAGCTCGTTGAGGGTACGCAGGATCACCACGTGGGAGGTGATGCCGTCGACGTCGTAGTCGGTGAGGATACCGATGTGCTCGCCCTCGGCGACCGCGCGGGCGAGCCGCTCGGCGGCGCGACGGGCATCCGCCAGGCGCTCGGGGTGCTCGAGATGGCGCAGGCTCGGCGTCACCAGCGGCGCGAGCTCGCCCCGATAGCCGGCCAGACGGCCGGCCAGCACCCGCGCCTGAAGCTCGGAGAGCCCGGCCTCCAGGGCACGGCGGTAGAGGGCCTCGTCGCGGGCGCGCGGCAGGATTCGGGGCGTCAGCGAGGCATCGGCAACGGGCATCGGCGTGGTGTTCACGAAAACTCCAGGAAATGACGACAGGACGCCCGGCAAACCGGGCGTGCCGGCTCCTGCGACGATCACGCGGGGCGCCGGTGACGGGACGGAGGGGGCCGACGCCAAGGATGGCGTCGGTAGCCGCCCAAGGAAGGGGCTACCGCGCCCCCTCGCCACCCTGTCTGCGGATCAGCCGCGGTACCGCCTCACCGGCGATTGTCGGCGACGAAGCGCTGCACCGCCGCGAGGTCCGCCGGCAGCACCGTGTAGCGTTCCTCGCGCTCGAGCAGACCGTCCATGTGCGCGGGCAGCGGCACCCCGGGGAAACCGGCCTTGACCACGGCGTCGGCGAACTTGGCCGGGTGCGCGGTGGCCAGGGTGATCATCGGCACGTGCGCGTCGCCGCGGCAGACCTCCGCCGCCCGATAGCCGGTGGCGGTGTGCGGATCGAGGATCTCCTTGGTGCGCTGATGCGCCTCGCGGATCACCTCGAGGATGGTCGCGTCGTCGACGCTGTGGCTGGCGAACTTCTCGCGCAGCCGCGCCAGGGGCGCCTCGGCGAGGGCGGTCGGCTCGTCCTGGAAGCGCTCGAGCAGCGCGCGCACGGCGTCGCCGTCACGCTCGTAGGCATCGAACAGCAAGCGCTCGAAGTTCGACGACACCACGATATCCATCGACGGCGCCAGTGTCGCGGCGAGATCGCGCTTGGAGAAGTCGTTGTCGGCCAGCGTGCGATGCAGGATGTCGTTGGCGTTGGTGGCGATCACGAAGCGCTCCACCGGCAGGCCCATCCGGTAGGCCATGTAACCGGCGAAGACGTTGCCGAAGTTGGCCGAGGGCACGCAGAAGCTCACCTGACGGTGCGGGGCGCCGAGCGCCACGCCGGCGGCGACGTAGTAGACGATCTGGGCCATGATGCGCGCCCAGTTGATCGAGTTCACCGCCACCAGCCGGGTGCCGTTCAGGAACGCCTGATCGGCGAAGCTGGCCTTGACCATCGCCTGGGCGTCGTCGAAATTGCCCTCGATGGCGACGTTGAAGACGTTGTCGGCGAGCACCGTGGTCATCTGGCGACGCTGCACTTCGGAGACGCGGTTGTGCGGGTGCAGGATGAAGATGTCGAGGTTGTCGCAGTGGCGGCAGCCCTCGATCGCCGCCGAGCCGGTATCGCCGGAGGTGGCGCCCATGATCACGGCGCGCTCGCCGCGCTTTTTCAGGAAGTGATCGAGCAGCCGGCCGAGCAGTTGCAGGGCGACGTCCTTGAAGGCCAGGGTCGGGCCGTGGAACAGCTCGAGCAGGAAGTGATTGGCGCCGAGCTGGTTGAGCGGTACCACCGCCTCATGGCTGAAGGTGGCATAGGCATCGTGGACGATGTCGCGGAAGGTCGCGTCGTCGATCTCGCCGCCGACGAACGGCTTCATCACCCGAAAGGCGATCTCGGCATAGGACAGCCCGGCCATCTCGGCCAGATCGTCGTGGGACAACTGCGGCAGCGTCTCGGGCACGTAGAGCCCGCCGTCGCTGGCCATGCCGGTCAGCACCACATCCTCGAAGTCGAGCGCCGGCGCCTGCCCGCGCGTACTGATATAACGCATCATCAATTCCTTCGGAAAGATCGCGGCTGCGCCGCTTGAAGACGGAAGATCGGCGCCGTGCGCCTGAAAGAGCGAAGAGAACCCCAAAAGCCAGCGTCGCCATGCCGGCTCTCTTCCCTCTTGTGTCTTGCCTCTTTCTTCTCGGCTTATTCCTGTTCGTCCAGGGACTCAACCCGAATCCGTGTCACCGGCCCGGCGATGTCGGCCAGCGACTCGAGCTGACGGATCGCCTCGTTCATGTACGCCTCGCGGGTCCGGTGGGTCAGCAGGATGATCGGTACCAGTTCGCCTTCGGTGGCTTCCTTCTGGATGATCGCCTCGATCGAGATGCCCCGCTCGGAGAGGATCGTCGCCACGCGCGCCAGCACCCCGGGGCGGTCCACCGCCAGCAGGCGCAGGTAGTAGGCGGTGACGATCTCCTCCATGGGCAGGATCGGCAGATGATTGTCACCGTCGTGAATGCCGCTGAAGGCCAGGTAGGGCACCCGATAATGATGGTCGGTGGCGATGTCGCGGGCCACGTCGAGCAGATCGGCGACCACCGCCGACGCCGTCGGCTCAGCCCCGGCACCGGCACCGTAGTAGAGGGTCGGGCCGACCGCATCGCCCATCACCGCGATGGCGTTCTTGACGCCGTGAACGCTGGCCAGCAGGCGTTCCTTGGGGATCAGCGTGGGGTGTACGCGCAGCTCGAGGCCGGCTTCGGTGCGCTTGGTCAGCCCCAGGTGCTTGATGATGTAGCCCAGGTTGTCGGCCTGTTCGACGTCGTCGAAGGTGATCCGCGAGATGCCCTCGGTGTAGGCCTTGTCGAACTGCAGCGGCACCCCGTAGGCGATCGAGGCGAGGATGGTCAGCTTGTGGGCGGCGTCGATGCCCTCGACGTCGAAGGTCGGGTCGGCCTCGGCGTAGCCCAGCGCCTGGGCCTCGGCGAGGACGTCCTCGAAGGCCCGCCCCTCGTCGCGCATGTGGGTCAGGATGTAGTTGCCGGTGCCGTTGATGATCCCGGCCAGCCACTGGATGCAGTTGGCGCCGAGCCCCTCGCGGATCGACTTGATCACCGGGATCCCGCCGGCCACCGCCGCCTCGAAGGCGACGATCACGCCCTTGTCGTGGGCGGCCTGGAAGATCTCGTTGCCGTGCACGGCGATCAGCGCCTTGTTGGCGGTAACCACGTGCTTGCCGTGCTCGATGGCGGTCATCACCAGTTCCCGGGCCACATCATAGCCGCCGATCAGCTCGACCAGCACGTCGACGTCGGGATTGCGCGCCACCTCGAAGATATCGGCGGTGACCTTGACCCCGGTGGTGTCGCAATCGGGATTCTCGCGACGGGCGCCGACCTGCTCGATGACGATCGGCCGACCCGCGCGTCGCGCAATGTCGTCGGCGTTGCGCATCAGCACGTTGAAGGTGCCGCCACCGACGGTCCCCAGTCCACAGATCCCTACTCTCACCGGTTTCAAGGTCATGCTCCCCTCATTTGTCTGTCTGCTCTCGACCGGCGCCGTGGCCGGCCATGGTGTCCAACGCGCCCGATCTCAGCCGGACTTGCCCGTGTCGAGGCCCAGCATCCCGGCCAGCCGCTCGGCGGGCACGTAGCCGGGAATCATGCGACCGTCGGGCAGCACGATCGCCGGGGTGCCCTGCACCCCGAGGTCCAGCCCCAGATGATACTGGTCGGCCACCGGATTGTCGCAATCCGGGGCGTTGGTCGGTGCCTCGCCGTTCATGGCCGCGGTGAACGTTTCCTGGCGGTTGTCGCTGCACCAGACCTGAGCCATCTGGCGCGCCCCGGCGGAACCCAGGCCACTGCGCGGGAAGGCCAGGTATTCGACCGCGATGCCCATGGCGTTGAGCCGCGGCACTTCCTCGTGGAACTTGTGGCAGTAGGGGCAGGTCACGTCGGTGAACACGCGCAGTACCGCCTTGGGTTCCTCGGCACCGCGAAAGATCACCCGCTCATCCTCGGGCAGTTTCGCCAGGCGCTGGTTGCGCTCGCCGTTGCGGGCCTGCTGGGTGAGGTTGACCAGACCATCCTCGCGGTTGGCGAACAGGTCGCCGACGACGAAGAAGCTGCCGTCCGCGTCGCTGTAGAAGGTCTCGCCGCTTTTCAGGCGCACCTCGTAGATGCCCTGCATGGGCGTGTCGCTCACCGACTCGACCGGGACCGGCTTGCCGTTGACGGTCAGGTCCTGGGAGAGCGCCTCGGGTACCGCCGCCTGGGCGGTGGCCACGGTCAGTACAGTGATCACGGCCGCCAGGCCGAGCGAGAGGATCCGTCGCGTTCGATGCATGGTTCAACCTCGAGGATGATGGGCCGCGTGCAGGGCTTCGAGTCGCGCCTGCGCCACGTGGGTGTAGATCTGCGTCGTCGACAGGTCGCTGTGACCCAGCAACAACTGTACGACACGCAGGTTGGCGCCATGATTCAACAGGTGCGTGGCGAAGGCATGGCGCAGGGTATGCGGCGACAGCGGCTTGTCGATGCCGGCCCGTTGCGCATGGCGCTTGATTCGATGCCAGAAGGTCTGGCGAGTCATGAAGCCGTCGCCGCGACCGGGAAACAACGGCGCCTGGCGAACGTCCTGCATCAGCTCGCCACGCGCGCTGCGCAGGTAGCGCTCCAGCCAGACCTGGGCCTCTTCCCCCAATGGCACCAGGCGTTCCTTGTCGCCCTTGCCGAGCACGCGGACCACGCCCTGGCGCCGATTGATGCTGTCGTGGCGCAGGCCGACCAGCTCGGAAACGCGCAGCCCGCAGGCGTAGAGCACCTCGAGCATGGTGCGATCGCGCAGCCCCAGCGGCGTGGTGGTGTCGGGCGCGGCGAGCAGCCGCTCGACCTCCGCCTCGTCGAGGGTATCGGGCAGCCGGGCCGTGACGCGCGGCAGGCGCACGTCGGCGAGCGGGTCGGCCTCGCACAACCCCTGCTCGAGCGCCCAGCGGTAGAAGCGGCGCAGGCTCGACAGCAGCCGGGCATCGCTGCGCAACTGATAGCCCGCGGCGCGGCGCGCATCGAGCCAGCCGGCCAGCGCCCCCGGGGCGGGGCGCAGCAGGCTCCCCGCCGCCTCGTCCGCCAGACGGTTCCGCCAGGCCTGGAGGTCGTGACGATAGGCGCTCAGGGTATGTTCGCTGGCCCCCTGGTCGAGCCACAGGGCATCGAGGAAGGCCTCGATCAGCCGCTCGTCGTTGTCATGCGTGTCGCTCATGGGCGCTTCACGCCTCTTCCGCCCCGCCAGATACGACAAACCCCGCCCCGCATGACGCGGCGACGGGGTCGCTCGGCACAGGGCGCGACGGCTGTCGCGCCCCGGAAGCCGGCCTTCTCAGGCCAGCTTTTCCTTGATGCGTGCCGACTTGCCGCTGCGCTCGCGGAGGTAGTAGAGCTTGGCCTGACGCACGTCGCCGCGACGCTTGACGGCGATGGAGTCGACCAGCGGGCTGTAGGTCTGGAAGGTCCGCTCGACGCCGACCCCGTGAGAGATCTTGCGCACGGTGAAGGCGGAGTTCAGACCGCGGTTGCGCTTGCCGATCACCACGCCTTCGAAGGCCTGCAGACGTTCGCGGTTACCCTCGACGACCTTGACCTGGACGACCACGGTATCGCCGGGGGCGAATTCCGGAATGGCCTTTTCCATCTGCTCGGCTTCGAGCGCCTGGATCACCTTGTTCTTGCCACTCATGTTACGACTCCTTGACTGATGTTTTGCCGGGCGGGCTCGCCGCGTTGCGCTGACGGTACGATGACCGTGGCGATGCCCGCCGGGCGTGTGATCCCGACGTTCGACGACGCGGGAACGACAATGGGTGACGCGTACCGTGCGGAGCCGTAACCCGGCAGGCTCCTCAGTCGGCCTCGACCGACCCGGCACGCTCCTCCGCCAATCTGGCGTATTCCTCGATGAACGCCTCGAGCAGCTCGCGCTGCTCCGGGTCCAGCGTCCGATGCTCCAGGAGCTCGGGGCGCCGCAACCAGGTCCTGCCCAAGGCCTGCTGCAGGCGCCAGCGACGAATCCGCTCGTGGTTGCCGCTGAGCAGGACCTCCGGCACCCGCCGCCCGTCGATGTCCTCCGGGCGCGTGTAGTGCGGACAGTCCAGCAGCCCGTCGGTGAAGGAATCCTCCACCGCCGAGCCCTGGTGCCCGAGCACCCCGGGCACCAGCCTGGCCGCGGCATCGATCAGCACCATCGCCGGCAGCTCGCCGCCGCTCAGCACGTAGTCGCCGATCGAGACCTCCGCGTCGATGTCGCTCTCCACGACGCGTTCGTCGATGCCCTCGTAGCGGCCGGCCACCAGCACCAGCGGTGCGCTGGCCGCCAGTTCGTGCACGCCCCGCTGATCCAGAGGTCGCCCCTGCGGCGACAGGTAGACCACCTTGGGCGGCACGCCGAAGCGCGCTTCGCCCCGATCCCGGGCCGCATGGATCGCCTGGCGCAGCGTCTCGACCTTCATCAGCATCCCGGGACCACCGCCATAGGGGCGATCGTCCACCGTCCGATGCCGGTCCGTGGCGTAATCCCGCGGGTTCCAGAACTCGACGTCCAGAAGCCCTTGCTTGACCGCCCGCCCCGTCACGCCGAAGCCGGTCACGGCCTCGAACATCTCCGGGAACAGGGAGACGACACCAATCCACACGGCCTGATCCATGGAGCAGTCAGCGACGGCGCCGGGCGCGTCGCTCGACCGGGTCGCCCCGGCCTTCAGAATTCCGGATCCCAGTCGACCGTCAGCCGGCCGGCATCGAGATCCGCCTCGCGAATCACCTCATCGGGAAGAAACGGCAGCAGGCGCTCCTTCTCGTCGAGACTCTCGGCATCGCCGCGCACCACGAGCACGTCGTTGGCGCCGGTCTCGAACAGGTAATCCACGTAGCCCAGGTCGACGCCCTCGAGCGTCACGACCCTGAGTCCCTCGAGCTGGTGCCAGTAGAAATCGCCCGACTCGAGCGGCGGCAGATGCGCCTTGGCCAGCAGGATCTCCGCGCCGGCCAGTTGCTCGGCCTGCTCCCGGGAGGTCACTCCCTCCAGGCCGGCCACCAGCCCCTTGCCCTGACGGCGCCCTTCGGCCACACGATAGACACGCTGCGAACCGTGCTGCACCAGGACCCACTCGGGGTAGTCGAGGATGCCTTCCATCGGGTCGGTGTACGAATACACCTTCAGCCAGCCCCTGACACCATGCGGGCTGGTCAGCTTGCCCAGCACGACGTAGTCGTCCGTATCGCCTTGTCGCGTCACGTCACTCGGCATGCCGGGAACGCACTCAGGCCTGGGCCTGGGCGGTCTGCTGCTTGCGCGCTTCCTTGATCAGCTCGGCGACGCGCTCGGTGACCTGGGCACCCAGACCCTGCCAGTGGCTGATGCGGTCGAGGTCGACGCGCAGACGCTCTTCCTGGCCGCGGGCGACCGGGTTGAAGAAGCCGACGCGCTCGATGAAGCGACCATCGCGGGACTTGCGCGAATCGCTGACGGTCAGGTGATAGAAGGGACGCTTCTTGGCGCCACCCCGTGCCAGACGAATGGTAACCATTGCGTTACTATCCTTCGGTTGAATTCAGAAATTACGCCACAGTGACGACTGCGGCTGCAGTCTCGCGCCGCGCATGCGCGCAGCTTGCCACGAAGACGCAGCATTCTACGGAAATCGGCCGGCGTTGGAAACCTTTTTCCTTGACAAGACCCGGCCGCCCCAGCAGCTCAGCGGCGCGGAAAGCCGCCGCCCGGGCCGCCCATGCCCCCCATACCGCCGGGACCGCCCATGCCGCCGGGGCCACCCATGCCCGGCATGCCGCCCATGCCGCGCATCATCTTCTGCATGCCGCCCTTCTTGCCGGCCTTCTTCATCATCTTCTGCATCTGCTTGTGCTGCTTGAGCAGACGGTTGAGATCGGGGACCTGCAGGCCGGCACCGGCGGCGATGCGCCGCTTGCGCGAGCCGTTGATGATCTCCGGCTTGCGGCGCTCCTTGGGGGTCATCGAGTTGATCAGCGCCTCGAGCTTGCCGAACTCCTTCTCGACGCCCGGGCCCTGGGCCGCCTCGGCCATCTGCCCCATGCCGGGCAGCTTGGACATCAGTCCCCCCATGCCGCCCATCTTCTTGAGCTGCTGGAGCTGGTCGCGGAAATCCTCGAGGTCGAACCCTTCGCCTTTCTTGACCTTCTTGGCGAGCCGCTCGGCCTTGCCCTTGTCGACGGTGCGCTCGGCCTCCTCGATCAGCGACAGCATGTCGCCCATGCCGAGGATGCGCGAGGCGACGCGATCGGGGTGGAAGGGCTCGAGGGCATCGACCTTCTCGCCCATGCCCATGAACTTGATCGGCTTGCCGGTGATGTGGCGTACCGACAGGGCCGCGCCGCCGCGGGCGTCGCCGTCGGCCTTGGTCAGCACCACCCCGGTCAGCGGCAGGGCCTCGTGGAAGGCCTTGGCGGTATTGGCGGCGTCCTGGCCGGTCATGGCGTCGACGACGAACAGCGTCTCCTGCGGCGAGACCGCCTTATGCAGCGCCTGGATCTCGTCCATCATGTCGCTGTCGACGTGCAGCCGGCCCGCGGTATCGACGATCACCACGTCGTGGAACTGGATCCGGGCGTGCTTGATCGCCGCCTCGGCGATGGCCACCGGCTGCTGGTCGCTGGTCGAGGGGAAGAAATCGGCCTCGACCTCACCGGCCAGGGTCTCGAGCTGGTCGATGGCCGCCGGCCGGTAGACGTCGGCCGAGACCACCAGCACCTTCTTCTTCTCGCGCTCGCGCAGATACTTGGCCAGCTTGGCCACCGAGGTGGTCTTGCCCGCGCCCTGGAGGCCGGCCATCAGGATCACCGAGGGCTGCTGCTTGAGCTCGAGGGGCACGTTGCCCTCGCCCATGATCGCCTCGAGCTCCTGCTGGACGATCTTGACGAACTGCTGACCCGGCGAGAGGCTGCGCGAGACTTCCTGGCCCACCGCCCGCTCGCGGACGCGATCGATGAAGGCCTTGACCACGGGCAGCGCGACGTCGGCCTCGAGCAGCGCGCGACGCACCTCGCGCAGGGTGTCCTTGATGTTGTCCTCGGTCAGGCGGGCCTGACCGGTGATCGACTTGAGCGTCTTCGACAGACGTTCCGAGAGACTTTCGAACATGGGACTCTCCGGCAATGGATGCGCGGGCCGCCACACCGGCGGAGCCGACAGGCCCCGGCCGGCGGGCGCCGACGTGTTGGCGGCCGATTATACGCCTTCCGTGCAGCGGTCTCCATGCTCGCGCCAGCGCAGAACTGGGCGCGGCAGGGCGAATCCGATATAGTGTGGCGCGAATGATTCTCCCTTTGTCATCCTCTCACCGGGTCGGCAGGTTCCCACCATGCAGGCGTTTCCCTTCGCTGTTCTGGCCATGGCCTTCTATCTCGGCGCCGGCTCCTGGCAGGGCCTGACGCTGTTGCGCCGCGTACCGCCGCGCCCCGGCCTGGTCCGCGGGCTGGGGCTGATGGCCGTGGTCTGCCACACGGTAGTGATCGCCTCGGCGCTGCGCGATCTCGGCGAACTCAGTCTCGGCGTGTCGGCGAGCGCCTCGCTGATCAGTTGGCTGGTCGCCATCCTGCTGCTGGTGGCGAGTCTCGCCAAGCCGGTGCTCAGCGCCGCCGCCGGGCTGTTCCCGGTCGCCGCGCTGTCGATCCTGCTGGCCACGGAAGTGCCGGTGGGCAGCCATCCGGCCGGCCTCACCCCGGGCATCATGGTGCATGTCCTGACCTCGATCCTGGCCTTCTCGCTGTTCGCCATCGCCGCCGTCCAGGCGATGCTGCTGGCCCGCCAGAACCAGGCGCTACGCCGCCATCACACCCGCGGGCTGGTCCAGTCGTTGCCGCCATTGACCACCATGGAGCGGCTGCTGTTCGAGCTGATCTGGGTCGGCATGCTGTTGCTCACCGCGTCGATCGTCAGCGGCATGCTGTTCCTCGACGACATGTTCGCCCAGCACCTGGTGCACAAGACCGTGCTGTCGTTCGCCGCCTGGGTGATCTTCGCCACCCTGCTCGCCGGACGCCACTTCTTCGGCTGGCGCGGCATCAAGGCGGCGCGCTGGACACTGGGCGGCTGCACGCTGCTGCTGCTGGCCTACTTCGGCAGCAAGTTCGCCATCGAGGTGGTCTTTCACGACGTCTGAGGCCGCCCGTCGCCTTGACACAGGGCGCGCCGATTCCCTACAAACGAGCCTGGTACGCGACTGAGGACCCCCCGACCTTGAGCGACGACATCCCGTTGGGACTGCTGTTCGGCCTGCTGGTCTTGTTGATTCTGCTATCCGCCTATTTCTCGAGTTCCGAGACGGGCATGATGTCGATCAACCGTTATCGCCTGAGCCATCAGGCCAAGAGCGGGGAGCGGCGGGCCCAGCGCGTGCTGCGCCTGCTGGCGCGCCCCGACCGGCTGATCGGGGTGATCCTGATCGGCAACAACTTCGTCAACAACCTCGCCGCCTCGATCGCCACCATCATCGCCATCCATTTCTTCGGCGAAGTCTCGGGGCCGGCCATCGCCACCCTGGTGCTGACCATCGTGGTGCTGATCTTCGCCGAGGTGACCCCCAAGACCTTCGCGGCGATCAAGCCCGAGCGCATCGCCTACCCCTCCTCGCTGGCGCTGGAACCGCTGCTCAAGGTGCTCTATCCGCTGGTGTGGATGGTCAACGCCATCTCCAACGGCCTGTTGCGCCTGATGGGCGTGCGCAACATCGAGGGCGGCGCCGACAACCTGACTCGTGACGAGCTGCGCACCGTGGTCCACGAGGCCGGCACCATGATCCCGCGTCGCCACCAGGCGATGCTGCTGTCGATCCTCGATCTGGAGAACGTCACGGTCAACGACATCATGGTGCCGCGCCACGAGATCGCCGGCATCGACCTCGACGACGACCTGGACAGCATCCTCGCCCAGATCCGTGCCAGCCAGCACACCCGCGTGCCGGTCTACAAGGGCGACATCAACAACATCATCGGCATCCTGCATCTGCGCAACGCGGCCCGCTTCCTGTCCAAGAGCGAGGTCACCAAGGCCTCGATCGTCCAGGAAGCCCGCGAACCCTACTTCATTCCCGAGTCGACGCCGCTGCATACCCAACTGCTCAACTTCCAGCAGCAGAAGCGGCGCATCGGCATCGTGGTCGACGAGTACGGCGACGTGGAGGGGCTGGTGACGCTCGAGGACATCCTCGAGGAGATCGTCGGCGAGTTCACCACCGACGTCGCCGGCATGCATCAGGAGATCCACCTGCAGGATGACGGCAGCTACGTCATCGAGGGCACGGCGAACATCCGCGAGATCAACAAGATGCTCGGCTGGCAGTTGCCCACCGACGGCCCCAAGACGCTCAACGGCCTGATCATCGAGCACCTGGAGTCGTTCCCCGACGCCCCGGCCTGTCTGCAGCTCGGCGCCACGCGCATGGAGATCCTGCAGGTCAAGGACAACCTGATCACCGCGGCGCGCTGCTGGCAGCCCGCGGTTCGCCGCTCACGCGTGGTCTATTGAGCGACTGGCGCGGTGCGCGCCACCCAGCCGGGCCTCGGCGGTCTCCTTGAGTTCGCGCACGCGCGCCTCGAGCAACCGACCGTCGGCCTGCTCGGGCGGCACCGGCTCGCCGAAGACCAGCGCCACCCGGGCCCGAAAACGCCGCGGCCGCGTGGTCAAGGCCCGCCCATTGCGATTCGACGTCCACGACCCCCACAAGCCGGCCAGCGCGGCGGGCACCACCGGTACCGCATCGCGGGCCAGGATCATGTCGACGCCGCGACGGAAGCGGTGGATGTCGCCGTCCGGGGTGAGCCGCCCTTCGGGAAACAGCATCACCACCTCGCCGTCGCGCAGCGCCCGGCTCACCTCCGCCATCGTCCGCCGGACGCCGCCCGGATCGCGGCGCTCGGAGTCCACCGGGATCGCCCCGGCGAGACGGAAGAACCAGTTGAGCCACGGCGACTCGTAGATCGGTCGGTCCATCAGGAAACGCAGCGGCCGCGGACAACCGCCCCCCATGATCAGGGCATCCATGAAGCTGACGTGGTTGCAGACCACCAGCGCCGGCCCTTCCGCCGGAATATGACCGCGCCCCGAGAAGCGCAGCCGATAGAGCACGTGGGTCAGGGCGAAGACGACCAGGCGCAGCAGCGCCCGGGGGTTGAGGATCAACGCCACGCCACCGGCCGCCAGGGCGACCCCCGACAGCACCGCGAAGAAGGTCGTCAGCGAGGCGTCCAGCACGGTCAGCAGCAGGATGCCGAACAGCGCCGAGAGAATCATGAACAGCGCATTGAGCAGGTTGTTGGCGGCGATCATCCGCGCGCGGTGGTCGTCGCGGCTGGCGACCTGCACCAGGGTGTACAGCGGCACGATGTACAGCCCGCCGCCGAGCCCCACCAGCGCCAGGTCGAGACTCATCCGCCAGAAGCCCGGCAGGCCGAGCACGGCCAGCAGGTCGTGGTTCTCGCCGGGGAGCACCGGGCGGGCGGCGAAGTCGAAACCGGCGGCGGCGATCACCAGCGCCCCCAGCGGCACCAGCCCGAGTTCGAGGCGACCGGCGGAGAGCCGGGCGCAGAGCATGGCCCCCGCCCCCACCC
>NZ_QWBW01000022.1 GCF_004117855.1 Modicisalibacter coralii
TGGTCACCGCGGCCTCGACGAGCAGGTCCTTGACGTGGGCCGGGTCGGTCTGGCCGATGGGGTGGCCGGCGTCGATCTGGATCTCCAGGTGCAGGCCGTGATGGGCGAGCAGCACCGCCTCGGGGGCGGCGGCGTCGCCGCGGTAGCCGACCAGCTGGTCGGGGCGCGCCAGGCCGGTCTCGCGGCCGGTGCCGCGGCTGATGACCAGCTTGCCGTCGCGGATCGCGTAGCCGGTGGCCTCGCGATGGTAGCCCTCGGCGAGCGGGGCGGCCTCGTCGAGCACCTCGCGGGCGTAGGCGATGACCTTCTCGCCGCGCTTGGGGTTGTAGGCGGTGCCCTTCTCGGCGCCGTCGGTCTCGGGGATCACGTCGCTGCCGTAGAGGGCGTCGTAGAGGCTGCCCCAGCGGGCGTTGGCGGCGTTGAGCGCGTAGCGGGCGTTGTTGACCGGCACCACCAGCTGCGGACCGGCCTGCACGGCGATCTCGGCGTCGACGTCGGTGGTGGTGACGCGCACCTCGCCCGGGTCGGCGGCGAGATAACCCTGCTCGCGCAGGAACGCCTGGTAGGCGGCCGGGTCGCGCACCGCGCCGGGATGGGCCTTGTGCCAGGCGTCGAGTTCGCCCTGCAGGCGCTCGCGCTCGGCGAGCAGGTCGCGGTTGGTCGGCGCGAGGTCATGGACCAGGGCGTCGACGCCGGCCCAGAAGGCCTCGGGGTCGACGCCGGTGCCGGGCAGGGCCTCGTCGGTGATGAAGCGGTCGAGGTCGGCGGCCACCTTGAGGCGGTGGCGGGTGATGCGGTCGGTCATGATCGGTCTCCTCGTCGGAACGCGATGAGTGCCTTCACTATAGAGGGCTTGATGGGGGGGCTTGGGCTGGCGCTTGTCGTCAGCCGATGGCGCCGACACCGGCCTTGGCGACCTGTACGTCCTGGTCGGGCTTGACGCCGGAGACGCCGACGCTGGCGATCACCTGGCCGTCCTTGATGACCGGCACGCCGCCGGACAGCAGCGCCTGCATCGGCGCGGTAGTGAAGGCGATGCGGCCGTTGTTGATCATTTCCTCGAAGACCTGGGTCTCCTTGCGGCCGATGGCGGCGTTACGCGCCTTCTCGCTGGCTATGCCGGCGGAGAACGGCGGCGCGCCATCCAGGCGGCGCAGGCCCAGCAGATGACCGCCATCGTCGGCCACGGCGATGGTCACCGCCCACTGGTTGGCCTCGGCTTCCTGCTGGGCAGCGTCGAGGATGGTGTTGACGTCCTGGAGTTCGAGTACGGCTTTGCTCTGCATGGTGGTTCTCCTTTAGTTTTCACTTAACTGGCGTCCAAATGACTGACTACTTGAAGGAAAAGCGCTGTAAAGCGTCGCGCGCGAGATGCGGCGCGCAGCAGCTTTTCAGTGTTTTTCCAGGGCCTCGTCGACGATCTCGATCCAATGCCTCACCGGCGTCCTGCCGGCACCGCCAAGGTGCGTCTGGCAGCCGATGTTGGCGGTAACGATCAATTCCGGGTTGCCGGCTTCCAGGTTGTCGAGCTTGTTGTCGCGCAACTGGGTGGCGAGTTCCGGCTGGGTCACCGAGTAGGTGCCGGCGGAACCGCAGCACAGGTGCGCGTCCTGTACCGGGGTCAGCTCGAAGCCTAGGCGCGCGAGAACGCCCTCGACGCTACCCCCGAGCCGCTGAGCGTGCTGCAGGGTGCAGGGGCAGTGGAAGGCCAGGCGCCGGCTTTTGCTGACGTCGAGGGCGTCGAGGTCCTCGTCGCGCAGGATCTCGGACAGGTCCCTGGCCAGAGCGCTGACCCGTTCGGCCTTCTCGGCGTAGGCCGGATCGTCGGCGAGCATGTCGCGGTACTCCTTGACGAAGGCGCCGCAGCCGCTGGCGGTCTGGACGATCGCTTCGACGCCGTTCTCGATCGCCGGCCACCAGGCGTCGATGTTGGCGCGCATGCGTGCGCGACCGGCCTCCTGGGCGTTGAGATGATAGTCGATGGCGCCGCAGCAGCCGGCCTGGGGGGCCGGCGTCAGGCCGATGCCCAGGCGGTCGAGTACCCGCGCGGTGGCGGCGTTGGTGTTGGGCGACAGCCCCGGCTGCACGCAGCCCTCGAGGATCAGCATCTGCCGGGCGTGTTGCCGGCCGTCCGGGCGCGCGCCCGGATCGACCGGACGCGCCGGCAGCTTGTCGCGCAGGGTGCCGGGGACCAGCGGGCGGAAGGTCTGGCCCAGCGCCAGCAGGGCCTTGAAGCGACGCGGGTCGACCAGTGCCTTGCGCAGCCCCAGGTGGAGTACACGTTCCTTGGGCGTGCGCCCGACGCGGCGGTCGACCTCGGCACGGCCGATGTCGAGCAGCTTGTGGTACTCCACGCCGGAGGGGCAAGTGGTCTCGCAGTTGCGACAGGTCAGACAGCGATCCAGATGAAGCTGGGTCTCTCTGGTGACCTGATCGTCGTCGTCGCGGCTCTCCAGCAGCTCCTTCATCAGGTAGATGCGCCCCCGCGGCCCGTCCCGCTCGTCGCCGAGCAGTTGATAGGTGGGGCAGGTGGCGTTGCAGAAGCCGCAGTGCACGCAGTTGCGCAGGACACGGTCGGCCTCGCGGATGTGCGGCTTCTGGAGATCGGCGTCGGTGAACTGGGTCTGCATGTCAAAGGGCCTCGTAGAGCCGGCCGGGGTTGAAGATGCCGTTGGGATCCAGCTTGGCCTTGAGCTGACGGTGGTACTTGGCGAGTACCGGCGAGAGCGGTGTGAAGGGCGATTCGGCGCCCCCCTCGGCGTGCGGTGTGAAACAGGTGGCGTGCCCGCCGGCGCGGGCCGCCGCCTCGCGGATGGTCTCGGCGTCGGCATCGCTCTTCAGCCAGCGCTGGGCGCCGCCCCAGTCGTAGAGCACCTGGCCATCGAGGGCGAGCGCCGGCATGTCGTTGGGCAGCGAAAGTCGCCACAGCGGGCGAGCGTCATCGGTGAAGAACGCCAGGCGCTGCTCGCGCAGCGTGCGCCAGAAATCGGTATCCAGCGCGTCGCCACCGAGGCGTTCGGCGGTGGCGGCCACCGAGCTGTTGCCGCCTTCCAGACGCAGGAGCAGGGCGCCGTCGTACCAGGCGGCGGCGCTCAGCGGTAGCGGCTGGCGGCCCCACTCGGCGAGACGCTCGAGGGCGCTCTCCAGGTTCATCGTCAGGCGCAGGCTGCGCGTCGCCGCGGGCTTGGGCAGGACCTTGAACGAGATCTCGGTCAGCACGCCGAGGGTGCCCTGGGCGCCGGTCATCAGCCGCGACAGGTCGTAGCCGGCGACGTTCTTCATGACTTCGCCACCGAAGCGCAGTGGCTTGCCGTCATGGCTGATCACCCGCGCACCGAGCACGAAATCGCGTACCGCCCCGGCCCAGGGGCGACGCGGCCCGGAGAGGCCGCAGGCGACCGTGCCGCCGACGGTGGCACTCGCACCGAAGTGGGGCGGCTCGAAGGCCAGGCGCTGGTCCTCGGCGTCGAGGGCGGTCTCGAGCTCGGCGAGCGGTGTGCCGGCGCGTACCGTGACCACCAGCTCGACCGGGTCGTAGTGGGTGATGCCGCGGTGGTCGGCCAGCGACAGTGTCTCGCCCTCCACCGGACGGCCGTAGAAGGCCTTGGTGTCGCCGCCGACGATCTTCAGCGGCGTGCCCTCGGCGTCGGCGCGACGGACCCGATCGCACAACCGATCGGCGATGTCCTGGCCGCGCTCGCCATGAACGGGATGGGCGTCCTGTTCGTGATGTGGCTGGGTCATGATCGTTCCTCAGAAGCGCGGAAGGTCCGGGTGCGGCAGTTCGCCGTTGTGCACGTGCATGGCACCGAACTCGGCGCAGCGGGCCAGTGTGGGGATGTTCTTGCCGGGGTTGAGCAGGCGGCGGGCGTCGAAGGCCGACTTGACCGCGTGAAAGACGCTCAACTCGTCGGGCTGGAACTGGCTGCACATCTGGTTGATCTTCTCGCGACCCACGCCGTGCTCGCCGGTGATGCTGCCGCCGGCCGCGACGCACAGTTCGAGGATCCTGCCGCCGACGTCCTCGGCCAGTTCCAGCTCGCCGGGCTTGTTGGCATCGAACAGGATCAACGGGTGCATGTTGCCGTCGCCGGCGTGGAAGACGTTGGCCACCGCCAGGCCTGACTCCTCGGAGAGCCGGGCGATGCCCATCAGCACCCGGGGCAGCTCGCGGCGCGGGATGGTGCCGTCCATGCAGTAGTAGTCCGGTGACATGCGGCCCACCGCGGGGAAGGCATTCTTGCGCCCGGCCCAGAAGCGGGCGCGCTCGGCGTCGTCGCGGGCCTGTTCGATGGCGGTGGCGCCGGCGGCCTCGAGCACGTCGCGCACGGTGGCGCAGTCGTCGTCGACGTCGGCCTCGACGCCGTCGAGTTCGCAGAGCAGGATCGCCTCGGCCTCGGTGGGGTAGCCGGCCTTGACGAAGTCCTCGGCGGCGCGGATGGCGAGCTTGTCCATCATTTCCAGCCCGCCGGGCACGATGCCGGCGGCGATGATGTCGCCGACCGCCTTGCCGGCCTTCTCGACGTCGTCGAAGCTGGCCATCAGCACCTTGGCGCTTTCCGGCTTGGGCAGCAGCTTGACGGTGATCTCGGTGATCACGCCGAGCATGCCCTCGGAGCCGGTGAACAGCGCCAGCAGGTCGAAACCAGGGGCGTCGAAGGCCTCCGAGCCCAGTGTCATGCGCTCGCCCTCGATGGTGATCACCTCGACGCGCAGCACGTTGTGCACGGTCAGGCCGTACTTGAGGCAGTGCACGCCGCCGGCGTTCTCGGCGACGTTGCCGCCGATCGAGCAGGCGATCTGCGACGAGGGATCGGGGGCGTAGTAGAGCCCATGGGGGGCGGCCGCCTGGGAGATCGCCAGGTTGCGCACGCCGGGCTGGACGCGGGCGATACGGGCGTTGGGATCGACCTCGAGGATCCGCGCGAAGCGCGACATCACCAGCAGCACGCCCTGTTTCAGCGGCAGGGCGCCGCCCGACAGCCCGGTGCCGGCACCGCGGGTCACCACGGGCACGCCCAGTTCGAAGCAGCGTCGCATCAGGGTCTCGACCTGGGCCAGGGTGTGGGGCATGGCGACCAGCATGGGCAGCACGCGGTAGGCCGACAGCCCGTCGCATTCGAAGGGGCGCAGGTCCTCCTCGCGGTGCAGCAGGGTCATGTCGGGCAGCGCCTGCTGCAGGTCGTTCAGGACGGCGGTCTTGTCGACGCGTTCCAGGGCGCCGTCGAGCCGCTCGTCATAGAGAATGTTCATGGTCACTCTCCGCTCAGCGGGCCGGCGCAATGGTTGGCCGGCAGTCACGGGCCCACGCCGGGCCTCCCGACGTGAGTATGGCATTCAATCTGAGCGTTCTCGTTGCCCCTGTCCAGTTTTTGGTATGCTGGTCTGACCAGTAATTGGTCTAATTTATGGAAGTGGATTCCAGTATTTCAATGAGTGCTTTTGGGGCTTCTGGTGGCGGCAGTTAAGGGCATGACGGGGACGCTGGTATTCGGGGGAGTAAAGCGATGGTCGACTATTCCACACAGCCGGACAATCGGCGCATGGCGGACGTGGTCGCCGCCAGACTGGAGGAACTGATCCTCGACGGCGTGGTGCGTCCCGGTGAGCTGCTGCCTTCCGAGCGGCGGCTCTGCGACCGACTCGGCGTGTCGCGCGCCTCGCTGCGAGAGGGGCTGCGCGTGTTGCGCGGCAAGGGCATCATCGAGACCCGCCAGGGCCGGGGGTCGCGGGTGACGCAACTGCTGCCACGCCACGACGACAGCCCCCTGATGCACCTGTTTCGCGATCACCCGCGAACCCTCTACGACCTGCTCGAGGTGCGCACCCTGCTCGAGGGCGAGTCGGCCAGGCTCGCCGCCCTGCGCGGCACGCCGGCGGATCGGGTGATGATCACCCGGCACTTCGAGGCGATGGTCGACTACACGGCGAGCACGGCGGCGATCGATGCCGAGCGCCTGGCACGCTTCGATCACGCCTTCCATCGGGCAATCTGCGAGGCCTCGCACAACCCGGTGCTGGTCTACACCCTGCAGGGGCTCACCGACCTGCTGTTGAGTTCGGTGTTCGCCTCGGTCAAGAACCTCTATCACCGGCCGGGGCCGCGCGAGCAGATCAATCGCCAGCACGAGCGGCTGTTCCACGCCGTCATCGATCAAGACCCCGAGGCCGCTAGGCAGGCGGCCCTCGATCATCTGGCGAGCATCGGCGACAACCTGCGCGAGATCGAGGCCGAGGACGAACGGCTGGAGCGCTCGGCGATGCGTCTCGAGGCCTGGGAGTGAGTCGAGGCCGGCAGCGCCTCGGCTCCGGCCGACCAGCGCTCAGCCGACGGCCTGGCGCTCCTCCTCGACGAGGCCGGTCAGCGACTTGGCCTCCAGCTTGTGGCACAGGTGCTCGCGGAGGATCTGGCCCAGCCATTTGCCGTCACGCTTGATCAGCGCCTTGATCATCTCCTCGTGCTCGCTGACCGCCTGGCGCCAGTATTCGTCGCTCATCTCGGCGGTGTAGCGCACCCGCTTCACACGCTGACTGAGGTTGTTGTACATCTCGATCAGCACCTCGTTGCCGGAGGCTTCGAGGATGCGTTCGTGAATCTGCTGGTTGACCTTGAAGTAGTCCTGCAGCTCGTTGTTGCGGTAATGCTCGAGCATCCGGTCGTGGAGCCGGCGGACCGCTTCGACCTGGGCATCGCTGATGTTCTGGCAGGCCAGCTCGCCGGACAGCCCCTCGAGCGCCGCCATCACCCCGTAGGTGTCCTTGACCTTCTGCAGCGTCAGGCGGGTCACGCGTGCGCCGCGATTGGGCAGAATCTCGACCAGTCCCTCCGAGGTGAGCACCTTCAGTGCCTCGCGGAGCGGTGTCCGTGACACGCCGAACTTCTCGCAAAGCTGTTTTTCGGAGATCCGCTCACCGGGAGTCAGGGCGCCCTGTTCGATGAGTTCCCTGATGCGATCGGCGACTTCCCGATAGAGATTTCTGTGCTGGATCTTTTCCATGGGCGGCTCTCTCGTCGGCATTGCCGCCTGCGTGACGACTCGGATAACGGGGAAAGCGAGACGGTGGCCGTCATTGGCAGGAGGCGTTTCGCGTTGACAGTGTTCAAAAAGTATTATGAATTCAAAAAAAGGGCAAGCTATCCACTCATCGTCGCACATCAGGAGGAATCATGGCAGGCAAGGTGTATCGCACGCGGGTCGTCGTCACCCGCCAGCAGGCCCGGAACATGCTCGACGGCGCCTTCGCCGAGGCGCGGCGCCGCGAGATGGAACCGCTGACCGCGGTGGTGCTGGACGGCGGCGGCCACGTGATCGCCGCCGAGCGTGAGGATGGCTGCGCCCCGCTACGCTTCGACGTGGCCCGCGGCAAGGCCCATGCCGCGCTGGGCAACGGCGTGGCGAGCCGGGTGGTGGGCGAGCGCAACGTCGAACGTCCGGCCTTTCTGGCCGCCGTCGCGGCGGCGGCCGACGGGCGGTTCGTGCCCGTGGCCGGTGGGGTGTTGATCCTCGATGCCGACAGCGAGGTGATCGGTGCCGTGGGGGTCAGCGGAGCCTCCTCCGATGAGGACGAAAGCGCCGCCATGGCCGGCATTCGCCAGGCCGGCCTGACGCCGGGTATTGCGCCGGCCTGAGGGGGGGCGAGCCGGTCGTGGCCGGCTTGCTCTAGCGTGGTTTCTTCTCTGTCCTTGCCAGCCGGGCATCGCATGGTGCCGCACTTTGGTATGTTTCCAAGGTTTTGATTTTTAAGATTTAAAAATTCCACTTCGGGTTTCTTGCTGCGACCAAAGCATAATTTCTAATTTTGAATTATGTATCCATCTTTGATGAGTCTCGACGCCTTCCGCTTCGGGAGCACGCCAACCGGGAGCATCGACCGGTGTCCCGGCGCAACGACAACGCCAAACGACAATGAACGAATCCGGGTAGGCAGCCGGACCGCCACTGACTGATGCGATCGATTCGAAGGGCGGTTCTCCATGCCTATAAAAACAACGAAGCAGCGGAGTTCAATATGAAAGCCTTGAAAACAGCCTTGCTCGCCTCGGTGCTCGCCTTCGGAGTGCAGAACGCCCAGGCCGACGAGATCACCATCAAGTTCGGTCACGTCGGTGCGCCGGGGTCACTGTTCGAGAAGAGCGTCAACCGGTTCGCGGAAATCGCCAATGCCAAGCTCGAGGGCGAGGCACAAGTCGTCCCCTATGGCTCGAGCCAACTGGGCAACGACTCGCAATTGCTCAGGAAGCTCAAGCTGGGCACGGTCGATCTGGCCCTGCCATCGTCGATCATGAGCAGCGTTGCACCGGAATTCTCGCTGTTCGAAATGCCCTACCTGATCCAGGATCGCGAGCACATGAAGAAGGTGCGCGACGCGGTGGTGCGGCCCAAGCTCTACCCGGCGGCCGAGCGCAAGGGCTATCGAGTGATCGGCGTCTGGGAGAACGGCTTCCGCCAGATCACCAACAACGAGCGACCGATCGACACGCCCGAGGATCTCCAGGGCATCAAGCTGCGCACGCCAAACGGCGAATGGCGCGTGGCGATGTTCAAGAGTTACGGCGCCAATCCGGCGCCCATGCCGCTCTCCGAGGTGTTCGTCGCCCTGCAGACCGGTGCGATGGATGGCCAGGAAAACCCGCTGGTGCAGATCTATTCGCAACGCTTCCAGGAAGTGCAGAAGTACCTGTCGATCTCCAACCACGTCTATACGCCGGCCTATGTGCTGGCCGGGGCGAGCTGGAACCGCTTGCCCGAGCACGTTCGCGAGGTGCTCACGGCCTCGGCCGAGGAGGTCGAGGACTATGCGCTCGAGCAGGGCGCTCAACTGGACGATGAGCTGCTCGCCAAGATGAAAGAGGCGGGAATGCAGGTCAACGAGGTCGATACCCAGTCGTTCATCGACAATTCCGGCTACATCTACGAGAAGTTCGCCAACGAGGTGGATGGCGGACAGGAGATGCTCGATCGCGTCGAGCAGCTGCGTAGCGATGGCTGATCGGGGATGGATGGCCCCCGTGATCACGGTCGCGGGGGCCAATGATGCGATGCGACTGCCCGAACGCTTCTGGAGCCGGCAATGACTTCCCTATCCCGAATCAAGACGGTCTATTCCAAGTTTCTCGAACTGGTGGTGGTGATCAACGTGGTGGCACTGGCGCTGGTGGTCAGCGTCGGCTTTCTGTCCCGCGTGCTGGGCTCGCCGTTCAGCTGGTACGGCGAGGTGGCCTCGGTGGGATTGGCCTGGCTGACCTACTATGGCGCCGCGCTGGCCGCCGCCAAGGGCGCGCACATCGCCTGCCCCAGCGTCATCAACGCCTTCCCGCCGGCCGTTCGCCTGCCCATCGCGCTGGTCGCCGAGGTCTTCACGATCGGCTTCTTCGTGCTGCTGGGCTACACCGGCTATCAGGTGGTGTTGATTCTCGACGGCGAAAACCTCGTCAGCCTCCCTGACGTCTCGCTGCAGTTGACCCAGTCGGCGATTCCCATCGGGGCGGCGCTGTTCGTCGTCTCCGAACTGCTGCGCCTGCCCGAGGTGATCGCCAGTGCCCGGGGTGAAGGGTTCATCGATCACGAGCTGGAAGAAGCCGGCCTGGACGCCGATAACGCCCGCGAATCGGCCGATGCCGAAGCGGTGCCACCGGGCGACGAGCACGGCGATCGCCGAATGGCGCGCAACTAGGAGAACAACGATGACCATTCTGGCCATGTTTGCAGGCCTGATCCTGCTGATTCTGATCAACGTGCCGGTGGCGATCGCGCTGGGCATCATCGGCACCTTCGCCACGGTGATGAATTACGGCACCCTGGCGCTGCCCAACGTCGGGCTGGTGATGTTCGACGGGGCGACCAAGTTCCCGCTGATCGCGATTCCACTGTTCATCCTTGCCGGGGCGATCATGAACGCCTCGAGCATCTCGCGCCGCCTGATCGATCTCGCCTCGGCGATGGTCGGCTTCATCAAGGGTGGGCTGTCGATGGTCACCATCGGCGCCTCGATCTTCTTCGCCGAGATCTCCGGGTCGGCGGTGGCCGGCGTCTCGGCGATCGGCAGTCTGCTGATTCCGGCAATGAAGAAGAAGGGCTATACCAAGGAGTTCTCGGCGGCGATCTCCTCGTCCGCCGCCAGCCTGGCGATCATCCTGCCGCCGTCGATTCCGATGATCCTCTACGCGGTGATGTCCGGCGAGTCGGTGGTCAAGATGTTCGTCGCCGGCATCTTCCCGGGCCTGCTCGGCGCCCTGGGCCTGGCCGCGATGTGCTACTACCTGGCCAAGCGCAACAATTTTCCCTCGGAAGGTCGCTTCCAGGCCAAGCGGCTGTGGGAGGCGTTCAAGGGGGCCATCTGGGCGTTGCTGATCCCGGTGATCATCCTCGGCGGCATCTTCGGCGGTATCGTCACCGCCACCGAGGGCGCGGCGCTGGCGGTGATCGTGGCGATCTTCATCAGCTCGGTGGTGTATCGCGAGTTCAGCCTCAAGATCTTCTACAAGGCGTGCCTCGACGCCGGCGTGCAGACGGCGGTGGTGATGCTGCTGGTGGCGAGCTCCGCGGTGGTGGGGATGTTCCTGACCGAAAGCCAGATCCCGCAGCATCTCGCTCAGTCGATCAGTCAGCTCACCGACAACAAGTATCTGATCCTGGCGTTGCTCAACATCGTGCTGCTGATCATCGGCGTCTTCCTGCACTCCGCGGCGGCGATCATCCTGGTAGTGCCGATCGTGTTGCCGCTGGTCACCGCGGTGGGCATCGATCCGCTGCATTTCGGCTTGATCGTTACCCTCAATCTGGCGATCGGCCAGCAGACCCCGCCGGTGGCGAGCGTGCTGATCGCCTCATGCTCGATCGCCCGCTCGGACATCTGGGCGACCACCCGGACCAACCTGTGCTTCCTGGGCGTGCTGCTGGCGGTGCTGCTGATCAACACCTATATCCCGGCCTTTGCCCTGGCACTGGTGCATCTGATCTACGGCTGAATACCGTTGACCGACGAGACCGCGGGGGCATGGCGCCCGCGCATGACCGACAACCGAGAGGTAACCCCATGACGGACGACAAGCGCGGCCGGGTCGAGTACCAGGAGCGCGACGGCGTGGCCTGGGTGGGCTTCGACCGCCCGGCGAGCCGCAACGCCATGACCTGGGAAATGTACGACGCCCTGGCAGCGATCTGCGCCGAGGTCGATGTCGACGACACGGTGCATGCCGTGGTTTTCCACGGCTGTGGCGGCGAGGCCTTCGTCGCCGGTACCGACATCAAGCAGTTCGCCGATTTCGACGCCCCCGAGGACGGCGTGCAATACGAGCGGCGCATCGACGCCATCCTCGGCGCCCTGGAGGGAATCGCCAAGCCGACCATCGCACTGATCGAGGGCTTCTGCGTGGGTGGCGGGGCGGCCATCGCGCTGGCTTGCGATTTCCGCTATGCCACCCCCGATCTCAAGTTCGGCGTGCCGATCGCCCAAACCCTCGGCAACTGCCTGTCGGTGACTAACGTCTCGCGCTTCATGGACATCGTCGGCATCCCGCTGACCAAGGAGATCCTGATGACCGCCAGGCTGGTCGAGGCGCCGCAGGCCGAGGCGATCGGTCTGGTCAACGGCGTCTTCGAGGCCGAGGCCATCGAGGCCGAAGTGGCCGACAGGGCGGCGGCGTTCAGGCGCCGCGCGCCGCTCACCGTGCAGGCCGCCAAGCAGCTCATCAAGCGCGTTCAGGAACATCGACGGATGCCGGCGGATGCCGGCGACGACTGGGTGCGCACCTGCTACACCAGCCGGGACTTCAGGGCGGCGGTCGACAAGTTCGTCAACAAGACCCCGTTCGAGTGGACCGGTGAATGATTCCCCTGACGATTCGCGGAGGAGACGCCGCATGCTTCCCCTGGATGGACTGAAGATACTCGACATCTCGCAGATCATGGCCGGCCCCTACTGCACCATGGTACTGGGCGACATGGGTGCCGAGGTGATCAAGATCGAGAAGGCCAACGGCGGCGACGACAGTCGCCAGATGGGCCCCTACGTCAACGACGAGTCGACCTGCTTCTCGCAGATCAATCGCAACAAGCAGAGCATTTCCCTGAACCTCAAGGACGACCGCGCGCGGGAAATCTTCCATCGCCTGGCCCGGGAGGCCGACGTCATCGTCGAGAACTACCGCCCCGGGGTGACGAAATCCCTGGGCATCGACTACGACACTGTCAGCGTGATCAACCCCGGCATCATCTACTGCTCGATCTCCGGCTACGGCCAGAGCGGCCCCTACAGCCATCGCGGCGGTTTCGACCTGGTCGCCCAGGGCATGACCGGGCTGATGTCGATGACCGGCGAGAAGGGGCGACGGCCGCTGAAGACCGGCATCGCCGTCTACGACATCGGCGCCGGGATCACCGCCGTGTATTCGATCCTGGCAGCCTACGTGCACAAGATGAAGAGTGGCGAAGGACAGCACATCGACATCGCCATCACCGAATGCGGCCTGCCGTGGTTTACCTGGGAGGCGGCGGCCTATTTCGCCGAGGGGCGGGTACCCGAGCCCACCGGCTGGCGGCATCGCGTCTCGGCACCCTACCAGGCGGTCAAGACCCGTGACGGCTACATCATGCTGGGTTGCGCCAACCAGCGAACCTGGGAGCGCTTCTGCGAGAACGTGATCGAACGCCCCGCACTGATCGACGATACCCGCTTTCTCACCAACAGCGACCGGGGGGCCAACGTCGAGGAACTCGAGACGCTGCTCGAGGACATCCTCGCCGGCCACGACATGGCCCACTGGCTAGAACGCTGCGACAGCGCCGGGGTGCCGGCCGGGCCGATCAACGACTTCGCCCAGGCGATGCAGGACGAGCACTATCTGGCGCGGGGCATGGTCCAGGAGATGGAACACCCGGTGATCGGTCCCATGAAGACGATCGGCTTTCCCAGCAAGTTCTCGCGCACGCCATCGCAGATCCGCCGCCCGGCGCCGCTGTTCGCCCAGCATACCGATGAGATCCTCGCCGGGCTGGGCATGGGACGCGACGAGGTCGAGGCGCTGCGCCGCGAGGGCTGCATTCGCTGAGCCGGCGCCCGTGAGGTCAACGGGTGCCGATTATTGAATTCAAAATTCATTATCAAGAATCACAAGATCGCTGACGGAGATTTCCGATGCTCAATCTCGACTTCCATCCCTCCGGCCGTCACTTCCTGCAGATCCCCGGCCCGTCGCCGGTGCCGGATCGCATCCTGCGCGCCATGAGCCTGCCCACCATCGACCATCGCGGCCCGGAGTTCGGTGCCCTGGGCCTGGAATTGCTGGGCAAGGTCAAGCGGGTCTTCAAGACCGACAACCCGGTGGTGATCTATCCCGCCTCCGGCACGGGTGCCTGGGAGGCGGCGCTGGTCAACACCCTGTCGCCGGGCGACCGGGTGTTGATGTACGAGACCGGGCACTTCGCCACGCTATGGCAGAAGATGGCGCTCCGCCTGGGGTTGGAGCCCGAGTTCATCGGCCTGCCGGGCTACGAAGGCTGGCGGTGCGGCGTCCAGGCCGAGATGATCCAGGCGCGCCTCGCGGAGGATGGTGAGCACGCCATCAAGGCGGTCTGCGTAGTCCACAACGAGACCTCCACCGGGGTTACCAGCGACATCGCCGCGGTACGCCGGGCGATCGATGCCGCCGGGCACCCGGCGCTGCTGCTGGTCGATACCATCTCGGGGCTCGCCAGCGCCGACTATCGGCACGACGAGTGGGGCGTCGACGTGACCATCTCCGGGTCGCAGAAGGGGCTGATGCTGCCGCCCGGGATCAGCTTCAATGCCGTGTCCGACAAGGCGATCGCCGCCAGCCGCGAGGCACGCCTGCCCAAGAGCTTCTGGGCCTGGGACGAGGTCCTCGAGGCCAACACGACCGGCTACTGGCCCTATACCCCGAGCACCAATCTGCTCTACGGGCTCAACGAGGCGCTGGACATGCTGCTCGACGAGGGGCTCGACAATGTCTTCGCCCGGCACCGGCGCTGGGCCGCCGGGGTGCGTAGCGCGGTCGAGGCCTGGGGGCTGGAGGTGCAGTGCCGGGACCCGGCGGTGTATTCACCGGTGCTGACCGGGGTCGTGGTGCCCGAAGGCGTGGACGCCGACGCGGTGCGCCGCACGATCTACGAGCGCTTCGACCTGTCGCTGGGGACCGGCCTGGGCAAGGCCAAGGGGCGGATGTTCCGCATCGGCCACCTCGGCGACTGCAACGATCTGACGCTGATCGCCACCCTGGGCGGCTGCGAGGCCGGGCTCAAGCTGGCCGGCGTCGAGCTCTCGGGCAGCGGCGTCCAGGCGGCGCTCGAGTATTTCGCCGCCCATCCGCGCAACGCCGCGCAATGATCTCGGCCCGACGAACCGTCGAACCGTCGAACCGTCGAGAAGGAGGGGAAGCGATGACGTCGTTATCCAGCACCACCGTCCAGGCCCGGGGCTCGCGTGACGCCCGGATCAAGCCCGTTTCCGAGCTGGCCGAGCGCCTCGGGCGCGAGATCGCCGGCGACGTGCTCTTCGACGAGGCGTCGCGCGGGCGCTATTCGACCGATGCCTCGATCTATCAGATCACCCCGGTGGGCGTGGTCGTGCCGCGTCATCAGCAGGACCTGGCGACGGCGCTGGACATCGCCCGCGACGCCGGCGTGCCGATCCTGCCGCGTGGCGCCGGGACCAGTCAGTGTGGCCAGACGGTGGGCGAGGCGCTGGTGCTGGACACCAGCCGCTGGCTCAACGGCGTCGTCGAGTTCGACGAGGTGCGGCGCAGCGTGGTGGTCGAGCCGGGGATCGTCCTCGATCACCTCAATGCCTGGCTCAAGCCCTACGGCCTGTGGTTTCCGGTCGACGTCTCGACCAGCGCCCAGTGCACCCTCGGCGGCATGGCCGGCAACAACTCCTGCGGCTCGCGCTCGATCAAGTACGGCAACATGGTGCACAACGTGCTGGGCATCGACGCGCTGCTCGCCGACGGTACGGCGGCCTCGTTCGGCTATCTCGACGAACTTCCCGGCGGCGACCCGCTGCAATCCATCGCCCAGCGGGTATGGACGATCGCCGAGCGCGAGAAGGCCAATATTCGCGAACACTTCCCCAAGGTGCTGCGCCGGGTCGCGGGTTATAACCTGGATCTGTTCGACTGCCAGAACGAGCGGCCCTACGACCCGCGGGGTCGGGCCAACCTTGCTCATCTGCTGATCGGCTCGGAGGGCACGCTGGCACTGACGCGGCGGATCACGCTCAGGCTCGAGCCGCTGCCCGAGCACAAGGTGCTGGGCGTGGTCAATTTCCCGACCTTCTATCAGGCGATGGACCTGACCCAGCACATCGTCACGCTGGCGCCATCGGCGGTGGAGCTGGTCGATCGCACCATGATCGATTTGTCGCTGGAGAATCCGGCGTTCCGGCCGGTGATCGAGAAGGCGCTGATCGGCAAGCCGGAAGCGGTGCTGCTGGTCGAGTTCTCGGGGCAGGAGCGCGAGCCGCTGCTCGATGCCCTGCGTCGGCTCAACGAGTTGATGGCCGATCTGGGCCTGCCCGACTGCGTGGTCGACATGCCCGGGGCCGCCGAGCAGAAGGCGCTGTGGAACGTGCGCAAGGCGGGGCTCAACATCATGATGAGCATGAAGGGCGACGGCAAGCCGGTGTCGTTCATCGAGGATTGCGCGGTCCCGCTCGAGCATCTCGCCGAATACACCGACAAGCTGACCCAGGTGTTCCACAAGCACGGCACCGAGGGCACCTGGTACGCCCATGCCAGCGTCGGCACCTTGCACGTGCGGCCGATTCTCGACATGCGTCGCGACGGCGCCGGGAAGATGCGCGCCATCGCCGAGGAGGCCTCGGCCCTGGTACGCGAGTACAAGGGCGCCTACTCCGGCGAGCACGGCGACGGCATCTGCCGGGGCGAGTGGATCGCCTGGCAGTTCGGGTCCGCGCTCAATGCCGCCTTCAAGGAGGTCAAGCAGCTCTTCGATCCCGACAACCTGTTCAACCCCAACAAGATCGTCGATACCCCGCGGATGGACGACGATCGTCATTTCCGCTTTCCCCGGGACTACCGGACGATCCCGCTCACGCCGGTGCTCGACTGGTCGCCCTGGGACGTCGAGCGCGACCCGCTGAGTGGCGAGCAGAGCGCGCCCGGCAGCGGTGGCGACCCGACCGGCGGCCTCGCCAAGGCCGTGGAGATGTGCAACAACAACGGCCACTGCCGCAAGTTCGATGCCGGCACCATGTGTCCGAGCTATCGCATCACCCGTGACGAACAGCACCTTACCCGTGGCCGCGCCAATACCCTGCGTCTGACCCTCTCCGGTCAGCTCGGCGAGGCGGGGCTGGCCAGCGACGCCGTCAAGGAAGCGCTCGATCTGTGTGTGTCCTGCAAGGGCTGCAAGCGCGACTGCCCGACCGGGGTCGACATGGCCCGATTCAAGATCGAGGCGCGCGCCGCGCGCGCCGAGACCCACCCGCTGGCATGGCGGGAGCGGATAGTCGCCGAGATGCCGCGCTATGCCCCCTATGCCAGCCGACTGGCGCCGTTGCTCAATGGCGTCGAGCGTTTCACGCCGCTCTCCCGCTGGGTCAAGCGCTCGCTGGGGCTGGCCGAGGCACGCTCGTTACCGGCCTTCGGTGATGACTACCTGCGTCGTGCCCTGGCGGCGCCCGGCGCGTCGACGACGGTGGGCGAGGTCGTACTGTTCGTCGACACCTTCAACAATTATATGGAAGCGGCCAATGCCGCGGCGGCGCACCGCGTGCTCACCGCCGCCGGCTACCGCGTGCATCTCAACAACCCGCCCGGCCAGCGGCCGCTGTGCTGCGGTCGCACCTATCTGGCCGCCGGCCAGGTCGCCAAGGCCAAGGCCGAGGCGCGACGCACGCTCGATCATCTGATGCCCCACGTCGAACGCGGTGCCGCCATCGTCGGGCTCGAGCCGTCGTGCCTGCTCACCCTGCGCGATGAGTTCCTCGGCTACGGCTACGGGGAAGAGGCCAGGGCGCTCGCCGAAGCGGCGCTGCTGTTCGAGGAGTTTCTGGTTCGTGAGCACGACGCCGGTCGCCTGACGCTGGACCTCAAGCCACTCGGGACGCAACGCGCCTGGCTGCACGGCCATTGTCACCAGAAGGCCTTCGACGCGCTGCGCCCGGTGGAGACCGTGCTGGGCTGGATCCCCGACCTGGAGGTCACGACCATCGAGTCGTCGTGCTGTGGCATGGCCGGCAGCTTCGGCTACGAGCGCGAGCATTACGCGGCCTCGATGCAGATGGCCGAGCTGGCGTTGCTGCCGGCGATTCGCGACGCCGGGGAGGACGAGCTGGTGGTGGCCGACGGCACCAGTTGTCGCCACCAGATCCGGGATGGTGCGCAACGCGAGGCATTGCACGTTGCCCGGGTACTGGAGCAGGCGCTGGCCTGACGGGCCATCGCGTGACGATGGCAGGGAGGGGCAGGAGGAGGCTCGGTCCGCGCAGTGGCTCGACGGCGTGGCTCGGTCGGTCGTCACTTCCGTTTGCCTGCTATGGTTAAGGGCCTATCAATCGAGACGGAGTGACATCATGGACTATCGTCGCCTGGGAACGACCGGACTCAAGGTATCGCCGCTGTGCCTGGGCACCATGACCTACGGGACCCCGCAGTGGCGGGACTGGGTGCTCGACGACGCCCGGAGCCGGCCGTTCATCGAGCGGGCGCTGGAGGCGGGGATCAACTTCTTCGACACCGCCGACATGTACTCCGACGGCGAGTCGGAGCGGGTGGTGGGCCGCGCGCTGCGGGACTTCGCCCGGCGCGAGGCGGTCGTCGTCGCCACCAAGGTCTACAACCCCACCGGCGACAAGGGCCCCAACGAGCGCGGGCTGTCGAAGAAGCACATTCGCCACGCCATCGACGCCTCGCTCGAGCGGCTGGGCATGGATTACGTCGACCTCTACCAGACCCACCGCTGGGATTACGACACGCCGATCGAGGAGACCATGGAAGCGCTCCACGAGGTGGTGTGCTCCGGCAAGGCGCTCTACCTCGGGGCGTCGAGCATGCACGCCTGGCAGTTCGCCAAGGCGCAGCGCGTCGCCCGCGAGAACGGCTGGACGCCGTTCTCGACCATGCAGCCGATGGTCAACCTGATCTATCGCGAGGAGGAGCGGGAGATGATCCCGCAGTGCATCGACCAGGGCGTGGGCGTGATTCCCTGGAGTCCTCTGGCGCGCGGCATTCTCGCCGGCAGCAAGCCGGTCGGCGGCGAGGGCGAGACCACCCGGGCCAGGAGCGACGAGCAGATGCGCAACTGGAAGCTGGGGCTGGAGCGCGATCGGCCGGTGATCGAGGCGCTGCAGGCACTCGCGACGGAAAAGGGCGTCTCGCCGGCCCAGGTGGCGCTGGCCTGGCTGCTGCACAAGCCGGGAATCACGGCACCGATCGTCGGCGCCAGCAAGTCGCATCATCTCGATCAGGCGCTGGGCGCGCTCGACGTGTCTCTCGCGGCCGACGAGATCGAGCGGCTCGAGGCGCCCTATGTCCCGCACGAGGTCGTGGGCTTCGTGTGACGCCGGCTTGCGTTGAAGGGCCGACCCTTCGGGCTGTCGACAAGCTCGGGGGGCGGGCTTATGGTCGGATGTGTCTCCGTCACGCCCGGGTCTTCTCCCATGAGCGATTTCGCCGAGCGCTACGCGCGGCTGCACGCCGTGCAGGACGAGATGGCCGCCAGGCTGGCTCGGTTGCGCGATATCCGACCCTGCTTCATCGACTTGTCGCTTCGCGAGAATGCCGTCGGCGCCAGCCGCGGGCAGACCCTCGATGCCAAGTTGGCCACCCTGGCGCGGCTGCGCCAGTTCGGCTTCGACGACATCCTGCTGGGCACCCTGGACTATGCGATGCCCGACGAGCCGACGGTCGACGACGACTTCATGATCCACCTGCGCGACCAGGGGATCGATCGCCGTGGCTGCTTCGCCTTCACCCAGGTCGGCACGTTCGACGCGGCCGGTGTCTTCGTGCCGGACCATTCCCAGTGCAAGCTGCGTGACTATGCGGTCCCCAATACGCTGCACCAGCTCTCGCTGGGCTGGCGCGCTCGCCAGAGCGCGGACCAACTGGCGGCGCTCGAGGCCCGGCTGACGGCATCGATCGCCTGGTTGCAGGCCAACGTCGCCGGTGAGGCCGGCGCCGCGCCGCGTATCATCATCAACCTCATCGATGGTTGCGACGGTTTCGCCGTCGATCCCGAGGCGATGTGCCGGTTGTTCGCGCTGCTCGCCGAGCAGCCCATCGAGGGTGTCAGCTTCGAGGATTGTCGCGGCACCTACCTGCCGTTCCAGATCGCTGCCTTCGTGACCATGGCCCGGGCGTTCACGCCGCCGCCGCTCAAGCTGCTGGTGCACTTGCATGCCGGCGCCGGCGTGGAAAATGCCGCAGCCATCGAGGCCCTGCTCCACGGCGCCGACGGGGTGTGGGGCGCGTTGTCCAAGCAGGCCGCCGTCATCGGTCATGCCTCGTCCAGCGAGCTGATCGCCAATCTGGTGCGCCTGGGCAACCGCCACCTCGAGACGCGCTTCCGGCTCGAGCGCCTGCTGCCGCTCACCCGTTCGCTGCGCAAGGGGCTCGATGGCGACCCGCCGGTCGACTGGCCGATCATCGGTGACAATGCCTACCGACTGCCGCTGAGCGACTTCCGTCAACGCAGCGGGCGTTTCATGGACCTGCCGCCGGAACGGATCGGCGGGCGCTATCGTTACCGGCTCTGCCCGCTGGTCAGCGACAGCGGGGTGCTCGCCGGGCGTCTGGCCGAGGTCACCGGCTATCCGGCGGAGACCTTCCCGGCAGACGTTTTGTCGACCATGCGGCGTCTGATGCGTCGCGATCTGCGGCGGGGTCTGCGGATTCGCTACGACGAGCCGACGGCCCTGCTGACGCTGTATCGGCGGGCGCGTGGCGAGGTCGCGGCCAGCGCGCCGGTGTCCGGCGCAGCCGGGCCGTCCGAGCGGTCGGCCAGCGTCGATCCGCAAGCCCCTCTGCGCGGCGACACGGACATCTACCGGGCGCTGCTCGAGTCGACCCGGGCGATTCCCTGGCGCATTGACTGGGAAAGCCTGCGTTTCACCTATATCGGCCCCCAGATCGCCGAGTTGCTGGGCTGGCCCGTTGACAGCTGGGAAACCATCGAGGACTGGGCCGAGCGCATGCATCCCGAAGATCGCGACTGGGTGATCGACTACTGTGTGGCGCAATCGCGGGCCGGCAATGACCACGAAGCCGACTATCGAGCGTTGACCGCCGGCGGTGAGTATCGCTGGGTGCGCGACGTGGTGCACGTGGTACGGGATGCCCAGGGCGAGGTGGAGGCGCTGGTCGGTTTCATGTTCGACATCCACGAGCGCAAGCTCGGCGAGCAGGAACGGCTCGACCTGCAGCGTCGCCTGGAGACGCTCTCCTACCAGGATGGACTCACCGAGATCGCCAATCGGCGGATGTACGACAGCACCCTGGCGCGGGAGTGGGCGGTGGCGCGACGCAAGGCGCGCCCGCTGTCGCTGGTGCTCATGGATATCGATCATTTCAAGCAGTACAACGACCACTACGGCCACCTGGCCGGCGACGACTGTCTGCGTCGGGTCGCGACACTCTTGAGCGAGGCCTGTCCGGGGGAGTTGCTGGCGCGTTACGGCGGTGAGGAGTTCGTGCTGTTACTGCCGGATACCACAGTCGCGGCGGCACGGGTCATCGCCGAGCGCTGCCGACGCCGCGTGGCGGAGGCGGCGATGGTGCACGCCGGGTCACCGGTTTTCGGGCGCGTCACGATCAGTGTGGGCGTGGGGGAGGTGGTCCCGGATGGGGCGTCGGAGGTGGACGCCTTCGTCACCGGTGTCGACCGGGCCCTCTATCGGGCCAAGCGCGAAGGTCGCAATCGGGTGGAGGTCGTCCCGGCAGGCCGCGCCGAAAGCGGCGCGGCCTCGGGATGAGGGGGCGGGTCAGCCCCCCAGCAGGCCATCGGTGACGTGAAGCCCGTAGAAGGCGATCAGACCGATGATACCGGCGAACAGCACGTAGTAGAGGGTCGGCAGCAGGGTCTTGCGCAGGGTGACCCCCTCGCGGCCCAGCAGGCCCACCGTCGCGGAGGCCGCCACCACGTTGTGGATGGCGATCATGTTGCCGGCCGCGGCACCCACCGCCTGCAGGGCCACCATCATCGCCGTCGACAGCCCCAGTACCTCGGCGACGTTGAACTGGAAGTCCGAGAGCATCAGGTTGGAGACGGTGTTGGAGCCGGCGATGAACGCCCCGAGCGCACCCACGGTCGGCGCGAACAGCGGGTAGATGTCGCCTACGCTGTTGGCGACGAAGCGCGCCATGGCCACCGGCATCGACACCAGATCCGCGCCGTTGACGCCGGAGTTGATCAGGATGCGCACCATGGGAATGGTGAACAGCAGCACGAAGCCGGCGCCCAGCAGGGTGCGGGTCGACTCGTTGAAGGCGGCCTTGACCTCGCTGCCACGCATGCGATGCATGCCGATGGTCAGCAGTACCACGAACACCAGGATCCCGCCGGGCAGGTAGAGCGGTTGCACGCTGCCCGAGATGCCGGTTTCACCGAGGATGTCGCTCCAGCCGAGACTCAGCGAGGTCAGGGCGTCCTTGAGCGGCGCGATGGTCCGCGACAGCACCAGGAACACCGCCAGCAGCACATAGGGGACCCAGCCCATGAACACCGAGATCGGCGTGCGGCCGGCGACCTGGTCGGTCTTGATCTCGAGATTGCCGCGCCATTCGTCGGGCCACTGCTCGGCGTCGGGGAAGTCCCAGGTCTCGCGGGGCAGCAGAAAGCCCTTGCGCGCCGCCGGGACGACGATCGCCAGACCCACCATGGCGCCGATCATCGACGGGAATTCCGGCCCCAGCAGGACCCCGGCCAGCATGTAGGGCACCACGAAGCAGACCCCGGCGAAGAGCGCGAACGGGGCGATGGCCAGGCCTTCGCGCCAGGAGCGATTGGCGCCGAAGAAACGCACCATGATGGTTACCAGGATCAGCGGCATGAACAGGCCGATGATGCCGTGGGTGATGGCCACCTCGGAGGTGATCAGGCGGAAGTAGTGCTCCCAGCTGGAGCCGTCGGCGACCAGTTGCTCGGTGATGCCGGACTTGTGCAGGCCGCCGCTGACACCGACCACGATCGGCGTGCCCACCGCTCCGAACGACACCGGTGTGGACTGGATCATCATGCCCACCACCACGGCGCCGAGTGCCGGGAAGCCCAGGGCCACCATCAGCGGCGCGGCCACGGCGGCCGGGGTGCCGAAGCCGGAGGCCCCCTCGATGAAGCAGCCGAACAGCCAGGCGACGATGATCGCCTGGACTCGACGGTCCGGACTCAATCCCGAGAAGCCGTTGCGGATCGCGGCGATCCCCCCGGAATGCTTGAGCGTGTTGAGCAGCAGGATGGCACCGAAGATGATCCACAGGATCGCCACGGTGAGAATCAGCCCCTGGAAGGTCGAGGCCAGCACCCGGGAGAAGGACATGTCCCAGGCCAGCAGGGCGATCAGCGCGGTCACCACGAAGACGATCGGCATCGCGGTACGTGCGGCCATTCGAAAGCCGATCAGCAGGATTCCCGCCAGCAATAGCGGCAGGAAGGCCAGTAGGGCGAGAAGCGATTCACTCATGAGGCACTTTCCCTCTTGTTCTTGTCCAGCCTGGCGGCCGGGCGTGACAGGTCGTTTGCAGCGCATGTCGGCGCGAACACCGAAGCGGCTTGGCAGCCGAGTCGGAACGATAATCGGGAATCGGGACGTTGGCCATCCTTGGAAAATTGGTTTGACCAATGCTGCGCTGCGCTTAAATAGGCTGTTTTAATTTTTAAAAACAAAAAGTTGAGATGGTTTTTCCGGGGTTTTTGAAAGGCCCAAGTCTGAGAGATTGGTCAAATCATTAGACTAATAGATAATGGGGCGGGAGATCGATCGACGACGATGGCAGGGGCCCGGACATGATGATAGCGTTCCGGATACCCATTCATCGAGGATGCGAGGTGGCCATGACACGCCTGCTCTACGACCTGTGCGGCATCGACGAGGATCTGCGCTTTTCCCCCTATTGCTGGCGCGTCAAGTACGCTCTGGCCCACAAGGGGCTGGACTATCAGACTCAGCCCTGGCACTTCACCGACAAGGACGCCATTGCCTTCTCCGGCCAGGGCAAGGTGCCGGTGCTCGTCGATGGCGACGAGACCGTCACCGACAGTTACGAGATCTTTCGCTATCTGGATCGGGTCTATCCCGACAGACCCCTGCTGGGGGGCCAGCCGGCCGAAGCCCGGGCGCGTTTCTTCAAGTTCTACGCCGAGCGCAACCTGGCGCCGGCGGTCATCAAGACGGTCATGATGGATCTCTACAACGCCGTGGCGCCGCAGGATCGCGCGTATTTTCGCGAGACGCGCGAGAAGGCCTTCGGCCGCACGCTAGAGGAGGTCCATGCGCCGAGCCGGGGGTTGAGTCAGCTCGATCTGGCGCTGGAGCCGTTGCGAGCCCGCTTCGGCGAGGCCGACTTCGTCGACGGCGATGAACCCGCGGGGGCCGACTACCTGCTGTTCGGCACCTTCATGTGGGCGCGCTGCGTGTCGGCCGCGGACCTGGTCTCGAACGCCGACCCGGTCCATGGCTGGGTGGAACGCATGCTCGACCTCTACGACGGGCTGGGCCGCAAGGCGCAGCGCAGCATCGATAGCGTGGGTGCCGCTGAACCGGAAAGCCCGTGAGCCGGCCATGAAAAAGCCCCGCTCGAAATCGGGCGGGGCAAGGCAGCTATCGCGGTAAGGTCACGGGCGCCTCAGAACGTCAGCCCGAAATGCGTCTGTACGCTGGTATGCCAGTTGTCGTCCACCGGTGAACCGAAGTAGTTCAGGCCGTTCTTGTTGGTGACGATGTCGAACCAGGCATAGTAGGGGCCGGCCGTTACCTTCATCCCCAGGTCGTTGAGCATCGGGTCGTCCATGTCGCCGAAGCCACCGTTGATCGGCGAGTAGTCGTCGGCGGCATCCATCATGCTGAAGTCGTTGTAGAAGTAGAGGTTCTCCACGGGCCCCCAGTTGACGTCCATGCTGTAGGCCAGGCTTGCCGAATAGGTCTCGCCCTCGGCCGGAATCAGGTAGTTGAAACCGAAGGCACCGATCTGCAGGACGTTGTCGGAAATGCCCGAGGCCGATTCCGCCGGGTTCTCGGGATTGTATTCGTAGGTAGTGGCCTGCAACTGGGTCCGCCAGTTGCCGTAGCTGCCGTTCAGCCCGACCGCGGCCTGCCAGTTGTCGCCGCTGTCGCCGGTACGCGTGTTGTAGAGCTGACCCCCCTTGGCCGAGAGGTTGACCTCGGTGGTGTAGTCGCTGCCCTGGCCGAAGGTGTAGGCGATGCGGCCGGCGAGCTGGTTCTCCTCGCTGTTGCCCTGGGCGCTGTCGCCCACGGCATTGGCGCCGTAGTGCTCGTTGCCGTCGCCGAGCTGATCGCTCTTGAAGAAGGCCAGCGAGGTATCCCAGGCGCCGGCGCTGTGATCCCACTTGATACCGGCGTTCTGGTTGTCGTTGAAGCCTGCCAGATAGGGCAGGTTGCCGTACCAGCCGAGATACCCGTAATCCATGTTGCCGAACGGCGTCTGTACCAGGCCCAGCTTGACGCTGTCGTGACGGGTGACCTCGTAGCCCAGCCAGCCATGCTGCAGAAAACGATAGCCGTTGTAGAAGCGGTACTGCAGCGAGTAGTTGAACTGATCGTAGCCGCCGCTGATGCCGAGGTTGAACTTGCCGAAGTCGAGATCCCCGCCGGTATCCTTGTCGCGCTCGCTCCAGTCGTTGAAGGTCGAGCCGAACTCGAGCTGACCGTTGATCTCGGTGCGCTTCATGGCCTCGAGAATCTGGCTGTTCTCTTCGGCCAGTTGACGGGTCTGATCCGACTCGGTGGTGGCAGTCTGGCTCTTTTGTTCGTCGAGCTGGGTCTGGAGCTGCTGGATCCGGTTGCGTAGTTCCTGCAACTGGCGCTGGACGTCGGCGTCGCTGGTCTGTTGTGCCAGCGCCGGTGTCGCCAGCGTGAAGAGTGTTGTGGTCAGACCAATAGCCTTGAATGATCTCTGCTTCACGGTGTTCTCCTTGCGTGAATCAAGCGAAAACGGGCCATGTCGGCCCTGTGTGAATGCCGATTGTCGTTGTCTGGCGACAAAAGCCTACCAGATGTTTACAAGATTATGAATATTCTGCTACTTGTTTGTTTGGATATTATTAGTTAATTATCAAACTATGTGATGCCCGTGTCTCTTTCCGCCGTCTTCAAGAACCTCGTCGGCTGCGCGAGCGAACGATCAGCGGGGGCGTCTTGCCAGGCGGCGGTCTCATCGGCTCGGGGCGAGGCGCACGGCAGGCCGGGTACGCTTCCGGGGGCCGTGGTGGGGATCGAGAAAATGCATGCCGACGCGGCCCTCGTGGAGCTCCGGTGAGGGACGGGGGGCGATGCGGAGCCGTCAGGCCCAGCCGGGCTTGGCCTGAGAGGTCGAATTGATCGTTGGTGCCGGACGCCCCGCCAGGTGCAGGCTGACGTTTCACGCACGAAACCCAGCCACGAGACGGTGACGGCATGAAACGACCCAACATTCTGGTGCTGATGGCCGATCAGGTGAACGGCACCCTGTTCGAGGACGGTCCGGCGGACTTCCTGCACCTACCCCACTTGAAGAAACTGGCCGAGCGTGCCGCCCGGTTCAACCGGGCCTACACGCCGAGCTATCTCTGCGCGCCCGGCCGGGCGGCCTTCATGTCGGGACAGCTGCCCAGCCGCAACGGCGTCTACGACAACGCCGCGGAGTTTCGCTCGGCGATCCCCACCTGGGCCCATCATCTGCGTCGGGCCGGCTACGAGACCTGTCTGTCGGGCAAGATGCACTTCGTCGGTCCCGACCAGTTGCACGGCTTCGAGACGCGGCTGACCACCGACGTCTATCCGGCCGACTTCGGCTGGACGCCGGATTACCGCAAGCCGGGCGAGCGCATCGACTGGTGGTATCACAACCTGGGCTCGGTGACCGGCGCCGGGGTGGCCGAGATCTCCAACCAGATGGAGTACGACGACGAGGTCGCCTTCAACGCCGAGCAGAAGTTGTTCGATCTGTCGCGGGGGCACGACAAGCGGCCCTGGGCGTTGTGTGTGAGCTTCACGCACCCCCATGACCCCTACGTGGCGCGTCGCCGGTTCTGGGACCTGTACGCGGACTGCGAGCATCTCGAGCCACGGCAGGGCGCCATGGCGTTCGACGAGCTCGACCCCCACAGTCAGCGCCTCTTCGAGGCCAACGACTACACCCGCTTCGACATTCAGCCCGAGGACGTGCGCCGGGCGCGTCGCGGCTATTTCGCCAACCTCTCCTACATCGACGACAAGATCGGCTCGATCCTCGACGTGCTGGAACGCACGCGCATGCGCGACGACACGATCATCGTGTTGACCTCCGACCACGGCGACATGCTCGGCGAGAAGGGCCTGTGGTTCAAGATGAGCCCGTACGAAGGCTCGTCGCGGGTGCCGTTGATGATCGCGGGCCCGGGGATCGAACCCCGCTCGATCGACGAGCCGGTGTCCAATATCGATGTCAACGCCACCCTGGCCGACCTGGTGGGCATCGATCTGTCCGAGATCGCCCCCTGGACCGACGGCCAGTCGCTGCTGCCGCAGATGCGTGGCGAAAAGCGTGACGCGCCGGTCTACATGGAGTACGCGGCCGAGGGCTCCTACGCGCCCCTGGTGACCATCCGTGCCGGCAAGTGGAAGTTCAACCACTGCGAGATCGATCCGCCGCAGTTGTTCGATCTCGAGGCCGACCCCCAGGAGACGACCAACCTGGCCGCGGATCCGGCCCATGCGCGGGAACTGGCCGCCTTCCAGGCCAAGATGCGCGAACGCTGGGACATGGCGCGATTCGACGCCGAGATCCGCGAATCCCAGGCCCAGCGTCTGATCGTCTACGAAGCGCTGCGCAACGGCCATTACTACCCCTGGGACCACCAGCCGTTGAAAGTGGCCTCCGAGCGCTACATGCGCAATCACATGGATCTCAACGAGGTCGAGGAAGCCCAGCGGTTTCCGCGCGGCGAGTGATCGCCCGGGCAGGCCGGTCATGCGTCAGACGAGCCGGCTGGACGGCCCGTGCCGAGGCTGCGTGGGCCGTTGCTTTGCGTGAGCCGCGCGGTGTTGTCGCCGGCCTGGTGTCGCACCGCGATCCGGACTATGGCTGAATGGAGCGAAGGCCCGGTCGGTCAGGGCCTTGCCCGGCGACTGTCAGCGGCGGTAACAGGAGGTTCCATGATCGATCTGTACTACTGGACGACACCCAACGGCCACAAGATCACGCTGTTCCTCGAGGAGGCGGGGCTCGACTATCGGCTGCATCCCGTGAACATCGGCCGCGGCGAGCAGTTTGCCGCCGAATTCCTGGAGATCGCCCCCAACAACCGGATCCCGGCGATCGTCGATCGCAATCCCGCCGACGGCGGTCAGCCGCTGGCACTGTTCGAGTCGGGGGCAATCCTCGAATACCTGGCCGACAAGAGCGGCCAGTTCCTGCCGGCGAGCGGCCGCGAGCGCTACGTGGTGCTGCAGTGGCTCTACTGGCAGATGGGCGGCCTGGGGCCGATGGCCGGCCAGAACCATCATTTCCGCAACTATGCCCCGGCGCGTATCGACTATGCGATCGAGCGCTACGCCAAGGAGACCGCGCGGCTCTACGGCGTGCTCGACCGGCGTCTCGAGGATCACGAGTTCGTCGGCGGCGACGCCTACAGCATCGCCGACATGGCGATCTGGCCGTGGATCAAGCCGCACGCCAGGCAAGGGCAGGATCTCGAGGACTTCCCCCATGTCCAGCGCTGGTTCACGGCGATCGGCGAGCGTAACGGCGTCCGGCGCGCCTATGCCCGGGCCGAGACGGTCAATCCCCGCGATGGCGTGGAGATGGACGACGAGGCGCGCCGGCATCTGTTCGGCCGATGATCCGCTGCATGTGACGCGACGCCCGGCCAATGGCCGGGCGTCGCGTGTCGAGGCTCGCTAATCGTCGGCGATCAGCCGCTTGCCCAGCGTCACGAACTCGCCGGTGTCGTAGCCCAGCCCTCGGTAGTAGTCGACCAGTTGCGGGTGCTCGTGGCGTACCATCAGCATCAGCTTGGGGCAGCCGCGGGCGAGCAGGGCGTTCTCCACGGCGGCGAGCATCCGCCTGCCGAGCCCGCGCCCCTGGTGTTCGGGCGCCACCGCCAGGTAGTGCAACCAGCCGCGATGGCCATCGTAGCCGGCCATGGCGCTGGCCATTACCCGGCCCTCGATCTCGCCGACCAGGAACAGGCTGGGGTCCTCGGCCAGCTTGCGGGCGATATCGCGCTGAGGGTGGTTCCAGGGGCGGGTCAGCGCGCAGCGCTCCCAGAGCGCGACGACCGCGGCTTCATCCTCGTGGCGGAAAGGGCGGATCTGCATGATGTCCGGGGCTCCGGTGGTGGGTTCGAGCCCCTATCGTAACGAAGGAAACGCTGCATAAATGCCTGCGCGGACTCGGCGCCCCCAACGAATCGCTTCGTTGCGTGGTACTGGGGCGCCAGCCCGGTCGAAAACTCGCCTAACTTCATGTTATGTCTCGTTTTCTGTGTTCCATGCGCCTCGCGCTTCATCCCGCTCGTCGATTTATTCAGCATTTCCCGAATACGCCGGCCCCCGAAGAGGCCGACGGATCCGCGTCGCTGCGGGGGCGGGCTCAGAACCGATAGGAGAGGGTGCCCGTCACGCTGCGTTCGGCGCCGTAGTAGCAGCGACCCGCGTTGTTGCACTGGGCGATGTACGTCTCGTCGAACAGGTTCCTGACGTTGACCCGGGCGCTCCAGTCGTCGGTGAGGGCATACCCCAGGGCCGCGTCGACGAGGGTCTCGCCGCCGGTGTCGAGCGTGCCATAGTCCAGGGACTGCGGCGGGTAGGCGTAGGAGCTTCCCAGATAACGGACGCCCAGGCCGGTCTGCAGACCGCGCAGGGCACCCTGCGTGAAGGCGTAGTTGGCCCACAGCGAGGCCTGGTGCCGGGGAACGCCGGTAACCTGCCTGTCCTCGTAACGCGATCCGGCGTCGTCGGTGATCCGGGCGTCGGTATAGGTATAGGCCGCCGTCAGGTTGAGGTTGTCGGTGATGTCGCTCTTGAGCTCGACTTCCACGCCCTTCGAACGTGTCTCGCCCACTTGCCGGTAATCGCCCGCCAGGTTGTCGTAGGTCACGTCGTCTTCCTTGGTCAGGTCGAAGTAGGCGACGGTCAGCGAGGTGTTCGAGCCGGCGGGTTCGTACTTCACGCCCAGCTCGATCTGATCGCCGGTGATCGGCTCGAAGGTGTCACCGCCGTTGGTGGAGAACTGCTGGACGGGCACGAAGGTCGTGGCATAGCTGATATAGGGCGACAGACCGACATCGAACTGATACATCAGGCCCGTCTGCCAGGTGAGTTCGTTGTCCGTGCGCGTGCTGCCGTCGTTCCCGGGCGTACGGTCGTCGTACTCGCTCCTGGCCCAGTCGTAGCGCGTGCCGACCAGGGCGATCAGCCCTCCCGTCCTGGCTTGCCATTGCGTGTAGGCGCCCGCCAGTTCCTGGGTGATCTCGTCGTCCGAGGACAGGGTCGAGGTCCGCGGCTCGCCGGTGTACCGCGGGTCGAAGACATCGATCAACTGGAATTCGCCACCCGCGATGTTGCCGATGTACTGGACCTGATCGAACGAGGTCCTGTCGTAACTGGCGCCGAACAGCAGGGTATTGTCGAGCGCACCGGCCGTGAAATGGCCGACGAGCTGGTTGTCGATCGAATCGACCCGGGTGTCGTTGTCCCGGTCGCGACCATAGGCGCCCACGAAGGGCCCGTAGCCCCGGTCGACGAAGGACCACCAGGTTTCCCGGCGCTCGACCCGGGAGCGCACATGGCGGGCGTTCTGACGGAACGTCCAGGCGTCGTCGAACCGGTGCTCGTATTCGTAGCCCAGCGTCCAGAATTCGCGATCGAAGGTATCCCAGTCGGGATGCCCCAGGTTGGTGTCGGTATCCAGTCGGCCACCGGCACGTGACAGCAGGGTGCCGGCCGCCGGCAGCCCCAACTGGATCTCGGTGTCGTCCTTCTGATACTGGGCGAGCAGGGTCAGGGTGTCGCGGTCACTGAGGTCGATGGCCAGGGAGGGCGCAATGTAGAGACGATCGTCCGGCACGCTGTCGGTCTGGGTATCGGCGCGACGCCCCAGGAAGACCAGCCGACCTCGGACGCGGTCGTCCCCGGTCAAGGCCCCCGATACGTCGGCGGAGACCTGGCGGCGGTCGTGGGTGCCGTAGCTCAGGTTCACTTCGCCGCGCCGCGCCGCCGTGGGTCGCTTGCTGACCAGATTGACCAGGCCGCCGGGGACGTTCTCGCCATACAGCACCGATGTCGGGCCCTTGAACACTTCCACCCGCTCGAGCCCGTAGGGTTCCGCCGAGGTGGCATAGGCATTGGACTGCATGCGCAGGCCGTCCCGATAGGTGCCATAGCCGTAATCGCGCTGGTTCATGCCGCGGATGTAGAAGATGTCGCCGGCCAGCGCGTCGCCCGCCGGGTAGTTGGCCGCGGAAACGCCCGGTACGTATTCGAGGATATCGCCGAGCGTCTGAGCGCCCTGGTCCTCGATCTGCTGGCGGGTCACCACGGACACCGATCGCGGCGTCTCGGCCAGTGGCGTGTCCGTCTTGGTGGCCGTCAGGCTGCGTTCGGCCTTGTAGCCCTTGTCGGGGCCGCGTGGCTTCTGCTTGTCGGCGGTGACGGTGATGGCGTCCAGCGACATGGCCTCGCTGCTGTCCTGCGCGGCGACCGGAAAGGAGGCCATTGCCACCATCGTGGCCAGCAGGCTGGTGTGGAAAGGCGAAAGACGTCTGTGCGTTGGCTTCATGGCCGGCTTCCGTTGTTTTTCGTGGATCGGGCGTTCCCCGATGGCGGACATTATCGGAAGCCAATACTAATGTAAATAATAGTTATTATCAGTAATGGGCTGGGGCAGCGATTACCGCCGGGCCGCCCGGCGAGCGGCCCGGGCGCGCCTAGCGGGAAGGTGCCTTCGCCGAGCGCGCGGCGATGCGTTCGGCCTGTTCCCGCAGCGTCAGGCCCAGGCGCTCGAGCATGCCCTGCAGCAGTTCGATCCGGGCCTCGGGCAGCGCACGGTGTTCCCGGACCGTCTCGAGCAGGGTGTGGCCGGCGTCGTCCAGTGTCGGCGAGGTGCAACCATCGGCACAGCGTTGGTAGGCCGCGGCCAGGGCCTGCTGATAGTCGCGTCGGGCGCGGCGCACCGGCGCGGCGCGGGTGTCGTCGAGCCACTGGCGCAGGCGCAGGCTGCTGGCACCCAGGTCCAGCCCGGAGAGGCCCAGCGCGAACAGGTGGCGCTGGTCCTCGGGCAGCATGTCGTCGTGGCGGGCCAGGGCCAGCAGTCGGTCGGCGATATGCCCGCTGAAGCGCGTCTCGGCCTCGCCCAGCGAGCCCTGGTCGAGGCGCCGCAGATCCCGGGCGATGGCACCCACCAGCCGCCGTCGGCGCAGCGTGGCGCCGAGGCCGGGCAGCAGCCGGAAGCTCATCACCACGGCGCTCAGGCCGATGATCACCGCGATCGCGCGATTGGCGAAGCTGTCGAAGGAGAAGTCCATGCCGTTGCCGGGCATGGTCAGCAGGATGTTGAAGATGGTGAAGGCCAGGCAGTAGCCCATGGTCCGCGGGTTGCCGGCGCCCAGCAGGCCGAGGAACAGTGGCGTGCCGAAGAGCATGGCGAGCATCGGGTAGCCGTTGGCCTGCGACAGCAGCACATGGCCGAACAGGAAGGCGCTGGGGATCGCCGCCAGCATGCCCTTGTAGAACATCAGGGTGATCGCCACCGGGTTGTCGCGGCTGGCGAAGAACGCGGAGAACAGGGTGCCGAGCAACATCGCCACCTGGCCGTTCGACCAGTGGGTGAGAATCCAGAAGGTGGCCAGGCAGCCGAACACGATGCCGGCGCGCAGCGCGTTGACCCCGGCCGCGAGATGGTCGCGATGCCAGGAAAGCCGCCCGCCGCGCACATGCTTGCTGCCGGGGGTGACGATCGCCTCGCGGGCATCGAGCATGACGATGGCGTGACCGAGGATGTCGCGCAGCCCCAGCACGAGGCGCCGCTGCAGGGGCGCGCGGCGGGTCTCGTCGAGCTCCAGGGCGCGGTGGCGCAGTGCCTGCAGGCGGCGTCTCGCGGCCGGAACGCCTTCGACATCCTCGGCCTCGCGGAAACCCCGGGCGCACTCGCCGGCCAGTTCGCGGATGTCGGTGTCGAGCGTCTCGCGGGTGTCGCGCAGCAGGTGATGCATGGCGTGCAGGGTGGCGAAGAAGCGCAGCGTGCGCCGGGTCAGCACGTGAGTGGCGCGGACGCGGCCGTTGCCCTCCGGGCCCTCGTAGCGGGCTGCCTGGCTGTCGGTCTCGAGCTGGGTCAGCGGTGCCAGGCTGCCGGTCAGCGAGGCCTGCAGTTCGGCGTCGTCGCGACTCGCCTCGAGGCGCTGAGCGGCCTGCAGAAAGGCCTGGTTGATCACCGTGTTGGCCTGATCGGCCAGATGCTCGCGTACTCGGGTGGGCCACAGCAGCGAGCTGACCAGCGTCGCGCAGATCGCCCCCAGCCCCAGTTCCGAAAGACGCGCCACCGCCACGTCGAAGACGCTGGCCGGGTTGCTGCCGGCGATCACCACGATCAGCATCGCCGTCACCGCGGCCATGATGCAGCCGTAGGAGAAGTTGTTGCGCAGCAGCGAACTACCGTAGGTACACAGCATGATCCAGGCGGTGAGGGTGATCAGTGCCGGTACCCGTGCCTGGACGAACAGCGACATGATCACGGTCCCGGCCACGGCGCCGATGAAGGTGCCGCCGATCTGGCACAGCCCCTTCTCGATCACCATGCCGCTCATCGGTCGGATCTGCAGGAAGGCCGCCGAGATCAGCGCCCAGTAGGGGCGGTCGAGATCGAACCAGAGCGCCAGATAGAGCGCCAGGAACATCGCCAGGGTCGCCTTGATGGCGAACTTGACCGCGCTCGCCGACGGGGTGAGATAGGCCTCGAGAAGAGCGGGCATGGCCACGGCTCAGCGCTTGGCGTCGTCGAGGATGCGGACCGTGGCGGTCATCCCGGCGCTGAGCAGCGTCTCGTCGGGAATGGCGTCGAGCTCGATGCGTACCGGAATGCGCTGGGCCAGGCGCACCCAGTTGAAGGTCGGCTGGACCTGCGGCAGCAGTTCGCTGTTGGCCGTGGTGTTGGCGTTGGCGATGCCGCGGCCGATGCCGGCGACGTGGCCCTGCAACCGGGTGTCGCCGCTCATCAGGGTGATCTCCGCGGGGTCGCCGAGGTCGATGAAGGGCATCTTGGTCTCTTCGAAATAGCCGGTGACGTAGAAGGAGTGCGACTCGACCAGCGCCATCACCGGGTTGCCGGCGGTGACGTAGTTGCCGGCGTTGAGGTGCAGGTTGAGGATGTGGCCGTCGACCGGGGCGGTGACGGTGGTACGCTCGAGATCCAGTTCGGCGCTCGCCAGATCGGCCTTGGCCTGGTTCAGTTCGGCCTCGGCGACCCGCGTATTGATGCGCGCGATCTCCTGGTTCTCGTCGCTGATCGCCTGGTTGCTCAGGCGCTGGCGGCGCGTCTGCTCGTGGCGCTTGAGCTCCAGGGTCGCCTGGCGTTGGTCGACCACCGCCCGGGCCTTGTCGACGGCCGTCCGATAGCGGGCGTCGTTGATCGTGAACAGCGTCTCCCCCTTGCGCACCGCGGCGTTGTCCTGCACCGGCAGGCTGGCGACCCAGCCCGAGACATCGGGGGCGATGGTGATCACGTTGGCGCGAACCCGGCCGTCGCGGGTCCAGGGCGTGTACAGGTAGTAATACCACAGCCACAGGCCGGCGGCGATGGCGGCGGCGACGATCAGCAGGGTGATGAGAATGCGAAGCGACTTGCGCATCAGGCGGCCGTCCCGTTGGCGAAGGAGAACATGAAAGCGATGGCGGCGGTCAGGATGACGAACAGCGCGGCGTCGAACCAGGCCTCGTACCAGAGTACCTGCTGGCTCATGAAGCGATGCAGCAGGGTGCGCACGGCGACGGCGCAGAGAAAGCCCAGCAGGGCATAGAGCAGCAGCGGGCTCAGATAGATACCCCCCACGGCGATTTCACGAAGTCCCATGGTGTGTCCTCTCGTTTCCCTACGTGGCAGGGCTGCTCGCGCGAGGCGTCATGGTAGCAGGACGGCCGGCGCGACTCACCGTCCCGATGACACGGGCCGGGCCCGCTCGGGTATAGCGTTGACCAGTGGACCAACGGACGCTTTGTCTATCCCCGGTCGCCCGCTTATGCTGGATGTCAGGGCTGGTGTCACGAAGGGTCACGCCCGCCGATCGACGATCAACAATCAAGGTCAGCAATGGAGATCTCTGCAATGACCGTCAAGAAACCGCTAATCGGTGCCATTTCCGCCATCGCCTTGGCGACCAGCATGTCCGCCCTGGCGGCTCCGCTCAAGGTCGGGGTCCTGGTTCCGCTCACCGGCGACCTGCAAAGCTACGGCGAACCCGCGCTCAAGGCCACGCAACTGGCCGCCGAGGAGATCAACGCCGCCGGTGGCGTGATGGGCGAGGACGTCGAGATCGCCAGCGGCGATACCCAGACTTCGCCCCAGCCCGGCGTGGCCGCGGCGCAGAAGCTGGTCAACGTCGAGGGCGTCAGCGCGATCATGGGCGCGCTGTCCAGCGGCGTGACCATCCCGGTCGCCCAGAGCGTGGCCAAGCCGGGCAAGATTCCGCAGATCAGCAGTGCCTCGACCTCGCCGGTGGTCACCTCCCTCGACGACGACGACTTCCTGTTCCGCACCGTGCCGTCCGACGCCTTCCAGGGCGTGGCGCTGTCCCAGATCACCGCCGACAAGGGCTACGAGACGGTCAGCGTCATCTACATCAACAACGACTACGGCAAGGGCCTGGCCGATGCCTTCACCAAGGCCTTCGAGGGCCAGGGCGGCAAGGTGGCGGCGACCGTGGCCTACGAGCAGGGTCAGCCGGCCTATCGCGGTGAGCTGCAGCAGGCCGACAGCGGCGACCCCGAGGCGCTGGTGCTGATCGGTTATCCGGAAAACGGCCAGACCATTCTGCGTCAGGCGCTGGAAGGCGGCTACTTCCGCAACTTCGTCTTCACCGACGGCATGAAGGCGCCCGAACTGGTCGCCAACCTGGGGGCGGAATACCTCAACGGCTCGGTGGGTACCGTTCCTCAGGCCCGCGCCGACTCGCCGGGAGCCAAGCACTTCAGCAGCGCCTACGAAAAGACCTACGGCGCGGTACCGCCCAAGCCCTATCTGGACACCGCCTACGATGCCTTCTACCTGATCGCGCTGGCCGCCGAGGCCGCCGACTCCACCGACAGCGTGGCGATTCGCGACCACCTGCGCGACGTCGCCAACCCGCCGGGCGAGAAGGTCGGGCCGGGCGAGTTCGACAAGGCGGTCAAGCTCCTCGAGGCTGGCAAGGACATCGACTACGAGGGCGCCTCCGGTTCGGTGAACTTCGACGACAACGGCGACGTTCCCGGCACCTTCGGCGAGTGGACCTTCGAGGACGGCAAGATCGTCACCAAGCGGATCTTCGAGCCCAAGATGGACGAGAAGTGAGCAGCGCCGCGGGCCGAAGGCCCGCGGCAATCCCACCGCTTGCAACGCAAACGCCCCGGCCAGTTGGCCGGGGCGTTCGTCGTTGCGGGCAGGGGCTCAGCGCTTGCGCCGGCGGTCGGCGATCAGCCGCGGCGGCTTCTCGGGGAGGATGCCCTCCGGCCGGGTCACCAGGATGACCTGCAGCAGCACGCCGATCAGCAGCACGCGCAGCGCCGCGCCCTGGGTGGCGTGCTCGGCGGGCAGCAGGTCGGTGAGCAGCTCGGTCACCGACCACACGCCCCACACCACCACGGCGCCGAGGATCGCGCCGCGATTGTTGCCGCTGCCACCGGCGATCAGCATCACCCAGACGATGAAGGTGCCGTAGAGCGGCATGAACGCCTCGGGGCTGAGAAAGCCGAAGAAGTGCGCATAGAGTCCGCCGCCCAGGCCCATGATCGCCGAGCCGAGCACGAAGGCCTGCAGGCGGAAGTTGGCGATGTCCTTGCCGGCCGCCGCGGTGGCTGGCTCGTTCTCGCGGATCGCGCGCAGCACGCGCCCCCAGGGCGAGGCGTAGGCGCGCTCGACCAGGAAGTACACGGCCACCACGAAGACCGCCACCACCAGCAGATAGCCCAGCGGCGTGTCCAGCGGGGTCCCTTCCAGGGGCCGCGGGATGCCGGCGATGCCGCGCACGCCGTTGGACAGCCAGTCCTCGTTCTTGATGAACAGCCGGATCATCTCGGCGATGCCGATCGAGGCGATCGCCAGATAGTCGGTACGCAGCCGGGCGGTGATCAGGCCGATGATCACCCCGATGATCGTCGCGGCGATCACGGCACCGGCCAGCCCCACCAGGAAGGGCATGCCGAAGCCACCCAGGTAGGCGGGGCTCGAGGGCGTGGTGAGGATGGCGCTGGTGTAGGCGCCCACCGCGAAGAACCCGGCGATACCGATGTTGAACTGGCCCGTGAAGCCCCACTGCATGTTGAGGCCCAGGGCGAGCACGGCATAGACGCCGGCGAAGGTCAGAAACGAGACGAGATAGGACGCGATGCCGCTGAGTTCCATCACAGTGTCCCCTTGAAGATGCCCTGCGGGCGCAGGATGAGCATGCCGACCATGATCGCGAAGGCCACGGCGGGCTTGTAGGCGGCGGGGATCAGCAGCGTCGACATCTCCATCGACACGCCGATGATCATGCCGCCGGCGATCGCCCCGTAGGGCCGGCCGATGCCGCCGAGGATGGTGGCGGCGAACACCGGCAGCAGGGCGGTCCAGCCCATCACCGGGTGCAGGCGGGTGTCGATGCCCAGGAAGACGCCGGCCGCGGCGGCCAGCGCGCCGCCGATCACCCAGGTGACCATGATCACCCGCTCGGCGGGGATCCCCGAGACCAGCGCCAGATCCATGTTGTCGGACATCGCGCGCATCGCCTTGCCCAGCCGCGAGCGGGTCAGGAACAGGTGCACCGCGATCACCAGGCCCAGCGAGATCAGCATGATCCACAGGTGGTCGGGCTTGAGGCGAATGCCGCCCAGCCAGTCGAGCCGCCAGGGAAACTGGATACCGGTGGCGTAGGTCTGGTTGTCGGAGCCCCAGATCAGCTGCACCAGGCTGCGCAGGATCAGCGCCATGCCGAACGAGGCGATCAGCAGGATCACCGGCTGGGTGCGCCGCAACCGGCGGTAGAGCACCTGGTCGATGAAGACCGCGATCACCGCCATGCCGACCATAGCCGCCGGCAGCGCCCACCAGGCGCTGAGATGGAAGGCGGAGATGAAGGCCAGGCCGAGGTAGGCGCCGAGCGTCATGAAATCGCCGTGGGCGAAGTGGGCGAAACGCAGGATGCCGAAGATCATCGACACGCCGATCGCGCCCATGGTCAGCACGCTGCCCAGCACCAGGCCGTAGACGAGCAGTTGCAGGATATCGGTCATCTCAACCCCCCAGGAACATTTCGGCGACTTCCGGATCGGCCAGGAGGTTGGGACCGGTGTCTTCGTGACGGTTGCGGCCGGTGGCCAGTACGTAGCCGCGATCGGCGATCGCCAGTGCCTGCTTGGCGTTCTGCTCGACCATCAGCACGCCGATGCCCTGGGCGTTGATCTCCTTGATCCGCTCGAAGGTTTCGTCGATCAGCAGCGGCGAGAGCCCGGCGGTGGGTTCGTCGAGCATCAGCAGCTCGGGGTCGATCATCAGCGCGCGGCCCATGGCGACCATCTGCCGCTCGCCGCCGGACATCAGCCCGGCCTGCTGGCGGCGCCGCTCGGCGAGCTTGGGGAACAGGGTGTAGACCTTGTCGAGGCGCTTCGAGAGATCGCCCTTCATCAGGTAGGCGCCCATCTCGAGGTTCTCGCGCACGGTCAGTGAGGGAAAGACGTTCTTCTCCTGGGGCACGTAGGCGATGCCGCGCCGGACCATCTGTTCCGGCTTGGCGTTGGTGATCGCCTCGCCCTTGTAGCGCACCTCGCCGGCGCGGATGCGCAGCAGGCCGAACACCGCCTTCATGGCCGTGGACTTGCCGGCGCCGTTGGGGCCGATGATCACCACGATCTCGTCGGGGGCGACGCGCAGATTGGTGCCCTGGAGGATATCCACGCCGCCGTAGCCACCGTAGATCTCCCGGGCGTCGAGCAGGTTGGTCATGAGGCGTCCCCCTGGTTGGCCGAAGTGCCGCCGGGCGTGACGTTCTCGCCCATCCGGCCGCTCGCGCCACCGCCGAGGTAGGCCTCGCGGACCTGCTCGTTGCGGCGCAGGTCCTCCATGGCGCCGGAGGCGATCAACTCGCCGTTGGCCATCACGTGGACCGGGTCGCAGAGCGCCGAGATCAGATCCATGTCGTGCTCGATCACGCAGAAGGTGTAGCCGCGCTCGCGGTTCAGGCGCAGGATCGCCTCGCGGATCTTGCCCAGCAGGGTGCGGTTGACGCCGGCGCCGGGTTCGTCGAGCAGCACCATCTTGGCGTCGGTCATCATGGTGCGCCCCAGATCGAGCAGCTTCTTCTGGCCACCGGAAAGGTTGCCGGCCAGTTCGTCGGCGACGTGGGTGATCTCCAGGAAGTCGAGCACTTCGTCGACCCTGGCCAGCACCTCGCTGTCCTCGTCCTTGACCCGTCCCCAGCGCAGCCAGGCCTTGAACAGGTTCTCGCCGCTCTGCGACGGGGGCACGACCATCAGGTTCTCGCGCACGGTCATGCGCGAGAATTCGTGGGGGATCTGGAAGGTGCGCACCAGGCCGCGATGGAAGAGTTTGTGCGGCGGCAGGCCGGTGATGTCCTCGTCGTCGAGCAGTACGCGGCCGCTGGAGGGCGGGAAGAGTCCGGCGACCATGTTGAACAGTGTGCTCTTGCCGGCCCCGTTGGGGCCGATCAGCCCGGTGATGCTGCCCTGCGCGACGTCGAAGGAGACGCCTCGTACTGCCTGGAGGCCGCCGAACGTCTTGGAGACGTTGTCGATTCGAATCAAGGAGGAGCTCCTCGCAAGCGTCTTGTTGTTGGCGGGCTGGGCGCGTCAGGACGCAGGGGCATCCGCCGCGACAGCCACGGCCTGAGTCAGATTGTCGTTTGAAGGCAGGTTCGCGATGCCCGTGGCGCCAATGGCCGGGGCTGGCCGGGAAGCTACCGTTGAATGACCATACAGGGGCGTGGCGTTGCGCGACAAGCGCCGCCGACGATGAGATTTAAACGTTCGTCCGCTCGGCTCGTGGCGGTGCTCGGTCCATCGCTCGGGGCATGTGCCGCGGCCCGGCCCGCACCGTGTTCGCCGTGGGTGACACGGGAGGCGTGGCCGTCGATCGGTAATGTGCCCAGGGAAGAGGGAAGAGGGAAAATCGTGAATCTCATGTTGCGACGCAGCAATGGCTTTGCTATGTTGCAGTGCAACGAAGGCCGACATCCTTCGGGTCAGCAACCATTACGGAGGTGCAACCATGGCTACCAACACCAATACCGGCTTCGATCAGGCCACCAAGCAGTTCGAATCGCTGTTCTTCGGTCCGGCTCGCGCCTATGCGGCAATGAGCATCGACTACACCGAAAAGCTGCTGAGCACCCAGTTCGACTTCGCCAAGACCTACAGCGACGCTGCCCTGAGCCAGGCGCGTGCCCTGCTCGACGTGCGTGATGCGGAAGGCATGCGCACTTACGTCGAAGGCCAGCAGAAGGTCGTCAAGGACCTGAGCGAGCGCTTCAAGGACGACGCCGAGAAGGTCGTCTCCCTGAACCAGGACTTCGCCAAGCAGAGCCAGAAACTGGTCGAAGACAACGTCAAGACTGCCAGCAAGGCAACCAGCCAGGCCAAGTAAGCCTGACGGTTCCTGCAGTCTCCCGACAGCCGACGGCAAGCGCCGTCGGCTGTTTTCGTTCGTCCCCCGGGTGGCGCCGGGAGACGGGTCAGGCGCCCTCGTCGCGGGATGCGGGGGCGGGCGAGCCCCGGGGGCGACGCGCCGGCAGGCGCACGTTGATCACCGCCAGGCCGGCGACCACCAGCAGGCCGCCGACGAGCTTGTTGATGCCCAGCGGGTCATCGAGCAGCCACATTCCCAGCAGCACGGCGAAGACCGGCATCAGCAGCGAGAGCGGCACCACCCGGCTGACCGGATGTTTCTGCAGCAACCGATACCACACGCTGTAGGCGACGATCGACGACATCACCGCCGTATAGAAGACCGCACCCCAGCCCGTCCAGCCGGCGCGCCCCAGCGCCGCCCATTGGTCGCCCTCGAACAGCCAGCTGCCGAGGGCGACCTGGGGGATCGCGAGCAGGGCGATCCAGCCCGCCAGCGTCAGCGGCGGGATGCCCGGCGAGGCCTTGATGATCAGGTTGGAGACCGCCCAGAAGAAGGCGCTGGCCAACAGCAGCGCGGTGGGCAGCGGGGCGGGCAACGACGGCCCGCCGGCGAGCACCACCACGCCGGCGAAGGACATCGCCAGGCCCAGCCAGCGACGCAGGTCGAGCCGTTCCTTGAGAAAGACCGCCGCGAGCAGGGTGGCGAAGGGCGTGCCCATCTGCACCAGCAGCGCGCCGGTGCCGGCTTCCGCCTGGCCCAGTCCCAGGAACAGCAGCGGGAAATGCAGGCCGCCGAAGGTCACCGAGAGGACCAGCAGCCAGGGCAGCTGGCGGCGGGTGATCCGCGTGAAGGGCACCACCAGCACGGCGACCAGCATGAAGCGCAGGGTCATCAGCAGCAGCGGCGGCATGTCGGCCACGCCGACCTTGATGACGATGATGTTGAGCGCCCAGATGGCGATCACGGTCAAGCCGAGCAGAAGGTCGCGAAGCGGCACGAAGCATCCTCGATGAGCGGGCGAAGAACCTGACGAGAGGGCGATGAGCCAGTATAAAGAAGGCGGCACGGGGCCGCGAGGCGTGGCCGAGTCGACAGACGACGATCAGCGGAGGCGAACATGCGGCGCAACGCCCAGGCAAATCGATTGGCGCGGTGGCTCTGGGCGTCCGGTCTCGGGCTGAGCGCCTCGCTGCGGCGCAACGCCCAGGCAAATCGATTGGCGCGGTGGCTCTGGGCGTCCGGTCTCGGGCTGAGCGCCTCGCTGGCGGGGGTCGACGTCCGGGCCGAGTCGCTGCCGCTGACCCTCGAGGGTGACGCGCAGCGCACCGAGCTGAGCGTGGAGATCGCCGACGACCCCGCCGAGCGCAATCGCGGCCTGATGGCGCGCGACCACCTGGCGGCGGATGCCGGCATGCTGTTCGTCTACCCGCGCAGCCAGACGCCGCAGGGCGCCTTCTGGATGTATCGCACGCGGATTCCGCTGGACATCGCCTTTCTCGACGCGAGTGGCGTGATCCGTGCCATCCGCCACATGGTCCCCTGCCTCAGCGAGCGGTCCGCCGACTGTCCCTCCTATGCGGCCGGGGTCGCCTTCCGCGCCGCGCTGGAGGTCAACGCCGGTTTCTTCGCCGACCACGGCATCGATGTCGGCGACCGAATCGTCTCGCCGCCGTGGTGAGTGATCGGCGCTGTCACTGCAGGCGCTGGCGAATCTCGCGCCACAGGCCGGCATAGGCCCGCCCACCGGCGCTGGCGCGGGCGAAGTGTGACACCGGGGCGCGCTCCAGACCCATGCGCTCCACGGCGCTGGCGTTGGGGATCACCGTGGACAGACGGGTCGGCCAGCGCTCGCCGAGGGTATCCATGACCTGGCGGTGCAGGGTCTTGCGCCGATCGGCGAGGGTGAAGAAGGGCCACACCGGGCAGGCGTGATTCGTCTCGTCGAGGTGGCCGCGCAACTGCTCCAGGGTGCGCAGCGACAGGGTGGTGGGCACGATCGGCACGAGCAGGGCATCGACGCTGGAGAAGACCTGCTCGGCAAGCGTCGACAGACTCGGCGGGCAGTCGAGCAGTACCAGGTCATAGTCGTCGACGACCGGCCTGAGGAGCTTGCGCAGGCGGCTGAGCTTGCGGCCCTCGAGGAGCTGTTCCATGTCGCGCGAGCCGATCGCCGCCGGCAGCAGATCGAGGCCCTCGACGCCGGTGTCGCGGATCACCTTGTCGAGAGCCGCCTTGCCCTTGACCAGCTTGTCGACGCCGCCTCGGACCTTGGGTTTGGCACGCAGGTAGAAGGTGGTCGCCGCCTGGGGGTCGAGGTCCCAGAGCAGCACCCGGTGGCCATCGCGACACGCCTCGGCGGCGAGATTGACGGCGGAGGCGGTCTTGCCCACGCCGCCCTTGATGCTGTAGAGCGCCAGCATCTGCATGAGCGCCTCCCGGGCCGTTTCGGCGTTTGCTGGGGTTGTCTTGCGGGTGACACAGTGTAACAAGCGTGCGGCGCGGTTCCGTGACGATTCGATGACAGGCGGCGGGCGGCACGCCGAAAGGCGAGGCTTTCATTCATTCGCCGGCGCTTTACAATGGACACCGGATCGAACCCCGGCGCCCCTATCCTGCCCCGGGGCGCCTCGGCGACCGGCCACGAGCCGGACGTCGCGGGTCCTCACCCCCGGACCTGCATGCGCGACGAAGCCACCGGACTTCGCACAACCATAACGTAGCCAGCCCCGGCCCGCCGGCTGGCGCATGCAAGGACTCACGACATGTCGACACGCCGCTTCAACGGACTCGCCGCCGCCCTCGCGGGGGCCGCCCTGCTGTGCTCCGCGCTCACCGCGCAGGCCCGCGAATACTCCGTCTCCACCGTGCTCTCGAACGCCTTCCCCTGGGGCCAGGGCGCCGACAAGTGGGCCGAGCTGGTCAAGGAGCGCTCCGACGGGCGCATCACGCTGCGCGTCTATCCCAATTCACAACTGGTCAACGGCGACCAGACCCGCGAGTTCTCGGCGATGCGCCAGGGGCTGATCGACATGGCGGTGGGCTCGACCATCAACTGGTCGCCGCAGGTGCCCCAGCTCAATCTCTTCTCGCTGCCGTTCCTGATGCCCGACTACGACGCCGTCGATGCGGTCACCGGCGGCGAGGCCGGCGAGCAGGTCTTCGCGGCCATCGAGTCGCGTGGCGTGATCCCGCTGGCCTGGGGCGAGAACGGCTTCCGCGAGCTGTCCAACTCCAAGTTGCCGATCGATTCCCCCGAGGACCTCGAGGGCCTGAAGATCCGCGTGGTCGGTTCACCGCTGTTCCACGACACCTTCACCGCACTGGGCGCCAACCCCACCCAGATGAGCTGGGCCGACGCCAAGCCGGCGCTGACCACCGGCGCGGTGGACGGTCAGGAGAACCCGCTGTCGGTGTTCGACGTGGCGCGCATCGACCAGGTTGGGCAGAAGTATCTGACGCGGTGGCACTACATGAACGATCCGCTGATCTTCGCCGTCAACCGCAACGTCTGGCAGCAGTTCCCCGAAGCCGATCGCGAACTGCTGCGTCAGGCCGCCGTGGACGCCGGCGCCTGGGAGATCGAGAAGTCGCGTGGCGAGCGTGACGAGCGCCTGGCGGCGATCAAGGAGCGCGGGGTCGAGGTCATCGAGCTCGACGACGCCCAGCGTCAGGCCTTCGCCGATGCGACCCAGAGCGTCTACGACGAGTGGGCGCCGCAGATCGGCGAAGACCTGGTCGAGACCGCCCGCCAGGCCGTCGAGAACCGCTGAGCCTCCAGGTTCTCAAATCCGTAAGCCCGTTGGTCGGCCGGTGTGCCGACCGATGCATGACGAGGTCCACATGAAACCGCAACCGGATGCGCGACTCGAGCGCGTTCTGGCCACGCTCGCCCTGGTGGTGATCGCCCTGATCAGCTTCGCCAACGTGGTGGTGCGTTATGTCACCGATGCCTCCTTCGCCTTCACCGAGGAGATATCGGTCTTCCTGCTGGTGGTCGTGACCTTCGCCGGCGCGGCGGTGGCGCTGCGCCGCAACGGTCACATCCGTATCGGTCTGGTCGAGCGGGCCCTGCCGCCCGGCCCGCGGCGGGCGCTGATCGCGCTGCAGGGACTCGCCGGCCTGGTGGTGCTGGGGCTGATCACCGGTTACGGCGCGCAGATGGCCTGGCAGGAGTATCACTGGCAATCGCTGTCGCCGGGGCTCGGCGTGCCGCAATGGTGGTACCTGGTGTGGCTGCCGGTGTTGTCTCTGTTGATGCTCGTGCGGCTGGTTCAGCAGACCCTCGATCGCTTGCGCGGAGGGCTCGCCGATGAGTCCTGATCTGCTGATGATCGCCAGCTTCGGGCTGCTGTTGCTGGCCGGCGTACCGGTGGCCTTCTCGCTGGGCCTGGCCGGGGCGGTGGGGATCGTCACCGGACTCTCGCCGGAGATGCTGGCGACGCTGGGCACCAACACCTACAACAGCATCGCCAAGTACCCGCTGATCGCCATTCCGCTGTTCATCCTCACCGGCTTGATCTTCGAACGCGCCGGTGTCGCCGCGCGGCTGGTGCGCTTCGCCCAGGCGTTGATCGGCCCCCGTCACGGCGGGCTGGCGCTGGTCGCGGTACTGGTCTGTCTGATCATGGGCGGCATGAGCGGCTCGGGCCCGGCGGATGCCGCGGCGGTGGCGATGGTGATGCTGCCCAGCATGACCCGCGCCGGCTACCCCAAGCCGTTCTCGGCGACACTGATCGCCGCCTCGGCCTCCACGGCGATCCTGATTCCGCCGTCGGTGGCGCTGATCCTCTATTCGATCGTGGTGCCGGGCGTCGACCTGCGCGCGCTGTTCGCCGCGGGACTGTTTCCCGGCATTCTGGCCGGCGTGGCGCTGCTGCTGCCGGCGTTCTGGCTGTCGCGGCGTTACGGCTGGGAAGCCCCCGACGCCGTCGAGCGACCGGCGCTGGGGGCGAGCTTCCGTCAGGCGATTCCCGCACTGTTCGCCCCGGTATTGATCCTCGGCGGGTTGCGTAGCGGCCTGTTCACACCCACCGAGGCCGCCGTCGCGGCGGTGGCCTACGGCGTGGTGGTGGGGGTGTTCCTCACCCGTGAGCTCGACTGGCGCGAACTCTGGCGGTTGATCGGCGAGGCGGCGACGATCTCCGGGGTGGTGATGCTGATCATCGCCCTGGCGGGGATCTTCGCCTGGGCAGGCACCATGCTGGGGACGTTCCGTCATCTCGCCGAATGGCTGATCACCCTGTCCGACAACGGTGCGGTGCTGCTCGCCCTGATCATGATCGCGGTGCTGCTCGCCGGGATGCTGCTGGATGCCATCTCGATCTATCTGATCCTGATGCCGATCCTGATCCCGGTGATGCAGCATTTCGGCTGGAATCCGGTGTGGTTCGGCATCCTGCTGGCGATGAACATCGCCATCGGTCAGTACACGCCGCCGGTGGCGGTCAACCTGATGGTCACCACCGAGGTGGCGGGCATCCGCCTCGAGCAGACCCTGGGCTGGGCGCTGGTGTTCGTCGCCGCCATGGCGGTGGCGCTGCTGCTGGTGGCGCTGTTTCCGCCGATCGCCCTGTGGTTGCCGGGCGTGCTGGGCTACAACGTCTGAGAGGGTGTTTACAAATTAGGCGAGCGAAGGCAAGACAAGGCAAAATCGGCCGAAAAAGCGGAGTTTACACAGAGTAAATGAGCATTTTGAGGCCGATTTTAACGCCGTATTGTCGAGCGCAGGCATTTTGTAAACACCCTCTGAGAGCCTCTAGGTGGATAAACTCGCTAGGTATCCATGACCAACACCGGCTTGATCACCCGGCCGGCCTCGGCGTCCTCGGCCGCCGCCTCGATGGCCTCGAAGGGGTAGCGCGTGATCAGACGCTCGAGGGGAAAGTCGCCACGGCGATGTGCATCGAGCAGCCAGGGGATGAAGCGCTGCGGGTCGGCGTCGCCCTGGATCACCGAGTGGCCCTGCTGACCCGGCTCCAGGCCGCCGCCCGCGGCGCCGGTGAGCCAGGCCACGCGGCCATCGGCGGCCAGCCACCCGGGGATGGCGGCGAAGATGGCGGCATCCCCGGCCGTGTCGATCAGCGCCGGCGCGCCGGCGGGAAAGGCGTCACGCATCCCGCCCGCCAGTGCCGCCTCGGGCGCCAGGGTGCGGGTCGCGCCCAGTGAGGCGGCCAGCTCGCGGCGCTCGGCGAGCGGCTCGATCACCACGCGCGGCTCGGCGCCGACGATGTTCGCCGCCAGTAGTGCCCCCAGCCCCACCGCGCCGGCGCCGACGATCGCCAGCCCCTCGCCGGCGGCCAGCGCCAGGGAGTTGACCACCGTGCCGGCGCCGGTCTGCAGCCCGCAGCCCAGCGGGGCGACCAGCGCCAGGTCGAGTTCGCGATCGACGCGCACGGCATTGCGTCGCGCGGCCAGCGCATGGGTGGCGAACGCCGACTGGCCGAAGAAGTGCCCTCGCACGCCGTCGCTCAGGGCGTTGCTGCCATCCAGCCGGGTGCCGGCGAAATTGAGGGTCATGAAATGGGCGCAGTCGGCGGGATGCCCGGCGCGGCAGGCCGCGCACGCCCCGCAGGCGGCGAAGCTCAGCACCACGGCGTCGCCGGGGGCGAGATCGTCGACATCGCGCCCCACCACCTCGACGATACCCGCGCCCTCGTGCCCCAGCACGCTGGGCGTCGGGCAGCTCGCGGCCATGTCGAGGTCGGTATGGCAGATCCCGCAGGCATGAATCCTGACGAGGATTTCATCGTCGCGGGGCGCGTCGAGTTCGAGCGTTTCCAACCGCCAGCGCGCGCCTGAGCGACCGGCCACGGCCGCGCGGATTGTCTGTCGGTGCATGGGGATGTCCTTAGCCAGCTAGGATTTCGCCAATGCCTTCCTTATAGTCGTTGATTCTCACTTCGCAAAGGAGCCGTCGGCATGTCATCGACCGTCGATCAGCAGGCGCTGGAGCAGGCCTTTCTCTCGGCACGGACCCATCACGCCTTTCAGCCGCAGCGCCCGGTGGACGAAGCGACCCTGAGGCAGCTCTACGAGCTGCTCAAGTGGGCACCGACCTCGATGAACTCGCAGCCCGGGCGCTTCGTGTTCGTCACCAGCCCCGCGGCCAAGGCACGCTTGCTGCCGAGGGTCGCCGAGGGCAACCGGGCGCAGACCGAGCAGGCGCCGGTCACCGTGATCGTCGCCTACGACACACAGTTCTACGAGCACCTGCCCGAACAGTTTCCGGTCAAGGCCGATGCTCGCGAGATGTTCGCCGGTGCCCCGGCGAGCGCCGAGGAGAACGCCTTTCGCAACGGTTCGTTGCAGGGCGGTTACCTGATTCTGGCGGCGCGGCTGCTGGGACTGGATTGCGGACCGATGAGCGGTTTCGATCGCGCCGGCGTGGACGCCGAGTTCTTCCCGGAGGGTCGCTGGCGCAGCAACTTCCTGGTTAACCTGGGTTACGGCGACGCCGACGAGCTCTACCCGCGCGGGCCGCGCCTGGATTTCGAGACGGCGGCGCGCGTTCTCTGAGTCGGCCCGGCGGCGGGTGCGTTCGCCCCGGGGCATCGAGCACGGCCGGGGCAGGGGAGTGAGCGGCGGGGCCGTCTCTGGCGTGCGTCTCGGGGCGCCGACCACTCGTCGGGCCGATCGCCGACGAACCTGGCAATCAGGTAGCGGGAAGTTCTGTCAGGTGGCTTCAAGGCGGGAAAAAATATTGTATGATCACAACCGCTTAACTGACCCTTCCCGAAAAATCGGATCGGTTGAGGCAAACGCCCTGTAAACGCTGGGCTGAACTACGCTTGACGGAAGGCGACGCCATCGTATCGCAGCGGGCAGGCGGTGAGCATGGCGTCGTATCGGGGGCACACCGCCCGAGCGCTTTCCGAGCCCGTCTGGAAAGCCGGCACGCGCCTCGGGACGTGAACCCGTGACAACAAACTCAAGAAGAGGTGTCTTGCATGAAACGCCACTTGCTATCCGCACTGTTCTCCGGCGCCCTGCTGGGAGCCGCGACCCTGGGCGCCGCACCCGCCGCCCAGGCACAGCAGAACTTCATCACCATCGGTACCGGCGGCCAGACCGGCGTCTACTATGTGGTCGGTCAGTCGATCTGCCGCATGGTCAACCGGGTCGACGACGCCAACATCAAGTGTAACGCGCCGTCCACCGGCGGTTCGGTGGCCAACATCAACGGCATCATGTCCGGCGAACTGGACATGGGCGTCGCCCAGTCCGACGTCGCCTACCGTGCCTACAACGGCGAGGGCACCTTCGAGGAGCCGTTCAAGGAACTGCGTTCGGTGTTCTCGATGCATGGCGAGCCGCTGACCCTGCTGGCCCGCGCCGACTCGGGCATCGAGACACTCGATGATCTCAAGGGCAAGCGTGTCAACATCGGCAACCCGGGCTCCGGCCAGCGCGCCACCATGGAAGTGCTGATGGACGCCAAGGGCTGGGATACCGGCGTCTACTCGCTGGCCTCCGAGCTGACCGCCGCCGAGCAGGCCTCCGCGCTGGCGGACAACAACATCGACGCCATGGTCTATGTGGTCGGCCATCCCAACGGCTCGATCCAGGAAGCGACCACCACGGTCGATGCCAAGCTGATCCCGCTGACCGGCGACGCCGTCGATTCGCTGGTCGAGAAGTATCCCTACTACTCCAAGGTCACCATCCCCGGCGGTCTGTACAAGGGGAATCCTGACGACGTCGAGACCTTCGGCGTGAAGGCGACCGTGGTCACCGATGCCGACACCGATGCCGATACGGTCTACCAGACCGTCAAGGCGGTGTTCGAGAACTTCGACCGCTTCAAGAAGCTGCATCCGGCATTCGCCAACCTCGAGCCCGAACAGATGATCAGCGACGGTCTGACCGCACCGCTGCACGAAGGCGCGGCCCGCTACTACAAGGAGCGTGGCTGGATCGACTGAGCCCGGGAAGCATCCCGCCTTGCTCATGATGCGCGGCTGCCCTGGGGCAGTCGCGCATCTTTGGTTATCGGGCGTCGCCGCGACGCCTACACTTAGACGCAGTCGACACCCTTCCCCACGGCGGTGATCAGCGGCGGGGTGTTGGTCTCACAGGGCATTGTCATGGCTGAAAACAACACGTCGGCATCCGCCAGCTCCCAGGATCTGGAGGATCTGGTCGCTTCCAGCGATACCGGATCGCGCAAGCTGGGCGGTGCGCCACAGAAGATTCTCCTGGGTGGCGCGGCCGCCTGGTCGCTGTTCCAGTTGTGGATTGCCTCGCCGCTTCCCTTCATTCTGCGCTTCGGGGTCTTCAGTGCCACCGAGGCGCGCTCCATTCACCTGGCCTTCGCCATGTTCCTGGCCTATCTCGCCTATCCGGCGCTCAAGCGTTCGCCGCGCGACCGGGTTCCGGTGAGCGACTGGATCATGGCGATACTGGCGGCCGGGGCCGCCGCCTATCTCTATCTGTTCTACGATCAGCTCGCCCAGCGTCCCGGCAACCCCATCACTCAGGACGTGGTGGTCGCCGTGGTGGGCGTGCTGCTGCTGCTCGAGGCGACCCGCCGCGCGCTGGGCCCGCCGCTGATGATCGTGGCCATCGTGTTCCTCGTCTACTCGCTGGCCGGCCCCTACATGCCGGGCATGCTGGCGCACCGCGGGGTGAGCTTCGAGGGGCTGGCCAACCACCAGTGGCTGACCACCCAGGGGGTGTTCGGCATCGCGCTGGGCGTGTCGACCAGCTTCGTGTTCCTGTTCGTGCTGTTCGGCGCGCTGCTCGACAAGGCCGGTGCCGGCAACTACTTCATCAAGGTGGCCTTCTCGCTGCTCGGCCACTACAAGGGCGGTCCGGCCAAGGCGGCGGTGGTCGCCTCGGGCATGACCGGGCTGATCTCCGGCTCGTCGATCGCCAACGTGGTGACCACCGGCACCTTCACCATCCCGATGATGAAACGGGTGGGATTCTCCGCCGAGAAGGCCGGGGCGGTCGAGGTGGCCTCGTCGGTCAACGGCCAGATCATGCCGCCGGTGATGGGCGCTGCGGCCTTCCTGATGGTCGAATACGTGGGCATCTCCTACGTCGAGGTGATCAAGCACGCCTTTCTCCCGGCGTTGATCTCTTACATCGCCCTGGTCTACATCGTTCACCTCGAAGCCATGAAGGCGGGCATGAAGGGGCTCGAGAGCAGCAATCCGGTCAAGCCGCTGCTCAACAAGGTGATCGGTTTCCTGACCGGCCTGCTGGCGCTGATGGCGCTGTCGTTCGTCGTCTATTACGGGCTGGGCTGGCTCAAGCCGGTGCTCGGCGAGGCCACGCCCTGGGTGGTTTCCGTCGTCCTGGCGTTGGTCTACGTGGGGCTGCTCAAGGTCGGCTCGAACTATCCCGAACTCGAGGAGGACGATCCCAACGAGGAAGTGGTCAGGCTGCCCCGGACCCGCCCCACGGTGATGGTCGGCCTGCACTACATCCTGCCGGTGATCGTGCTGGTGTGGTGTCTGATGGTCGAACGCCTCTCGCCGGGCCTTTCGGCCTTCTGGGCCACGGTGTTCATGATCTTCATCATCGTCACCCAGCGGCCGATCATGGCGGTCTTCCGGGGGCACAGTGACATGGCCAGCGACATCCGTGCCGGCTTCGTCGACCTGTGGAGCGGCCTGGTCGACGGGGCGCGCAACATGATCGGCATCGGCATCGCCACGGCGACGGCGGGGATCATCGTCGGGGCGGTGGCGCAGACCGGCGTCGGCCTGGTGCTGGCCGATCTGGTCGAGACGCTGTCGATGGGCAATCTGATGCTGATGCTGCTGCTCACCGCGCTGCTCAGCCTGATCCTGGGCATGGGGCTGCCGACCACCGCCAACTACATCGTGGTCTCGGCGCTGCTGGCGCCGGTGATCGTCTCGCTGGGGCAGCAGAACGGCCTGCTGGTGCCGCTGATCGCCGTGCACCTGTTCGTGTTCTACTTCGGCATCATGGCCGATGTCACGCCGCCGGTGGGGCTGGCCTCGTTCGCCGCGGCGGCGGTCTCGGGGGGCGACCCGATCCGCACCGGCTTTCAGGCGTTCTACTACAGCCTGCGCACCGCGGCCTTGCCGTTTCTGTTCATCTTCAACACCGACCTGCTGCTGATCGACGTCGACCTCTGGCACGGGCTGCTGATCTTCGTCGTCGCCACGCTGGCGATGCTGATCTTCGCCGCGGCGACCCAGGGCTTCATGCTGGTCAAGAGTCGCTGGTACGAGAGCGTGCTGCTGCTGCTGGTGGCCTTCACGCTGTTCCGCCCCGGGTTCTGGATGGACATGATCCACGACCCGTATCGCGACGTGCCGCCGGCGCAGTTCGAACAAGCGCTCGGCAATCTGGGCAAGGGCGACAACCTGCGTGTCCAGGTCGACGGCGTGGATGCCTATGGCAACCCGACCAGCTTCTTCGTGCTGATCCCCGCGCCGGAGGGCGCCACCGGCACCGAGCGCATGGATAACCTGGGCCTGCAACTGATGCAGGAGGACGGCAAGACGCTGGTCGACATGACCACCTTCGGCAGCCAGGCGGAGGAACTGGGTTTCGAGTTCGACCAGCAGATCGTCTCGGTCAAGGCGCCGGTCGAGCGTTGGGCCAAGGAGTGGATGTGGATTCCGGGGCTGGCGGTATTCGTCCTGGTGGTGCTGTTGCAGCAGCGTCGTCGGCGGGGCTCGTCCACGCCGGCACCGGCCGTATAGGGGGATCGCATGTACCAGAAGATCGTCTTGCCCATCGACATGAACGAACCGGCCTCCTGGGAGCGGGCGTTGCCCACGGCGCTCGCCCTGTGCCGGACCTTCGGGGCCAGCCTGCACGTGGTCACCGTGCTGCCGGACTACCACATGCCGCTGGTGGGCAGTTTCTTCCCGAAAGACTTCAGCGAGAAGGCCCGTCGAGCGCTCTCCGAGGCGCAGCATCGCTTCGTCGCCGAGCACGTGCCCGAGGACGTCTCCACGCAGTGCATCGTCGCCGAGGGCTCGCCCTACGAGGGAATCGTCGAAAGCGCCCGCTCGATCGGTGCCGATCTGATCGTCATGGCGTCCCACAACAAGCGCAAGCTGGCCGATCTGCTGATCGGCCCCAATGCCGAGCATGTGGTGCATCACGCCGGCATCTCGGTGATGGTCGTGCGCTGAACGGGCCGGCGGGTGCGCCGTGATCGGCGGATCGAGATGACAACGCGTCGCCAGACGCTATGATGGGGCAGCGACGCTGCCCCATGCTTTTTTACCAGGAACGCTCATGAGCGATACCCAGACGCTAGCGCGTCTTTCCGAGATATACCGTTATCCCGTGAAATCCACCGCCGCCCGGTCGTTGACGCGAGCCCTGGTGAGCGAGGAGGGGCTCGATGGTGACCGCCGCTACATGCTGGCCCGGCCGGACGGTCGCTTCGTCACCGCGCGTACCCATCCGGCGTTGCAGCGTGTCATTGTCGAGCCGGTCAACGGCGGGCTGGACCTCCATCACCCCGAGGCCGGGTCGATCGAAGCCCGCGAGACCCGCTTCGCCCGGGAGTCGTTCACCACCGCGGTATGGGGCGATACGTTCGCCGCCGTGACGACCGAGTCGGCACTCGATGCCTGGTTCAGCGAGATCCTCGGCGAGCCGGTCAGGCTGTTGTGGCTGGGTGCGACGTCGCCGCGCTATCGCGAGTCGCTGCAGCGCCGGGTGAGTTTCGCCGACGGCTATCCGCTGATGCTGATCTCGCAGGCCTCGCTGGAGGCACTCAACGCGCGGATGGACGCGCCGCAGCGGATGATCCAGTTCCGACCCAACCTGGTGGTGGCGGGAACCGCCGCCCACGCCGAGGACGCCTGGGCGCGGATTCGCATCGGCGAGGTCGAGTTTCGCGTCGATACGCCCTGCGCGCGCTGCAAGATGATCACCGTCGACCCGACGACCGGGACCTTCCAGGCTCGGGGCGAACCGTTGCGCACCCTGGCCGGCTATCGGCGCGGGGCCGACGGCAAGGTCCTTTTCGGCCAGAATCTGATCGCGCTCAACACGGGGGAACTGATCGTCGGGGCGCCGGTCGAGGTGCTGGAGACCCGCGCGACCTCCATTTAGGCGCTGCCTGGCAGCCGCGAGACACGCGGTGTCATAGCGGACCGGCGGCCAGGCCGAGACGGCCCGACGGACGGAGCCGGGCTCCACAAGACTGCATAACGAGGCTCGCCATGCGCCATTTTCCGCGCTTGCTGTTGGCACTGCTGTTGCTCATGGGGATGGGGGCGCCGGCCTGGTCGGCGACGCCACTGCCGAAGCCCACGGGTCGGGTGATCCTGACCGTCTCGGGCAACATCACCCGGACCAATGTCGGCGACGAGGCTCGCTTCGATGCGGCGATGCTGAACGACCTGGGATTGCACACGGTCGCGACTCACACGCCCTGGACCGACGGCGTCTCGCACTTTGCCGGCCCGTTGGGCCGCGACCTGCTGGATCGGGTGGGCGCCAAGGGCAAGGTGCTGCGCGTCAAGGCGCTCAACGATTACGTCTCCGAACTGCCGGCCAGCGACTTCTACGACTACGACGTGCTGCTGGCCCTGGAGCGCGACGGCAAGCCGATGTCGGTGCGCAGTTTCGGGCCGCTCTTCGTGCTCTATCCGTTCGACGCCAAGCCCGAACTGCAGACCGAGAAGATCCGCTTTCGCAGCGTCTGGCAGGTCGTCAGCATCGAGGTGGAGTAGGCCCGCGGGCCTGATACCGGGAGATTAGCGTGCATTACCCCCTGCGACTCAAACTGGGCGCGGTCGCCGCGGTGTTCTGCTTCGTCACCGCGCTCGGCGTGGTCAGCCTGATCTTCTGGCGCCAGGGCAGCCTGGTGCCGATGATCGGCAGCGACGCCGGCTGGGTCGCCTACAAGCTCGACCGCGAGACCGTGGAACTCAGGAGCCAACTGTTGCGCAGCCGACCGGGCTCGACCGAGGATCTCGACGAGCTGCGCCTGAGCTTCGACCTGCTCTACAGTCGTACCCAGTTGCTGCGGGATGGACAGATCGGCGACCTGATTCACGCGATACCCACGGTCGACGGGCTGATCGCGCCGATTCTCGACCGGGTCGCGCGGCTCGACGACGACATCCGCTCCCTGGAGACCCTGACGCCGGCCGTCATCGATCGGCTGCAGGAACGCTTTCATGCGCTCGGCGGGGACACCCAGCGCCTGGTGATGGCGATCAACGAGCACTTCGCCCAGACCAAGACCACTGCCCGCGAGACGATGTTCAAGCTCTACACGCTGTTGCTGGCGCTGATCGTGCTGATGAGCCTGGCGACGCTGGTGGTGGTGCGCTTCCTGTTCCAGGAGGCGCGCGACAACGACGCCTCGCGACGTACCCTGGAAACGCTCAGTCGAGAACTCGAGGTCACCGCGCGGCGTGCCGAGTCGGCGAGCCGCGCCAAGTCGGACTTCCTGGCGATCGTCAGCCACGAGATCCGGACTCCCCTCAACGGGGTGATCGGCATGAGTGCACTGCTGCTGGATCGTCAGCGCGATCCGCGCTCGCGGCACTACGCGCGCACCATTCACGAAAGCGCCGAGATCCTGCTCAGTCTGATCAACGACATCCTCGACTTCTCCAAGATCGAGGCCGGCCGACTCGAGCTGGAGGTCGAGGCCTTCGATCTGACCCGCTGCATCGACAGCGTGATACAGCTCTTCACGCCGCGCCTGGAGGACTCGCCGGTCCGCCTCGAACGCGACATCGATCCCGCGCTGCCCCCGTGTCTCAGCGGCGATGCCGGGCGGCTGCGCCAGATCCTGCTCAACCTGCTCTCCAATGCGCTGAAGTTCACGGCCGTCGGCGAGGTGAGGCTCAGCGTCGGGGCTTGCGGGGAGGGCCGGGTGCGTTTTGAGGTCAGCGACACCGGTTGCGGCATTCCCGCCGAGCGTCGCGATGTGCTGTTCGAGCCGTTCCGTCAGGGGGACGCCTCGACGGCGCGCCGCTACGGTGGTTCGGGCCTGGGACTGGCGATCTGCAAGCGGCTGGTCACGGCGATGGGCGGCGACATCGGTTTCGAGAGTCGCGAGCACCAGGGCAGTCGCTTCTGGTTCGAACTACCGCTCGAAGCCGCCGACGCCTCGGCGGTGTCGGCGCCCGCGCCCGCGCTGTTTCCCGAACGCCACGAGGCGGGGCTGGCGGGGCGCCTGCTGGTCGCCGAGGACAACCCCGTCAACCGCCAGGTAGCGGTCGCCATGCTCGAGCGTTTCGGTCTCGAGGCCGAGGTGGCCGAGGATGGCCGGAGCGCGGTCGAGATGGCCGCCCGGGGCGGCTACGACCTGATCTTCATGGACATGCAGATGCCCGGCATGGACGGTATCGCCGCCACCCGGCGCATCCGGCAGCTCGCGGGGGCAGCGGGTCAGGTACCCATCGTCGCCATGACCGCCGGCGCGCTGGAGGGCGAGAAGTCGCGGGCCCTGGCGGCGGGCATGGACGGTTACCTGACCAAGCCGATCCTGCCCGACCAGCTCGAGCGTCTGTTGCGTCGCTATCTCGGCGACGCCGCCTCGGCGCCCACCGAGTCGGCGGGCGCCGAGGCGGCGAACGACGTGCTGGTCGATCGTCATCTGCTCGCCGAGTTCGAGCGCTCGCTGGGTCGCGAGGGGCTGGAGGAGTTGGTCCAGCTGTTTCGCGCTCAGGTGCCCGAACGCCTGGCACGCCTGGATGCGGCCCTGATGGCCGGCGACGATGACGCCCTGCGCCGCCAGGCGCATCTGCTCAAGGGGGAGTCGTCGGGGCTGGGGTTGCGGCGTGTGGCGGCACTCGCAGGCGCGCTGGAAAGGCAGGTGGCCCAACTGGGCGAGGCGGCGCGTCGACAGCGCATCGACACCCTGCGACGCACCCTCGACGAGACGCTCGGGACCCTGCGGCGGAGCGGCCCTGCCGGTGCCCGGCGCTGAGCGCCGCGGAATTCAGTGGAACCCGGTGTCGCGGCCGTCGCTGCCCAGTTGCACCACGTCGCGGGGGCGCCCGCGGTCGTCGAGGCGTACGTAGCCGATACCCGAGGCGTTCCACAACCGCTCGCCGGCCTTGGCGCGATCCGGGACCAGCGGGCGGACGTGCATCCGGCGACGCTTGGTGAAGAGGTTGAGCGGCGACCAGGGAGCGTACAGCCAGCGGTTGAGGCGATCGAACCAGTCGAGCAGGGTGTCGGGAAAGGTGTTCTTCAGCCCGCTGCTGGTGACCTGCCAGATGTGCGGACCATGCTCGCGCTGGCGCAGGCGCACCTCGTAGACGAAGGAGTAGTGCACGTCGCCGGAGAGGATCACGTAGTTGCCCGGCGTCCGGCGGTGGCGAAAGATGTTGAGCATCACGCTCGCCGCCCCGCGATGCGCCATCCAGTTCTCCGCGTCGACCAGCAGCGGCTTGCCGAACCAGGTGAAGACGCGCTGGATGCCCTCGATCAGCTTGACGCCGAAGATCGGCGCCGCCGAGACCACGATCACCGAGGCTTCGTCGAGCAGCTCCTGCTGGAATTCGCTGAGCGCTTCCCAGTCCATCAGCCCCGAGGGGCGGTGACGCGCGCGCTCGCTGCGCCAGCGCCGCGTGCGGGTGTCCAGCACCACCAGCCTGGGCGAGCTCGCCAGCGTGTAGCCCCAGCCCTCGAAACGCAGCAACTCGCCCGCCACGCGATCGTGCTCGGCCGCTGGCAGGCCGGCGTCGTCGACGTTGGCGAGCAGGGCCTCGAGCGCTGTCATGGGCCCGGCCAACTGCTCAGGCGCGTTGCCCCAGCCCTGGCAGAGCAGGTAGGCGAGCAGCGCATTGCCGATGATCCGCCGCGAGAAGGGATGGCCGTAGGCGGTTTCTTCCCAGGCCGCGGTCAGGTTCCAGTCGTCGGTGACGTCGTGATCGTCGAAGATCATCAGCGTCGGCAGTTGCGCGAGAAGGCGTGCGGTGGCGGGCAGGTCGGCGACGAACGCCTCGATCACCGCTTGTTCGTCGGCGTAGCGCGCCGCCTCGGTCGCGTCGAGGTGAGGCCGCTCAGGGGCGATCAGCCGCCAGGGCACCGGCGACCAGACCAGCAGGTACATGGCGAGGACTTCGGCGAAGGTGATCAGGTGATTGGAGGCGTTGGCGGTGGTGAAGATGGGCTTGTTGACGCCACCGAAGAAGCGCTCGCGCAACGCCTCGTTGGACTCGAACTCGGGCAGCAGGCGCTCGCGATGGTAGTAGGTGTCGGGGTGCGCGAAGAGGGCGTCGCTGTCGCCGACTACCGCGCCCTCGAGGGTTTCGCCGTAGAGGCCCAGGCGCCGGATCAGGGCGTGAATGGCGACCAGCATGGGGCCGGCGACGTCGTCGGCGTAGATCTGGTCGCCGGTGAGCATCAGCAGGGCCGGGCGCTCGTGCGGTTCGTCGCGATGCTCGGCGAACCAGCGGTCGGCACGCGCCATGCCATCGCCGGCGGGGTGGTGGGGGCGCCGGCAGGAGCCGTGCAGCAGCGCGTCGATACGCCCACGGATCACGAAGTCGGGGTGGGCCTGTCCGGGGTAGAGCAGGTGCGGCGCCCAGTCGGCGATACCCCGGCGGTTGCCGTCGGCGTCGACGATGTGCAGGTCGTAGCCGATGCGCTCGTCGCAGGGCAGGGGCGTGTCCGGCACGACGTGAATCAAATGGACCCAGGCCCGGGTGCCCAGGCGCAGGCGCCGACAGGCGGCCGCGTCGAGTGTGTGGCACTCGGCGGGGGCGTCGCCGGGATACAGCGTCAACGTGAGGTCGAGAGCCCGGCTGGCGACCAGCCAGAGCGTCACGCCGCCGGGCTCGGTGCGGCGCAACAACGGGCCGGCCAGTACGTCCGGCAATGAATCTGTCGTGGAATCCAAGGGTATGCGTCCCTGCGCGAGCCGGGCAGGCATTGTCTGAAAACTGCCTGCGCTCGGCCATACTGCGTTAAAAATCAGCTCAAAATGCTCATTTACACCCCATAAACTCCGCTTTTTCACTGATTTTTGCCTTGTCTGACCTTCGCTCGCCGACTTTTTCAGGCAATGCCTGAGGCACGAGAAAGGCCGCGGCGGGTCGTGGCCGAAAGCGTCCAGCTTAGCGCCCCGCCTGGCGCCTGGCCATCGTCGGGCCGTTCATGCCTGCGGCGGCTGAGTGTCCCCCTGCTCGCGCAGGCAGGCGCGCACCTCGTCGTCGCCGGTCTGATCGAAGTGCCGGTACCACTGACCCACCGCACTGAAGTCCGCCGGTGCGGCCAGGCATTCGACGCGATCGACCTCGGGACGCAACGCCTCGAGGCTGTCGGGCGCGGCCACCGGCACCGCCAGGATGCAGTACTCGGCGCCCAGCCGGCGTACGGCGCGAATCGCCGCGCGCATGGTCGCCCCGGTGGCGATGCCGTCGTCGACCAGGATCACTTGCCGGCCGGCCAGCGAGGGATAGGGCCGCTCGCCGCGAAATGCGCGCTCGCGTCGCTCGAGTTCCCGCTGCTCGCGGGCGACGACCGTTTGCAGGGCCCGATCGTCGAGCCCCAGCCGGTGGATCAACGGCTCGTCGAGGACCTGCACGCCGCCGCTGGCGATGGCGCCCATGGCGAACTCCTCGTGGCCCGGCACGCCCAGCTTGCGCACCACCATCACGTCGAGCGCGGCACCCAGGGCATGGGCGATCTCGGCGGCGACCGGCACGCCGCCGCGCGGCAGGCCGAGTACCAGGGCCGAGGCGTCGACGTTGCCCCGTAGCCGCTTGGCGAGACGTTCGCCGGCATCGCGGCGGTCCCGCAGTGGCAGGTCGTTCATGGCTGGCTCCTTCGCGGGTCGGAACACCTGAAGCAAGCGTGGTCACCGACTCGTGGCGGGGTCAATGTCGCCGGTCACGAAACCGTCGGGTGAGTCGCCTTCCTGGCCCGGCGGTCGTGGAGCGAGCGCTCGACCATGTCGACCCCGGGGTGGTAGTCGCCGCGTGCCGCCGCCAGGGCCCGAGCCAGGGTGAGTTCGGCGATGCGCGCATGGTCCTGGGGCAGGGCGTTGACCGGTTGCGGCAGGAAATCGAGCAATCGGGCGTCGCCGAAGGTCGCCAGGCGCAGGTCTTCCGGCAGGCCGCCACGATCGAGCAGTACGTCGAGGGCGCCGTCGAGCAGCGTGTAGGACGCGGTCACCAGGGCGTCCGGACGGCCCCGCTCGTCGAGCAGCCGGCGCATCAGGGCCGCGCCGTCGACCCGGTCGTAGCGTGCGGCGGTGTACACCCACGGTTCGCTGTCGTGGCCGACCAGGGCGCGCTGGAAACCGCGGCGGCGCTCCTGGGTCATCGACAGCTCGCCCACCGCATCGAACCAGGCGATGCGGCGGATCGAATCGTCGATCACCGAGCCGGTCAGGGCCTCGGCGGCGGCGACGTTGTTGCTGAGGATGCACACGAAGCGCGACGGGTCGAGGGCACGGTCCACCGCGATGATCGGCAGCCCGCCGGCCATCATTTCGACGTAGAAGGGATCGTCGGCGGCGAGACTGGTGGCGACGATCAGCGCCTGGCAGCGCTGGGCGCGCAGGGCCCGGGCCAGTTCGCGCTCGGTGTCGGGCTCGTCGTCGGAGCCGGCGATCAACAACTGGAAGCCCTGCTCGCGGGCGCCGCGCTCGAGACACTTGGCCAGCCGCGCGTAGCTGGCGTTCTCCAGGTCGGGGATGATCAGTCCCAGGGTGCGACTCTGGCCGCGGCGCAGCGCGGCGGCCTGGGCGTCGACGCGGTACTGGTGGCGGTCGACGATGTCCATCACCCGCTCGACTGTCTCGCGGCTGATGCGCCGCTCCTCGGCCTTGCCATTGATCACGTAGCTCGCGGTGGTGCGCGAGACGCCGGCGAGGCGGGCGATTTCGGCGAGAGTCATGGCCATGGTCTGCGTTCGGCTCCGTCGTTGGGGAGGCCGTGCACCTCCCGGGGGTGTCGGGGAACATTCTACGAGAGAGGCGCGGCCCCCGCCCCCTGCTAAGGTCGTAGGTCGAGCCGCTTGCCAAATCGAGTGGATCGTTTCAGCATGGCGCCATGAACAAGGTGACACGATTCAGCTTCGTTGCACAAGGCATCGCAACTAGACTCGAACAGTCACCCCCGATGTGCAGCGAGGAGACTTGAGATGCTGACGCTCCAACCCGATGACGTGCTGCTCGGCTGTCGGGCCGACGACTGGCGCGACGCCCTCGATCAGGCCGCCCAGTCGCTGGTCGACGCCGGTCGTGCGACCCCCGAGTACCGTAACGGCCTGCACGAGCGCGAGGCGCAGTCGTCGACCTACCTGGGCAATGCCATCGCCATTCCCCACGGCACGCCGGCCAGCCGCGAACAAGTGCTGGAGACCGGGGTGCGCGTGCTGCAGTTTCCCGCCGGGGTCGAGTGGCACGACGGCAACCGGGTCCACGTGCTGGTGACCATCGCCGCCCAGAGCGACGAGCATCTGGACATCCTGCGCGCGCTGACCCACGTGCTCGACCGCGAGGGCGTCGCCCAGCGCCTCGCCCGGGCCGACACGGCCGCCGAGGTGATCGCCCAGCTTTCCAAGGCGCCGGTGGTGGCGCGGGTCGACAATGACACCCTGTGTCTCAACGTGCCCGCCCGCGACCGCTTCGAGCTGGCCCTGGCTGGCGCCGCCAGGCTGCGTCAGGCGGGTTGCGTGGACGGCGAATACATCGCGGCGATCGTCGAGCAGGAGCCGGTCGCCCTCGGTCAGGGGCTGTGGCTGGCTAGCAGTAGCCGTGGCGTGCAGGTACCGGCACTGTCGCTGGCGACCCCCGAGCGCGCCTTCAGCGGCCCGCTGGGGCCGGTCAATGGCGTGTTCTGCCTGGCCGGGCAGGGCGACGCGCACCTGGGGCTGCTCGACCGCCTGGCCGGGCTGCTCGACAGCGGCGAGGGCGAATCGCTCGCCGATGCCGACGCCGCCACCGTGCTGGCGCGGCTTTCCGGTGAGTCCGCGGCGGCCGAGACGCGGCGGGCCCGGGTCCTCAATGCCCATGGCCTGCACGCCCGGCCGGCCAAGCAACTGGTGCAGGTCGCTCGCGAGCAGGGGCTGCCGGTCAAGGTGCGGCTGCTCGAGGGCAGCGCCGAGGCGGTCTCGGCGGCGAGCCTGACCAAGGTCATCGGCCTCGGCGCGCGGCGTGGCCAGACGCTGGTGTTCTCCGCCGAGGGCGAAGGCGCCGCGGCGGCCGTCCAGGCGCTGGCCGAGGCGGTTCGCGACGGGCTCGGCGAGAAGGTGGCGCCGTTCGAGGAGCGTCGCGACGTCGACGATATCCAGCAGCCCACCGCGGTGGTGGAGCCGCTGCCGGCGGATACCCCGCATCCGGCGGTGGCCGCCTCGCCGGGCATGGCCATCGCCCCGGCCTTCGTGATGCGCCTGCCGCGCTTCGAGTATCCCGAACGCGCCCGTGAGCTGACCGGCGAGCGCGCCGGCGATGCCGCGGCCCAGAAGGCCCGGCTGGAAGCGGCGCTGGCCGGGGCGGCCGATCAGCTCGGGGTACTGATCCGTCAGGCCAAGGGCGGCGAGGTCGCCGAGATCCTGTCGATGCACGAAGAGATGCTCGACGACCCCGAGCTTCACGAGGCCGCCTTCGAGGGGATCCGCGACGGGCTCTCCGCCGAGGCGGCCTGGTGGCAGGCGGTGGATACCGCGGCGCGGGCCCAGGAAGTCCTCGCCGACCGGTTGCTCGCCGAGCGTGCCGCCGACCTGCGCGACGTCGGCCGCCGCGTGCTGAGCCTGCTGTGCGGGGTGGAGATGCCGACCCCGCCGGAGACGCCCTACATCCTGGTGATGGAGGATGTCGGCCCCTCCGATGTCGCCCAGCTCGATACCAGCAAGGTGCGCGGCCTGCTCACCGCCCGTGGCGGGGCCACCTCGCACAGCGCGATCCTCGCCCGGGCACTGGGGATCGCCGCGGTGGTGGGCGCCGGCGAGCGGGTGATGACCCTCGACAACGGCACCGAACTGATCCTCGACGGTGAGCGCGGCCGGGTGATTCCGGCGCCCTCGCGGGAACGCCGCGACCGTGCCGAACTGCGCCTCAAGGAGCGCGAGGCCCGCGAACGCGACGCCTACGACCATCGCTTCGACACCGCCCACACCCAGGACGGTCACCGTGTCGAGGTGGCCGCCAACCTGGGCAATACCGCGCATGCCGGGGACGCCGTCGAGCACGGTGCCGAGGGCGTCGGCCTGCTGCGTACCGAGTTCGTGTTCATGGCGCATGCCGAGGAACCCGATCTGGACACCCAGATTGCCGAGTACCGTCAGGCGATCGAGGCCCTCGACGGCCGCCCGCTGGTCGCTCGCACCCTCGACGTGGGTGGCGACAAGCCGCTGCCCTACTGGCCGATCCCCCAGGAGGACAATCCCTTCCTCGGGCTGCGCGGCCTGCGCCTGGCGCTGACCCGGCCGACGGTACTCGAGACCCAGTTGCGGGCGCTGCTCACCGCCGCCGGCGACAAGCCGCTGCGGATCATGTTCCCGATGGTCAAGGACATCGCCGAGTTCCGTGCCGCCCGCGAGATCTTCGATCGCGTCCAGGCGGAGGTCGGCGCATCCGACGTGCAGCTCGGGGTGATGATCGAGATTCCCTCCTGCGCGCTGCTCGCGCCGAGTCTGGCCGAGGAGGTCGATTTCTTCTCCATCGGCACCAACGACCTGACCCAGTACACCCTGGCCATCGATCGCGGCCACACCGAGCTTTCCGCGCAGTCCGACGGCCTGCATCCCGGCGTGCTGCGGCTGATCCAGATGACCGTCGACGCGGCCCACGCCAAGGGCAAGTGGGTCGGCGTGTGCGGCGAGCTGGGCAGCGACGCCCAGGCGGTGCCGGTGCTGGTGGGGCTGGGCGTCGACGAGCTGTCGGTGTCGATCCGCCAGGTGCCGATGGTCAAGGCGCGGCTGCGCGAGCTGACCCTCGACCAGGCGCGCCGGCATGCCGAGACCGCGCTTGCCCAGCCCACCGCCGAGGCGGTGCGCGAAGCGCTGGAGGCGCTGTAATGGCGCGCGTTCTCACCGTCAGTCTCAATCCGGCGCTGGATCTGTCGGTCCGCCTGCCGCAGTTGACGCTGGGCGAGGTCAACCGCACCGAGTCGACCCGGCTGGAAGCCGCCGGCAAGGGCGTCAACGTGGCGCGGGTGCTGGTGGCGCTGGGCCACGAGGTCGCGGTCTCCGGATTTCTGGGCGCGGCCAACGACGGCGCCTTCGTGCGTGCCTTCGCCGATATCGGCGTGGAGGACGCCTTCCATCGCGTGCCCGGCGAGACGCGCATCAACGCCAAGGTCGCCGAGCACGATGGGCGGGTCACCGATATCAACGGCCCGGGGCTGATGATCGCTCCCGAGGATCTGGCGCAGCTCGGCGAGGCCCTGGCGCTGCGTCTCGACGACGCCCGGCGGCGTCCCGATGCGGTGCTGATCGGTGGCAGCCTGCCCCCGGGCGTGGCTCCGGCCGATCTCGCCGCGCTGGTGCGCCGCCTCGGCGAGAGCGGCGTTCCGGTGTGGGTCGATACCAGCGGCGCGGCGCTCGAGGCGGCGATCGACGCCGCACCGACGGCGGTCAAGCCCAACGAGCACGAGCTCGCCGCCTGGGCGGGCGAAGCGCTGGAGGACATCGCCGCTCGCCGTCGCGCGGCGCAGCGACTGCATGCCGCGGGTATCGACGAGGCGGTGATCTCGGCCGGTGACGCCGGGGTGCTGTGGGTCAGCCGGCGCGGTGTCTGGCAGGCCACACCGCCGCGTGTCGGTGTCGTGAGTACCGTGGGCGCCGGCGACACCCTGGTCGCCGGGCTGCTGCACGGCGTCCTCGGCGACCTGCCGGCCGACGAGGCGCTACGCCTGGCCACCGCGCTGTCCGCGGAATCGGTGCGTCACGTCGGGGTGGGCGACCCGCAGGCCACCGATTTCGCCGATCTCCAACAACAGACTCGCGTGCAGCGCCTCGACGGCGACGACCACGCAGGGGGAGCCTTCGCATGAACGTGATCCTGATAACCGCCTGCCCCAGCGGCATGGCTACCACCTTCCTCGCCGCGCGCCGCCTCGAGCAGGCGGCCGGGCGGCTCGACTGGCGATTCTCGCTGGAGATGCACGGCGAGCTGGAGCCGGTGACGCCGGTCGATCCGGCCGACATCGACGCCGCCGACCTGATCGTCGTCGCCGCCGAGCACGTGCCCGACCCGCAGCGTTTCGCCGGCAAGCGGCTGTTCCGGGCGCCGATCAATCAGGCGCTGCCCGATCCGGTCGGTTTCCTGGAGCGCGCCGAGCGCGAGGCCGAGGTCTTCGAACCCGGCAACGAATCGGGCGCCGCGACCGCTCCTCTAGCCACGGCCGGCGAGGGCGGCCGCCGCATCGTCGCCGTCACCGCCTGTCCGACCGGGGTGGCGCACACCTTCATGGCCGCCGAATCGCTGGCCGAGGCGGGGCGTGCCATGGGGCATGCGATCCGCGTCGAGACCCAGGGCTCGGTGGGCGCCCAGGATGCCCTGACCGACGACGAGATCCGCGACGCCGATGTGGTGATCCTGGCCTGCGACATCGAGGTCGACCCGACCCGCTTCGCCGGCAAGCGCATCTGGCGCACCTCCACCGGCAACGCGCTGAAGAAGCCCAAGCAGACCATCGACGAGGCCCTGACGGGCGCCGAGGTGGAAAGTGCCGGCGGTGGTGCCGCGGGCGGCGAGCGCAAGAAGAGCGTCAAGGAGAAGGGCGTCTACAAGCACCTGCTCACCGGGGTGTCGTTCATGTTGCCGATGGTGGTCGCCGGTGGTCTGTGCATCGCGCTGTCGTTCGTCTTCGGCATCAAGGCCTACGAGAACGAAGGGTCGCTGGCCGCCGCGCTGATGCAGATCGGCGGCGGCAGCGCCTTCAAGCTGATGATTCCGGTGCTGGCCGGTTACATCGCCTATTCGATCGCCGACCGGCCGGGCATCGCCCCGGGGATGATCGGCGGCTGGCTGGCCGCGGACATCGGCTCGGGCTTCATCGGCGGCATCCTCGCCGGCTTCCTGGCCGGGTATACCGCCAAGCTGGTGACCCAGAAACTCAAGCTGCCGGCGAGCGTCGAGTCGCTCAAGCCGATCCTGATCATACCGCTGATCGCCAGCCTGGTGACCGGTCTGGTGATGATCTACATCGTCGGCCAGCCGGTGGCGGGCATCCTCGCCGGGTTGACCCACTTCCTCGAGACCATGGGCTCCACCAACGCCGTGCTGCTGGGTATCCTGCTCGGCGCGATGATGTGCTTCGACATGGGCGGGCCGGTCAACAAGGCCGCCTACACCTTCGGCGTGGGCCTGTTGGCCTCCGAGACCTATGCGCCGATGGCGGCGATCATGGCCGCTGGCATGGTCCCCGCGCTGGGCATGGGGATCGCCAGCTTCATCGCGAAGAGCAAGTTCTCCGAGCCGGAGCGCGAGGCGGGCAAGGCGTCGTTCGTGCTGGGGCTGTGCTTCATCACCGAGGGGGCGATCCCCTTCGCCGCCAAGGACCCGCTGCGGGTGATTCCTGCCTGTATGGTCGGCGGCGCGGTAACCGGGGCGCTGTCGATGTTCTTCGGCGCCAAGCTGATGGCGCCCCACGGCGGGATCTTCGTGCTGCTGATCCCCAATGCCATCACCCCGGTGCTGCCGTATCTGCTGGCGATCGTCGCGGGGGCGCTGGTCACCGGCCTGGGCTATGCGGCCATCAAGCGACACGGCGAAGAGGTCGCGGTGGGAGCCGCCTCACAGGCCTGACGGCCCGCGCTGCTTCACCGGCAACGCCTCGGGCGGTCTCCGCCTCCGCAACGCCACCGGGTTCCCGGTGGCGTTTTTGTGTATTGCGATGCATGGCGAACAAAAAATTACGCGGTTCCATAACATGGGTTGCCTGCGCAAGACTCGCGACCTAACTATATTTCGAAGGGATCAGGGCTTCAGGGATGAGGCGCCAACCGGTGGGAGGGTCGCGGTGCGATCGAGCAGGAAGGGCTCCCGCCGCCTGATCCGCTTCGTGATTCGGGTAGCAAGACGTCATTAATCGGGACGGGCGTCCAGGCAATGGACGGCCGCGCTCAGGGAGACAGGGCGATGACAGCAATGACAAGAGCCGATGACGCAACTCGCAACGATCTTCTCTCGCTGGACGACGTACTCGCTGCGGCGATGACGCATGAGCACCTGGCCATCAACCGCTACCGGTGGGTATCACTGCGATTTCTGCCGTTCAGTGTTGCCTTGAGCCGGCTGTTCGAAGCGCTCGCCGGCGAGGCGGAACTGCGTCTGCAGAACCTGACGGAAACGGCCGAGCGGCTGGGGAAACTCGAGCAACTGCCCGCCGCGGCGCCGCCGATCAACGACGGCGAGCGACGCCATTTCTTCGTCACCGATGAGGAAGCCGCCGCCGAGATCATGGCCTGCATGCTCGCCGAGGAGCACGCCACGCAACGGTTCTACAGCGAGTTGCGTATCCTCTGCGCGCTTCCGACACTCGACGGTGTGCTGGGCGAGGCCATCGAACAGACGCGGTTGCAGGCACGGCTGCTCGAGGAGAGCGGTACGCAGTTGCTGCAAGGAAGGCACGCAGGGCACACAGAGCCGCTCAGGTGTGCAGCCCCAGGGTATCGATAGCCACCACCGTCGGCGCCCCTGCTGCCTCGGTCGCGGGCCAGGAAAAGTCGTCCAGTGGGCAACGGCAGTAGCCGGATCGACATCGATGGTGTAGTTTTTGCATCCTTTGAAGCGGCGGGCCGTTACCCCGGCCCCCGTCTGAACGGCACCCTACCCGGGACGCCGGATGAACGAGGAGATACACGATGTCGACTTCACCCGTCACGCTGATGGTGGCGCGCCGCGTGGCTCGCGGGCGTTACCGCGATTTCAACGTCTGGCTCAACGAGGGCCGCGACCTGGCCGCCGACTTTCCCGGCTACCTGGGCTCCGGCGTGCTTGCGCCGCCGCCCGGCGACAACGAATACCAGATCGTCTTCCGCTTTGCCGACGAGGCCACGTTGACCGCCTGGGAACATTCCGCCTCGCGGCGCGCCTGGCTGGTGCGGGGACGTGACCTGTTCGAGGCCCCGCAGGAGCATCGCGCCACCGGGCTCGACAGCTGGTTCCGCCATGGCCAGGGACACACGCCACCGCGCTGGAAGCAGGCCGTGGCGATCTGGCTGGCGTTCTTCCCGGTCTCGCTGACCTTTCAATGGCTATTCGGCGATGCGCTCGCCGACCTGCCGCTGGTGCCGCGCGTGCTCGCCAGTACTCTGATGCTCACGCCGGTGATGGTGTTCGTGTTCATTCCGCTCTCCACGCGGTTGCTGGCGCCGTGGCTCAATGCCGCGGCTGGTTCCCGGCGCGCTGTCGCGTGGCGCCGCACCCGCCGCAGCGCCTGACCACCGGCAAGGCCGCCGCCATCGGCAAACCGAGAGTGGCGAGTCCGATCCCCGACCCGTCGACGGTCACCGAGATGGCCATCGACGGGTTGGGCTTCAAGCTGCTGGGGCGTGGATCATGGCGGCTTCGGCGGCGCGCTCTGGTTCCGTGACTCCACCTTTCATCCCGACGGGCAGCTACCCGGCTGCGCCCGCTGCCATGCGAGTGTACTCAAGGGCCTCTTCTGGCGTCTTTCCGGTCATCCCGTCCTGACTCGACCTGTAGGCTCATGGAACCTCGTAACGGCGCGTGGTCACAGCGTTGAACGGCCGGACGGCATGTCGCTTGCCTGATGCTGGGTTTCAACGTTACCTGGACGTTATTGGCCATGGCTTTTTTGACGATGGAACGCCGGGGCTTAGAGCGCTTTTACACAACCGCTAGACGACGTGGGCTTATCCGGCGGCAGGGCCCGAGGCGTCGGACCGTTGCGAGGGCGCTGTGAACCCCTCCCTGGGCGCTACCTTTGCCATCCATGGCAAAGGACCCTCGCTTCGCCTTGCCCCCGACGCCCATCGTCAGAGGGTTTGGTAATGGGCTCTTGAAGACGTGGATATCTCCGGTGGTCCTGCTCTGATAATATTGGTTGTTTCTGCATGTTCTTTGATGATTGATGCGATTTATATCAAGGGGCGCGTTTGCGCGACGTAAAAGCACGTGACAAAATACTGTTGTAGGGCGGTTTTTCATCGCGTCGCGGCTCCCGGGTCGCCGTAAAGGCCCGCTTTATGGCCTTCAGGTGAACCATGAACATTAACTTGCTCGTCTTGCGCTGCAGAGAATTGGAAGCGAGTAAGCAGTTTTATGAACTGCTCGGATTTTGTTTTGTCAAGGAAAGGCACGGCGACGGGCCGCTGCACTATTCATCACAAGATGCCGGCTTCGTGTTTGAGCTTTATCCATTGAAAGAGAATGAGGAACCGGGCAATTCAAGGATAGGTTTCTCCGTAAAAGACATGCGGCAAGTTCTCTCGAAAATGGTAGTTGCGAGTCAATATGAACTCAATGGTAGCCAGGTTTACGTCGTGCGAGATCCTGATGGAAGAAAGGTCGAACTCAAGGAGCAATGACCCGCGTTATACGGATGCCCTTGTCTCCGCTTAGCTACGTCAAGGCCACCGGGGCGCTTCGCGTCAAGATTCTCGAGGTTATCCGATGAAATGGATTAAAAAAATATTTGGAAGAAAAAGTGAGATCGACGTGGAAGGAGTTGATGAGCGGGTAGATTCGTCTTCTGAAATCGATCCTGAGATGCAGGAGATGTTGGAAAAGGGGGTCGAGGCAAGAGAGTTGGTTTTAGCGTCCCTGGGTGACCTCGATTCGGATGTCATAGCACCATTCGTGAATCCTGCGTTCATGGGAGGCCCTGCTTGGCCATCACTGAGACAATCATGGAGAGTCATAAGGAAGCCTGGTTCTACTATTGTTGTCAGTGACGGACTTTCTGATCCGTTCGAGGACGAAAAGGTTCCGCTGGGTTATAGGGTCGAGGTCTGTGCCGAGGCTCCAGAAACCTATCCAGACATTCGGAGTAGTTGGCTTTTTGGTATCGTCTACCAAGTCAGTCAGCTGGTTGCACACCATGGCAACGTACATGAGATGTTGGAGAACAAATACAATACGCTGTCTACGGTGGTTTCGGTGGATGGTTTGCCAGAGGAATGGAAAAACGAAGATGGCAAGGTTGGTGTTTTGCTTGGCTTCCCTAATAAAAATTTTCCTTCCCATATTCAACTGCCTGAGGGCTCGGTTCGTATTCTTGTCATCAAGCTGCTTCATCCTCGAGAGCTTCGTTTTATCGAGGCCGACGAAGATATGGAAAAGCAAAGAAATATATTGGTAGCTGCTTTTAAAGGCAATCATCTATCAGAAGTTGATCGAGAGCCAGTCGTTTAAAAAGCTTACCAGGCACTGTTGGCGGAAAAGTTTGCAAAGCGCGGCCTCAGGCGAGAGGAAAACCTATGGAAGATATCATCGGATACACTGTAGCGGGCCTGCTTGTCCTGTCAGCGGCTCTGCTCGGGACCTTGATCCCGGGCGGACCCATTGAGAACAGGAATTTCTCGCATATACCTCCCGTGAAGCTGGCAATGTTCAACGTGTTTCTGACGGTTCTGGGTATTGGCAGCTTTGCACTGGTCTATTTTGCCATTATTGGGGCCGGGCCGGCATTCGTCGTGGCCGCGCTCTTTGGGTTGGCGTACTTTTTCGTGTATGCCCTGGACTTGGGCAAGATATTTCCAGTCTCTCCAGACGGTATGCCGCGGGCGTTGTTCTGGATCGAGGTCGTCGGGCTCATCCTGTCGATACCGCTGATGGTTCTATCGCTCGCCTCCATTTTCATGGCAAACGGTGGTGTCCATGCGCCTGCCGCCATGTCGAGTTCCCTGGTCATTCTGATCGCTTTAACGATTGTGCTGGGCATTGGGATCGTCATATTCGCGACACGGGCGGCAATGAGAAAATCACCCGGCAAGGCGGACTCGGCTGCCGAACAAAAGCGGCAAGGCTGACGGCTCGGGCCATCAATAATGGAGCCCGTGGTGGGTAACCAGTAGGAGGTAAAATGCTTGCAACGGCAACGCTTTTCCTGGCGATGATGGTCCCGTTGGTATGGAGTCCCGGGCCGAACAACGTGATGTGTGCGACCGTCGGCGCAAAGCAGGGGGTCAAGGAGTCGGTGCCTTTTATCCTGGGCTTGAATGTGCCGATCTTCGTTTATGCCCTCTTGACGGGGTTCGGGTTGGCGGCGCTGTTGAACAGCATCCCTCGTCTTGCCCCCGTCTTGACGCTGCTTGGCGCTCTTTATGTCGTGTTCCTGGGCGTAAAGCTGCTAAGGGCGTCTTCAGGGGGCAATGCCGACGATGTTCAGTATGGATTCAGGTCGGGGCTTGTCATCAGCTCCCTCAATGTCAAGGTGGTCGCCGTTCTGGTTGCCATGTATTCGCAATTCGCCAACGATGACAGGTATTTTTCATTCGTCCTGGCGGTATCCTTCGTTCTCGTGTGCGTGGTTGGGCACTTGCTATGGAATGCCATCGGCCGAGTATCGAGTCAGGTCATCAAGAATGAAAAATTCCTGAGAATCCAGAATCGGTTCTATGGCGCCTTGCTGGCGGGCGTTGGCATCTGGATGTTCTTGTCGGCCTGGAATACGTCAGTGGCTGAACCGTAAATCGTTGGCGAGCATGCACCATGAATCGAGGGGACATTAAACCCCGTTGATGGCGGGCATCGACGGCAGCGGTCGTTAGCCAGTGCTGGGCTTAGAACGCCTTTCACAACCGGTAGACGAAGTGAGCTTCTCCGGCGGCAGGACGTCGCGAGGGCGCTGTGAACCCCTCCCTGGGCGCTACCTTTGCCATCCATGGCAAAGGACCCTCGCTTTGCTCTGCCACCGGCACCCATCATCAGAGGGTTTGGAAATGCATTCTTATTGCTTGTCAGGAGCTAACCGCCATCCAGCAAAAAGCCGAGGCGTTTCAGCCTCGGCCCAAGGAAGCAAGGGCCCGTGGAATCCAGTGGGCCGCTCGCTGTCGGTGGAACGGATCATTCATCGTCGGCGATGACGACGTTCGTCTCACCGGCAAGGACTTCGTCCCAGGCCTGGTCGAGCGTGTAACCCTGACACGCATCGATGGTGTCGAGTACCTCGACGGCATGCTGCAGGGAGTGGCCGTTGGCTTTCAGCGCGACCACGACCTTGGCAAGGTCCTGCTTGCTGAAGGTGCTGGCGATAAGGTCGGCTTGCTCGGTCAACTGGATGCAGTTCATTGTTCCATCCTCATGCAAGGTCATCATTACCCGGGGGAGGATCCCGTCACGGGTTGCCATCTGCGATGGCGTTCTGGTGCCTTGGCTACGCATGCCGGGCCGGATAAGCGCCCACGGCTGCACTGCGTCAGGGTCATAAGTTTTCCAAGACCTCCGCTTCCGGCGCCTGGATCAAAGTAGGCATGGCGCTCGGGTGGTAGCCGGGCGTCGGGTCAGTGAGTCGCGGTGGCGAATTCCTGTCCGACGCCGTGAGTTCACTATGGGCCAGGGCGGTGCATCTCACAAAGCGCCATTAGCCGCACGATGCGTTGTAGTTCAACTACATGGCGTGTGTTCGGTGTTGGAACGGGTAGCGGGACTACGGCAGTGACTGTCGGAGTGCTCTTCGAATCGGTGACCTCATTGCTACGCTGGGTGGGGTCGATGCCTTCAGGGAGGTCTTCCATGCAGAATCTGTTTACCGATGTTCCCGAGCGCCTGGACGAGGAGTGCTTCGAGGCGATCCTGGAAAACAGCGCCGTGACGGTGGAGCGAATCGTCTCGAAGGGACATCGCTCGCCGGCGTCCGGCTGGTACGATCAGGATCGCGACGAGTGGGTCGTGGTGCTCCAGGGGCGTGCCGTTCTGGCGTTCGAGCAGGGTGCGGACATGACGCTGGCACCCGGCGATCACGTCGTCATTCCGGCGCACAGGCGCCATCGTGTCGCCTGGACCGATCCCGATGTCACGACCATCTGGCTGGCGGTACATTATTGAGGCGCGCATGGTGCCGGCCCGGTGTTTGGCGCGAAGTAAATGCTGCGTTGCACCAGGGCGGGGCGAAAGAGGCATCCAAGGCCCCAAATGAGAGCGCCCAGCCCCTGGTTACAAGGGCTGGGCGATATGTGTTTTTTGTCTTGAGTCTTGTTTTTGTTGGACTTTAACAGGGGCTGGCGTAGTTGTTGCTATTGTTAGGGTAGTTAGCGCCACGTTAACGTGGTGCCCGAACCGTCGCATCGCGAGTCGTTCGACTGGCGGCGACGCAAGAGTGAGCTGGCGTGCTCCACCTAGTCCCCTTCGGGGGACTTTTTTTCGTTCTGTGGTATGGCTGGCTTGTTCGTGCTGACGCGAGTTGTCGTTGTTGCGTCTTGTTCTTGCCTGTCGGTGGCCTTCCGCTTGTTGGTCTTGTTCACCGCGGCCATCGATTCGCCTTGTATTTCTTGCCGACGCCGTGCGTCGTTGCGATGGGCACATGATCCATTGTGCTTTCTTTTCAAACAACTCCACTTTGGTGGCATAGCCCTTCGTCGACCTTGCGATACTGGCAGGTGACGGCGTTGTGATGGCCCGGTGCGGCGACATACACTGCCGAGATACCCCTTGCCAGGAGTGCCGCCATGCTCGATGCCTCGACGACACCGCCATGGCTCGAACCAGTGGCCGAGTCGGTTGGCGTGCCGTCTCCGCACGCCGGGTTGCACACCGCCTGCAGTCACGATCCCGACCCGCTTCGGGCGGCGACGGATCTGGCCGAAGCGCTGGGTGAGGCGTCACTGGGCGCGGTGCTGTTCTTCTGCAGTGCCGAGTACCCGCTGGCGGCCCTCGGCGAGGCGCTGACCGCCGCCTTCGAGGGCGTGCCGGTCAGCGGCTGCACCACCGCCGGGGAGATCACGCCGAACGGCTACGGCCGCGGGGGCATCGTGGCGATCGGCTTCGAACGGGTGCATTTTGCCGTGTCGACGGCGCTGATCGACGATCTGGCGCACTTCGATCTGATCCGCGCCCAGCGCCTCACCGATACCTTGCTCAACGAGTGCCGCCATCAGGCGGTGGCGCCGATCGCCGGGCACAGCTTCGCGCTGACCCTGCTCGATGGCTTGTCGAGCAGTGAAGAGCAGGTGCTGGCCACGCTGGATGCGGCGCTGGGCAGCATCCCCAGCTTCGGCGGCTCGGCCGGCGACGACAACCGCCTGGCGCACACCCATGTCTTTCATCAGGGGCGCTTTCACGATCAGGCGGCGGTGGTGGTGATGGTCAATACGTCGCTGCCGTTCGAGGTGTTCAGCACCCACCATCTGCGGCCCCGGCGCGAGAAGCTGGTGGTCACCGCCGCCGACCGCCAGCGGCGCACCGTGTTAGAACTCAACGCCGCGCCCGCCGCCGAGGAGTACGCGCGGCTGGTGGGGCGCCCGGTCGACGCCCTCGACGAGACCGATTTCGCCCGTCATCCGCTGGCGGTACGCATCGGCGAGGCGCACTACGTGCGCTCGATCCAGCGCGTCAATCCCGATGGCAGCCTGACCTTCTACTGCGCGGTGGAGAACGGCATCGTGCTCACCGCGATGACCCCGGCGCCGATTCTCGACGACCTCGAGACAGTGTTCGCCGGGCTGGAAACGCGCTTGGGGCCGCCGGCGCTGGTGATCGGCTGCGACTGCTTCCTGCGCCGTCTGGAGATCGAGGCGCTGGAGAGGGTCGCGGCGGCGGAAGACGTGTTGCGGCGCCATCGCACGGTCGGCTTCAACACCTATGGAGAGCAGCACCATGGGATGCACATCAACCAGACCTTCACCGGGGTGGCTATTGGACGCCCCGAGTGCCGAGACGGCGGAACCGGCGAGCGAGCGTGAGCGCGCGCTCGCCGAGGAGAACGCCCGCCTGCGGCGGACCTGTGCGGCGCTGATCGAGCGCGTGGAGTCGAGCGGGGTCGCCGGTGGCGCGCCCTATGCCGCCTTCGAGCACGCCGTGCTGCTGGCCGAGCAGGTGCGCGAGCGTACCGAGGCGCTGCACCGCACCCTCGACGAGCTGGGCCAGGTCAACGATCAGCTGCGCGACGAGATCGCCACCCGTAGGGCCGCCGAAGCACGCCTGCGCGAAGCCAAGCGCGAGGCCGAGGCGGCCAATCTGTCGAAGACCCGCTTCCTGGCCGCGGTCAGCCACGATCTGTTGCAGCCGCTGAACGCCGCGCGGCTGTTCACCAGTGCGCTCGACGAGCACGAGGTGCCGGCGGCGTCCAAGCCGCTGGTCGGTCAGATCGGTCGCTCGCTCAAGGATGTCGAGGCGCTGCTGGGCACGCTGGTGGATATCTCGCGGCTCGATGCCGGCGTACTCAAGCCGGATATCGCCGCCTTCGGCGCCGACGAGCTGCTCGATACCCTGGCCGAGGAGTACCGCCAGGTGGCGCAATCCCAGGGGCTGACCCTGCACTACGTGCGCAGCACCGCGGTGGTCGACTCCGACCTGCAGCTGCTGGCGCGGGTGGTGCGCAACTTTCTCACCAACGCCATCCGCTACACCGCCACCGGGCACGTGCTGCTGGGCTGCCGGCGGCGCCACGACGGGCTGGAGATCGTGGTCGGCGACACCGGGCCGGGGATCGCCGACGATCAGCGCGAGGCGATCTTCCTCGAATTCCGGCGCGCCGCGGCGGGGCTCGACCGCGAGCAGCGCGGCCTGGGGCTGGGGCTGGCGATCGTCGACCGTATCGCCACGATGCTGGGTCACCCGATCACCCTGCGCTCGCGACCGGGGCAGGGCTCGGCCTTCTCGGTGCGCGTGCCCTACGCCTGTCGCGCGCCGCGGCCCGCGCCTCCGGCGGAGGTGATGCCGGGCAACGACCAGCTCGCGGGGACCAACGTGTGGGTCCTCGATGACGATCCGGCGGTACTCGACGGCATGCGCGCGCTGCTCGCTGGCTGGGGCTGTCGGGTGACGGGCGGACTGTCGCTGGCGACCCTGCGCGAGGCGGCGGGCGAGGCGTCCGGTGCCGACGTGCTGGTGATCGATTACCACCTCGACGAGCGGGACGACGACGGCCTGGCGGTGGCCGAACAGCTCCAGCGCGAGCAGCCCGGCTTGCCGGTGCTGATGGTCACCGCCAATCACGACGCGGCGCTCAAGGCGCGGATTCGCGAGCGCGGCTATGCCTGCCTGTTGAAGCCGGTCAAGCCGCTGCGCTTGAAGATGTTGCTGGTGTCGCTGCTTAGCGCGGCGGATGCCGAGGGTCGTCGAGATCCAGCGTCTGGGCGGTGAGAATCGCCTGTACCCGGCTGTTCACCCCGAGCTTGCGCAGAATCGCCGAGACATGCGTCTTGACCGTGGTCTCGGCGATCGCCAGGTCGCGGGCGATCGCCTTGTTGGACTCGCCGCGGCTCAGGCAGGCCAGCACCTGCAACTGCTTGGCGGTGAGCTGGGACACGGCGGTCTCCAGGGCATCGTCGGCCGTGGGAGACGGGGCATGGCGGGTGGCGCCGGGGCGGCGCAGGATGTCCGCCGGCAGATAGATCTGGCCGTCGAGGATCTGGCGCAGCGCCGCCAGCAGGTCGTCGCGCGGGGTCGACTTGGGCAGATAGCCCACCGCGCCCAGCCCCAGGGCCTCGAGCACGGTGTCGCGACCCTGCTCGGCGGAGAGAATCGCCACCGGCAGCCAGGGCAACGTCTCGCGCAGCCGACGCAGGCCGGCCAGACCCTCGCTGTCGGGCAGCGCCAGGTCGAGCAGCAGCAGATCGAGTTCCTCGTGCGCCTCGGCCAGGGTGCTCGCCTGGGCCAGACTCGCGGCTTCCAGCACGCGGCTGTCGGGGAGGGCGGCGGCGATCGCACCGACCATGGCCTCACGGAACATCGGGTGGTCGTCGGCGACCAGCAGGGTGTACATGGGTGTCGACTCCGTGGTGATGCCTCCTCCCAAGGGATGAGACGATTTCCTGCTTGGGGAGTATGTCGCAGCCTGGCGTCGTGACCAAGACTCGATCTGTGTCACGCATAACGATAACGTCAGGAGCACAGCCATGATCTACGCCAATCCCGGAAGCGACGGCTCCGTCGTCAGCTTCGACAAGCGTTACGGCAACTATATCGGCGGCGAGTTCGTCGCGCCGGTGAAGGGGCAATACTTCGACAATGTCAGCCCCGTCAACGGTGAGGTGTTCTGCGAGATCCCGCGCTCCACCGCGGAAGACCTCGAGAAGGCACTGGATGCCGCCCACGCGGCCGCCCCGACCTGGGGCAAGACCTCGGCCACCGAGCGCAGCAATATCCTGCTCAAGATCGCCGATCGCATCGAACAGAATCTGGAAATGCTCGCCGTCGCCGAGACCTGGGACAACGGCAAGGCGGTGCGCGAGACGCTCAACGCCGATCTGCCGCTGGCGGTGGATCACTTCCGCTACTTCGCCGGCTGCATCCGCGCCCAGGAGGGCACCGCCGCCGATATCGACGCCAACACCGTGGCCTATCACTTCCACGAGCCGCTGGGCGTGGTGGGGCAGATCATCCCCTGGAACTTCCCCATCCTGATGGCCACCTGGAAGCTCGCCCCGGCACTGGCGGCGGGCAACTGCGTGGTACTCAAGCCCGCCGAGCAGACGCCGGCGTCGATCCTCAAGGTGATGGAACTGATCGGCGATCTGCTGCCGCCCGGGGTGGTCAACATCGTCAACGGCTACGGCGAGGAGGTCGGTCAGGCGCTGGCGACCAGCAAGCGCATCGCCAAGATTGCCTTCACCGGCTCGACCCCGGTCGGCTCGCACATCCTCAAGTGCGCCGCCGAGAACATCATCCCCTCCACCGTCGAGCTCGGCGGCAAGTCGCCCAACGTCTACTTCGCCGACATCATGAACGCCGAGCCGGAGTTCATCGACAAGGCGGTCGAAGGGCTGGTGCTGGCGTTCCTCAACCAGGGCGAGGTCTGTACCTGCCCGTCACGGGCACTGATTCAGGAGTCGATGTACGACGCCTTCATGGCCAAGGTGATCGAGCGCACCCAGGCGATCAAGCGCGGCAATCCGCTGGACACCGACGTCCAGGTGGGGGCCCAGGCCAGCCAGGAGCAGTACGACAAGATCCTGTCGTACATGGACGTGGCCCGCGAGGAGGGTGCCGAGTTCCTCACCGGCGGCGGTAAGGAGAGCTTCGACCCGGCCTACGACAAGGGCTACTACATCCAGCCGACCCTGCTCAAGGGCAACAACCAGATGCGCGTCTTCCAGGAGGAGATCTTCGGCCCGGTGGTCGGCGTCACCACCTTCAAGGACGAGGCCGAGGCACTGGCGATCGCCAACGACACCGAGTTCGGTCTCGGTGCCGGGGTGTGGACCCGCGACATGAACGTGGCCTTCCGCATGGGCCGCGGTATCCAGGCCGGACGTGTGTGGACCAACTGCTACCACCAGTATCCGGCACATGCCGCCTTCGGTGGCTACAAGAAGTCCGGCGTGGGTCGCGAGACTCACAAGATGGCGCTGGAGCACTACCAGCAGACCAAGAACCTGCTGGTCAGCTACGACACCAATCCGCTGGGCTTCTTCTGAGCCCGCTGCCGCGGGCCTCGCGCCCGCGGCGTTCCGCGGCCCCGGCCGTCGGGCCGGCGCCGCCCTTCAACAAGAAAACCCAAGGAGCGTGCCATGGATTCCACCATGCAAGCCGCAGTGGTTCGTGCGTTCGGCGAACCCCTGGTCATCGAGGAAGCGCCGGTACCCCGCCCGGGCCCAGGTGAACTGCTGGTCAAGATCGCCGCCTCCGGCGTCTGTCACACCGATCTGCATGCCGCCCACGGCGATTGGCCGGTGAAGCCCGAGCCGCCGTTCATTCCCGGTCACGAGGGCGTCGGCCACGTGGTGGCGGTGGGCGACGGCGTCAAGCACGTCAAGGAAGGCGACCGGGTCGGCATCCCCTGGCTCTATTCCGCCTGCGGCCACTGCGAGCATTGCCTGGGTGGCTGGGAGACGCTGTGCGAGTCCCAGCAGAATACCGGCTACTCGGTCAATGGCGGCTTCGCCGGCTACACGCTGGCCCAGGCCGACTACGTCGGCCGCATTCCCGATAACGTCGATTTCCTGGAAATCGCCCCGGTGCTGTGCGCCGGCGTGACGGTCTACAAGGGCCTGAAGATGACCGACACCCGCCCGGGGCAGTGGGTGGCGATCTCCGGCATCGGTGGCCTCGGCCACATGGCGGTGCAGTACGCCAAGGCGATGGGCCTCAACGTGGCGGCGGTGGACATCGACGACAGCAAGCTGGCCCTGGCCGAGCGGCTCGGCGCCACGGTCACCGTCAACGCCAAGCAGCACGACCCCGCCGCCTATCTCAAGCAGGCGATCGGCGGCGCCCATGGCGCGCTGGTCACCGCGGTCTCGCCCAAGGCCTTCGAGCAGGCGCTGGGCATGGTCCGCCGGGGTGGCACGGTGGCGCTCAACGGCCTGCCGCCGGGAGACTTCCCGCTGTCGATCTTCGACATGGTGCTCAACGGCACCACGGTGCGTGGTTCGATCGTCGGCACCCGTCTCGACCTGCAGGAGGCGCTGGACTTCGCCGGCGAGGGCAAGGTGAAGGCCACGGTACATGCCGACAAGCTGGAAAACATCAATGCCGTCTTCGACCGCATGATCGCCGGTCAGATAGAGGGGCGGGTCGTGCTCGACATGGCGGGGTGACGATAGATACCGTCTCTCTCCCTGGGGCGTGCCAAGGCACGCCTCTTTTTTTGCCGGGGGCGCGGGTCGTCGCCACTTGCTCGTCGACCTGGCGGTTCGGACCCGAGGCGGTCGTGCGTGCTCAGACCAGGTGGTCGAGGATCGTCTCGAGGCTCAGCCCGAAGGAGCCGGGCGGATGCACCCTGGCGATCTCCAGCGGATCGCCGCGTCGAGCGCTCTCGGCCAGATCCACCACCCGTTCGGGAATCGTCGCCTGATGCTCGTCGAGCGCGACCAGCACACGCGGGTGCAGGCGGTGGTCGGGGTCCACGGAGAGCACGGTGCCGATCATGCCGTTGCTCAATTCGACGATGGAGCCGGGGGGATAGATGCCGATGCACTCGATGAAGCGGATCACCAGCGCCTCGTCGTAATGCTTGCCGCGCATCTGGTAGAGAATGCGCAGTGCTTCGGAGGGCGGCCTGGCCTTGCTGTAGATGCGGTCGCTGGTGATGGCGTCGTAGGTGTCGACGATGGCGATGATCTTGGCCGTCAGGCCGATCTCCTCGCCGGGGATACCGTAGGGATAGCCACTGCCGTCGAGGCGTTCGTGGTGGTCGCGAGTGGCCTGCTTGACGACCAGGGGCAGGGCCTGATCCTCGGCGATCATGTGATAGCCCGCCAGGGCGTGGGTGCGGATATGGGCGAATTCCGCGGCGGTCAGCTTGCCGGGCTTGTCGAGGATTCGCTGATCGAGCTTCATCTTGCCCACGTCGTGGAGCATGCCGGCCAGGCCGAGTTCCTCTATCCGCGCCCGGTCGTAACCCAGGTGACGCGCGAAGATCATCGCCATCACCCCCACGTTGAGGCAGTGTTCGGCGGTGTACTCGTTCTCGTGCTTGATCCGCGTCAGCCAGTTCAGGGCACTGGGGTTGGAGAGGATCGACGCGGCGAAACGGCTCACGGTGTGCTTGACCTGCGGCACGTTGCGATGCCAGTTCTGCTCGTCGTGCATCATGCGATGAAACATCTCGCGCGCCTCGTCGAAGGCCGGCGAGACCTGCTTGAGTTCCTCCTCGGCGAGGCTCCGGATGCGATGGGTACGATAGACCCGGTAGCCCGTGTCGTTGGCCGACTCGGCGGGTCGTGGCGGGCGCGGGGCGCGCAGGGCCTCGAGGCTCGTCAGCAGGTCGGGGTGCGAGCGGTCCGGGTCGACGTACACCGTGCGGCACAGGCGCTTGAGGGTGGCGATGTCATCGGCGTTGTCGAGCCGCAGGCCCTCGATCAGAAACGGCGTCTCCAGCCAGGGACGGTCGAGATCGACGACGTACATGCCCGCGCTGAGCCGGTCCACGGGAAGGGCCACCAGATGCTCGACGGAGCGCTCCGGCACCTTGGGCTCCTGCATCGTCGTCTCCTCAATGCGTTCCATGTTGTTCCTTGTCACGGGCGTCAGTTAGCACCCCGTTCATCTTATCGGCCTGTTCTTTCGAGAGTTGAGCATGCGCCGATGATCGTGTCCTTACGATCAATCGCCAGCGAGTAACGCTGCGTAAACGCTCGAAATGGCCGTGACTTGGCGCGAAGATCGCGGCATGAATCGCCCCTGCCGATGGTGGTCAGGACGTGGCGTCTCGTGGACAATGAGCTGCAACCGGAGTGATGAGTCACTGACACGGGCGTGGCGATACCGTTGACGCTCGACCCCGGCGCCATGGCCGAGGCTGGCGCATACTCCGAAGTGCGTTGCGTCCCGCGAGTCGGGACGTCTGTCGGCAACAATAACCTCAAGGGACACGTCGATGGCCACCCCTGCCCCCGATTCGTGCTGGCGTACCGCTGTCTGCCAGGGTCTTGCTCGTAGCGCTCCCCGTCGGCCCGCCGCGCCGAACTGTCTCGCCATGCTCGGGTTGTGCCTGCTCACGATGTTCTGCGTCGTGGCCACCGCCCAGGCCGCACCCAATCCGCGTTATGCGTCGATCGTCGTCGACGTCGAGAGCGGCGACATCCTCAGCGCCGCCAATGCCGATGCCGCGCGTTATCCGGCCTCGCTGACCAAGATGATGACCCTCTACCTGCTGTTCGAAGCCCTCGATGAAGGCCGGTTGTCGCTCGACGACGAACTTCCGGTGTCGGCGCACGCCGCCGCCCAGCCGCCCTCCAAGCTGTGGGTCCGCAAGGGGGGCAGCATCCCGGTGGAGGACGCCATTCTGGCGATGATCGTGCGCTCCGCCAACGACGTGGCGGTGGTCGTGGGTGAGGCCCTGGGTGGCAGCGAGCCGGCCTTCGCCCATCAGATGACCGCCAAGGCCCGCGAACTGGGAATGGCGGACACCACCTTCCGCAATGCCTCGGGGCTGCCCGACGCCGGGCAGATGACCACGGCGCGTGACATCGCCCGCCTGTCGGTCCATCTGATGCAGGACTTTCCACAGTACTACGGCTACTTCGCGCGGACGCAGTTCGTCTACAAGGGCAAGACGATCCCGGGCCACAACAATCTGCTCGACAGCTATCCGGGAACGGATGGCCTCAAGACCGGTTACATCGATGATTCGGGCTTCAATGTCGCGACCTCGGCGGTCCACGACGGCCGGCGCCTGGTCTCGGTGGTGATGGGCGGCTTCACCGCCCGGTCCCGGGACAGCCACATGGCGTCGTTGCTGGATCGCGGTTTCGTGCGCGCCTCGCTGCTCGATCGCGGCGACTGGATCGCCAAGGCCGACCTCTTCGAGGGTCGGGGGGCGGCTGCCGCCAGGGCCTCGGCGAGTCCCACCAAGGCGGTGGGAACCTCGCTGGCGGTGGCCCAGGGTGCGACGCCGGTCGAGGCGTCGGTTCGCGACGGTGCGCGGCAGGCGTCAGCCCCGGTCGACGACCCGATTCGCCGCCTGATCGCCCAGGGCGACGCCGCCGTATCGCCGGCAGTGGCCCAGGGCTGGGCGGTGCAGGTCGGTGCCTTCAGCAACCGCAACAGCGCGCGTCTGCGTGCCAGCCAGGCGGCCGACTACCTCGCTTCCGATCTGGGACAGGCGACAATCTCGGTGACCGAGGCCCAGGGCGAGCAGGCGGTGTACCGCGCCCGCGTCGTCGACCTTCAGGAGGATCAGGCGCGCCACTCCTGCCGGCAACTGGCCACTCAGGGCATGGAGTGCGTGGTGGTGGCCGGCGTCGACCCCTGAAACGCGCTTTCCCGGCGAACGACACCCAGCCCCCGTTCGGTGACGAACGGGGGCTTTGTCTTGCGGGGTGCCGGCCGGG
>NZ_QWBW01000023.1 GCF_004117855.1 Modicisalibacter coralii
AGCCGCGCATGCCACACGCTGCCCACCAGCAACAGCGCGGTCACGCCCCAGGCCGGCCAGACGTACGATGCGTAGCCGCCCATCATCAAAAAGGCGTGCAACGAGTCGAAGGCCATCGTTCCTCCACCGGCGCCGGGCACGCCGTGACTTGCCGCGTCGCCGACGGCATGGCGACCTCGGACTGCAAGATTGGATTATCCAACTGTATACAGGTTATGCCGATCAAATGTATACACCCTTGGCCGTTTCACCCCTCGCCGGCCAGCTCGCGCACCCAGCGCTTGGCGGACTCGCGGCGCAGGATCTCGTTGCGGGTGCGCATCACCAGCAGCGCCGCGAAGAAGGCGTAGAACCCCAGCAGCATCACCGCCAGCGGCAGCCACATCTCGGCGGGCATGGCCGGGCGCTCGGTGAGCGTGAAGGTCGCCGGCTGGTGCAGGGTGTTCCACCACTCCACCGAATACTTGATGATCGGGATGTTGACCACCCCGACCAGGGTCAGTACCGAGGCGGCGCGGGCACCGCTGTCGCGGCTGGCGAAAGCCCCGCGCAGGGCGATCACGCCGACATACAGGAACAGCTGGATCAGCATCGAGGTCAGGCGCGCATCCCACACCCACCAGGTGCCCCAGGTGGGCACGCCCCACACCGAACCGGAGAACAGTGCGACGAAGGTCATCGTCGCCCCGAAGGGGGCGGTCACCGCCGCCACCATGTCGGCCAGCTTGATCTTCCAGACCAGGAATACCAGCCCGGCGACGGCCATCAGCAAAAAGCACGACTGGGCGAGAATCGCCGCCGGCACATGCACGTAGAGAATCCGGAAGCTGTCGCCCTGCTGGTAGTCGGCCGGCGCGAAGAGCAACGCCCAGACGCTGCCCGTGCCCAGCAGCGTCAGCGCCGCCACCCACAGCGCGGGCTGCAGCCGGCCGCCGATGGCATAGAAGGTGCGGGGCGAGACCAGCTTGTGAACGAAGGACCACATGGTCGGCTACCTCAACCGTTGAGACTGATCCGCAGTGCCGCGGCGATCGCCCAGGGCGCGAGCATCAGCGCCAGGGCCAGCAGGGCGCCGAGCAAAGCCAGCCAGGGCGCGACGTCGCCGCCGAGGATCGCCACCTGCACCGCGCCGGCGCCGAAGATCAACACCGGAATGTACAGCGGCAGGACCAGCAACGACAGCAGTACCCCGCCCCGCGCGAGCCCCACCGTGAGCGCCGCGCCGATCGCCCCGATCAGGCTCAGACTGGCGCTGCCCAGCGCCAGCGAGATCGCCAGCACGCCATAGCTGCCCGCCGGCAGCGACAGGAACAGCCCCAGCAGCGGTGCCATCAGTGCCAGCGGCGCCCCGGTGAGCAGCCAGTGCACGGCGACCTTGGCCAGCACCAGGGCGGGCAGCGGCTGGGGCGCCAGCAGCAGCTGCTCCAGGCTGCCGTCGTCGTGATCGCCGCGAAACAGCGCATCCAGCGAGAGCTGGGTGGCGAGCAGCGCCGCCACCCACAACAGCCCCGGGGCGATCGCCGCGAGCCGTTCGGGGTCCGGCGAGATGCCCAACGGGAAGAGCGTGATCACCAGGGCGAAGAACACCAGTGGATTGATGATCTCGCCGCGGCGGCGCAGGGACAGCGTCAGCTCGCGCCTGACCGTCGCCACTAGTGCGACAACCAGGCCGCCACGGGGTTCGACGAGCCGCATCTCAGGCCGCCTCGCCGAGGCTCACGCGCCTCAGCGTGCCATGCCCGGGCAGGGCGTGATGGGTGGTCAGGATCACCCCGCCGCCCGCCGCGGCATGCGCCCACAGGCGGGCCTCGAGCGCCGCCACGCCCTCGCGGTCGATGGCGGTGAAGGGTTCGTCGAGGATCCACAGCGGCCGCGGCGTGAGTTCCAGCCGGCTCAAGGCGATGCGCCGCTGCTGGCCGGCGGAGAGCTGGGCCGCCGGCACGTCCTCGAAGCCGCGCAGGCCCAACGCCGCGAGCGCCGTCAGGCGACTCGCCGTGTCGCCGCGCTCGCCGTGCAGCGCCTGGTACCAGGCCAGGTTCTCCAGCGCGGTCAACGCCGTCTTGACGCCCGGCGCGTGACCCAGATAGAGGAGGTTGGCGAGGTATTCGGTGCGCACCCGACGCAGCGGGCGCTCGCCCCAGGCGAGTTCGCCCGCCTGGGGCGCCAGCTGACCGGCGAGGATCTTGAGCAGCGTCGTCTTGCCGCTGCCGTTGGGCCCCTCGACACGCACGATCTCCCCGGGGCCCACGCTCAGGTCGAGCCCCCGGAACAGCCAGCGATCGTCGCGTTCACAGGCCAGCCCGCGGCCCTCGAGGCGGAATGTCACGACGCCCTCTCCTTCACCCGTCCGCCCGGCACTGTACACGCAAAGCCCCCCAGCGACCAGCGCGCCCCGGCGCCGTCGGCAGAGCGTTGGCCGCCACGATACCCGCGCATTTGCCCGCTTCGCCGCGCTTGCTATGATGCCCGAGGCGGGTGCGTCCCGCCGCCCTGTCGCAGCCGATGGAGACGGTCATGCACGCCAGTCTGCCGCACTACCTGCAACGCCTGCCCAACCTGCCGCTCAACGATGCCGCCTGGGAAGAGGTCGACGCCACCGACCTGGTCGAGGTGCCCCTGCTCGGGCAGGTGGCCGCCGGCCTGCCGATCGAGGCCTGCCCCGACCAGAGCAGCGTCTCGATCCCCTCGCGCATGGTCCGCCGCAACACCTATGCCCTGCGCGTGCGCGGCAATTCGATGATCGACAGCAACATCCACGATGGCGACATCATCATCATCGAGCGTCAGGAAAGCGCCGAGAACGGCGAAACGGCGGTGGTGATGATCAACGACCAGGAAGTCACCCTCAAGAAGCTCTACATCGAGAAGAACGGGGTGCGCCTGCAGCCGGCCAACGCGACCATGCCGCCGATCTTCTTGAAGAACGACGACATCCAGGTGCTGGGGCTGGTCATGGGCGTGATGCGCCAGACCGACATCGCCGCCTGATGAGCTATCCGATTCCCGACCTGCCAGACGGCGAGACGCACGTCGCCGAGATCGAGATCGAACGCAGTCGCTTCATCGCCTGGGTCCGACACGCCCCCGACGTCGCCGCCTTCGAGGCGCTGCTCGCCGCGGCACGACAGCGCTATCCCGACGCCAGCCACCACTGCAGCGCCTTCGTCGCCGGCCCGCCAGGCGAGCAGACGGCGATCGGCTTCTCCGACGACGGCGAACCCGGCGGCACCGCCGGGCGGCCGATGTTCCAGGTCCTCGACGGCAGCGGCATCGGCCAGGTGGGCTGCGTGGTGACGCGTTACTTCGGCGGCACCAAGCTGGGCACCGGCGGACTGGTGCGCGCCTACTCCCAGGCCGTGCAGAAGGCGCTGGAAACGCTGCCGTGCTTCACCTTCACGCCGCGGCGCACGCTGCGCCTGGCCCTCGACTTCGCCGGCGAGGCCGAGGCGCGCGCCTGGCTGGCCGAACGCGACGTGCCGATCGACAGCGTGGACTACGGCCCCGACGGCGTGGTGCTCGGCGTGGGCTGGCCGAGCGATGCCGATGCCGACCTGAGCGCCCTCGAGGCGCGGCTCAAGGGGCGCCTGCGGCGCCTCGCCGACCCCGTCGAGGGCTGAACGCCCCGCACCGCTCAGCAAGCCCGGGACGACCTGCTAGAATGCCGGCGCATTGTCGTCGGACGAGGTCGCATCGTGCAGTCACTACGTTATCCGGGCCGTATCGGCCTGGCCCCCATGGAGGGCGTCATCGACGCCGTCACGCGCGAGTTGCTGACCCGCCACGAGGGACTCGACTGGACGGTGACCGAGTTCGTGCGCGTCGTCGACACGCGCCTGCCGCCCCGGGTCTTCTACAAGCACTGCCCCGAGCTCCGCGACGCCGCCGTCACGCCGAGCGGCGTGCCGGTCCACCTGCAACTGCTGGGCTCCGACCCCGAGGCGCTGGCCGCCAACGCGCGTCAGGCCCTGGCGCTGGGCGCCACGAGCCTGGACCTCAACTTCGGTTGCCCGGCCAAGACGGTCAATCGCCACGACGGCGGTGCCAGCCTGCTGCGCGACCCGCGGCGTGTCGAGCGTGCCGTGGCCGCGGTGGCCGGCGCCGTCGAGGGTGCCATCCCGGTGACCGCCAAGATCCGCCTGGGCTTCGCCGACCGGCGTCTGGCGCTGGCCTGCAGCGAGGCCGCCGAGGCCGGCGGTGCCCGTCACCTGGTCGTTCACGCGCGGACCCGCAACGAAGGCTATCGCCCGCCGGCCCACTGGGAGTGGATCGCCCGCATCCGCGCCCGGCTGTCGATCCCGGTGATCGCCAACGGCGACATCTGGACCCTGGCCGACTACTGGAAGGCCCGCAGCCTGTCCGGCTGCGAGGACGTGATGCTGGGCCGCGCGGTGCTCGCCGATCCGTTGCTGGCGCGGCGCATCCGCCACTGGCAGCGCACCGGCGCCGTGCTGCCGGCGACGCCTTGGGCCGAGCGTGCCGAGATCCTCACCCGCTACGCCGAACGCCAGCGCCAGGGCCTGCCGGACAAGGTCGTGGTCTCGCTGCTCAAGCAGTGGCTCAACATCATGCGCGGGCAGAACGGGGAGGCGGCTTCACGCTTCGCGACCCTGCGCCGCGAGACAAGGCTGACGGCGTTCCTCGAGGGGCTCGACGCGCCGTCGCTCGACGCCGCCAGGCAGGCCGGCTGACAGCGCCTTCGTCGGTCGCACAAACGTCAGGCAACAATCAGGCAAAAAAAAGGCGCGTCGATGGGCGACGCGCCTCGAACGACCGCCACGGGATACCCGGCTCGCGATGCCGGTCTCCCCATGAGCTGTCAAGGAAAAAATACGATACGACCAAGAAATCCGCCCTCCCCGAAGGGGAGGGCGGACTGGAAATCTGGCGCGCCCGGGAGGATTCGAACCTCCGACCACCTGATTCGTAGTCAGGTACTCTATCCAGCTGAGCTACGGGCGCTTGTCATGATTCGGCAGAGTCGCTGACGTCGACTAAGATGACGGGCGAGTTCGACCAAATGGGTGAAACGCCTTGGCGTTTCCGGGCAGTGGCAAGCGACATGCCTGACTACCGAGCGAAGGGAAGATGGCGCGCCCGGGAGGATTCGAACCTCCGACCACCTGATTCGTAGTCAGGTACTCTATCCAGCTGAGCTACGGGCGCTTGACTTGCCTCTTCACCGCGTCGATGTCCTTCATCCAAGACTCAATGCGCTTGAATGGCGGAGAGAGAGGGATTCGAACCCTCGATAGGGCTATAAACCCTATACTCCCTTAGCAGGGGAGCGCCTTCAGCCACTCGGCCATCTCTCCCTCATCAACACGGCGCGTAGGTTACCGTTTCTGTTGGTTCCTGTCCACCCTTGGCGAAAAAATTCTGCCGTCGAGCCGGCTTCGCTTCAGCGGTTAAACGCTCCCTGGTGCCGCTTCTTCACGAACGTTGCGGGGTCACGCCGATCAATCCTCGCGATTCACGCCATTCCCCCGCGGCCTTCACGTTCCCGATTCACTGCTGTCATCGGACCTTTCGCGCTGTATGCGCTGGTAGATCTCTTCACGATGCACGGAGACATCCTTCGGTGCATTGACACCAATCCGGACCTGATTCCCCTTCACACCGAGCACGGTGACGGTTATCTCGTCTCCGATCATTAAGGTCTCGCCGACTCGACGGGTCAGGATGAGCATGGCTGATCTCCTTTCAGACTTCTTCCAACGGGGTGCGCGCAACAGCTATGGTCCATAGAAGAAGCGCGGCCGTGATTATGCGCCATACGCTTCTATCAGGCCAACTCACCGCAACTCATGAGACCGCATAGTCACGTTGAATGAAAGCCCTGCCATGGACCATGGCGTATCCTTACACCCCTAGCGTAGAACCCCTGTTCGGTTCCGTGGGCCTCATTCGCTCTCCACGCTATCCTTGTCCAGCCCGAACGCCTTGTGCAAGGCACGCACCGCCAGTTCCATCTGTTTCTCGTCGATCACCACGGAGATCTTGATTTCCGAGGTGGAAACCATGCGGATGTTGATGTTCTCGTCGGCGAGCACCCGGAACATCTTGGACGCCACACCGGCGTGCGAACGCATGCCCACGCCCACCAGCGAGACCTTGGCGATGTTGTCGTCGGCACGCAGTTCGCCTTCGCCCAGCGACGGAATGATGTCGTTCTCGAGGATACGCTGGGTCTGCTTGAAGTCGCTCTTGTTCACCGTGAAGGTGAAGTCGGTGTAGTTGCCGGTCGGCGCGACGTTCTGGACGATCATGTCGACTTCGATGTTGGCGTCGGCGATCGGCCCCAGAATGCGCGAGGCAACCCCCGGCACGTCGGGCGTGTTGAGCAGGGTGAGCTTGGCTTCGTTGGCCGTGAAGGCGATGCCGGAAATCAGCGGTTCTTCCATGGAATCCTCTTCTTCATCTGAATCTGCGACGATCAGCGTGCCCGGGCCCTCTTCGAAGCTCGACAGCACGCGCAGCGGGACGTTGTACTTGCCGGCGAACTCGACGGCACGAATCTGCAGCACCTTGGAGCCCAGGCTGGCCAGCTCGAGCATCTCCTCGACGGTGATCTTCTCGAGGCGCTGAGCGCGCGAGCAGACTCGCGGATCGGTGGTGTAGACGCCATCGACATCGGTGTAGATCTGGCATTCGTCGGCCTTGAGTGCCGCCGCCAGGGCCACCCCGGTGGTGTCGGAACCGCCGCGACCGAGGGTGGTGATGTTGCCCTCCTCGTCGACGCCCTGGAAACCGGCCACCACGGCCACCTGACCATCGTCGAGGTCCTGGCGCACGTCCTCGGTGTCGATGCGCTGGATACGCGCCTTGGTATGGGCGCTGTCGGTCTGGATACCGACCTGGGCACCGGTATACGAGGTCGCCGCGACACCGAGCTTGTGCAGGGCCATCGCCAGCAGCGAGATGGTCACCTGCTCGCCGGTGGAGACCAGCATGTCCATCTCGCGCGGGGTGGGCTCGTCGTTGATCTGGCCGGCCAGCTCGATCAGCCGGTTGGTCTCGCCGCTCATCGCCGAGACCACGACCACGATCTGATGGCCTTCGTCACGGAACCGCTTCACTTTCTCGGCAACGGCCTTGATGCGCTCCACCGAGCCCACCGAGGTGCCGCCGAATTTCTGTACGTATAGCGCCATGGGTTGCCTATTGGTGTTGGGTTCATGAATGTCGAGCTAGTCCACCGCCGACCGGCCGGTCACCAGCCGGTCACGAGAAAGGGCCGCAGGCATCATGCCGCACGGCCCTTGCGAAGAGTCTAGCCCAGTTGTCGTTCGACCCAGCCGGGAACGCTGGCCAGGGCCTCGGGGAGCGCCGTCGGCTGGCTGCCGCCGGCCTGCGCCATGTCGGCGCGACCGCCCCCCTTGCCGCCGACCTGACCGGCGACGTGGTTGACCAGCTCCCCGGCCCGGACCCGCGCGGTGAGATCGTCGGTGACGCCGGCGATCAGGCTCACCTTGCCGGCCGCCTCGTCGGCCACGCCGAGCACCAGGATCCCGGAGCCCAGCTTGTTCTTGAGCTGGTCCATCAGGGTGCGCAGTTCCTTGCCGGACACGCCTTCGAGCTGCTTGGCCAGCACCCGGACCCCGGCGACCTCGTGGGTCTCGTCGAGCATGTCGCTGCTCGCCGCGCTGGCCAGCTTGGCCTTGAGCCGCTCGAGCTCCCTTTCCAGCGTGCGGTTGCGCTCGAGCAGCGATTCGACACGCGATTCGACCTGCTCGGGCTTGGCCTTGAGCCGCTCGCCGATCCGCACGAGGCGCGCCTCCTGGTCGCGGAAGTAGGCCAGCGCGCCCTCGCCGGTGACCGCCTCGATACGCCGTACACCGGCGGCCACGCCGGTCTCGGCGAGGATGTGGAAGGCGCCGATGTCGCCGCTGCGCGCCACGTGGGTGCCGCCGCACAGTTCGACCGAGAAATCGTCGGCGCCGATGGTCAGCACGCGGACGTCCTCGCCGTACTTGGCCTCGAACAGCGCCGCCGCGCCCCTGGCCTTGGCCTCGTCGAGAGTCATGTGCTCGATGCGGGTCGCGGCGTTGGCGAGAATCTCGCGGTTGACGATCGCCTCGATCTCGTCGAGCTGTTCCGCGCCGATCGCCTCGAAATGGCTGAAATCGAAGCGCAAACGCTCGGCGGTGACCAGCGAGCCCTTCTGCTGGACATGCTCGCCGAGCACCCGCCGCAGCGCCTCGTGGAGCAGGTGGGTGGCCGAGTGGTTGCGCATGGTCGCGGCACGCAGCGAGGCGTCGACCCGCGGCACGACCTGGGCGCCGACCTCGAGCGTGCCCTCGATCACCACGCCGTGATGCAGGTGGTGCCCGGCCTGCTTCTGGGTGTCGCTGACCTCGAAGCGCACGCCGTCGGCCTCGAGATAGCCGGTGTCACCCACCTGACCGCCGGATTCGCCGTAGAACGGCGTGCGGTCGAGCACCACCACCCCGCTCTGGCCGGCCTCGAGCGCCGCCAGGGCGTTGCCCTCGCCGTCGACGATAGCGGTGACCCGGGACTCGTCCTCGAGGCGCTCGTAGCCGGTGAAGGTGGTCTCGCCCTCGACGTCGACCGCCGCGCTGTAGTCGGCACCGAACTGGCTGGCCGCCCGGGCGCGCTCGCGCTGGGCCTCGAGTTCGCGCTGGAAGCCCACCTCGTCGAGGATCACGCCACGCTCGCGACAGATATCGGCAGTCAGGTCGAACGGAAAGCCGTAGGTGTCGTAGAGCTTGAACACCGTCTCGCCGGCGAGCACCTCGCCGTTCAGCTCGGCCAGCGCCGCCTCGAGCAGGCCCATGCCGTGGTCCAGGGTGCGCGCGAACTGCTCCTCCTCCTTGAGCAGGACCTTCTCGATCTGCTCGCGCGCCTTGCGCAGCTCCGGGTAGGCCTCGCCCATCTCGCCGTCGAGCGCCGCCACCAGCTTGTGGAAGAACGGCTCGCGGGCGCCCAGCTTGTGGCCGTGGCGCACCGCGCGGCGGATGATCCGGCGCAGCACGTAGCCGCGCCCCTCGTTGGAGGGCAGCACACCGTCGGCGATCAGGAAGGCGCAGGAACGGATATGGTCGGCGATCACCCGCAGCGACGGCGTCGCGGTATCGGCGTGGCCGATGATGCCGGCGGCCGCCTCGAGCAGGTTCTGGAACAGATCGATCTGGTAGTTGGAGTGCACGCCCTGGAGGACCGCGGCGACGCGCTCCAGCCCCATGCCGGTGTCGATCGACGGCTTGGGCAGCGGATTCAGGTTGCCCGCGGCGTCGCGATCGAACTGCATGAACACCAGATTCCAGATCTCGATGTAGCGATCGCCGTCCTCGTCGGGGCTGCCCGGCGGGCCACCGGCGACCTCGGGGCCGTGATCGAAGAAGATCTCCGACGACGGCCCGCAGGGCCCGGTGTCGCCCATCTGCCAGAAGTTGTCCTCGTCGAGCCTGGAGAAGCGCTCGGGGTCGACACCGATCTCCTCCTTCCAGATCTTCTCGGCCTCGTCGTCGCTGACGTGGACGGTGACCCACAGCTTGTCGGCCGGCAGGCCCAGGCGCTCGGTGAGGAAGGTCCAGGCGAAACGGATCGCGTCGCGCTTGAAGTAGTCGCCGAAACTGAAGTTGCCGAGCATCTCGAAGAAGGTGTGGTGGCGCGCGGTGTAGCCGACGTTGTCGAGGTCGTTGTGCTTGCCGCCGGCGCGCACGCAGCGCTGGGCCGAGGTGGCGCGCACGTAGGGGCGCGGGTCGCGGCCCAGGAAGACGTCCTTGAACGGCACCATGCCGGCATTGGTGAACAGCAGGGTCGGGTCGTTGTCGGGGACCAGCGAACTCGACGGCACGATGGTGTGCCCCTGCTCCTCGAAGAAGGTCAGAAAGGCCTGTCGGATGTCTGCGCTTTTCATAATGAGTCCATGGCAATGGGCTTTAGGCTTTTCCGAAAACGGACTGCGCTCGGCCATGCTCGCCCGACGCGATGGCACGAAACGTGCGCGAAGCGTGGCGGAAAATGACGGAAACAGGCCGTCCTGAGCCGTCGCAAGGCGCACTAGTATAACGCGTTCAGCGGGGGACTAAAGAAGGGGCGGCGTCGAGGCACGCCGGGAGGCGGCGCGCAGGACGTCGGAAAAACGGGTGGGCGGACGACGGCGATGCCGTCCGGGCGCTCAGTCGTCGGTGCCGTGCCAGGCGTGTTCGAGGGCGTGGCGGGTCTGCTCGGCATCGAAGCCCCGCTGAGCCAGGAAACGCTGCCGGCGGGCCCGTTCGCGCGGCGCGTCGCCGGGGCCGGCAAAGCGCTTGGCCAGCACCTCGCAGGCCAGGGCGTACCAGTCGCACTCGGCGTCGCGAAGGGCTTCGCCGATCAGTTCGTCAGCCACGCCGCGCTGGCCGAGTTCCGCACGGACCTTGACCGGCCCCTGGCCGCGCTGGACACGGCTGCGCACGAAATGCTCGACGAAGCGCGCATCCGACTGCAGCCCCTCCTCGGCGAGCCGGGCGATGGCCGCCTCGACCGTTGCCGGGTCGTGGCCCTTGGCGGTCAGGCGGCTGCGCAATTCGGCCGCGGCGTATTCGCGACGCGCCAGCAGGCGAATGGCGTCGTCGCGCGGCGTGGACGATGAATCAGCGGTCATGGCCAACGCTTACAGCAGATCGTTGTCGTCCTCGGCGGGCGCCTCGGCGGGCTCGGCCTCGCCCTCCTTGGCCTTGGGCTCCGGCGTGCTGAGCAGCTGGGCGCGGATCTGGCTCTCGATCTCCTCCATCACCGCCGGGTTGTCCTCGAGGTACTGGGCGGCGTTGGCCTTGCCCTGGCCGATCTTGTTGCCCTGGTAGCTGTACCAGGCGCCGGCCTTGTCGACCAGCTTGCACTGCACGCCCAGATCGACCACCTCGCCGGCGTGGTAGATGCCCTTGCCGTAGAGGATCTGGAACTCGGCCTGGCGGAACGGCGGCGAGACCTTGTTCTTGACCACCTTGACGCGGGTCTCGTTGCCGGTCACCTCGTCGCCCTGCTTGACCGAGCCGGTGCGGCGAATGTCCAGACGCACGCTGGAATAGAACTTCAGCGCGTTGCCGCCGGTGGTGGTCTCGGGGCTGCCGAACATCACGCCGATTTTCATGCGGATCTGGTTGATGAACACCACCATGCAGTTGGCGTTCTTGATGTTGCCGGTGATCTTGCGCAGCGCCTGGGACATCAGCCGCGCCTGGAGGCCGACGTGGGAATCGCCCATCTCGCCCTCGATCTCGGCGCGCGGCGTCAGTGCCGCCACCGAGTCGATGATGATCACGTCGACCCCGCCGGAACGCACCAGCATGTCGCAGATCTCCAGCGCCTGCTCGCCGGTGTCCGGCTGCGAGACCAGCAGATCGTCGAGATTGACGCCGAGCTTCTCGGCGTAGCTCGGGTCGAGGGCGTGCTCGGCATCGATGAAGGCACAGGTCTTGCCCTGCTTCTGGGCCTGGGCGATCACCGACAGCGTCAGCGTGGTCTTGCCCGAGGACTCGGGGCCGAAGATCTCGACCACCCGGCCCAGCGGCAGGCCGCCGATGCCCAGTGCGATGTCCAGGCCCAGCGAGCCGGTGGACACCGAGGGCATGGTGACCCGCGGGGTATCGCCCAGGCGCATCACCGTGCCCTTGCCGAATTGCCGCTCGATCTGCGACAGCGCCGCGTTGAGCGCCTTGGAACGATTCTCGTCCTGTGCCATGAAAGGCCTCCTGAAAACGCGTGAAAGCCGCTCCAGCGCGACGGCATTCGGCCCCATTGGCCCGCCTCGACTGGTCTGGCTCGCTTACTGTATGGTTGAACAGTATTATGGCGAAAAAATCGTCGCGCGCCTATCCCTCGCCCGGTCTTTAATTACGCGAGGCCGGCCCTTCGACAGCCGCTTCCAGCCGGTCGATCAGGCCGGCCAGCGCTACGCGTACCGCCTGCTCGCGGACGGCCCGGCGATCGCCGGCGAGGTGGTGGCATTCGCTGTCCGCCCCGGCGGCGTCGCCCCAGGCGAACCAGACCGTGCCCACCGGCTTGTCGGGCGTGCCGCCGTCGGGCCCGGCGACGCCACTGATGGCTACCCCCAGCGTGGCGCCGCTCTCCCGGCAGGCCCCGACGACCATCGCCTCGACGGTCTCGCGGCTGACCGCGCCGTGACGCTCGATCGAGGCCGCCGGCACCCCCAGCAGGCGCGTCTTGGCGGCGTTGGAATAGGTCACGTAGCCGGTTTCGAAACAGGCGGAACTGCCGGCGATGTCGGTGATCGCACTGGCCACCCCACCACCGGTGCAGGACTCCGCGGTGGTGACCGTGGCGCCGCGCGCCAGGCAGGCACGCTTGAGGCGTTCGCCGAGGGTCGCGAGATCGAGACGGCTCAGGGAATCGTCGTGGCTCACCGAAAGGCTCCTTGGCGGTTGACGGCGACAGCTTAGCAGACCCGACCGCCGAGGGTTTAACCGGCGTCGTCGCCCTGTCATGCCTTCGCGGGACTGCGCTAGAATGATCGGCCAACCTCGGCTCCGGCGGAGCCCCAGTCAGACGGAAGATGCCAGACGCCATGTCAGATGCGGTTGCCAGCAAGTCGCAGACTCACACGCCCATGATGGCCCAGTACCTGAAGATCAAGCGCGACCATCCGGACGTGCTGCTCTTCTATCGCATGGGCGATTTCTACGAGCTGTTCTACGACGACGCCAAGCGTGCCGCGCAACTGCTCGATATCACGCTCACCGCCCGCGGCCAGTCGGCGGGAGCACCGATTCCCATGGCCGGGGTGCCCTACCACAGCGCCGAGGGCTATCTCGCGCGGCTGGTCAAGGCCGGCGAATCGGTGGCGATCTGCGAGCAGATGGGCGACCCGGCGACCAGCAAGGGCCCTGTGGAGCGCAAGGTGGTGCGTATCGTCACCCCCGGCACGCTGCACGACGAGGCGCTGCTCGATGCTCGGCGCGACAATCTGCTGCTCGCCCTGCACCCGCAGGGCGAGCGTTGGGGGCTGGCCTGGCTGGAGCTCTCCAGCGGCCGCTTCAGCGTGCTCGAGGTCGACGGCGAGGCCGACATGCTCGCTGAGATCCAGCGCCTGTCGCCAGCGGAATTGCTGGTCGCCGACGGTCTCGAGCTGCCGCCGACGCTCGCCGAGCGCGCCGGTCTCAAGCGTCAGAGCGCCTGGCTGTTCGATCTCGAATCGGCCACCCGCCTGTTGTGCGACCAGTTCGGCGTCGCCGACCTGCGCGGTTTCGGCTGCGCGCACCTGGAGTGCGCGATCACCGCCGCCGGAGTGCTGGTCGACTACGCCCGCGATACCCAGCGCTCGCGCCTGCCGCACGTCACCGCGCTGGGCGTCGAGAGCCGCGACGACTCGGTGGTGATCGACGCCGCCAGTCGCCGCAACCTGGAGATCGACACCAACCTCGGCGGCGGCACCGAGAACACCCTGGCCAGCGTGCTCGACACCACCGCCACGGCGATGGGCTCGCGGCTGCTCAAGCGCTGGCTCAACCGCCCGCTGCGCGATCGTGACCAGGTCGCCGCCCGCCAGGGCGCGGTGCAGTTGCTGCTCGACGGCGATGCCTACCTTGACCTGCGCGAGACGCTCAAGCGGATCGGCGACGTCGAGCGCATTCTCGCCCGCGTCGCACTGCGCAGCGCCCGGCCTCGCGACCTGGCCCGGCTGCGCGAGGCGCTCAACGCCCTGCCCGAACTGCGGGACACGCTCGCCACGCTCGACGAGGGCACCGCGCTGGACGGGCTCAAGCGTCACATCCGCCCCTATCCGGAGCTCGCCGACACCCTGACCCGCGCACTGGTCGAGAGCCCGCCGGTGGTGATCCGCGACGGTGGCGTCATCGCCGAGCGCTTCGACACCGAACTCGACGAGTTCCGCGGCCTGGCCGAGCATGCCGGCGACTTCCTGGTCGAGCTGGAGACCCGCGAGCGCGAGCGCACCGGGCTCACCGGCCTCAAGGTCGGCTACAACCGCGTCCACGGCTACTACATCGAGATCCCCCGCGCCCAGGCCCGCGAGGCGCCGACGGACTACATCCGCCGCCAGACGCTGAAGAACGCCGAACGCTTCATCATCCCCGAGCTCAAGGAGTTCGAGGACAAGGCCCTGTCCGCCAAGTCGCGGGCGCTGGCCCGCGAGAAGCTGCTCTACGAAAGCCTGATCGACACCCTCGGCGCGGACCTCGAGGCCCTGCAGGCCAGCGGCCGCGCACTGGCCGCCCTCGACGTGCTGGCAGCCTTCGCCGAACGCGCCCTGGCGCTCGACCTGGCGCGCCCGCGGCTCGCCGAGACGCCCGGCCTGACGATCCATGGCGGCCGCCACCCGGTGGTCGAGCACGTCTCTGAGGCGCCCTTCGTGCCCAACGACCTGCACCTCGACCGCGAGCGCCACATGCTGGTAATCACCGGGCCCAACATGGGTGGCAAATCGACCTACATGCGTCAGGCAGCGCTGATCGCCCTGCTGGCCCACAGCGGCAGCTTCGTGCCCGCCGACGCCGCCGAGATCGGTCCGCTGGATCGCATCTTCACGCGCATCGGCTCCAGCGACGACCTGGCCGGCGGGCGTTCGACGTTCATGGTCGAGATGACCGAGACCGCCAGCATCCTCAACAACGCCACCGCCGAGAGCCTGGTGCTGATGGACGAGATCGGCCGCGGCACCAGTACCTTCGATGGCCTGTCGCTGGCCTGGGCGAGCGCCGAGCACCTCGCCAACCTGCGCGCGTTGACGTTGTTCGCCACCCACTACTTCGAGATGACCGCGCTGGCCGAGCAGTTCGACGGCGTGGCCAACGTTCACCTGACCGCCGCCGAACACGGCGAGGGCATCGTCTTCATGCATCGCGTCGAGGAAGGGCCCGCCAGCCAGAGCTATGGCCTGCAGGTCGCCCAGCTCGCCGGCGTGCCGCCGGCGGTGGTGGCACGCGCCCGCGAGAAGCTGGCCGGACTCGAGCAGCACGAGATCGACCAGGGGCACTCACGCCCGGCGGCCACCACGCCCTCCGAGAACGCCGCGCCCCGCCAGCCCGACCTTTTCGCCACCGCGAGCCATCCGCTCGTCGAGGAACTCGGTGATCTGGCGCTGGACGAGCTCACCCCGCGTCAGGCGCTGGAGTTGCTCTACCGCTGGCGGGCGCGCCTGTGAGCTGACGAGCAGCTGGTATGAGATCATGCCCAAACGTTCGATGAGGCAGCTTGCCGCTCTGCGCGGGGCGAGACTAGAATGAGCCCCGATTTAGAATAGAGGTTTATAGTTACCTCACCACTTATAACCAGTTATGACCGACAAGGCCCGACGAATCGGTCGCGTCGGACCTGCCAAGCTTCGAGGGAGATGCCATGACATTCGTCGTCACCGAAAACTGCATCAAGTGCAAATACACCGACTGCGTCGAGGTCTGTCCGGTCGACTGCTTCTATGAAGGCCCCAACTTTCTGGTGATCCATCCCGACGAGTGCATCGACTGCGCACTGTGCGAGCCGGAATGCCCGGCCGAGGCGATCTATTCCGAAGACGAGATGCCCGAGGGCCAGGAGGAGTTCCTCGAGCTCAATGCCGAACTCGCCGAGGTGTGGCCCAACATTACCGAGAAGAAGGATCCGCCGGCCGACGCCGAGGAGTGGGACGGCAAGCCCGGCAAGAAGGAATTGCTCGAGCGCTGAACGCGACGGCGCGCCGGACGAGGATCCGCGCGCGCCGATGTGTCGGATGCGCCTGCGACGCCATTGTTAGCCGCAGCCGATCAGTGTGCAAGCCACAAAAAAGGCGGCCCGAAGGCCGCCTGCTCCAAACCGTTCCATGCTGGGCAACGCCCTCTGCCCGCTTCCCTCGACCCTCTCCCTGCCCCGCGTCGCCTCCTGCGAGGCGGGACGGATCGTCATGCTGCATCCCGTGGCATCCTGCCGTTAGCGAGCCAAGTCGCTTCCCATTCCGAGGTGCCATTTTGGCGCACTGCGGGAAGGGGCCCAATGGGTGTCTCGCACCTGGAATGCCCCGCCTTTCGACAACCAACCGTAAAAGTCTTTTTATAACAATATGTTAATGGGAACACCCAAGGCAACACGAAGCCATGAAACGGAACCGACGGACACGCTTTGTAGGAAATTGCTTACGTGTCGCTACGCTTTTACTGACACGTGACCAAGCCAGTCGCTCGCAGGGGCGCACGCCATTACGAAAGGATAGAGGCAGGGGAACCGCCGGGCACCGAGGCCCGGCGGCGGAAGGCAGGGCTCAGCCCTGGCCCTTGATGGCCTTGAGACCGGGGTAGCGAGCCTGCTCGCCCAGCTGGTGCTCGATCATCAGCAGGCGGTTGTACTTGGCGACACGATCGGAGCGGCACAGCGAGCCGGTCTTGATCTGGCCGGCGGAGGTGGCCACCGCCAGGTCGGCGATGGTGGTGTCCTCGGTCTCGCCGCTGCGATGCGAGATCACCGCGGTGAAGCCGGCGTCCTGGGCCATCTTGATGGCATCCAGGGTCTCGGAGAGCGAACCGATCTGGTTGAACTTGATCAGGATCGAGTTGCCGATGGACTCGTCGATGCCGCGCTTGAGGATGCGCGTGTTGGTGACGAACAGGTCGTCGCCGACCAGTTGCACCTTGTCGCCGAGCTTGTCGGTCAACGCCTTCCAGCCGTCCCAGTCGGACTCGTCCATGCCGTCCTCGATGGAGACGATCGGGTAGTCGTCGCACAGCCCGGCGAGATAGTCGGCGAAGCCGGCGGCGTCGTAGGACTTGCCCTCGCCCGCCAGGTTGTACTGGCCATTCTCGTAGAACTCGCTGGAGGCGCAGTCGAGTGCCAGGGTGACGTCCTTGCCCAGGGTGTAACCGGCGTCCTCGACCGCCTGCTTGATCACCGCCAACGCCTCGGCGTTGGACGCCAGGTCGGGCGCGAAGCCGCCCTCGTCGCCCACCGAGGTGGACAGGCCACGACCGGCGAGCACCTTCTTCAGGGCATGGAAGATCTCGGCGCCCATGCGCAGCGCCTCGCGGAAGTTGGGCGCGCCCACCGGCTGGATCATGAACTCCTGGATGTCGACGTTGTTGTCGGCATGCTCGCCGCCGTTGAGGATGTTCATCATCGGCACCGGCATGCTGTACTGCCCCGGCTGGCCGTAGAGCCCGGCGATGTAGGCATAGAGCGGCTGCTGCTGGCTGGTCGCGGCGGCCTTGGCGGCGGCCAGCGACACGGCGAGGATGGCATTGGCGCCCAGATTCGCCTTGTTGTCGGTGCCGTCGAGCGCGAGCATGGCATTGTCCAGGGCGCGCTGGTCGCTCGCTTCCAGGCCGACGAGCGCGTCGCGGATCTTGCCGTTGACCGCCTCGACCGCCTTGAGCACACCCTTGCCCAGGTAACGGGACTTGTCGCCGTCGCGCAGTTCCAGCGCTTCGCGGGAGCCGGTGGAAGCGCCGCTCGGGGCACAGGCCACGCCGCGGGCACCATCGTCGAGGATCACCTCAGCCTGGACCGTCGGGTTGCCCCGGGAATCGAGGACCTCGAGGGCCTGAATATCGACAATCTTGCTCATCGTGAATCATCCTTTGTCAGCGTTGAGAATAGCGTACTCACGGCTCCGCGTTGGCGCCCCGCCGGTGGCGGGACAGGAAAGGCTGCAGGCATCGCCGGCGGGGCCTTCGACCCCGCGGCCGCACGACACGGCTGCAATACCTCCCTCAGGAAATCCTTAGCGGCGCGAACCCCTTGATCAGATCGTCGAGCGCCTTGATCTGGGCGAGGAAAGGCTCGAGCCGATCGAGCGGCAGCGCGCAGGGTCCATCGCACTTGGCGTTGTCGGGATCGGGATGAGCCTCGAGGAACAGCCCGGCCAGGCCCACGGCGACCCCCGCCCGGGCCAGCTCGGCGACCTGCTGGCGGCGCCCGCCGGCGCTGTCAGCACGCCCGCCGGGGCGCTGCAGCGAATGGGTAACGTCGAAGAACACCGGATAGCCGGTCTCCTTCATGTCGCCGAAGCCCAGCATGTCGACCACCAGGTTGTTGTAGCCGAAGCTCGAGCCGCGTTCGCAGAGAATCAGCCGCTCGTTGCCGGCCTCGATGCACTTGTTGATGATGTGGCGCATCTCGTGCGGGGCCAGGAACTGCGGCTTCTTGATGTTGATCACCGCGCCGGTTTCGGCCATCGCCACCACCAGATCGGTCTGGCGAGCCAGGAAGGCCGGCAGTTGGATGACGTCGGCGACCTCGGCCGCCGGCCCGGCCTGCCACGGCTCGTGGACGTCGGTGATGATCGGCACGTCGAAGCGCGCCTTGATCTCGGCCAGCCACTCGAGGCCCTTCTCCAGCCCGGGCCCTCGGAAGGAGTGGATCGAGCTGCGGTTGGCCTTGTCGAAGCTGGCCTTGAAGACATAGGGGATGCCCAGTCGGCGCGTCACCTCGACGTAGGCCTCGGCAACCTCGAGGGCCAGCTCGCGGGATTCCAGCACATTCATGCCGCCGAACAGCATCAGCGGCAATGAATTGCCGGCCCTGAGGCCGGCGAATTCGAGTGTCTTCTGCGTCATTACCCCTCCTGTGGCGTTCAGCTCTGCACGCTCGCGTGGGCACGGGCACGCGCCGCCTTCTGCTCCAGCGCGGCGTTGACGAAACCGGTGAACAGCGGGTGGCCGTCGCGCGGCGTGGAGGTGAACTCCGGATGGAACTGACAGGCCACGAACCAGGGGTGGTCGGACAACTCGATCATCTCCACCAGGGAATTGTCGACGCTCTTGCCGGAGACCACCAGACCGGCCTCCTCGAGCTGCTCGACGAACTGGTTGTTGACCTCGAAGCGGTGGCGGTGGCGTTCGGTGATCGCCTCCATGCCGTAGACCTCGCGGGCCCGGGTGCCCGGCTTGAGATGACAGACCTGGCCGCCCAGGCGCATGGTGCCGCCGAGATCCGAGGCCTCGTCGCGCAGCTCGATCTTGCCCTCGGCGTTGATCCATTCGGTGATCAGGCCGACCACCGGATGCCGGGTGTCGCGGGTGAACTCGGTGGAGTTGGCGTCGTCCCAGCCGGCCTGGCTGCGCGCGAACTCGATCACCGCGACCTGCATCCCTAAGCAGATGCCGAGATACGGAATGCCGTTCTCGCGGGCATAGCGGGCGGTGGCGATCTTGCCCTCGACGCCGCGCTCGCCGAAACCGCCGGGCACCAGGATCGCGTCCTTGCCGGCGAGGCGCTCGGTGCCGTGGCGCTCGATGTCCTCGGAGTCGACGTAGTCGATGTTGACCTTGACCCGGGTCTGGATGCCGGCGTGGATCAGCGCCTCGTTGAGCGACTTGTAGGCATCGAGCAGCTCCATGTACTTGCCGACCATGGCGATGTTGACCGACTTGAGCGGGTTGAGCTTGGCATCGAGGACGTGAACCCACTCGCCGAGATCGGCGGGCTCGGCCTCGAGGCGCAGCTTGTCGCAGACGATCTCGTCGAGACCGTGCTCGTGAAGCATCAGCGGGATACGATAGATGGTGTCGGCATCCTGCAGCGGCACGACGGCGCGCTCCTCGACGTTGGTGAACAGCGCGATCTTGCGCCGCTCGGCCTCCTCGAGCTCGACCTCGCTGCGGCAGATCAGAATGTCGGGCTGGATGCCGATCGAGCGCAGCTCCTTGACGCTGTGCTGGGTCGGCTTGGTCTTGGTCTCGCCGGCGGTCTTGATGTAGGGCACCAGCGTGAGGTGCATGAACAGCGCGCGGTTGGCCCCCACTTCGCTGCGCAGCTGGCGGATCGACTCGAGGAACGGCAGCGACTCGATGTCGCCCACCGTGCCGCCGATCTCCACCAGCGCCACGTCGTAATTCTTGCCCCCCTCGATCACCCGGCGCTTGATCTCGTCGGTGATGTGAGGAATCACCTGTACCGTGCCGCCCAGGTAGTCACCGCGGCGTTCCTTGCGCAGTACGTGTTCATAGACGCGCCCGGTGGTGAAGTTGTTGCCCTGGGTCATCTTGGTGCGGATGAAGCGCTCGTAGTGACCCAGGTCGAGATCGGTCTCCGCGCCGTCTTCGGTGACGAATACCTCGCCGTGCTGGAACGGACTCATGGTGCCCGGATCGACATTGATGTACGGATCCAGCTTGAGGATGGTGACCTTGAGGCCGCGCGCCTCGAGAATCGCCGCCAGCGAGGCCGACGCGATGCCCTTGCCGAGAGAGGACACAACGCCGCCGGTCACGAAGATATATCGTGTCATGGAGAACCTGTTGAAACGTGATCAGATTGGCCTGGAGGGAACGGGCCCGGATGGGACGCCAGAATAGCAGATCCGTCCCCGCCGCTCAATTTGCCCCGTCGTCGTCACGGCCTGTGGCCAACGCCAGCACTCCGCCTCATACCGGCTCGGACCACCAACGCGCCATCTCGCCACCCAGCGGGTCGTGCGCAGGCTGAGACACCTCGGCGATACGCGCCAGCGCCTCGTCATGCCGAGCCGGATCGGCGCCGATCAGATCGAGCGTCGGCTGGTCTTCGGGATAGGCGGCCAGCAGCAGGAAGTCCTCGCTGGAGGCCAGGTGGCAGTGACCCGTGCCGGCGGGCAACACCAGTACGTCGCCGCGATACAGTTCGACGTCGCGCCCCGCCTCGCCGCCCAGGCGCAGTCGTCCCCAGCCGGAGAGCACACCGAAGGCCTCGTGCGCGGTGGAATGATAATGGTGATAGTCGAACACCCCGCCGCGCCAGCTGGGACGCCAGCCGTAGGCGGTAAAGCGCTCGCCGAAGGCAGCGGCCAGTCGCTCGCGGTTGAGCTCCTGAGGCTGAGCGCCGAAGCGGGCACGAAAAGCTAGCGTCGCCAAGCGGCTATTGGGAATCTTGCCGTCGTCCTGGAAGTGGAAGCGTTCAGGCGCGACACTCCCCGCCGCGCCCAGCCCCAGGATTTCCATCCCGTCGTCCATGGCTATGACATCCTGTCGTCGTCGTTCGCGCCAGTTTAGCCGGCTCGACGACAAAGCCCAAATCGGTTGCGACGTGAAGCGTCACCAACCGCCGACGCCCCGTCGAAACGGGGCGTCAGATACCACACGAAGCGTGCCGAAGGATCACACGCCGAGGTAGTCGAGGATCCCCTCGGCGGCCTGGCGACCTTCGTGGATTGCGGTGACCACCAGGTCGGAACCGCGCACCATATCACCGCCGGCGAAGACCTTCTCGTTGCTGGTCTGGAAGGCGAACGGGCCATGCTCGGGCGCGGTCACCCGGCCACGCTCGTCGACCTTGATCCCCTGCTCGTCGAACCAGGCGATGTCGCTGGGCTGGAAGCCGAAGGCGATGATCACCGCGTCCGCCGCCAGCACCTCCTCGGAGCCGGGCACCACCTCGGGACGCTGGCGGCCGTTCTCGTCGGGTTCGCCGAGGCGCGTGCGCACCAGCTTGACGCCCTCGACGCGTTCCTCACCGATCACCGCCACCGGCTGGCGGTTGAACAGGAATTCCACGCCCTCCTCGCGGGCATTAGCCACCTCGCGCTTGGAGCCGGGCATATTCTCCTCGTCGCGGCGGTAGGCGCAGGTCACCCCGGTCGCACCCTGGCGAATCGCCGTGCGGTTGCAGTCCATGGCGGTATCGCCGCCGCCCAGCACCACCACACGCTGGCCCTCCATCGACACATAGTCGGCGGGGTCCTTCTCGAAGCCCAGACAGTGGTTGACGTTGGCCACCAGGTAGTCGAGCGCCTTGTAGACCCCGGGCAGGTCCTCGCCGGGGAAGCCGCCCTGCATATACTTGTAGGTGCCCATGCCCATGAACACAGCGTCATACTGCTCGAGCAGGTCGTCAATGGCGACGTCCTTGCCGATCTCGGTGCCGAGACGGAACTCGACGCCCATCTCCTCGAACACCGCGCGGCGGCGCTCCATGACGTGCTTCTCGAGCTTGAACTCGGGAATGCCAAAGGTCAGCAGGCCGCCGATCTCCGGGTAGCGATCGTAGACCACCGGCTTGACGCCGTTGCGCACCAGGATGTCGGCGCAGCCCAGGCCGGCCGGGCCGGCACCAATCACCGCGACGCGCTTGTTGGTCCAGGTCACCTTGGACATGTCGGGGCGCCAGCCCATGGCGAAGGCGGTGTCGGTGATGTATTTCTCCACCGAACCGATAGTCACCGCACCGAAGCCGTCGTTGAGGGTACAGTCACCCTCGCACAGACGGTCCTGGGGGCACACCCGGCCGCACACCTCGGGCAGGGTATTGGTCTGGTGCGAGAGCTCGGCGGCCTCGAGGATGCTGCCCTCGCTGACCAGCTTCAGCCAGTTGGGGATGTAGTTGTGGACCGGGCACTTCCACTCGCAGTACGGGTTGCCGCAGTGCAGGCAGCGATGCGCCTGGCTGGCCGCCTCGCCGGGCTTGTAGGGCTCGTAGATCTCGGCGAATTGCCTGGCCCGCTTGCGCGCATCCTTCTTCTGCGGATCCTGACGGCCGACATCGATGAACTGGAAGTCGTTGTTCAGACGGTTTGCCATGGTCGTCTCTCCTCTGCTTACTCGGGCCGCCGGCGGGATTCGGCGAGCAGGCCGTTGAGGCTTGCCGCCTTGGGCTTGACCAGCCAGAAATGACGGATGAACTCGGAAAAGTCCTCGAGAATCTCGCGGCCGCGTGCGGAGCCGGTCTCGGCGACGTATTCCTCGATCACCTCGCGCAGGTGGCGCCGGTAGGCCTCCATGGCCTCGGTGTTGATACGGTGGATCTCCACCAGTTCATGGTTGTAGCGGTCGACGAAGGTACGGTCCTCGTCGATCACGTAGGCGAAACCGCCGGTCATCCCTGCGCCGAAGTTGACGCCGGTCTTGCCGAGCACGGCGACCAGGCCGCCGGTCATGTACTCGCAGCAATGATCGCCGGCGCCCTCGACGACGGCATGCACGCCGGAGTTGCGCACCGCGAAGCGCTCGCCGGCGGTCCCGGCGGCGAACAGCTTGCCGCCAGTGGCACCGTACAGGCAGGTATTACCGATGATCGCCGTCTCGTGGGACTTGAAGCGGCTGGCCCGGGGCGGGACGATCACCACCTTGCCGCCGTTCATGCCCTTGCCGACGTAGTCGTTGGCATCGCCTTCCAGATAGAGATGCAGGCCGCGGGCGTTCCACACCCCGAAGCTCTGCCCCGCCACGCCGGTGAAGCGGGCGACGATCGGTGCATCCTCCAGGCCGGCCTCGCCATAGCGCTTGGCGATCTCGCCGGAGGCGCGGGCACCGACGCTGCGGTCGCAGTTGGTGATGCGGAACTCGAACTCGCCGCCGCTCCTGGCCTCGATCGCCGGAAGCAGCGTCTCCAGCACCTCCTGGTTCTTGGCACCGGGGTCGTGGGGCACGTTGCGGCTGACCTGACAGAACTGCGGCGCCTCGGCCGGCACGAAGTCGTTGGTCAGCAGCGGCGTCAGATCGAGCTTGCGCTGCGCGGCGGTCTCGCCCTCGAGGATCTCGAGCAGATCGGTACGCCCGATCAGGTCGGTGAGCCTGGCCACGCCCAGCATGGCCATCAGCTCACGCACTTCCTCGGCGATGAAGCGGAAGTAGTGCTTGACCATGTCGACGGTCCCGCGGAAGTGTTCGTCGCGCAGGTACTGGTGCTGGGTGGCGACGCCGGTCGCGCAGTTGTTGAGATGGCAGATGCGCAGGTACTTGCAGCCCAGCGCGACCATCGGCGCGGTGCCGAAACCGAAGCTCTCGGCCCCCAGGATCGCCGCCTTGACCACGTCGAGACCGGTCTTGAGCCCGCCGTCGGTCTGCAGCCGGATCTTGTCGCGCAGGCCGTTGATGCGCAGCGCCTGGTGGACCTCGGGCAGCCCCAGCTCCCAGGGCGAGCCGGCGTGCTTGATCGAGGTCAGCGGGCTGGCCGCGGTGCCGCCGTCATAGCCGGAGACGGTGATCAGGTCGGCATAGGCCTTGGCCACGCCGGTGGCGATGGTGCCGATGCCCGGCTCGGAGACCAGCTTGACCGACACCTGGGCATCCGGGTTGACCTGCTTGAGGTCGAAGATCAGTTGCGCCAGATCCTCGATCGAGTAGATATCGTGATGCGGCGGCGGCGAGATCAGCGTCACCCCGGGCACCGCGTAGCGCAGCCGCCCGATCATCTCGTTGACCTTGCCGCCCGGCAGCTGGCCGCCCTCGCCGGGCTTGGCGCCCTGGGCGACCTTGATCTGCAGCACCTCGGCATTGACCAGATAGGCCGGGGTCACGCCGAAGCGCCCGGAGGCGATCTGCTTGATCTTCGACGAGCGGATGGTGCCGTAACGCGCGGGATCCTCGCCGCCCTCGCCGGAGTTGGAGCGCCCGCCGGTCTCGTTCATGGCCTGGGCCAGCGCCTCGTGGGCCTCCGGCGACAGCGCGCCGAGACTCATGCCGGCGCTGTCGAAACGCGGCAGCAGTTCCTCGACCGGCTCGACGTCGTCGAGCGGCAGGGGCTCGGGGGCCGCCTTGAGCGCGAGCAGGTCGCGGATGGTCGCCACCGGGCGCTCGTTGACCAGTTGGGCGAATTTCTTCCACTTGGCATAGTCGCCCTGCTGGACCGCCTCCTGCAGCGCCTTGACGATGTCCGGGTTGTAGGCGTGGTACTCGTGATTGTGCACGTACTTGACCAGCCCGCCCTGGCGGATGCCCTTGCGCGGAATCCAGGCATCGCGGGCCAGCAGTTCCTGCTGGAGCTGCAGCTCGGCGAAACCGGTGCCCTGGACACGCGACATCATGCCCGGGAAGCACAGATCCATGATCTCCGAGGAGAGCCCCACCGCCTCGAACAGCTGCGAGCCGCGATACGAGGCCAGCGTCGAGATCCCCATCTTGGAGAGGATCTTGTAGAGCCCCTTCTGCAAGCCCTTGCGGTAGTTCTCGCGGGTATCCGCCGGATTGCCGGTGAGTTCCCCGCTGCGGTGCATGTCGGCCATCACCTGATAGGCCAGGTAGGGGTAGACCGCGGTCGCGCCGACCCCGAACAGCACCGCCATCTGATGGGCGTCGCGGGCATAGCCGGTCTCGACCACCAGGTTGACGCGGGGGCGCAGCGCCAGACGGCCCAGATGATGGTGGATCGCCCCCACCGCGAGCACCGCCTGGATCGGCAGCTTGCCCTTCTCCAGCTCGGCGTCGGAGAGTACCAGCATCACCGCGCCATCGCGGGCGGCCTGCTCGGCCTGCTCGCACAGCGTCAAAAGCGCCTGCTTGAGCGTCGACTGCTCGGGATCGTAGGCCAGCCGCAGCGTATGGCAGCGGAACGCCGGATCCTCCTGGGTGAGCAGCGCGGTGAACTTGCGCGGCGAGAGGACCGGCGTGGTCAGGATGATCCGGTGGGCGTGCTCCGGGGTCGCCTCGAAGACATTGAGCTCGGCACCGATGCAGGTCTCCAGCGACATCACGATCGCCTCGCGCAGCGGGTCGATCGGCGGATTGGTGACCTGGGCGAACTTCTGGCGGAAGAAGTCGGTGAGCAGCCGATTCTGGCGCGACAGCACCGCCATCGGCGTATCGTCGCCCATCGACCCGACCGCTTCCTGGCCGCCCTCGGCGAGCGGCCGCAGCAGCTGATCGCGCTCCTCGAAGGTGACCTGGAACATCTTCTGGTAGACGTTCAGGGCATCGTGATCGAAGGGCTGGAAACGCGCCAGCTCGGTGAGCGCGGACTCCAGGTAATGGGCATGGTCCTTGAGCCAGCGCTTGTAGGGGTAGGCCGACTTCAGACGGTCGTCGACGTCGCTGGTATGCAGCACCTCGCCGGTCTCGGTATCGACCCCGAGAATCTGGCCCGGGCCCACGCGGCCCTTGGCGACCACGTCTTCGGGGGCGTAGTCGTGCACGCCGATCTCGGAAGACAGCGTGATGTAACCGTTGTCGGTTATCACCCAGCGCGCCGGACGCAGGCCGTTGCGATCGAGCATGCACACCGCGTGGCGGCCATCTGTCATCACCAGGCCGGCCGGGCCGTCCCAGGGTTCCATGTGCATGGAGTTGTATTCGTAGAAGGCGCGCAGTTCGCCGTCCATGGTCTCGACGTTCTGCCAAGCCGGCGGCACCATCATGCGGATGGCGTTGTAGAGGTCCATGCCGCCGGTCATCAGCACCTCGAGCATGTTGTCCATGCTCGAGGAGTCGGAGCCCACGGTGTTGACGATCTCGTCGAGTTCGGTGATGTCGGGCAGCAGCTCGCTGACGAAGTTTTCCTTGCGCGAGTTGGCCCAGCCGCGGTTGGCCTCGATGGTATTGATCTCGCCGTTGTGGGCGAGGAAGCGAAACGGCTGGGCCAGCGGCCAGCGCGGTGCGGTATTGGTGGAGAAGCGCTGGTGGAAGACGCAGATCGACGTCTCCAGGCGCTCGTCGCCGAGGTCATGATAGAAGGTCGGCAGGTCGACGGGCATCATCAGGCCTTTGTAGGAGACCACCCTGGACGACAGCGAGCAGACGTAGAAGTCCTCCTCGTCGCGCAGCTTCTCCTCGGCCAGCCGCCGGGCCATGAACAGATCGACGTTGAACGCCTGGTCGAGCCGATCGTCGCTGGGCTCGACGAAGATCTGGCGGATCCGCGGCAGGCAGTCGAGCGCCATCGGGCCGCAGACCTCGGGGTTGACCGGCACGTCGCGCCAGCCACGCACCTTGACGTGACGGGCCGCGAGCTCACCTTCCAGAATCTCGCGGGCACGCGCCTCGCGGGCATCGTCGTCGGGCAGGAAGACACAACCCACGGCGAAGCGCGCGCCGAGTTCGACACCCAGCGAATCGCGTGCCAGGACGCGCATGAAATCGACCGGCATCTTGAACAGCAGGCCGCAGCCGTCGCCGGTCTTGCCGTCGGCGGCGATGCCGCCACGGTGGGTCATGCAGGTCAGCGACTCGATGGCGGTTTTCAGCAGATCGTGGCTGGCCTGACCTTGCATGTGGGCGATCAGGCCGAAGCCACAGTTATCGCGGAACTCGCCAGGCTGGTGGAGACCTCTCATCATGGGCGTGCCTCACAGAAATCCAGGGTACTTGTGTCCAGACAGAAAGCGCGGTATATTGGTCGGTTGCTTATTATTTTAGCGGCGCCATTTTGGCCGCTCTCTGACGTGAAAAGGCCGTCCAGAATAGCCAGTCTTGCCCGCCAGCGCAATTCTCATGCCCTTTCAACGCCCGAAAAAACTCCCCGAAAAACGCACCCTTAGCGCCACCTCTCGGTAAAAAACCAAGCTGCTCAAAGGCTTAGACTAGCCCTTCCGGAAAGCGCCCCTGGCTTGTCGCGGAGCGTCATTGTCGACACCACGCCCATGCCAATCCTGCATGAGCCATGCGAATCCTGGTAGCGACATCGCGTTTCGAAGCACAAAAAACCCGCTCGGTGAGCGGGCTTTCGCGGTGTGACCGGCGGATCGATCAGTGGCGGGGAAAGGCTGCGATGAAGGCCTCGAGTTCGGCCGCGGGCAGCTCGTCATGCAGGCAGGCCTCGCCCAGCGAACGCAGCAGGACCAGACGAATGCGCTCGTCGAGATTCTTCTTGTCGAGGCGCATGCGTGCGATGAAGGCCTCGGCATCCATGCCGGCCGGTGCGGCCACCGGCAGCCCGGCGGCACGCAGCAGGGCTTCGACACGCGAGACGGCCTGCGCATCGAGCCAGCCGAGCCGCTGAGACAGCGCCGTGGCCATGGCCATGCCGGTCCCCACCGCCTCGCCGTGCAGCCAGGCCCCGTAGCCCTGATGCGCCTCGATGGCATGACCGAAGGTGTGGCCCAGGTTGAGGTGGGCACGCACCCCCTGCTCGGTCTCGTCCTCGGCGACCACCTCGGCCTTGATCTCGCAACTGCGGCGGATCGCCTCGCTCAGCGCCGTGTCGTCGAGCCCGCGCAGCGCCGCCATGTGCGCCTCCAGCCAGGCGAGGAAGTCACGATCGCGGATCAGCCCGTACTTGATCACCTCGGCGAGCCCCGCCGACAGCTCGCGCCCGGGCAGGCTCGCCAGGGTCGCGGTATCGATCAGCACCGCCCGCGGCTGCCAGAAGGCACCGATCATGTTCTTGCCGCGCGGATGATTGACCCCGGTCTTGCCGCCCACCGAGGAGTCGACCTGGGCGAGCAGCGTGGTCGGCACCTGGACGAAGGCCACGCCACGCTGGTAGCAGGCCGCGGCGTAACCGGTCATGTCACCGATCACGCCGCCCCCCAGGGCGATGAGCGTGCAGCGCCGATTGAAGCCTTCCGCGAGCAGCGCATCCCAGATGCGCTCCACGCTGGCCAGGGTCTTGGTCGCCTCGCCGTCGGGCAGGATCACCTCGCGCACCGTCAGGTCGTCGTCGAGACCGCGCTTCAGGGCCGCCAGATAATGTGGCGCCACCGTCTCGTTGGTGACGATCATCACCTGCCGGCCCGCCAGGTAGGGGCGCAGCCAGCGCGACGCGCCGAGCAGCCCGGGACCGATGTGGATCGGGTAGCTGCGCTCGCCGAGATCGACGGTCAGGGTCCGGGGCTGGACGGCATCATCAGCGCTCATGGGTTCACACCTTGGTTTGCAGAGGATCGACGAGGCGCTCGATGCGCCGCAGGACTTCATTGACCACCGAGCGCGGGCCACGCCGATCGGTCTTGACGACCAGGTCGGCGGTGGCGCGATAGAGCGGGTCACGTAACTCGAACAGCCCGGTGAGCACCGCACGCGGGTCCTTGTTGCGCAGCAACGGCCGGTTGCGATCCTTGGCGGTGCGCTTCAACTGCTGGTCGACCGTGGTGTACAGGTAGATCACCGTGCCACGCTCGCGCAGGGCGCGGCGGTTGGTCTCGTTCATCACCGCACCGCCGCCGGTGGCCAGCACGATCTCCGACAGGCCGGTCAGTTCGTCGATCATCTGCACTTCGCGCTCGCGAAAGCCCGCCTCGCCCTCGATGTCGAAGATCCAGGGAATGTCTGCGCCGCAGCGAGCCTGAATTTCATGGTCGCTGTCGAAGAAGTCGCGCTGCAACTCGGCCGCCAGGAGGCGGCCGATGGTGCTTTTGCCGGCCCCCATCGGGCCGACCAGATAGAGATTGGGAAAACCCTGCATCAGCGAATCGCCAGATTGTCCTCGATGATCTTCGGAGTGATGAAGATCAGCAATTCTACCTTTTCATTGCTCTGTTCGGTATAGCGAAAAAGGTGCCCGAGAACCGGCAGGTCGCCGAGGAAGGGGGTCTTGTAGAGATTGCGCAGCTGTTCGGTGGTGAGAATCCCGCCCAGCACCACCGTCTCGCCGTTGTTGACCAGCACCTGGGTCCTGATCTGGTTGGTATCGATCGCCGGCGCGCCGTCGTAGCGGGTGTTGGAGACGTCGTCGTTGTTGATGTTGAGATCCATGATGATGCGGTCATCGGGGGTGATCTGCGGCGTCACCTCCAGCGACAGCACCGCCTCCTTGAACTCGACGTTGGTCGCCCCGCTCGAGGTCGACTCCTGATAGGGGATCTCCTGGCCCTGCTTGATCACCGCCGCCTGCTGGTTGGCGGTGATCACCTTGGGCTGGGAAATGGTCTGGCTCTTGCCTTCGCTCTCCAGCGCGCGCAGCTCCAGATCGAGCAGGATGTCGCCGGACAGGTAACCGAAGCTGAAGGCGGTACTGGGATTGGTGTCGTTGCCCAGGTCGACCGCCAGGCCGCCGCCGTAGGACGCCGGGTCGTTGCTGGTGGTGGGCACCGTCGTGGGATCGCCGTCGGCGGCACCGCTGAGATTGAAGCGACTGCCCTCGGGCGAGGACAGCCCCCAGTTGACGCCCAGCTCGCGGGCCGCGGTGTCGCGGGCGATGACGATACGCGCCTCGATCTGCACCTGGCGGACCGGAATGTCGAGTTGATCGATGGCCTGGCGGATCTGTTCGATCTGCTCCGCCGTCTCCTGGAGGATCAGGGTGTTGGTGCGTTCGTCGACGCTGACCCGCCCCCGCTCGGAGAGCAGCCCCAGGCCGTCGCCACCACGCAGCAGCGTGGCGAGCTGCGAGGCCTTGGCGTAGCGCACCTGGATGTACTGGGTGGTCAGCGGCGCCAGTTCCTGCTGCTGCTGCTTGGCCTGGAGCTCCTGACGCTCCATCGCCGCCAGCTCGTCGGCCGGGGCGACGATCAGTACGTTGCCCGAACGCCGACTGGCCAGGCCATGGCTCTTGAGCACCAGGTCCAGCGCCTGGTCCCAGGGCACGTCCTGCAGGTTGAGGGTCACGCTGCCCTGCACGCTGTCGCTGGCGACCACGTTGAGGCCGGTGTATTCACCGATGATCGACAACACCTCGCGGACCTGGATGTCCTGGAAATTGAGCGTGATGCGCTTGCCGGTGTAGGGGAACCGTTCCTTCTGCTGCACACGCTGCTCGGCCTGGCTCACCGGCTTGGCCTCGATCACCAGTTGCCGACCGCTCTGGGTCGAGAGCATGGCGTACTCACCGCGGGTGGTGATCGCCAGACGCGCCCCCTGGCGAGAGGGCTGAGGCACGACGCGCTGCATCGGCGTGCCGAAATCGCTGACATCGAGGGTCTGGTTCCATTCGGCGGGCAGGCCGACATCATCGAGTTCAGCGACGATCCTACCGCCCCGCTCGCTGACCCGGGCGGCAACGCCCTCGCGGTCGAAGGTCACCACCAGGCGGCCGGCACCATCCTCGCCCCGGCGAAAGTCGATGTCGTCGATGGTCGGCCCGCCGGTAGGCGCCGGCGAGGTCGCCTCGGCGGATGCCGACGCCTGACGTGGACCGGCACTCGCCTTCGAGACCCCGTCGCCCAGGCTCAGCACCAGGGTGTCGCCCTGCTCGCGGGTGGCATAAGGCAAGGCACGGTCGAGGTTGAAGACCAGCCGGGTCCGCGTGCCGGCATCGAGCGCGACGATGTGATCGATACCGGCCACGCCCAGTTCGAAGCGCCGCTTGTCGAGACTGCTGGCGGTGTTCATCAGGTCGATCGCCAGGCGTGGCGGGGCATCGATCCGGTAGCCGCGCACCTCGGGCAGGCCGCCCGAGAAGTGCAGCGACACCTCGAGCTGGCCATCGCTGCGTTGCTCGAAGTCGAGGCCGGTCAGCGTCGACATCGCCAGGGCCGGCGCGGCCAGCGCCAGCAGCGACACCGCCAGCAGCGTGCGAATGATTGCCCTCATGTGCTTCCCCTGTCGTTCTCTTGTCTTCGGGTCTTGTCTTCGGGCAGCTGCGCCGGCGGCAGACCGCACGCTCCGCTGCCTCGACGATACGCCGTCGTCACGGCGTCAAAGGCCCGTTTAGCGCCCGCAAACCGCGCCTATTGCCCGCCGGCCGTGTTGCCAGCCCCGTCCTTGTCACCCGCGCTCAGCGACAGCGAACGCCGGCGCTCCACCCAGCCGCCCTGACCGTTGGAGACGATCTCCACGAGCGTCACCGCATCGTTGGTGATCTGCACGATCCTGCCGAAGTCGGTACCCGCATGAGCGCCGACCCGGACGGCGTGCACCTCGCCCCGGGGGTCGCGGATCAGTGCCGAATGGCGTCCATCGATGGTCAGCGTGCCGACCAGATTCAGGGCATCCAGGGGGTAGCGTTCCAGCGCCTCGCGGGGGCGCGACAGGTCCGGCGCCAGATCGTCGCCCTCGTCCGCCTGGGTCTGCGCCTGCGGTCGTTCGGGCATGAACGGGCTGCGCGAGCCGGCCTGGTCATAGGTCACCGGCTGGTAGTCGGGGGTCTCGGGGAGATTCGGCAGCTCGCCACTGGGCCGCTCGCGCAGCGACGCCAGCCGCTGGTCGAGCGCCTCCAGGTGCGGATCACCACAACCGGCGAGCAAGGCCGCCACGACCGCCAGACCCACGAGGAGACGCCGGGTCATGGCGCCTCCTGCGGGGCATCCGCACGGTGATTGTAGGTCTTGGCGAGCATCGACAGCTTGAGCGTGTCCTGATCGTCCACCGGCGTCAGGGTGAAGTCATGCAGGGTGACGATACGCGGCAGCCCGGCGACCCCCGACAGGAAGGCGGCGATCCGGTGGTAGTCACCCTCCACCTGGATGTCGAAGGGCTGCTCGATATAGTACGCCTTGACCACCGGGTCCTTGAGACGGATGAAATCGATGGTCAGTTGATTGGCCAGTGCGGTGTCGCTGATGTTGTCGAGCAGCGACGGCACTTCGGCACCGGTCGGCAGCATCTCGAGCAGCGTGGCCATGCGCGACTCGAGGGTATCCATCTGGCGCCGCATCGCCGGCAGGTTGGCGGTCTGATAGGCCTTGCTCTGATACTGCTCGAGCAGCGTCTTCTCCTCGGCGCGGGCCTGGGCCAGACGTTCCAGCTTGGGCGCGGCGGCAAAGTGATAGACCAGCCAGAACAGCGCCACGCCCACCACCAGATGGCTGATGACCTGCAGCGACAGCGGCCAGTTGCCGGCCTCGCGCAGATCCAGCTCGCGCCAGTCGATGTCGCGCAGGCGCCGCCATTCCGCCTTGAGATTCATGGCGTCGCCCCCTTGTCCTTCGCCCCTTCGCCGACGTCCGGCGGCGGGCTGGTGTTCACTTCGCGCACGGTGAGATCGAAGCGCCGCTGGCCGTCGTCACCGGCCTCCACGGCCGAGAGCGTCGGCACGCCGAACACCGGCATCGCGGCCAGGGCACGCATCTGGTCGGAGACCTGACGATTAGCCTCGGCCTTGCCGGTCAGGCGCAGCACGTCTCCCTCGCGGGAGAGCTTGGTGTAGTAGACCCCGTCCTGGAGACTGCGGGTCAGCTGGTTGAACACACGAACCGTCTGCGGACGGCTGAACTGCAGCTCGCGGATCAACTGGATCTGGGTCAGCATCTGCTCGCGGGTGGTGCGGAAGTCGCGCAGCGTGGCGATGTCGCGGTCGAGCTGCTGGGTCTGGGTCTGCACGTAGCGGTTGCGCTGCTGCTGGGTATCGAGACGCTGCTGGTAGAAGCTGGCCACCCCCCAGGCGCTGCCGACGCCGAGCAGCGCCGCCAGCACGACGACCTGCTTGAATCGCCGGTGGCGCCGTTCACGGCGCGCCTCGCGCCAGGGCAGCAGGTTGATCTCGATGGTCATCCTCGCCCCCTCATCGCCAGGCCGCAGGCCGTGAGCATCGCCGGCGCATCGCCGGCCAGGGTGTGGATGTCGATACGTGAACTGATTGCCATGCGCACGAAGGGGTTGGCGATCTCGATGGCCAGACCGCTGTCCTCGGCCAGTCTTTCGCGCAGCCCGGGGATCACGCTCGAGCCACCGGCGAGGATCAGCCGGCTGACCTGAGGGTTGCGCCCCGCCGTGTAATACAGCTGCAGCGAGCGCCCGATCTGCTGGATCAGGGTGTCGATGAACGGGGTCAGCACGTCGGCCTGGTACTCCTCCGGCAGGCCGCCGCGTTTCTTGGCCAGGCCGGCCTCCTCGAAGCTCAGCCCGTAGCGATTGCGGATCTCCTCGGTCAGCTGACGACCGCCGAACACGGTATCGCGGCTGTAGACGATGCGCCCGCCGCGCAGCACGTGAAAGGCGTTCATGTTGGCACCGATGTCGACCAGCGCCACGCTCTTGTCGGGGTCATCGGCCAGCGAGGGCAATTGATGGCGCAGTTCGCCGAAGGCACGCTCCATGGCGAAGGTTTCGACGTCCACCGCCGCCGGCTCGAGCCCTGCCTGCATGACCGCCTGGGTCAACTGGCTGACGTCCTGCTGTCGACAGGCGACCAGCAGCACGTCCTGCTGATCGCCGAAGCGGGCATTCAACCCCAGGCGCTGAAAATCGAAGGCGACCTCGTTGAACGGAAACGGGATATGCTTGTCGGAATCGAGTTGGATGCGTGCCTCGATCTCGTCGTCGCTCAGCGAGGCGGGCAGGGTCAGGGTCTTGGTGATCGCAGCGCTGGCGGGCACCGCCACAGCGACCCGCCGGGAATGCGGCTGAGCGTGGTCGACGGCGCGCTTGATGGCCTCGACGACGTCGCCCATCTGGCGGACGCGACGCTCGACGACCGCGCCTTCGCGCAACGGCCGCACCGCATAGCTGTCGACGCGAAAATGCGCCCCCGTCGGCTTCAATTCGATCAACTTGACCGTGGCCGAGGTGATGTCGATACCGATCAGTCCCTTGGCGGACTGGCCCAGACCCAACAATGGCATACCCCTGCGTAAAGAGACGGCGACGAGGCGGCAATTGTTATGATTGTCATGCCAACGCATCAGGCCCATCGCCCATGCGGGTGAGACTACCTGATGTCTTCGGCTTTATACACACTCTGCCGGTTGCGGGCTTCAACGCTGGTTCAAGCCCGGCCGGGTTCTTATAATGCGCTCTTCAATGGATTGCCTCGCTCTTCGCGGCCCGACCGCCACCCGTTCACCATGGATATCACCCTTTCATGAAGCTTCTCAGACGCCTGTTGACCTCGGCCTTGTGGTTCATCCTGTCCCTGGGCGCGGCCACCCTGCTGGCCGTGATCGGCGCCGCCCTGTACTTCGCCCCGGGCCTGCCCGACGTTCATCAGCTGCAGGGCTATGAGCTGCAGACCCCGCTGCGCATCGTCACCCGCGACGACAAGCTGATCGGCGAGTTCGGCGAGGAGCGCCGTACCCCGGTCGACTACGATGCGATTCCCCATGACATGGTGCAGGCCTTCCTGGCCGCCGAGGATGCGCATTTCTTCGAGCACCCCGGGGTCGATCCCAAGGGCCTCGCTCGCGCCGCGATCGAGCTGGTCGCCCACGGCGGCAACATCCAGTCCGGTGGCAGCACCATCACCATGCAGGTCGCACGCAACTACCTGCTGACGCTGGACCGCACCTTCACCCGCAAGATCCGCGAGATCCTGCTGTCGCTGCAGATGGAGCAGATCCTCTCCAAGGACCAGATCTTCGAGCTCTACGTCAACAAGATCTATCTGGGCAACCGCGCCTACGGCATCGCCGCGGCCGCCGAGACCTACTACGACAAGTCACTGGACGAACTGACCCTGGCCGAGAAGGCGATGATCGCCGGGCTGCCCAAGGCCCCCTCGGCGCTCAACCCGCTGGCCAACCCGGAGCGCTCACTGATCCGGCGCAACTGGATCCTCTATCGCATGCGCGAGCTGGGCTTCATCGACCAGGCCGCCTACCAGAAGGCCGTCAAGGAGCCGCTGAGCGCCCACCAGCACACCACCCAGGCCGAGGTCGAGGCGCCCTACGTGGCAGAGATGGCCCGTCAGTTCGCCGTCAATCGCTTCGGCGACGACGCCTACACCGGCGGCTACCGGATCACCACCACCCTCGACAGCCAATTGCAGGGCGACGCCCGTCAGGCGTTGATCCAGGGCCTGCTCGAATACGACCGTCGCCACGGCTGGCGCGGTGCCGAACAGACGGAAATTCCGCCGAGCCTGGTCGAGGCCCAGGACCAGACCCAGAAGGAAGGTCTCGAGGAGGAGCTGTCCGAGTCCCCCGAGGTCATCGAGACCGCCCGCCAGGCGGCCCAGAGCAGCCAGGCCGAGGTCGAGGGCGTCGACGGCGACGTCAGCAACTGGCTCAAGGTCCTGCAGCGCACGCCGGTGCTTGGCCCCCTGCAGCCGGCCATCGTCATCGACAGCGAAGGGCGCCGGATGCGCGTGCTGACCAAGGATGCCAAGGTCGTGACCCTCGACTGGGACGGCCTGAAATGGGCCCGCGAATACCACAGTCCCCAGTGGCGCGGCGAGGTGCCCAAGAACGCCCAGGCGATCGCCCAGCGCGGCTCTCTGGTGCGGATCATGAAGGACGGCGACGACAACGGCTGGCGACTGGCGCAGCAGCCCGGCGCCGAGGCGGCGATCGTCGTGCTCGACCCGCAGACCGGCGCCATTCGTGCCCTGCAGGGCGGTTTCAGCTTCGCCGCCAGCAAGTTCAACCGCGCCGTGCAGGCACAGCGCCAGGTGGGCTCGAACTTCAAGCCCTTCGTCTATCTCGCCGCCCTCGAGAAGGGCGACATGACGGCCGCCACCGTGGTCAACGACGCCCCGGTGGTCATGGCCGACGTCGGCGGTGACTGGCGCCCGGAGAACGCCGAAGGCGAGTTCAAGGGCCCGACCCGGCTGCGCGTGGGGCTGTATCAGTCGCGCAACCTGGTGACCATCCGCATCCTGCAGTCGCTGGGCCTGGAAAACGCCCTGACCTTCCTGGAGAACTTCGGCTTCGACAAGAGTCGACTGCCCCAGGGCCTGTCACTGGCCCTGGGCAGTGCCTCGCTGACCCCGCTCGAGGTCGCCAACGCCTATGCGATTCTCGCCAACGGCGGTTTCAAGGTCTCGCCCTGGTACATCCAGCGCGTCGACAAGAACGATCAGGAGCAGCCGATCCTCGAGAACACCCCGCAGGTCGCCTGCCGCGATTGCGCCGAGGGCGTCAGCGAGACGCAGATCGACGGCAAGACCTACCCGGTCGCCCCGCGAGTGGTCGACGCCGATGCGCTCTACATCCTGCGCGACATCATGCGCGACGTGATCGAACGAGGCACCGGTCGCGGCGCCCTCGACCTCAACCGCAGCGACATCGTCGGCAAGACCGGCACCACCAACGATCAGCGCGACGCCTGGTTCTCGGGCTTCAACATGCACCTGGTGACGACCGTCTGGGTCGGCAAGGACGACAACTCGAGTACCGGCGAGTATGGCGCCCAGGCTGCCCTGCCGATCTGGAAGATGTTCATGCGTCCGGCGCTCGAGGGCACGCCGGAAACCTTGCCGGAGCGTCCGGACGACATCGTCACCGCGCGTATCGACCCGGATACCGGCCGACGCCTGCACGACGACCAGCCCGGCGGTATCCAGGAAATATTCCGCAAGGACCATCTGCCCGACTACGAACCGCGGCGCATCGACCAGCAGCTGGAGAACAGCAGCGGCTCGCAGGGCACGGGGACTTACGAAGCGATCTTTTGAAGGGTGAGCCGGGCCCGACCCGGCTCGTCCGTGACGTCCGGCGCCGGGGCCGTCCGTACCCCGGCATCGCCCGACGTCGTTCGCCATCAGACATTCACAGGAGCCCGACATGTCGCGGCTGACATGGCCTCGTACGGCCTCGCGCCGATGCGCCGCCCTGGCGCTGCTGGGACTGACGCTGAGTCCGCCGTCGCCGGCGCAGGACTCGCTGTTCTATGCGCCGCCCCAGCCCGGTGACGATGCCCCCGAGTTCAGTGGCCAGGCGGAACTGGGATACACCCATCTGGCCGGCAACACCGACAGCGAAACCTTGATCGCCAAGGGAAGACTGACCTGGATCACCGACGACAAGTGGACCCACACGCTGCGCGGCGAGACCCGCCAGGTCAAGGAGGACGACTCGGCCAGTGCCGAGCAGTACCTGGTCGCCGGGCGCGAGCGCTACGAGCTCGAGGGGCCGCACTACCTGTTCGGTTTCACGCGCTGGGAAAAGGACCGCTTCAGCGGCTACGACTACCAGTTCACCACCATCATCGGTTACGGCCGCCAGCTCCTCGCGGGGCCGACGCATACCCTGTCGCTCGAGGCCGGCCCCGGCTACCGTCACGACGAGCTGGAAAGCGGCAGCGACGACGATCTGGCGGTGGGCTACGGCGCGCTCGACTACCAGTGGCAGTTCAACGAGGGATCGAGTTTCGAACAGGAGCTCTCCGTCGAAGGCACCGACACCAACGTCACCACCCGCTCGTTCTCGGCGATCACCGCCCAACTCAATGCCCACCTGGCGCTGCGCCTGTCCCACGAGATCAAGAACAACTCCAACCCCCCGGAAGGCACCGAGTCCGACACCGACCTGACCACCGCCGCCTCGCTGCTCTATCGCTGGTAGTCCGCCGAGCGGCCCCCGAAACGCACCCAGCCGGCACGCGGCCGGCTGGGTGCATGACGCAAAGACAGCAACGGCTCAGCCGCCGTAGACCTCGTCGACGCTGGTGAGCGGATAGTGGGACGGATAGGAGCGCCGCGCCACGCCGGAATCGATCGCCGCCTGGGCCACCGCCGAGGAGACCTCGCCGAGCAACCGGGGATCCAGCGGCGTGGGGATGATGTAACCGCGCCCGAACGTCAACGACTCGACCTCATAGGCGTCGAGCACCACCTGCGGCACCGGTTCGCGGGCCAGGTCCTTGATGGCATGGACCGCGGCGACCTTCATGGCCTCGTTGATGCAGGTCGCACGCACGTCCAGCGCTCCGCGGAAGATGAACGGGAAGCCCAGCACATTGTTGACCTGGTTGGGGAAGTCGGAACGCCCGGTGGCCATGATCACGTCGTCACGGGTCTCGCGGGCGACGTCAGGATGAATCTCCGGGTCGGGATTGGAGCAGGCGAAGACCACCGGGCTCTCGGCCATCCGGCTCAGTTGCTCCGGCGAGAGCAGATTGGGGCCGGACAGCCCCACGAAGACATCGGCCCCCTCGATCGCCTCGTCGAGGGTCCGCAGCGGCGTCTCGGTGGCGAACATCGCCTTGTACTGGTTGAGATCGTCGCGCCCGCTGTGAATCACCCCCTTGCGGTCGAGCATGAAGATGTTCTCGGCCCGCGCCCCGCAGGACACCAGCAGCTTCATGCAGGCGATCGCCGCCGAACCCGCGCCCAGACAGACGATGCGCGCCTCCTCGATCGGCTTGCCGGCGATGGCCAGCGCGTTGAGCATGCCCGCTGCGGTGACGATCGCGGTGCCGTGCTGGTCGTCGTGAAAGACCGGAATGTTGCACTGCTCGACCAGCGCGCGCTCGATCTCGAAGCACTCCGGCGCCTTGATGTCCTCGAGGTTGATGCCGCCCCAGGTATCGGCGATGCGCGCCACGGTGTCGATGAACGCCTGCGGGCTCTCGGCATTGACCTCGATGTCCACCGAATTGATGCCGGCGAAACGCTTGAACAGCACGCCCTTGCCTTCCATGACCGGCTTGCTGGCCAGCGGCCCCAGATTGCCCAGGCCGAGGATCGCGCTGCCATCGGAGATCACCGCCACCAGGTTGCCCTTGCCGGTGTAGAGATAGGCATTCTCGGGGTCCCTGGCGATCTCGCGGCACGGCTCCGCCACACCCGGACTGTAGGCCAGCGCGAGATGCTTGGCCGACTCGGTCGGCTTGGTGATCTCGATGGACAGCTTGCCGGGAATGGGTTGGGAATGATAATCCAGTGCCGCTTGTTTCTTGGCGTCGCTCATGCTCGGTATCCGGTCGATCGTGAGGGATGTTCCGGCAAGAATATAGAAAAAAATCCGGCCTCACAACTTGCGCCAAGTCTTTGTCAAAAAAGGATTTTATCCGGCAGTTTGAAAACGTTTCCAGTTATTCGAAAGGCATTATGGCTGCGCCTTCTTGCATAATACAAAGCTTATCGTGAGCGGATTTTTGACGACCGTTTCGCGCTGCAATGCACAAGAAACGCCCCTTGTCCTGCCAAAAAAACGGCCCCCGATCGGGAGCCTCATCGATGCTTTTCACCCGCTATCACAGGCTCTCACCGGGCTGGTCGCGATTGCCGCGCTCGAGACGCTCGATGGCCTCGCCGCCACGGCTCGCCAGGGCATCCAGACGGTCGATCTGCTCGTCGAGCCGGGGCAGCGCCTCGCGACGATAACGGGCGACATCGTCGAGCGCGGCCATCACCTCGCTGAACGCTTCCTCCAGGGTCTCGCGATCCAGCGTCGCCTCGGCGGCGCGATTCTGGATCTCCACGCCCTGGCTACGCAGTGCCTTGGCGGTGCCCTTGATCATCGCCGAGGTCGAGCTGTTGAGCGCCTCGACCCGGTCCAGCACCAGACGCTGGTTGGCCAGCGCCATGGCCACGGTGACCGCCACGTTGAGCGCGGCGACGGTGACGTTGATCGCCCGGTCGACCCCGCGCATCAGCTCGCGGTTGTTGCGGATCACTACCTCGAGCGCCAGCACGCCCTGCTGGCTCACCGCCTGCTGCTGCTGGAGATCGACGATCCGCTGACGCAGCGGAAAGAGCAGCTCCTCCTCGATGAAGGCGCGCTGGGCATCCGCCTCGGGGAGCCCGACGATCCGCCGTTCCAGCCGTTCGTCGATCAGCCGTCCCAGCGCGACCTGCCGCGCCAGCCGATCGAGGGTGTCGCGCAGCGAGGCCTGATCGTCGGCCAGGGTCAGGTTGTCGCGACGCAACATGTCGCGACCGGACTCCAGGTCGTGAATGATCGCATCGAGCGCCTGCTGGGCGTTCTCGAACTTCTGGAAGTAACGCTGCAGCCGGCTGCCCACGCCCGGCAGTCGTGCCAGGATGCGATCCAGCCCGCCGTTTTCCAGCGACTGGTGCTGCGGATCGAGCGCGCTCATGCGCTCGCGCAGCTGCATCAGCGACTTGGCCACCGGCCCGCCCTCGTCGCCCTGGTGGGCGAGCCGGCGCAACGGCGTCTTGAGCATCTCGCTCTGGCGCGCCGATTCACGCTGCAGGTCGAGGCCCATCTCGTCGACCGTCTGACGCGGGTCTGCCGCGCCGTTCCGGCCGGCGAACAGCGCCTCGACGAAGGCATCGGCCTGCGCGGCCAGATCGTCGTCGCTCGCGGCGTCGCCGTCGTGCGCGGAATCGAGCCGTTCGGCGATCTCTTCCACCGGCGGTAGCGCCAGCGGGCGCTCGGAAGAATGGCGGTCTTCGGTCATCGGCGGCTCCTTCCCATGCGGATCCAAGAGGGCGCTTGCAACACAGTCGAACGCAGGCAAGCCAGGGCGACATTGAACGGAAAGGCGCATTGGACTCGCACTCGAGTCTACGACAGCGTCAACGCGCCTTTTACGTCGGCCTCACCCGAGCGATTTCAACGCCGTCGTGGCGGGTGCAGAGCCCGCGGCCGGCCCGCTCAGGGAGTCCGGCTGTATCGCCCCGCCCCATCGACGAAACGGCGCAGCTCGGCCAGCGCCTGATCGGCGGCGACCGAGGCCTGCGGACGATGCGTCTCGACCCGCGTCAGGGCCACCGCGGCATCGTCGAGGGCGGTCAGCGCGGATTCGTTGCGCGCCGAGAGTTCACGCAGGTGGCGCTCGGTCTGCTCGACGAGTTCCAGGCGTCGCTTCAGCGCCAGGCGCTCGGCCACCGACAACGACTCGCCCTCGCGCGCCAGGCGGCGCTTGACGAAATCGCTGTCGACTTCGGCGACGCCGCGCGCCTGAGTGGCCATGGTATTGAGCGTGTCGACCGCGCCCAGACAGACCTCGCCAACCAGCGAGTGGGCACGCTGGAAGGCCAGCTCTTCCGGGGAAAATCGCGCCCCCAGCACCGCCATCACGTGGTGATAGCGACTGTAGAGACGGTCCGCCTGGACCGCGATGTCCTCCCGGGCGGCGTCCATCAACTGGCGCTTGGCATCGGCGATCGCCAGCACCAGGTCGTCGGCATCGGCGGGCGGATGCGCGGGATCGAGGGTCAGCGCGCCCTTCTCACGGGCCTCGCGGGCCTGCTCGGCGCGGCGACCCGCGGCCTGACGGGCGGCCTGGCGCCGCGCCCGGCGCCGCGCCAGCCAGCCCCGGAAGCCCCGCTCCAGCGGCAGTTCCACGGCGATCGCCGCCAGCCCGGCCAGCCAGCCGCCCAGCGACGGGCCGAAGCCGCCCCACAGCGAGGTCAGCCACAGCACGAAAGCCACGAACGGCACCAGCAGCCAGTAGCGAATGATCACCTGCAGGCGGTTGGGATGAGGCTCGGCCAACGCCAGGCGCGGATTCACCATGCCGATCAGAAACCAGGGCAGACAGGTGACGAACAGCCCATAGGCCAGTCCTTGCAAGAATCCCAGCATGCGACACGGACCCGCCGATCAAGGAAGGAAACCCGATTGTAGAGTAAGGCCGGCCTGGCGATAAACCCCGTCACCACGGGCGTCATTCCACGCGCGACCACCACTGCGGCAACAACCGCGCCACATCGGAGCGGGTGAACCGGTCGTCGATCAGATGCACCACGCCGCGGTCCTCGGCCGTGCGGATCACCCGACCGGCGGCCTGCACCACCTTCTGCAAGCCGGGATAGAGGTAGGCGTAATCGTAGCCCTGGCCGAACAGCCCCTCCAGCCGCCGGCGCAACTGTTCGGTGACCGGGTTGACCTGGGGCAGCCCCAGGGTGGCGACGAAGGCGCCGATCAGCCGCGTGCCGGGCAGATCGACGCCCTCGCCGAACACCCCGCCCAGCACGGCAAAACCGACCCCCCGGCCGTCTTCGACGAAGCGATCGAGAAACGCCTGGCGGGCGGCCTCGTCCATGCGCCGCTGCTGGCACCACACGGGGATGTCGGGGTGCTGCTCGGCGAAACGCGCGGCGACCTGCTCCAGATAGGCGTAACTGCTGAAGAAGGCCAGATAGTTGCCCGGCCGCGCCCGGTACTGCTCGGCCATCAGCGCGCTGATCGGCGCCAGCGAGGCCGGCCGGTCGGCGTAGCGCGTCGAGATGTGTCGCGCGCGATGCACCGCGAGCTGAGTCGCCGAGAACGGTGACGGCGACTCCCGCCACGGCGTCTGCGCCGGCAGGCCGAGCAGGTCGCGATAGTAGCCGGCCGGACTCAGCGTCGCCGAGAACAGCACCGTGGCGTGTGCCGTGGCGAAGCGCTCGGCGAGAAACGGCGCCGGCGAGACGTTGCGACAGCACAACCGCGAGAGCCGGCTGCCGCGCCGCCCGTCGCGCAGCGACAGGTCGAACAGCGAATGATCGCCGAACGACTCGCTCAACCGCGACAGGTGCAGGGCATCCAGGTGAAAGCGCTGCAGATCGGCGTCGCTCTCCGCCGGCTGGGTCTCGGGAGGGCGCTCGGCGTAATACTCGCCGATTGCCGCCGTGCAGCGCTGCAGCGCGGCGAGCCACTTCGTCGGCGGCTCGGCCAGCACGCGATAGTCCGCGGCGTCGCCAGCGCCGGGCGTGTCGCCGAGTTCCTCGTGCAGGGTTCGCCACTGGCGGTCGAGCGCGTCGAGCGGTCGGCGCAACTCGGTGGGCACCCGGCGCTTGAGCGCCTTCAGTGCGCCCCGGTCGAGCTCGCCGCTGTACATGCCGCGCCCGCGGTCGACCAGGTTGTGCGCCTCGTCGACGAGCAGCGCCACGCGCCACTCCTGATCGCGGGTCAGCGCGTAGAGCATGGCATGCAGGTCGAAGAAGTAGTTGTAGTCGCCGACGACCACGTCGCACCAGCGGGCCATCTCCTGGCCCAGGTAATAGGGGCAGATTCCGTGCGTCGAGGCCACCTCGCGCAGCGCGGCCCGATCCAGCCGGCCGCGAGCCACCGCCGCGTCGCGCGCCGCCGGCAGGCGATCGTAGAAGCCGCTGGCCAACGGGCAGGACTCGCCGTGACAGGCCTTGTCGGGGTGCTCGCAGGCCTTGTCGCGGGCAGTGAGTTCGAGCACCCGCAGTGCCATCACGTCGGCCTCGTCTGCCTCACCGCCTAGTGTCGCCAGGGCGTCCAGCGCCAGCCGCCGACCGGGGGTCTTGGCGGCGAGGAAGAACAGCCGGTCGAGGCGCTGGCGCGGCAACGCCTTGAGCATCGGAAACAGCGTGCCCAGGGTCTTGCCGATGCCGGTGGGCGCCTGAAGCAGCAGGCCACTGCCGGTCCCCGCCGCCTTGTAGACGCTTTCGGCGAGGTCGCGCTGGCCGGGGCGAAAGTCGGCATGCGGAAAGACGAGCGCCTCGAGGAGCGCGTCGCGCCGCCGGCGGTGGGCCAGTTCCTGCTCGGCCCAGGCCATGAAGCGCTGACACTGGGTCTCGAAGAAGCCCCACAGCGTCTCGGCGTCGACGGTCTCGCACAGCCGCGTCTCGCGCTGGGTGGCGATATCGAAATAGACCAGTGCCAGGGTCAGCGATTCCAGCCCCCGCTCGCTGCACAGCAGCGCGCCGTAGACCTTGACCTGCGCCCAGTGCAACTGTCGGTGATTGTCGGGCATCCGGGTCAGGTCGCCACGGTGGGTCTTGATCTCCTCGAGCTGGTTTGTCGCCGGGTCGTAACCGTCCGCCCGACCGCGCACCTCGAGGGCCCCATGGACGCCGACGAGCGGTACCTCGCGCTCGTAGCCGGCGCCGCGGCGAGCCGTCACCGTGGCATGCCCGGCGATACCCTCCTGGGCGCTCGGCGAGGGCGTGAAGCGCCGGTCGAGATCGCCGCCACGGGCGGTGAACTCGCACAAGGCCCGCACCGCCACACGGTAGTTCATGCCTCGCCCGCCTCGGCCCAGCGCACGTGACACACCGCCACCGGCATCTCATGGCGATGGAAGAAGTCCAGCCAGCGCCGCTGGTTGTCCTGCAGCCGATCGCCCGGCCCCTTGACCTCGATCATCCGATAGCGGCCCGCATCGGGCCACAACTGGATCAGGTCCGGCAACCCGGCGCGATTGGCGGTGACGTCGTCGAGCAGCCGCTCGAAGCACAGCCGCAGGTGTGCCGGCGGCAGGCAGGTCAGCGCCTGCTTGAGCAGGGTGTCATCGAGTACCGCCCAATCGACGAAGGGCGAGAGCCGGCCCGCCTTGTCGCGATGATGACGACGGATCGTCTGCCGATAGGTGCCGTCGTCGAGCCGGGCCAGGCAGGCGTCGAACAGCGCCGCCCGACGCTCTCTGAAGTCCGCGCGGCCGAGATCGGCGGGGCCGCTCTGGAAGGGGTGGAAGAAGGCCCCGGGCAACGGCGCGAATATCGCCTCCCAGCAGAGCAGGCCGAACAGTCCGCCGATCAGGGTGTTCTCGACATAATGCACCGGCCCCTCGGGGGTGGCGAGGTGACGCCGCACGGCGAACTCGACCCGGCCCGGCCCCGCCGGCAGCGTCAGGTCGAGGCGCTCCACCGGCGATGAGGCCGAGGCCGGCAGGCGGGCCAGGCCCAGCCGGCGATGCAGCCGCGGCAGGACGCGGCGTACCTGCTGGCGTTCGGCCTCGCTCTCGGGCGCCTCATGGATCCCGCGGGCCAGGGCCAGCGCCGCCTCGAAGCGTTCGAGCCGCTCGAGCATGCGCAGCCGCCGCCCGCGTGCGCCGGGATGGGCGGACTCGGCATAAAGGGTCTCGGCCACGGTCAGTTCATGGCGACGCTCGGCCTGTTGGGCGAGGCGATAGAGCAGCCGGGCGCGGCGCGCCTCGAGCCAGGGGTTGGCCAGCGCCGCGTCCGGTACGTCGGCGCGGATCTCACTGGGCGCCTCCTCGGCATCGAGCCGCTCGCGGCAGCGCTGCAGGTGCAGGTAGGTGTCGATCTCGTCACGCTGCTGGAAGGCCCGCGAGGCCGGCGAGAAGTCCACCGGCTCGTAGCGGGCCACGCCCAGATCGGCGAGCACGAACTCCGACCAGTCCTGGCGCAGATTACCGAAGAACATCAACCGCAACCGCTCGCCCAGGGCCTCGACATGCAGCGCGTAGACCGGTTCGTCATCCAGCCCCCACTCAGGGGGCGTGCGCGGCTCGGCGAACGCCTCGCCGAGTGCCGCGAGCCAGGCATCCTTGCGCGCCTGACGCAGGCCGAGCGCGGTGAGCCGCTCGCCGAACAGACGCGCGAGCTCGGCCTTGGTCAGGAGCCCGAACAGCGCTTCGAGCGACAACGGCGGACCCGCCTCGACGAAGCCCCGCTCGATCAGCGGCGCGGCGGCGCCGGGCGTGTCGCCGATCTCCGCATAGCGCAACCGTGAGGCCCGGAACAGCGCCCCCTTGCGCATCGTCATGCGCACCAGCAGCGCCTGCGACGCCTCGGGCAGCGCGGCGAAACCCTCGATGAAGGCGCGCTCGTCGTCCGCGAGCAGATCGGCATAGCGCGTCTCGAGCCAACGCAGCACGAAACGGAAGTTGTGCAGGTAATAGAGTGGGTCGTCGAGCGTGGGGCGGGCCATGGATCACCCGGAGGGTACTGGATGGGCATCCATGGTACAGAGCGCGCGGGCCGGCGACAATCGCCGGCCCGCCTGGTGCCTGAAAAGGCCTTCGTTCAGGGCTGCAGATCGGGGTTCAGGGTATAGGTGCCGGTGACCGTGGCCTGGCCGAGGATATGCCCCTGCATGGCGCCCAGCGCCTCGTCGCCGGTGAACTCGCCCTTGAGATCCAGCGCCTCGACGTCCAGCGCATAGACGGTGAAGCGATAACGGTGGATCAACTCGTCGTTCCATGGCGGGCAGGGTCCATCGTAGCCCCCGTAGGTGCCTTCCATGTCCGGGTCGCCGGCGAGGAAGCCGGTGAAACTGTTGACCCCTTCCAGTCCCAGCGAACTCTTGCCGGGCGGCTTGCCCCGGGGCGTGACGCCGTTGGCGGCCTCGCCCTCGTCGATGCGATGGGTGCCGGCGGGCACGTTGACCAGCACCCAGTGGTAGAAGTCCACCCGCGACAGGCTCTCGGGAAGGGTCTTGCCCTCCTGATTGGCATCGGTCGCGTCGCCGGGCACGTCGGGGTCGCAGACGACCACCGCAAAGCTCTGGGTGCCCTGGGGAATCTCCGTCCAGTGGAGTGCCGGATTGTGGTTGGGCCCCAGCGTCATCGGCTCCCCGTCGCCGGGCACGCCGAAGGCGAATGTCCGGGGGATCGGCTGTCCTTCCTCGATACCCTTGACGGTCAGTTTCATCATCACCTCCATGGATCGATGGATAATCACGTATCAGCCTAGCGTAGCCGTCGGGATGTGGGCCAGGTTTCCCGGCCGCGACGGTGGTACGCTCGCGGTTCCGCTGCCGAGAAAGCGCACCCGCCATGAACGTCACAGACCTGCTCGCCCAGACCGCCAGCCAAGCCTGGCATCAAAGCCTGGCCCGGTTGATCCGCGATGCCTCGGGCAGCGGCTTTCCCGCCCTGCTGGAACACAGTCTGCGTGAGCACATCGGCTTCGACTCGATCCTGATCAACACCTACAAGGGGCACCACCGGCCACTGCTGATCCACGACGACTACCCGCCGGAGCGTCGCGAGCAGGACATCGAGCGATACCTGAGCGAGGCCTACCTGCTCGATCCCATCTTCACCGCCGTGCGTCGCGGCCTCGACGGCGGCGCGCACCGCCTGCGCGAACTCGCCCCGGACCGTTTCGAGGCCAGCGACTATTACCACCGCTATTATCGCGCGCTGGGCCTGGGCGACGAGGTGGGGCTGTTCGCCCGGGTCGCCGAGGACGTGGTGATGGTGGTGTCGCTGGGTTTTCGCCACGACGCCACGCCCCTGACCCGGCGCGGCCTGCTGGCATTGCGCCACATCGCCCCGGTCGTCGAGACGTTGCTCGGCGAGTACTGGCACTGGCAGGCCGGCCAGTTCCAGGAACGACTGGACGCCCAGGCACCGGTGGAGGCCGCCTTCGCCAGCTTCGGCCAGGGCCAGCTCACCGCCCGCGAGCAGGAGATCGTCCGGCTGCTGCTGGCCGGTCACTCGACCAAGTCGGCGGCCCGCGAACTGGGTATCAGCGACGGCACCGTCAAGGTCCACCGCAAGCACCTCTACCAGCGCCTCGACGTCTCGAGCCAGTCGCAGCTGTTCCGGCTGTTCCTCGATCACGTGGCACTGGTGTCGCGACGTCAGCAGAATTAGCAAAGCTATTGCTATCTGCTCGCCATGAATGGGGAGATACCGGAATGGAAGGGAGTACGTTCCAACCATGGCAAAGGACGCCCGCTTCTCCCATCATCTCATCTATGGGAGCGTGAAAATGAGTTCTAAATGGACATTCCCCACCAGCGGCTAGTTTACTTTCAGGTGACGATCGAAGCGGGTTCCGTTCGCCAAGCCGCAGCGCGCCTGAATATTGCACCGTCTGCCGTTAGTCGTCAGCTTGCGCTGATCGAGACCGCTCTTGGCGCGCCTCTACTGGAGCGCTCGCGCAATGGGGTGGTGCCGACGGCAGTCGGAGAGATGCTGCTGGAATACTGCCGCAAACGCTCGGCGCTCGACGACACATTCAGTGAAGAGCTCGACGCCTACCAGCGCCTGGAAACCGGCCACCTGTCGCTGACCGTGGGTGAAGGCTTCGTCGGGGACCTGCTCGATACGCCCCTACGGACCTTTACCGAACGATATCGTGGGGTACGTCTCGATGTGAATACGGGGAGCACCAGCGAGATCATTGAAGCGGTTGTCGAGGACGAGGCGCATATCGGACTGATGTATCACGAACGCGTCCATCCTCAATTGCGTTTCTGGCATTCCAGCCGTCAGCCGCTCATGGCGCTGATGTCGCCGATGCATCCCCTGGCCAGCGCCGAGGAAGAATTATCACTCTCCGCGCTCAGTGATCATCCTTTGGCCTTGTGGCGCACCGGGCATGGAGTCCGGCAACTGGTCGACGACGGTTTTCGAGAGGCGGGCCTGCGGCCGCATGTCGTCATGCAGACCAATTCGCTTTCCGTGCTTCTGCATGCGGCCCGTTCCGAGCTGACGCTCACGCTATTACCTGCCTTCGCAGCGGCGCGTGAACTGGAGGACAGTCTGCTCGTCGCCCGGGACGTGGATTGCGAGCGCTTTCGGCAAGCCCATGCCCATATCATCACGCGGATCGGGCGACGCATGCCCAGGGCGGGTCTGCAGTTGCTGCGCCACCTGGAGCGCTGGATGCGCGCTTTCAAGTCACGCGCCGGCACCGCTAGCGACCCGGCCGCCCCTCGCTAGCCGGCACGGCCTGACGCCGGGCGTATCCGGCGACAAGCTCCGGTCCATCAGCCGACGCCGTTGCCGTAACCCATAGCCACGCTGGCAGAGGTCGCTGTCTCCACCCACACGCTCTGGGCCACGGTATACTCCCTGAGACCTTCGATCCCACTGGAGCGTCCGAAGCCACTGTCACCAAAGCCACCGAACGGCGACATGACGTTGATGGCCTTGTAGCTGTTGATCCACACCGTGCCTGCACGCAGTTGAGCCGCCACCCGATGAGCTCGCGCAGGATCCTGGGTCCACACCGCGCCGGCCAGCCCGAAACGCGTGGCATTGGCCAGGCGCACGGCATCCTCTTCCGTATCGAACGGCATGACGACCACCACAGGGCCGAAAACCTCTTCCTGAGCGATAGCCATGGTCTCCGAGACATCGGCCAGCACGGTGGGTGCCAGGAAATAGCCCTCGGCCTCTTGCGGCAGTCCCTCCGGCCGTTTTCCCCCGCACAGCACCCGAGCGCCGTCTTGCTGTGCCTTTTCGATCATCGAGCTGACGTGCTGATACTGCCTGGCGTTCTGTAGCGGGCCCATCTGGGTAGCCTCGTCGCTGGGCAACCCCACGGTGATATCCCTCGCTGCGCGTGCCAGCCGTTCGCAGACCACCTCGAACACCTCGCGTTGTACCAGTAGACGGGATCCGGCGACACAGCTCTGCCCCGCTGCAGCAAAAATGGCCGCCTGAGCACCGGCCACGGCGTCGTCGAGTCTGGCATCCGCAAACACGATATTGGCCGATTTCCCCCCCAGTTCCAGAACACTCGGCACCAGGCGCTCGGCACCGGCCTGAGCGATGCGTCGGCCACTTTCCGGGGACCCGACAAAGACCAGCTTACTGATCCCTCGATGACCGGTCAGTACAGCGCCCGTGGTGGGCCCGATGCCGTTGACGATATTGATCAATCCCGTGGGCAACCCACTACGCTCAAGGAGCACGGCGATCACCACCGATGAGAAAGGGGTCATCTCCGAGGGCTTGAGAACGACTCCATTGCCTGCGGCAATCGCCGGCGCCAACTGCCAGGCACAGGTGAACATGGGCGCATTCCACGGTGTAATCTGGCCAACGACACCGTAGGGGACCGGGCGCACATAGTTGAGATGCGACGTTGGTACCGGTACTACCTCGCCATGCTGCTTGTCGCACCAGCCGGCGTAGTATTCAAACATCTCACGGACCTTGTTCACCTCACCGCGACAATCGCGAATGGGCTTGCCCGCCACCACGCTTTCCAGCTGTGCCAGGGTCTCCTCGTGACCGCGCAATGCCCAGGCGGCCGCTGTCATTCGTCGGCCTCGCTCACTGGCCGTCAGCAATATCCATTCCTGCTGGCCACGTGCCGCCGCTTCCACGGCACGCTCCACCAAGGTGCTACCGGCATCACGATACCGAACCAGTGGCAGCCCGGTTACCGGATTGAGCAGTTCGATATATTCACCTTGACCCGGCAGCAACTCGCCGGCCACCCAGTTACTCAATGGCAGCTCAGCCTGCATGTCCAACGTGATCAGCAGTTCAGTGAGACGTTCAACGGCCTGGTTATTGAGGGGATTCATTTCTCCATCTCCTGGCTTGAGGGGGAGCTACCCGCTTGAGCGAGCTCCAAGATCGCGTCGGCGATCCGGTTGAAGTCGGCGCTATCGGGCAAGCCATCCTCCTCGGCATGCCAACGCTCAACGACCCCTTTCAGAAGCTCCAAAGACAGCCCCATGTCGCTGGCGGCATCGCGTGCCAGGCGAAGATCCTTGCGCATCAGCCCGGTGGTGAAACCAGAATCAAAGGCCTCGGAAAGAATCCACTTGGGGAAATTGACTTCACTCACGGCGCTACGCCCGGAGCCACTATTCAACCCCGCCAGGCAGGCCTGCGGTTCCACTCCGGCCCGCTTGGCCAACGCGACGGCTTCGGCCGTAGTCAATAGATGCGCAGCACAGAGATAATTGTTGGCCAGCTTGACGACATGCCCACTTCCTGCAGCTCCTACATGGGTGTAGCGAGCCGACAGCGCCTTGAGCACTGGCTCGACGCGCGCTATGGTCGAGGCTTCCCCTCCCAGCAGCATGCCGAGGCTCCCCGAGGCAGCACCCGCGGCCCCCCCGCTTACCGGGGCATCGAGCCACTCATGGCCGGCTTCGAGCACCTTTTGGGCCAACTCGCGGGTCACCGCCGGATCGCTGGTCGAGGTATCGATAATCACACTGCCCTTCGGCGCTCGCTGTAGAAGCCCCGGCGAGGACTCGATCACGTCCCTGACATGCGCCGACGTGGGCAGTGACAACAGATAGACATCGGCGACTGGCAACGCCTCCATGTCAAGCACCGATAAGCCCCGCGAGGCCATGCTCTCTCGTGTGGTTTCGGCGATATCCATGCCCTCGACCGTGAACCCGGCTGTCTGCAGGGTCAGCGCCATATTGCCACCCATGTGTCCCAAGCCGATCACTACAATCTTCATGACAACTCCTGGTTTGTGCTTGTCTGTTTAGGGCCTCCAACGCCGGCGTACAGGCAAAGGGGCACTGGGCCATGTCCTGAAAGACATGGCGATATACCGGTTGAAGGGGAGTAGAAGTGGTCTGTTCCGGTCAGACCCCGCCAAGAAGCGTCCTGACCAAGGCGGTCCAGTACGCTGCACCAATCGGCGTCAACGCATCGTTGAAGTCGTAATGCGGGCTGTGCAGCGCCGCACTGCCCTGGCCGTTCCCCAGCCAGATGTAGGCGCCAGGCCGCTTTTGCAACATGAAAGCGAAGTCTTCCGATGCCATGGAGGGCGGCAGGTCACGGTATACCTGCCGGATGTCCGGCATCGCGTCCAGCACGTCGGCACAGCGATTGGCGTGTTCAGGTGTGTTGAAGGTCGCCGGGTAACGCGACTGGTAGTCGACACTCGCGTCCAGTCCGTGGAAGGAGGCCATGGCCTCAATTGCCTGGCGAAAACGGGTCTCGAGGTAATCCCGCAAATCCGCGTCGAAACAGCGCACAGTGCCACACAGCTCTACCGCTTCGGGCATGACATTGAAGGCATCCCCGGCATGGAACTGGGTCACGCTCATGACGGCGGTCTGATGTGCCGGTGTCTCTCGGCTGATGATGCCCTGGAGTTGGTTGACCAGTTGGCAGGCCGCCAGCACAACATCCGTGCCCAGATGAGGCATGGCGGCATGGCACCCGTTACCCGAGAGCTTCACGTTGAACACATCGAACGCCGCCATGACTGCGGTATCGTGAACAGCGGCTTCCCCCACCGCCATCCCCGGCCAGTTATGCACCCCGTAGACCGCCTCCATCGGGAAGCGCTCGAAGAGCCCTTCCTCGACCATGAGACGTCCACCGCCCTCATTCTCTTCTGCCGGCTGGAAGATGAAATAGACCCGACCGGCGAAATCGGGATTCTCAGCCAGCCCACAGGCTGCCCCCAGCAGCATGGTGGTGTGACCATCATGGCCACAGGCGTGCATCTTTCCCGGTTTCCGGGACGCATGTGCAAAGGTGTTGGCTTCGGTCACGTCCAGCGCGTCGATATCGGCTCGGAGCCCGATGGCCCGGTCGCCACCACGACGACCATCGATCCAAGCCACGATGCCTGTGCCACCGCCCAGCCCGGTGATCTTTTCGATTCCCAGGCTCTCGAGAATATCGGCAATCCGCGCGCTGGTGTGATGCTCCTCGAAGGCGGTTTCCGGCTGGCGATGAAATTCATGACGCCATTCGCGCAGCCTGTCTGGGTTAATCATCGACATGGCATTTTCCCTGATTGCAGTCCTGTCCATTTAAAGCAGCGCCTGGGCCACGACGGCCGATCCGAGGAAGGTGCCGGTGAATACCAGTAGCGAGACAATGATCAGCTTCCAGCCGACCTGCCGAAACATGGTGAATTCACGCGGGGAAAGCGCCAGACCCGCATAAGCCAGCACCGGTGTCACGATGGCAAGGAAATTGACGGCCTGGAGTTGTGCGACGATCCAGGCATTACCCGGGAACCAAGGCAAGGTTACGGCAATGCTGACCAAGGACACCCAGGCGACGCCTGGCAGATAAAACGGGGCGAAGCGAGTAATGACCAGACCCAGCATGGTCATGACATACAGGATCAGCATGCCCGGCAACGCCTCCCCAAGAGAGCCACCATTGATGGTATTGCTGATCCAGGCAACTGCACAGACCACCGCCATGACGATGGCGGTCTGGCCAAGATGACGCTCGGGACGTTCCTCTTCACTGACCGTGGCTGCGAAATCCGGCGCCTCGGTAACCTTGGCGCCCACGGAATGGACCACTCGGCGCCCTGAGCACCATTTGAAGATACGCTCGGCCAACGGCAAGGCAATGAACAGCGAGATATACAGCCCGGTGGCATAGGTCAGCAGGTTACTCGCCCCCGCAAAAGCCAGCAGCTCTTCACGCAGCGCCGGCAAGGCCCCGGCAATCGCTCCCGAGCAGGCCGCCACCATGCTGCCACTACCGACGCCGCAGGCCATCGCCAGTGCACGCGGGTCAAAGATATCCAGGGTGGTCAGGTAACCCGCCATCAGCGCGAACCACAACGTCCCGAACATGGTTCCCACGACATAGACACCCATGACCCCGACGCCTTCGGGCCCCTTGAGTCCGTACTTGTCGGAGATGATGGCGATATTGGGCTCACGCGCGATGGAATAGGTCGCGCCAATGGCTTCCCTGCCCATTTTCAAGACGAGCACGGCAAACGGCATGGCCAGCAGCATGGTGCCGAGATTGCCCAGTTCCTGCAGGATCAGGGCCGGTCCAGCATTGATGATCTGTTCGATGGCCGGCCCGATCGTCGAGCCGAAGCGCGCGATGAACGGCATGATCGATAGCAGGATGATGGGAGCCGCTGCTTCGCTCAGCTTCACCGGCACTAGACGGGACATGGCCGAGAAGAGATGGGGATTGAGCAAAAGCCCAATGATGAAGGCATAGAACAGTGGCAGCAGCAGCAGGGTGCCGGGCCCGAGGGGGATCTTGATGATCCCGATGGCTTCTGAGATCAGGGCTGCAACAGCCACGATGCCGTGCAAGCGCCAGTCGAGGAGCATGGAGAGTTTCATGTAGGTGTCCTGTTGTTGTAATTACGGCCACGACAGCTCAAGGCCTGGATAGGCAGAACCATCACCGACCCTCCGAGTATTGAAGGAGGGAGTGTTCTAATAAAAGAAAATTTGCGTTCTATTGTTTAGCTCTCAGCTAGCAGCTTCACAGCCCATTTCGCAGTCGGTGTCGTCACACGGAGTGGAGCGCTCATGTCCCCGCCACGCAGATGGCCTTGATACTCACGCAACTGCTGCCGATACACATCGTCGCTCCACCGTAGAGCCGGCCCGCTGGCCCCGGCCACAAAAAACCGGCCCATCGGGGCCGGCAAGCGACATGGCAGGGCATGACGATACGGTGTTGACTCAGGGCACCAGCGACAGCCACACCGTCTTGAGCTCGGAATACTCCTCCAGCGAGTGATGCGACTTGTCGCGGCCGTTGCCCGACTGCTTGACGCCGCCGAACGGCACCGTCTGATCCATCCCCGCCCAGTTGTTGACGAACACCTGCCCCGACTCGAGGCGCCGCGACACCCGCATGATGCGGTCGATGTCCTGGCTCCAGACCCCGGCCGCCAGGCCGTACTCGCTGTCGTTGGCCAGCCGCACGGCCTCTTCCTCGCTGTCGAAGCCGAACACCGCCAGCACCGGGCCGAAGATCTCCTCGCGGCCGATCGCCATCTGCGGAGTGACGCCGTCGAACACCGTCGGCGCGATGAACAGCCCCGGCCCCTCGGCGGCCGGGTCGCTGCCGGTACGCAGGGTCGCGCCCTCCTCGACGCCGCGGCGGATGTAGTCGCGCACCCGCTCATACTGGGTGCGGTCGACCATGGCGCCCATGAAGCTCGCCGGGTCGAGCGGGTCGCCGGGCTGCATGCTCTCGGCGGCGGCGAGCAGCTTGTCGACGACGGCCTCGCGGATCGAATTCTCGACCAGCAGMCGGGAGCCGGCGATGCACACCTCGCCCTGGTTGTGGAAGATCGCCTCGGCGGCGTGACGGGCCACGGCGTCGAGGTCCTTGCAGTCGGCGAAGACCAGATTGGGACTCTTGCCGCCGCACTCSAGATACACCCGCTTCAGRTTCGACTGGCCGGCGTACTGCATCAGTTGCTTGCCCACCGCGGTGGAGCCGGTGAAGGCCAGGCAGTCGACGTCCATGGACAGCGCCAGGGCCTTGCCCACGGTGTGGCCGAAGCCGGGCAGCACCTGGAAGACGCCCCGCGGCAGGCCGGCCTCCTTGGCCAGCTGGGCGAGGCGCAACGCGGAGAGCGGCGACTTCTCGGAGGGCTTGAGGATCACGCTGTTGCCGGCGGCCAGCGCCGGGGCGATCTTCCAGGCGGTCATCATCAGCGGGAAGTTCCACGGCACGATCGAGGCGACCACCCCGAGCGGCTCGCGCAGGACCAGGCCGAGGGCGTCCTCGCCGGTGGGCGCGACCTCGCCGTAGAGCTTGTCGATCGACTCGGCGTGGTGGCGCAGGCAGCCGATGGCGCCGGCCATGTCACCCAGCGAGCTGGCGATCGGCTTGCCCATGTCGAGGGTGTCGAGCAGCGCCAGTTCGTTCTTGTGCTGCTCCATCAGCGCGGCCAGGCGCAGCAGCACCGCCTTGCGCTCACCCGGGGCGCGCCGCGACCAGCCACCCTCGGCGAAGGCACGCCGCGCATGGGCCACCGCCACCTCGGCGTCGGCGGCGTCACAACTGGCCACCTCGGCGAGGGTCTCGCCGGTGGCCGGGTTGACGGTGGCGAAGGTCTCGCCGCTCACCGCCGCGACGAAGGCGTCGTCGACGAAGGCGCGGGTCTCGAAGGTCAGGTCGCCGGCCAGGCGCTGCCAGTCGGCGTGGGTCAGTTCGTTACTCATCGGTCGTTTCTCCCGCTCGGGAATCTGTCTGCTTTCACCCGTTACCCAGCGATAACGGGCGCCGGGGGCAAACCGAAGCGAGGGTCTTTTGCCAAGGAGGGCAAAAGTAGCGCCCAGGGACGGGTTTACAGCGCCCTCGCGAAGGCTTGCCGACGGACAGGCCTAGTGAAAGGGCGCCTTAACTCGCTACACCGGCGCGTTGCAGAATGGCGTCGGCCAGTACCTGACAGCCCCGGCCGCAGTGCTCGGGAGTGGCGTACTCGGCCTCGTTGTGACTGATGCCGTCGCGGCAGGGCACGAAGATCATCGCCGTGGGCGCGACACGCGAGACGTAGACCGAGTCGTGGCCGGCGCCGCTGAGCATGCGCCGGTACGCGAAGCCGCGCTCGCGGGTCGCCGTCTCGACGGCCTCGACGCAGTCGGCATCGAAATGGACCACCGGCGACTTCCAGAGGCGCTCATGGCCGACGGCCACCCCGAAGCTCTCGCCGCAGGCCGCCAGCTCCTGCACGAAGCGCTGCTCGAGGGCGTCGAGTTCGGTCTCGTCGACATGGCGCAGGTCGACGGTCAGATGCACCTCGCCGGGAATCACGTTGCGCGAACTCTGGGGGATCTCGAGGCAGCCACAGGTCACCCGGGTGTGGCCGCTGGCGTCGTTCAGGGCATGGCTCTGCAGGCGGTCGATCAGCCGCGCGGCGGCGGCCAGGGCGTCGTGACGCAGGGCCATCGGCGTGGGCCCGGCGTGAGCGGCCTGCCCCATGAAGGTGACATCGTACCAGCGCATGCCCTGCACGCCGGCGACCACGCCGATGCTCTCGTTCGCCGCCTCGAGCACCGGGCCCTGCTCGATGTGCAACTCGAAGAAGCTATCGAGACGCGGCTGGCCCACCGGCATGTCGCCGGCGAAGCCGCTCGCTTCCAGCGCCTCGCCGAAGGTCACGCCGTCACGGTCGGTACGGGCCAGGGTCGATTCGACGCTGAACTCGCCGGCGTAGGTCCCCGAGGCGACCATCGCCGGCGCGAAGCGGCTGCCCTCCTCGTTGGTCCACACCACCAGCTCCAGCGGCCGCTGGGTGACGATGCCGCGCTCGTCGAGGGCGCGGAACACCTCGAGCCCGGCCAGCACGCCGAGGATGCCGTCGAAGCGCCCACCCTTGGGCTGGGTGTCGAGATGGCTGCCGATGGCGACGGGATCGAGATCGGCACGGCGCCCCTCACGGCGGATGAACAGGTTGCCGACCCGGTCGACGCGCCAGCGGCAACCCAGCGCCTCGCACCAGTCGAGCAGTTTCCGGCGCCCGGCGGCGTCTTCGTCGGTCAGCGCCAGCCGACAATTGCCGCCGTTCTCGGTGGGGCCGATCTCGGCCATGGCCATCAGCGACTCCCAGAGTCGCTGGGTATCGATGGCGACTCGCATCATGTCGTCCTCGCGTTGTTGTTGGCGTGTCCATCGACGATAGGCGGGGGCGAGGATCCCCGATATACCCCAATCGGGATATGTCGCCGGCCTGATGGAAGTCGCTAGTCTCGCGGGTGATCCGGCTGTGACATCAGCCCATCACCGACAACAAGAGGCCCCGCCATGAGCAATACCCTCGATAGCGCCAGCGCCCGCGAGCTGTGGCAGAAGGACAAGGACCATTTCATTCACCCCTTCACCGACTTCAGCGTGTTCAAGGAGCAGGGGTGTGACCTGATCACCGAAAGCGAGGGCATCCACGTCCAGGACGCCCACGGCAATCGCTTCATCGACGGTATCGCCGGGCTATGGTGCGTCAACGTCGGCCACGGCCGGGCCGAGATCGGCGAAGCAATGGCCGAGCAAGCCACCCGCATGGCCTACTTCTCGACCTTCAACAACCTTTCCAACGCGCCGGCGGCGGAACTGGCCGCCAAGCTCGCCGAGCTGGCGCCCGCGCACCTCAACCACGTCTTCTACAGCTGCGGCGGCTCGGCGGCCAACGACGCCACCATCCGCCTGGTGCACTACTACTTCAACCGCCTCGGCAAGCCGACCAAGAAGCGCATCCTGTCGCGCAACAACGCCTACCATGGCACCACCTACATGGCCGCCACCCTGACCGGCATCGCCAGCAACAACTGGGACTTCGACACCCTCGACCACCTGGTCACGCATCTCAGCGAGGCCAACTGCTACCGCCGCCCCGAGGGGATGAGCGAAGCCGAGTACTGCGATCATCTGGTCCAGGAGTTCGAGGATACCGTCGCCGAGATCGGTGCCGACAACATCGCCGCCTTCATCGCCGAGCCGATCATGGGCGCCGGCGGCGTCCTGGTCGCACCGCGCGGTTACCATGCGCGCATGCAGGCGGTGTGCCGGGCCAACGACATCCTCTACATCGCCGACGAGGTGGTCACCGGCTTCGGCCGCCTGGGCCACTTCTTCGCTTCCGAGACGGTATTCGAGACCCAGCCCGACATCATCAACTGCGCCAAGGGGCTGTCGTCGGGCTATGCGCCGCTGGGCGCGACGCTGATCTCCGACGACCTCTACGCGGTGCTGTCCACCCCGCAGGGCCCGGGCGGCGTGCTGAGCACCGGCTTCACCTACTCCGGCCACCCGGTGAGCTGCGCGGCGGCACTCAAGAACATCGAGATCATCGAACGCGAGGCGATCTGCGAGAATGTCCGCGCGGTGGGCCCCTATCTCGAGGAGCGTCTGAAATCGCTGTCGCACCATGCCACGGTGGGCGACGTGCGCGGCAGCCATTTCATGATGTGTCTCGAGAACGTCGCCGACAAGACGACCAAGGCGCTGCTGCCGGTCGAGGCACGGGTCGGCGACCGGGTGGCCTTCGAAGCCCAGAAACGCGGCCTGATCATTCGTCCGGTAGGCCATCTCAACATCGTTTCGCCGCCGTTGACCTGGAGCCGCGAGGTGGTCGACGAGGTGGTGGCGATCCTCGACGCGGCGCTGGCCGCGACGACCGAGACCCTCCAGGCCGACGGCTACCTGTAATCCCGCCGGGCCCCACGGGCCCGGCCGGTTCCGCTCTCTCAACAACGACAAGACGAGGCAACCATGGACACTTACGGACTCTGGAGCCTGTTTCCGACCTTGATCGTGCTGGTCATGGCGCTCATCACCCGTCGCACCATCGAGTCGCTGATGACCGGCGCCCTGGTGGGCATGCTGATGCTCGACCCGACCCGCGTGGTCAGCCAGACCTCCGATACCCTGCTCACGGTGCTCGGCAACGACACCGTGACCTGGATCATCCTGGTCTGCGGGCTGTTCGGCAGCCTGATCGCGCTGCTGGTCCGCACCGGCGGCGTACTGGCCTTCGGCGACGTGATGACGCGGCGCATCAACGGGCGTCGCCAGGGGCTGCTGGCCACCTGGGTACTGGGGCTGGTGATCTTCGTCGACGACTACCTCAACGCCCTGGCAATCAGCGCCTCGATGAAGAAGATCACCGACCGCTTCAAGGTCTCGCGGGAGATGCTCGCCTACATCGTCGACTCGACCGCCGCGCCGATCTGCATCCTGGTGCCCTTCTCCACCTGGGCGGTGTTCTTCGCCGGCCTGCTCGAGGACAACGGCACCACCGGCAACGGCATGGGGCTCTATATCCAGTCGATCCCCTACATGTTCTACGCCTGGATCGCCGCCGCGGTGGTGCCCCTGGTGGCACTGGGCTGGGTCCCCGCCATCGGCCCGATGAAGACCGCCGAGGCCCGCGCCGCAGGCGGCCAGGTGATGCCCGACGGCGCCGAGGAGAATGCCCTGGAGATCGAGGACGAGGGCCAGCGCCGACCGCACCTGCTCAACTTCCTGCTGCCCATCGCCAGCCTGATCTTCTTCACCTGGTACTTCGACATCGACATCCTGCGCGGAGTGATCGTGGCCCTGGCGGTGACCCTGGTACTGATCTTCAGCCAGCGTCTGATGAGCTTCAACGCCACCTTCGATACCGCGCTGGACGGCTTCAAGTCGATGCTGATGCCGCTGGGCACGCTGATCGCCGGCTTCGTGCTCAAGGAGGTCAACGACGGCCTGGGCCTCACCGACTTCGTCATCGCCACGGTCCAGCCGCTGATGACGCCGGGCCTGCTGCCGGCGGTGGTCTTCGTGACCATGGCCTTCCTGGCCTTCGCCACCGCATCATTCTGGGGCCTGTTCGCCGTGGCCATGCCCATCGTGCTTCCGCTGGCCGTCAGCGTCGACGCTGACATGCCACTCGTGGTGGGGGCACTGATCTCGGCCAGCGCCTTCGGCAGCCACGCCTGCTTCTACGGCGATTCCACGGTACTCTCGGCGCAGGGCAGCGGCTGCACACCGATGGCCCACGCCCTGACCCAGCTCCCCTACGCGCTGATTGCCGCCGCCCTGGCAACGTTGGTATTCCTGGCGGCAGGCTATCTCTGAGGTTCGTCATGCCCATCGCGACTATCGAGCGTCACTCCTCCACTCCCGCCGAACTGGGCTTTCGCATGCCCGCCGAGTTCGCCCCACATGACGCCTGCTGGATGCTCTGGCCGCAGCGGCCCGACAACTGGCGCTACGGCGCCAAGCCGGCCCAGGCCGCGTTCGTCGCCGTGGCCCGGGCGATCGCCGAGAGCGAGACGGTGTTCGTCGGCGTCAACGACGACCAGTACGAGAATGCCCGCAACCAGCTGCCGAGTCACATCCGGGTGATCGAACTCTCCAGCAACGACGCCTGGATGCGCGATGTCGGCCCGACCTTTCTGACCCATCCGGACGGCCGGCTGGCGATGGTCGACTGGGAGTTCAATGCCTGGGGCGGGCTCGACGGCGGGCTCTACTTCCCCTGGGACAAGGATCGTCGCATCCGTCAGAAGATCGCCGAGATCCTCGGTATCGAGCGCTTCATCACCCCGCTGGTGGTCGAGGGCGGGGCGCTCCACGTCGACGGTGAAGGAACCCTGATCACCACCGAGGAGTGCCTGCTCAACCCCAACCGCAATCCCGACCTCGACCGCGCCGAGATCGAACGGCGACTGTGCGCCTACCTGGGCGTCGAGACGGTGATCTGGCTGCCCCGGGGCTGCTTCCAGGACGAGACCGACGGCCACGTCGACAACCTGTGCTGCTTCGTCGCCCCCGGCGAAGTGGCGCTGACCTGGACCGACGACGCGAACGACCCGCAGCACGCCATCTCCCGGGAGGCACTGGCGGTCCTCGAGGCCGCCACCGACGCCCGCGGGCGCCGTCTGACGGTGCACAAGCTGCCGATGCCCGGGCCGCTGGCGATCGCCGAGTCGGAGGCCAGCGGCGTCGACCGGCTGTCGAGCTCGCGGCCGCGCCAGCCGGGCGACCGCATGGCCGGTTCCTATGTCAACTTCTACATCGGCAACTCGGTGGTGGTGATGCCCAAGCTCGACCCGACCCACGACGACACGGCGCGGGCGATCCTCGAGGGGCTGTTTCCGGGGCGCCGGATCGTCGCCATCGACGCCCGCGAGATCCTGCTCGGCGGCGGCAACATCCACTGCATCACCCAGCAGCAGCCGGCCGCCGCACCGCGATCCGAGGCCTAACGGCAGACGCTGAAGCCGCGCATGGCCAGATGAAAGTGATTGGCGTGGGCGGCGTTGTAGTCCGGCCCCAGCACCGTGCCGAAGACGTCGCAGGCGCCGTTGTGGGCACGTTTCAGGAACTCGCCCGCGGCAGCGTCACCGTCCCAGTCGTCGAGCAGCGTGATGCGCCGGCCGTCGGCCAGCCGAAAGGCGGCGACATCCAGGGCATTGGCGCTGGCGTGGGCGCTGCGTCGCGCATTCTTGCGGTGGTAGATGTTGCGACAGGCGAAGCTGCCGTAGTGCTCGACCCGGGCCACGGGCTCGCCGAACAACGCCTGCGCGGCGAGCTGCAGGCGCTGGCGCTCGAACATCAGCCAGGCCACCGCCAGCGGGCAGCTGGCCACGAAGCTGCGGTTGAACGTCACGCTGCTGCGGCGCAGACGAACCACGTTGCGCAGCGGGCACCCTGCGACCGGGGTGTAATCGGCCAGCGGCGTGTAGTCGAGTGACGCCGAGGCCCGGGCGAGCACCGCGCGGCAGGCGTCCTGGTCGTCGGCCAGCCGACCGAGCTTCCAGCGCGTCACCGGGGTCAAGGGGTCCTCGATGCGCAACGCGGCGAACGGATTCCATTCGCGCGGCACCTGCCAGAGGCCCTTGTCGACGGCGACACCCGCCGCGATGAACACGATCGCGATAACCTCGCGCGGCAATAGTCGCATGGCCTCCCTGCCTGTCACCGGTCGCTTGGTTCAGCGTAGTCGGCTGAGCAACGAACGGGAAACCTCCGCGCTGCGGGGCACGAGACGCCCCCGCATCGGCGCCTGATACGCTGACGGCCCGGACACGCGTCTTACTGTCTGACGATCCACGCGTGGGCTGGATCGTTCTGGAACTTCCATTCCCGCTTGGGGCCGGCCATCACGTTGAGGTAGTAGAGCTCGTAGCCGTGCGCCGCTCCCACCGGATGATAGCCGCGGGGCACCATCACCACGCAGCCATCCTCCACTGCCATGGTCTCGTCCAGCGAGCGGTCATCGGTGTAGACCCGCTGGAAGGCAAACCCCTGGCAAGGATTGAGGCGGTGGTAGTAGGTCTCCTCGAGTATCGACTCTTCGGGGAGGTTGTCGACGTCATGCTTGTGCGGTGGATAGCTCGACCAGTTGCCGGCCGGCGTGTAGACCTCGACCACCAGCAGGCTGTCGGCCGGCTCGGTCTCGGGCAGCACGTCCTGGATATGCCGGGTGTTGCTGCCGCTGCCCCGAGTGCTGCGCTTGATCCGATCCGGAGTGATCAACCGCGCGCCATGGTTACCGTGACCGGGTGCGCTACAGACCGCCAGTTGCATGTCGGTGGTTGCCTCGACGCTGAAGCCCACCCCGTTGGGCAGGTAGACGGCATAGGGCGGAATCTTTTCGAAGATGTCCATGCGCTCGCCGATATCCTCCCAGCGCGCCTCACCACCGGTCACTGTGGCACGGCCGGACAGCAGCACCAGGCAGTGTTCGCGATCGCCGGTGTCACCCTCGATACGCTGTCCCGCCTTCAGATCGTGGACGCGGAAGCCGACATGGTCCCAGCCGGCGGATTCGGGGGTCACTTCGAGCACTTTGCCCTGCTCGTCGGGTTGTTGGGGGCGAACCAGAAGCGAAGTCATCATGCCCTCCTGACTGACGTTCGGTGTATCAATCGATCTCGTTCAACGCGACGCGGCGGCCCTGGCGCAACGACCGCTCGGCGGCCTCCGCGAGACGCAGCGCCTGCAGGCCGTCTTCGGCCGTTGTCAGGGCGTCGCGCTTCTCCCGCCAGGCGGCGACGAAATCGGCGATCTCGTTGCGGTAGGCAGTCGCATAGCGCTCGAGGAAGAACCAGTGCGGCGTTTCCTCGACCTGACCGGCCTCGCCGGTGAAGCGCAGCCGGGTGTCGGTTTCGTTCTGCGCCTGCAGCATGCCGGCACTGCCGAACGCTTCGATGCGCTGGTCGTAGCCATAGCAGGCACGCCGCGAGTTGCCGATATGACACAGCCGGCCGCTGGCGGTAGTCAGCGTGACCATCGCCGTGTCGATGTCGCCCGCTGCACCGATCGCCGGATCGATCAGGCAACTGCCGGCGGCGTCGACGTGGGAGATCGCCTCGCCGAGCAACCAGCGCGCCATGTCGAAGTCATGAATGGTCATGTCCCGGAACAACCCGCCGGACGCGGCGACATACTCGGCCGGCGGTGGCGCCGGGTCACGACTGGTGATGCTCAATGTCTCGAGGGTGCCGATACGCCCGCCGGCCACCGCCCGCTGAAGGGCCGCGAACTGCGGATCGTGACGGCGATTGAAGCCCAGCGCGCAAGTCACCGGGTGCGCGGCCAGCACGGCCAGTGCCGCACGCGTGCGCTCCAGGTCGAGGGCGATCGGTTTCTCGCAGAGAATCGCCTTGCCGGCACGCGCAGCGCGCTCCAGGTAGTCGGCGTGGGTCGGCGTACTCGAGGCGATCAACACGGCGTCGATATCGGCGTCTTCGAACACCGCGTCGACCGGCAAGACGCGACTGTCGAACTGGTCGGCCAGCGCCTCTGCCACGGGCGCATGCGCGTCGGCGACGGCGGCCAGAGAGACCTGAGGGTGGGCGTCGATGGCGGCGGCATGGACCTTGCCGATGCGTCCGGCGCCGATCAGAGCGAGTTTCATGCGGGCTCCTTGGTCGGGATATTCATGCGCGGTCGGATCGATCGCGGTCATCGCGGTCGGCGGCCTTGTCCCGCCGGACGCCGAGGGCGATCGCCAGGCTCTGGGTCAGGCACAACGAGGCGGTCAGACCGCGAAAGCTCTTCACCTCCGCCTCCAGCACCACCAGCGCCACGTCCGCCGACCGCGCCAGTGGACTGAGATTCGAATCGGTGATCGCCACCACCGGCACCCCGCGCTGGCGTGCCTCGGCGGCGGCCTGCCGGGTTTCCTCCGCATAAGGGGAGAAACTCACCGCCAGCAGCGCATCGCGGGGCCCCACCGCTTTCATCTGCTCGCCGTGCATGCCACCCAGGCCATCGACGAGCACGGCGCGCTTGTCGATGTGGTGCAACGCATAGGTGACGTAACTGGCCACCACGAAGCTGCGTCGCGCGCCCAGCACATGCACGATCTCCGCGCCGTCGAGAATATCCAGCGCGCGCTCCAGATCACGCGGGTCGATACGACTCGGCAGGGCCTCGAGCGCGTCGCGATTGGCTTCGGCGAACTCCCACAACAACTGTGTGCTGTCGGGGGTCTCGCCGGTCGCCGAGCGCACCGCACGGATGCGCTCGGCGTAATTGGGCAGCTCGTTGACCAGGCGTGCGCGGAACAGCTCCTGCATTTCCGAGAAGCCCTTGAAACCGAAGCTGTTGGCGAATCGGATCAGCGTCGACGGTGTCACCCCGGCCTGTTCGGCCAGCTTGGCCACGGTGGCGAAAGCCACTTCCTGGGGATGGTCGAGCAGGAACCGGGCCGTCTGCTGAAGACGACGGCTCAAGGAGGCGTAGCCCTCGGTGATGCGCGCTTCGAGTTCGGCGAAGTTCTGGGGAGTCATTGAGCGTCCTCGGACGACCGCGGGGTCCACCGGGTCGCGATGCGTGGATGATGGGATGAGGCTAGGCGTCATGGAATAAAAATTCCATATATACCAAAGTATAGAACAAAAAGTTTGTTATCAGCGATTCTGGAATCTAGATTTCATTTCAGCGTGCGGGACATGCCTCTCGCCCACTCAACGACAACGACAAAGAGGATTGCGCCATGCCAACTCTCACCCGACGTATCGCCGGCTCGCTCGCCACCACGCTGCTGCTCTCGCTACCGGCGCTGCCGGCCCTGGCCCAGGACTCCCCTCATCGCTTCGTCATGGTGACTCACGGGGTTCCCTCCGATCCCTTCTGGACGGTCGTCAAGAACGGCGCCGAAGCGGCGGCCGACGAGATCGGCGCCGAACTCGAATACCGCGCGCCATCGACCTTCGACATGGCCAAGATGCAGCAGCTCGCCGAGGCCGCAGTGGCCTCCGATCCCGATGGTTTGATCCTCTCCTTCACCGACGAGGACGCCCTCGGCAAGGTGGTACGCGAGGCGACCGACAACGGTATCCCGGTCATCACCATCAACTCCGGCGGCGACCTGTCGAAACAGTACGGGGCGCTGTTGCACGTCGGCCAGAGTGAATACGAGGCGGGCCAACGCGCCGCCGAGAAAATGCAGGAGATGGGCGTCGAGAAAGGCCTCTGCGTCAACCACGAGCAGGGCAACCAAGGCCTCGATCAGCGCTGTGAAGGCTTCATCAGCGGCTTCGACGGCAACGCCGATCAGCTGGCGACTTCCCACGACCCCACCGAGATCCGCAACGCCATCGTCGCCTACCTCAACCAACATCGTGACATCGATGGCATCCTCACCCTCGGCTCGCTAACCGCCGACCCCATGATCCAGGCCATGCAGGACCAGGGCGCCACCGATCAGTTCGTGCTCGGAACCTTCGATCTCTCCCCGATCATTCTCGAGGCCGTCGACGCCGGCGAACTGGACTTCGCCATCGACCAGCAGCAATACCTGCAGGGCTACCTGCCGGTGATCTTCCTCGAGCAGTACGCCGAACACGGACTGATGCCCGCCGGCGATGTCGCCACCGGCCCGGCCTTCGTCACCCAGGACAACGCCGCCCAGGTCATCGAGTTGAGCAAGCAGGGCATCCGCTGAACCCTATCGGGGCCCGGCGGCAAGCCGGGCCCGGGAGAAACTTCCATGAACACCATGACGCAGACCCGCTCGCCGAACGGGGGCGATGAGCGCATCACCGCCATTCCTTTCTGGAAGAAGGCGCTGAGACGCCCCGAGCTGGGCGCCGTGGCCGGCACCATCCTGGTCATCGCCTTCTTCCTGGTCGCAGCCAGCGGCACCGGCATGTTCACCCCGGCGGGGATCATGAACTTCCTCGAGGTATCGGCCCAGCTCGGTATCCTCGCCACCGCCGCCGCACTGCTCATGATCGGCGGCGAATTCGACCTGTCGATCGGCTCGATGGTCGGCCTGGCCGGCATCGTCATCGCCATTCCCACCATGGAATACGGCTGGCCGCTGTGGGCCGCCCTGTTGCTGGCCTTTGCCTGCGCCGTGTTGGTCGGCTGGGTCAACGGCTACCTGGTCAACCGCACGGGATTGCCGTCCTTCATCGTCACACTGGCCTTCCTGTTCATCCTGCGTGGCCTGGCCATCGGCCTCAGCCGGCTGCTCACCGGTCGTACACAGATCGGCGGCATCGCCGAGCGCATCCCCGGCGACTGGTTCGCGGCGCTGTTCTCCGGCGAAGTCGGCAGCGGCCTGTTCGCCTGGCTGGCGGCGCACGGCTGGATCGGCACCAACTTCGCCGGCAACCCGGTGGTGACCGGTATCCCGGTTTCGATCGTCTGGTGGCTGGCGCTCACCGCCATCGCCACCTGGGTGCTGCTGTGCACCCCCTACGGCAACTGGATCTTCGCCAGCGGCGGCGACGCCAACGCGGCGCGCAACTCGGGCGTTCCGGTTCGCCGGGTGAAGATCTCGCTGTTCATATTCACGGCCCTGTCGGCGACGGTCTTCGCCAGCCTCCAGGTCATGGACACGGGCTCGGCGGACACCATTCGCGGTCTGCTCAAGGAGCTCGAGGCGATCATCGCCGTGGTCATCGGCGGCGCCCTGCTGACCGGCGGTTACGGCTCGGCGATCGGCGCGGCCCTGGGCGCGTTGATCTTCGGCATGGTGCAGATGGGCATTTTCTACACCGGCGTCAATACCGACTGGTTCAAGGTATTCCTCGGCGTGATGCTGCTGGTGGCCGTGCTCTTCAACAACTTCGTGCGCAAGAAGGCGATGGAGTCCAAATGATGAGCGAATCCCTTTCCATGATCGAGATGCGCAACGTCAGCAAGCATTTCGGCAACGTCATCGCCCTGAACGACATCTCGTTGAAGGTGCACGCCGGCGAAGTCATGTGTCTGCTGGGCGACAACGGCGCCGGCAAGTCCACGTTGATCAAGACCCTATCGGGCGTGCACAAGCCAAGCCATGGCCAGATGTTCGTCGAAGGCCGGGAGATCCGCTTCAAGTCGCCCGCCTATGCGCTGGATGCCGGTATCGCCACCGTCTTCCAGGATCTGGCGATGATTCCCCTGATGTCGATCACCCGCAACTTCTTCATGGGCCGAGAACCGACCGTCGGCTGGGGGCCCTTCAAGCGCATCGACTGGCACTACGCCGACCGGATCGCCATGGCCGAGATGGCCAAGATCGGCATCGACGTGCGAGACCCCAGCCAGCCGGTGGGTACGCTCTCCGGTGGCGAGCGCCAGTGCGTGGCGATCGCCCGGGCCGTCTACTTCGGGGCCAAGGTGCTGATCCTCGACGAGCCGACCTCGGCACTGGGCGTCAAGCAGGCCTCGGTGGTGTTGCGCTACATCGCCAAGGCCCGCGCCGACGGCCTGGCGGTGATATTCATCACCCATAACGTACACCACGCCTACCCGGTGGCGGACGCCTTCACCCTGCTCAAGCGCGGCTCCAGTCTGGGCACCTTCCGCAAGGACGCGATCAGCCGCGAGGAGGTCCTCAACATGATGGCCGGTGGCGCCGAACTGGAGAGCCTCGACGCCGAGCTGGCCGAATTCCAGCGTGACCAGGGAGCCGCCTCGGATTCGTCGGCCTCTTCCGCTGCCCATCCAGGCAACGGAACGCCCCTGACCAGCGGCTGAGGAACGCCCCCATGCAGTCACTCAACATCGGCCTGATCGGGACCGGCTACATGGGCAAGGCCCATGCCGTCGCTCTGCATGCGGCACCGCGCGTCTTCGCCCTGTCGGCGCACCCGGTCTGCGATCTGCTCGCCGACGTCGACCCCGAACTGGCGAGCCGCAAGGCACGCGAGCTGGGCTTCGCCCGGGCCACCGGGGACTGGCAGGCCCTGGTCGCCGACCCGGCCATCGACGTGGTGGACATCTGCGCCCCCAACTTCCTGCACCAGGAGATGGCACTTGCCGCGATCGCTCACGGCAAGCACGTCTACGCGGAAAAACCGTTGGCCCTGAGCGCCGCCGGGGCACGGGAGATGGCCGAGGCCGCCGAACGCCGGGGGGTCAAGACCCTGGTGGGTTTCAACTATATCCGCAACCCGGCGACCTGCCTGGCCCGGGAGATCATCGCCAGCGGCGAGATCGGGGAACTCGTTCACTTCCGGGGCCGCCACGATGAAGACTACCTGGCCGACCCCGAACTGCCCCACGGCTGGCGCACACGCCGCGCCACCGCGGGCGCCGGAGCGCTGGGCGATCTCGGCGCTCACATCCTCAACCTCGCCGAATATCTCACCGGGCGACGCATCGTCGCCGTCTGCGGTGACTTGCAGACCCTGATCGTGCAACGCCCCTCGCCGCAAGGCACGGACACGGCGCGCGTCGAGAACGACGATCAGGCTCAGGCCCTGCTGCGCTTCGAGGGCGACCTGATGGGCAATATCGAGACCTCGCGCATCGCCTGCGGCCGCAAGATGGGGCTCGCCTACACCGTGACCGGAACCAAGGGCTCGCTGATCTTCGATCAGGAGCGCATGAACGAACTGCAGCTCTACCGCCACGACGGCCCGCCTGGCAGACGCGGCTTCACCACCCTGTTGTCGAGTCCCGAGCACGGAGATTACGGCGCCTTCAGCCCCGCGCCCGGTCATGGCCTCGGTTACAACGACCAGAAGGTCATCGAGATCCGCGATCTCGTCGAGGGCATCGCCGCCGACCGGCCGCTCTACCCCGATTTCCGCGAGGCCTGGCGGGTCAACCGGCTGATCGAGGCGATAGAGGCCTCCCATCACCAAGCCGGCTGGGTGGCACTGCACTGACCCGACGATTCGAGACGCCTGCAACCACTCGATTCGTTGCCACAACACGTCATGACGCACCCGACCTGCCCGGATCGGATGCCAGACCAACGACAAGCGACAGGGAGAGCCCCATGCTCGAATCATCCAAGGATCCACACGCTCTGGACCTGATCTGCCTCGGTCGTGTCGCGGTGGATCTCTATTCGCAACAGATCGGCAGCCGTCTGGAGGATGTCTCGAGCTTCGCCAAGTACCTGGGCGGCAGTTCCGGCAACATGGCCTACGGTACCGCGCGGCTCGGCCTCAGATCGGCCATGCTCTCGCGGGTCGGCAACGAGCAGCTGGGCAACTTCGTGCGCGAGGAACTGGGTCGCGCCGGGGTCGATGTCAGCGCCCTGCAGACCGACCCCGACCGTCACACTGCGCTGGCGATCCTCGCCATCAAGGATCGCGACACCTTTCCGCTGCTGTTCTATCGTCGCGACTGCGCCGACATGGCCGTCGATGCCGAGGCGATCGACCCGGCCTTCATCGCCCGTGCCAAGGCGCTGGCGATCACCGGCACCCACCTGTCCACCGAGACCACCCAGCGCGCCTGCCGCAAGGCACTCGACGCCGCCGCCGAACACGGCGTCAAGCGCATTCTGGACATCGACTATCGGCCGGTACTCTGGGGGCTGACCCCTCCCGGCGACGGCGAAACCCGCTTCATCGCCGACGAACAGGTCACCCGTCACCTGCAGCGCTGGCTGGCCGACTTCGACCTGATCGTGGGCACCGAAGAGGAGTTTCACATCGCCGGTGGCAGCACCGACACCCTGGCCTCGCTGCGCAGGGTCCGCGAGTTCAGCGACGCCACCCTGGTGTGCAAGCTGGGCGCCCTGGGGTGCGTGATCATCGAGGGCGCGATTCCCGATCAACTCGCAGACGGCATCCTGATCGAGGGCGTCGAGGTCGAGGTACTCAACGTGCTGGGTGCCGGCGACGCCTTCATGAGCGGCTTGCTCCGTGGTTGGTTGAGGGGGGAAAGCTGGGCGACCAGCGCCAGCTATGCCAATGCCTGCGGCGCGCTGGTGGTGTCGCGCCACGGCTGTGCGCCGGCGATGCCCACCGAGGAAGAACTGTTCGACTATCTGAGTCGACGCGAGACCCTCGAGCGCCCCGACCGCGACGCGCGTCTCAACCATCTGCACCGCGTCACCACCCGCGTGCCCATCGAATGGCCGCAGGTCTGCGGGCTGGCCTTCGATCACCGCCGCCAGCTCACCGACATGGCCCGTGAGGTCAAGGCCGATCCGGCTCGCCTCTCCCTTCTCAAGCAGTTGCTGGTCAAGGCCGCCGAGGAGGGCGCCCGCCGAACGGGACTCGCGACACCGGCGATTCTGGTCGACGACATCTTCGGCCAGGACGCCCTCAACGATGCCACCGGCAAGCAGTGGTGGATCGGTCGGCCGGTCGAGCTGCCCGGTTCACGGCCACTGCGCTTCCAGCATGGCGACGACCTGGGCAGCCAACTGCGCCACTGGCCACGCGAGCACATCATCAAGTGCCTGGTGTTCTACCACCCTGACGACCCGTTGAGTCTGCGTCTCGAACAGGAAGCGCGACTGCGCCAGCTCTACCAGGCGGCCTGCGCCTTCGGCCTGGAACTGCTGATCGAAGTGATTCCCCCCGACCCCTCGGACGTCGACGACCGGACCCTGGCCCGGTCGCTGACCCGGCTCTACAACCTGGGCATCCGGCCCGACTGGTGGAAGCTGCCGGCCATGCCGGATGCCGCCTGGGCGGCCGTCAGCCGCGTCATCGACGCGCAGGACCCCCATTGTCGCGGCGTGGTACTGCTGGGCCTGGATGCCCCCATGGAAGCGATGAAGCGGGGTTTTGCCGCCGCCGCCACCCACCGCCGGTGCAAGGGGTTCACCGTGGGTCGCACGCTATTCGCCGGCCCCAGCCGTGAGTGGCTGGCCGGCGTTCTCGACGATACCCAACTGATCGACAGGGTGGCGAGCAACTACGCCGAGTTGATCGGGGAATGGCAGCGCCTGCGCGCCACCCCCGCACATGTCGAAGGAGACCTGTCATGACCACCGTCAGACTGACCATGGCGCAGGCGCTGGTCCGCTACCTCGCCGCCCAGCGCATCGAGATCGAGGGGCAACAGTATCCGCTGTTCGAGGGGGTGTTCGCGATCTTCGGCCACGGCAACGTCGCCGGGCTCGGCGAAGCGCTCTACCACGCCCGCGAGGAACTGCCGACCTGGCGCGCGCACAACGAACAGACCATGGCGCATGCCGCGGTCGCCTTCGCCAAGGCCCATGGGCGGCGCCGTCTGATGGCCGCGACCTCATCGATCGGGCCCGGCGCCGCCAACATGGTCACCGCCGCCGCCCTGGCCCATGCCAATCGCTTGCCGCTGCTATTGCTGCCCGGTGATACCTTCGCCTCGCGCGCGCCCGACCCGGTATTGCAGCAACTCGAGAATTTCGCCGACCCCACCGTGACCGTCAATGACTGCTTCCGACCGGTGTCGCGCTACTTCGATCGCCTGACGCGCCCCGAGCAACTGCTTTCCAGCCTGCCCCAGGCCATCGCCACCCTGCTCGACCCGGTGGACTGCGGCCCGGTGACGCTGTCGCTGCCGCAGGACGTGCAGACCTACAGCCACGACTACCCCCAGACCTTCTTCGCCACGCGTGTGCACCGCATCCGCCGACCGCAGCCCGATCTCGACGAAATGGCCGCGGCGCTGGACGCCCTGCAACGCGCGAACCGCCCCCTGATCATCAGTGGCGGCGGCGTGCCTTACGCCGACGCCTGCGACAGCCTGGCGCATTTTGCCCGCCGGCACAGCGTCCCGGTCGCCGAGACCCAGGCCGGCAAGGGCGCGCTGCCCGATGACCATCCCTGCAACGTCGGCGCCATCGGCGTTACCGGCAGCGAGGCCGCCAACCGACTGGCCGAGAACGCCGACCTGATCCTCGCCGTCGGCACCCGCTTGCAGGATTTCACCACCGGCTCGCGGGCCCTGTTCGAACGCGCCGACCTGACACTCGTCGCGCTCAATGTCGCCCGCTTCGACAGCCACAAACACGGTGCACTGCCGCTGACCTGCGATGCCCGCGTCGGCCTCGAGCGCCTCGACGACGGACTCGATGCCTGGCACGCCGCCGAGGACTGGCGCGAACTCGCCGGGCGTCTCAAGCGCGAATGGCAGCAGGTCGTCGACACCGTGACGGCCGACCATGGAACGCGTTTGCCCAGCGACGCCGAGGTCATCGGCGCGGTCAACCGCCAGGCCGGCGATGACGGTACCGTGGTCTGTGCCGCCGGCGGGCTCCCCGGCGAATTGCACAAGCTGTGGCGCTGCGCCGGGCCCGGCAGTTACCACGTCGAATATGGTTTCTCGTGCATGGGCTACGAAATCGCCGGCGGCTTGGGCATGAAGATGGCTCGTCCCGAGCGCGAGGTGTTCGTGATGGTCGGCGATGGCAGCTATCTGATGCACAACTCTGAACTCGCCACATCGGTCATGCTCGGGCACAAGCTGATCGTGGTGGTGCTCGACAACCGGGGTTTCGGCTGCATCAACCGCTTGCAGCAGGCCACCGGCGGTGCCGGCTTCAACAATCTGCTCGAGGATTGCCGCACCCTGCCCGCGGGGGCACCCAAGATCGATTTCGCCGCGCATGCCCGTTCGCTGGGCTGCCGGGCCGAGTCGGTGACCGGCATCGCAGTGCTGGAGGCCGCCCTGGAACGTGCTCGCGCCGCCGATTCGACCTACGTCATCGCCATCGACACCGACCCGCTGCCCAGCACCGAGCAAGGTGGCGCCTGGTGGGATGTGGCGGTACCGGAGGTTTCCCGGCGTCCTCAGGTGCAGCAGGCCTACCGCCGCTACCTGGACGCCAAGCAGCGCCAGCATCGTTGACGGCGACCATTCACTAGCGCTCGGCCGACGACATCGGCCGGCAGGGAGCATGACCATGAGCGTACGTCTCGGCATCAACCCGCTGACCTGGACCAACGACGATCTGCCCAGCCTGGGTGGCGACACCCCGCTCGAAACGTGCCTGACAGAGGGTCGCCAGGCCGGCTTCTCCGGCTTCGAGCTGGGACAGAAGTTCCCGCGTACCCCGCAGGCATTGTCCGAGGTGCTGGCCCGCCACGATCTGGCGCTGGTTTCCGGTTGGTACTCCGCCCGGTTACTCGAACGCAGCCCCGAGGAAGAGATCGAGGCACTCGAGTCGCACCTCGACCTGCTCAAGGCCTGCGGTGCCGACGTGATGGTGTTCTGCGAGGTCAGCCGTTGCGTGCACGGCGACCAATCGCACCCGCTCTCCCAGCGTCCGCACCTCGACGAGGCCGACTGGGCGCGACTCACCGACGGCCTGAACGTGGTCGCCGATCACCTCGAGGCACGCGGCATACGGATGGCCTATCACCATCACCTGGGCACCGTGATCGAGAGCCAGGCGGATATCGAACGCCTGATGGGTTCGACCCGCGACACCGTGGGCCTGCTGCTCGACCTGGGGCACCTGGTGGGCGCCGGCGGCGATCCGCTGACGATCGCCCAGCGCCATGCGTCGCGCATCAGGCATGTCCACTGCAAGGACATCCGCTTCCCGGTGCTCGATGATCTGCACAATCGTGACAAGAGCTTCCTCGACGGGGTCCTCGACGGCCTGTTCACCGTCCCGGGCGATGGCAATGTCGAATTCCTCCCCACGCTCGAGCATTTGCGCGCATCCGGCTATCAGGGCTGGCTGGTGGTCGAGGCCGAACAGGATCCGGAAGTCGCCCATCCGCTGACCTACGCGCGCCTGGGCTATCGCAACCTGCGCCGACTGGCCGAACGGGCGGGCTTCAGCGTCGACGATCGAACGGGGCCGGGCAGCGCTGCCCCTCGATGACGCCCCCTTACCCATGACTCGAAAGGCAACCCCATGAACACGATTCCCCATTATCTCGACGGCACCACCGTGACCGGCCGCAGCGAGCGCTTCGCCCCGGTCTACGATCCCGCCACCGGCGAGCAGAGTGCCCAGGTCGCGCTGGCTTGCGCCGACGAGACCCGCGAGGCCATCGCCAGCGCAGACCAGGCATTCGCCAAATGGTCGACGATCTCACCGCTCAAGCGCGCGCGTATCCTGTTCACGTTCAAGACGCTGGTCGAGCAGCACGCCGACGAGCTGGCCACGCTGATCTCGCAGGAGCATGGCAAGGTATTCTCGGATGCCAAGGGCGAGCTGACCCGCGGCCTCGAGGTGGTCGAGTTCGCCTGCGGCATTCCCCACCTGCAGAAGGGCGAGCATTCGATGAACGTCGGCACCGGCGTCGACAGCTACTCCATGATGCAGCCGCTGGGTGTGTGCGCGGGTATCTCCCCGTTCAACTTCCCGGCAATGGTGCCGATGTGGATGTTCCCCATCGCCCTCGCCTGCGGCAACACCTTCGTCATGAAGCCTTCCGAGAAGGATCCGTCGACGCCGCTGCGCCTGGCCGAACTGCTCTCCGAGGCCGGCCTGCCCGACGGCGTGTTCAACGTGATCAACGGCGACAAGGAAGCCGTCGACGTGCTGCTCACCGACGAGCGTGTCGAGGCGGTCAGTTTCGTCGGCTCCACGCCGATCGCCGAGGCCATCTACGCCACCGGCTCCACCCACGGCAAACGGGTCCAGGCACTGGGCGGCGCCAAGAACCACATGGTGATCATGCCCGACGCCGATCTCGATCAGGCCGTCGACGCCCTGATGGGCGCCGCCTACGGCAGTGCCGGCGAGCGCTGCATGGCGATCTCGGTGGCCGTGCCGGTCGGCGAGCAGACCGCCAGCCGCCTGCGCGAGAAACTCGTCGAAAAGCTCGCCACGCTCAGCGTCGGCCCCGGTCTGGTCGACGGTCCCGACAACGACATGGGCCCCTTGGTCACGAAAGACCATCTGGAGAAGGTCAAGGGCTACATCGCCACCGGGGTCGAGGAAGGCGCGGAACTGGTCGTCGATGGCCGCGAGACCACCATCGCCAATGCCGGCAACGGCTTCTTCATCGGCGGCACCCTGTTCGACCACGTCAAGCCGGGCATGCGTATCCACCGCGAAGAGATCTTCGGCCCGGTGCTGGCGATCGCCCGCGCGGCGAGCTTCGACGAGGCGGTGGCGATGATCAATGCCCACGAGTTCGGCAACGGCACGGCGATCTTCACCCGCGACGGCGACGCCGCACGCCAGTACTGCGAGCGGATCCAGGTGGGCATGGTCGGCGTCAACGTGCCGATCCCGGTACCCATGGCCTTCCACAGCTTCGGTGGCTGGAAGCGCTCGCTGTTCGGCCCGCTACACATGCACGGCAGCGACGGGGTGCGCTTCTACACCCGCATGAAGACCGTGACCCAGCGCTGGCCGAGCGGCATTCGTGAAGAAACCAATCACTTCAACATGCCCACGCACTGACCTTGGCCCAGGGCGTATCGGGCCGGCCCCGTACGCCCCGGTTCCTGCCTGACATGCTTAGCCGGTTAGCAATTAGCCGCAATGATCTTTCCCCGCCGGCGGCGTAGAATAGGCGCCATCGCCGCCGACCGGAACGCCGCATGTCCCCCGCCCCTGCCCCCGTTGGTGACGCATCGCGCGTCTACCGCCAGTCCGGCTTTCTGGCCTTTCTCGTCTCGCGGCTGGCGGCGGTCTTCGCCATGCAGATCCAGGCGGTGGTGGTCGCCTGGCAGGTCTACGACATCACCCATGAACCGCTGTCGCTGGCCTACGTGGGGCTGGCCCAATTCCTGCCCATGGTGGCGCTGCTGCTGCCCGCCGGCGACCTGGTCGATCGCCTGCCGCGCAAGCCCATCCTGATCGCCAGTTGGGCGCTGCAGGCCGTGTGCAGCACGCTGCTGCTGTGGCTGGCCTCGCGCTCGACCCACGACGTGACGCCCTTCTACGCGGTGCTGGCGCTGTTCGGCTGCGCCCGCGCCTTCACCGGCCCCACCCTGCAGAGCCTGCTGCCACAGATCGTGCCGCGCGACCAGCTCGCCCAGGCGATCGCCCTGAACAGCGCGATCATGAAGATCGCGGTGATCGGCGGCCCGCTGCTCGGCGGGCTGCTCTATGCATTCGGTGGCAGCGTCGCCTACGCGGTGTGCCTGGGCTGCTTCCTGCTCGCGCTGGCACTGCTGGTGCCCGTACCGGTGCGCTACGCCGGCCCGATCGCGCCGCAGACGGGGAGCGCCTGGCAGCGCTTCACCGCCGGTATCGCCTACGTTCGCGCCCAGCCGATCATCCTCGGAGTGATCTCGCTGGATCTGTTCGCGGTCCTGCTCGGCGGGGTGATCGCCCTGCTGCCGATCTATGCCCAGGACATCCTCCACGTCGGCCCCACCGGGCTCGGCGCGCTGCGCAGCGCGATCGCCGTCGGCGCGCTGCTGATGGGGCTGTATCTCGGGGTGCGCTCGATCCGTCGTCACGTCGGTCGGGTGATGTTCGCCGCGGTGGTGGTATTCGGGGTGGCCAACCTGGTATTCGCGCTGTCCGAGACCTTCTGGCTGTCATTCGCCGCGCTGGTGATCGCCGGGGCCGCCGACATGATCAGCATCAACATCCGCCTGACGCTGCTGCAACTGGCCACACCCGATGCCATGCGCGGGCGCGTCAATGCCGTCAACATGCTGTTCATCGGCTCCTCCAACGAGCTGGGTGAGTTCCGCGCCGGTACCGTGGCGGCCTGGCTGGGGGCGGTACCGGCGGCGGTGATCGGCGGCCTCGGCACCCTGGCGGTGGTCGGGCTGTGGATGAAGGGCTTCCCCGTGCTGCGCCGGGTCGATCGCTTCAATGAGGTCGAGACCCAAGACGAGGGCATTGTCGAGGCCACGCCCGCCCGGGCGTGAGCCATACTGCGGGGTATCCTCATCGGGAGCCCCGTGATGCCTCGCTTCGTGCTACTCGCCTTCGTCGCCGGCTTTCTCGCCGTGCTCTGCTTCCACCAGCCCGCCGTCGGCCTGCTGCACGCCTACGGCGTGATCCCCTTCGCGCCCTACGCCACCGCGCCGGTGGCCCCGCTGGGCGTGCCGCAGTGGTTTTCGGCGAGCTTCTGGGGCGGCGTCTGGGGCGTGGTCATGCTCGGCCTGTTCGCCCGGCTTGGCGTCGACCGGGGCCTGTGGTGGAAGAGCGGGCTGTTCGGCGGCGTCGTGCTGACCCTGGTCGCCCTGCTGGTGGTGTTCCCGCTCAAGGGGCGCGGCTTCAACCCCGCGGTGTTTCCCATCGGCTTCGTCGTCAACGGCGCCTGGGGGCTGGGCATGTGGGTCTTCACCCGCTGCTTGATCGCCCGACGGGGCGCGCCGCACCCGTAGCGCGGCGAACGAGTATCACGACGAGGCCTGCCAGGCACGTTCCTCGTCGAGCATCGCGGAGAGCGTCTCGCCCACGGTGCGCACCGCCCGGGCAGTATCGGCGGTCGGTCGCGGGGCGTAGTTGAGCCGCAGACAGTCGCGATACTTGCCGGAGGCCGAGAACAGCGAGCCGGGAGCGATACGAATTCGCGACGCGGCCAGCCGCGCGTTGAGGTCCACGCAGTCGATGCCCGCCGGCATCTCCAGCCACAGCAGGAAACTGCCCTGGGGGTAGCTCACCGCGGTGCCCGTGGGGAACCAGCGTTCGATCCAGCCCAGCAGGATATCGCGATGGCGCTGGTACTGGCGGGTGATCTCGCGCAGGTGACGTTCGTAGTGGCCGCGTTCGACGAAGGCCGCCACCGCCAGTTGCGGCAGGGTCGCCGAGGCGCCGGTGGAGACGTACTTCATGTGGGCGACCCGGTCGCGGTAGCGGCCCGGGGCGATCCAGCCGACCCGCAGCCCCGGCATCAGGGTCTTGGAGAACGAACTGCACAGCAGCACCCGGCCGTCGTCGTCGAAGGACTTGAGGGTACGCGGCCGCGGCAACCCGTAGGCCAGGTCACCGTAGACGTCGTCCTCGATGATCGCCACGTCGAAGCGCTGGGCGAGGCGGACCAGCTCGCGCTTCTTGGCCTCCGGCATGGTGTAGCCCAGCGGATTGTTGCAGGTCGGCGTGACCTGAATGGCGCGAATCGGCCACTGTTCGAGGGCCAGTTCCAGCGCCTCGAGACTGATGCCGGTCTGCGGATCGGTGGGGATCTCCAGCGCCTTGAGGCCGTTGGCCTTGAGAATCTGCAGGGTGCCGTAGAAGCTCGGCGAATCCACCGCCACCACGTCGCCGGGGCCGGCCAGGGCGCGAATGGCGATCGCCAGCGCTTCCTGACAGCCGGTGGTGGTCAGGATGTCGTCGGGGTGCAGCAGGCAGCCCGAGGCGGTGGTCAGCCGGGCGACCTGACGGCGCAGTTCGAGACTGCCGGCCAGCGGGTCGTAGTTGTAGCCCTGGGCGCCGCTGCCCCGGTGCAGGCCGCCGAGCAGGCGCTGGAGCGGCTTGAGCGTGGGACTCTCCAGGTCGGGAATGCCCCCGCCCAGCATCAGCACCGTCTCGTCGCCGGGCGAGCCGACCATCGCCAGGACCTGATCCCACTGCGAAACGTCCAGCGGCCGCTGGGCGGGGCGCGTCATGGTGGGCAATTGCGTCGGCACCTGGCGCGGCAGCACGAAGAAGCCCGACTTGGGCCGCGACTCGACCAGCGCCACGTCTTCCAGGCGCCGGTAGGCCTCCTGGACGGTGGAAACGCTGACCCCGAATTCCTGACACAGCGCACGGATCGAGGGCAGCCGATCGCCGACCCGGTAAAGGCCGTGTTCGATACGCCGACGCAGTTCTTCCGCCACCTGTTCATAACGGGTCATGGGACACTCCAGGCCAGAGACTCCACCATACAGATCCGGCAGAATCCGACGATACAGCGCGCTTTCTCGCTTATCTGTATCCATGAAGCTATCAAATCTGAATCTGTATGGATAGAAGGGAGCGACATACCCTGACAGGACACCATCCATCGGGGGAACAGCACCATGTCACGCCCATTGTCGCGCCTCTTCGCCCGCCTCCTGCGTCAGTCCCGCCGTCACCATTCGCGCCACGGCTTGCTCGATCTCGACGACCGCCAACTCCGCGATATCGGGCTTACCCGTGACGATGCCCGCCGCGAGGGGACCAAGCGATTCTGGCAATAACTCACCCATGAGGAACCACCATGTCTCGACGTCACGCCGACTATGTCCTGCTGGATGTCTTCACCACACGGCGTTACGCCGGCAACCCGCTGGCGGTATTCGTCGATGCCGACGTCACGGAGAAGGAAATGGCGTCGATCGCCAACGAGTTGAATCTCTCGGAGACGGTCTTCGTGTCGCGCGGCGACCGGCCCGGGCACTTTGCCTTGCGCATCTTCACACCGACCATGGAACTGCCGTTCGCCGGCCACCCGACGGTCGGCGCCGCCTTCCTGCTCGACGCGCTCGGCCTGGCGGTGGATGGCTCGCTGCATCTCGACGTCCCCGCCGGGGCCCTGGCCATCGCGGTCGTCGAGGGGCGACCGAGCGTCACCACCCCGCCGCCGATGTCCCCCGTCAGCGGTCGGCTCTCGCGACGCGATGCCGCCAGGCTGCTCGGGCTGGCCACGCACCAGGTGATCGGCGAGCCGGTGCTGGCTTCGTGCGGGCTGCCCTTCCATCTCATCGAACTCGATTCGCGTCAGTCGCTGACAAGGGCCTGCCCCTCACCCGAGGAATGGTCGCGCGCGATCGCCCCCAGCGGCGAGCAGGCGATCTATTGCCACGTCATCGAGGAGACCGACACCGAGGGCGGCCGGGTATGCAGCCGGATGATCTCGATGGAAGACAGCCTGCGCGAGGACCCGGCCACCGGCAGTGCCGCGGCGGCACTCGCCAGTCATCTGGCCGGCCAGCGGGAGGGCCATGGCGAGTGGTCCTGGCAGATCGATCAGGGCGTGGAGATGGGCCGACCCAGCCGGATTCACGCTCGCGCACGCCGCACCGCGGGCGGCGGCCTGACGGTACACATTGCCGGTGACGCCGTGCGTGTCGGTGAAGGGCGGCTCTACCTGTGACGCCACCGGCGAGGCCGCGTCACTTCAGCAAGGTGACGGCCAGTGCCACCAGGCCGGTCACCAATGCCGTGACGACGCTGAGCGTCACCAGCACATCGAGCCAGCGGTCAGCACTGCCCAACGAACGGCCCGGGGCGGGGCGACGCGGTTGACGCCGCCGGGTGGCGCCATGGCGGGGTTGACGAGAGGTGCGACCGGCCGGGGACATGGGAGGCCTTTATCATTGGGCTTCGTCCGCTAACCATAAGCGCTAGCCGGTCGTGGCACCAGCGGGCGGATCAACGCCGGCGTGCCCGGCCGGGGCCAAGTACGCGTCGTCATAAGCCCCTTGAGGCCGCCGGCGATCAGTTGACTACACCCGTGACACCACCGCAACGCCTAAGTGCGCCTTTCAAAACCTTGAAAGCGGCTCTAGCCATTCCTAGATTTTGGGCATGGCTAAGAAGATCGTATCCGATGAACTCTGGTCTATCGTCGAGCCGCTACTGCCTCCGCCTCAGCCCAAGCCGCGTGGCGGCCGACCTCCCGTTTCCAATCGTGCAGCCCTGACAGGCATCCTGTTCGTCCTGCGCTCGGGTATCCCTTGGGAGATGTTGCCTCAAGAGATGGGCTGCGGTTCCGGCGTGACCTGTTGGCGGCGCCTGCGCGACTGGCAGGAAGCGGGTGTCTGGGAACG
>NZ_QWBW01000024.1 GCF_004117855.1 Modicisalibacter coralii
CGAGGCCGTTACCTCGCCGCCGTGTCCGCGTTGCCACTCCATCGATTTCGAGGGCGTCGTGGTGCCGCCGTTGATGCCCAGCCCCCTGGCCCTGGGGCAGATGCTGGCGCAGGGCTTGCCACGTTGAAACCGGCTTTGGCTTTGTACGAAAATTGCCTGCGCTCGCCGACTTTTCGTAGAAAACCTAGTATGTTGAATCCTGAATGAAACCGGGCTCGCCGCCCCGGCGGGCCTTTTGTGTCCTTCGCTCAGGAGCCCTTCATGACCGCTCGTCCGGCCGCTCTGGTCACCGGCGGCGCCACTCGCGTCGGTCGCTTCTTCGCCAGTCATCTCGCCGCTCGCGGCTACGCTATCGCCCTGCACTACAACCGTTCCCGTGACGAGGCGGAGCGCGCCGCCGAGGCCATCCGCCAGGCCGGGGGCGCGTGCGAGTGCTTTACCTGCGACTTTCACGGCGATGATGTCGAGGCGCTGATTCCGCGTGTCGTCGAACGCTTCCCGGGCCTGGCATTGCTGGTCAACAGTGCCTCGGCCTATGCGCCCGGCGAGCTGCGCGAAACGAGCCGCGAAACGCTCGAGGAACAGTTCTCGGTCAACCTGTTCGCGCCGTTTCTGCTCGGCAAGCGCTTTTCACTCGCCGTGGAGGCGGGGGCGATCGTCAACATCGTCGACAACAAGATCGCCTTCGCTCAGTACCCCTACGCCGCCTATCTGCTGGCCAAGAAGTCGCTCGACGAATTGACGCGGATGATGGCGCTCGAGCTGGCGCCGGCCATCCGCGTCAATGCGATCGCCCCCGGAGTGATTCTGCCGGCCCAAACGCGGACCGACGATTACCTGGCGTGGCGCCATGCCGGCATCCCGCTGGCCCGGCAGGGGGCGGTGGAAGAGCTGGGCCAGGCGCTCGATTATCTGCTCGACAACCGCTTCGTGACCGGGCAGACGCTGTTCGTCGATGGTGGCGAATCGGTCAATCAGGTGGGCCGCCATTCGGAGAACTACCCCGGCGAAAAGCGCTGAGCCCGCCAACGAAACGGCCCGGCAGGCGTGGTGCCTGCCGGGCCGAAGCGCTGTCGGGAAAGACGCTCAGGGGCGTTTGACGCCTTCCTGTCGGGTCGCCTTGGAGCCCTTGGGGCGCACGTAGAGAACCAGGGCGTGATCGACGAGTTCGTAGCCGTGTTCCTCGGCGATCTCCTGTTGGCGCTGCTCGATGGCGTCGTCGAAGAATTCGACGATCTTGCCGCTTTCCAGGCAGACCATGTGGTCGTGGTGCTCGTCCTGAGAGACCTCGAACAGGGCATGCCCGCCGTCGAAGTGATGGCGGATCACCAAGCCGGCGGCCTCGAACTGGGTCAGTACGCGATAGACGGTAGCCAGACCAACGTCTTCTCCGGCGTCGAGCAGTGCCTTGTAGACGTCTTCGGCACTGAGGTGGGTCTCCATGTCCTTCGATTTTTCGAGAATCTGCAGGATCTTGACACGTGGCAAGGTGACCTTGAGCCCCGCCCGGCGCAATTCATGGTTCTGGTCGGCCATGGTTACTCTTCGCAGTATCGTGGTGGGTCGGTTATGATCGACCAAAGCAACGATAGTGAAGAACGGGCCCAAATGCAAAACCTGATCAAAACAGTCATCTTTTCACTCGCTCTCGGCCTGGTCGGCGGTTGCAGCTACTTCGGTGTCTACAAGCGCGACCTGCCCCAGGGCAACCTGATCACCCAGGACATGCTGGCCCAGCTTGAGCCGGGAATGACCCGCAAGCAGGTACAATATGTCATGGGGAGCCCGCTGCTCGAGGCCCCCTTCGAGGCCGACCAGTGGGACTACGTCTTCATGCTCGACAAGGCCTATGGCGGGACGGTCTACAAGCGCCTGACCCTGACCTTCGCCAATGATCGGCTGGTCGACATGGAAACCGCCGGCGACATCGACAAGGATGTCGACCTGAAAGCCGAGAGCGGCCCGGGCCCGGCCGTCGAGAGCAACACCATGACCGGCAACCTGCTCGATACCACGCCGAACCGGGGGCCCCAGGGCGGTGAGCCGGCGACCCGCACCATCGAAGGCGATACCGCTCCGTAAGGCAGGGTCAGCGGTGTTCGTCGCCCCTGGCGGCCCGCTGACGGCGGGCCTGCTTGGGGTCGATGAGCAGTGGGCGGTAGACCTCGACGCGATCCCCGGCATGCAGCACGTGCCGCTCCGGATCGCGCAACATCTTGCCGAAGATGCCCAGGTCGGCTTCCAGGAAGGTCGTGGGCGGCAGATCGGGGAAGTGACGTTCCAGGCGTGCCTGACGCACCGCGTCGCGCGCCGTGGTGCCGGGCGGCACCGATAGCGACACGACGGCCTGCTGCTGGGGAAGGGCGAAGGCGACCTCGACGCTCAGCGCCGAGGTGTCAGTGGCGTCCATAGATATCGTCGGCGCGTCGGGTGAAGGCATCCACCAACTGGCCGGCGACTTGGCTGAACAGCTTGCCGAAGGCGACGCCCAGCAGGCGGTTGGAAAACTCGAAGTTCATCTCCAGCGACACCTTGCAGGCATCCTCGCCCATGGGGGTGAACAGCCACTGGCCCTGCAGACGCTTGAAAGGCCCGCTGACCAGCGACAGTTCGATGCGTTCCGGCGCGTAGAGGTCATTGCGTGTGGTGAAGCTCTGCTCCACGCCGGCCTTGGCCAGGGTCAGTTCGCCGATCAAGTGGTCGCTGTCGCTTTCCAGCAGACGAGCGCGCCGACAACCCGGCAGGAACTCGGGGTAGCTCTCGAAATCGTTGACCAGATCGAACATGGTCTGGGCGGAATGCCGCACCAGTGCGGACCGATTGACCGTGGGCATGCACCTCTCCGCTGACTTGACTGGGGCTTGGGCGTATCATGGTCGTTCTTTGCGCCAAGCCCTTGAATGGTAACACGCCTGTCCCCATCTTGGAGGGGTCAGCGACACCCGACATCGATACAGAGGTTCCATGGCCAAGAAGAAAGCCAACAAGGCGGGCAGCAATGTCATCGCCCTCAACAAGAAGGCACGCTTCGAGTATCACATCGAAGAGACCTTCGAGGCTGGCCTGTCGCTGGCGGGCTGGGAGGTCAAGAGCATGCGTGCCGGCAAGGCTCAGCTGACCGACACCTACATCCTGATCAAGGATGGCGAGGCGTGGCTGCTGGGTAGCCACATCACGCCGCTCAACACGGCCAGTACCCACGTGCTCGCCGACCCCACGCGGACTCGCAAGCTGTTGCTGCATCGCAAGGAGATCGCCAGGATCTTCTCGCGGACTCAGGACAAGGGCCATACCTGTGTGCCGCTCAAGCTGTACTGGAAGAAGAACCTGATCAAGTGCGAGCTGGCCCTGGTGCAGGGCAAGAAGATGCACGACAAGCGTGCCACCGAGAAGCAGCGCGACTGGGACCGCCAGAAGGCGCGGATCATGCGCGAAAATAATTGATTTCGCTCCTTGATCTGGCCTCGCGGGATCCCCACCTGTTAGAATGAAAGCGTTCCACGGGGGCGACATGGCTTCGACGCCGGTGACAACCCCTAAGGTGCATGCCGAGAGCGTAGCGTATCTCGTAAATCCAACGCTGCGAAAAAATAGTCGCAAACGACGACAACTACGCTCAGGGCGCTCTGGCAGCTTAAAACCTGCCGGTAGTTAGCCTGGCCCCAACGCGATGTGCCTGTTCATCGCCGAGGGGATACGAGCTAAAGCTAACAGGATCGCGGTTGGTGGCGTCTTCACGCCAACCGTTAAACTCTCTGAGGAATCGCGGTGATGGATCCTGTTCGTCGGAGCCATCATCGTTAAATCAAACGACGAAACTAAGCATGTAGAGCCGAAGGGCGAGTGCCGGCGGACGCGGGTTCGATTCCCGCCGCCTCCACCAACACCCATGAAAAAAGCGCCTCAGGGCGCTTTTTTCGTGTCTGACGCATTCCCGGCCACCACGCCTTGTTCGCCGACGAGACCCTGCAGCCCTGTGGTGAAGACGTCAGGTAGTGACGTTTTCCGGAGCGGGCGAGAATTCCGGTCCGGATTCACTCACGGTGGGGACCCCGGCGCGTGCCGGGGCAAGAGGCGTTGACGGGCAAGGCGCCCGCCCTGGCGGCGGGCGTTCGAGTGCTGACTTGCCGGATGCGATTCGTCAGGCGCTGGGATGGTGGCAGGCGGCCTGCGGCTCTTCGGCGGTGTCATCATCGGTCGTGGAGGACTGGCTGGCACCTTCGAGGCTTTCCACCGGATCTTCCCAGTCGTCCGGGGTGGGCTGGGAAACCATGGTGGATGCCAGCGTCTCGCCGAGTTCGTTGTCGCCGCACAGGGTGAAGCGCGACAGGTGCTTGCGCGCCGCCTTCTGCACCTGGTGTTCGACGCGACCGTACAGCGGGGCGCTCTCGTCGACGTCGATGTGGCACACGCCACTGTCGGAATCGAACAGCACCTGCTTGAGGTGGGCGGCTGCACCCTGGGTGGCGACGTCCTGCACGAAGCGCAGCATCTCGCAGAGCTCATTGGCGCGGGCATGACGGCTGCAGATCGGCACGCCGAAAGCCCGCATTTCGCCGGGTTCAACCTGGTGCGCCTGGGGTTCGAAATAGCCGTTTTCTTCGCTCATCCTGATCTCCTTATCACTGGCGGAAAGCTCCTCGGCGCGCCATCCCCGGCCCGCCATTCCGGGAGCATCGCGGGCAGAATACGCCTCCCCGGTCAGCGGGTTCCTGAACCTGTGTTATGTGAGCCCGTCGGAAAATGCCTGTTTTCGGTAAGTGAATGCTGACACCGGGTGAGTCCGAGTGTCGGCTTGGTATCATCGGCGTTTCAGTAGCCGCCCCCGCGCCGAGGGCATCATGCCCGATATCCCGTTCGATGTGTCGATAGAGACACTTGTCGCGCACGGTGAGGTGCACGGTGTCGCCTCGTGCCCTGTCGGCTCAGGGCCGATAGGCGCACGGCGCCAGCCCCTGTACCCCGGGGCGGACGGCGAACAGCGCGCCGGCGAGTTGCTGATCGTCGCAGCCCACGGCGGCGGTGGTAATATACAGCGTGGCGAGGTCGTCGCCGCCAAAGGTACAGCAAGTGACCCGGGAGACGGGCAGGACGATCTCCCGGTCGCGGCGGCCGTCGGGCAGAAAGCGCGTGACGCGGCCGCCGTCCCAGTGCGCGACCCACAGTCCGCCTTCGGCATCGAGCGTCATGCCGTCGGGAAAGCCGTCCGCCTCGCCGAAGCGCAGGTGAACGCGCTTGTCGACGAGACCGCCTTCGGCATCGATGTCGAAGGCGTAGAGCGTGCGGGCCGGGCTGTCGGTGTGATAGAGCGTGGTGCCGTCGGCGCTGATCGCCGGGCCGTTGGTCACGGTGTAGGGCGTGTCGACACTGGCCAGGCCGCGTGCGTCGTAGCGCAGCAGGCAGCCGCTGGCCTCCTGCTCGCGCACGTCCATGATGCCGAACCACAGTCGCCCCCGTGGGTCGGCCTTGCCGTCGTTGAGCCGGTGACCCGGTGTCGCGGCGACCGGGGTGGCGAGCGTTTCCAGGATCCGCGGGCCCTGCGGCTCGAGTGTCAGGTGAACCAGTCGCGAGCGCAGGCCGGCGACGAAGCCGCCGTCGGCGTGGGGCACGAGCCAGCAGCAGGCCTCGTCGAGGTCCCAGGCCCGGGTCTCGCCCGTGTCCGGATCGTGGCTCATCAGGCGGCTGCCGAGGATGTCGACGAACAGCAGGCGACGGAGCTCGGTGGACCACAGTGGGCCTTCGCCGAGCCGGGCGCGATCTTGCCAGAGACATTGAGCGGGCTGTTGCGGGGAGCGATCCGGGGCAGACATGGCATCTCCTGGGAATGTCGAGAGGGTGGCGGTTGTGCGTAGCCTGCCGCAATGCGCCGTCGATGAAAACGCCGCCAAATATGGCAGCATGAGGCCAACATCACGCACGAGCCCGCCGTCCATGAACGGTGGAAGCCGAGTTAAACGAAAAGGAAGCGCCGTGAAGTTGTTGATTCTGGATGCCGGCCATTGCCTGAGTCTGGCGCTGGCCCGCGAGGCCAACCGGCGCGGGGATACCGAGCTGGTCATCGAGGAGGGGGTCGCGCTGGACCCCGAGCGGCTGGCCGACGTGGCGCCGGACGCCGTGTTGATTCCGCCGCTGGTGCGGCCGAGTCAGGTCGCGCCGGCCTCGGTGACGTCACATGCCGAGGCCGTCGAGGCGTGTCTGGAGTTCTGCCAGCAGGCCCGGGTGCCGCTGGTCTGGTGTGTCGCCGACGAGCTCTACGAGGATGGCGCCGACGCGCCCATCGACGAGCCTGTGATCCCCGAGCCCCGCGATGAAAGCCTGCGTCGGCTGGTCAAGACCGGCGACCGGATTCGTGCCGGCCTGCCCCATTATCTGATCGTGCGTCTGGGGCCGTTGTTCGCCCTCGACGGGCGTGGCGCCTGGCTGACGGAGCTGATCGACACCCTGATGGCCGGCCAGGAGGTGCGGGCCGCCGAGGACGTCATCTTCTGTCCCACCTCGGCGGACGCCGCCGCGCTGGCGCTGATCGGCATGCTCCAGCAGCTCGACTGCGGCGCCGATGCCTGGGGCGCCTACCACCTGGCGGGGACCGAGCCGGTGAGCGCCTACACTTTCACCTCGGTGGTGCGCACCCAACTGGCGACGCGACTCGAGGGGCTGGGCCGCCCCGCCGAGCTCGGCACGCTCAAGGCGCTCAACCATCACCACGACCAGCCGCTGCGCCGGGTGCTCAACTGTCGGCGGGTGCTGGACGCCTTCGGCGTGCATCAGAAGCCCTGGCGGCTGGAGCTGGGACGCATGCTGGATTCCTGGTGTCAGGCCTACCAGGCCCAGGAGGCGTCATGAACGCCCTGCGCAGTGTCGTCTTCTATATCGGTTACTTCCTGGCGATTCTGGTCTTCGGCGTGATCGCGCTGCCCATCGCCCCGCTGCTGCCACTGGCGGGGCGCTATCGCTTTCTCAATCTCTACAATCATTTCATCGTCGTCTGGTTCGCCTGGACCTGCGGGGTGCGCTACACGGTGGAAGGGCGCGAGAACGTCCCGGAGGGGCCGGTGGTGGTCCTCGCCAACCATCAGTGCGAATGGGAGACCCTGTTCCTGCAGATTCTCAAGCCGCCGGTATGCACCGTGCTCAAGCAGGAGCTGCTGCGCCTGCCGCTGTTCGGCTGGGCGCTGCGCCTGCTGCATCCCATCGCCCTGGACCGTTCGCGGCCGGCACGCGCCATGAAGCAGGTGCTGACGCAGGGGACGCAGCGCCTGCGCGACGGCTTGTCGGTGCTGATCTTCCCCGAGGGCACACGGGTCGACCCCGGCCAGCGGCGGCGCTACAACAAGAGCGGGGCAGTGATCGCCTGCCGTGCCGGAGTGCCGGTGCTGCCGGTGGCGCACAATGCCGGCGAGCGCTGGCCGGGGCGCCACTGGGTCAAGAACCCGGGGCGGCTGTCGGTGATCGTGGGGCCGCCGATCGCCACCGAGGGCCGCACGCCCGAGGCGGTGCTCGTCGACGTCGAGCAGTGGATCGAGGCGCGGCTGGCCGAGATCTCCGAGGTGCCGCGACCGGCCTCCGCCGCCGAGCAGAAGGCGGTGTCGGTGTGATCGACCGATGAGATTTTGGCGGATGCGTCGCTAATGACGCCGTCATCACAATGCAAAACACCCGGCCCTGCGGCCGGGTGTTTCAGTCTGGCGGGTGTGTCGTCGCTCAGTCGCGATACTTCTGCAGCACCAGGCAGGCGTTGGTGCCGCCGAAGCCGAAGCTGTTGGACAGCACCCGCTCCAGGTTCACGCCGTCGCGACGCTGGGTGACGATGTCGAAGCCTTCCGCCTGATCGTCCAGCGCCTCGATATTGGCGGAGGCGGTGACGAAGCCGTTCTCCATCATCAGCAGCGAGTAGATCGCCTCCTGCACGCCGGTGGCGCCCAGCGAGTGGCCGGTGAGCGACTTGGTCGAGCTCATCGCCGGCGTGGCATCGCCGAACACCTCACGGATCGCCTTGAGCTCGGCGACGTCGCCGACCGGCGTCGAGGTGCCGTGGGTGTTGATGTAGTCGATGTCGCCATCGACGGTGGCCATGGCCTGACGCATGCAGCGCGCCGCGCCCTCGCCGGACGGGGCGACCATGTCGTATCCGTCCGAGGTCGCCCCGTAACCGACCACCTCGGCATAGATCCTCGCGCCACGCGCCTTGGCGTGCTCGAGTTCCTCGAGCACCACCATGCCGCCGCCGCCGGCGATGACGAAGCCGTCGCGGCCCTTGTCGTAGGGGCGCGAGGCCTTGTCGGGGGCCTCGTTGTAGCCGGTGGACAGCGCGCCCATGGCATCGAACAGGCACGACAGGGTCCAGTGCTCCTCTTCGCCGCCACCGGCGAACACCACGTCCTGCTTGCCGAGCTGGATCTGCTCGACGGCGTTGCCGATGCAGTGCGCCGAGGTCGCGCAGGCCGAGGAGATCGAGTAGTTGACGCCCTTGATCTTGAACGGCGTGGCCAAGCAGGCGGAGACGGTGCTGCCCATGGTGCGGGTGACGCGGTAGGGGCCGACGCGGCGCAGGCCCTTCTCGCGCAGGATGTCGGCGGCTTCCACCTGGTTGGCGCTGGAGGCGCCGCCGGAACCGGCGATCAGCCCGGTCCGTTCGTTGGAGACCTGGGCCGCTTCCAGGCCGGCATCGGCGATCGCCTGATCCATGGCCACGTAGGCGTAGGCCGCGGCGTCACCCATGAAACGGCGTTGCTTGCGATCGACCAGGGCGTCGAGGTCGATGTCGACCACGCCGGCCACGTGGCTGCGGAAACCGCGTTCGGCGTAGTCGTCCTTGAAGCGAATGCCGGAGCGTCCGGCCTTGAGCGCGTCCAGAACCTGGTGCTGGTCATTGCCCAGGCAGGAAACGATGCCCAGGCCGGTGACTACCACTCGTCTCATGGAAGCCTCCTGATCAGAAATTCGCGGTGGAGGTGAACAGACCGACACGCAGGTCGTTGGCCTGATAGATGTCGCGGCCATCGACCGACACGGTTCCGTCAGCGATACCCAGAATCAGCCGCCGGGTGATCACCCGCTTGATGTTGATGCGGTAGGTGACCTGGCCGGCGTCCGGCAGGATCTGGCCGGAGAACTTGACCTCGCCGCAGCCCAGTGCGCGTCCCCGCCCGGGATGGCCCAGCCAGCCCAGGTAGAAGCCGACCAGCTGCCACATGGCGTCGAGTCCCAGACAGCCGGGCATGACCGGGTCGCCGGGGAAGTGGCAGGCGAAGAACCACAGGTCCGGATGGATGTCGAGCTCGGCGATCAGCTCGCCCTTGCCGTGTTCGCCGCCGGTCTCCTGGATGTTGGCGATGCGATCGAGCATCAGCATGTTGGGAGCCGGTAGCTGGGCGTTGCCCGGACCGAAGAGTTCACCGCGGCTGCACGCCAGCAGTTCTTCGTAGCTAAAGGAGTGTTGCTTGGTCACTGAGTCGTTCCGAGAGTCAGAATTGTTGTGTCCCGCAGCCTGCGCGACGCGCCTAGTCTACTGGCAGCGTGAAGTGAATGCACGCCGGGCCCCTAGGCTAGTGGGCGCGAAACCACGGCGCAACGCGCCTTTGGACGCGTCCGGCTTGCGCAGCGCTTCCCGGGCGGGGCATGATGCCTTTGGTTTTTCGCACGCGACTGTGAATCGAACATGACGAGACGACATGTGGCCCCCCTTTTCGCTTAACCGGCCGACGACGTGGATGGGACTGGCGGCGCTGGCGGCCATGCTCTGGCTGCCGCTGGCGTCGTTGCGCCTGGCGGCGCTGGCCGTCATCGTGGTCGCGCTGGTCGACGGCTGGCGCCAGATCAAGCGCGAGCATCGTCGCCGCCTGCTCAGCGAGGAGGCGCTCAAGCTCTCCGGCGACGGCGTGGTGATCTCCGATCGTCGCAACCGCATCGTCAGCGTCAACCCCGCCTTCACCCAGATCACCGGCTACACCCGCGAGGAGGTCCTCGGCCTCGATGCCTCGACGCTGTCCTCCGGGCGTCACGACAAGGCCTTCTACGAGCGTTACTGGCAGACCCTGCAGGCCACCGGGCGCTGGGAAGGCGAGATCTGGAACCAGCGCAAGCACGGCGATCAATATCCCGAATGGCTGCGCGTCCAGGCCTGCCCCGACAGGAAGGGGCGCGTGGGTCACTACGTCGGTCTGTTCACCGACATCTCGCGCCACAAGGCCCGCGAGCAGGATCTGCGCCGGGTCGGTTTCGAGGACCCGCTGACCGGGCTGCCCAACCGCCGCCGGCTGCACGACCTGTTGACCTCGCGATTGAACCGCCTGCGTGCCGGCGAGGGGCTCGATCTGGCACTGGTCGACATCGACGGCTTCAAGTCGATCAACGATGCCCTCGGGGTCGACTGCGGCGATCGGCTGCTGGCGCGTTTCGGCCAGCGGCTGGCGGCGTTCGTCGCCGGTGGCGTGGTCGGCCGGCTGGGCGGCGACGAGTTCATGGTCATCCGCACCACCACCTTCGACGATCACGAGGCGTGGATCGCCGGGTTGCGCGACCATCTCAGCGAGCCCTTCGAGATCAGCGACAATTCGCTGCGCCTGGGGCTGACCATCGGCAGTTGCCGGGCCCCCGACGACGGCAACGACTCGGGCGTGCTGTTCCAGCGCCTCGAGTCGGCGCTGTACTCCGCCAAGCGTCACGGCCGCAACCACGACCGGCGCTTTCGGCCGTCGCTGGAAGTCGAGGGCGACCGACAACTGGCGCTGGTCAACGAACTGCGCCGCGCGCTGGCCCAGGGCGATCAACTCGAGTTGCACTACCAGACCCAGCACCGCTTGAACGACGGCACGCTGGTCGGCATGGAAGCGCTGCTGCGCTGGCGCCACCCCGAACAGGGCATGATCTCGCCCGGCGATTTCATCCCGCTCGCCGAGCGTCACGGGCTGATGTCGGCGCTGGGCAACTGGGTCATCGAGCGCGCCGTGGCCCAGCTCGCCAGTTGGCGGGCCAACGGCATGCCCAGGGTCCCGGTGTGGGTCAACATCTCGGCACTGCAGTTGATCCAGGGGGATCTCGAATCGCGCCTGGCCGCGTCGCTGGCGCGCCATCGGGTGCCGGCACAGCAACTGGGCCTCGAGCTCACCGAATCGGTGCTGCTCGACGAACGCGCCGGCGACGTCTCGCCGCGTCTCGAGGCGCTGCGCCGCCAGGGCCACGAGATCGCCATCGACGACTTCGGTACCGGCTATTCGTCGCTGGCCTATCTCAAGCGGCTGCCGGTGGACAAGCTCAAGCTCGACCGCGCCTTCATCCGCGCGCTGCCCGACGACGTCGCCGATGCGGCTATCGTCTCGGCGGTGCTGGCGATGGCGCGCGGCCTCAACCTCGATGTCGTCGCCGAGGGCGTCGAGACCATCGCACAGCGTGACTTCCTGCTCGAATACGGCTGCCCCTACACGCAAGGCTTCCTGTTCGCCCGACCCGAGCCGGTGGAGGCGATCGAAGCCCGTTACCTCAACGCTTCGCAGACCGTCTGACCCCCCGCTTGCCGGCGCAACCCCGGCAGATCAGCCCCCAGACGATCGCCTCCGCGGGCAGCAGCCACGGCGCCAGCTCGACCCCCGCCAGGCGTGCGCCGCCCCAGTACGACAGGGCGCCGCCGCTCGCCCCGCAGGCCGTCGCCAGCCAGGGGTGCCGCCACAGCCAGGCCAGCGAATGGTTCACCAGGGTCGCGAACAGCGGCCACAGCAGCCATAGCCACAGCGGAATCGGCCACGCGGGGCCGGCGAAGACGAACCCGCCGGCCAGCGTCAGGCCGCCGTCGACGACCAGCCCCACAAGGGCGAAGCCGGCCAGCAGCCGCCACTCGCCGGGGCGTGCCAGCCAGCGCAGATGCCCGGCCAGCACGGCCGCCGTCACCGCCGCTCCCGCCAGGCTGCCGCCGAGCACACAGGTCAACCAGCCGAGCTGGAAGGCGGCGACGTTGCAGAGCGTTGCGGCGGGGGTCACGGGGCGCCGGTCAGTGGCGCGCGGCGCGCCCCAGGCTTGGCGAGCAGCATCTGGCAGGTACCGATGGTGCGCTCGCGAAAGCCGCCCTCGCAGTAGCTCAGGTAGTAGCGCCACATGCGGATGAAGCGCTCGTCGTAGCCGAGCCGGCGGACGGTGTCGAGATTCGCCTCGAAGCGGTCGCGCCATTCGCGCAGGGTCCGGGCGTAGTGCGGCCCGATCTCCTCGAAGGCGAGCACGTTGAGCGAGGTGCGCCGGGTCAGGCCGGCGAGAATCGCCGTCGGCGATGGCAGGAAACCGCCGGGAAAGATATAGCGCTTGATGAAGTCGCGCTCGCGCTTGGCGGCCTCGAAGCGCTGGTCGCGGATGGTGATCGCCTGCAGCGCCGCCAGGCCGTCGTCGGTGAGCAGGCGGTCGAGGGTCGTCAGGTAGGCATCCAGGTACTGGTGTCCCACCGCCTCGATCATCTCCACCGAGACCAGGCGATCGAAGCGCCCGGCGAGTTCGCGATAGTCCTGCTTGAGCAGGGTGACGCGGTCCTCGAGACCGGCCTCGGCGATACGCGCGGCGACGAAGGTGTACTGTTCGGCGGAGATCGTCGTGGTGGTCACCCGGCAGCCGCGGGTGCGGGCGGCGTGCAACGCCAGCCCGCCCCAGCCGGTGCCGATCTCCAGCAGGTGATTGTCGGGCCCCACGTCGAGCAGGTCGAGCAGACGCTCGATCTTGTGGGTCGAGGCGGTCTCCAGGCTGGCTTCGGGGTCGGGGAAGAGCGCGCTGGAATACATGCGATGCTCGCGATCGAGAAAGGTCGCGAACAGCGCGTTGCCGATGTCGTAGTGGGCGCTGACGTTGCGCCGCGCCCCGCCCAGGGTATTGCGCTGCAGGGCGTAGACGGCGCTCGCCAGCCAGAGGGCGAAACGCGCGCTGCCGCGCTCCACCTCGCCGTTGACCCGTTCGAGGTTGAGCGCGAACAGCCGGGTCAGCGTCACCAGGTCGTCGCTGTCCCAGTCGCCGTCCATGTAGGCCTCGGCGGCGCCCACGGTGCCGCCCAGGGCCAGCCGCCGCCAGGCCCGTTCGCGGTGCAGCGTCACGCTGACCTCGAGGGTCCCGCCACTGCCCAGTCGGCGATACTCGCCGTTGTCGACGAGATGGATGAAGCCGCCCTCGAGGCGGTCGAGCTGGGCGATCAGGCGCGGCTTGAGCCAGCGCATCAGCCGGCCGCCGGTACACGGGCACCGCTGGGGTGCAAAACGAAGCGATGTCACGACGAGCTCTCCTCGGGGCGTTTCCCGGGCGGTTGGCGGCCCCCGGGATGGTCATGGATCGGCACGCGCTTGAGCCACAGGCGCAGCGCCTGCCAGTGGATGGCGGCGAGCGTGGCCAGGCTCTGCCAGGGCTGGCGGGCCAGGGCGGCGAGCAGCGCGCCGCGGGTCGCCGGCCGGGCGTCCAGCGTCAAGGTGGCGTCGAAGTGACGCCGCTCGTCGCGCCAGGCCTCCATGTGCATCATCAGCCGCGCGTCCGGGGTGTTGAAGCGCCAGCGGTAGCGCATGTCCATGGGATTGAACGGCGAGACGTGCAGCGTCTTGTCGAAGCACGCCGCGTGCAGGTGGCGTTCGGGGGTCACGTCGCAGGCGTAGCTCTCGCGCTCGCCCCAGGGCGTGTTGGTGACCTCGCCGAGCAGGGCGCGCAGCCGGCCGGCGCGGTCGTAGGCGTAGTAGAGGGTGATCGGGTTGAAGCTCACGCCGCCGATCCTCAACTGGGTGAGCATGCAGATCCGGCCGTCGGCGCGGCTGGCCACCGTCTCGCCGAGCCGTTCGGCCAGTCGCCGGCGCACGGCCGTGGCCAGCGGCAGGTCGTGGGGCGCCAGGTAGTCCGCGCGGCGAAAGCGCGCCAGGGCGGGGCGTCGGGCGCTGTAACCGGGCACGCCGTCGAACAGCTCGGGCAGCTCGTCGAGGTCGAGCCAGGCCATCCACAGCCGGTAGCGGAAGGCGTGTGCCCGCGGCAGGAAACGGCGATGGCGCAGTTCGCCCCGGTAGATGCGGCTGTGCGGGGCGGCGATCATGCCGGTATCTCCGTGCGACCCGGCGCAGCATGGACGCGGTCGTCCTCGTCGCAGCCCAGGGCCCGGGCGACGCGCAGCGCGCTCCACACGCCATCCTCGTGGAAGCCGTAACGCCAGTAGGCGCCGCAGTAGTGGGTGCGCAGCGCCGGTGCCGAGATCATCGCGTGGCGCGCCTGGGCGGTCAGCCCGGCGAGGGTGAACTGCGGGTGGGCGTACCGATAGCGGCCGAGGACGCGCGCCGGGTCGATGGCGTCGTCGGCGTTGAGGGTCACGCACAAGGTCTCGGGCGCGTCGAGGCGCTGCAGCCGGTTCATGTCGTAGGTGACGGCGGCGCGGGCCTGGTCACCACGACCGTCGAGGCGATAGTTCCAGCTCGCCCAGGCGCGCCGCCGACGCGGCAGCAGCCGGGTGTCGGTGTGCAGGACGACGTCGTTGTCGCGGTAGGGCAGCGCGCCGAGGATCTCGCGCTCGGCGGGGCTCGAATCGGCGAGCAGCGCCAGCGCCTGATCAGCGTGGCAGGCCAGCACCACCTGATCGAAACGCGAGGCGCCCAGCGGCGTGGCGAGCGTCACGCCTTCCGGGTCGCGGCGCACGGCGGTGACCGGGCAGTCGAGGTGAATGCGCTCGCGGTAGGGCCGGGTCAGTGCCGGGATGTAGCGCCGCGAGCCGCCGCGCAGGGTATACCACTGCGGTCGGCGGCCGAGCGACAGCAGGCCGTGGTTGCGGAAGAAGCGCACGAAGAAGGTCAGCGGGAAGGCCGCCAGATCGGCGCTGCTCGCCGACCAGATCGCCGCGCCCATGGCCAGCAGGTACCGGTCGCGGAAGTCGTCGCCGTAGCCACCGCGGGCGAGATAGTCGCCGAGCGTGGTGGCGGCGTCGAGGCGGCCTTCTGCCAGGTCGCGCTGGGCCTGACGGTTGAAGCGCAGGATGTCGGCGAGCAGGCGGTAGAAGCGCGGGCTCACCAGGTTGCGGCGCTGGGCGAACAGCGAGGCCAGGGTATGCCCGTTGTATTCGAAGTCACGGTCCGTCTCGTGGACCGAGAAGCTCATCTCGGTGGGTTGCGCCTCGACGTCGAGCGCGCCGAGCAGGCGCTGGAAATGGGGATAGGTCCAGTCGTTGAAGACGATGAAGCCGGTATCCACGGCGAACGACCGGCCGCCGAGCTCGACGTCCACGGTCGCGGTATGCCCGCCGAGACGCGGGCCGGCCTCGAACAGCGAGACCCGGTGACGCTGCGACAGGTAGTGGGCGGCGGCCATGCCGCTGATGCCGCTGCCGATGACCGCGATGCGCTGCGCCGCACTCATCGAGACGCCTCCTGGCGGGAGTCGCCGGCGCGCGTCAGGCGCCGCCCCAGGCGAAAGCGCAGCGCCGGCGGCAGGATGCCGGCGAGCTTCACCAGGGCCGTGAAGCGCTTGGGAAAGTGGATGTCCCGGGAGCGGCGCTCGAGGCCGTCGAGAATCGCCCGGGCGGCGCTGACGGCGTCGATGCGCATCGGCATGGGAAAGTCGTTGCGCTCGGTCAGCGGTGTCGCGACGAAGCCGGGGTGGATGACGCTGACGTCGATCCCCTCGTCGGCGAGGTCGAGGCGCAGCGATTCCAGGAAGTGGCTGAGGGCCGCCTTGGAGGCACCGTAGGCCTCGGCGCGGGGCAGCGGCAGGTAGGCCGCGGCGCTGGAGACCGCCGCCAGCAACGGCGGCCCGGCGTCCTTGTCGCGGCCCCGGCGCAGCAGCGGCAAGGCGGCATCGATGGTGCGCAGGGCGCCGTTCAGGTTGACGTCGATGACCCGCTCGACCAGGTCCAGGTCGAAACGACGGGCGTCGAGGTATTCACAGGTGCCGGCGACGTGCAGCAGCACGTCGAGGCCCCCGAAGGCCTCGTCGATGCCCTGTGCCGCCTGGCGCAGCGAATCGCGGTCGCTGATGTCGCAGGGCAGCACCAGGGCCCGGGCCTGGCCATCGGCCAGCGCCGCCAGCGGTTCGCGCCGGCGCGCACTCAGGGCCACCCGGTGCCCCTGCTCGAGCAGGCGTCGGGCCAGCGCTTCGCCGATTCCCGAGCTGGCGCCGGTCAGCCAGATGCGTCGTTGGCCGGAAAGTCCCTGCATGGTGTTTTTCCTCGTCGCCGTGAGTATCGCGGTGTCAGGCCAGGCGGCGCTTGATCTGGCGAATCGCGCCGCCGAGCAGCGGGACGTGTTCGTAGAGCAGTGCGCCGGCATCGAAGTAGTCACGGTGCTCGCAGACCCGCTCGCCATCGGCGGTCGCCCGGAAGCGCAATCGCGAACAGCCCTCCACCGTCACGGTACGGCCGCGATCCAGGGCCGGATGCACGAGATGCAGCGTCCAGGCGACGAAGGCCAGATCGCCATCGCGCAGCCGGTCACCGAACGTGAAGCGGCATTCCTCGACCCGTTCGTAGAGGGCGGCGAAGTAGCGCTCCAGTGCATCGCGACCCCGGATGTGGTGTAGCGGATCGCAAAAGTCCACATCCTCAGTGTAGGCCCTGTACAAATATTTTGTATAGGATTTGTCGAGTTTTTCGAAAAAGGCGCAGAACGCCTCCAGCGCCGGGTCGTCGCGCATGATGGTCCTCCGGGGCGGGGCTGGGGTCAGTCGCGGCTGAGCGCCTTGAAGGCGTCCAGCGCGCGCGCTCGGGCGGCCTTGTGGTCGACGATGGGTGCCGGGTAGTCATGCCCGTTCAAGGCGTCCCGTGGCGGGGCATGGCGCGCCTTGGCCGGCAGGTCGGCGAGCTCGGGCAGGTAATCGGCGATGAATCGGCCGTCCGGATCGAAGCGCCTGGCCTGGGTGGTGGGATTGAAGATCCGGAAGTAGGGCGCGGCGTCGGTGCCGGTCGAGGCGGCCCACTGCCAGCCGCCGTTGTTGGCGGCGAACTCGCCGTCGACCAGATGGCGCAGGAAGAAGGTCTCGCCCTGGCGCCAGTCGATCAGCAGGTGCTTGGTCAGGAACATCGCCACCAGCATGCGCAGGCGGTTGTGCATCCAGCCGGTCTGCACCAGCTGGCGCATCGCGGCGTCGACCAGCGGGTAGCCGGTGCGCCCCTCGCACCAGGCGGCGAAGGCCGTCTCGTCATCGCGCCAGGCGAGCTGCTCGGTGTGCTGCTGGAAGGGGCGGTGGCGGCACACGTCCGGGTAGCCGACGACGATGTGCTGGTAGAACTCGCGCCAGACGAGTTCGTTGACCCAGCTGGTCAGGCCGCGGTCGCCGTCGGCGAGGTGCCCGCCGTTCTCGGCCATCGCCGCCTGCAGGCACTGGCGATGCGAGATCATGCCCAGGGCCAGATAGGGCGAGAGTTCGCTGGTGCCGCGGGTTTCCGGAAAGTTGCGCTGTTCGTCGTAGTGGCGGACGCGGTAGCGCAGGAAGCGTTCGAGACGATCGGCGGCGGCCTCCTGGCCGGCCGGCCACAGCGTGGCGTCGACCGCGGTGTCGTCGCAGGCGGGGGCCTCGGGGAGCGGCTCGCGCTCGAGCGACAGGCGCGTCTGGGCATCGGGGGTGTCGCGCAGCGCCAGGCGCTGGGCATCGATCTGGCGATGCCAGGCCTTGGCGAACGGGGTGAACACGCTGTAGTAGTGGCCCTGGCCGGTGAGCAGCTCGCCGGGCTCGAAGGCCACGGCGTCGGTATAGCCGTGCACCGCGATATCGGCCTCGCCCAGGGTGCGCGCGACCGCCTCGTCGCGGTGGCGCTCGTCGAGCGGATACTCGCGATTGAAGTGGAGGGCGTCGATGTGGTGTTCGCGGGCCAGGGCGAGCAGGGTCTCGGGCGCGGCATCGAACCGCCCGATGTCACGCTGCAGCAGGGGAATGTCGAACCCGGCCAGCGCCTCGGCCAGCGCTTCGACGCCGCGGCGCAGGAAGTCGATCTTGTTGGCGCCGTGGCCATGTTCCCGCCACTGATCGCCGCAGTGCAGGAACACCGCGATCACCGGTCCGCGTCGGGCGGCGGCGGCCAGGGCGGTGTTGTCCAGGGTGCGCAGGTCGCTGCGGAACCACATCAGTTGCCGGGCCATGGCGGCGCTCCTTGCCGGCGAGAGGGACGGTGTCAGGTAACCAGGGGGCGCAACCGTTCGATCGCCACGGTCGGCAGCTCGCCGAGCGCCTCCAGGGCGCTCGATTCGACCTCGCTGGCGCGGATCCGCGTCACCGGCCCGACCAGACACACCGGCACCGAGAGCTGCTCGGCGAGGCGCGGCAACTGGCGCCGGATCAACTCGTTGCGCTCGGCCTGCCCACTGACCAGCACCAGCGCGCCGGCCTTGAGGCGTTCCACCGCCAGCGGCCACTCGCCGAGCGGCAGCGGCGTGTCGAAGAGCTGAACGCGAAAGCCGGCATCGGCGGCGAGCAGCGCGAACAGCAATGACCACAGGGCGCCGGGGTCGTCGGGCAGGCGCGAGACGAGCAGCACCGGCCCGGCGCTGGCGAGGTTGGCGTGATAGAGCCGGGTGCCGATCCGTGTACGCAGGAAGCTTTCCAGGGTGCGGCGCTGCAGGGTGGCGCCGAGCTGGTCGCTCCAGTGTTCCTCGAGTTCGCCGATCGCCGGCTCCCAGAGCTCGGCCAGGCAGGTGGCGACGGGATAGAGCGCCAGGCTCTGGTTGTACAGGGCCTCGAGGCGTACCAGATCCAGGGCCTCGATACTCGCCATCAGTTGCCGACGCTGGGCTGCCCAGTCGCCACTGTCGTCGATGGGGGCCTCGGGCGCTTCGGGCTGTTCGAGCAGGTCCCGCACCTGGCTGACCGGCACGCCGCGATTGAGCCACTGCAGAATGCGTTCGACGCGCTGGATGTCGTTGCGCGCATAGAGGCGATGCCCCTTGGGAGTGCGCTGAGGGCGGATCAGACCGTAGCGTCGCTCCCAGGCCCGCAGGGTCACGGAATTGACGCCGGTCAGGCGTGACACCTCCCGGATCGGGTACAGCGGAGCGCCGCTCGGGTCCATCGGCTTGTCGGTCATGCGCACTCGGCCTCTTCAATAGCGTGACGCCGTCGCTCGCTCGGGGCGTCGGCAGCGGGAAAGCGTGCAGCACCCCGCTGGTTTCGATGATCAGGATGGGTCAGATGCCTGTACAAGGCAACCTCAATGTACAATTTTTGTCCAGTCAAGAGACACCCGTCTCCGTTACGGCGCGTCCTTCGATGATCCCCGCCAGGGCATCGACGAAGGCCGGATGCTCGCCCACCGGCGCCAGCAGCTCCAGGGCCAGCGAGGGGTGCTGGCCGTGCAGTGCCGCGATCTGCCCGGGCACGTCCTCGCGCAGGTGGCGACCGGCGGCGAAGAACAGCGGCAGCACCTCGGCGCGTCGGCAGCCCGCCGCGTCCAGCTCGGCGGCGACGCTTTCCAGCGAGGGCTCGCAGAGCTCCATGTAGGCCAGTCGCAGCGGGCGCTCGAGGCGTTCGGCCAGCGCCGCGGCCAGGTTGTCGAAGGGGGCCCGCCAGCGCGGGTCGCGGGACCCGTGGGCGAGCAGGATCAGGGCATCGTTCATGAGAGTCTCCTTGACGGCGTCTCGGGCCTTGTCGGTAGTAGGGCATCGGGACGCTGGGCAGGGCCGCATCGCTGCATCTAGACTATCAAAGACGTATAACGTCTGTATAACCCGGTAACGCAGCGAGCAGGGAGGTGGCATGCGCATTCTGATCACGGGCGGCAGCGGTTTCGTGGGGCGCCGGCTGTGCGCGAGGCTCGCTCGCCAGGGCCACGAGTTGCGGGTGGTATCGCGCCAGCCCGAGGCGGCGCGTCGCGTGCTGCCGGATACGGCCGAGGTGCGTCGCAACGTGCTCGACTTCGTCGACGCCGCTCCCGAGGCGATCGTCAACCTGGCCGGCGAGCCGATCGCCGCGCGGCGCTGGAGCGAGGCCCAGAAACGCCGGCTGGTCGACTCGCGGGTGGCCATTACCCGCGAGCTGGTCGACCTGTGCGGGCGCCTCGAGACACCGCCGCGGGTCATGGTCTCGGGCTCGGCGATGGGCTACTACGGCGACCAGGGCCAGCGGACGGTGGACGAGCAGACCTCGCCCAACGAAGAGTTCGCTCATCGCTTGTGTGCCGAGTGGGAGCGCCAGGCCCTCGAGGCCGAACCGCTGGGCGTGCGGGTGGCGTTGCTGCGTACCGGACTGGTGCTGGACGCCGAGGGTGGCACCCTGGCCAAGATGCTGCCGGCGTTCAAGCTGGGGCTGGGCGGGCGCCTCGGCAACGGCCGTCAGTTCATGCCCTGGATCCACCGCGAGGATCACGTACGCAGTATCGAGTTCCTGCTCGAACACGACACCCTGAGCGGGCCGTTCAACGCCTCGGCCCCGCAGCCGGTGACCAACGCCGAATTCACGCGCAGCCTGGCCCGGCATCTGCACCGGCCGGCGCTGATGACGGTGCCGGCGCCGCTGCTCGAGCTGGCGCTGGGCGAGATGTCGCGGCTGCTGCTCACCGGCGCCGACATGCGCCCGCGCCGGCTGCTCGACGCCGGCTTCCGCTTCGAGTACGAGACCCTCGATGCCGCGCTCGACGCGATCCTGTCGCGCGGCAAACGTCGCGAATAACTTCGCTCCCCCAGCAAGGCTCCCGAAAGCCTGAGCAGAATGACCGTGGGAGGGAACTTGTTCCCGACGTCGCCGGCACCGAGCCGTCAGCATCGCAAATGAATTCGCTCCCACAGGAAGGTGCCCTCGAAGCCGCACAGGAGCGCCGTAGGAGGGAACTCGTTCCCGACGATGGCATCAGCGCGGCACCGAGCCGGCCGCATCGCGAATCAATTCGCTCCCCCGAGGCGATCGCTGCGTCGACTCGGGCCCGGTGTTCAGCGCCGGGTCTCCTTGTCGACGGTGACGATCACCCGCACCGCATCGAGCCGCAGGCGAGTGCCTTCGATCGCCGCATCCAGCGCCTGACGCTCGTCGCGCAGGGCCTGGAGCTCGTCGTCGCGCACCGAGGGGTTGTGCCGGGCGAGCGCCTGCAGCCGGGTGAATTCGCCGTCGAGGGTGTCGCGCATGCGCCGCTGGGCGGCCTCGACGATGCTCGGCAGTTCGCGCTCGGCCTCGCCCTCGCCGCTGGTGAGCAGTTCGCGGAGCTGATCGTGGCGTGACTTGATCAGGTCGCGGGCCACCGCCTTCTTGACCTTCTGCAGGTTCTTGGCCAGCCCGGTGAACGAGACCTTGGCGGCGAGGTTGGCGCCCGACTCGTCGAGCAGCACGCGGACCGCGGTGGGCGGCAGGAAGCGATCGACATGCAGCCGCGCCGGCGCCGGACAGTGGGTGCAGAACACCAGTTCGGCCATCAGCCGTCCGGCGGGGATCGCCGGGTGATCGAGCAGCGCCAGCGCGGTGTTGCCCAGGGTGCCGGTGAGGATGCGCTCCATGATCTCGCGGGTCAGCGGGTGCTCCCAGGAGAGGTGCTGGACGTCGTCGCGGGCCAGGGCGCGCTCCCGCGAGCGGGTGGCGGTGAAGCCCTCCTCGCCCTTCACCAGCCCGGGCAGGCCGTCGAGCATCTGCGGGCCGGCGCGCAGGTGGACGAGTTCGCCGCCCAGGTCCTGGTTGTCGACGCCGAAGATGTCGAGTGCCTGATCGAGATAGCGGGGCAGGGCGCGATCCTCGTCGAGCTCGCGGATCGCCGTGGCCACCGTCTCGGCGCGCTCGCTCCGGCAGGCATTGAGCTCGAGCAGGCGGTTGCGCCCGGCGTTGCGCTCGGCCAGCTTGGCGTCGAACAGCGCGCGGGTCTCGGTGACGACCTCGTCGAGGGCCTCGTCGTCGAGCAGCGCCTCGGCCAGCTCGTCGCCGAAGGCCGCGAAGAGTTCGCTGCCCACGCCGTGAGGGGCGCTGAAGGCGTCCATGCCGTCCCGGTACCAGCGCAGCAGGCGCTCGGCGGGGCTGTCGGCGAATACCGGCACGTGGATTTCGATGGCATGGCGCTGGCCGATGCGATCGAGCCGGCCGATGCGCTGTTCGAGCTGGTCGGGGTGCTGAGGCAGGTCGAACATCACCAGGTGACGGCAGAACTGGAAGTTGCGCCCCTCGGAACCGATTTCCGAGCAGATCATCACCTGGCTGCCGTCCTCCTCGTCGGCGAAGGCCGCCGCCGCGCGGTCGCGCTCGACCAGCGTCAGCCCTTCGTGGAACACCGGCGCGTGCATGCCGCCGAGCACGCGCAGCGCCTCGGCGAGATCGGTGGCGGTCTGGCGGTCGTGGGCGATCACCAGCGCCTTGTCACGGCCCATCTCGGTGAGGCGTTCGAGCAGCCAGGTGACGCGCGGATCGATCTGCCACCAGGGCTCACTGTTGAGCGGGTCGTCCTCCAGGGCGCGATAGGTGGCGTCGAGATAGAGCATCACGTCGGGGTGGTCGAGCCCGGTCTCGATCAGCAGCTCGTCGAGATAGTCCTCGTCGCGGGCGAGCTTGCGCAGCACGCGGCGGTAGGCCGAGGGCGGATCGAGTCGGGCGACGTGGAGGTGGCGTTCGGGGAAGCCGCCGACATGACGGCGGCTGTTGCGGAACATCACCCGGCCGGTGCCATGGCGGTCGAGCAACTGATCGCGCAACTGGGTCCGTGCGGCGTCGCGCTGGGCGCTGTCGCTCTCGGCATCGGCCAGGGTATCGAGCAGCGCCTGGCTGTCGGCGTCGTCGATGACCGCGGCGGCGGTGGCCAGTGCCTCGGCGTCGCCGGGCAGCGCGTCGAGGGCGTCGATCGCCGCGGCGACGCGGACATAGCCGGCCTCCTCGGCGCGGAAGCGCTCGAGGTCGTGGTAGCGGTCGGGGTCGAGCAGGCGCAGCCGGGCGAAATGGCTCTCCAGGCCCATCTGCTCGGGGGTGGCGGTGAGCAATAACAAGCCCGGTGCCACGGCGGCCAGGCGTTCGACGCAGGCGTAGCCGGGGCCGCTTTCCTGCGGCGTCCAGTCGAGGTGGTGGGCCTCGTCGACGATCAGCAGATCCCAGTCGCAGGCCTCGGCCTGATGCTGGCGGTGCGGGTTGGCGAACAGCCACTGCTGGCTGGCGAGAACCAGCTGGCCGGCCTCGAAGGGGTTGGTATCGCCGTGGGCCTGGCTCTGGGTCTCGTCGAGCAGCGTGACCTCGATGGCGAAGCGGCGCAGCAGCTCGACCAGCCACTGGTGGGTGAGGCTGTCGGGAACCAGGATCAGCGCCCGCTCGGCGCGGCCGGTGAGCAGCAGGCGGTGCAGGATCAGGCCCGCCTCGATGGTCTTGCCCAGTCCCACCTCGTCCGCGAGCAGCACGCGCGGTGCGTGGCGGCGCGAGACCTCGTCGGCGATGTAGAGCTGATGGTCGATCAGGTCGATCTTGGGGCCGGCCAGGCCCAGCGCCGGGTTCTGGCTGATGCGGTGATAGTGGTGCAGGGTGCGGTAGCGCAGGTCGAACCAGTCGTTGCGGTCGACCTGGCCGGTGAGCAGGCGGTCGCGGGCCTGGTTGAACTGCATGCGGTCGGAGAGCTTGGTCTCGGAGAGTTCGTGCCACTCGCCGGCCGCGTCGACGCCGATATAGACCACCAGGCCGTCGAGCGTCTTGGTGTCGTCGACGGTCAGCACGTGCCCGTCGGCGGACTCGATGCGATCGCCGCTGCCGAACACCACGCGGGTCAGCGGTGCCTGGCGCACGCTGTAGGTGCGGGTTTCCTGGCTGGCAGGGAAGAGCACGGTGACGCTGCGAAAATCGACGTTGAGGATGGTGCCCAGGCCGAGTTCGGCCTCGCCGTCGCTGATCCAGCGCTGACCGGGAGAAAAGTCGCTCATGATGCCTCGAAAGCTCGTGGAAATCGGTGCCTGCCGCGGGGCGTTCCGGTACGGCGGCGTGCCGCATCGAACCGCCCCGAGAATCGGGGCGCCGTATATTACAGGAAAGCCGATGGCCGCTTAAGCCATTCCGATGAGGTTCAGGGCTATCGCAGTTGGGGTTATCGTTCGGAGCTGACCCGTCGACAGGTCTGCAAGGGGGCGCTGTAAACCCTTCCATGGGCGCTACCGACGCCATCCGTGGCGCCGGACCCCCTATCCGACCTGTCCCCGGCTCCCTCGTAGACCCCGCTGCGATTGCCCTGGACGAGATTGCCGGTACGCTCGCTCCGGTGGATGCGCCGCGCCGATATCGCCTCAGCGCGCCAGCCAGGCCTCGAGCTGGCTGCGGCCGAGTTCGCCGACGTGGCGCTCGACGAGCCGGCCCTCGGCGTCGAAGACCAGGGTGGTGGGCAGGCCAGGCGTAGCGCTCAGCGCCAGCAGCTGCTGGTGCGGGTCGAGCAGCGCATGCTCGAAGTCCAGGCCCTGCTGGTCCAGGTAACGCGCCACGGCGAGCAGGCTCTCGCCCTGGTTGATCGGTACCACGGTGACGCCCGGCGTCGCGGCGGCGTCGGCGAGCAGTGGCATCTCGCGACGGCAGGGGCCGCACCAGGTCGCCCACAGGTTGACGATCAGCGGCTCGCCGTGGAGCTCGGCCAGTGCGACTGGATTCCCGTCGAGGTCCTCCAGCGTCAGCTCGGGCTGGCGCGACAGGCCGGACGTACCGCCCAACGGATTCCAGACCATCAGCGCCAGCCACAGTGCGGCGGCGCCGGCGAGCAGCGCCTCGGCGGCGACCAGCCGGGGCCAGCGGTCGCGCAGTGACCAGGCGGTCCAGGCCGCCGCCGCGATGAGGCCGGCGACCGGCAGGTAGCCGGGCTGCCAGAGCTTGAAGGCATCCAGCGGAGCCTGGGCGTAGCTGTCGAGGTGGACGAGCACGTCGCCCAGGCGAGCGCCGAGCAGGGCCGCCAGGAGGGCGCCGTTGAACCAGCGGGCGCGGCGCGCCACGGGCAGGCGCAGGGCCAGCATCCCGGCGAGCAGCAGGGCCAGCGCGGCGATCGCGGCATACAGTCGGGGCAGGGCGATGAGCAAGGGGCCGAGGGCGAGAGCGTCCATGGTATTCGCAGTGGCGGGCGGGTGGCGCCGGGCGTCGTCAGGGGTGGGCCGGCGGGCTACAATGGCCAGCCTACTGGCCTCCCTCGTCACCCGCAATACGGCGCGCCGCGTCGCTGGAGTCTCCGATGGCAAAGCGAGTCGATACCCTGCGCGTCCTGGCGATCGCCAGCCAGGCCGTGGGCTTCATCCTGATCCTGACCCTCGAGACCGTGCTCGGCGATGCCGCGCGTCCCTGGCAGGGCGTCACCCTGGCGCTGATGCTGGCGGCGGCGCTGATCATCGCCGTGCTGCGCCAGTATCGCCGCAACCGGGCGCGCAAGGCCGCCGCCGAGCGCGAGATGGCCGACGACTGAAGGCGCTGCCGGGCTCCGCGTCCGACCCCTGTCACCCTCCCACGCCGCCGCAGGCTGTTACCTATCGTCCTGTCGACGTGCGGCGATCGAAGCGCGCGAAGAGCTGCCCCGCCTCGCCGGCCACCTCGTCCTGATAGTAGAGGCTGGCCAGCTCGAAGTCGGCGGGCTCGGGCAGCGCCTTGCCCTCCACCAGCCCCTGATAGCGTTCGCCGCCGATCAGGCGCAGGCGCAGGGTCAGAAACAGGCTGTCGACGATCGCCTCGCGCAGCATTACCCCGAACGACCAGGGGCCGGCCACCGAGTAGAGGCGCCGGTAGCCCAGCCGACCGAGGTGCCGCACCACCTCGCGACCGTCCAGCTCGCGCGGCGCGCTGTCGGCGTGGGGCTCCGCCTGCAGGGCGACGATCTCGCCGCCCTGGTCGGCGAGGCGCGCGCGGGCTTCGGGCGTGACCCGGCTCGCCGGGGCGAACAGCCATACACGCCGGCCCTGGGCACGCAGCGTTTCCGGCAGGGTGACATCGAGGGTGTTGCTGAGGATCGCCACGTCGGGCTGTGCGCGCATCCCCTGTTCGCGTCGCCAGGCGTGGAGATCGGCAAAGGCGGGGTCGTCGGCGAGCGGCAGTGGCGCCTGGGCGTGCCCCGCGGCGAGTTGACGGAAGTAGCGTCCGCCGATCAGCAGCACGTCGGCGCGGGCGGCGAGTTCCTGGTAGAGCCGCCAGTCGTCGGCATTGGCGACGGTCGCCGGCACCCGGTCCTGACCGGCGTCGTCTTCCACGGCCACCCGGCCGTCGAGGCTGGTGACGAAGTTGCTGTAGACGAAGGGCGTGTCGGACGCCGCGTCGCCCAGCGGGACGTCGAGATAGAGGCCCTGCAGGTCGTGGGCCGCGGCAGTCTGGGGGTAGAGCTGGAGCAGGGGCATGGTCGCGCCTCGATCGGCCTCGCGCCGGTCACGGTGGCAATGTCCGGCGTGTCACGGTTTTGCCCCCGCCTTCGGCGAGAGCGGCTATTCTGAGAGCAGCGTTTGTGAATAACGTGGCTTCAACGTTGTACGGCGGCAAGCGGCCGGTCGACGAGGCGAGCGTCGGCCGGCACCCGCTGCCGGCGATGGTCTGCCCCTTCCTCACCCGCTCGCCAGCGTGGCAGGCCCGATGGGCCGCCAGGGAGGCTGCCATGGGCCAGCGCAACATCTTCGTCGTCGGACTCAACGACTTCAACCGCCTGCGCCTGGAAAAGCTGCGCGGCGCGCAGGACTACCGCTTCCACGGGGTCATCGAGCCCGCCGAGGTCTACGATACCGAGGTCTTCCCCATCGAGGACATGCTGGCGCGTGCCGAGGCCGCGCTGCGCGACTTCGATGGCTCGGTCGATGCCATCGTCGGCTACATGGACTTCCCGGTGTCGACCATGCTGCCGCTGCTCTGCGGGCGATTCGGCACCCGCACGCCGAGCCTCGAGAGCCTGCTCAAGTGCGAGCACAAGTACTGGAGCCGGCTGGCCCAGCGCGAGGTGATCGGCAACTACATTCCACGCTTCACCGCCTTCGATCCCTTCGATGACGAGGCGCTGTCGAAGATCGGCCAGGCGGGGCTCTACTTCCCGTTCTTCGTCAAGCCGATCAAGTCGTCGGGGTCGCGGCTGGGCTTTCGCATCGACAGCCCCGAGGACTTCATCATGGCGACCGGACGCCTGCGCGACGAGATCGGGCTGATTTCCGAGCCCTTCAACTTCGTCCTCGATCAGGCCGATCTGCCCGAGGCGGTACGCGCCGTGGACGGCGGTCACTGCATGGCGGAGGAAATCATCGGCGGCTGGCAGTGCACCGTGGAGGGCTACGTCTTCGAGGGCGAGGTGGTGCCCTACGGCATCGTCGACTCGATCCGTTACCCGCAGGTGCTGAGCTTCTTCTACTACCGCTATCCCTCGCGGCTGCCGGCGCCCATCCAGGCCAGGATGGAGGCGCTGACGCGCACGGTCATGACCCACATCGGCTACGACAACGCCGCCTTCAACGTCGAGTTCTTCTGGGACGAGATCCAGAACCGGGTATGGTTGCTGGAGATCAATACGCGCATCTCGCAATCGCACTGCGACCTGTTCGAGAAGGTCGACGGTGTCAGCCACCAGCAGGTCACCGTCGATCTGGCGCTGGGCCAGCGTCCCGACATGCCCCACCGCCAGGGCGAGTACGCGGTGGCCGGCAAGTTCTTCTACCGGGTGTTCTTCGTCGACGCCACGGTGGTGCGCGTCCCCGATCCCGACGAGATCGCCGCCCTCGAGGCGCGCTTCCCCGGCACGCATATCGAGTTGCAGGTCACGCCGGGCATGCGCCTGTCGGACATGCCCGAGCAGGACAGCTACAGCTTCGCGCTGGCGCTGATCTGGATGGGCGCGGACAGCGACGAGGCGCTGGAAGCCAACTACACCCGGCTCGCCGAGGGGCTGACGTTCGAGTTCGCCGACATCATCGGCTGAGGCCCGAGACGGATGACAATGACACCACGCAGAGAAAGGGGTAGGCCATGCGCATCGTCGAGACGTTCCCGCGCCCGGTTCACGAGGAGGAGACCTGGATCACCCTGCAGGATGGTTGCCGGCTGGCGGTGCGTATCTGGCGACCGATGGACGCCGAGCGCCACCCGGTGCCGGCGATTCTCGAGTACCTGCCCTATCGCAAGCGCGACCTGACCGCGACTCGCGACGCCCAGACCCATCCTTACTGGGCGGGTCACGGCTACGCCGGGGTGCGGGTGGACATCCGCGGCAGCGGGGAGTCGGATGGCGTGCTCACCGACGAATACCTGCAGCAGGAGCTCGACGATGGCGTCGAGGTGCTGCGCTGGATCGGCGAGCAGCCGTGGTGCACGGGCGACATCGGCATGGTGGGCATCTCCTGGGGCGGCTTCAACGGCCTGCAGATCGCCGCCCTGCAGCCCCCCGAGCTCAAGGCGGTGATCACCCTGTGCTCGACCGACGACCGCTATGCCGACGATGTCCATCACATGGGCGGCTGTCTGCTCGGCGACAACCTGTCCTGGGCCTCGACGATGTTCGACGGCAACGCCTGTCCGCCGGATCCGGCGCTGGTCGGCGAGCGCTGGCGCGAAATGTGGCGGGAACGCCTCGAGGGCAGCGGGCTGTGGCTGGCCACCTGGCTGGCTCATCAGCGTCGCGACGACTACTGGAAGCATGGCTCGGTGTGCGAGGATTTCTCGCGCATCCAGTGCCCGGTCTACGCCATCAGCGGCTGGGCCGACGGTTACTGCAACGCGGTGTTCCGGCTGCTCGACGGCCTCTCGGTGCCGCGCAAGGGGCTGGTCGGGCCCTGGGCGCACAAGTACCCGCACCTCGGCGTGCCCGGGCCGGCGATCGGCTTCCTGCAGGAGGCGCTGCGCTGGTGGGATCACTGGCTGAAGGGCGAGGACACCGGGATCATGGACGAGCCGATGCTGCGCGTGTGGATGCAGGAGTCGGTACCGCCGTCGGCGCGCTACGACGTGCGCCCCGGGCGCTGGGTCAGCGAGCCCGTGTGGCCCTCGCCGCGCATCGTGCCGACGCCGTTTCGCCTGACCAGCGGCCACGACCTGGTGCCCGAGGTGGCGTGGATCGGCGCCGACAGCGCCCTCGGCGACGTGCCCTTGTCCATCCGCTCGCCGCTGTTCGTCGGCCTGTATGCCGGCAAGTGGTGCTCCTACAATGCGCCGCCCGACCTGCCCCACGACCAGCGCGACGAGGATGGCGGTGCCTTGATCTTCCAGACCGCGCCGCTCGAGAAACCGCTGGAGATCTGCGGCCAGCCGGTGGTGGAGCTCGACCTGGAGGCCGATCAGCCGGTGGCGATGGTCGCGCTGCGGCTGATCGACGTCGGCGAGGACGACAAGGCGACGCGGGTGTCCTACGGCCTGCTCAACCTGACGCACCGCGACAGCGACGAGTTCCCCGAGCCGCTGGAGCCGGGGCGGCGCTACCGGGTGCGCGTGCCGCTCAAGCACATCGCCCAGCAGTTCCCCGTGGGGCATGCGATCCGCCTGTCGCTGTCGACGAGTTACTGGCCGCTGGCCTGGCCGGCACCGACTCCGGCCAGGGTGACCCTGCATCCCGCCGAGTGTCGGCTGGTTCTGCCGTGTCGCGAGCCGCAACCCGCGGAGGAGGCGGCGCTGCCCGCCTTCGCCGAGCCCGAGGGGGCGCCGCCGCTACCCCGCACGCTGATCCAGCCCAGCCAGGAAGCCTGGCGGGTGATCCGCGACCTGGGCAACGACCGCACCACCCTGGAAGTGGTCAACGACGAGGGCGTCTACCGGCTCGACGACATCGACCTCGAACTCGCGGTGCGCGTCACCGAGCGTTACAGCTACGCCTACGGCAACTACGACAGCCTCAGCGGCTGGACCGAGTGGCAGCGCAGCTTCACGCGCGGCGATTGGCAGGTGCGCACCGTGGCCCGCACGCTGATGACCGCCGATCGCGACGGCTTTCGCCTGCGTGCCACCCTGGATGCCTACGAGGGCGAGAGCCGGGTGTTCGCCAAGACCTGGGACGAGACCATCCCGCGCGATCTGGTGTGAGCCTCAGGCGAGGGCGGTGCGTTGTGCGACACGGCGGCGCCACAGGGCGTCGACGAGGGCCATGATCACCAGCGAGGCGCCCACCAGCGGAAAGATCACGCCGCCGATCGCCAGCAGGACGAGCACGCCGCGCAGCCGGCGTGGGTCACGCGGTTCGGGGGGCACGCCGAGACGCCCGGTGGGGCGTCGCTTCCACCACATCACCGCCGACGACACGCAGAGCATGACGATGCCGGCGCAGGCCAGCGCCAGGATCAGCTTGTTGGCCAGGCCGTATTGCTGGCCCAGATGGACGTTGATGCCCCACTCCAGGCCGCGCCCCAGCGGGCCGTAGTCGGCATAGCCCATGTCGAGCAGCGGCCGGCCGCTGTACTGGTCGAGATGCACCACGCGCTGGCGGCTGAGGTCGTCGGGATACGCCGAGCCGGTATACACGCCGCCGGGCCCGTCGGGCAGGTTGACGGCGAAACCCGGTGCCAGGCCCCGCTCGCGGAAGATCGCCACGGCGGCGTCGAGGCCGATCGGCGCTGCGCCGCGGGCGTCCCCCGCGGATTCCGGCAGGCGCGCCTGCTCCAGTGACCAGTTGGTGGTCTCGCGGTCGGCGAGACGCGCATCGGACATCGGTACGTCGACGCGCACACCATCGGGATAGCCGTAGTTGTGCCCGTTGGCGAGTTCGTTGACCTTGGTCCCCCAGAGCGTCGACCAGGGCATGCCGGTGATCGCCAGGAACAGGATGAACCCGCCGACGAAGAGCCCGGTGACGGCGTGCAGGTCGCGCCAGAAGACGCGCTTGGCCGGGCGGGCGCGCACCGTCACCACGCCGTCGCGCCGGCCGCGTGGCCACCATAGGTAGAGGCCGGTGAGCACCAGCAGGATCGCCCAGCCGGCGGCCAGCTCGATGAGCAGGCTGGCGGCGCTGCCGAAATAGCTGAGGCTGTGCAGGTGGCGGATGGTCCACATCAGGCTGCCGCGGTAGGGCAGGCTGCCGGTGACCTCGCCGCTGTACGGATCGACGTACACCGCGTGGCGGGTGCCGTCGGCGGCTCGCACGTCCACCTCGCTGGCCAGGTCCGAGCGCGGCGCGGGCACGAAGCGCAGCGCCTCGCCGGGCCGGCTGGCCAGTGCCGCCGCCACCTGGCGGTGCGGTGCCAGGGTCGGGCCGGACTGCGCGGTGACCGTGAGCGTATCGGCGTGCCACCAGCGGTCGATGTCGTCGTGGAACAGATACAGCGCGCCGGTGATGGCCAGCGAGATCAGCCAGGGAATGACCAGCAGGCCGGCGTAGAAATGCCAGCGCCAGACGGCGCGGTACCAGTCATTGGCCGCGCGGCGGGCGCGGGTGTTTGCACTCTCGGTCATGGGTGTCCTGAAAGGTCGAGCGATGGGGCGTGTCACACGTCATCGGCGCCACCGGTCCGCGGGTAGGCGGGCCGGGCGGCGTCGAGCGTGCGGCGATGCGGACGAGGGTCAGGCGAGAGCGATCGGTGGGGCACGGGGTGGCGCGTGAGCGGCAAGCGCGGGTGTGGCGTGGGCAACACGCGGTGCCCCGGCCGGCTGGTCGAGCGGCGCCAAGGACGCCGTGGCGGCGGGTGGCAGGGCGACATCGAGCACCGGGCAGTGCTGGAACAGCGTGCAGTAGCCGCACGCATCGTGCCAAGCGAACACGCCGGCCGGGTGGTCGGCGATCCGCGCTTCGTGGGCCGTGGCGATGCCTCTCGGCGCGTCCCCATGCGTGGCGTGGGCCGCGCCACTGAGCTGGCCGATCAAGGGCCCGAACACGACCAGCAGCATCGCCAGCAGCGCGCAGCTGGCGGCCTGGCGCAGGGCATGGGGCGGGCGGGATACAGCCATGGCGGCGCGGCTCTACGGGTTCGTGACGCGCCAAGCATGCCTGAACCGGCCCCGCTGGCCAGTGACGTCTTGTCGCAGCGACCCCGTGCGAGGCGAGGGCGTCACCGCGGCGGGTGATGGCGCCGCGATCGTCAGTGCAGTCGGTCGCACAGGGCGCGATTGGCCTGCAGGGCCTCCGGGTAGGTCGGATAGCGGTCGAGTTCCCGGACCTTGCCGCCGGTGGTTTCCAGCAGCAGCCAGTAGTCGGGTTGCTTGAGCTGCTTGCCCGGGCCGAGGTTGGCCGGAGCGATCTTGAAGCTGCGAAGCGCCATGACTGCCTCCATCGGTTACATAAAAACACAAAACAAGCATGGAAGAGTGACATGCCGCGGGAAACGCGGTTTTCGTCGTGAATTCGACCGTCAACCGCCTGAGGCGGATGCGCGAAGGCGGGGTGGGAACGCCATGCCGTGGGGTATGACGAATGTTCCTGGCGAGCGTCTCCCGACAGGGCGTGACGGGTTCGTCGGGTACCTCCTGCGAATGACGGGCGGGATAGATTGCCGTGACCCCGGGAGGATGGCATACAGACAGGACGGATCCGGAAAGGGAAGCGTCATGATCGAACGCTGGTTATGCCGCAGTCGCCTGATGATCCATGTCACCGTGGTGCTGGCCATGCTGGCGGCACTGATTCTCTATGTACTGGCCTGCCTTAGCCTGCTGCAGACCCTCTGGGCGTTGATCGCGGGGGGGGCGCCTGGCAGGCCGAGGCGATCAAGGCCAGCGCGGTGGGATTGCTCAAGATGATGGATCTGCTGCTGATCGCGGCGAGCTTCCAGATCATGGCCCACGGCATGTACCGGCTGTTTCTGCGCACCGACTTCGAGAGCGAGGGCCCGCTGCAGGTGGCCAGTTTCAAGGAGCTCAAGCACTCGCTGGTCGCCGTCGCCGCCATCGTGCTGGTGATCCTGTTCGTCGAGAATGCCGTGAAACTGGGCCCGGGGCGGCCGATTCTGGAACTGGGCGCGGCCATCGCCCTGGTCATCGCCGCCGTGGGCTGGGCGTTTCGCGAGCGCCGTTAAGCCCGATGCGTGCTGATGGGAGAGGCGCCGGGTACTGCGGCGAAATACCGCGCCCCTGGCCGACGCCGGCCGCTTGTCCGGGCGCGCCGACCGACATAGGCTTTCGCCTCATGACGACCTCTCGTTCCTTCATGCTGATGCTCGGTATCCCGGTGGCCTTCCTGTCGGTCCTGGCCGCGGCAATTTTCGGTGGCCAGGTCATCGCCGACCACAACCGGGACAGCACGATCCAGCAGGCCATCGCCAGCCGGCTCGATACCGCGAGCCCGGTCGAGCTGCTGAAGCTACAGGAAGTGCAGTACGGCTATGGCGTCTGCGGCCTTTACCGCACGGCCGATGCGGACCAGGGTGTCGCGTCCTTCTTTTACAACACCGTCAACGACCGCCTCACGCTGGACGTCAAGTCGGACGACTTTCAGTCGTACTGCAATCTGGCCAATCTCTGCTCCTGATGACCGCCGCGGCGCGACTCGAGCCAATGGCCAGGCACCGAACGCCCGGGGCGTGAGTCCGTCGCATCTCGCGTGGAGAGTATCAGGATGCTGAATCGACATCATCGGGGGCGATCGCGACGCATCCCGCTTCGCCTGGCGTGGGGGCTGCTGGCCGTGTGGATCCTGGCGGGCATCGCCCAGGCCGACGACCAGACGGTCACCCAGGCCCGACTGAGCCTGCTGCCCGGCGACATGCCCGGGGCCGGTTACTTCGAGCTGCACAATGGCGGTGACGCGCCCGTGACGCTGGTGGGTGCCTCCAGCGATGCCTTCAAGAGTGTCGCGTTGCATCGCAGCATGAGCCGGGACGGCATGGCCAGCATGCACGCGGTGCCGCGTATCGAGATCGCGCCCGGCGAGACGCTCGAGTTCGCGCCCAAGGGCTACCATCTCATGTTCATGAAGCGTTCCCGGTCGCTCTCTGTGGGCGATAAAGTCGAGGTGACGCTCGAGTTTGCTGGAGAAAAGGCGCTTCCCGTCATGTTTGACGTGGTCTCACCCGTGTCGATGTAGCCAGACTTTCCGGAATCCTGTCATGTACAAGTGCTTTCTTCCACTGCTGGCCTCGCTGTGGCTGGCCGGATGCAGTGACACCAACTGGCGCACCACGGACGTTTCCGAGGTCATGCCGGAACTCGATTTCGACCTCGTCGACGAGAACGGCCACGAGGTGAGCGCCGAGGATTATCGCGGCAAGACCACGGTCCTCTACTTCGGCTACACCCACTGCCCCGATGTCTGCCCGATAACCCTGGCGGGACTCGCGGCGGCGCTCAGGAAATTCGATGAGCCACTGCGCGACGACATCCAGGTACTGTTCGTCTCGGTCGACCCGGCGCGCGACACCCCCGCCATCCTGAAGCGTTACACGGACGTCTTCGGTCCGCAGTTCATCGGCCTGACGGGCGACATCGCCCAGATCGATGCACTGACCAACCGCTACCGCATCGCCTACGAGTACGGCGACAAGGATTCGGCGGGCAACTACGACGTCAGCCATTCCAGCGCCGTCTTCGCCTTCGACCCGCGGGGCGAGGCGCGCCTGCTGATTCGCGACAGCGACCCCCAGGCCAATGTCGTCGCCGACCTACGCCGGCTGACCGAAAAGGGCTAAGCTCCAGGAACGTCCGGCGGCCATCGCGGCTCCGGACCCCGTTCTCGACGATCGCGTGATCGTCAGGCTTCAGGAGCGTTGGCATGTCCCACGACGAAAGCGCGGCCCGCGAGATTCTCGCCCCCGACGGCGTACTGCGCGCGGCGATCAATTACGGCAATCCCGTACTCGCCCAACGTGGCGACGACGGTCGTCCACAGGGGGTGTCGGCGGCATTGGCCGCCGCCCTGGCCGAACGGCTGGGCGTGCCGGTCGACTACGTCACCTTCGATGCCGCCGGCAAGGTGGTCGCCTCGGTCGACGACGCCCAGTGGTGCGTCGCCTTCCTGGCCCGCGACCCGCGGCGTGCCGAAGCGCTGCGTTTCACCGAGCCCTACGTGGTCATCGAGGGAACCTACCTGGTGCCCGAGGAATCGGCGTTCCACCATGTCGAGGAACTCGACCGCGACGGCGTGCGGATCGCCGTCGGCGAAGGCGCGGCCTACGATCTGTACCTGACGCGCACCCTGACGCATGCCGAATTGGTGCGCGCGCCGACCTCGGCCGACGCGATCGATGCCTTCGTCGAGCAGGGCCTGGCGGCCGCGGCGGGGGTACGGCAGCCCCTCGAGCGCTTCGCGGCGACGCACCCGGGATACCGCGTGCTGGCGGGGCGCTTCACGGCGATCGAGCAATGCATGGCGCTGCCCAAGCGCTGTGCCGGGGCCGGGCCTTACGTCGACGCCTTCATCCAGGAAATGATCGACGAGGGCTTCGTCGCGAGGCAACTGGATTGAGATAGATGCTTTGCCAGCCACCTCATGAGGATAAGGTGTGCAGCAATGATAAGGCCTGGGCTGCCGTGACGCGATGTTCCACGCGAGGCTGCCATCTTTTGGTATTGCGTTTGTCCCTCGCTTCTATGGGGGAATTCCTACATCTTTGCCAGTGATCTCTTACATTTCCCGACGTGTGTCTTGGATATAGTCTGGTGTACCGCAGCCTATGGGGCGAGCGCGGTCTCGCCACTGCATGGCAAGGGAAGCGGAATGTGTGCATCCGAACGGGATGCCAAACCACCCCGATCTTCTTTCAGTAGCGTTGTGTCCGGGACCCGAGAAAGTCGGCTCATCAAGCGGGAACTGGTCGTGCATGGTATCCGGCTTCAGGCGGGAGAGCAGGGCGTCGAGGCGTCAGATAGGACTGCCTTCGTCCAGATTTGACGATAACTCGAACGATATCGAGAGCGTTTATGTTCAAGACACTCCAGTCTCTATTCGGGCGATTTCAGAACCCGTTGAACGATATTTGCGATGCACCAAGCGGCCTTTCCGAAACCGACAGGGCGGCCCTCGTCGAGGACCTGGGTCATGCCAACTCGCTCGAGCCCGGGCTGGGCGATGATCTCGCGCGATATGTCGTCATCGGCGCTCCGGAAACGGCGCTTCTGCGCCTGACGGATCATGTGAAGGCCAACGCCAAAGCCGTCTCCGAGACGCTGCTGGTCAAGAACACACCAGCCATTCATTGGCAGGACACCGATGCCGCGAAACAAACGGCCCAGGAAGTCTGGAATCGGCGAGCCCCCTCTCGAGCCCATCTTCTCGTCCGCCTGGAAGGTTGGGATGCGCCTGCCGTGCAGCGCTTTGCGAGCGTGCTTGCTGTGATAGCACCTGTCTGCCGTTACCACTCCCATGGGGAGGACATCGAGAGCCTGCCAGGCTGGTTGAATGTCTACCTGCAGGAAGCCCGGCGTTTCATCCTCTCTAGACCGGTCCACGACATCCTGGGGTCGAGGCAGCGAGAGGTCTTTGCCCCTGCGGCCGAGGACTTTGCTGCGTCGACTCATTCCGTCGCGCGACTCCTGGCGCTCTTCGCGCTCGCCGACCTGCCGGAAGAGCTACTTTATCGGCTCATCTATCCGCATGGCGCGCGGCGAACCGAATGGCAATTCCTGACGGGGCTGGATGATTTCATGCGCGCCAAGCCGGAGCATTTCGCCGCGGCGATCGATTGCCTCGACGCCGATTCGCGCCAGGACATCCTCCGCTTGGCGCTCGAACGCGATCTCATGAGCGACGAGCGTGCCGGACCGGCCTATCAGGCGATTGCCTTGCGTGCCGCCGGCGACACCTCGGCCGGTGTGCGCAATGCCGCCATCGCTCTGTTCCGGGTAAGCGGTATCAAGCCGGCCCCCGATCTCATCGAAGCCACACTACGGAAGACGTCGGCGGGGGAGCGCAAGCCGGCGATCCTGGTTCTTGCCGCGCTGGGTGACCCGGCGTCGCTGCGCATGCTCGCCGAACATGCGCTACACGAGACGTCGCCGGCATTGAAGAGGGACATCGACGCGGCCTTGCTCGTTCGGGAGACACTCGACGCTACCGCGCCCGGCGCCTCCCGTGAAGGGCGCGCCGAGGACGGGCCGGATGGCTATCATACCCATGACGGACGCCTGATCGCTCCGCCGCCGCCACAGCCGCGGGATGCTACGCGGGTTGCCGACGATGTGCGTGACGAACTGACGGCCTTGATCGAGGCGGTGCGGGACCAGGCGAAAGCCGACCATGCGCAACGGGCCGAACTCAAAAAACGGCAGTCCAAGCCGTTCGACGAGCCTTTCGAGACTGATGCCGTCGATCTGATGATCGCCCTCCTCCGCGATGAGCTTCGCGAGAAAAGTGATCGGCAAAAGGCGGGGCATTATTTCTTCGCGCCCTTGAGATTCGAATACGGAAAGGCTCGCGAGCTTTACCGGTCCCGAATGAAACGTATTCTGGCCCGACAGGATATCTCGCTAGAAGCCTTGACACGCATCGGCCTTGCGGCACGCGAGAGCCGACGTTTCTTTTCCGAATTCCTCGACTTGGCCTTTAACGACAGATACCACTCGGGCACTGTCGCCGATGCGCTTCTCGAGCGTTTGCGCAAGGGCGATGATCTACGTCGGGTGATCGCCGAGATCGAGCGCGCGGATATCGATTTTCGCGAGTACCTGGCAAACGCCATCGACAACGCCCACATCTCCGGCCGGGAGACGCCGGAACCGGTGAACGAGACCGTCTGGGCGGCGCTGCTTCCCGATCTCGACCTCCTCGACCAGCAGTTCCTGCGCAGGCACAACCAGAGCGACGACGAGCGCGCCCTGGGGCTTATGAGGCTCTTTCCCGAGTTGCCGGGGCGTTTCCTCGAACCGGTTCTCTCGCGGGCCGGCGATTCTGACCCCGGTATCAAGACGAGTAGCCGGGCATTGCTTGCGTCAATCGGCGGTCTGACGCCGATCATCGCCCAGGGGCTGACGGACGGGAAGGCGAAGAGTCGCGCCGACGCTGCGCAATGGCTTGCCGAACGCGGCTACGAGGACGCGCTCCCGCCGCTCCTGGCAGCGGCGGAGAAGGAAAAGGACGTCGCCGCCAAGGCCGCGATACTGAAGGCACTGGTCCGGCTTGGCCACGATGTCTCGACCTTCTTCTCGCGCGAGGCGCTGCAGGAAGAAGCCGAGAAGGGGCTGGCCAAGGCCCGGGTCGACTATTCCGAACTCTTCGATCCCGACGATCTGCCGGTCCTCCACTGGGCGGGCGGCGAGAGGGTCGATGCGACCCTGGTCAAGTGGTGGTTTGCCCGGGCCCACAAGCTCAAGGCACCGGGCGGCGACCCGTTGCTCAGGATGGCGCTGGAGCGGCTTGAGCGAACCGACGCCCAACGGCTGGGCCAGACGGTCTTCAACGCCTGGATCGCATTTGACACCGTGCATCCGTCGAGCGAGGCGGCGGACGCCGAGGCCTCGGAGCAGGCGGCCGAGTACGCCGCCTGGCGGCAACGGTCAGATCCGACCTATACGGAGGCCATGGCCCATGCCGAGATCCGGCGGGAGGTCCTGGCGCGCATGCCCAACTCGGCGCATCCTCATCGCGGCCTCCTGGCGCTCTGCTGTCTCATGCCGGCGGCGGAGATGGCGCGGATCGGCCGCCGCTATCTCAAGAACCATGGCAAGCGCGCACCGCAGTGTCGGGCCATTCTCGAGGCCATGGCGGCCAATCCCGACCCGGTCGTCGTTCAGGCGCTCCTCGACGTCGCCAAACGCCACAAGCAACCGGGCGGGCGCAGGCTAGTGGGCGAGCTCGTCGACCGGATCGCCGAGGAGCAGGACTGGACGCGCGAGGAGATGGCCGATCGCGTCGTGCCGACGGCCGGGGTCGACGAATCCGGCGTTCTCGATCTGACGATCGGTGACAAGGCCTATGCCGCACGTCTCGTCGAGGATGACAAGCTGACACTGAAGCTCCAGATTCTCAACCCGCAGGGCAGGCCGGTCGGCTCACTCCCCGCCATCAAGCCGGATCCCGACGCGCCGGCTCCCGTGGGCGGCGGCGAGGACGAAGCGACCCAGGCCAAATCCGCCAAGAAGCTGCTCTCGGACGCCCGCAAGGAACTTAAGCAGACGGTGGAGAACCAGAAGGCACGCCTGTTCGAGTCCATGTGTACCGAGCGGCGCTGGACGAAGGCGGATTTCGAGGCCTTCATCCTAGAGCATCCGATCATGAGCCGTCTCGCACAGCGGCTGGTCTTCGAGGGTCGCGACGCGCAGGGCGACATCCTCTGCCTCTTCCGCCCGATGGACGATGGCACGCTGACCGATGCCGAGGACGAGCCGGTCGATCTCGATACGCTCAGCCATGTCTCCATCGCGCACCGCATGACCGCAGGCGACGCGATGGCGGCCGCCTGGGATGCGCATCTCGACGACTACGAGGTCACCCCGCTCTTCGAGCAGTTCACGCGCCAGGTCGAGATCGACGACCCGAATGCGACCGAGATTCGGGATCGCGAAGGCTGGCTGATTTCACTCTCTGCCATGCGCTCGAACGCGGACAAGCTTGGCTGGCGGCGGGGCCCGGTGGAGGATGGTGGTGTCTTCTCCACCTATGAGCGGCATTTTCCGGGCGTTGCCCTCGCCGCCGTCATCACGTTCAAGGGTGATCTGGTCGGTGACGCCGTGACCTTGTCGAGCCTCACGGCACTCGAGAGTCTGTGTTTCGTGCGGATGCGTGGCAACGATGCGCTCGCCTATGCCAGGCCCCTCGCGCTGAGTGGCGTACCGGCGGTCATGCTCGCGGAGGCCCTTGGCGACTATCATGCCTTGGCAGCGGCGGGTATCGGCCATGATCCCGACTGGCAGAACAAGACCTGGTGCTGACGATGCGTGACGAATCTTGCAAGACCTATCTCCGCCGTCCCGCTGAAAGTCGCTACGAGGACGAGCTGCAGCGTCTTGCCGAGACCGACGAGGGGCCGCGGCCGCCGGGCTGGCGGTTGTCGCCAAAAGCGGTGCGTCGCTTCGTCCTTGGGGATGAAAAACAGGGGCTATCCCGCAAGTTCTATGGCGACGACGCGTTGGTGGAGCGGGCGATCGTCTCCTTGATGGGCGAGCAGGGCCTGATGCTGGTCGGCGAGCCGGGAACGGCGAAGTCCATGCTCGGCGAACTCTTTTCCGCCGCGATCTCGGGCGCCTCCGATCTGCTGATTCAGGGATCGGCCTCGACCTCGGAGGATGCGATCCGTTACGGCTGGAACTACGCGATGCTGATTGCCGAGGGGCCGAGCCGCCGGGCACTCGTCCCGTCGCCGGTCATGCAGGCGATGGAGGCCGGTCAGATCGTGCGGATGGAGGAGATCACACGCTGCCCGCCGGAAATCCAGGACAGCCTCATCTCCATTCTTTCCGAGAAGACGATCACCATCCCGGAACTCGGCCGCGCAACGGCGGTCCGCGCCGCTCCCGGCTTCAACGTCATCGGCACGGCCAATCTTCGCGATCGCGGAGTCAACGAGATGTCGAGCGCGATCAAGCGCCGCTTCAATTTCGAGACCGTGTCGCCGATTGCCGACCGAACCTTCGAGCGTGAATTGATCGAAGCGCGCGTCGCCTCGCGGCTGGCCGGCCAGACCATCGAACCCACGCTGCCCGCCGACGTTCTCGATGTTCTGGTGTCCGCCTTCTCGGATCTGCGATCGGGCAGGACCGCCGAGGGCGTCGCGCTGGACAAGCCGACGGCCGTCATGTCCACGGCCGAGGCCGTCAATGTCGCTCATTCGGCGAGTCTGGAGGCGGCCTACCTGGCCGACGGGGTGGTCACCGGCGCCCATATGGCACGGCAGATGGCCGGTGTCGTATTGAAGGATGACGAGGCCGATATTCGCAAGTTCCAGGCCTATGTGGATCACGTCGCCAAGGATCGGGCCCGGTCCAGCAAGGCATGGCGCGACTTTTACGATGTCGCCCGCAGCGTCGGACGACAGGGCGAAGGCCGGTGAGCCCGGCGCGGCAGAAGACGGGCGAGGCCGGGCCGGAGAGCGGCGCCGCGCTGCGCGAGCGCTTGCGAGTCTATGGCGAACGGCTGGTCGGCGGTACCGACGGGGTATTCCACTTTCCCATTCGCCATCACAGCCCCGCCTGTGCATTGCATCTCAAGCGTGCACTGGCCGAGCTGAGGCCGGCGGCGATCGTCCTCGAGATGCCCGCCGACTTCGAGCCGCTGGTACCGCTACTCGCCCACCAAGAGACCGAGCCACCGATTGCGATCGTTTCGGTCATCGATCGTGACTCCCGGGACCGGTTTGCTCCAGCGGTCCTCGGCTATTGGCCGATCTCGGACAGCGCCCCGGAATGGGTGGCCCTGAAGGCGGCGGGCGCGATCGGCGCCTCGCTGCATTTCGCGGATCTGCCGAGCGGCGTGCGACTCTCCCTGCATGACGAGGGCGAGCAGGAGGCGTCGGCGGCGCGCCTGACGCCGCAGGTACTCACCGACGAGGACGCGATCACCTATTCGAACTATGCACAGGCGCTCATCCGTCGGGTCGGTGCGCGGGATTTCAACGAGGTCTGGGATCGGCTCTTCGAGTCACGGGTGGACGACAGTGATTGGCGTCAGTTCTTCGCCGATGTCGGGCGCGACTGCCTCCTCTGCCGCGAGACGACGAGCGAGCGCCAGATGACCGAGGATGGCATGCTTGCCCGTGAGGCCATGATGCGTGACGTACTGGCAGAGGCCAAGGCGGCCGCCGGCGGGCGCCCCGTCGCCGCGATCTTCGGCGGCATCCACACGCCCGCCTTGCTCGATCCGCCAAGCGACCCGCAAAGGCGGCCTGAGAACGGTCAGGTGGCCCCGTCCCACGCCGCCGACCGCGCCTATCTGGTGCGCTACACCGAAGCCGATCTCGACCTGCTGAACGGCTATGCCAGCGGCATGCCGAGCCCGCGTCACTATGCTCGGCTCCTGGCGATGGCCGAGACGGGAGATCACGCCGCCTCGCGCCTGGCGACCGAGACCTTCCTCGACCTGGCGGAGGCCTTGCGCCGGCGGGAGGGTAGCCTGCCGCCGGCCCTGCCCACGCTTACGGAGGCGGTGCGTCATGCCGACGCCTTGGCCCGGCTCCGTGAGTTGCCGGGGCCGGGGCGTTCGGAGATCCTCGATGCGGCCCGCTCCTGTCTCCTGAAGGACGAAGATCTGTTCTACGGTTCGGACATCCTCGAGACGTTGCACGAATTGATGACCGGCGCCGGAGTTGGGAAAGTGCCGAAGGAAGCCGGCACCCCGCCGCTTCTCGATGCCGCGCGCCGCCGGGCCGAGGCGCTGCGTTTCTCGATCGACGAGCCGTCGGTGAAGACGCGTCAACTCGATATTCATCGCAAGGCGCGGCATCGGGCGGCGAGCCGCTTCGCTCATGCGATGGCGCTGCTTGAGACGGACTTTGCCACGCTGAAGCGTGGGCCGAACCTGGCTACTGCCAAAGGGATGAAGCCCGTCCTTTTCGAGGTCTGGACCTATGCCTGGCTCCCCTCGGTAGAGGCGCGGCTGACAGCCCTGGCTGCGACCGGAGACACGCTGGAAGCGGCTTGTGTCTTCGTTCTGCGCGAAGCGATCGTCGCGCTGGAGAACGCCGGGCGCAGCGATGATTCCGAGGCCGCCGTCGCCCTGCTCGGCGACGCGGCCAAGGCCGGCGTGCTTGCTCATGCCCACGACATCTTCCCGCATCTTGACCAGGCGCTGGCGGCCGACGCGGATTTCTCCCGGCTGGTCCGGGCGCTGGCGCGTCTCGAGGGCCTCTGGCGCGGTCGCCGTGTGCTCGGGTTGTCGCGGACGGCGGCGCTCGCGCCGCTTGTCGAAACCGCTTATCGGCGCACGCTCGATCTCATTCCCACCTTGATTGACGCGCCCGCGGCGGCGATGCCCGCTGACGCACGCGCGCTCGCCGATCTCTATCATCTGACCCAGCGGCTCACGACGATGGGGGGAGCCGACGAGACGGTTCCAGTCCAGGGGCAAGAGGGGGCTGCGCCGGCTTCTGCCCCGCGCGTCGATCGGGCCGTCTTCGAGGACCGGCTGCGCGGTCTGATAGCCGCGATGCCGCAAGGCGCCCTGGCGGGCGTCCTGGCAACCATCGGCTTTCTCTCCGGTTGGCGGTCCGAGGGTGATGTCGCCCAGGTGGTGCGTAGTGGCCTGGAAGCGGCCAGCCTGTCTCCGCAGGAACGTTGCGGCCCGCTCGACGGTGCACTTGCCGTTTCCGCCGTACTGCTGCGAAGGTCCGAGGAGGTGCTGGGCGTGGTCGATGCCTTTCTCGCGCGTATCGACGAGGACAGCTTCATCTCCCTTCTCCCGGCCTTGCGCAAGACCTTGAGTGTCCTCGACCCGGACGAGGTGGACGCGCTCGCCGCACGGATCGGCTCGTTGCAGTCGCTCCCCGCGCCGCTCGATCTCGACATGCCCCATGTTGGCGAGAGCGAGGTACGCGACAATCTCGCGCGTTCGCATGCCCTCACCGGCCTCATCGAGGCCCGTGGTCTCGGCCACTGGCTACGTGACGAGCGGGAAGAGGAGGCGCAGCGATGAGCGAGACACCGGAAGCCGCGCAGGAAAGTGTACGTCGCTGGCGCCTCGCCCTCGGCCGCTTCGCGGAAAGTCAATTGAGTGCCAGCATGGGAGGCGGCCCCTGCCTGACGGGGCTCGACGCGCGCAGGGATCATGCCCTCGACCATGTCTATGGCCGCGCTTATCGCCGGCGTGGTCTGACGCTCGACCTCGAAGCGGGGCGTCGGCGTGGCCAGAAGCGCTCCGCCGGCCTCGATCCGACGCAGATGACCCTTCCCGACTGGCTCGGCGAGATGCGCGAGCTTTTTCCGAAATCCGTCCGCGAGGACGTCCAGGGGCACGCTCTCACCGATTTCGGCATGACCGATATCCTCTCCGACCCCACCGCCCTCGAGGAGATCGAGCCACGTCCCGACCTTCTGGCGGCAATGCTCTCCTTGAGGCACCGTGCCGATCCGGCGGTGGCGTCACTGCTGAGAGCGGTCGCCCAGCGCGTGGTCGAGGAGTTGCTCGAGCGCTTGAAGACGCAAACGCTTCCGGCGCTGACCGGCGCGCGAATGCGGGTAGCAACGACGGAGCGCAAGGGCTCGGCGCGCGATATCGCCTGGGATCGGACGATCCGGGCCAATCTCAGGAATTACGACCCCGAGCGGGGCAAGCTGATCGTCGACAAGGTGCGATTTTACGAGCGTCGGCGTCGGGGCATTCCCTGGGAGGTGGTCCTGTGTGTCGACCAGTCAGGGTCGATGGCACCCTCGCTGATCCATGCGGCCGTCATGGGGGCGATCTTTGCCCGTCTGCCCGGTCTCAGCGTGCGCTTCGTCGCCTTCGATACGTCGGTCGTCGATCTGTCTGACCATGTCGGCGATCCGGTCGAGCTACTCCTGTCCGTTCAACTGGGTGGCGGCACGAATATTGGCAAAGCGATCGCCTATTGCGAGAACCGGCTGATCAGGAATCCAGCACGCACCCTCTTCATTCTGGTCAGTGACTTCCACGAAGGCGCCTCGCCGGGCCCGCTCATCGCCGCGATTCGTCGGATGGCCAGCGCGCGGATACGCCTTCTCGGCGTTGCCGCACTCGATGAGACCGGGCGTGCCGATTTCGATCGGGCAATGGCCGGGCGGCTCGCCGATGCCGGCATGCCCGTCTCGGCACTGACCCCCGACCGGCTGGCCGAATGGGTGGCCGAGCAGATCCGATGACGCCGACTTCACCTTCCCTGCCGTCCCTGCGCGAACGGCTCCTGCTTTTCGACGACGCGGCTCTCGAGGCGGTCGGTTCGCGAGGACTCTTGCGCCGGGCCGAACGAGACGTCGGGAGAGGGAAAGCGGTGATCGACGAGGAAAACGGCGAAGAAATAGTACTGATCGTCGATGGCGAGCGCGTCCGCTTCGACGCTGCTCGCATCGCGGCCCAGGGGCTGGGCGGCACCGATTGCACGTGCAGTGCGACAGGTATCTGCCGGCACATCCTCGCGGGCATTCTTCGCCTCCGGGCCTCGAAATTGGCACCGTGCGACACGGCCAAGACCGATGAAGCCACGCCGGCACACGACGCGGGACCGGGCAGTGCGGCGGCGGGCGCCGAAGACGCCGGGTCGCCCAATGGCATCACCGCCGACGGCGCCGGGGCTTCGGCCATCGCGACCGAGGTCGGGACGCTCCAACCCTGCCGATTGGCCAGGATCTTCGGGCGTGCCGTACTGCGCGATGCCGAAGCCCTGCTAACCGGTCTCATCGAGACGGGCCGGCCACCCGCCATCCGCTTCGAGGGTCACAAGGCGTTAATCGATCTGCCGGGTGAGCCCACCGTGCATTACCTCGCAGGGGGCGGGCCGCAGGCGATGATCTCGAAGGGGGATCCGGCGGCGCGGCCCACGAAGATTCGGCATGCCGCGGCGCTTCTGGCGCTGCGACGCCAGACAGGCATCGAAGAGGCAACGGATCCGCCATCGGCCCGCAGCGAGATCGCTTCCGGCATTCGGAGCGACTTTCTGGATCCGGTTCTCGAGGCGTTGGAAGATGCCGCCCGTTACGGCCTGGCGACCCCATCCGAAGCATTGACAGACCGGCTCTTCGATCTGGCCCTCTCGTCGCGCGCCAATGCCATGCCGCGGCTTTCCCGTGCGCTGCTTCAGGTCGCCGGCACCATCCGTCGCAAGGCGGCGCGGGAGGCGTCCGATACGCAGCCATCGAGGACACTGGAGGAGACGGCCGAGGCCTATGCGATCGCTGCCGCCCTCAAGGCCCATCCCCACGACGCCCGGTTGCGCGGAGAGGTGCGTGCCACGGCCGAACCGCTGGGCGACCTGATCCTCGTCGGCCACGGGCTATCGGTCTGGCACACGCCAGCCGGCGCGCGTGGTGTGACCGCCTATTTTAGAACGCTGCCTGACGACCGCTCCACGCCGTCGGCTGTCTACCATGCGACGCTCGCCCGCGCCGGCGGCCAGGACCCCGGTTTCGAACCGGCTGAGGCGTCACGGAGCGAGCCGGTCTTCGGGCTTTCTCTGATGGAGCTTGCCACCTCGGTCTTTCGGCTCACCGGGGCACGATGCGGACCGGGAGGTCGGCTTTCCCTCGGCAAGCACGGCCGGGCTGAACGGCTCGACAAGAGCCTTGCGGATATACTCGTCGATCACCGTGATGGCGAGTCGGCGGACGAGAGCGAGGCCGTCACGGCCGCCAGATGCCTTCACGATGTCATGGGGCTTGCCACATGCATCCGCGCGGCGGCTCTCGCCGATGAACGTCGACCGGTTCCCGCCTATCTCGGTGTTCAGGTATTCGGCAGACCCTGGTTCGATCCTCTTGCGCAGGCATTGGCGATCCCCGTCCGTGATCGGCACGGACAATGGATCGAGCTGACTGTGTCGGGATCGGAGGATGCAATGCTGCGCGTTCTCGACCATGTGCAGCGACTGCGCGCGGAAGCGGGGCATTGTGTCATCGCGCTATCTGCGAGTCGCGTCGCGGGCAATGTACGACTGACACCGCTCGGCATCATGGCTCGGTCCCGGCACGCTGGGGCGGATGCGGGCCCTCGCGCTGGGGGCTACCGCCGCCTTCTCGACGGCACCGACCGGACGACGCAGACGGCCGAGCCGCTTGTCCTCGACGAACTCGTGCTTCTCGATGACTTGCCGCGCAAGCCCGGACTCGTCAAGAGTGAGGACCAACGCGGATCCGTTTGCCAACGGTTGCCGGAGGGGCTGACAAGGGAAGAGCGGTACTTGGACTTCTCCCGACGGAGCGGCGAGACGAGCATCACCGATCAGTGGATTGCGGCAGCGCGCGACGAGGCGTTGGCGCTCGCGGAACTCGGCGGACGCATGGCCGATGAGCGTCGTCTCGGCCGTCTTGCCGGGATCGCGACGCGGCTCGAAACGGCCGGGCTAGCCCCGCTTGCCTACGCCATTCACGGCCTCGCAGGGGCTCCCGAGGATCAACGTCCCGCCGCTCTTTTGCGTGTCGTCTACCTGATAGACACGCTGCAAAACCTCACTCCTCGGTTGCCACTGCTGGTGCCTCTCGCCTGACCACCCCATCGGGCGCCCCCGGGACTCGCACGGTCTATGCCGACACGGTGGCATCCCGGCCCTGCACCGGCTGGTCGCTGATCGGCCAGTGCAGGGCCATGGCCACCAGGCTCAGTGCCACGGCGGTCCACCACACGCCGTCATAGCTGCCCGTCGTCTCGTAGAGCCAGCCCCCCAGCCAGACACCGCTGAAACTGCCCAGCTGGTGCCCGAGGAAGACCACGCCATAGAGGGTCGCCATGTAGCGGGTGCCGAACATCGCCGCTACCAGCCCGGTGGTCGGCGGCACGGTGGCCAGCCACAGCAAGCCCATCACGGCACTGAACCCCAGCACCGAGGGTAGACTCAGCGGCAGCAGCAGGAACAGCGTGGTCGCCACCGCGCGAGCGCCGTAGATCGCGATCAGCACCCCGCGCATGGAAAAGCGCCCGGAACAGACTCCCGACAGCAGCGCCCCGGCCACGTTGCACAGGCCGATCAGGCTGATCGACCAGGCGGCGACGGCCGGATCGAAACCGGCATCGGCCAGGAAGGGCGGCAGATGCACGGTGATGAAGCCGATATGAAAGCCGCAGACGAAGAAGCCCAGTGTCAGCAACCAGTAGGAGGCATGGCCGCGCGCCAGGCTCAGGGTCGCGCGAAAATCGTGCGCGCTCTGGGGCGACGTCGGTTTGCCGTGTTCCGCTGGCGTGCCATGGCGAGCCGCCAGCGGCATGGCCAGCACGGCCATGCCCAGCGCCATCAGGGCCATCACGTGCAGGGCGCCGCTCCAGCCGAGGGCATCGATCAGCCGCTGGATGACCGGTACCAGCAGGCACTGGCCCATGGACCCCGCCGCCGTGCCCACACCGAGCACCCACTGCCGCTGTGACGGTGCCACGGCGCCTGCCATGGCCGGCAGCACGATGCCGAAGGCGGTGCCGGCCACGCCCGCGCCGACCAGGAAGCCCGTGCCCCCGTTCAGTACCCAGATCGCCGCCACGTCGGCGGTCATCCAGATGCCCAGGGCATACAGGGCGGCACCCGCGATCAGCACCTTGGCGTGGCCGAAACGGTCGGCCAGCCCGCCGGCCAGCACGGCGACCACCCCCCAGGCGAGATTCTGGATCGCCAGCGCCAGCCCGATGATGTCGCGTCCCCAGCCGGTGAATGCCTGAATCGGCTCAACGAACAGGCCGAAGCTCGAGCGCAGGCCGAACGACAGCATCAGCAGCAGGCAGCCGCTGACGATCAACCAGAGGCTGCCGGTGGGCAGGCGAGTGATGGACATGGCGACGCTCCGGATGATGGCGAACGAAGCGCTATCATCGGCGGTGCGTCACGCGCTTAACAAGCTAGAAATCTTGCGCACATGAGTGAGAATATCTAGGTCATGAGCCAGCCCCCGCTAAAGGCGATCCAGTGTTTCTGCCTGGCCGCCCGGCATCTCAGCTTCAAGCAGGCCGCGATGGAACTCAGCGTGACCGCCGCCGCCGTCAGCCAGCAGGTCAAGCTGCTGGAGCACTGGCTGGGCTTTGCCCTGTTCCGGCGACGCGCCCGCTCGATCGCCCTGACCGAGGCGGGCAACGCCTATTACCATCGGGTGGTGCCCTTGATGGAAGAGTTGGTCGGCGTCAGTCAGACCATCCAACGGGTGGATCGCGCCCGGGTGGTGGGGCTGGCGGTGCCGCCGGGGTTCGCGGCGCTGGTTCTGGGATCGGCGCTGCCCGCGTTCCGTGACCGCTTTCCCGATATCGAGCTGCATCTCCATGCCTCTTCCCTGCTGCACGAGCTGCAGGCGAGCGGCAGCGACCTGGCCCTGCGTTACCTGACCCGCCCCGACGACACCCTGGACTGCACCCGACTGGTGATGCTGGACGTCTTCCCCGTGTGCAGTCCTCGTTACCTCGAGACGTTCCCGGCGTTGGCGGCGGGCCGGCTCGATGGCACCACGCTGCTGCACGACAGTCTCCACGCGGACTGGCAGCGACTGATGCACGCGCACGGGTTACCGGCACGGTCGGTGAGCCACCTGCATTGCGACCTCGCGATGCTGGCCCTGCAGTCCGCCGAGCAGGGGCTGGGGGTGGCGCTGGCGGATAACCTGCTCGGCCGTGACGCCCTGGCGTCGGGGCGCCTCGTCGTGCCGTTCAGCGCCTCCCTGCCGGCGCGACGCCACCTCTACCTCGTGCATCGGCACGCACCGGAACCGACACCCGACGCCGAGCGGGTCAAGCAGTGGCTGATCGACAGATGGCGGGAAGCGCAGGGTGGGGGCGCCAGTCAGGGGCTGCCGGCGGGGGCGAGTTGAAAGTCTTTTTGGCCTGCGGAGTGAAGAGGCGGTTTCGAGCGCCTCCGCGGACCGTCGCCGCGCTCTAGCGAAAGCCAGATAGATCAGGCCGTTACCGGTCCATGCCAGCCACTGGGCGAAGTGGCTCATGTCGAGTCGCCCATGACCGAGAATCGCCAGGCCGATGAGCGGGCAGACCCGGTGGGCCAGGTGAGGGCGTGATCGTAACCTGGCCTCTCTCATGCGACAGCCTGCCTTTTATGGGCAGGCTTTCTTGTTTCATGGCGTTACAATAGAGGGCCGGGTGTTTGGTCCCGTGGAGTAATGGATGTCAGTGGAGGTGGCGTGATTCGTATCATATTGCTGTGTTGCCTGGTTCTTTTCTCTGCCACGGCATGGGCGGAGGAAAGGGGGCGTAGCGAGGTCATTGAAGTTCCCAGAAACGACGTCGAGATGAACAATGCCATACAGAAGGCCAGAGAGAGTCTTGATGTCTTCGTCGAGCGCTTGAAGTCGCCGCAGGATGGCGACTCCAATTTTACGCTCAAGGTGGCGGTGACCGATGAGCAGGGCACCGAGCACTTTTGGGTGTCCGATATCTCGCTGACGGCGTCAGGCTTTGAAGGGGTCATCGCCAATGAGGCAGAGGTCGTGAAGGCTGTCAGCCTCGGTCAGAAGGTGAGTTTTGACGCTGATGTGGTGAGCGACTGGTCCTTCGAGCACAACGGCGTCAAGCAGGGCGCCTTTACACTCCGGGTCCTGCTCGAAAGAATGCCGGAAGAGCAAGCAGAATATTACAAGCAGGTCGTTGGCTGGGATTGATGAATCACTGGTCGAGTCGTACAAGCGGGCCAGCATCCGAGACGATGTGCCGCCGACATTGGCCGTGATATGAAACGCTACGAAAGCCCGATTCCGGCCGAGAAGGGATCTGGCTGATGCCCGCGACGAAAAACGGCCACCGCTCCGAGGAGCTAAGTGGCCGTTTTTACGGGATTCCTTGGTCGGAGTAGCAGGATTCGAACCTACGACCTCTGCCTCCCGAAGGCAGCGCTCTACCAAGCTGAGCTATACTCCGACGCCGTTGGGGCTGTGCCTCAACGGGGCTGCATTATACGCACTGCGGCGTACTTGGCAAGCCCGATTTCATGCCTGGCGATCGACGGCCAGGCGGGCCAGCTCGGCCATGGTGTCGCGGTAGCGGCTGGGCGGCAGGAAATTCAACTGGGCCAGGGCGCGGTCGGCCATCTCCTCGGCGCGCCGCCGGGTGTAGTCCAGCGCGCCGGTCTCGTTGACGATCGCCAGTACCTCGTCGAGCGAGTCGAGCCCGCCCCGGCGAATCGCCTTGCGGATCAGGGCGGCCTGCTCGGGCGTGCCGTCGCGCATGGCCTGGATCAGCGGCAGGGTCGGCTTGCCCTCGGCGAGGTCGTCGCCGACATTCTTGCCCATGGTGCCGGCATCGCCCTGATAATCGAGCAGGTCGTCGATCAACTGGAATGCCAGCCCCAGATGGCGGCCGTAGAGGCGCAGGGCCTCCTGCTGTTCGGGCTCGCCTCCGGCGAGTATCGCGCCGCTGTGCGAGGCGGCCTCGAAGAGCATCGCCGTCTTGCCCATGATGGTCTCGAAGTAGGCGGCCTCGTCGACGTCGGGGTTGCCGACGTTGGTCAGTTGCAGCACTTCGCCCTCGGCGATGGTGCAGGTCGCCGCCGAGAGGATCTCCATCACCGGCATCGAGCCCACCTCGACCATCATCTGGAAGGCGCGGGAATAGAGGAAGTCGCCGACCAGCACCGAGGGGGCGTTGCCCCACTGCTCGTTGGCGGTGGTCCGGCCGCGGCGCAGGCTCGACTCGTCGACCACGTCGTCGTGGAGCAGCGTCGAGGTGTGCATGAATTCGATCAGGGTGGCGAGGGTGATGTGCTTGTCGCCGGCGTAGTCGAGCGCGCGCGCGGCGAGCAGGACCAGCAGCGGGCGCAGGCGCTTGCCGCCGCCCTCGATGATGTGGCGGCCGATGGTCTCGACGAGCGGGACCCGGGAGCTCAACTGGTCGATGACCGTGCGATCGACGGCGGCGAAATCCTCGGCCACCGCGGCATGTAAGGGCGATGCGTTGGGTTGCATGATATGGGCGTCTGTCATGGAGTTGAGGCATCCCGAGGCGCCGCCAGGCTTTAGGCTCTGTACGAACATTGCCTGCGCTCGGCAATACGGTGTCAGGAATCGGCCCGGTCGGCTTTTCGTCCGGTGTCGCCTTGGCGATGCCCATCGGGCGCGATATCGCTCGCCGGGGCGTCGTGAACGGCCCGACGCGCGTCGGCGAAGCGTGTGACAGTCGACTCCGAGGCCGGCCAAGGCGTGTGGCTATGCTATGAGGGGGGGTAGGGGGCGTCAAGGCGGCATGTCACGCGGGGTGACGCATCTCGAGCGCTCTTGTCGCGGGGCGTCTCGGCGGTTATAATCCGCGACCCTACTCATCACGCTCCCTGTCAGATGGCTGCCGGAAGGGGCGCCACTCGCCGCAGGTCGATGAAGAGCCCACCCCGATGAGTGTCTGGAGAGAAGCATGTACGCAGTTATCAAGAGTGGCGGTAAGCAATACCGCGTCCAGGAAGGCCAGACCCTGAAGCTCGAGAAGCTTGAGGTGGCCACCGGCGACAGCCTCGATTTCGACCAGGTGCTGCTGGTCGCCGACGGCGACGACGTCAAGGTCGGCGCGCCGCTGGTCGACGGTGCCAAGGTGAGCGCCGAAGTGGTGTCTCATGGCCGTGGCGAGAAGGTTCGCATCATCAAGTTCCGTCGCCGCAAGCACTCCATGCGTCGTCAGGGCCACCGTCAGTGGTACACCGAAGTCAAGATCACCGGGATCTCCGCGTAAGCGGCAACTCCCCCGAACGAGCGAGGTATTTGCAATGGCTCACAAGAAGGCAGCCGGTAGTACGCGCAACGGCCGCGATTCCGAATCCAAGCGCCTTGGCGTCAAGCTGTTCGGCGGCCAGGCAGCGGCCCCGGGCAACATCATCGTCCGCCAGCGCGGCACGCGGTTCCACGCCGGAACCGGTGTCGGCATCGGCAAGGACCACACCCTGTTCGCCCTGGACGAAGGCGTGGTCAAGTTCGAGACCAAGGGTCCGAAGAACCGCAAGTTCGTGAGCGTCGTCTCCGCCTGAGACCGCCGCGAACCCTGACGAGAAGGCCCCGCCATGGCGGGGCCTTCTTGTATCATGGCGGCATGTGCCGTCGGGAGAGTGACAATGCAATTCGTCGACGAAGCATCGATCGTTGCCGAGGCCGGTAATGGCGGCAAGGGTTGCCTGAGCTTTCGCCGCGAGAAGTTCGTGCCCAAGGGCGGTCCCGACGGCGGTGACGGCGGCCATGGCGGCAGCGTCTACCTGATCGGCGACGATGCGCTCAATACCCTGATCGACTTCAAGTACCAGCGCTTCTACAAGGCCCAGAACGGCCAGCCGGGCCAGGGCCGCCAGATGAGCGGCAAGGCCGGCGATGATCTGCACGTCAAGGTGCCGGTGGGCACCACGGTGATCGACGAGGATACCCTCGAGGTGATCGCCGACGTGACCGAGGCGGGCCAGGTGGTGATGGTCGCCCAGGGTGGGCGCCGGGGCCTTGGCAACATCCACTTCAAGTCGTCGACCAACCGCGCGCCGCGGCGCACCACGCCGGGTACGCCCGGCGAGCGTCGCAACCTGCGCCTGGAAATGAAGGTGATGGCCGATGTCGGCCTGCTGGGCATGCCCAACGCCGGCAAGTCGACGCTGATCCGTGCCGTCTCGGCCGCCAAGCCCAAGGTCGCCAATTACCCGTTCACCACGCTGGTGCCCAATCTCGGCGTGGTCAAGCTGGGCATGCACGAGCACTTTGTGATGGCCGACGTGCCGGGGCTGATCGAAGGTGCCTCGGAAGGCGCCGGGCTGGGCCTGCGCTTTCTCAAGCACCTGACCCGCACGCGGCTGCTGCTGCACGTGGTGGACGTGGCGCCCTTCGACGAGTCGGACCCGGTCGACTCCGCCCGGGCGATCGCCCGCGAGCTCGAGCAGTTCTCGCCGGCGCTGGCCGAGCGCCCGCGCTGGCTGGTGCTCAACAAGCTCGACCTGCTCCCCGAGGAAGAGCGCGAGGCGCGCGCCGAGGCGATCGTCGCCGCGCTCGACTGGCAGGGGCCGGTGTATCGCATCTCGGCGATCGCCAGTCAGGGCACTGATGCGCTGGTCCAGGCGGTGTACCGCTGGCTGACCGAGCAGCGCATTCTCGAGGTCGAGGACGAAGCGGTCGCCGAGCACGAGCGCGAGATGCGCGAGCGGATGGACGCCGAGGCGGTGGCGCGTGCCGAGTCGCGGCTGAGCCGCAAGCGCAAGCCGGCCGGCGACGACGAGCTGGACGATGATGACGACGACGAGGACCATGACGTCGAGGTCGAGTACGTTCCCTGAGCGTATCGGCGACGGGTGAGGTCGAGGGCGATATGCACGACGACGAGCAGGCGCCGGGCCGCGAAGCGCTGACCGGCGCGCGGCGGGTGGTGGTGAAGATCGGCAGTGCGCTGCTGACCAACGACGGGCGCGGCCTCGACGAGGCGGCGATCGGTGGCTGGGTCGACCAGATCGCCGCCCTGCATGCGCGGGGGATCGAGGTGGTGCTGGTGTCCTCCGGCGCCGTGGCCGCGGGCATGGCGCGGCTCGGCTGGAACGTGCGCCCGGCGGCGGTCCACGAGCTGCAGGCCGCCGCGGCAGTGGGGCAGACCAGCCTGGCGCAGTGCTACGAGGGCCATTTCGCCCGCCACGAACTGCGCAGTGCCCAGATCCTGCTCACCCACGACGACCTTTCCAATCGCAAGCGCTATCTCAATGCCCGCTCGGCGTTGCGCACCCTGGTCGATCTGCGCGTGGTGCCGGTGGTCAACGAGAACGACACCGTGGTCACCGACGAGATCCGCTTCGGCGACAACGATACCCTGGGGGCGCTGGTCGCCAACCTGCTCGAGGCCGAGGCGCTGGTGATCCTCACCGATCAGGAAGGGCTCTATGACGCCGACCCGCGCCACGATCCGGCGGCCCGGCTGATTCCCGAGGGGCGCGCCGACGACCCCCGGCTGGCGGCGGTGGCCGGCGGTGGCGGCGTTCTGGGGCGCGGCGGCATGACCACCAAGATTCGTGCCGCGCGGCTGGCGGCGCGCTCCGGGACGGTGACGGCGATCGCCAGCGGGCGCCAGGCGGATGTGCTGACCCGGCTGATCGACGGCGAGCGGCTGGGCACCCTGCTGCGCCCCGAGCACGCCCCGCTGGCGGCGCGCAAGCGCTGGCTGGCCGGTCAGTTGCAGGTGCGCGGCACCCTCACTCTCGATGCCGGCGCGGTCAGCGTGCTGCGCGCGCGGGGGTCGAGCCTGCTGCCGGTCGGGGTCAAGTCGCTCGTCGGTCGTTTCGTGCGCGGCGACATGGTGGTCTGCGTCGACGAGCAGGGCGAGCGGGTGGCCAAGGGCCTGGTCAACTACGGCAGCGACGAGGCGGCACGCATCCTCGGCCAGCCGAGTCATCAGATCGAGGCGATCCTCGGCTACATGGAAGCGCCGGAACTGATCCATCGCGACAACCTGGTGGTGCTGTAGCCGAGCGCAGGCACTGCGCGGGCTGTGGCAAGCCGCGGGGCAGCGTGCTAGAATGCCGCATCCTCTCAGACATGGCCCGTGGTTACTGAACGGCCAAACCGCTTCGGCGAATCCGAAGAGTCGAAGCTGGTCAAAGACTTACTACCGAATTTAGCGATTCTCCAAGGAGATTACGGTGGCGAATACCAAGCAAGCCAAGAAACGCGCACGCCAGGCGGAACAGCGTCGCAAGCACAACGCCAGTCAGCGCAGCATGGTGCGGACCTACGTCAAGCGCGTGCTCAAGGCGGTCCAGGCCGGCGATCACGCCCAGGCCATGGATGCCTTCAAGCAGGCACAGCCGGTCATCGACCGCATCGCCGACAAGGACGCGCTGTCCAAGAAGAAGGCGGCCCGCATCAAGAGTCGCCTCAACAAGCGGATCAAGGCGCTGGCTGCGTAAGCCGGAGCCACTGAGGCAGCGGGCGCCACTTCCATCGGCGCTCGTGATGCACTTGGGAAAAAACCGGCTGCGGCCGGTTTTTTTGTGCGTGCGGATTGGTGCGTGCTGACAGCGTGCCGAGCGAAAGAGGGGAGCGGCTGGTGGCATCCGATCGGGACACATCGCGCGAGGACCATCGCCTGATCAGCGAAGAGGACGTCTCGGTGGACGCTCCCGCCGCGGGCGATGCCGTGCCCAGCGAGGCGGACGCGGGACAGACCGCCGGAGGCGCTGCGGCCGGCGGCGGTCTGCTGCGCTCGGGGATGGTGGTCAGCGCCATGACCATGCTCTCGCGGGTGATGGGGCTGGTGCGCGACGTGACCATCGCGGCGCTGTTCGGTGCCGGCAGTGGCGCGGATGCGTTCTTCGTGGCCTTCAAGATCCCCAACTTCATGCGCCGCCTGTTCGCCGAGGGGGCCTTCAACCAGGCCTTCGTGCCGGTACTCTCCGAGTACGCCACCCGGCGTACCCGCGAGGAGGTCCGCGAACTGCTGGACGCCGTATCGGGGAGCCTGGCGGTGGTGCTGGCGCTGCTCACGGCGCTGGCGATGCTGACGGCGCCATGGCTGGCCTGGCTGTTCGCGCCGGGCTTCGGCCGCGACCCCGAGAAGCTCGCCCTGACCGCCGACATGCTGCGGCTGACGTTCCCCTATCTGCTGCTGATCTCGATGACGGCGTTCTCGGGCAGCGTACTCAATACCTGGAACCGTTTCGCGGTGCCGGCCTTCACCCCGGTGCTGCTCAACCTGGCGTTGATCGGTGCCGCGGTCTGGTTGACGCCCTGGATGACGGTGCCGTCGATGGCGCTGGCCTGGGGCGTGCTGATCGCCGGGGCCGTCCAGTTGGCCTTCCAGGTGCCGTTCCTGGCCCGGCTCGGGCTGTTGCCGACCCCGTGGCCGGCGTTCCGCCATCCGGGGGTGCGGCGCATCCTGTGGCTGATGACGCCGGCGCTGTTCGGCGTCTCGGTGTCGCAGATCAATCTGCTGCTGGACACCGTGCTGGCCTCGTTTCTGGCCTCGGGCAGCGTGTCCTGGCTGTACTATTCGGATCGCCTGGTCGAGCTGCCGCTGGGGGTGTTCGGCATCGCCATCGGCACGGTGATCCTGCCGGCGCTCTCCAAGCGCCATGCCGAGCAGTCGCGGGAGCACTTCGCCCGGATGCTCGACTGGTCGCTGCGCGCCGTGCTGCTGCTGGGCCTGCCCGCGGCGCTGGCGCTGGCGGTGCTCGCCGAGCCGCTGCTGGTCAGCTTGTTCCACTACGGGGCGATGACCGACCACGACATCGTCATGGCATCGATGAGCCTGCGCGCCTACGCCGTGGGGCTGGTGGCCTTCATGCTGATCAAGGTGCTGGCGCCGGGCTACTTCGCCCGCCAGGATACCGCCACGCCGGTCAAGATCGGCATCGTCGCCATGGTCGCCAACATGGGCTTCAATCTGGCGCTGATCCTGCCGCTGGCCCACGCCGGCCTGGCGCTGGCCACCTCGGCGTCGGCCTTCGTCAACGCCGGCCTGCTGGCCCGGGGACTGCGCCGCCGTGGGGTGCTGGTCTTCCAGCCCGGCTGGGGGCGCTACGCCCTGCAGTTGCTGGGCGGCTGCGGCCTGATGGCGACGGGATTGTGGTGGTTCTCGCCGGACTGGCACGTCTGGCTGGAGTGGGGCGTGACCCGGCGCGCGGCGACCCTCGGGGCGCTGGTCATCGGCGGTGCGCTGACCTATTTCGCCTGGCTGGCGGCCACCGGGATGCGCCTGCGCGACTTCCGGCTGCACGGATGAGGGCGGGCGGCGGCTGTCAAGCCCCACCCCCTTCGTTATAATTGCTCCCTTTATCGACGCGTGAGCGACGCCATGGAACTGATTCGCGGATTGCACAACCTGCAAGAACGACACCGGGGGTGCGTGGCGACCATCGGCAACTTCGACGGGGTGCATCGCGGTCACCAGGCGATTCTCGGCCAGTTGCGCCAGCGCGCGCAGGCGCTCGGCCTGCCGGTCACGGTGGTGATCTTCGAGCCCCAGCCGCGGGAATACTTCGCCGGCGATCAGGCGCCGCCGCGTCTCACCCGGCTGCGCGACAAGGCGCGTCTGCTCGCCGAGCACGGCGCCGAGCGCATCGTCTGCCTGCCGTTCAACGAGGCGCTGCGCAGCCTGACCGCCAACGAATTCATCGATCGCGTGCTGGTCGACGGCCTGGGCGTGCGTCATCTGGTGGTCGGCGACGACTTTCGCTTCGGCTGCGACCGCCGCGGCGACTTCGCTTTGCTGCGCGAGGCCGGCGAGCACAAGGGCTTCGCCGTGGAGCACACCCATACCTTCGTGCTCGACGACGAGCGGGTGTCGAGCTCCCGGGTGCGCACGCTGCTGGCCAGCGGCAACTTCTTCCAGGCGGCGCGCATGCTGGGGCGCCCCTACCGGATGGGCGGCCGGGTGGTCGCCGATCAGCGCCTGGGCCGCACCATCGGCACGCCCACCGCCAACGTACCGCTGCTGCCCGGGCCGATGCCGCTGCGCGGGGTCTATGCGGTGGTCACCCGGCTCGCCGACGGGCGCTGCCTGCCGGGGGTGGCGAACATCGGCTGGCGGCCCACGGTGGGCAGCCGACGGCCGGTTCTCGAGGTTCACCTGTTCGACGTCGAGGTGGATCTCTACGGTCAGTGCATCGACGTCCTGCCCTGCGCGCGACTGCGTGGCGAGGTGACCTTCGACGGGCTCGAGGCGCTCAAGCGCCAGATTCGTGCCGACCAGGCCTGCGCGCGCGACTATTTCCGGGCGCATCCCGTCGCCTCGTGCGACGACACCTGCGTCGCCGACCTGGCATCGGCACCGCTGGCACCGGCATCCACGACTTCCGACTTCTCGGCGGACGCTTCCGCCGACCATGACGACGGCTGACACCAAGGCTATGAGCGACTACAAGCACACCCTGAACCTGCCCGAAACCGACTTCCCGATGCGCGGTAACCTGCCCAAGCGGGAGCCGGCACGCATCGAGCGCTGGCAGGAACTCGATCTCTACCACCGCCTGCGCGAGGAGCGCCGGGGCAGGGAACTCTTCGTGCTTCACGACGGCCCTCCCTATGCCAACGGCAGCATTCACCTGGGGCATGCGCTCAACAAGATCCTCAAGGACATCATCGTCAAGGCCAAGGGCCTGGCCGGCTTCGACGCGCCCTACGTGCCGGGCTGGGACTGCCACGGCCTGCCCATCGAGCACAAGATCGAGACGCTCCACGGCAAGCATCTGCCGCCGCAGGAAGCGCGCGCCCTGTGCCGCGAGTACGCCAGCGAGCAGATCGACGGTCAGCGCGAGGACTTCGTGCGCCTGGGCGTGGTCGGCGACTGGGCGCATCCGTACCGCACCATGGACTTCGCCAACGAGGCGGGCGAGGTGCGGGCGCTGGCCGAGATGGTGCGTCACGGCTACGTGTTCAAGGGCCTGAAGCCGGTCAACTGGTGCTTCGACTGCGGCTCGGCACTGGCCGAGGCCGAGGTCGAGTACGCCGACAAGCAGTCCGACGCCATCGATGTGGCCTTCCTCGCCGAGGACCCCGCCGCGCTGGCCGAGGCCTTCGGCCTGGACGGCCTGGACAAGCCGGCGGCGGTGGCGATCTGGACCACCACGCCCTGGACCATCCCCGCCAACCAGGCGCTCAACGTCCATCCCGAGGTGGACTACGCGCTGGTGGATACCGGCGAGCGGCTGCTGGTGCTGGCCGAGGACCTGGTCGAGAGCAGCCTCGAGCGCTTCGGGCTGCGCGGCGAGACGCTGGCCACCACGACCGGCGCGCGCCTGGAGAACCTGCAGTTCCGTCACCCGTTCTACGACCGCCTGTCGCCGGTGTATCTGGGCGACTACGTGGCCACCGACGCGGGGACCGGCATCGTCCACTCGGCGCCGGCCTACGGCGAGGATGACTTCGTCACCTGCCGCGCCTATGGCATGGACTTCGACGAGATCAAGAACCCGGTCCAGAGCGACGGCGTCTATGTCGACGACCTGGCGTTCTTCGGCGGTCAGTTGATCTGGAAGGCCAACCCGCAGATCGTCGCCAAGCTCGAAGAGGTCGGCGCGCTGCTCGCCCACGAGACGATCACCCACAGCTACATGCACTGCTGGCGCCACAAGACGCCGGTGATCTACCGCGCCACCGCGCAGTGGTTCGTGGGCATGGACATCCGCGGCGAGGACGGCAAGACGCTGCGCGAGCGTGCCCTGGAAGGCGTCGAGGCCACTCAGTTCACGCCGGCCTGGGGCAAGGCGCGATTGCACAGCATGATCGCCAACCGGCCCGACTGGTGCATCTCGCGCCAGCGCAACTGGGGCGTACCGATCCCGTTCTTCCTGCACAAGGCCACCGGCGAGCTGCACCCGCGCACGCTGGAGCTGATGGAAGCCGTGGCGCAGCGTATCGAGGCCGAAGGCATCGATGCCTGGTTCCGGCTGGATGCCGCCGAATTGCTCGGCGACGAGGCGGCCGACTACGAGAAGACCACCGATACCCTCGACGTGTGGTTCGATTCCGGCACCACTCACTGGCATGTGCTGCGCGGCTCGCACGACCTCGGCCATGCCCGGGGGCCGCGTGCCGATCTCTACCTCGAGGGGTCCGATCAGCATCGTGGCTGGTTCCACTCCTCGCTGCTCACCGGCTGCGCCATCGACGGCCACGCCCCCTATCGGCAGCTGCTGACCCACGGCTTCACCGTGGACGAGAAGGGGCGCAAGCAGTCCAAGTCGCTGGGCAACGTGGTGTCGCCGCAGACGGTGATGGACAAGCTGGGCGCCGACATCCTGCGCCTGTGGGTGGCCTCCACCGACTACTCCGGCGAGATGGCGGTCTCCGACGAGATCCTCAAGCGCACCGCCGATGTCTACCGGCGTATCCGCAACACGGCGCGCTTCCTGCTTGCCAACCTCAACGGCTTCGATCCCGAGCGTGACGCGGTGGCCTTCGATGACATGCTGGCGCTGGATCAGTGGGTGGTCGATCGTGCCGCGCAACTGCAGGCACGCATCGAGACGGCCTACACCGAGTACCGCTTCCTCGAGGTCTACCAGCAGGTGCACACCTTCTGTTCGCGGGAGCTGGGCGGCTTCTACCTCGACGTGATCAAGGACCGCCAGTACACCACCCAGGCCGACTCGCTGGCGCGCCGCAGCTGCCAGACCGCGCTCTACCATGTGGTCGAGGCGCTGTCGCGCTGGGTGGCGCCGATCCTCAGCTTCACCGGCGAGGAGATCTACGAGCACATCCCCGGCAAGCGTCGCGAGAGCGTGCTGCTGGACACCTTCTACCCCGGCCTGGCGACCCTCGGCGACGACGCCACCTTCGGCCGCGAGTTCTGGGAGCGGGTGCTGCAGGTCAAGCAGGCGGTCAACAAGTGCCTGGAGGACGCGCGCAACGCCAAGCGCATCAAGAGCGGGCTCTCCGCCGAGGTCACCCTCTACGCCGACGACGCCCTGCGCGAGACCCTGGGCCGGTTGGGCGACGAACTGCGCTTCGTGCTGCTGACCAGCGAGGTACACCTGGTCTCGCGGGATAGCGCCGACGACGCGGCCGAGGCCACCGAACTCGAGGGCCTGGCGGTGGCGGTGGCGGTCAGCCCGCATGCCAAGTGCGAGCGCTGCTGGCATCATCGCCCCGACGTCGGCGAGCATGCCGACTATCCGGACCTGTGCGGGCGTTGCATCAGCAACCTGCCGGACGGGCCGGGCGAGACGCGCCATTATGCCTGAGGTCGACGGCCCCGAGGCCAACGAGGAAGCCGCCATGAAGGAGCGTGCCGTGGAGCGACAAGGCGAGGCGACGCCCATGCGCCGGCCTCTGCGCTGGCTGTGGCTGTCGGTGCTGGTGATCGCCCTCGATCTGGGCGCCAAGGCGCTGGCCAGCCAGCTGCTGGCCTATGGCGAGCCGCTGCGGCTGCTGCCGGTGTTCAACCTCACCCTGTTGCACAACCCCGGCGCGGCGTTCAGCTTCCTGGCGGGGCACGACGGCTGGCAGCGCTGGTTGTTCGCGCTGATCGCCGTCGGCGCCAGCGTCGGCCTGACGATCTGGCTGAGCCGCCTCAAGCGCGGCGAGACCTGGCTCGCCGCCTCGCTCGCGCTGATCATCGGCGGCGCGCTGGGCAATCTCTACGACCGGCTGATGCACGGCTATGTGGTGGACTTCCTGTCCTTCCACTGGGGCAGCTACTACTTCCCCGCCTTCAATCTGGCCGACACCGCGATTACGCTGGGGGCCCTGGGGCTGATCGTCGAATCCCTGCGCGACGCCCGGCGCGCCCGGTCGTGACCCAACAGCTATACGAGCCATCTATCATGAGCGAATACCGCATCGGCGAGGGGATGGAAGTCACCCTGCACTTCACCCTCAAACTCGAGGACGGCACGGTGGTCGATTCCACGCGCGACAAGCAGCCGGCGACCTTCCAGGTCGGCGACGGCAACCTGCCGCCCGGTTTCGAGCAGCCCATCGAGGGGCTGACGGCCGGCGACACGGGCAGCTACACCGTCACCCCCGAGCACGCCTTCGGTCAGCACAACCCGCAGAACGTGCAGTCGATCCCGCGTGACAGCTTCGAGAATATCGACGAGCTGGAGGAGGGGCTGGTGATGTCGTTCGCTGATGCGGCCGGCGGCGAGCTGCCGGGCGTGATCGCCGAGATCGGCGACAAGCGCGTCGAGGTCGACTTCAATCATCCGCTGGCGGGGCGTACCCTGACCTTCGAGGTGGAAGTGATCGACGTGCGTCCCGCGACCACGCACTGATTCATTCGCGCTGTTTCATTTCTTCACGATACACCGCGTATCAAGCGAGGCCTTTCATGCAGATCAAGCTGGCCAACCCCCGTGGCTTCTGCGCCGGCGTCGATCGCGCCATCGACATCGTCAACCGGGCGCTCGACGTGCTCGGGCCGCCCATCTACGTGCGTCACGAGGTGGTCCACAACCGTTACGTGGTCGAGACCCTGCGGGAGCGCGGCGCGATCTTCGTCGACGAGCTCCACGAGGTGCCCGACGATGCCACGGTGATCTTCTCCGCCCATGGCGTCTCGCGGGCCGTGCAGCAGGAGGCCGAGCGGCGCGGGCTCAAGGTGTTCGACGCCACCTGTCCGCTGGTCACCAAGGTGCACATGGAAGTGCTGCGTTATGCCAAGCGTGGCCAGGAGTGCATCCTGATCGGCCACGCCGGCCATCCCGAGGTGGAAGGCACCATGGGGCGTTACGACACCTCCCACGGCGGTGCCATCTATCTGGTCGAGGACGCCGACGACGTGGCCTCGCTGGAGGTCAAGGATCCCGAACGACTGGCCTTCGTCACCCAGACCACGCTGTCGATGGACGATACGGCACGGGTGATCGATGCCCTGCGCGCCAAGTTTCCCGCCATCGACGGGCCGCGCAAGGACGACATCTGCTACGCCACCCAGAACCGTCAGGACGCCGTGCGCGAACTGGCCGCCGCGTCCGATCTGGTGCTGGTGGTGGGCAGCGTCAACAGCTCCAACTCCAACCGCCTGCGCGAACTCGCCGAGCGCATGGGTACCCCGGCGCGGCTGATCGACGATGCCGGCCTGATCGACGAGGCCTGGCTCGACGGCATCGGGACCGTGGGTATCACCGCCGGCGCCAGCGCCCCCGAGGTACTGGTGGAAGGCGTGATCGCCCGGTTGCGCGAGCTGGGCGCCGAGGCGCCCGAGGAACTCGTCGGTCAGGAAGAGACGATCACCTTTTCCATGCCGCGGGAGCTGAGAGAACAGGTCATCGTCAGCGGGTAGGTTTCAACGCGGGATCGTTCTAGAGTCGGGCTTCGGCCCGACTTTTTTGTGAGACTTTCTCGCCGTTCTGTATCATAGTGTTTCAGGGGGACTGTTCCATGGTCGTGCCTATGCGCCGCTTCAAGCCCCGCCCTCTGAATATCGAGGGAGGCTTCACACTGATCGAGCTGCTCGTGACGATAGCTCTGATCGCTATCGTATCTGGCATCGCCGTGCCGAGTTTTTCGGGCTTGATACGTGAGAACCGCCTGTCGACCTCGACTGTCAATCTCAATACAGCCCTGCGCTTGGCCCGTAGCGAAGCGATCAAGAGAAACCAGCAGATAGTGCTGTGCGGAATCGATAAATGTGATGGTGATTTCAGTGCTGGCTGGCAGCTCACCACGGCAATCGCTAACGGCTCTACCCTGCATCAGTACCGTTTCGGCAGTGGCTCCGTCAGTGCCACGGGCGATGGCCCTATCATGTTCAATCCTCTTGGAGAGCTAGCGTCCGGTAGTGCGCAATGCATTGCAGTCAGTGGTAGTGGAATCAGTCAAGCGATTCAGGCCTTGCCCAGTGGCGGTATCCGATCAATAGGGGCCTGCCCATGAATGCTTCTCGCCAAGCGGGCGTATCGCTACTTGAGGTGCTGGTAGCGCTCCTTGTGTTGTCAATCGGTGTCCTGGGTGTCGTAGCCCTACAGACCAAGTCCATGGCCCTGGTACAAGAGGCATATTGGCGAGGGCAGGCTGTTGCCCTCGCCTACGACCTAGGGGACCGGCTACGTGCCAATCCGGATCAGATCGCAAGTTATGCGATCGGCATGGATGCAGGTGCTCCAGAAGGTGGAAGCTTGGCCAAGAGAGATCTTGCAGGTTGGCTTGATGACTTGGATACAGCGCTACCCAATGGGGATGGTAGTGTAGTCATTAAAAACGAGCAGGTGACAATTACGGTTCAATGGAACACTTCGCCACGGCTTAATGGCAATTTACAGTCTTTTGTGACGGAGGTGTATCCATGAGTTCGCTTCCATCAGCACCGCCAGAACGGCAACGGGGAGTGACCCTCGTCGAGCTGATGACTGCCTTGGTTTTGGGGCTTTTGATTACTGCGGGCATATATCAGTTGTTCAGTGCTTCACAAAGAACGCACCGTCTTGAGCAAGCAGTAGCCAGTGTGCAGGAAAATGGACGCTTTCTACTGAATGTGTTTCAGCGTGAACTTCGCCATGCCGGTTTTCCTCCTGCCTGCCAGGGCGAGGCTGGGGCAGAGGGGTCGTTGATTATCAATATGAGCTCTAGCCTAAAGAAAGATCTCTTCCCCAACGATCGCTTTGATTCCGTAATGGGCTGGCAAGACCGCTCTTCAAGCGGTGGTTATACTCAGCGTATCAGCCCCGGGGATTATCAGGCGGGAAATATCTTGTTGATCCACCATGCTGCGGATCCAGCCAATATCGCCTTGAGTGCTTCCATTGTGGCGGGGAAGCGTGATGTCGCGGTTGCGGGTGGAGAAAACTTAAGTAGTGGGGATCTTTTGGCTTTCGTCTTTCAAAATCGCTGCGAGGTGGCGGAAACGACGGAAGACGGCCGTTTCCGTGCGCCGCAAGGTTTTTCGTTTAGTTTTCCGCAGGATGCAACGTGGATCGGTGAACCAGTCGGCGACCTCTACTATGTCGGTTGGGATTCTCCCCGGCAGGAGTCTGCGTTACGCCGGTTGGATTTAGTCTCGGGAAAAAGCGAAACGCTGGTCAGTCCAGTCGTCGATATGCAGCTGCGCTATCTTGTGGATGGTCAGTATCAATCGACGCCCGGTGCGAGCCGCTGGGATGATGTCGCGGCGGTCAGGATCAGTCTGCTTGTGCGGTCGTCCGCTGGTCGTGTATTGGAAAGCCCGGCCCACGTCCAGGTAGGCGACATCGACTTTACGGCTCCACCTGGCGACCTGAGGCTTTATCGGGGTTTCACCTCGACGGTGGCTTTGCGCAACCGGTTGGTGGGGGAGCGATAATGCCAGTGCGTGTAATGGTGTTTTCAGCGAAGCGGTCTCAGCAAGGTATTGTGCTCATCGTCTCGCTAATTTTCTTGTTGATTTTGAGCCTTTTGGGGCTGTCGTCTATACAAAGTGCAACGTTGCAAGAAAATATGGTCGGCAACCAGCGTGATCACGACATGGCCTTCCAGGCGGCAGAAGCGACCTTGCGTTGGGCTGAAGGGCAGGCAAAAAAAGGTAACGGCATTCACGATGAAGCGTGGGCTCCAGGTAGCAAGGTCAATACCTATGCTTTAGGCGATAGCCGGTTGAGTAGCAATCCTCAGTACCATATTTGGCATCCGAGTGGCCTCGAAGGGCAAGCAGGGGAAGGCGATGATGATACTAATCCAAAGCCTATTTATCAGATTACTGCGATAGGCTATGGTGGCTCACCTAACAGTCAGGTTATTTTGCAAAGTTGGTATGTTCCTGATGAGTGAGATGTCGTTCATGAGTAAGGGGTAGCTAGTCATGCGCTTTCTGATAAGATTTTTTTTGTTATTGGGTTTTTCTTTAAATGCTGGCGCTACTGATTTGGCTACGACCCCGCTGTCTGTAGGCGTTCGTGTCGATCCTAACTTGATGTTCGTCATCGATGATTCAGGCTCAATGCGGTTTGAGGTGATGCCAGAGTCACATATAGTCGGTGATGCACGATTTATCTATCCGCGGTCGAGGGGTGTCTATGAATCAGGTCTTGGCGCGGGAGAATACTCGAATAACGTTCCCACCTTTGATGTGGACAATGTTTATAATTCATACAGTCGTTCTCCTCAGGCAAATGCCCTGTACTATAATCCGTCCGTTACTTACTTGCCCTGGGTCAAGGCAGATGGCAGCAGAATGGCGCCTGCGAATCCCAACAATGCCCCTCATAACCCTAGACGGGTCACTTTGGGGGGGCGAGACTTGACTGCGTGGACAACGCAGACGGCAGACCGTTGGCTAGCGTGCGACTCGGCAACCGCTGATGGCCCTTCTCAATGCTACTATCAGGTAGAGTGTGCTTTCTTGTTTTGTTCATATAGAACACATGAGTCCTTCTTTCCAGCGGTATACTATACTTACCTAGGGGGAGGGTACGGTGATACAAGAAATTATCGGCGCGTAGAAATTCGCCCGGCCAATGCACCTTTTAAAGGAGAGGGTCGTGCGAATCGTAGTGACTGTAGCAATGCTGGTGCCACTGAGCCAAGTTGCAGTTATTCAGAAGAGATCCAAAACTTTGCCAATTGGTATACGTACTACCGGTCACGGACATTAGCTGCTCGTGCAGGAATCGGTGAAGCCTTTTCGCAACTGGGTGAGTCAGTTCGAGTAGGTTTCGATACTCTCAATAGCAACGAGGATGTAAGCGAAGGAGAGGTGGTAGCCGGGGTCAGGGCGTTCAGTGGTGAAGGGCGGGAAAAATTCTTTGAACGACTCTATACACATGATGTGCCTGCGGATGGCACCCCTCTGCGCTTAGGCTTGCAGCGTAGTGGGAATTACTTTGCAAAGCAGAGTGAACCCTGGCGTGATGACCCCAGCTCCAAGCAGTCTACTGATTTCCAGTCATGTCGCGCCAATTATGCGCTACTAATGACCGATGGTTATTGGAGTGGTGGCAATCCTGACGAGATCGATAACTCAGATGGAGAGTCCGGCCCTGCAATAGAAGGACCCGGCGGGCAAGGCTATCGCTATCCAGCCAATGCACCCTATAGCGATGCTGTCAGTGCTACCCTGGCTGATGTTGCCATGTATTATTGGAAACACGATCTACGGGAAAAGCTGGCCAACAACGTGCCTGTCAATGGCCAGGATCCGGCCTTTTGGCAGCACATGAGTACATTCGGCATCGGCTTCGGCGTGGAGGGCAATATCAACCCCGAAAGCGCTTGGCAGGCGGTGGCCTCGGGGCAGGAAGTCAATTGGCCCAGCGCAGCCGATTTTAATAGTGGTGATACGAAAAGAGCTGATCGGGCACGCTTGGATGACCTCTTGCATGCCTCGGTTAACGGTCATGGTGGCTTTTTTAATGCTGGAGATCCCCAGTCCTTTGTTAAAGGACTGGATGATGTGCTCGGCACTATCGTTGCGCAAGATGAAGCTTCGGTGGTACCGGTTGCGGTCAATGGAGACTCCATTGATGAAAATAGTCGAATGTTTACTGCTGGGTTTCGTAGTACTGATTGGTCAGGGCGGTTTCAAGGGTATCAATTACTCCCTGGTGGTAAAAAAAAGCTATTATGGGATGCGGAGGCAATGTTGCGTAAGCAGTCGCCAAAAGAACGATTGCTGCTTACCTCGCAAGCGGGAGCGGGGGCGAAGTTGACTACCCAGAGTAGCGATTTGGATATCAATCAGATACGTTGGTTGAAGGGTGTGAACGTAGAGGGTCTGCGTGACCGAACCCCCGAGGGTCAAAAAGTTCCTAATCTACTCGGGGATATCGTTAATAGTGCTCCCTTCTTGCTTTCTCCGCCCCAAAATGATAGCCGGCCCGGCATGGTGTTTGTAGGCGCCAATGACGGGATGCTACATGGCTTTTCTGCGGATACTGGTAAAGAGCTATTCGCTTATCTTCCGAGTGAACTTGTGACCGCTCCTCCCGGTCAAGCTCCACCCATCGCATCGTTGATGCGGCCCAGTTATGTTCATCGATACTTCGTCGATGGGTCGGCTGTGGCACGTAACGTGAAGATAGGTGGTGGGCCACAGGCCGTGGTGGTCGGGACCATGGGAGGCGGGGGGCGAAGTGTTTTTGCGATCGATGTCAGTAATCCGGGTGATATTGGGCCAGAGGCTGTGCTTTGGGAGTTCTCTAGCCCTCATCTAGGCGAGGGCGTCACTCGCCCTGCCATCTCCCGGATCACTTATCAGGGGGAGCCGCGCTGGGTTGCACTGTTTGGGAATGGCTACAATAGCGTTTCCGGGCGGGCAAGCCTTTTCGTGGTAGACCTGCTAAGCGGAGATCTCATCAAACGCTTCGATACCAAAGCCGACAGGCCTCAGGACCCTAATGGCTTGGCACCACCTAGCGCGACCCGCTGGCCTGATTACAAGGAAGTCAGCACCTTTGCCTATGCCGGAGACCAACAGGGGAACATGTGGCGTTTTGATCTGACTGATTTGCACAGTAATCCTGTAAAATTGCTCCAAGGAAATCCCTCTCAGCCTATTACCGCGCCTCCTCAGCTGGAATTCAAGCCCGGCAACCCCAGTATTCTCATGGTGCTTTTTGGAACCGGGAGTTTTCAGTTTGTCGGCGACCGTAGTGATCGGAGTATACAGCGTCTTTACGGATTAGAAGATCGAGTAAGTGCGGGCTCGGAGCCAGTGGATGCTGTCAGTCCTAATCTGGTCAAGCAGTCCGTTACGATTAATGCTACCTTGAATGACCAAGCGGTCCGTGGCGTTTCCAATTATCCTGTAGCTGCCACTCAACGGGGCTGGTATCTGGAATTGCCGGAGGGAGAGCGCATGGTCTCTATGCCGTCACTGCCTACGGGTATTTACCATCAGCGTGCTTTGTTTTCGACATTGGTGCCACTCTTTGGGCAATGTTCTGCGGGTGTCAATGGCTATGTCTACAGCCTGCGTATTGATACCGGTGGCAGTGGGACACGAGCCTTTTTCGATGTTAATGGCGATGAAGAGATTGATACTGGTGACAATATCACGGATCAGGCCGGTAATGTTCAGGTGGTTGCGGGGTTGCAGCTCGGCAGCGGAGAGTCGCAGGTGACGGTTAATGATCCACAAAACGGTGAGGACGTGTTGGCCGGTACTGTTGGTGGTAATGGTGGCGGTACGCATACCAAGGCTTCGCCGGGTGCAACCGGGCGCCAGTCTTGGCGACAGATATTCAACTAATAGAAGAGGCCGCGTGAACAGGATGAGCCAGTCTTACAGTGCTAGGCAACAAGGTTTTTCTTTAATAGAGTTGATGATCGTGGTTGCAATAGTCGCGATTCTGGCGGCGATCGCTTATCCTAGCTATCAAAGGCACGTCACAGATACGTGGCGGGGGCGTGCCGTGGCCTGCCTGGCGGAATTGGCCCAGGGGATGGAGCGTCGTTATACCTCGAACATGTCTTATTTGGTGTCAGGTAACAAGCAGCCTCTGCCGTCCAATCAGTGTGTTTCCGAGCTGTCCAATGAAAACCGCTATGATGTGAAGTTTTCTGATAAGCAGCCGCAGTCTCAGACGTTTATTATTGAAGCAATACCCAAGGGGGCTCAGGCACCAGATAAGGAGTGTGGCAAGTTGTCGATCGACCAAACTGGGCAGCGGTACATCGCGGGTACCGGCAATGTCGATGACTGTTTCTAGTTGTCACATTGCGCGCTGCCGCCCAAGCGAAGCCTACCGGTGTTGCTCATGACCAAGGCGGCTGATTCGCCGCTTTTATCGCAAAGATTGAATGTGCCATTGTATCCTCTTGGCCACCCCGAGGCGGCTATGCGGAGCCAGCGGTAATTGTTTCTGAATTTCACATTCGATACGGCTCCTTCCGGCATGACCTTTAAAATCTTGGTGCTTGCGGAAATATGGTCGCCATCGAACGGGCCTTGTATGACGAGTAACGGAGCAGACCAGTTCCCGGTGCATCTCTTCTGGTCTGGACTTGGGCACAAGGAAATGGTGGTTTCTCGGGTGACGGCTGTATTCCGGGCCAAGGCCACTGCTGTTCTGAGCCGAGCAATATCCGAGGCAATCGCATTTCGGGCAACTAGCCTTTCAAAGGCAGGAACTGCCCAGCTCAGTGTTATAAGCAATACCGCCAATGTAACAATGAGTTCTATCAGTGTGAAGCCAGGTTGTTGGTTGACTCTCATGTCGCCCTGCCTTCGTGTGCGTTGGGGCTAAGTCAACTATGACAATATCTATTGTTTTCTAAATTTCTGTAAGAAAAAGCGGATATTCACGTGAGAGATTTCCTCATCATCGGCGGCGGCGTCATCGGCATGATGACGGCGCTGCAACTGGCCGATGCCGGCCATGACGTGACCGTGCTCGAACGTGGCCAGTGCGGCGGCGAGGCTTCCTGGGCCGGCGGCGGTATCGTCTCGCCGCTCTACCCGTGGCGCTACAGCCGGCCGATCTCGGCGCTGTCGCGCTACTCGGAGGGCTTCTATCCCGAACTGGCCCTGCGACTGCTGGAGGAGACCGGCATCGATCCGGAGTATCGCCAGAAGGGGCTGCTCTACCTGCGCGTCGACGACGAGGCGCGGGCGATCGCCTGGGCGCGCGAGATGGGCAAGCCGCTCGAGCGAGTGAACGGCGAGTTCATCTATCGCAAGGAGCCGCAGGCGGCGCCGGGCTTCGAACAGGCATTGTGGATGCCGACCCTGGGCAGTATCCGCAATCCGCGCCTGGTCAAGGCGCTGCGTGCCCGATTGGCGGCGATGCCGCGGGTCTCGCTGGAAGAGGGCGCGGGGGTCGAGCGGCTGTTGATCGAGCGGGAGCGTGTCGTGGGCGCGCAGACCGCGCGTGGGCGTTTTCACGCCGAGCGGGTGATCGTCTGCGGGGGGGCCTGGAGTGCCGGTCTGCTGAGGTCGGTGGGCGTCGCGCTGCCGGTACGCCCGGTGAAGGGGCAGATGATTCTGTTCAAGGCGCCGGCGGGGCTGGTCGAACGGGTGGTGCTGCTCGACGGGCGCTACGTGATTCCGCGCGGCGACGGCCGGGTCCTGGCCGGCTCGACACTGGAAGAGGTCGAGTTCGACAAGACCCCGACCCGTGAGGCGCGCGAGTCGCTGTGGCAGAGCGCCACGCGGATCGTGCCGGGGCTCGCCGACTGCCCGGTGGAGCACCACTGGGCGGGGCTGCGTCCCGGCTCACCGGACGGTGTGCCGCGGATCGGTGCGGTGCCGGGCATCGAGGGGCTCCACGTCAACGCCGGTCATTACCGCAACGGCCTGGTGCTGGCGCCGGCGTCGACCCGTCTGCTGGTGGACGAGCTGTTGGGCAGGGAGCCGATCGTCGACCCGGCTCCCTACGCCTTGCCGGGCGTCGACGGCGAAGGGTGATCGCCCGTCCGGGGAGGGTCGCTCGGGCCGGAGGCGGCTCAGCCCTTGGGCTGCTGCTCCTCGAGGAAGCGCGAGTGATGGCCCTCGCAGCAGAACCACAGGGCGTCGCGGCGTACGGCGTCCTGTTCGGGCAGGTGCACCCGGCAGTAGGCGCAGCGCACCATGCGGCCATCGTCGATGGCCTCGGGGCGCGAGTCGTTGTCCTGGGCGAGCTTCCATTCCCGGTACATCCGGTAGAGCTTGAGGCCGGCCCAGAACAGTACCGCGAAGATGATCAGGCGTATGAGCAAGAGGTTCATCCCGAGTGGTCTCCCCTACTGGATGGGCCGGCGCTTTGCAGGCGGCGATCCATGCGGGACAATGAGGTGATGGGGGTAGTGTAAAGGCAGCGCGTTGCCTCGCCAATCGAGCCCCGTGATTTCCGGACCCAGGCCGCGCCGGGAAGGCAGTCAGGCTGCCGGGGCGGCCGCAGACAATTCGAGGAACGACCCAGCCATGCAAGACCTGACCCTGGTAATGGCCCAACTCGACCCGCTGGTGGGCGACATTCCCGGCAACGCGGATCGCGCCATCGAGGCGGTGCGCGAGGCACGCATCGAGCACAAGGCGGATGTCGTCGTCTTTCCCGAGCTGTTCCTGACCGGCTACCCGCCCGAGGATCTGCTGTTCCGCGAGTCGATGGAGCTGCGCCTCGAGGCGGCCCGCACGCGCATGGCCGAGAAGGTGGCCCGCGACGTGATGGTGATCATCGGTTACCCGGGGCATCGCGAGGGCGGTCACTTCAACCTTGCCGGGGTGCTCTACAACGGCGAATGGCTGGGTGAATACGCCAAGCAGGCGCTGCCCAACTACCTGGTCTTCGACGAACGCCGCTACTTCACCCCCGGCGATGCCCCGCTGGTGATCGAGCATCGTGGCCTCAAGCTGGGTGTGCTGGTCTGCGAGGACCTGTGGGACGGCGCGCCGGTCATCCAGGCCCGCGATGCCGGCGCCGACATGCTGGTCACCCTCAACGCCTCGCCCTACCACCAGAACAAGCCCGCCGAGCGGCTCGAGCTGTTCGCCCGGCGGGCCCGCGAGGCCCGGCGTCCGGTGGTCTACGTCAACCAGATCGGCGGTCAGGACGAGCTGGTCTTCGACGGCGGCTCGCTGGTGGTGGATGGCGACGGCGAGCTGCAGGTCCGTGCCCCGCACTGGCAGGCCGGGCTGATGCCGGTGCGCTTTCTGGCCGACGGGGCGCACTGGGTGCCCGAGCGCGGCGAGATCGAACCGCTCCCCGAGGTCGAGGACAGCCTCTACTGTGCTCTGGTCAGCGGGCTGCGCGATTACGTCAACAAGAGTGGCTTCCAGGGCGTGGTGCTGGGGCTCTCGGGTGGGATCGACTCGGCGCTGTCGCTGGCGATCGCCGTCGATGCCCTGGGCCCCGACCGCGTCCAGGCGGTGATGATGCCCTATCACTATACCGCCGAGATCTCCCGCGAGGATGCCGCCGAACAGGCGCGCCTGCTCGGCGTGCATTACGAGGTGCTGCCCATCGTGTCGATGGTCGAGGCGGCCAACGAGACCCTGGCGCAGAGTTTTGCCGGCGCCCCGCAGGACACTACCGAGGAGAACCTGCAGTCGCGCTGTCGCGGCGTGCTGCTGATGGCGATCTCCAACAAGAAGGGGCTGATGGTGCTGACCACCGGCAACAAGAGCGAGATGGCGGTGGGCTACGCCACGCTCTACGGCGACATGGTCGGTGGCTACAACGCCCTCAAGGACGTCTACAAGACCTGGGTCTATCGCCTCGCCCGGTGGCGTAACGCCCAGGGGCCGGTGATCCCCGAGCGGGTGATCACTCGGCCGCCGTCCGCCGAGCTGGCGCCGGACCAGCAGGACAGCGATTCGCTGCCCGGCTACGACGTGCTGGATGCGATCCTCGAGCGCTATATCGAGGGCGACATGAGCGCCGAGTCGATCATCGACGCCGGCTTCTCCCGCGAGGACGTCTACAAGGTGGTCAAGCTGGTCGACCGCAACGAATACAAGCGCCGCCAGGCCCCGGTCGGGGTGCGCGTGACCACGCGGGGCTTCGGTCGCGACCGGCGTTACCCGATCGTCAACGGCTGGCAGCCCGGGGAATGACCCCGGCTTCGCCGGGGCCATAAGCTGTAAGAGCGGCGCTACGCGCCTGGAAGCTGGAAGAATCGCCATCTGCCAAGACAGCGCGGTGGTTGGTGTTTCTTCCAGCTCATCGCTTATCGCTTACGGCTACCCGAAGGGGCGTTACAGCGTCAGCGGCTTGGCGTCGACGTACCGGGGCTCGAAGGTCTTGCCGTCGAGACGGGCGTTGTCGGGATCGTTCTCGACCAGCGTCTCGAGCACCTCATGGGCCCGGTCGCGCATGTTCAGGCCCAGGTACCCCTCGACCATCACCGCCAGGGCATCGCGGGTCGCCTGGGCGCGCGGGTAGTGCTCCAGGACCCACTTGCCGCGATCGACGGCGGCGACGTAGGCCCCCTTGCGCAGGTAGAAGTCGGCGACCTGCAGTTCGTGGCGGGCCAGCACGTTGCGCAGATAGATGACCCGCTGGCGGGCGTCCGCGGCGTAGGGGCTCCCGGGGAAGCGGCGGGCGAGTTCGCTGAAATCGACGTAGGCGTCGCGCGAGGCGCCCAGGTCGCGCTTGGAGATGTCGATCAGCTCGAGTCCCTCGAGACTGAAACGACCGGCCTCGTAGGCGGCCAGGCCGCGCAGGTAGTAGGCATAGTCGACCTGCGGATGATCGGGATGCAGGCGGATGAAGCGGCTCGCGGCGGCGCGCGCGGCTTCCCAGTTCTCGGTCTTGTAGTAAGCGTAGATCAGCTCGAGCTGGGCCTGCTCGGCGTAGCGGCCGAACGGGTAGCGAGTGTCCAGCGCCTCGAGCTGCTTGATGGCGGCGTTGTAGCGTCCGGCATCGAGCGATGATTGGGCCTGCTGGTAGAGTTGCTGCTCCTGAAGGTCGGGTGCCACCTCGTTGCTGGCACAGCCGGCCAGCAGGGTGGCGGCCAGGGCCAGGGCGGCAAGGGTGGAAACGCGCATCATCGTCCTCGTGTCGGGCAATCGTCTAAGGCCGTGGTAGAATCGGCCCAAATCGGGGCGCAAGTAAAGGGCTCCACTATAAAGCACACCCGACCGGCGGGGACAGGCCCCGGGGTCAAAACCCCCCTCCGTATCCAACAGGCACTTCGCACGCTATGTCAGAGACGCTGCACCGTGACGCGCGTATTCCCGAGACGATGGCCGGGTTGCGCCTCGATCAGGCCGCCGCCGAGTTGCTGGCGGATTACTCCCGGGAACGACTCAAGACCTGGATCAAGGACGGCGCGCTGACCGTCGACGGGGCCCGGGCCAAGCCCAAGGACAAGGTGTTCGGCGGCGAACGCCTGGTACTCGACGCGGTGCTGGAAGACGAGGTGCGCTGGACGCCGCAGGCCATCGAACTCGACATCGTCCACGAGGACGACGCCGTGCTGGTCCTCGACAAGCCGGCCGGGCTGGTGGTGCACCCTGCCGCCGGCAATCCCGACGGCACGCTGCTCAATGCCCTGCTGCATCACTGCCCCGGACTGGCGGCGATTCCCCGGGCGGGGATCGTTCACCGTCTCGACAAGGACACCACCGGGCTGATGGTGGTGGCCAAGACCTTGGCGGCGCAGACCGCGCTGGTCGAGCAGTTGCAGGCGCGCACGGTGTCGCGGGAGTACGACGCGGTGGTGACCGGCGTGCCGATCGCCGGTGGCACCGTCGACGAGCCCATCGGCCGTCACCCACGGGATCGCAAGCGCCAGGCGGTGAACGCCTCGGGCAAGCCCGCCGTCACCCATTATCGGGTGGTCGAGCGTTTCCGGGGGCATGCCCATGTCCGTTGCCGCCTGGAAACCGGGCGCACCCACCAGATCCGCGTCCACATGGCCTATCGGCGCTACCCGCTGATCGGCGACGCGCTCTATGGCGGGCGGCTCAAGCTGCCGGCCGGTGCCGGCGATGACCTCAAGGATCTGCTGCGCCACTTCCCGCGCCAGGCGCTGCACGCCCGCAAGCTGGCCTTCGTCCATCCCGCCAGCGGCGAGACGCTGACCCTGCGCGCGCCGTTGCCGGATGACATGATGGTGCTGCTGGACGGCCTGCGCGCCGACAACGAGGAGCGCACATGAGCGAACAGCCCACGCTGCTGCTGCCGGACTGGCCGGCGCCGCCCACCGTCGGCGCCTTCGTCACCACCCGCGAGACCGGCCCCAGCCAGGGGGCCTACGCCGCCTTCAACCCGGCGTTGCACGTCGGTGACGATCCCGCGACGGTGCGTCGCTGCCGGGCGCTGCTCGCCGAGCAGGTCGGCGATGCCCGGCCGCTGCTGTGGCTCGAACAGATCCATGGAGCCACGGTGATCCAGGCGTTTCGGGAGACCTACCTCGACACGCCGCCGCAGGCGGACGCCGCCATTGCCACGGACATGGGCCACGCCTGCGTGATCCTGACCGCCGACTGCCTGCCGGTGTTCTTCTGTGATCGTCGTGGAACGCGGGTGGGGCTGGCGCATGCCGGCTGGCGCAGTCTCGCCGGCGGCGTGCTCGAAGCCAGCGTGGCGGCACTCAATACCCCGCCCTCGGAACTCATGGCCTGGCTGGGGCCGGCGATCTCCAATGCCCAGTTCGAGGTCGGTCGCGAGGTCTACGATGCCTTCGTCGCCTTCCAGTCCGAGGCCGACAGTGCCTTCGAGCCCAGCCCTTATCGCCTCGGCCACTACATGGCCGATCTCTACAAGCTCGCCCGGCTGCGTCTCGAGCGCCTGGGTGTCTCGCATGTCAGTGGTGGCCATTTCTGCACCGCCTGCGAAGGGCGCTTCTATTCGCACCGCCGCGACGACGGCGTGACCGGCCGCATGGCCAGCATGATCTGGCTGCGCTGAGTGCTTGTCCTGGCCGCGTCGCGAGACGGGGCGTCACGTGCCGAACTTGAGAAACAGCATGAGTCCCAGCGTCAGCGCGGCGCCAACGAGTTGTGTCACCATCAGTGGTTTGTCCAGCGGCTTGATCACTGGCGCGAGCAATGCCGGATCAAACAGGTATTCCCGGCGCTTGAGTCGCTCGAACCAGTGCGGCGTTAATACCGCGTGCATGTAAAGCCATATGCGCCCGCCCAAGAGGTCGAAAGCCGCGGGCGGTACTCCAGCCCTCGTCAGTTGCCGGTCATAACGGCGCACGGTGTAAATTCGATAGATCAGATGAAGCACGGCGATCAGTAGCCAGTTGCCGCCTATCACCAGAGCCAGTATCACTTGTTGTCGAGTCATCAGTGCCATCCGGGGTCTTGGTGCCCTTGGCGGCATTGATACCGCAGCACCGCCGCGGTATCAGCATGCTCTCCGGGTCAGCCCTTTTCATGAATGGAATTTGTCTGCGGCAGTCTGTCGCAGCGAATTTTTCATGCGAAACGCTTGAAAAGAGCAAGCATACCTCCATTGATAGTGTCAACGTGAATCACGGGAAACATGGCGCGTCCGATCGCGTCAGACCCCAATGGAGGATTTCGATGCGTATCGATCGCATGACCAGCAAGCTGCAGAATGCCCTGGCCGAGGCGCAATCCCTGGCCGTGGGCCGCAGTCACAATCAACTCGACCCCGGCCATGTGCTGACCGCGCTGCTCGATGCCCGCGACAGCGGCCTCAAGGGCCTGGTGCAGAAGGCTGGCGGCGACGTCGCCAAGCTGCGCGACGGATTGAGCCAGTACCTCGACGGCCTGCCCAGCGTCGGCCAGTTCGACGGCAACGTGAGCATGAGCCAGGATCTGGCACGGCTGTTCAACCTCGCCGATCGCGAGGCCCAGGCGCGTGGCGATCAGTACATCGCCAGCGAGCTGGTGCTGCTCGCCGCGCTGGAGATGAACCAGTCGATCACCAAGGTGTTGACCCAGGCCGGGCTCAGCCGCAAGTCGCTGGTCGCGGCCATCGACAGTCTGCGCGGCGGTCAGGCGGTGGACGACGCCGGCGCCGAGGAGAACCGCGAGGCGCTCGACAAGTACACGCTCGATCTCACCGCGCGCGCCACCGAGGGCAAGCTCGACCCGGTGATCGGACGCGACGACGAGATCCGCCGCACCATCCAGGTGCTGCAGCGGCGCACCAAGAACAACCCGGTGCTGATCGGCGAACCCGGGGTGGGCAAGACGGCGATCGTCGAGGGCCTGGCCCAGCGGATCATCAACGGCGAGGTGCCGGAAGGGCTCAAGGACAAGCGCGTGCTGTCGCTCGACATGGGCGCGCTGCTTGCCGGCGCCAAGTTCCGCGGTGAGTTCGAGGAGCGCTTGAAGGCGGTGCTCAACGAACTGGCCAAGGAAGAGGGCCGGGTGATTCTGTTCATCGACGAGCTGCACACCATGGTCGGCGCCGGCAAGGCCGAGGGCTCCATGGACGCCGGCAACATGCTCAAGCCCGCCCTGGCGCGCGGCGAGCTGCACTGCGTGGGGGCGACGACCCTCGACGAGTACCGCAAGTACATCGAGAAGGACGCCGCGCTCGAGCGGCGCTTCCAGAAGGTGCTGGTCGACGAGCCCAGCGAGGAGGACACCGTCGCCATCCTGCGCGGGCTCAAGGAGCGCTACGAGGTCCACCACGGCGTCGACATCACCGATGGCGCGATCATCGCCGCGGCCAAGCTCTCGCAGCGTTACATCACCGACCGTCAGCTGCCCGACAAGGCGATCGACCTGATCGACGAGGCGGCGTCGCGGATCCGCATGGAGCTCGACTCCAAGCCCGAGGAGATGGACCGTCTCGATCGCCGCCTGATCCAGCTCAAGATGGAGCCAGTTCAAGGCCGAGCTCGAGCAGGCGCGTATCGACCTCGAGGCGGCACGCCGCCAGGGCGACCTGGGACGCATGTCCGAGCTGCAGTACGGGGTCATCCCGTCGCTGGAGAAGAAGATCGCCGAATCCAGCGAGGCCGAGGGCGATACCTCGACCCATCAGTTGCTGCGCTCCAACGTCACCGAGGAGGAGATCGCCGAGGTGGTGTCACGCTGGACCGGCATCCCGGTCTCCAAGATGCTCGAGGGGGAGCGCGACAAGCTGCTGCGCATGGAAGAGGCGCTCCACGAGCGGGTGATCGGCCAGGACGAAGCGGTCAAGGCGGTCGCCGATGCCGTGCGCCGTTCGCGGGCCGGGCTTGCCGATCCCAACCGGCCCAACGGCTCCTTCCTGTTCCTCGGCCCGACCGGGGTGGGCAAGACCGAGCTGTGCAAGTCGCTGGCCAATTTCCTCTTCGACACCGAGGAGGCGATGGTGCGCATCGACATGTCCGAGTTCATGGAGAAGCACTCCGTGGCCCGGCTGATCGGCGCGCCTCCCGGCTATGTCGGCTACGAGGAGGGCGGCTACCTGACCGAAGCGGTGCGTCGCCGGCCCTATTCGGTGCTGCTGCTCGACGAGGTGGAGAAGGCCCATCCGGATGTCTTCAACATCCTGCTGCAGGTGCTCGAGGACGGGCGGCTGACCGATGGTCAGGGGCGCACCGTGGACTTCCGCAACACGGTCATCGTGATGACCTCCAACATGGGCTCCGACCTGATCCAGCGTCTGGCCGGCGAGGGCGAGGAGGCCTATGCGCGGATGAAGGACGCGGTCATGGAGGTCGTCGGCCAGCAGTTCCGGCCGGAACTGATCAACCGCATCGACGAGGTGGTGGTCTTCCATCCGCTCGATCAGGAGCAGATCCAGCAGATTGCCGCCATTCAGCTCCAGCGGTTGCGTCAGCGGCTGGCCGAGCGCGACATGGCCCTGGAGGTCTCCGACGATGCCATGGCCCAACTGGCGGTGGTCGGCTTCGACCCGGTGTTCGGCGCTCGCCCCCTCAAACGGGCGATCCAGAGCCGGCTCGAGAACCCGCTGGCCCAGGAGCTGCTGTCGGGACGCTTCGCCCCCGGCGACACCATCCGGGTCACCGCCGAAGACGGCCACCTGGCGTTCGCCAAGCAGTAAGCCGATTCGTCGGCCTCCGGGACCGATGCTGTAAAAGACGAGCCCGCCTCCAGGGAGGCGGGCTCTTTGCATGCCGAAAGCCGCGGGTCAGGATCTCGCGGCCCCGACCGGGCGGGCGCTGTCGCCGTGTGACGCCGCCGTGGTACGAGTCAGGCGACGTTGCAGCGCTTCCAGCGAGACGCCCTTGGTCTCGGGCATCAGGAACACCACGAACAGCACCTGCAGGACCATCATCACCGCGAAGAAGGCGAACACCGGCCCACCGCTGAAGTGGCCCAGCACCGTGGGCATCAGCAGGGTGATGGTCGCCGCGCAGATCCAGTGCACCGAGCTGCCGAAGGACTGGCCGCGGGCGCGCACGTGGTTGGGGAAGATCTCCGAGATGAAGACCCAGATGATCGCGCCCTGGCTGATGGCGTGGGCGGCGATGAACAGGCACAGCAGCAACGGCACGTCGAGCCCGCCCAGGTCATTGACGAAGAAGGCGCGCGAGATCAGCACCAGCGAGACGATGTAGCCCACCGAGCCGATGTAGAGCAGGGTGCGCCGACCCAGGCGGTCGATCAGCGCCATGCCGAGCATGGTGAACAGCAGATTGATCACGCCGATGCCCACGGTCGACAGCAGGGCGACGCTGCTGCCCAGTTGGGCTTCCTCGAGCACGCGAGGGGCGTAGTAGATGATGAAGTTGATCCCCGAGAGCTGATTGAAGAAGGCGATCAAGAAGGCCAGCAGGATCGGCAGGCGGTAGCGCGCGGAGAAGAAAGGCGCATGGGCCTGCTGCTCGCTGTCCTCGGCGGCGCGGATCTCGGCGATCTGGGCGTCGACGTCGGCGCGCGGGTCGAGCTGGCGCAGGACCGCGGCGGCGCCCTGCACGTCGCCGCGCTTGAGGATCAGCCAGCGCGGGCTCTTCGGCACGCGGAACACCATCAGGGTATAGAGCAGGGCGGGGACCGCCTCGACACCGAGCATCCAGCGCCAGGCCTGGGCGTCGACCAGCACGCCGATCGCGTAGTTGGAGACGAACGCCATCAGGATGCCGAACACCACGTTGAACTGATACAGGCCCACCAGCAGACCGCGACGTTCGCTCGGCGCGATCTCGGCGATGTAGGTGGGGGCCGCCACCGAGGAGACGCCGACGCCGATGCCGCCGATCAGGCGGAAGAACGAGAACCAGTAAGGGTCGGTGGCGAGCGCCGATCCCACCGCCGAGACCAGATAGAGGGCCCCGATCAGCAACAGGGTGGCACGCCGGCCCAGCCGGTCGGTGGGCCAGTTGCCGCTGATGGCGCCGATCACCGTGCCCCACAGGGCCATCGACATGATCAGCAGGCCGTGCTGCAGGTCGCTCAGCCCCCACAGGGTCTGAATGGGCTTGTCGGCGCCGGAAATGACCGCGGTGTCGAAGCCGAACAGAAAGCCGGCCAGCGCCACCGTGACCGACCACTGGACGATACGGGACATTGTTGTATTCCTCCTTCGGGCCAGTGCCAAGGGACGGGCTCCGCGAAAGTGAATCGATTCAGCCTGGAGAGAAAATGCCCACCGGCATCTTCGCTGGCTGTCGGAGTTGAACGGGCTGGGTGAATCGTGTCAGCCGGCCTATTACAGCAAGCAACGGCGGGATACGCGAATTTTCGTCGTTAGACTTTGGTCTCCCAGGGGCCGGTACGACACGGTCTCCCGCCCGATCGTGGGGCGGGCCGATACGCTTCATGACGGTCGGCGCGGTTGACACACTTACCCGGCTATTGGAATCTTGACCGTTCCTGATTGTGGGCGTGGCTCCCGCGGGCAATCCCCCATCGCCGCGCGAAGGGTAGGCGTCATCGCCTCTACCCGCCCGTAAGGACTTCCGGGCACAGGCTAACCGCCTGGCCTGGCCCAACCCCCGACGCGGCGATCCGTCGCGATGTAGAGTGCAGGCCCCATCCGGGCCGAAGAACGCCAGGGTTTGGCATCAGGTGCCGGCAGCGGCCGGCAGCGGCATACCGCCGCACTCGATTTTCGCGACCCTTGCCAGGGTGGCGAGATGGCACTCGAGACCTCTAGGGGAGAAACACAGTGGAATTGCTTTCCGGCGCCGATATGATCGCCCGCTTCCTGCAGGATGAGGGCGTCGAATACATCTATGGCTACCCGGGTGGCGCAGCGCTGCACATCTACGATGCGCTGTTCCGCCAGGATGCCGTCAAACACATCCTCGTTCGCCACGAACAGGCCGCGACCCACGCCGCCGACGGTTATGCGCGAGCTTCCGGCAAGCCCGGCACGGTATTGGTGACCTCGGGCCCCGGCGCCACCAACACCGTCACCGGCATCGCCACCGCCTACATGGATTCGATTCCCATGGTAGTGCTGTGCGGTCAGGTCGCCAGTCACCTGATCGGCGAGGATGCCTTCCAGGAAACCGACATCGTCGGCGTGACCCGGCCGGTCGTGAAGCACAGCTTCTCGATCCGTCACCCGTCGGAGATTCCGACGGTCCTCAAGAAGGCCTACTACCTGGCGTCCACCGGACGACCGGGCCCGGTGGTGGTGGACATTCCCAAGGACATGACCTCGCCCACCGAACGCTACGAGTACGTCTATCCGAAGAAGGTCAAGCTGCGCTCCTACAATCCGGTGACGCGCGGCCATACCGGGCAGATCAAGAAGGCCGTGGAGCTGATGCTGAAAGCGCGGCGCCCGGTGTTCTACACCGGTGGCGGGGTGGTCACCGGCGATGCCAGCGAGGCGCTGACCGACCTGGTGCGGCGCTTGGGTTATCCGATCACCACCACCTTGATGGGGATCGGCGCCTACCCGCAGAGCGACCGCCAGTCGCTGGGCTGGCTGGGCATGCACGGCAGCTACGAGTCGAACATGGCCATGCACCATGCCGACCTGATCATCGCCATCGGTGCGCGTTTCGACGACCGGGTGACCAACAACACCTCGAAGTTCTGCCCCACGGCGAAGATCGTCCACGTCGACATCGATCCCAGCTCGATCTCCAAGACCGTGCGTGCCGACATCCCCATCGTCGGCCCCGCGGCGAGCGTGATCAGCGAGATGATCAGCCTGGTGCAGGGCCGCGAGCCGGCCAACCCCGAGGCGCTCGACGAGTGGTGGCAGCGCATCGACGGCTGGCGCGGGGAGCGCCACGGCAAGCTCTACGAGCGAGCCGCGCCGGGCGAGCTGCTCAAGCCCCAGCAGGTGATCGAGTCGATCTGCGAGTTCACCCGCGGCGAGGCGTTCATCACCACCGACGTCGGCCAGCACCAGATGTTCGCCGCGCAGTACTACAAGTTCGACAAGCCCAACCGCTTCATCACCTCGGGCGGGCTCGGGACCATGGGCTTCGGCTTTCCGGCGGCGATGGGCATCAAGCAGAGCTACCCGGACGACGACGTGGTCTGCATCACCGGCGAGGGCAGCTTCCAGATGATGATGCAGGAACTGTCCACCTGTAAGCAGTACGGGATCGGCGTGAAGATCGTCAATCTCAACAACCAGTCGCTGGGCATGGTGCGCCAGTGGCAGGATCTCAACTACAAGTCGCGCCATGCGCACTCCTACATGGAGTCGCTACCCGACTTCCAGCAGCTGATCGGCGCCTACGGCTTCACCGCGATCCGCGTGGAACGCGAGGAAGACCTGGTACCGGCGCTCGAGCGGGCGTTCGCCGACAAGGATGAACTGGTGTTCCTGGACATCTACGTCGACCCGCGCGAGCACGTCTATCCGATGCATGTGCCCTTGGGCTCCATGCGTGACATGCTGCTTTCGAAGACGGAGCGGACCTGATGCGCCATATCATCTCGATCCTCATGGAAAACGAACCCGGCGCCCTGTCCCGCGTGGTGGGGTTGTTCTCGCAACGCAACTTCAACATCGAGTCGTTGAACGTGGCGCCGACCGAGGATGCCACCCTGTCGCGGTTGACCGTGACCACGGTGGGCGACGACCGGGTCATCGAGCAGATCACCAAGCACCTCAACAAGCTGGTCGACGTGGTCAAGCTGGTCGATCTGACCGAGGGCAACCACATCGAGCGCGAGCTGATGCTGGTCAAGGTCAAGGCCCTGGGCGCGCAGCGCGACGAGGTCAAGCGCACCGCGGACATCTTCCGCGCGCAGGTCGTCGACGTCACGCCGAGCGTCTACACCGTGCAGATCACCGGCGATGCCGGCAAGCTGGATGCCTTCCTGCAGGCGATGGCGCCGATCGGCATTCTCGAGGTCGCGCGAACCGGCGTCTCGGGGATCTCCCGCGGCGACAAGATTCTCAGCCTTTGAGCGTCAGTGTTCGCTGTTCTCGAGCCGCCCTTCGGGGCGGCTTTTTCGTGCCGGCTCGTCGGGAACCTGGGCCCAGAGTGCGCGAACCAGCGGGTTGCGCAGCTTCTTGTCGAGCACGCACAGGCCGACGTCGTAGGGGGCCAGTCGCGGCGTCACCTCGAGGATGCGCACGCGGTCGGCCAGCGGGCTGTTGTCGAGGACGATGCGGGGCACCACGCCGACGCCAAAGCCCAGCCCCACCATGCTGACGATCGCTTCGTTGCCGGCGACCTGGGCGTAGATGGTCGGCTTGAGCCCGAAGCGGCGAAACCAGGCGTCGGTGCGTTCGCGGGCCAGGCCCGATTCGGACAGGATCATCGGCGTGCGTGCCCACGTCTCGCGGTCCGGCGGGTCGCCGACCGCGGGCAGCCAGCCGGCGGCCTCGCTGGGGGCAATGAACACCAGCGGCGAGGTGGCGATCGGCTTGAAGGCCAACTGGGCGGGCAGCGCCTCGGGGCGGGCGGTGATCGCCATGTCCTCGTCGCCGCCCAGCACCCGGGCGATGGCGTCGGCCGGATCGCCGGTATGCAGCTTGATCTCGATGCGCGGGTGGCGAAGACGAAACTCGCTGAGCAGCTCGTAGAGGAAGCTGTAGCTGGCGGTCACCGAGCAGTAGATGCTTAGCTCGCCGGTCAACTCGCCGCTCTCCTCCATCAGGGTCTGGCGCAACAGCGCCCACTGCTCGAGCGTGTCGCGCGCGTAGCGCTGAAACAACCGGCCGGCATGCGTGAGTGCTACGCTGCGGTTGTCGCGTTCGAACAGCGCCACGCCCAGGCTCGCCTCCAGTTGCTGGATGGTTCGGCTGAGCGTCGACGGGCTGACATGACAGGCATCGCTGGCGCGGCCGAAATGCAGGGTCTCGGCGAGGGCCAGGAAATGGTGTAGCGGTCGCAGGTCCATGAGCGCATTGCAGTAAGTGAATTGAAACGTTGCAAATATAGCGTTTTACGCAATGCATTGCCTGTCGTATCGTGAGCGCCAGACACGACACAGGATGTCGCCGCGCTCCGGCCCCGTGGGGCTAGCCGCGGCGCTCCGACCACGCCGCGCTAGACGGCGGGCCATCAACGCTGACGCATTCATCCTCGAGACACGATCATCACGGAGTTCACCATGCGCGTTTATTACGACAAGGATTGCGACCTTTCGCTGATCCAGGCCAAGAAGGTTGCCATCGTCGGCTACGGCTCTCAGGGCCATGCCCATGCCAACAACCTCAAGGAATCCGGCGTCGAGGTCACCGTCGCGCTGCGTGCCGGTTCGTCGTCGGCCAAGAAGGCAGAAGAGGCCGGCCTCAAGGTCGCCAGCGTCGCCGATGCCAGCCGCGAAGCCGACGTCGTCATGGTCCTCGCCCCCGACGAGAACCAGAAGGCCATCTACGAAAGCGAGATCGCGCCCAACCTCAAGCAGGGAGCGACACTGGCCTTCGCGCACGGCTTCAACATCCACTACAACCAGATCGTGCCGCGCAGTGATCTCGACGTGATCATGATCGCGCCCAAGGCGCCGGGCCACACCGTGCGCTCCGAGTTCACGCGCGGTGGCGGCATCCCCGACCTGATCGCCGTCGAACAGAACGCCTCCGGTCAGGCCAAGGAGATCGCCCTGTCCTACGCGGCGGCGATCGGCGGTGGCCGTACCGGCATCATCGAGACCACCTTCCGCGACGAGACCGAAACCGACCTGTTCGGTGAGCAGACCGTGCTCTGCGGCGGTGCCGTCGAGCTGGTCAAGGCCGGTTTCGAGACGCTGACCGAAGCGGGTTACGCCCCGGAAATGGCCTACTTCGAGTGCCTGCACGAGCTCAAGCTGATCGTCGACCTGATGTATGAAGGCGGCATCGCCAACATGAACTACTCGATCTCCAACAACGCCGAGTATGGCGAGTACGTCACCGGCCCCGAGGTGATCAACGACGAATCCCGGGCGGCGATGCGCAATGCCCTCAAGCGCATCCAGACCGGCGAATACGCCAAGATGTTCATCCAGGAAGGCAACACCAACTACCCGTCGATGCATGCCAAGCGTCGCCTCAATGCCGAGCATCCCATCGAGCAGGTCGGCGAGAAGCTGCGCGCGATGATGCCGTGGATCGCCGCCAATCAGTTGGTCGACAAGAGCAAGAACTGACGCGTCGAGGATGTTTCAGCGACAGCCGAGGGCGCGGAGGGATCCGCGCCCTCGGTGTTTTTTGGGTGGCGTACCGGTGCGGTCGCCGCCTATCGTTACTGACAGCAGGGTGTAGAATGCGCTCTCATGCCTGAATCCGGCAATGGAACGAGATTTATGACCCAAGACCCTCATCGGGAACCCGCCGAGCATTCCACGACCTCCGAATTCAGCGAATTCGCCCGCGACACCGATGTCGTCGAGGAAACCGTCGAGAACGGCAAGAAGGTCCGTCGACGTGGCATCTACCTGTTGCCCAACCTGTTCACCACCTCGGCCCTGTTCTCGGGCTTCTTCGCCGTGGTCGCGGCGATCAACGGCGACTTTGCCGCGGCGGCCATCGCTGTCTTCGTGTCGATGGTGCTCGATGGCCTGGACGGTCGCGTGGCACGACTGACCAACACCCAGAGTGCCTTCGGTGCCGAGTACGATAGCCTCGCCGACATGCTCTCGTTCGGGGTGGCGCCGGCTGTGGTCGCCTTTACCTGGATCCTCCAGGATGTCGGCAAGATCGGCTGGATCGCCGCCTTCGTCTACGTCGCCTGCGCCGCGTTGCGGCTGGCGCGCTTCAACGTGCAGCTGGGCTCCACCGACAAGAATTGGTTCATCGGTCTGCCCAGCCCGTCGGCAGCGGCGCTGGTGGCCGGCTGTGTCTGGGTCTTCCACAACTTCAGCATCGAGGCCTACGCCTTCAAGTTGCTGATGACCTTCGTCGTGGCCGCCGCCGGGGTGCTGATGGTCAGCAACATCCGCTATTACAGCTTCAAGGAGATCGATCTCAAGGGACCCGTGCCTTTCGTCGCCCTGCTGGCGATCGTGCTGGGCTTCGTGGTGATCTCGCTGGAACCCTCGGTGATGCTGCTCACGCTGTTCGGCTGCTACGTGGCGTCCGGGCCGATCATGGGGGCCAAGCGCAAGCTCAAGGGGCAGCCGGCGCCCGACAAGGCCTCGGAGCAGGATGCTGCTGCGAGCGACGAGGATCCCGCCTGATCCGTCGCGGCAATGACTTCAAGTGATTCATCCCACGCCCGCCTCGCGCGGGCGTCTTGTTATCCACAAGGGGTTGGCGGGCGGCGGTCGTGACCGGGTGTGGATAAGCCGTCTCGGGCGGTCGTGAAATTTTTCTCGGGCGAGGGCTTGTCAGGGCCGAATGTGAGGCGTAAAGTACGCATCCGCTGCCGACGACGGGACACGTCACCGGCGGTGACGGGAGAAGCAAGTAGCTGTTTCTTCGAGGGTTTTAGAGAGCGGCGGTGAACAAATCGCTTGCCGGATCGCCTCGAAGGCTGTAGACTTCGCTCCCACGATTCGCCGGCCTTTCGGGGTCAGCGGTCAAGCGCGGCCGAGATCGATTGCGGATCTCGCCCGGTGTTCGGCACCGGCCGCCGAGGCTTGACAGCGCAGCGCGAATCGGTAGAATACGCCTCTCTCGCGGCGAGGCGCCTTCGGGCAAACGACGCGATGCTCTTTAACAAGTCGATCAGGTAATTCATGTGGGCGCTTGGCCACGATACGGTGACACTGTCACATGATATCAAGGCAAGCGACTCGTCAAGAGACGTTTGAACCTTGAGCCAGGTTTGGTCCGCCTAACGGACCATCAGACTTTCAACTGAAGAGTTTGATCATGGCTCAGATTGAACGCTGGCGGCAGGCTTAACACATGCAAGTCGAGCGGT
>NZ_QWBW01000025.1 GCF_004117855.1 Modicisalibacter coralii
TCGGCGCGGGCGTGGCGGTGTCACCGCGTTCGCTGCCGCCCAGGCAGCTCAGAAATGTCGCCAGGAACGCAACATTCCAAGGAATTAGTTCGCTGCCGCCCAGGCAGCTCAGAAAATTCGCCGCTACGTCGGCGGTGACCTGCTCAACGTTCGCTGCCGCCCAGGCAGCTCAGAAAAACCCCGAGCATCGCCGCGCCGAGCTGATGCTGTTCGCTGCCGCCCAGGCAGCTCAGAAACAAAAGCGTGCTTTAGGTATTCTGTGGCGAGGTGTTCGCTGCCGCCCAGGCAGCTCAGAAATCTGACCGTCAAAATGTCCCCCCTTTCAGCATGTTCGCTGCCGCCCAGGCAGCTCAGAAAACCGGGATTGGCGGCGCCGTGGCCGAGCATGTGTTCGCTGCCGCCCAGGCAGCTCAGAAAAGATAGCCGGCATCCGACACCTGCTCGGTGCCGGTTCGCTGCCGCCCAGGCAGCTCAGAAAGCAGCCCGCGCCGCCTTCTCCAGCAGTTCCTTGTTCGCTGCCGCCCAGGAAGCTCAGAAACTCAGTTGCCCCTGCAGGGCCGCGTGCAGCCGGTTCGCTGCCGCCCAGGCAGCTCAGAAAAAGTGGCGTGCCATTGTACGTAAGAGCGGCCAGTTCGCTGCCGCCCAGGCAGCTCAGAAATCGCCCTCTCGCTTCACGTCCACTACCTCGGCGTTCGCTGCCGCCCAGGCAGCTCAGAAATGAACCAGAAACGCTCAATGACGCCCCGAGAGGTTCGCTGCCGCCCAGGCAGCTCAGAAAGTCCCACCCGCATAGTCCAGCTCGCAGAGCACGTTCGCTGCCGCCCAGGCAGCTCAGAAATCGCTAACGGCACGCTCGTACTGAGTAACACTGTTCGCTGCCGCCCAGGCAGCTCAGAAAGCTATAAATGTTCTTCCCGAGGCTGGCAAGATGTTCGCTGCCGCCCAGGCAGCTCAGAAAAACAAGACCGCCGAGGTCAACGCCAAGCGCCAGTTCGCTGCCGCCCAGGCAGCTCAGAAATCGAGCAGCATCGGCAGCGCCGCCGGGGTCTGGTTCGCTGCCGCCCAGGCAGCTCAGAAATTGAGGCGGCGAATCTCCCGCCATACGGTGACGTTCGCTGCCGCCCAGGCAGCTCAGAAAGCAATGCGGGCATGTCACTGTGCCGATGATTTGTTCGCTGCCGCCCAGGCAGCTCAGAAACATGTCCTCGATTACATGGTCGGCATCGAGAAGTTCGCTGCCGCCCAGGCAGCTCAGAAAGCCGCGCAGAACCTCACCGGCCGCCGACACCGGTTCGCTGCCGCCCAGGCAGCTCAGAAATCGACCCGCTCGAACGGCTGGACGAGGCGCAAGTTCGCTGCCGCCCAGGCAGCTCAGAAACAATTGCGCAGCGCCCGGGTCGTCGCCGCCGCGTTCGCTGCCGCCCAGGCAGCTCAGAAAAACCTGAAAATGGCGACCGAGCGGCAGTTCGCGTTCGCTGCCGCCCAGGCAGCTCAGAAAGGGAACGTGCAGCACTGCCGATACGCCGAACTGTTCGCTGCCGCCCAGGCAGCTCAGAAAGGCCAGCTCGTCGAGATCAGCGAGCGCTTGCGGTTCGCTGCCGCCCAGGCAGCTCAGAAAGACTACCAGCGCTGGGAGCGGCGCCAGCACGCGTTCGCTGCCGCCCAGGCAGCTCAGAAATATCGCCGTCCCGCGAGCAGTGAGAACTGCCTGTTCGCTGCCGCCCAGGCAGCTCAGAAATGCACCTCGACGTGCTTCTCGCCGGCGGCCTGGTTCGCTGCCGCCCAGGCAGCTCAGAAAGAGTGGACCGACTACTATGCCGGCCAAGTGCGGTTCGCTGCCGCCCAGGCAGCTCAGAAACCCGAAAAGCCCGAGCCACCCACCGGCTATACGTTCGCTGCCGCCCAGGCAGCTCAGAAAGTTGGAAGTGGATCGGCCAGCAGCAGGGCAGCGTTCGCTGCCGCCCAGGCAGCTCAGAAATGGGTCGATCCCGGCGTCACGCATCATCTTCCGTTCGCTGCCGCCCAGGCAGCTCAGAAATGGGATGCTTTAACCGCAGCCCTTGCCCTCGCCGTTCGCTGCCGCCCAGGCAGCTCAGAAATGATGCTGAGGCGCAGGGCTAGGCTCGACAGGGTTCGCTGCCGCCCAGGCAGCTCAGAAAATGCTCAGTACATGGACAAGCGGCGGGAGATGGTTCGCTGCCGCCCAGGCAGCTCAGAAAAATCTGCACAGCCATTCAGCCAGGTGCGCATCGTTCGCTGCCGCCCAGGCAGCTCAGAAAGACAGCGTGCTCGATGAGATGGGGATCAGCTGGTTCGCTGCCGCCCAGGCAGCTCAGAAAATGGGCGGTAGCTCTAAGAGCAAATCCAGCTCGTTCGCTGCCGCCCAGGCAGCTCAGAAAATGGGCGGTAGCTCTAAGAGCAAATCCAGCTCGTTCGCTGCCGCCCAGGCAGCTCAGAAAACATAGCCCTCGTCCAGCGAGGCGTGGTACCGGTTCGCTGCCGCCCAGGCAGCTGAGAAAGGCGCACCGCCGCCCGACTACAAACCGCCCCGGTTCGCTGCCGCCCAGGCAGCTCAGAAAAGCCGCTGGTCCCGCTGAGCGCTACCCAGCCCGTTCGCTGCCGCCCAGGCAGCTCAGAAATCTCCATGCGCCGCCGCCCGGCCGAGGCCTACGTTCGCTGCCGCCCAGGCAGTCCGAGCGTCATTCCACACAGGGGATGGACGCTCGTCTTTCTAGCCCAGCTTTGCCGGATCGGGTGAGGTCGGCGCTTGCGCCGCTTTTTCGGTGGATTCGTCAGGTGTCTTTGCCCCGGCACTCAACCGCCAGTCGATATGCGCGAGAAGCAGCAGTTGCAAGGCGAGGAAGGCGAAGCAGGTGGTGACACTGAGTGTCATGGGGGCGTACTCGAAAACGGCGGATGCCGCGTCTGGAGTATAGCCGGTGCGGGGCGTTCGGTGGACAAGGCGGGCAGCCCGCCGGAGCGGGCCGCGGGACTCAGTGTTCGTCGTTCTCGAAGCGTTCGGCGGCGCGCAGGGCGTCGTCCTGGGTGTCGTGCTCGGAGACGACGTTCTCGTTATCGGGCTGGCTTTCGTCGATCACCACCCAGCCGGTCACTTTCTCGTTCATGGCGCGGGCGGCGAAGACCGGCTCCACGCGGGCTTGTTTTTGCATGGTCGCTCCTTGACGGATATCGCGAAGGTGGCGGTTCAGGCGCCGTCGCGGGATAGATCGCCGGCGGCCGGGCGGTTGAGCTCGGTGCAGGGGCAGCCCTCGTGGACGCAGGACATGCCCTCGGGATGCCCGGCGGCACAGGCCGAGCAGCAGAAGGCCTGGCCTTCGCTCATGGCGCTCTGCTCGCTGGTGACTTCATGTTCGCAGCCTACGCAGGCGCAGGTTCCCAGGTCGGCCATCGGTGTCTCCTGTCTGGCGGGTTCGCCCATCAAGGTAGTCACGACGTGGGGCGCTTTGCCAGTCGACCAGGGGCTTGCGGGCACGGCCGACTCCGTCAGGGAGCCGGCCGGGGTGGCGGTCAGGCCGGCGGGTGGGCGAGGTCGTCGATGAAGCGTTGGCGCCAGGCCAGCAGGCTGTTCTGGCGCAGCACGTCGAGCATCTGCCGGTGACGTTGGCGGCGTTCGTCCCGCGGCATGTTCAGGGAACGCTCGATGGCGCTGGCGATGTCGTGCACGTCGTAGGGGTTGACCAGCAGCGCGCCGCTCAACTCGCGGGCGGCGCCGGCCAGTTCGCTGAGTACCAGCACGCCGGGGTCGTCGGGGTCCTGGGCGGCGACGAATTCCTTGCAGACCAGGTTCATGCCGTCGCGCAGCGGGGTCACCAGGCCGACCCGCGCGGCGCGGAACAGGCCCATCAGGTCGGCGTGGGAGTAGGTCTGGTTGAGGTAGTGCACCGGCAGCCAGTCGATGTCGGCGTAGGTGCCGTTGATGTGGCCGGCCAGCCCCTCGAGCTGGCGGCGCAGCTCGTCGTACTCGGGGATCGCGCTGCGCGAGGGGCTGGCGATCTGCATGAAGATGGTGCGCTGGCGGCGGTGCTTGAAGTGGGTGAGCAGCGTCTCGATGGCGTTGAAGCGCTGCACCAGCCCCTTGGAGTAGTCGAGGCGGTCGGCGCCGATGATCAGGTCGCGCTTGCCGAGATCGGCCTGGAACTGGCAGGCCGGGTCCTGGGTGATGGCCTGTTCGGCTTCGGCGATGGCTTCATCGACGTCGATGCCCACCGGGTAGACGCCGGTGCGCAGCCGGTGGCCACGACAGGTGACGTGGTCGCCGTCGATGGTGGCATCGAAGGTCTCGACCAGGGCCTCGTGGAAGGCGTGACGATCGTTCTCGGTCTGGAAGCCGATGAGGTCGTAGTACAGCAGGTCCTCGAGTAGCTCGCGGTGGCAGGGCAACGCGCGCAGCAGGTCGAAGCTGGGAAAGGGGATGTGCAGGAAGAAGCCCAGCGGCTGGCGGACGTCGCGCTCGCGCAGTTCCTTGCCCAGCGGCAGCAGGTGGTAGTCGTGGACCCAGATCAGCTCGTCGCCCTGCAATAGCGGGGTCAGGCCTTCGGCGAAGCGGGCGTTGACCCGCGAGTAGGCCTTCACGTAGTCGAGCCGGAAGTCCATGGCGCCGAGGTTGAAGTGGAACACCGGCCACAGCACTTCGTTGGCGAAGCCCAGGTAGTAGTCGTCGTAGTCCTCCTTGGAGAGCGACAGCGTGGCATAGTCGATGGCATCGCGGGTGACCACGCTGGGCCGGTTGGAGGGGACCTGCTTGACGCGGCCGTCCCAGCCGAACCATAGCCCGCCGTGCTCGCGGAGCGCGCCGGTGATGGCCACCGCCAGGCCGCCGGCCTGGGGTTTGCCGGCCTCGGGAATCGATACGCGATTGGAGACCACCACGAGTCGTGTCATACGGCTTCCTCCCAGCTACGGCTCAGGTGCAGGGCGGAGTTGATCAGGCCGACCATGCTGTAGGTCTGCGGAAAGTTGCCCCACAGTTCGTGACTGGTGGTGTCGAGATCCTCGGAAAGCAAGCCCTGGGCGTTGCGGCATTCGAGCATGTTCTCGAACAGCCGGCGCGCCTCGTCGCGGCGGCCGATCGCCCAGAGGGCGTCGATGTACCAGAAGGTGCAGATGTTGAAGGCGTTCTCGGGGTGGCCGAAGTCGTCGGCGGCGGCGTAGCGGAACAGGTGGTCGCCGCGGCGCAGCTCGGCCTCGATGGCGCCGACCGTGCTGACGAAGCGCGGGTCGTCGGCGGCGAGGAAGTCGAGCTCGTGCATCAAGAGCAGGCTGGCGTCCATGGTGTCGCCGCCGAAGCTCTCGGTGAAGGCCTGGCGCGGCTCACTCCAGGCCTCGCGGCAGATCACGTCGTGCATGCGGTCGGCCTGTTGGCGCCAGCGGGTGGCGTCCTCGTCGAGACCGAGATGTGCGGCGATGCGTGCCAGGCGGTCGCAGGCGGCCCAGCACATGATTGCCGAGTAGGTGTGCACGCGGGCGCGGCCGCGATACTCCCAGATGCCGGCGTCGGGCTTGTCGAACAGCCGCGCGGCCTGTTCGCCGAGGATCGTCAGGCGGCGGAACAGCGCTTCGTCGCCGGGGCGGGCCAGGCGCTCGTCGAAGAACGCCTGATTGGCGGCCAGCACCACGGCGCCGTAGACGTCGTGCTGCACCTGGTGATAGGCGGCGTTGCCGACCCGTACCGGCCCCATGCCGCGGTAACCGGCGAGCCCGCTGACCTCGTACTCCTCGATGCGTACCTCGCCGCCGATCCCGTAGAGCGGCTGCAGCTCGTGCTCGGCGGCGCCGACCACCAGGTTGATGATGTAGTTGAGGTAGTTCTCCATGGTCGCGGTGGCGCCCAGGCGGTTGAGGGCGTGAACCACGAAGTAGGCGTCGCGCAGCCAGCAGTAGCGGTAGTCCCAGTTGCGCTGGGTGTCGGCGGCCTCGGGCACCGAGGTGGTCATGGCGGCGATCACCGCGCCGGTGTCCTCGAAGGTGCTGAGCTTGAGGGTGGTGGCGGCGCGGATCACGGCGTTCTGCCATTCGAAGGGAATGGCCAGCCCGCGGGCCCATTCCTGCCAGTAGGTGGTGGTCTGGGTCTCGAAACGCTGACACAGCGCGGTGACCGATTCGGTGATGCTCTCGTCGGGGCCCAGCGCGAAGTTGAGTTCGCCTTCGAGGACGATCGGCGATTCCTGCAGCACATGGGTGATCGAGGCGTCGGTGGTCAGCCGGGTCACCCGCCCCTGGCCGATGTAGCGGATGTGGTGGCTGCCGTGGGTGATGTCGGTGATGGGCTCGCCGTAGGCGGTGGTGGGGCGCAGGCGCACGCGGATCACCGGCGTGCCGGCCAGGCACTGCACGCGCCGTATCACGGCCTCGGGGCGGAAGGTCCGGTCGTAGAGCCTGAAGCGCGGGCAGAAGTCGGTGATGCGGATGCGGCTGCCGAACTTGTCGGTGAGTTCGGTGCACAGGATCGCGGTATTGCGCTGGTAGTACTGCCGGGACTCGACCTGGTCCTTGAGTTCGATGGCGAAGTAGCCGTGATCGGCGGTGTCCATCAACTGCGAGAAGAAGGGGTCGCCGTCGAAGCGCGGCAGGCAGCACCAGACGATCCGGCCATCGGCATCGACCAGGGCGCCGATCTGGCAGTTGCCGATCAGGCCGAGTTCCAGGGAGGTGGGGCGCGGTTGGGACGACGCGCTCAGGTCGTTCGGGTTGGCAGACTCTCCAGCCATGTCAGTACCTCCTGTACCGAGTCAAGATAGCAGGTTGCGGTGGTCTCGCCGCCGCGGCCGACGCGCACGCTGAGCCCGCCGCGGGCGTTGACCTCGCGGAAGGCGTCCTCGTCGGTGACGTCGTCGCCGACGAACACCGGGCGGCGGCCGCGAAAGGTCGGTTCGTCGAGCAGTCGGGCGACGGCGGAGCCCTTGTGGACGCCGGCCGGGCGCAGTTCGATGACGCACTTGCCGGCGACGGTCTCGAAGCCCTCGCCCAGCCTGGCCCGCCAGTCGGCCATGAAGCGGCGGCAGTCGTCGGCGCGATCGGGGGCGCCGCGGTAGTGCAGGGCCAGCGCGACGCGCTTGTCCTCGTAGTGCAGGCCGTCGCGGTCGGCGACGAAGTCGGCCAGCGCCTCGCGGCAGGCGGCCAGGCGTTCGGGGTGCTCGACGGCACTGTGATAGCCGCCCGCGGCGTCGCGCCATTCCAGGCCGTGGACGCCGGCCAGCGGCAGCGCGAGCGGGCCGAGCAGGCGCTCGAGTTCGGCCACCGGGCGGCCGCTGACGATCGCCACGGCGCCGTCCAGCTCGCGATCCAGGGTGGTGATCAACCGGCGCAGCGGCGCGGAGACACGGGTGTCCCGGGGGTGGTCGACGAGCGGCACCAGGGTGCCATCGAAGTCGAGAAACAGCGCCCAGTCATGGCGCGGGGGTGGTGGTGTCTTGGCATCGGGCGGTGTCTTGGAATCGGGCATCGTCTCGCCGGTAGTTCGCGAAAAACAGAACGTGACACAACAAACCGATAACGCGCGATGCGCTCGGCACCGCGCTGTCAGCATACGCCTTCACGGGGGCGGGGAGCGAGTGTCAGTCGTCGGGGGCGGCCGGCTGGAAGGCGCGCTTGTCGTCGGGCAGGCGTACCGTGTCGCCCAGGTTCAAGTCGCCGAGCGACTGCAGGCGTTCGCCGCTGCCGGGGTCGATCAGGGCGACCACGTCGCCGATGCTGGTGGCGTCGCGGTAGGCCTCGACCCGGATACGCACCGTCGCGCCCTTGTAGCGGCCGGTGAGGATGCTGCCGGGGTGAGGTTCACCGTAGTCGTTGGGATCCTTGGCGTAGTGAGCGGAAACGCTGGTCTCGCCCGGGGTGTCCCATTCGATGTGCTTGTGCATGCGAGCTGTCCCTGTCGCTGGTGGTGTCACTGCACAGGGTAGCGCGTGTGGCGGGGGAACGCCCATGGGGGCGGCACGCCGGACAGGGCCGGCGTGCCGTGCGGGGGCTCAGAAACGGTAGCTGAGGCCGCCCATGACCACGACCGGGTCGATCTCGACGTTGGCGTCGTAGTCGGTACCGGCGATGGTGGCGGTGGCGTCGGTATCGATGTCGATGTACCAGGCGGCGGCGTTGAGCGCCCAGTGCTCGTTGATCAGCAGGTCGACACCGACCTGGGCGGCGGCGCCCCAGGAGTCGTCGAGGTCGAGGCTGCCCACATCGAGTTCTTCGTCGGAGAAGTGGGTGTAGTTGATACCGGCGCCGACGTAGGGCTGGACGCGCGCGTCGGTTCCGCCCAGCGGGTAGTACTGCAGGGTCAGGGTCGGCGGCAGGTGCTTGGTGGAAGCGAGGTTGTCGCCGTTGAGCGCGATGTCGTGCTTGAAGGGCTCGGCGGCGAGCAGTTCGACGCCCAGTTTGTCGGTGAAGCGGTAGCCGAGGGTGAAGGCGAAGCCGCTGTCGTCACCGACGTCGACATCCAGGTTCAGGTCGTCGAATTCGCCGTTGTCGCTCTTGGGCTCGACCTTGGCGACACCGAAGCGGGTGTAGAAGTCGCCCTGCCCGTAGGCGAAGGCGGGGCTGGTGGCGACCAGGCCGGCGGCGGCGAGTGCGGCGGCGGAAAGCAGCATGGCGGTACGCATGACAGGAACTCCTGAAGTGACGATGACGACGCCGATGTTGCATGGACTGCGTGTCGGCGACTGAAAGCCCCTTCACCATATCTCTGCCGCGGGCGGGAAAAATTGTCTTGAGACAAGAATTGGCCGCTGTGGTTTCCCGGGCACGGCCGGAATACGACCTGGATCAAGAAAATGAAGCGGCCCGCGCTTGGCGGGCCGTGGCGAGTTACTTTTTCTTGGCGCGCTTGCGCTCGTTCTCGGTGAGGTGTTTCTTGCGCAGGCGGATGTGGTTGGGCGTGACCTCGACCAGTTCGTCGTCGTCGAGGAACTCGATCGCCTGCTCGAGCGTGAAGCGTACCGGCGGCGTGAGGACGATGTTCTCGTCGTTGCCGGAGGCGCGCATGTTGTCGAGCTTCTTGGCCTTGGTGGGGTTGACCACCATGTCGTCGGCGCGGTTGTTGATGCCCACCAGCATGCCTTCGTAGACCTCGGTGCCGTGTTCGACGATCAGCTTGCCGCGGTCCTGCAGGGCGTAGAGCGCATAGGCCAGCGCCTTGCCGGGAACCATCGACACCAGCACGCCGTTGCGACGCTGAATGGCGGCGTCGGGCTTGAGCGGGCCGTAGTGGTCGAAGCGGCTGGTGAGGATGCCGGTGCCCGAGGTCAGGGTCAGGAACTGGCCGCGGAAGCCGATCAGCCCGCGTGCGGGGATGATGAAGTCGAGCCGCACGCGCCCCTTGCCGTCGGGGTTCATGTTGGTCATCTCGCCCTTGCGGTAGCCGAGTTCCTCCATGACCGCGCCCTGGTGCTGCTCCTCGCAGTCGATGATCACCTCTTCGTACGGCTCCTGCTTCTCGCCGTCGATCTCCTTGATGATCACCTCGGGGCGGCCCACGGCGAGCTCGTAGCCCTCGCGACGCATGGTCTCGATCAGCACCGAGAGGTGCAGCTCGCCGCGTCCGGAGACCTTGAACTTCTCGGGCGATTCGCCCTGCTCGACGCGCAGCGCGACGTTGTGGATCAGCTCCTGCTCGAGGCGATCCTTGATGTTGCGGCTGGTGACGAACTTGCCGTCCTTGCCGGCGAACGGCGAGTCGTTGACCTGGAAGGTCATGGAGACCGTGGGCTCGTCGACGGTCAGCGCCGGCAGCGCCTCGACGGCACTCGGATCGCACAGCGTGTCGGAGATCGCCAGATCCTCGATGCCGGTGATGCAGATGATGTCACCGGCTTCGGCCTGTTCGGTCTGGACCCGCTCGAGACCCATGTGGGTCATCACCTGACCGATCTTGCCCTTGCGGGTGTTGCCTTCCTTGGTGATCACGCTGACCTGCTGATTGGGCCTGACGCTGCCGCGCTTGATGCGGCCCAGGCCGATGACGCCCACGTAGCTGGAGTAGTCGAGCGCCGAGATCTGCATCTGGAAGGGGCCGTCGAGTTCGACCTTGGGCGGCTCGACGATGTCGACGATCGACTGGAACATCGGCGTCATGTCGTCGGCGAGCGCGTCCGGCTCGGGGCCGGCGATGCCGTTGAGCGCCGAGCAGTAGATGATCGGGAAGTCGAGCTGCTCGTCGGAGGCGCCGAGGTTGTCGAACAGATCGAAGATCTGGTCGATCACCCAGTCCGGGCGGGCGCCGGGGCGGTCGATCTTGTTGACCACCACGATCGGCTTGAGCCCCTGGTCGAAGGCCTTCTGGGTGACGAAGCGGGTCTGCGGCATGGGGCCGTCGACGGCGTCGACCAGCAGCAGCACCGAATCGACCATCGACATCACGCGTTCCACCTCGCCGCCGAAGTCGGCGTGTCCCGGGGTGTCGACGATGTTGATGTGGTAGACCTCGTCATCGGGTGCCTGCCAGCGGATCGCCGTGTTCTTGGCCAGGATGGTGATGCCGCGTTCCTTTTCCTGGTCGTTGGAGTCCATGATGCGCTCCTGCCCCTCGGCCTTGCGGTCCAGGGTGCCGGACTGCTGGAGGAGCTTGTCGACCAGGGTGGTTTTGCCGTGGTCGACGTGAGCGATGATGGCGATGTTGCGAAGTTTCTCGATCACGACGGGATCCTGCAGGGAAATAAGGGGCGCATTATAGGGTCTAGGCCGTGACCCCTGCCACCTTCACGGCCCCGATTTCCGGGCTTTTGCGCTGTCGTGACCTGCATCAACGCCGCTTCGGCCGTTCCTTCATAGGCTTAACGGGACACGGCGCGAGTCGACTCGCGCGGTATTGCAGTAGTCGTGCAATAAAGGAGGAGCGACGATGAAACGCGGATTGATGGGTGGCGTGCTGGCGACCGTGCTGGTCAGCGGTCTGGCCCTGGCCCACGGGGGCATGATGGGGGGCGGTTACGGCCCCGGCATGATGGGTGATGGTTACGGCCCGGGCATGATGGGTGGCGGCTATGGCCCCGGCATGATGGGCGGCGGCTATGGCCCCGGCATGATGGGCGGCGGCTATGGCCCGGGCATGATGGGTGGCGGCTATGGCCCGGGCATGATGGGTGGCGGCTATGGCCCGGGCATGATGGGCGGTGCTCTGCCGTTCGGCGACGAGCGCCTGTTGAACGATGATCAGCGTCGGCAGATTCGCCGGATCCAGGGCGAGTTCTACAAGTCCCAGCAGCCGCTGATGGAACGCCTGCACGAGCGGATGGAAACGCTGCACGAACTCTATGGCGATGAGAAGGCCGATCCAACCCGTGCCGGCGACGTCTACGCGGAGGTCTTCAAGCTGCGCCGCGAAATGGCGGACAACGCCCGTCAGGCGCGCGAGCGGGTCTACCGGATCATCGAGCAGGCGGGCGACGCCGGCGGTTCCCCGTAAGAGGGGAGACGTCGGGCGCCGGGGTGTCACAACTGGCCGAGCAGGTAGTCGAACAAGCGCCCCGGACTCTGGGCCAGCGGCTGCGAGAGCGGGATGCGCGGCAGCGAGAGCGGGTCGTCGCGGTGCGATAGCCAGCCGCCCTGGCGGGCCAGGCCGATGGTCACGCCGCACTCCCTGACGATGCGGCGGACCCGGGCCGAGGGGTTGCGGTCGGGGTAGGCGAATACCGGCAGCGGTTCCCGGCACAGGCGCGCCAGCGCCAGACGTGAGCGCCGCACCTGGCGGCGTATCGCGTCGTCGTCCAGGCCCTCGAGGGCCGCGACACCGATGCCGCGGGTGCCGAAGCGGATCAGGCCTTCGTTCTCCAGCCGCCGGATGCTGAAGGGGTCGATGTGCGGCGGCGGCAGATCGAGTTCGATGGTCAGGTAGTCGGTCACCGCTTCCAGCCGGTGGGCGGCGACGCCCGCCAACTGCTGCAGGTAGCCGCGCAGGGCGCGGCTGTAGGCGGTGTCCCGCTGCGCGGGGGGCGCCGGCGGCAGGGGCAGGCCGGCATCGCCCAGCGCGTCGTGGATGCGCCGGGCATGCGGCCCTTGCCAGAGCCCGTCGCCGATCACCGCGCGCCAGTCGCCGCGGGCACGCTGCAGCTGGCCGCTGCTGACGAAGACGCTGGCGGGAAGCGCATAATGGTCGAGCAGCGGCATGGCGGCGTCGAGGTCGTCGCGCCAGGCGCCGTCGAAGGTCAGGGCGATGCAGGCCTGTGGCTGGTGATGGGGTTGCATGACCGTCGCCAGGCTGACCACCCGGGCGATGTCGCTGAGGCTGAGCAGCAGCCGCTCGAAGCTCTCGCGCCCCAGGCACCAGGGGGCACGGTGGGGCAGGCGGGCGGTGGCCTCGTCATCGACCACCCGGGGCAGGACGAGGATCGCGCTGCGTCCCCACAAGGGCGCGACCAGACTGCGCCGCCAGTGACCACGCAGGCGGCAGGCCAGGTCCTGGGCCAGGTTCAGACCGTTCATGGATAGCCTCTCCTTGTGCGCCTCGCGCACGACTAACCTCGGAAGCATCATACCGCGTGGCGGCGCCGCGGTGGTCGGGGGTCGACTAAAGGCTTGCCGGCTAAGGAAACGCTGCATAAATGCCTGCGCGGACTCGGCGTCCCCAACGAATCGCTTCGTTGCGTGGTACTGGGACGCCAGCCCGGTCGAAAACTCGCCTAACTTCATGTTATGTCTCGTTTTCTGCGTTCCATGCGCCTCGCGCTTCATCTCGCTCGTCGATTTATTCAGCATTTCCCTAACGGGCAGCGTCTCACCCGGCCGAGCGTTGCCCCTCCCATGGCTTGCGCTGCAGCACGCGAGCGTGGCAGGCCCTCAGCCGGTTCAACAGGTCCTGCTCGGCACCGCCCTCCAGCTCGGGATCGAAGCCGCCGACCCGCTCGAACCAGATGCGTCGCATGGCCAGCATCGGTACGCGGACACCGGGACGGTGCAGGCGCTGCAGCCAGTGCGTCGCGAACCAGCCCTCCGTCACCAGGGCCGTGACGTCCCAGTGCTGGTGAAACAGGGTCTGCTCGAGGAAATCCAGCCAGCCCGGCGGCAGGTCGATGACGGGGTCGATGAACACCAGCACGTCGGCCTGACTGTGGTTGGACGCGATGTTGAGCCGCTTGCCGTGGGGCTGGCTCGGTAGCAGCAGTTGCCGGGCACCGTGCGCTTCCGCCAGCTGATCCATGCGGTTGCGCGGCTTGTCGATCACCAGCCAGGTCTCCAGGCGCCCCGCGAAGCCCTGGGCGTTCTGCTCGATCGCCGCGAGAAAGCGGGCGAGGCGGAAGTAGCCACGTCGGGAATCGATGATGACGCTGTACGAGTTCATAGGGAGGGCGTCCTGAATCCGGTAATGGCCGTTTACCGTGACATCGACGCAGGCCGCCGGCTTCCTCGACGTCGGACGGCCGCTGCCCTCCGACGTGGCCCACATGTGTCCTGATAGCGTTTCTTGTTATGTAATCAAGTGTAGCTGTCGGTTTCAAAAGGTTGCAACGCCCCGGCTGGCTGATTTCCGAGACCGTGGGGAGTGATTTTTCCGGAGGCCCCCGGGCTGAGAGGGGTCATTCCCGGCAAGGGGCCGGGCCAGGCGGCGTCTCGCGCCGCATGCACCAATTTGGTGCCTGGTACGCCTTTTTTGCATTCTTGCGGTGCGAGCAGCTGTCGGGTGCACCCCGATGGCGCGAGCGGGCGCGTTCCCGCGGCGCCGTGCCGGCCCCGCTGGCGTCGAATTTTCACTGGGATTTCATGGGGTTGTCAGATGGCGTGCGAAACGGTTGCGCCATTTTGGCACGGTGTCTGCATTTGGTTTGCCAGAACGGCACGTCATAGGCAATCCTTGGTCGGCGTGCTAAAACGACGCTGGACACGCAAGCTATCGATTCGAGCCCGAAATGCTCATTTGTGGAGGACATCATGTCTGAGAAGACACTCGCCCTGATCGAAGAACACGACGTCAAGTGGGTTGACCTGCGCTTCACCGATACCAAGGGCAAGGAGCAGCACGTAACGATTCCGGCCAGCGCTATCGACGACGAGTTCTTCGAGGACGGCCAGATGTTCGATGGTTCCTCCATCGAAGGCTGGAAGGGCATCAACGAATCCGACATGATCCTGCGCCCGGAGGACGGCACCGGCTTCCTCGACCCGTTCACCGAAGACGCGACCCTGGTGCTGCGCTGCGACATCATCGAGCCGGCCACCATGCAGGGTTACGAGCGTGACCCGCGCTCCATCGCCAAGCGTGCCGAGGCCTACCTGAACTCCACCGGCCTGGGCGACACCGCCTTCTTCGGTCCGGAGCCCGAGTTCTTCATCTTCGACGAAGTCCACTGGCGTGCCGACATCGACGGCGCCATGTACAAGATCACCTCCGAAGAAGGCGCCTGGGCGACCTCGGCCACCAACGTCGAAGGCGGCAACCTGGGCCACCGTCCGCGCGTCAAGGGCGGTTACTTCCCGGTCCCGCCGGTGGACAGCTTCCATGACATCCGCAGCGCGATGTGCAACACCCTGGAAGCGATCGGCCAGGCGGTGGAAGTGCATCACCACGAAGTGGCCAACGCCGGCCAGAACGAGATCGGCGTCAAGTTCAACACCCTGGTCAAGAAGGCCGACGAGGTCCAGCAGCTCAAGTACGTGGTGCACAACGTCGCCCACGCCTACGGCAAGACTGCGACCTTCATGCCCAAGCCGCTGGTCGGCGACAACGGGTCCGGCATGCACGTGCACTCTTCCTTCTGGAAGGATGGCGAGAACCAGTTCGCCGGCGACGGCTATGCCGGTCTGTCCGAGACCGCCCTCTACTACATCGGCGGTATCATCAAGCACGCGCGTGCCCTGAACGCCTTCACCAACGCTTCGACCAACTCCTACAAGCGTCTGGTACCGGGCTTCGAGGCGCCGGTCATGCTGGCCTACTCGGCGCGCAACCGTTCCGCGTCGATCCGCATCCCGTACACGTCCAGCCCGAAAGGCAAGCGTGTCGAGTGCCGCTTCCCCGACCCGACCGCCAACCCCTACCTGGCGTTCGCGGCCATCCTGATGGCGGGCATCGACGGTATCAAGAACAAGATCCATCCGGGCGACGCGATGGACAAGAACCTCTACGACCTGCCGCCGGAAGAGGGCAAGAAGGTGCCGACCGTGGCCAACAGCCTCGATCAGGCCCTGGAAGCCCTGGACAAGGACCGCGCGTTCCTCACCGAAGGCGGCGTGTTCACCGACGACATGATCGATGCCTACATCGAGCTGAAGGACGAGGAAGTCGAGCGCCTGCGCATGGCGACGCATCCGGTCGAATTCGACCTCTACTACAGCTGCTGAGGGCCTCGGCCGGCTCGCGATGTCTGTCGCGGGCCGTGCCGGTCGTCTTCCGCCGGCTTGCTCGCAAGTCGCACCGAAAGGGGCTCGCCACGGCGGGCCCCTTTTTCGTTTTGCGTTACACTGCCGGAGGACCGCCGTCCGGGGCCGGTACGAGCGGGACAATGACCAGAGAGGGCAGGGACGATGATGCGGCGTCTACTCGCGGTGGGCTTGGTGATGGGGCTGGCATGGAGCATGGCCCAGGCGGCGACGGTCTATCGCACGACCGATGCCCAGGGCAACGTGGTCTTCACCGACCGGCCGGTGGACGACGCCCAGCGCGTCGACCTGGCGCCGCTGACCGTGGTGCCCTCGGCCAGTCCCTCGGCGACGCCGTCGGCGGCCCCGAGCCGCGAGACGTCGTCGTCGAGGCGAGCCATCGGCCAGCCGTTCATGCCCTATACCACCTTCCGCATCGCCTCGCCGCAGGACGGCAAGACCCTGCCCACCGGGGCCGCCGGCAACGTCCAGGTGATGCTCGATATCGAGCCCGACCTGCGCCCGGACCACAAGGTCCGCCTGCTCGTCGACGGCAACGTCAGCCAGTCGGCCCTGCATACCAGTGCCTTCATGCTCACCAACCTGGATCGCGGCGAACACACCCTGCGCGCCGAGCTGCTCGATGGCGACGGCAAGGTGCGTCATCGCAGTGCGCCGGTGACGCTCTACGTCCAGCGTGCCAGTGTCAATCTGCCCGCCAACCCCAACAACCCCGCCAACTGAGGCGACCGCGCCGGCCGGGAAGGTGTTCCGGCGTGGCGCGACGTGCCATTTTCGCCGTCTCGTGCTGCACCGCCGCAACGCCGCCGGGTGCCGACGACACCTGCCCGGGCGTGCCATTCTGGCGCGGCAGGGTTTGATTGATTGCACCATAATGGTGCGTAACGGCGCGCGGCGACGGCGCTGATCTCGCGTCGTTACGGCCTTGCGCGGAGTGGCGCGCTTTTTGCAAATCGACAGCTAACGAGTCCCGGAATGTCGGAACGAGCCATGTATCAACGCCTGCTGGAGAATCTCACCACCGCGGTCGTCCTGCTCGACGACGCGCTGCGCGTGCGCTGGTTGAACCCGGCGGCGGAGGCGCTGCTGGCGGTCAGCCAGGGCCGCGTCCAGGGCCTGCGGCTGGAATGCCTGGAGGGCGAGGGCGGTGCCGTGGCCGAGGTGCTGGCCAAGGCGCTCGAGGAGTATCACCCCTTCACCCAGCGCGAGGCGGTCCTGCTGCTGGTCGGCGGCGAATCGATCACCGTCGACTTCACGGTGACGCCGCTCGCCGAGGACGAGCTGCTGCTGGAGATCGAGCCCCGCGACCGGCTGATGCGCATCTCCCGCGAGGAGGCGCTGATCAGTCGCCAGGAGACCATCAAGGTGCTCTCCCGGGGGCTGGCCCACGAGATCAAGAACCCGCTGGGCGGCATCCGCGGTGCCGCGCAATTGCTCGAGCGCGACCTGCCCGACCCGCAGCTCGCCGAGTTCACCCGGGTGATCGTCGAGGAGGCCGACCGGCTGCGCGATCTGGTCGATCGCATGCTCGGCCCCAACCACATGGTCCGCCACGAGCCGCTCAACATCCACAAGGTCCTCGAGCGGGTGCGCGCCTTGCTCGAGGCCGAGCATTCACGGGTCGACTACGTGCGCGACTACGACCCCAGCCTGCCCGATCTCAACGGCGACGAGTCGCAGTTGATCCAGGCGGTGCTCAACGTCGCGCGCAACGCCGTGCAGGCCATGGAGGAGAGCGGCGTCGCCCGGCCCCGGCTGACGTTGCGCACCCGCGCGCGGCGCCAGTTCACCCTGGGGGCGGAGCGCCACCGGCTGGTCTGCGAGGTGGCGATCATCGACAACGGCCCGGGGATCCCCGCGGCGCTGCGCGAGACGCTGTTCTACCCGATGGTCTCGGGGCGCGCCGAGGGCAGCGGGCTGGGGCTGTCGATCGCCCAGTCGATCCTCCACCAGCACCAGGGCCTGATCGAGTGCGACTCGCAGCCCGGCTGTACCGAATTCCGCCTGCTGATTCCGCTGGAGGCGAACTGATGGCAGCGGCAGGCACACGCAGCGCCGGACGCGCTGATCTTGCGACATTCGCCGGAGGCGAACCTATGCTACCCGCTGGAGGGCTTTATGACTGACGTCGCTCGTATCGTGATCGTCGACGACGACCGTGCCATACGATGGGTGCTGGAGCGCGCCCTCGCCCAGCCGGACCTGGAAGTGACCAGTTTCGATCGCGCCGACACCGCGCTCGAGAGCCTGTTGCGCCATCCGCCGGACGTGTTGCTCACCGACATCCGTATGCCGGGACTGGATGGCCTCGATCTGATGGCGAGGCTGCGCGAGAGCCACCCCGACCTGCCGGTGATCGTGATGACCGCGCATTCCGACCTGGACAGTGCGGTGGCGTCCTATCAGGGTGGGGCCTTCGAATACCTGCCCAAGCCGTTCGACGTCGACGAGGCACTGGCCCTGGTGCGCCGTGCGGTGGCCCATGCCCGCGAACGTCAGTCGCCGGCGGCGGTGCCCGAGGGCCTGACCACCGAGATCATCGGCGAGGCGCCGGCGATGCAGGAGGTGTTTCGCGCCATCGGCCGGCTCTCGCAGTCGCACATCACCGTGTTGATCAACGGCGAGTCCGGGACCGGCAAGGAGCGGGTCGCCCAGGCACTGCATCAGCACAGCCCGCGCCGGTCGCACCCGTTCATCGCCCTGAACATGGCGGCGATCCCCAAGGACCTGATGGAGTCCGAGCTGTTCGGCCACGAGAAGGGCGCCTTCACCGGCGCCACCGCGCAGCGTCGCGGGCGCTTCGAACAGGCCGACGGCGGCACGCTGTTCCTCGACGAGATCGGCGACATGCCGCCCGACACCCAGACCCGTCTGCTGCGCGTGCTGGCCGACGGCGAGTTCTATCGAGTCGGCGGTCATACGCCGGTCAAGGTCGACGTGCGCATCATCGCCGCCACCCACCAGAACCTCGAGCGGCTGGTCGAGGACGGGCGCTTCCGCGAGGATCTGTTCCACCGCCTCAACGTGATTCGCGTCCACCTGCCCAAGCTCGCCGAGCGCCGCGAGGACATCCCGCGGCTGGCCCAGCACTTTCTCGCCGAGGCCGCCAAGGAGCTTTCCACCGATCCCAAGGTGCTGACCAAGGACGCCGAGCAGCACCTCACCAAGCTGCCCTGGCCGGGCAACGTGCGCCAGCTCGAGAACACCTGTCGCTGGCTGACGGTGATGGCCTCGGGCCGCGAGGTGCTGGTCGACGACCTGCCGCCGGAGCTGCGCGACGTCGAGGGCACCGAGGCGGCCAGCGGCGACTGGCGCAGCGCCTTCCGTGAATGGGCCGACCGGGCGCTGGCCGCCGGGCACACCCATCTGCTCGAAGAGGCGGTGCCGGATTTCGAACGCATCCTCATCGAGACCGCCCTCAAGCACACCGGCGGGCGCAAGGGCGAGGCCGCCGAGCTGCTGGGCTGGGGGCGCAATACATTGACCCGCAAGGTGAAGGTGCTGCTGCCGGCACTGGCCGAGGAGTGACCGGCGGGGCTCGCGGCGTATGGGGCGACCAAAGTCGTGCTTTTGTGACCTGACCCGACAGGGGTAGGCTCGTGTAACCCATTGAAACCGGTTCGACGAGGCGCCCCTGTCATGGATCAGCACCAGCCGATGCCCGCCCGGGTGCATGTCACCGAGGTGGGGCTGCGCGACGGCCTGCAGAACGAAGCGACACGGCTGAGTACCGACGACAAGGTCGCCCTGGTGCGAGCGCTGGTGGCCGCCGGGGTGCGCGAGTTCGAGCTGACCTCCTTCGTCAGCCCGCGGGCGGTGCCCGCCCTGGCCGATGCGGCGCAACTGGTGGCGGCGCTGGCCGATATCCCGGACGTGCACTGGTCGGCGCTGGTGCCCAACGTGCGCGGCGCCGAGCGTGCGCTGGAAGCCGGCATCGACTCGGTGGTGCTGTTCGTCTCGGCCTCGCCGACCCACAACGCCAAGAACGTCAACCGCGACATCGCCACCTCGCTGGCGGGCTTCACGGAGATCGCGCGGCTGCTCGACGGCAGCGGCGTCGAACTGCGCGGCGCCATCGCCACGGCCTTCGGCTGCCCCTTCGAGGGCGATGTCGACGTCGGCGCGGTCGGCGACATCGCCCGCGCCTTCGCCGATCTCGGCGCACGGCACGTGTCGCTGGGCGACACCACCGGCATGGCGACGCCGCCGCTGGTCGGCGAGCGCATCCGCCATCTGCGCGAGGTGGCGCCCCCCCTGTCGCCGACGCTGCACTTCCACAACACCCGCGGTATCGGCCTGGCCAACGTGATGCAGGGCCTGGCGCTCGGCGTCACCCGCTACGAGAGTTCCATCGGCGGGCTGGGCGGGTGTCCCTTCGCCCCCGGAGCCACCGGCAACATCGCCAGCGAGGACCTGGTCTACCTGCTCACCGAGATGGGCATCGACACCGGCATCGACCTGACGGCGCTGATCGAGGCCGGTCGACTGGCCACGCGCCTGATGGGCCGACCACTGCCCGCGCAGGTTTCCAAGGCCGGGCCGCGGCTGGCGCTCAGCGACGGCGACGCCGTCGCCACGGCCCGGGGGTGAGCATGGCGCCACTCTCCCTGCCGACCGCCGGCTCCCTCGAGGGCATTCGCGTCATCGACCTCACGCGGGTGATCTCCGGCCCCTTCTGCACCCAGATGCTCGGCGATCACGGCGCCGACGTGATCAAGGTCGAGCCGCCCCGGCGTGGTGACGTGGTGCGCTCCCAGGGCAACAGGGTCAAGGGCTTCAGCTGGTACTTCGCCCAGTTCAATCGCAACAAGCGCTCCCTGACCCTGGACCTGCGCAGCGAGAGCGGCAAGGCGGTCCTGTGGCGGCTGCTCGAGGACGCCGACGTGCTGGTCGAGAACTTCCGCCCCGGGGTGCTGGCCAGGATGGGCCTGGACGATGCCACGTTGCGCGGGCGCTTTCCGCGGCTGGTGGTGGGGCGGATCAACGGCTTCGGCTCCGAGGGGCCCTATCGCGACCGCCCGGCCTACGACTTCATCGCCCAGGCGATGAGCGGCTTCATGAGCGTCAACGGCCCGGCCGACGGCGAGCCCATGCGTGCCGCGCCGCCGCTCAGCGACATGGTCGCCAGCCAGAACCTGGCCTTCGGCATTTGCGCCGCGCTGGTGCGTCGCGAGCGCACCGGCCAGGGCGACATCGTCGAGACCGCCCTGACCAACGGCCTGATCAGCATGATGGGCTATCTCGCCGCGGAATATTTCGCCACCGACCGGGTGCCGGCGCGGACCGGCAACGACCACCCCATGGTCTATCCCTACGGCCTGTTCAAGGCCAGCGACGGCGACGTGGCGATCGCGCCCAGCAACGACGCCATGGTCGAGCGTCTGCTGCGCGCCCTGGACTGCCTCGAGCTGCTCGATGAACCGCGCTTCGCCGACAATACCCAGCGCATGCTCCACCGCGAGGCGTTGCGCGAACGTCTCAACGCCGTGATCGGCACGCGCCGCGTGGCCGAGTGGATCGAGCATCTCAACGAGGCCGGCGTGCCCTGCGGGCGCGTCCACAGCCTGCGCGAGACCTTCGACGACCCCCAGGTCCAGGCCCAGCAGATGCGCCTGGATCTCGACCAGGGCGAACATGGCCGGGTCCCCACCACCGGCTTCCCGGTGAAGATGAGCGAGGCGCCGGCGGCGGTCTACCGGCCGGTGCCGGCCCTGGGCGAGCACACCCGCGAGATCCTGACCCAGCTGGGTCTCGACGAGAGCGAACAGCAACGGCTTCACGACGAGGGTGCGATCTGACCCTCACCGGAATGACGACGAGACGAACCGACACAAGGAACAACAATCATGGCCATCTCTCCACGCACGCTCGCCTTGCGCCCCCTGCAGACCCTCGCCGCGACGCTGTTGCTGGGCGCGGGCCTGGCCGTCAGCACCCCGAGTCAGGCATTGCCGATCAGCGAGTGCCTGGCGCCGGCCGACCCGGGTGGCGGCTGGGATTTCACCTGCCGCAGCGTGGGCAAGCTGCTCTACGATCTCGAACTGGTCGACAGCCCCGTCCAGGTGGTCAACATGCCCGGCGGCGTGGGCGCCGTGGCGTTCTCCAACGTGGCCGGCAAGCGCGCCGATGACAGCGACCTGATCGTGGCCACCAGCACCGTGGGGATCACCCAGATCGCCCAGGGCCGCTATCCGGGCGGCGTCGACACCATGCGCTGGCTGGCCATGCTGGGCACCGACGTGGGGGTGATCCTGGTCGATGACGACAGTCCCTATCAGAGCCTCGACGACCTGCTCGACGCGCTGGTCGAGGATCCCTCGTCGGTGGTGCTGTCGGGGTCCAGCGGGGCCGGCGGCTGGGACCACATACGCGCGCTGATGCTGGCCAAGGCCGCGGGCCTGGCCAGCGACCAGACCGGCAAGGTGCGCTGGGTGCAGTTCGACGGCGGCGGCCCCGCCGTGACCCAGATGATGGGCGGCCACGTGGACGTCGTGTCCACCGACCTGGGCGAGATCGCGGGCTTCATCAAGTCGGGGGACGTCCGCGTGCTGGCGGTGCTCGCCGACGAGCCGCTGGCGCCGCCCTTCGACGACCTGCCCACCGCGGTCTCCCAGGGCTATGACGTGACCGGCTACAACTGGCGCGGCTTCTATACCGGTGGCGAGGTCTCGGACGCCAACTACCAGGCGATGGTCGATACTCTGAAGACCCTCTACGACTCGCCGGAGTGGAAGCAGGTCGCCGAGCGCAACGGCCTGGTGCCCCTGTGGCGTGGCGGTGACGCGTTCGACACCTTCGTCCGCGATACCGCCGACCAGGTCGAGAGCATTTCCCGGGAGATCGGGGTCATCCAGTGACGGCAGACGAACCCGGCGCCGCGCCGCGTCCGGCGGCCCTCGGCGACCGTCTCGCCGGGGCCGTGCTGCTCCTGCTGGCGGTGGTGGCCTGGTGGCACGCCCAGACCTTCGTTTCCGGCTTTCGTCAGCCGGTGGGGCCGGATCTGTTTCCGCGTCTGGTCTGCGTACCGCTGGGCGTTCTGGCGCTCTACCTGATCTGCCGGCCCGGCCTCAACCAGCGCTGGCCCGGGGGGGCAGCGCTGCTGCGCCAGGCCGGGCTGCTGGTGGTGCTGGGCGGCTATGCCGCCTTCCTGGAACCCTGGGGGTTCCTGCCGGCGACGCTGGTCTGCAGCGTGCTGCTGATTCGCCTGTTCGATGCCGCCTGGCGCCAGGCGCTGGTCAGTGGCGCGGCACTGACGGCGATCCTCTATCTATTGTTCGAGTACGCGCTGGGCATTCCGCTGCCCGCCATCCCCGGCCTGGGTTTCTGAGGGGCATCGCATGGATATCCTCGGCTTTCTCCTGCACGGCTTCGCGGTGGCCACCGAGCCCCAGAATCTGCTCCTGGCGCTGATCGGCTGTGCCGTGGGGACCCTGATCGGCGCCCTGCCGGGGCTGGGGCCGGTTAACGGCGTGGCGCTGCTGATTCCGTTGGCCTTCAACTTCGGCCTGTCGCCCACCGCCGCGTTGATCCTGCTGGTCAGCGTCTATTACGGCACCATGTACGGTGGGCGCATCAGTTCGATCGTCCTCAACATCCCCGGCGACGAGCCGGCGATGATGACCACCCTCGACGGCTATCCGATGGCGCTCGCGGGGCGCGGCGGCGAGGCCCTGGGGCTGTCCGCGGTGGCCTCGTTCGTCGGCGCGACGGTGGCGACCATCGGCCTGACACTGTTCGCGCCCTTGCTGGTGGGCTTCGCCATTCGCTTCGGCCCCGCCGAGTACTTCGCGCTGTTCGTGCTGGCGTTCGCCACCATCGGCGGGGTGACCAGCGGCAGCTTCACCAAGAGCTTCGTCGCCGCCTGCCTGGGCCTGCTGCTGGGCACGGTGGGGCTCGACCCGGCGAGCGGCGTGTCGCGCTATACCTTCGGATTGTACGAGCTGTACGACGGCATCGATTTCATCGCCGCCCTGGTGGGGCTGTTCGCCATCTCGGAGTGCCTGCTATTCCTCGAGGACCGCCGCCAGGCAACCGGCGCCAGCCGGGAGCTGGGCTCGGCGATCCCCGGCATGCGCAGCGCCGGACGCTGCGCGCCGACCATCGCCCGTGGTTCGCTGATCGGCTTCATCGCCGGGGTGCTGCCCGGGGCCGGCGCCTCGCTGGGCAGCTTTCTCTCCTACACGCTGGAGAAGCGCTGGCTGGGGCGCAAGGGCGACTTCGGCAACGGCGACCCGCGCGGCGTGGCGGCGCCCGAGGCGGGCAACAACGCCGCCGCCGGCGGTGCGCTGATTCCCATGCTGTCGCTGGGCATCCCGGGCAGTGGCACGACGGCCATCCTGCTGGCGCTGCTGCTGTCGATGAACATCACTCCGGGGCCGCTGCTGTTCGAGCAGCAGCCCGACATGGTGTGGGGGCTGGTGGCGGCGCTGTTCATCGGCAACATCATGCTGCTGGTGCTCAACGTGCCGCTGGTGGGGCTGTTCGCCCGAGTGCTGCGCGCCCCCACCTGGCTGTTGATGCCGGTGGTGATCCTGGTGGCGTTCGTCGGCGTCTACTCGCTCAACAACAGTGCCTTCGATCTCTACGTCATGCTGGCCTTCGGGGTGCTGGGCTATGCGCTGCGCAAGCTGGAGATCCCGTCGGTGCCGGTGGTGCTGGGGCTGCTGCTGGGCGGCGAGATGGAGTTCAACCTGCGCCGGGCCATGTCCATCTCGGGCGGCGACTGGAGCATCCTGGTGTCCAGCGCCATCTCGGTGGGCATCTATGCGTTCGCCGTCGCCCTGATGGTGGCCGGCCTGCTCTACGCCTGGTGGCTGAATCGAGATAGCGGGCGTTGAGCGTGGCCGGCGACGTTCCTCCGGGGTGGAAAGCGGCGGCGCTAGACGCCAAGATGGGAGGATGGAGCCCGCACCGCGGGATCAGCAAGGACCACTCTCAAGGGAGGCGTGCAAGACGATGACCGATATTGCCAAGTTGCTGGGCGACGAGGCCGACAGCCTGCTCAATCACTCGTGCCGCGGATTCGACAAGGGCAGCCTGTATCTGCCGGGTCCCGACTTCGTCGATCGGGTGATGACCGACACCGATCGCAGCCCCCACGTGCTGCGCAACCTTCAGGCGATCTTCGACCACGGGCGGCTGGGCGGCACCGGTTACGTCAGCATCCTGCCGGTCGACCAGGGCATCGAGCACTCCGCCGGGGCCTCCTTCGCGCCCAACCCGCTGTATTTCGATCCCAAGAACATCGTCGAGCTGGCCATCGAGGGCGGCTGCAACTGCGTGGCCTCGACCCTCGGCGTGCTGTCGTCGGTGGCGCGGCGCTACGCCCACAAGATCCCGATGATGCTCAAGCTCAACCACAACGAGACGCTGACCTACCCGGCGGTCTACGACCAGACGCCGTTTGCCCAGGTCGAGCAGGCCCATGCCATGGGCTGCGTGGCGGTGGGGGCGACCATCTACTTCGGCTCGCCGGAGAGCCGGCGCCAGATCGAGGAGATCAGCGAGGCCTTCGAGCGTGCCCACGAACTGGGCATGGTCACCGTGCTCTGGGCCTACCTGCGCAATCCCGAGTTCAAGAAGGACGGCACCGACTATCACGTCGCCTCCGACCTGACCGGGCAGGCGATCCACCTGGCGGCCACCCTCAAGGCCGACATCGTCAAGCAGAAGCTCGCCGAGAACAACGCCGGCTACCGCAAGGTCGGCTTCGGTCACACCCACGACAAGGTCTACGACGAGCTGACCACCGATCATCCCATCGACCTGGCCCGCTATCAGGTGGCCAACTGCTACATGGGACGCATCGGCCTGATCAACTCGGGCGGCGGTTCCAAGGGCCATTCCGATCTCGGCGAGGCCGTGCGTACCGCGGTGATCAACAAGCGCGCCGGCGGCATGGGCCTGATCTCGGGCCGCAAGGCGTTCCAGAAGCCGATGAAGGAGGGCGTCGAGCTGCTCAACGCCATTCAGGACGTCTATCTGGCGAAGGACGTCACCATCGCCTGAGCCCCGCGCGGGGCGGCATTCGCCAGCCACGGCCCGGCCTCGTCGCCGGGCCGTTTGCGTTCTCGACGCGGCCGATTGTCGCCGCGCCGCCGCGCGCGACCCGCGGCGGTTATGATGGCGCTACCTCGAAAGGAGCGAAGGAGCGGCGCGAGTGACACAAGCGATGAAGGACGTGGCGATCGTCGGAGCCGGGCCGGCCGGGCTCTGCCTGGCGGTGGAACTGGCCGCGCTGGGGCTGACGGTGGCCGTGATCGACCGGGCCCCGCGGGCCGCCCTGGCCGAGCCTGCCGACGACGGTCGCGAGATCGCTCTGACCCACGCCTCGCGGCGGCGGCTCGAGGCCGCCGGTATCTGGTCGCGCATCGCCGAGGCGCATGTAGCGCCGATCCGCGCGGCGCAGCTCTACGACGGCGATGCCACGCGACCCTTGACGCTCGCGGAGGTCGATGCCACCGCGGTGCGTCCGCTCGGTCAGTTCGTCGCCAACCGTCACCTGCGTCGGGCGGCCTTCGAGGCCGCCCGGGCCGACTCGCGCATCGAGTTGATTGCCGGTACCGGCGTCACGGCGCTGGAGACCGCCACCGATTCGCGGGTACTGCTGCGCGAGGATGGCGAACGACTCGCCGCGCGGCTGGTGGTCGCCGCCGACGGCCGCTTGTCGGCGATGCGCCGTCAGGCGGGCGTGCCCGCCCAGCTCGAGGACACCGGGCGTCACGTGCTGGTATGCCGGATGGCTCACGAGCACGCGCATGACCAGGTGACCTGGTCGTGGTTCGGCTACCGGCGGGCGCTGGCGCTGCTGCCGCTGAGCGGGCGCACCGCCTCGGTGGTGATGACCGTGACGCCGGACGAGGCCGAGTGGCTCCATTCGCTGGACGCCGGGGCCTTCTCGGCGACGGTATCGGACTTCTACCGACACCGCCTGGGCGACATGCAGCGTGTCGGCGACCTGCACGGCTACCCGCTGTGGATCGGCTACGCCGAGCGGTTGCACGCCGAGCGCTTGGCGTTGATCGGCGATGCCGCCATCGGCCTGCATCCCGCCACCGCCCACGGCTTCAACGTCGGGCTGGCCAGTGTCGAGCGGCTGGTCGGGGAAATCGCCCGTGGCCAGCGCCAGGGGCGCGATATCGGCGATGCCGATGTCCTGGCGGCCTACGATCGCGCCCATCGCCAGGCGACCCGGCCGCTGTGGCTGGCGTCGCGGGCGGTGGTCGGTCTCTACAATGATACCCGGCCCCCGGCGCGCCTCATGCGCCGGGCCGCGCTGGGCCTGGCCCGGCGGGTGACACCGCTGCGCTGGGGGCTGGAACACTACCTGCTGAGTGACTCGCGTCGCGCCACATCGCCGAGACCATGATTTCGATCAAGGACTCCAGTCGGACTGGGCACCATATCTTGATTCATTTCTGACATCGGCTACCATATATGGTGTTCAGGCCGCCGAGGCCGGGCATTCTTCGAGCCTGTCGTCCCGCCACTCGTAAGGGAATGATTATCATGAGTATTACTATTTACAGCAAGCCGGATTGCATGCAGTGCCACGCCACCTATCGTGCGTTCGACAAGCAGGGCGTCGCCTATCAGGTCGTCGATATCAGCGCGGAACCCGAGGGTCGCGAGGCGGTGGAAGCGCTCGGCTATCGTCAGTTGCCGGTGGTGGTGGCGGGTCACGAGGAGCACTGGTCGGGGTTCCGCCCCGAGCGGATTCGCCAGCTCGTCGGTTGAGGCGGAGGGCGTCACATGATCGATGTGGTCTATTTCTCGACCCAGTCGAACAACACGCACCGCTTCGTGCAGAAGCTCGACTGGCCGGCCTGGCGCATTCCCATCAGCCGCCGCGAGTCGTTGCAGGCCGAGCGCCCCTATGTGCTGGTGGTGCCCACCTATGGTGACGGCGACCCGCGTACCGCGGTGCCGGCCCCGGTGATCCGCTTTCTCAACGATCCCCGCAACCGGGCCTTGATCCGCGGGGTCGTCGCTGGTGGCAACACCAACTTCGGCAGCGCCTACGCCCTGGCCGGCCATGTCATCGCCCACAAGTGCGGGGTGCCGTTTCTCTACCGTTTCGAACTGATGGGCACCCCCGAGGATGTCGCCCGGGTACGCGAGTGCCTGGCCATGGAGACCGCCGATGTCGGATGAAATCGCCACCCCTGCCGCCGCCGCGAGCCCCCAGCGCGCCCAGACGCTGGACTATCACGCGCTCAACGCCATGCTCAATCTCTACGACGCGGACGGTCGGCTGCAGCTCGGCGCCGATCGCGAGGCGGCGCGCCAGTACTTCCTGCAGCACGTCAATCAGAACACGGTGTTCTTTCACACCCTGGAAGAGAAGCTCGATTATCTGGTCGAGGAGGGGTACTACGAACGCGAGGTGCTCGACCAGTACGCCTTCGAATTCGTCAAGTCGCTGTTCGCGCGGGCCTATGCGGTGAAGTTCCGCTTCCAGAGCTTCCTCGGTGCCTTCAAGTACTACACCAGTTACACCCTCAAGACCTTCGACGGCCAGCGCTACCTGGAGCGCTTCGAGGATCGCGTGTGCATGGTCGCGCTGAGCCTGGCGCGCGGCGACGAGACACTGGCGACGACGCTGCTCGACGAGATCATCCATGGCCGCTTCCAGCCGGCGACGCCGACCTTCCTCAACTGCGGCAAGCAACAGCGCGGCGAGCTGGTGTCGTGCTTCCTGCTGCGCATCGAGGACAACATGGAATCGATCGGCCGGGCGATCAATTCGGCGCTGCAGCTCTCCAAGCGCGGCGGCGGGGTGGCCTTCCTGCTGTCCAACGTCCGCGAGGCCGGGGCGCCGATCAAGCGCATCGCCAACCAGTCCTCGGGCATCATCCCGATCATGAAGCTGCTCGAGGACGCGTTCTCCTACGCCAATCAGCTGGGCGCGCGTCAGGGCGCCGGGGCGGTGTATCTCAACGTCCACCATCCCGACATCCTGCGCTTCCTGGATACCAAGCGCGAGAACGCCGACGAGAAGATCCGCATCAAGACGCTGTCGCTGGGCGTGGTGATCCCGGATATCACCTTCGAGCTGGCCAAGCGCAACGAGCCGATGTACCTGTTCTCGCCCTACGACGTCGAGCGGGTCTACGGGGTGCCCTTCGGCGACATCAGCGTTACCGAGAAGTACCACGAGATGGTCGACGACCCGCGCATCCGCAAGTCGAAGATCGAGGCCCGCGAGCTCTTCCAGACGCTCGCCGAGCTGCAGTTCGAGTCCGGGTACCCCTACGTGTTGTTCGAGGATACCGCCAACCGCGCCAACCCGATCGCCGGGCGCATCAACATGTCGAACCTGTGCTCGGAAATCCTTCAGGTCAACTCGCCCACCGAGTACGACGAGGACCTCGGCTACCGCCACATCGGCGAGGACATCTCCTGCAACCTGGGCTCGCTGAACATCGCCCGGGTGATGGACGCGCCGGACTTCGGCGCCAGTGTCGAGACCGCGGTGCGCGCACTAAGCGCGGTCTCCGAGATGAGCGACATTCGCTCGGTGCCGTCGATCGCCGAGGCCAACGCGCGCTCCCACGCCATCGGCCTGGGGCAGATGAACCTGCACGGCTATCTGGCCCGCGAGCGTATCCACTACGGCAGCGAGGAAGGCCTGGATTTCACCAACCTCTATTTCTACACGGTGACCTTCCACGCGCTGCGCGCCTCCAACCGGCTGGCCATCGAGCGCGGCGAGCGCTTCGCCGGTTTCGAGGACTCCGCCTACGCCAGCGGCACGTACTTCGACCAGTACACCGAGCAGGCCTGGCGGCCGAGGACCGACAAGGTGCGTGCCCTGTTCGATGGCGCCGGCATCCATATCCCGACCCAGGACGACTGGCGCGAGCTCAAGGCCTCGGTGATGGCCCACGGCCTGTTCAACCGCAACCTGCAGGCGGTGCCGCCGACCGGCTCGATCTCCTACATCAATCACGCCACCTCGAGCATCCATCCGGTGGTGTCGAAGATCGAGATCCGCAAGGAGGGCAAGCTGGGCCGCGTCTATTACCCGGCGCCGTATCTCGACGACGACAATCAGGACTATTACCGCGACGCCTACGAGATCGGTCCCGAGGCGATCATCGACACCTATGCCGAAGCCACCCGGCACGTCGATCAGGGGCTGTCGCTGACGCTGTTCTTCCGCGATACCGCGACCACCCGCGATATCAACAAGGCGCAGATCCACGCCTGGAAGAAGGGCATCAAGACGATCTACTACGTGCGTCTGCGCCAGGCCGCCCTGGCGGGGACCGAGGTCGAGGGTTGCGTGTCCTGCACCCTGTAACGCCCGCGCTGCGGTGCGCCCGTGAACTCTGGAAACGTGGCCGGCATGCCGGCCACGCCCAACGAACGAGACATTCGCCATGGATATGCCTGCCAACGCCACCCGTCGCCTGAGTCGCGTCGACGCCATCAACTGGAACCGCCTGCAGGACGACAAGGATCTCGAGGTGTGGAATCGCCTCACCAGCAACTTCTGGCTGCCGGAGAAGATCCCGCTGTCCAACGACGTGCCCTCCTGGAACACCCTCAACGATCGCGAGCAGCAACTGACCATCCGGGTGTTCACCGGACTCACCCTGCTCGACACCATTCAGGGCACGATCGGCGCGCCGACGCTGATCGAGGATGCGGTGACGCCCCACGAAGAGGCGGTGTTCACCAACATCAGTTTCATGGAGTCGGTCCACGCGCGTTCCTACAGCTCGATCTTCTCGACGCTCTGCGCGACACGCGACGTCGACGACGCCTACCGCTGGAGCGAGGAGAACGCGCACCTTCAGAACAAGGCGGAACTGATCCTGAACCGCTATCGCACCGATGACCCGCTGATGCGCAAGGTCGCCAGCGTGTTCCTCGAGTCGTTTCTGTTCTACTCCGGCTTCTACCTGCCGATGTACTTCTCGAGTCGCGGCAAGCTGACCAACACCGCCGACCTGATCCGCCTGATCATTCGCGACGAGGCGGTCCACGGCTACTACATCGGCTACAAGTTCCAGCGCGCCCTGGAACAGGAGAGCGCCGAACGGCAACAGGCGGTCAAGGAGGAGGCCATCGATTTGCTGCTCGAGCTCTACGACAACGAGGTGCACTACACCGAGTCGCTCTACGACGAGGTCGGGCTCACCGAGGAGGTCAAGGCGTTCCTCCACTACAACGCCAACAAGGCGCTGATGAACCTGGGCTTCGAAGCGCTGTTCCCCGGCGCCACCGAGGCGGTCGACCCGGCGATCCTCGCCGCGCTCTCGCCCGGCGCCGAGGAGAACCACGACTTCTTCTCCGGCTCCGGGTCGTCCTACGTGATCGGACGCACCGAACGCACCGTCGACGAGGACTGGGCGTTCTGAGGCGGCATCGCTTCAGGTGCCGTACCCGTGGACCCGGTTGCGCCCGCCGCGCTTGGCGCGATACAGGGCGCGATCGGTAAGTACCAGCAGGTCGTGGAAGGAGTGGCACTCGCTGCAGAGCTGGGCGGCGCCGATACTCAGGGTCACCGAGGTCTCGGCGTCGCAATCATGGGTCGTGACGGTCGTTTCGGCCATGGCCAGGCGCAGCCGCTCGGCGAGCGTCATTCCCGCTTCGAGCGGCGTCTCGGGCAGCACGATGGCGAACTCCTCGCCGCCGATTCGCCCCACCGTGTCGATGGCCTCGCGCACCTGGCGCGCGCAGCAGTCGGCGACGGCGCGGATGACCCGGTCGCCGGTGCTGTGGCCCCAGGTATCGTTGACGCGCTTGAAGAAGTCGATGTCGAGGAGCAGCAACGTCAGCGAGTGATCGAAGCGCCGCGAGCGCTGGTATTCGCGCTCGCCGACGTCCAGTAGATGGCGCCGGTTGTAGAGGCCGGTCAGCGAGTCGCGGACGGCCAGGGAGTGGAGTTCGGCGTTGAGGCGCTCGAGCTGGGCATTCTGCTGGGACAGGCGCATGTTCAGCGCCAGCAGCTCCTCCTCCTGGCGCTTCTTGTCGGCGAGGCTGAAGCTGACGCCGATGAAGCGGTTGCCGTCGATCGCGTCATCGATGATCTTGCCGTAATTGGCGTACCAGACCCACTGGCCGGACTTGGCACGAATACGGAATTCGCTGTAGTAGCGCTCGGTGTGACCGTTGACGTGATCATTGACGGCCTGTTCGACCACGGCCACGTCGTCGGGGTGCATGAGCGCGAATATGTCGCCGATATCACCGGCTTTCTCGTCGTCGTCGTAGCCGAGATCGCTGAAGATCCTGGTCAGGCCGAAGACCACTTCGCCCGTGGACAGGTTGTTCTCCCACAGGTCGAGCCCACTGGCTTCGAGAGTCAGCTGCAGACGCTTCTTGTAGAGATCCTGTTCGCCCACAGCAATATTGCTCAGCACCTGGTGAGGGTAACCACGTCACTGGACTTATCGGCACCGGCGAGGGCGGCTTTAGAAGGACCGCCGGTCAGCGGTAAGAAAAAGGCAGGAAGCCCGGGACTCGGTGGCCGCGGGCATGGCGGGCCCACCCGTGAACGGGTGGGCCCGACGGATCAATCGACGGCCAGCAGTTCCTCGACCTGCTCGACGACGTTGTCGACGGTGAAGCCGTAGTACTTGAACAGGTCCTTGGCCGGGGCCGACTCGCCGAAGCCGTGCATGCCGATCACCCGGCCGTCGAGGCCCACGTACTTGGTCCAGTAGACCCAGTGGCTGGCCTCGATCGCCACGCGCTGGCGCAGGCGCGGCGGCAGCACGCTGTCGCGGTAGCTCTGCGGCTGGGCGTCGAACACGTCGGTGGAGGGCATCGACACCACGCGCACCGCCTTGCCCTTGGCCTCCAGGGCGTCGGCGGCCTGCATCGCCAGGTCGACCTCGGAGCCGGTGGCGATCAGCACCACCTGGGCCGGCTCGTCGCTGTCCCTGAGCACGTAACCGCCGCGCTGGATGTCGGCCAGCTGGTGCTTGTCGCGCTGCTGGGCGGCGAGGTTCTGACGCGAGAACACCAGCGCGGTGGGCGCGCCACGGCGATGGATCGCGGCGTGCCAGGCGGCGGCGGTCTCGGTGGCGTCGCACGGCCGCCAAGTCGACAGGTTGGGCGTCGAGCGCAGCGCGCTCAACTGCTCGATCGGCTGGTGGGTGGGGCCGTCCTCGCCGAGGCCGATCGAATCGTGGGTGAACACGTAGATCGCCTGGCGGTTCATCAGCGCGGCCATGCGCACCGCGTTGTGCATGTACTCCATGAACGTCAGGAAGGTCGCGCCGTAGGGGATGAACCCGCCGTGGGCGCTGATGCCGTTCATGATCGCGCCCATGCCGAACTCGCGGACCCCGTAATGCAGGTAGTTGCCGGCGTGGTGATCGCGATTGATGGCCTTGGCGCCCTTCCAGAAGGTCAGGTTGGACGGTGCCAGGTCGGCGCTGCCGCCGAGCAGCTCGGGCAACTGCGGGCCGAGTTCGTTGAGGCACGCCAGCGAGGCCTTGCGGCTGGCCAGCGTCTCGGCCTTCTCCTGGGCCTGCTCGATCAGCTTCTCGCTGGTCAGCGGGGTGGGCAGCTGGCCCTTGAGGCGCCGCGACAGCTCCTTGGCGAGCTCGGGGTGATCGGCCTGGTAACGCTCGAAGCGGGTCTTCCAGTCCTGCTCGGCGGCGTTGCCGCGCTCGGTGGCATCCCAGCCGGCGTAGACCGCTTCGGGCACGTGGAAGGGCGCGTGTGGCCAGCCCAGCTGCTCGCGGGCCGCGGCCACCTCGTCGTCACCCAGCGCGGCGCCGTGGGATTCTTCTTTGCCCTGCTTGTTGGGCGCGCCGAAGCCGATGATCGTCTTGCAGATGATCAGGCTGGGGCGATCGTCGTTGGAACGCGCCAGCTCGATCGCCGCCTTGACCTCCTCGGGCTTGTGGCCGTCGACGTTGGGCACCACGTGCCAGCCGTAGGCTTCGAAGCGCTTGGCGGTGTCGTCGGTGAACCAGCCCTCGACCTCGCCGTCGATGGAGATGCCGTTGTCGTCGTAGAAGGCGATCAGCTTGCCCAGGCCCTGGGTGCCGGCCAGCGAACAGACCTCGTGGGAGATGCCTTCCATCAGGCAGCCGTCGCCCAGGAACACGTAGGTGTAGTGGTCGACGATGTCATGGCCCGGCTGGTTGAACTGCGCCGCCAGGGTGCGCTCGGCGATGGCCATGCCCACGGCGTTGGCCAGCCCCTGGCCGAGCGGCCCGGTGGTGGTTTCCACGCCCGGGGTGTAGCCCAGCTCTGGGTGGCCCGGGGTGCGCGAGTGCAGCTGGCGGAAGTTCTGCAGGTCCTGGAGGGTGACGTCGTAGCCGCTCAGGTGCAGCAGCGAATAGAGCAGCATCGAGCCATGGCCGTTGGAGAGCACGAAACGGTCGCGGTCGGCCCAGTGCGGGTTGGCCGGGTTGTGCTTGAGGTAATCGTTCCACAATACCTCGGCGATGTCGGCCATGCCCATCGGGGCACCGGGGTGGCCGGAATTGGCCTTCTGCACGGCATCCATGGACAGCGCGCGGATGGCATTCGCCAACTCGAAACGGGACGGCATTTAGTAGCTCCTCGCCTGCGGCAAACGGGCAGCGGCCGCGGATGCTTCCTTCCCGGGAGCACCCGCGCCGCGGTCATTTCGCGGGATGACGCCGCCTGTGGCGCGGCGCGTGAAATCAGAGCCGTATTGTCGCCGAGATGGCGCCTGCCAGCAAATCGCCCGACGGCGCGTGGCGGGCCCCCGGGCCGTCGCTAGGCAGCCGCTGGGGCAGCGTGTAGACTCTTGACCCTCGAGCCCGGCAGCCGCGCCACCCCGCTCGGTCACATGTCGCCGCCTGTCGTCTCGCAGGCGTGAGGCCATATGATCGCCCTTCGTTGCGACGCTAACGGACAGCCTTAGAGAGGGTCGAGGACATCATGAGCGAATACTCCCTGTTCACTTCCGAATCCGTATCCGAGGGTCACCCGGACAAGATCGCCGACCAGATCTCCGACGCGGTGCTGGATGCCATCATCGCCCGCGACAAGCAGGCCCGCGTGGCCTGCGAGACACTGGTCAAGACCGGGGTGGCGATCGTCGCCGGGGAGATCACCACCAGCGCCTGGGTCGACCTCGAGGAACTGGTGCGCAAGGTGATCCTGGATATCGGCTACGACTCCTCGGATGTCGGCTTCGACGGCGAGACCTGTGGCGTGCTCAACCTGATCGGCAAGCAGAGCGTCGACATCGCCCAGGGCGTCGATCGCTCCAAGCCCGAGGACCAGGGCGCCGGTGATCAGGGCCTGATGTTCGGTTACGCGACCAACGAGACCGCGTCCTACATGCCGGCGCCGATCCATTACGCGCACCGCCTGGTCGAACGCCAGTCGGAGCTGCGCAAGAACGGCATGCTGCCGTGGCTGCGCCCCGACGCCAAGAGCCAGGTGACTTTCCGCTACGGCGACGACGGCAAGCCCGTGGCGGTCGATGCGGTGGTGCTCTCGACCCAGCACGATCCCGAGATCGATCAGGACGACCTGCGCAAGATGGTCCGCCGCGAGATCATCGAGCAGGTCCTGCCGGCCGAATGGCTGACCGCGTCCACCAAGTATCACATCAACCCCACCGGCAAGTTCGTGATCGGCGGGCCGGTCGGCGACTGCGGCCTCACCGGGCGCAAGATCATCGTCGACACCTACGGTGGCATGGCGCGTCACGGCGGCGGCGCCTTCTCCGGCAAGGATCCGTCCAAGGTCGACCGCAGCGCCGCCTATGCCGGACGCTACGTGGCCAAGAACGTGGTCGCCGCGGGGCTGGCCGACAAGTGCGAGATCCAGGTCTCCTACGCCATCGGCGTCGCCGAGCCGACCTCGGTGTCGGTCGATACCTTCGGGACCGGTCGCGTCAGCGACGACAAGATCATCGAGCTGGTGCGCGAGCATTTCGACCTGCGTCCCTACGCCATCACCCGCATGCTCGACCTGCAGCACCCCATGTACCAGTTGACCGCCTCCTACGGCCACTTCGGCCGCGAGCCGTTCGAATACACCTACACCTGGACCGACGTCAACGGCGAGACCCAGCACGAGACCTTCACCGCCTTCCCCTGGGAGAAGCTCGACAAGGTCGAGGCCCTGAAGAGCGCCGCCGATCTCTGAGCCGCCGCTTGTGGTGGTTCCGACGCCCCGCTAGAGCGGGGCGTTTTTGCGTGGGACGGGCGCCGACGTTGACGCGTCGGGAAACGACTGTTTGAATGAAACGAACGCTGTTCGATAAAAAGTGGTCGAAGGCTTGGGGAAAAGCGGGACGGCCTTCTAGGCTGTGAGACGAGAACGGACCCGACAACAACCGCGCGGTCAGGGGACTGAAGTCGCCATCAATGGATATGAGGATGTGAACATGGAAAACCGCAAGATGCTCTGGGTTGCCGCACTGACACTCTCCGGCGCGCTGCTGGTGGGCTGCGGCGACGACAGCGACGATCAGGCACCAGACAACGCCAATCAGTCCACCACCACCGAGTCGTCGAACGCCGGTGGCACCGAGTCGTCGGATTCCGGCAACGGCTCCTACGGGGGCGGCACCAGCACCGGCGACAACGACATGTCGGGCTCGGGCGCCGGCGACGAATCGAACATGCAGCAGAACAGCACCACGGCGGAGACCGGCCAGTCCGAGAACGCCGCGCAGGGGGCCACCAGCGGCTCCGGCGAGACGAGCGGCGGCTCGGGCAGCGGTTCCGGCAGCGACATGTCGACGACCGACGGCGCCAGCGGTACCGGCCAGGATGACGCCGGCGCGATGGACGAGGAAACCACCCAGTAACGTCACGGCATTAGCCGGACTTCCAGCGGGGCGGCCGATCGGCCGCCCTTTTCGGCTGCGCGGCGGCGTCGCGATTGAAAACGCCGCGAACCTGTAGTGAACTGCCTGCATGATCGTGTTGCTGCTGTCCGAGGGGCGCTGCAGCATGTCCACGCCGCCGGCGCGGACTGCGAGGCTCGGGCAGGGAACGGCCACCAAGCAACGGCGCCCATTCCCCGGAATGGAGTTAGACGACGATGACCGCCATGGCCAACTCGCAAGCCGCCGCCTCCCAGGACTACAAGGTCGCCGACATCGGCCTGGCCGACTGGGGGCGCCGCGAGATTCGCATCGCCGAAACCGAAATGCCGGCGCTGATGAAGATCCGCGCCAAGTATCGTGACCAGCAGCCGCTCGCCGGTGCCCGCATTGCCGGCTGCATCCACATGACCATCCAGACCGCGGTGCTGATCGAGACCCTGATCGAGCTTGGCGCCTCGGTACGCTGGTCCTCCTGCAATATCTTCTCCACCCAGGATCACGCCGCCGCGGCGATCGCCGATGCCGGCATCCCGGTGTTCGCCTGGAAGGGCGAGACCGAGGAGGAGTTCTGGTGGTGCATCGAGCAGACGGTGGAGGGCCCCGACGGCTGGACCCCCAACATGGTGCTCGACGACGGCGGCGACCTGACGGCGTTGCTGCACGACAAGCGTCCGGAACTGCTCGAGGCGATCCACGGCATCTCCGAGGAGACCACCACCGGCGTGCATCGCCTGCAGGAGATGCTGCGCGACGGCACGCTCAAGGTGCCGGCGATCAACGTCAACGACGCCGTCACCAAGTCCAAGAACGACAACAAGTACGGCTGCCGTCACAGCCTCAACGACGCCATCAAGCGCGGGCTCGACCATCTGATGGCCGGCAAGCAGGCGCTGGTGGTCGGTTACGGCGACGTGGGCAAGGGCTCGGCGGCCTCGCTGCGCCAGGAGGGCATGATCGTCAAGGTCAGCGAGATCGACCCGATCTGCGCCATGCAGGCCTGCATGGACGGCTACGAGGTGGTCTCGCCCTACGTCGACGGCATCAACCAGGGCGTCGAGAGCATCGATCGCGACCTGCTCGGGCGCATCGACCTGGTGGTGACCTGCACCGGCAACATCGGGGCCTGCGACGCGCCGATGCTCAAGGCGCTCAAGAAGGGCGCGGTGGTGTGCAACATCGGCCACTTCGACAGCGAGATCGACACCGCCTACATGCGTCGCCAGTGGCACTGGGAAGAGGTCAAGCCGCAGGTCCACAAGATCTACCGCGACAGCGATCCCGACGACTACGATCCGACCAGCGACGACTACCTGATCCTGCTCTCCGAGGGCCGCCTGGTGAACCTGGGCAACGCCACCGGCCACCCCTCGCGGATCATGGATGGCTCCTTCGCCAACCAGGTGCTGGCGCAGATCCACCTCTTCGAAGGCAAGTTCGCCGACCTCAGCGACGACGAGAAGGCCGGTGGTCTCAGCGTCACCGTGCTGCCCAAGCAGCTCGACGAGGAGGTCGCCCGCTACATGGTCGAGGGCTTCGGCGGGGTGATCACGCGCCTGACCGAGGACCAGGCCGAGTACACCGGCGTGGCCGCCGACGGCCCCTACAAGCCGGACGAGTACCGCTACTGATTGCTAGTTACGGCGTGACGCCGCCCGCGCCCGGCCGTGCGGGCGGCGGTGTCGTGTTCATCCATCGCCCGGCCAGGGAGGGCCCGTGCTCGATCTCGTCGCCATCGTCATCACGCTGACCGCCGTGCTGGCCTGGTTCAATCACCGTTTTCTGGGACTGCCGCTGACCATCGGCGTGATGGCCATCGCCCTGCTGTTGTCGGGGGCGATGAACGGCCTCGACGCGCTGGGCTTCGGCGATCTGGAAGCCCGGGCCGAAACGCTGCTCGGCCGTATCGATTTCAACGCCCTGCTGATGAACGGGATGTTGTCGATGCTGCTCTTCGCCGGTGCCCTGCACGTCGACCTCGATCGGCTGCGCCGCTACCGCTGGTCGATCGGCTTTCTCGCCACCGTCGGCGTGGTGGTCTCGACACTGGCGATCGGCGCGGCGACCTATGGCCTGTGCCGGTTCTTCGGGCTCGAGGTCGGCTGGCTCTACTGCCTGACCTTCGGCGCGCTGATCTCGCCCACCGACCCCATCGCCGTGCTGGGCATCCTGCGCGAGGCGGGCGCCCCCGAGGATCTGGAACTGCGCATCGTCGGCGAGTCGTTGTTCAACGACGGTGTGGCGGTGGTGATCTTCACCCTGCTCGTCGGGGCGGCGACCGGCGAGCAGGTGCTGAGCGTGACGCAGGGCGGCTGGCTGTTCCTGCAGGAGGCCGGCGGCGGGATCCTGCTGGGACTGGCCGTGGGTGGGCTGGGCTATGCGCTGATGCGCAGCATCGATGCCTACCGCATCGAGGTGCTGGTCTCGCTGGCGGTGGTGCTGGGCGGCTATGCCCTGGCCCTGCATCTACACGCCTCGGGGCCGCTGGCGATGGTGGTGGCCGGGCTGCTGGTCGGCAACCAGGCCCGCGCGAGCGCCATGTCCGAGACCACCCGCCGCTATGTGGACGGCTTCTGGGAGCTGGTCGACGAGATGCTCAATGCGCTGCTGTTCGTGCTGATCGGCCTGGAGATCCTGGTGATCCCCTTCTCGCCGGCCCTGTTGTGGATCGGGGTGGCACTGATCGCGATCGTGCTCGCCGTGCGCTTCGTCACCGTCGGCCTGCCGGTCGCCTGGCTGCGCGGTCGGCTGGGCTTTCGACGCGGCTCGGTGCGCATTCTCACCTGGGGCGGCCTGCGCGGCGGCATCTCGGTGGCCCTGGCGCTGTCGCTGCCCGACGGCGAGCCGCGTGACGTGCTGCTCACGGTGACCTATCTGATCGTGCTGTTCTCGATCCTCGTCCAGGGGCTGAGCATCGGGCGGGTGGTGCGGCGCGTCATCAACCGCGCCTAGAGATCCTGAAGGCGCCCGGCGTCCCGTGCCAACCGCATCGCCTCGTGCTCCTCGAGCGAGAGCAGGTTCTCGAGCAGTTCGCGTGCCGAGGGCACGTCGGCGTCCTGATCGAGCAGGTGACGATAGAGCCCGGTGACCTGCTCGTGAAAGGCGAGCACCGCCGCCATCACCTCATCGACGTCCATGTCCCGAAAGTTGGCCTGGCACTGGCGTTCCGGCCGTGCCGGGGCGTTCTCGAAGTACTCGTAGCACCAGGTGTTGAGCGCCGAGGGCATGGCGTCGTGGCGTGCCAGTTCCAGCGCATGGCTGAGCTGGCGCTCATGCTCGACGAGATAGTCGAGCAGCATCTTGAGTCGCTCGCGCTGGGTCTGCCGCGAGCATTGGGCCAGGCAGTCGGCCAGATTGGCGTGGGTGCGTTGCGTCCATTCCAGGACGTCGCCCAGGGTTTCGACGCGCATGACGGCTCTCCCGGTCGGCGGCACGGGCCACCTGTGGTTGATGTGCCGTCAGTATGCGCCGGTAACGCCGGCGGCGGCGTGATGCGCGTCAATAACCCCGACGCCATCGAGTCGCGACCCGCCTTGACCCCGGTCCCGCACATGGGGGCTATCCTGAGCGATTGCCTGTGGCCCTGCACCGGCCGTGCCGGAATTTGTCGTCGCCCGCCGATCGCGACTACGTTCAGGGTGGCCGTCGGTGACGAAAATGCCGCTCCAGGGACACGCCGTGAGCGACCGCCGGCGACGGCCGGGCCATCATCGAAACCACGGACAAGGAAAGGAGTTCCTGACATGGTGCCGACCTGGTTGACGATCATTGCCTGGATTTCCCTATTGCTGGGGTTCGCCAGCGCCCTCTACGTCATCGGCGATCTGCGACGTCACCCCCAGCACATGACGATCATGAACGTGGTCTGGCCGGCCTGCGCCCTGTTCGGCCATCTACCGGTGCTGTACGTCTACCGCCGCTACGGTCGACTGGCCGCCGACGAGATCGCCCACCCGGCCATGAAGGCCGGCGAGACGCCGCCGCACAAGCGCGACACGCCGTTCCCGATGAAGGTCGTCAAGGGCACGCTGCACTGTGGCAGTGGCTGCACGCTGGGCGACATCGTCGCCGAGTGGCTCGCCTTCACGTTGCCCGTCATCGCTGTCTGGCTGGGCTGGAAGGGGCTCTTCGCGGACAAGATCTTCGCCGTCTGGGTGCTCGACTACATCCTGGCCTTCCTGTTCGGTATCGTCTTCCAGTACTACGCCATCAAGCCGATGCAGGACATTTCGCCGGGCAAGGCGCTCTGGCAGGCGATCAAGGCCGATACCCTGTCGCTGACCGCCTGGCAGGTGGGCATGTACGGCTTCATGGCCTTCGCCCACTTCTATCTGTTTGCGGTGGTCTTCGGCGAGACGCTCCACGTCGATAGCATCCATTTCTGGTTCATGATGCAGATCGCCATGGGCTTCGGTTTCCTCACCGCCTATCCGGTCAACTGGTGGCTGATCCAGCGCGGCGTCAAGGAAGCGATGTAAGCCGGGAACGTCTCGTCGCCAACGCCAGGCAGGGGCCCGCTCGTCGGGCCCTTTTCATGGATGGTGTCGGTGCTCGACGACGCGCTACCCGGCGGCGACGAGGGCCGGGCAGCGCGAAAGCGCGGTCACAGGGTCATGAAGGAGGTGGTGCGCTGATCGTCGAAGGCCTCGACCGTGAAATCGCCCTGCTTGGGCCCGGGCATGCCGGGCGAGCCGATGGGCATGCCGGCCAGGCCGATGCCGTCGATGTCGGGTGTTTCGCTCAGCAGCTTGTCGATGGCGGCGAGGGGAACGTGGCCCTCGATGACGTAATCGCCGACCCGCATCGTGTGGCAGGAGGCCAGCGACACGGGCACGCCGGCCGCACGCTTGATGGCCGACAGGTCGCTCTCGGAGACGACGTCGACCTCCCAGCCCTGATTCTCGAGATAGCGGGCGTACTGCTCGCAGCAGCCGCAGTTGGGGTTGCGGTGCAGGGTGGCGTCGGTCGCCAGGGCCGGCGTGGTGACCAGCAGCAGGCCGGCCGAAAGCAAAAGACGTCTCATGGGTGGCATCCTCTTCCTGGGGTGATCGGGTTCGATTGCCGATCATAGAAGCCGGGGGCAGCACACGGGTCAAGCACCGGGGTCATCGAAACGTCATCGTTTCGCCATGGGCCGGTCACCGCCGGCTGACACGCTGGTGGCGCCAATCGAGGAGGCCGTCCCATGCGTACCCCGACCGATTCCGTGGCCGACTGCCGCACCCTGTTCATCTCCGACATTCACCTGGGCACGCCGGACTGCCAGGCGGCACTGCTGGCCAGACTGTTGCGCCGGGTGCGTCCGCGGCGTCTCTACCTGGTCGGCGACGTCGTCGACCTGATCGCCATGCGCCGCCGGGCGGTCCTGCCGCCGGCCCAGCAGCAGCTGGTGGCGCGTATCCTGCGCCTGGCGCGAGGCGGCTGCGAGGTGATCTACATTCCCGGCAACCACGATGCCGCCTTCCGCCGCCTGTGCGGGCTGCGCATCCACAACGTGCGCATCGAGCGCCGCTGGATCCACGAGCTGGCCGACGGCCGGCGCTTTCTGGTCAGCCATGGCGACGAGTTCGACACCCATGTGCGCGTCGCCCCCTGGCTGCTGTCGCTGGGCGATGGCATGCATCAGTTCGTGCTGCGCCTCAACCGCTGGTGCAACCGCTTGCGGCGGACCCTGGGCCTGCCCTACTGGTCGCTGGCCAGTGCCATCAAGCGGCGGGTGGCGACCGCACGGCGTTATGTGGCCCAGTTCGAGCAGGCCGCCATGCACCAGGCCTCCCGGGAGGGCCTCGACGGCTATATCGGCGGCCATATCCACCAGGCGGGTTTCAGTGCCGGCCACGGTGTGGTCTATGCCAACGACGGCGACTGGGTGGAGCATTGCACCGCGCTGGTCGAGACCGCTGCCGGCCGGCTGCAGCTGATCGACTGGCAAGGGGAGCCGATCGCCGACGAGCCGCGCGTCGTTCCGGTGGCGACAGCGGCGCCGGGGGAGCTGGTCAACGCCTGAGAGGGTGCCTGACGATGGCGAGCGAAGGCGCGACCGGGCTCGCACGACGCCGACGTCAACGCCGCTCGCAGACATTTTGCAGGCCCCTCTGCGCCCATGCCACACCGGGTGTGGCACACTGGCGATCTCGCACGTTTCGGGTCGCTGGAACCATGTCGTATCGCCTGTCGCCCCTGGTCGAGGTGCGCGATTATCCCGATCGCGTGCGGACCGACCGTCACGTTTTCCATCAACTGCTGCTGGGCCTCGACGGCCACGTCGAGCTGGAAGCTGCGGGTCGTGCCACCCGCGTCGCCCCCGGCGTGCTGGCGCCGGTCGTCGCGGGCGATATCCACCACTACCTGGCCCCGGCCGACAATCGCATCCTAGTGGTCGATCTCCCGGTCGACTGGTGCCGGGCGCTGGATCTGGACGCGGCATTGGCGGGGCCGGCGTGCCGCCTGCCCGATGCCCTCGTCGCACGGGGGCGCCGGCTGGAGCACGCATCGCCGCCGGTGCTGGCCGCCTGGCTCGGGGAGGTGGCGAGCGCCGCCGCGCGCCCGGTGGCGGTGCCACGGCTGCGGCTGCTGGAACTGCTGCCGGCGATCCGCGCCGACCTCGCCCATCCCTGGCGGGTCGCCGAGATGGCCGCCCGCTGCCATCTCGCCGAGGCGGCGTTCGCCCGCCAGTTCCGCGCACTGACCGGCTGGCCGCCGCATGTGTGGCTGACCGCACAGCGTCTCGCGCTTGCCCGGACGCGGCTGCGTGACCCCCGCGCCTCGCTCACCGAGATCGCCCTGGCCTGCGGCTTCGCCGATGCCGCGCACTTCTCGCGGGTCTTCCGCCGTCATCTGGGCTGCCCGCCCGGTGAATGGCGGCGTGCCTTGCCCGAGCGTCTTGTGGACTAGCCCAGCCCGGCCAGGGCCTGAAGCGCGCCCAGATAAGGGGGAACCACCAGCGGTGCCGCCAGTGTGGTGAGCATCACGGCGATGGCGCCCTTGGCGGGCTGGGTATCCAGCTCCATGGCGATGACCACCACGTTGGCCGCCATCGGCACCACGCCGATCAGCAGCAGGGCGGTGGCCAGCGTGGCATCGATCGCCAGGGTCGCCTGCAGCGCCCAGACCGCGAGCAGGCTGATCAGGGGCCAGAGGGCGAAACGCGCCAGCACGCAGGCGGTGATGAAGCGCACGTCGACCTCGCGCAGCGTCACCCGCCCCAGTGTCATGCCGATGATCATCATCCCCAGCACGGTGTAGCAGTACGTGAAGTCGTCGAGCCCGTCCATCAGCGCGCCCGGCAGCGTCAGCCCCAGGGCGTTGACCGCCAGGGCGGCGGCGAAGGCGTAGATCAGCGGCAGGCGAACGATGCGCGCGAGGCTGGCACGCATCGAGAAGCGCCCGCGGGCACTGAGGAAGTAGCCCACGGTGAATTCGTAGAGGGTGATGCCCAGCAGGCAGAACAGGTACTGGGCGACGCCTTCCGGGGGCAGCAGCACCATGGCCAGCGGCAGGCCGAAGTAGCCGGTGTTGCCGGTCCCCGCGGAGAACGCCAGCACCGCGGCCTCGGGCGGGGCGAAGACGCGCTTCGCCAGTTGCCCGACGAGCAGGGCGAGGGTGCTGGCGAGCAGGAACAGTGCCGCGGTCAGGGCCAGGTCGTCGAGCCCGGGGTGGCCCTGCACCAGGCCACGGAAGAAGGTCAGCGGCGCGATCACGTAGATCAGCAGCGTGGCGATCGGGCGCGGATCGACGGCCAGCCGCCGGGCGCACAGCCAGCCCAGGGCGACGAAGGCCAGCAGCGTCCACAGCGGTTGATAGAGATCGTGGCTCATCGGCGGCTCCGCAGGAAAAAGCCTCATGATGCCTGTTCGCGGCCACGGATGGCAGGTCAGGAATCGACAAGCCGCGGGCGGTGGCCGGGGCCACAATGACGCCCTGCTTTTCACCGGCGCTTGCACAGGGGCTGACATGAGCGACCACTCGACGGATTCTCGCGCCACGGCGATCGGCGCCACCACGGTACTCAACTGGGCGCTGCTCGCCACCCTCACGCAACTCGCCGGGCCGGTGCCGCCGTTTCTGCTGACCGCGCTGGCCTTCGCCATCGCCTTCGTCTGCTTCGTCGTGTGGCTGGGGCTGCGCGGTGCGTCGCCGATCGCGCCGCTGCGCCAGCCGCCGCGGGTCTGGGCGCTGGGGGTGGGCGGGCTGTTCGGCTATCACGCGTTGTACTTCGTCGCCCAGCAGAACGCACCGCCGGCCAATGCCGGGCTGATCAGTTATCTCTGGCCGCTGCTGATCGTGATTTTCGTTGCGCTGCTGCCCGGCGAGCGGCTCAAGGCGATCCACGTGGTCGGCGGTTTGCTGGGCTTCGCCGGCGCGGGGCTGCTGGTGGGCGGCGACGTTTCGGCCGCGGGCAGTGCCCTGGGCTATGCGGCGGCGTGCGCCTGCGCCCTGCTGTGGAGCGGGTATTCGGTCCTCTCGCGGGCCGCCAAGGGGGTGCCCACGGCGGCGGTGGGCGGCTTCTGCCTGGTCACGGCCGTGCTGGCCGCGCTGTGTCATCTGCTCTTCGAGCCGGCGCGCTGGCCGCAGGGCGTCGCCTGGCTGGGGGTGATCGGTCTGGGGCTGGGCCCGGTGGGCAGCGCCTTCTTCACCTGGGACGTGGGGGTCAAGCATGGCGATCTGCGTCTGCTGGGGCTGCTGGCCTACTTCACGCCACTGCTCTCGACGCTGGTGCTGATCCTCGCCGGTTATGCACGCCCCACGCCACTGCTGGCGCTGGCTGCGGGGCTGATCACGCTGGGCATGCTGGTGGGCAGCGGTCGCCTGAGTGGCGCGAGGAGAGGGAGCCGGTCCACCGACAAGGCTTGACCCTGTAGTGGCTACAGGTGCGGTAATCGGGGCACATCCGCCAACGGGAGTCCGGCATGGCGCACGACCACGCCTCTCATCATCATGGCCATTCGCACGGTCACGACCACGGCCATGATCACGATCATGATCACCACCACGCCCCCACGGTGACCGCCGACAGCGAACGCCGGGTGATGCTGGCGATGTTGCTCACCGGCGGTTTCATGCTCGCCGAGGTGATCGGTGGCTGGATGGCCGGCTCGCTGGCGCTGCTCGCCGACGCCGGTCACATGGTCAGCGATACCGCCTCGCTGGCGCTGGCCTGGTTCGCCTTCCGGCTGGGCCATCGCGCGCCGGACCGGCGCCGCACCTTCGGCTACCAGCGCTTCCAGGTGCTGGCGGCCTTCGTCAACGGCCTGGCGCTGCTGGCGATCGGCGTGGGGATCGTCATCGCCGCCATCAAGCGACTCTACGCCCCGGTGGAGGTCATGGCCGGCACGATGATGGTGATCGCGGTGATCGGCCTGGTGGTGAACATCGGGGTGTTCGTGATCCTGCATCAGGGCGATCAGGACAACATCAATCTGCGCGGCGCGGTACTCCACGTGATCGGCGACCTGCTCGGCTCGGTGGCGGCGATCGTCGCTTCGCTGGTGATCATGGCCACCGGCTGGAACGTCGCCGACCCGCTGCTCTCGATGCTCGCCGCGGTACTGATCCTGCGCGGCGCCTGGAAGATCATCCGGCGCAGTGCGCATACCCTGCTCGAGGGGACGCCCGATGGCGTCGAGATCGCCGAGATCCACGAGGCGCTGGCGTCGGTGGAGGGCGTCCGCGACGTGCACGATCTGCATCTGTGGGGACTGACGCCGCAGGACCCGCTGCTCAGCCTGCATCTGGTGGTCGATGCGGCGAGCGACAACGATCGGGTGCTCGAGCGGGCCTACGCGCTGCTTCACGAGCGCTTCGGCATCACCCATGCCACCCTGCAGATCGAGGGCGAGGCGTGCCTCACGGGGGGCGATTGCAGCGACGCTACCGCGCGTTCGTGAGGCCCGTCAGGCGGGACGTGCATGACCGGCGCTCATGGAGCGGCGAGGAAACTTTCATTGGTTCTCAAGACGGCAGGCGGGCACAATGCGGGCATTCACCAGGGTCGTGACGCTCCGCGAGGCGTCAGCGACCCCCTGACGACGCCGGACACGATCAAGGGTTGAGCAATGAGTGCACACGAGTCTCCGCTGGGCATCAGTTTCGAATTCTTTCCTCCCAACACCGATGCCGGGCGGGACAAGCTGATGGCCGCCCGCGACGCCCTGGCCGAGCGCAAGCCGCGCTTCTTCTCGGTGACCTACGGCGCCGGCGGCTCGACCCAGGCGCGTACCCACGAGACGGTCAAGCGGGTGCGCGAGTGCGGCATCACCACCGCGCCGCACCTGTCGTGCATCGGGAGCGAGAAGGCCCAGATGCGCGAGCTGCTCGAGCACTACCGCGAGGACGGCATCGACAGCCTGGTGGCGCTGCGCGGCGACCTGCCGTCGGGGATGGGCGGCATCGGCGAGCTGCGCTACGCCAACGAGCTGGTCGAGTTCATCCGCGCCGAGACCGGCGATCACTTCGAGATCGCGGTGGCCGCCTACCCCGAGGCGCATCCCCAGGCGCCGAGCTTCGAACACGACCTGCAGAACTTCGCCCGCAAGATGCGCGCCGGGGCCGACCTGGCGATCACCCAGTACTTCTTCAGTGCCGACGCCTACTTCCATTTCGTCGACCGTGCCCGCGCGCTGGGCGTGGAGCAGCCGATCGTGCCGGGGATCATGCCGATCACCAACTACACCAAGCTGGCGCGATTCTCGGATGCCTGCGGCGCCGATATTCCGCGCTGGGTTCGCAAGCAGCTCGAGGCCTACGGCGACGACAGCGAGAGCATCCAGGCATTCGGCGAGGAGGTGGTGTCGAATCTCTGCCGGCGGTTGCTCGACGGCGGGGCCCCGGGCCTGCACTTCTACACCCTCAACCAGTCGACGGCGACCCTGCGGGTGCTCGACAACCTGCGCTGAACCATCCTTTGCTCGCCTAATTTGTAAACACCCTCTACCGTCATGACGAAAAAGGCCCCGCCGGAGCGGGGCCTTTCGCGTTGCGGGGCAACCAACCGAAGCCAGCGGTTTATGCCGCCTTGGCCTGCTCGTAGAGCGAGTTGGCGTAATCCCAGTTGACCACTTTCCACCAGTTCTCGATGTACTCGGGACGGCGGTTCATGTAGGTCAGGTAGTAAGCGTGTTCCCAGACGTCGCAACCCAGCACCGGGGTGCCGCGCACGCTGGCGACGTCCATCAGCGGGTTGTCCTGGTTGGCGGTCGAGGTGATCTCGAGCTCGCCGTCGGGCTTGACCACCAGCCAGGCGAAGCCGGAACCGAACTGGCCGGTGGCCGCGGCGGCGAAGGCCTTCTTGAACTCGTCGGCCGAGCCGTACTTGGCCTTGATCGCCTCGCCCAGGGCGCCGGTCGGATCGCCGCCGCCGTTGGGCGACATGACGTTCCAGTACAGGGTGTGGTTGTAGTAGCCGCCACCCTGGTTGCGCACCGCGGCCGACTGCTGGGAGACCTTGGCGAAGATCGTCTCCAGCGGCTGGTCTTCCATCTCGGTGCCCTTGATGGCATCGACGAACTTGTCGTAGTAGGCCCGGTGGTGCTTGGTGTGGTGGACCTTCATGGTCGTCTCGTCGATGACCGGCTCCAGCGCGTCATAGGCATAGGGCAGATCGGGAAACTCATGAATCATGGTGGATACCCTCCATTGTCATGGAAAAGTGGCGCATTCCAGCGCCGTCGATTTCGACCCCGTCGAGCCACTCTCGGGCGAGCCATCCGGTGACGACGGCGCAGTGCCGTCGACACGGTTCGCTGAGAGTCGCGGGGAAACGTTCATCGTCATCGGCCGCCATTCGGGCCATGCTGCCTCGCACCCGCTAACAGCGTAGCACCGCTGGTTCACCTCACGGTGCCGAAAGCACCCCTTGCCGGCGAATCCGGCGCAGCGAACTGGCGGTCGCCAGCCCCTAGCGCGGCGGTTCCTTGGCGTCCCTGCCCCAGAGTCTTGGTGCTAATGATTCCGTTTTCAAGCGGGGGCGGCGAGAGAATCTGCATTTCCCGTCGTCGGGATGGGGGATGCGGGTGTGCGGGAATCCGCACATGCCGCGGATGGTGCTGTGTGCCTATCCGCACGCTTTCCCCGGAGCGGTTGCCCCGCGGCTCGCTGGTATTTCCATCAAGTCATTGTTTTTCGGTGGCTTTCATTTTCTGGCACGGCCCTTGCCATGGATTGGGCGACCGTGCCGTCGCCTGCGACTGCACCTGGCACGCCAATCGCAACAAGATCCGCAAGGAGTCAACAAATGCGCACGCTCAAGCTCGCTTCTCTGACAGCCCTCGCCGCCGGTGTGATGATGGCCGGCAGCGCCCTGGCCGACCCGATCACCATCAAGTTCTCTCACGTGGTGGCACCGAACACGCCCAAGGGCCAGATGGCCGAGAAGTTCAAGGAGCTGGTCGAGGAGAGTTCGGTCGGCGATCAGGTCGACGTCGAGGTCTATCCCAACTCGCAGCTCTACGGCGACGACCAGGTTCTCGAGGCGATGCTGCTCGGCGACGTCCAGCTGGCCGCCCCGGCGCTGTCCAAGTTCCAGAAGTACACCAAGCAACTCCAGGTCTTCGATCTGCCGTTCCTGTTCGAGGACATGGATGCCGTCGAGCGCTTCCAGGACAGCGAGACCGGCCAGAAGCTGCTCACCTCGCTGGAGCCCAAGGGGCTGATCGGCCTGGGCTACCTGCATAACGGCCTGAAACAGCTTTCCGCGTCCGAGCCGCTGCGCGTGCCGGCCGATGCCGGCGGCAAGAAGTTCCGCATCATGACCTCCGACGTGCTCGAGGCGCAGTTCGAGGCGGTCGACGCCGCGCCGCTGAAGAAGCCGTTCTCCGAAGTGTTCATGCTGCTGCAGACCGATGCCATCGACGGCCAGGAGAACACCTACTCCAACATCTACTCGCAGAAGTTCTACGAGGTGCAGCCCTACATCACCGAGTCCAACCATGGTCTGCTCGACTACATGGTGGTCTCCTCGGCGCGCTTCTGGAACGGCCTGCCCGATGACGTGCGTCCGGTGGTCAAGGAGGCGCTCGACGAGGCGGTCGCCTACGGCAACGACATCGCCGCGCAGGAGAACCAGGACGCCAAGCAGGCGATCATCGATTCCGGCAAGTCCGAGATCATCGAGCTGACCCCCGAGCAGCGTCAGCAGTGGGTCGATGCCATGAAGCCGGTGTGGAGCCAGTTCTCCGACGAGATCGGCCAGGACGTGATCGACGCCGCCCAGGCCGCCAACGAGAACTGATCGACGACTCCCTGTCAGGCGATGGCGGGCCCGGCCCCGTCATCGCCGTCTTCGTTCGAGGTAAGACCATGATTTTTCGCTGGCTCAACAAGCTGGAAGAGGCGATCTTCTCGGCGCTGCTGGTGGCCATGGTGCTGCTCGCGGGCGTCGAGGTGTTCTATCGCTTCGTGCTCGCCGAGGGCATTAGCTGGGCCCAGGAGGGCTCGCTCTATCTGTCCGGCTGGTTCGTGCTGTTCGGCGCGTCATGGGGCGTCAAGCACGGTGCCCACATCGGCGTCGACGTGCTGGTCAAGAAACTGCCGCGCGGCGGGCGGCGTATCGCCACGCTGCTGGCACTGGCCATCTGTCTGGCCTATTGCGGCCTGCTGCTGGTCGGCAGCTACCAGTACCTGTCGCTGACCCGGATGATCGGTATCGAACTGCAGGACATTCCGATTCCCAAGTGGCAGGCCACGCTGATCCTGCCGATCGGCATGGGCCTGCTGGTACTGCGCTTCCTCGAGATCGGCTGGCGGGTGCTCAAGAACGAGGCCGACGGCTTCGGCTTCTCCGACGAGGGCGAGGAGAGCCTGCGTCTCGCCGAGCAGCGCGACGTCGAGGCTCATGACGCGGGCACCGATTCCGACAGGGAGGGCCGCTCGTGACCATCGCGACCCTGTTCATCCTGCTGTTCGTCGGCATCTTCCTGGGCATGCCGATCGCCTTCGCGCTGGGCTTTTCCAGCGTGACCACGATTCTGCTGTTTTCCAACGACTCGCTGGGTTCGATCGCCATCAAGCTGTTCGAGTCGGTCTCGCATCACTACACGCTGCTGGCGATCCCGTTCTTCATCCTGTCGAGCGCCTTCCTCTCGACGGGCGGGGTGGCACGGCGGCTGATCAACTTCGCCAACGACTCGGTGGGACACGTCAAGGGCGGCCTGGCGATGGCCTCGGTGATGGCGTGCATGTTGTTCGCCGCGGTGTCCGGCTCGTCGCCGGCCACGGTGGCGGCGATCGGTTCGATCGTCATCGCCGGCATGGTCCGCCAGGGCTACCCGGAATCCTATGCCGCCGGGGCGATCGCCAACGCCGGGACGCTGGGCATCCTGATTCCGCCGTCGATCGTCATGCTGGTCTATTCGGCGGCCACCGAGGTCTCGGCGGCCAAGATGTTCATGGCCGGGCTGATCCCCGGGTTGATGATGGGCGGTATCCTGATGCTCGCCATCTACGTCTCGGCGCGGCGCATGAAGCTGCCGGCGCTGCCGTTCCCGGGGTTCGGGGCACTGCTGCGTTCGGGGGGCAAGGCACTGGCCGGGCTGCTGCTGATCGTGCTGGTGCTGGGCTCGATCTACGGCGGCGTGGCCAGCCCCACCGAGGCGGCGGCGATCGCCGCGATCTACGCCTGGCTGGTGGCGGTGATCGGCTATCGCGACATGGGGCCGCTCAAGGGCATCCCCTGGAAACGGCCCGAGGAAAGCCTGGGCGCGGCCTTGCTGCGCGGCCTGTGGCAACCACCGCTGGCGCTGATCGGTTCGTTCGCCGATCGCGAGGTCCGGGCGGTGGTGCTCGACGGTGCCAAGGTATCGATGATGCTGCTGTTCATCATCGCCAACGCCATGCTCTTCGCCCACGTGCTGACCACCGAGCGGATCCCGCATCACATCGCCGAGGCGATCGTCTCCTGGGGGCTGCCGGCCTGGGGCTTTTTGATCGTCGTCAATCTGCTGCTGCTGGCGGCGGGCAACTTCATGGAGCCGTCGGCGATCCTGCTGATCATGGCGCCGATCCTGTTCCCGATCGCCACCCAGCTGGGCATCGATCCGATCCACCTGGGCATCATCATGGTGGTCAACATGGAGATCGGCATGCTCACGCCGCCGGTGGGGCTCAACCTGTTCGTGACGGCGGGGATCACCGGGCGCTCGATCGGCTGGGTGATCAAGGCGGCGCTGCCGTGGCTGGGCCTGCTGCTGGCGTTCCTGATAGCCATCACCTACATTCCGGCGATCTCGCTGTGGCTGCCCAACCTGTTGTCGTGAGACCCGTGATGAGCTGAACGACCCGCGCCCCCGCCATGAGCGGGGGCGCGTGCGTTCCGGCGGTCACTCGTCGAGCCTTGTCCAGGCCCGTGCGAGATCGGTGCGCAGGTCGTCGACGGCTTCCAGGCCGGCGTGCAGGCGTAGACAGGGGCCGCGTCGCGACCAGCTGTCGTCGAGGCTGCGTGCGGCGGCGAGGTCGCAGGGCAGCGCCAGGCTTTCGAAGCCGCCCCAGGAGGAGCCGATGCCGAACAGCGTCAGACTGTCGACCAGCGCGTCCACTCTTGAGGGCGGGGTTTCGGCGGTGAATTCCACCGTCAGCAGGCCGTTGGTGCCGTCGAAGTCGCGTTGCCACAGGCCGTGACCGGGGTGCTCGGCGCGCGAGGGTTGGTGAACGCGTGCCACGTGTGGCTGGCTCGACAGCCAGTCGCCCAGTTGCCGCGCGTTGTCGGCATGGGTCGCCATGCGACAGGCGAGGGTGCGCACGCCGCGCAGCGCGAGGTAGGCGTCGTCGCCACCGATGCACTGGCCCTGGGTCGCGGCCATCTCGGCGAGGCGCCGGCCGAGTTCGCCGTTGGCGGTGACGCTGCCCAGCATCACGTCGGAGTGACCGACCACGTACTTGGTACAGGCCATCAGCGAGATCGTGGCACCATGTTCCAGCGGCCGCATGAGGAGTCCGCTGGACCAGGTGTTGTCGACGGCAAGGGGGATGTCGCGCTCGGCGGCCATCGCCGCCAGTGCGGGCAGGTCCTGCATTTCGTAGACCAGCGAGCCCGGTACCTCGGTGTAGATCAGTCGTGTCTCGGCACGCAGCCGTGTGCTCAGGTGCTCGGGGGTGCCGTCGAAGTAGTCGACGGCGATGCCCCAGGGGCGCAGCCAGCCTTCAACGATGCGGCGAACCGGCTGATAGACGCTGTCGGCGATGACGACATGGGCGCCGGGCTGCAACAGGGTCATGAAGACCAGGTTGATGGCGGCGAGCCCCGAGGGCAGCAGTTGCGTGTGCTCGCCGTTCTCGAGCCGCGAGATGGCGTCTTCCAGGGCGTGGGTGGTGGGCGTGCCGCGACGGCCGTAGCTGAACAGCCGCTCGCCGTTGGCACGCCGCTGCTTGGTGTCGCGCATCTCGTCGAGCGTCGAGAAGGTCACGGTACTGGTGCGCACCACCGGCGGGTTGACCGGTGCCGGCCGTTGTCCGGGTCGCGCGAGATGAATCAGGTCGGTCGTAAGCTTCATGGGAGTCCTCGCTGGCGCACTCAGATCGTGAAGGTGGCGCGTTCCTGGGCGTCGAGCCGCTCGAGCAGGCCGGTCTCCCAGGCCAGATAACGGCGTGAGGCCTCCAGGTTGCCATCGTGGCGGTCGTGGACGAAGAACAGGAAGTCGATACAGTGCGCGTCGTCGGGTTCGTCGGGGGTGCGTGCCAGCGTGACGCCGGAGCTTTGCCAGTCGTCGAGGGCCGGCGCCAGCCAGCCGACGGGGGTGATCCCGCGCCAGGCGAGTTCGATGGCCAGGCAGGTGGCGCGTTCGGCATCGGCGACGAGGACGATGTCGCGCCGGGTGTCGATCTCGGCGAGTTGCTCGTCGAGCAGCGCGCGGTTGACCCAGCGCGCCCCGGGCAGGTGACCGGCGCGATACTGCATGCCGGGCCGCGCGTCGAGACACAGTCTGGCCGGGTCCAGCGCCTCGGCGAGGTCGAGCGCCGGCGGTAGCATGGGCAGGGCGGTTTCATCGCCGCGTCGCGAGAGGTTTTGCAGGGCCGGCCAGTGCGTGCTGCCGCCACGCAGCCAGGCGACCTCCTGGCCCATCAGGGCCAGCCAGTGTGCCACCACCGGCGCCCGGCACTCGTCGTCGTCGAGCAGCACCAGGCGGGCACGCTGGACCCCGACCCAGTGGTCGGTGGCCTGGATCAGCTGTCCGCCCGGTGCGTGGATCGCACCGGCGGGGGCGTCACGGCGATGCTCCTCGGCGGTGCGCACATCGAAGACATAGGTGGTGCGGGTCTCGTCGGCTAGCCAGGCATCCAGGGTCGCGGCATCGATCGCCTGCGCCCCGCCGGATTCGGCGAGCCGGCGGGCGGCCGCGCCCAGCTCGGTTCCGGCCGCGATCTCGGCGGGATAGTCGCGCCGGCTGTCGTGTTCGAGCGATAGCCCGGCCAGCCGCCAGCCCTGAGTGCCGTTCTCGAGGGCGTAGACCGGGTTCTCGATGCCCAGCCAGCGCAGGGTCTGGGCACCGATGATGCTGCGTGTGCGCCCGGCGCAGTTGATCACCACCGGGGTGGTGGTATCACCGGCGAGCAGGGTGGGAAGGCGCTTGGCGAGTTCGCCGTTGGGACAGCAGATGCTGGCGGGAATGTTCATCTTGCGGTATTCGGCGACGGGCCGGCCGTCGATGACATGCACCGGCTTGCCCGTGCGCTGCCACTCGTCCAGCGTGGCGGCCGCGACCCCGGGGGTGTGGAAATGCTCGTGGACCAGTTCGCCGAACGTCTTGCTGACCACGTTGACGCCGGCGAACAGGCCGTAACCCGCCGCCTGCCAGCCCTGGGCGCCGCCTTCCAGCCAGGCCACGTCCCGATAGCCGAGGTCGGCCAGACACTGGGCCGCCCGTTGCCCTCGGCCCTCGCCATGATCGTCCAGTACCACGATCGGCGCGGTGCGGCGCGGTACTAGACCACCGGCCAGTGCCTCGAGCCGGCTGAAGGGCAGGTTGACGGCGTGAAAGGGATGCCCCATGCCGTATTCGCCGAATTCACGGATATCGAGCAGGGCGATTTCCCGGCCGTCGTCGGCCAGCAGGCGCTTGAGCGTCCCGGGCGAGATGGCGTGCATCAGCGTTCCTCCGCCCGGCGCGTCTTCACGCCGATGTCCATGGTCCGGCAGGTTCCGGCCTCGAGGTCGAAGCTGGTGCGGCCGGTGAGCGTCTCGAGGGCACGGCCGTAGAGATGCAGGTGGCGGATCGGCCGGTCGCCGTCGATGCGCACCGAGTGAATGTCGTCGCCGAGCAGCGCGATGCCGCTACCGGGCCCGACGATGTGGCGCTCGGCTTCTTCCAGTCGTGCGCGGCCGGGCTGGCTGCCGTCGTCGAGCCGACGATACAGGGTATTGCACTCCTCGCCCTCGACCGCGGCGATGCAGGCCCAGGTGGTGTGGTCGTGGGGCGGAATGCGCTTGCCGGGACGCATGACGTTGAGATAGAGCGCGACGCTCTGGTCGTCGCCCTGATCGATCAGATAACGGGCCTGGTGCTCGTCGGCGGCCGGCGGCGGGTAGTCGGCCTCGTTCCATAGCTCGTGGCGCGCGGCCAGTTGCTTGAGTGCGGCGAGGACGCTGTCCAGGGTGGCGCGGTCGACGGGGCGGTCGGCGATGGTCTGGCGAACGTGTCGCAGGGTCTCGGCGACGGCCTGCCGACGAGTGGCGGAAGCGGTTTCCATGAGCAGTTCCGTAGTTGGCGAAGTCGTCACTACGGTACTGCACTACACTTTATAATTATAATAAGCTTTTGGCGTCTATGTATAAACAGGGTTTAAGTATATGCGCCACCTGGATCTCTCGCTGCTGCGCACCTTCGTGGCGATCTGCGACGAGGCGAACTTCGCCAAGGCTGCGCTCAAGGTGCACAAGTCGCAACCGGCCATCAGCCAGCAGATGGGCCGCCTGGAAAGCGAGCTGCAGGTGGCGTTGTTCGTCAAGCGCGGCCGTCAGAAGCAGTTGACGCCGGCGGGCATCCGGCTGGCCGAGTATGCCCGCCGGCTGCTGGCCCTGCACGACGAGCTGTGGGCGACCCTGCACGATCAGGAACTCAGCGGGCCGGTGCGCATCGGCGCGCCGGCCGACATCGCCGATACGGTGCTACCCAACATCCTGCAGCGTTTCGCGCGGGCCAACCCCCGCCTGTCGATGGCGATTCACGTCGGCCGCAGTCCCGACCTGATGGACATGCTGTTCGCCGGCGAGCTGGACCTGACCATCTCCACTCGGGCGGTGGCGGGGTATCCGCACCTGCTGCTGCGTAGCTCGCCGGTGGTGTGGATCGCCGCCAGCGACTACCGGCTCGATACCGCCGGCTCGCTGCCGCTGGTGCTGGCCGACGAGCCCAGCATCTTCCGGCGCCTCGCCCTGGAGGCCCTGGATCGCCAGGGCTGCGATTACAAGGAAAGCTATGTCGCCCCCAATCTGGCGGGCATCAAGGCGGCGGTGCGCGCCGGGCTGGGCATCACGGCGCGCAGCATCGAGATGGTCACGCCCGAGTTTCGCGTGCTGGGGGAGCGCCAGGGGTTGCCGGCGCTGCCGGACATCAACTTCTACCTCTACCTGCGCGACGACAACCCCAGCGAGGCGGCCAGCAAGCTCTACCAGCTACTCGCCAGCCAGGTCGGCGGGCGTGCCTCGTCGACCCAGGAGCCCGAGCCGGGGGCCTAGCCCCTGGCGGTGCGGCGCTGCAGCACATAGCGCTTGCCGAGCGGCCAGAGCAGAAATCCCAGCGTGAACAGCAGCATCGTCGCGCTCAGCGGCTGGGTGAAGAAATAGCTCGGCGAGCCCTGCGACAACGACATGCTCTGGAAGAAGGCGCGCTCGATCACCGGCGCGAGCACCAGGGCGAGGATGAACGGCGACAATGGCACCTGCATGCGGTTGAAGCCGAAGCCGATGACGCCGAAGGCCAGGGCGACCAGGATGCCGAAGACGCTGTTGCCGATGGCGAAGGCGCCGGTGAAGCACAGCCCGGCGATCGCCGCGGTCAGCAACGGCTGGGGAACGGCGCGGATCAGGTTGGGCACGATGCGCGCCAGCAGCAGGCCCACGGGGAACATCAGCAGATTGGCGATCACGAAACAGATCACGATCAGGTAGGCGACGTCGGGGCTGTTGCTGAACAGGCCGGGGCCCGGTCGCAGGCCCTGGATCAACAGGGCGCCGAGGAACAGTGCCGAGGTCGAGTTGCCGGGGATGCCCAGCGACAGCAGCGGGACCATCGAACTCGAGACCACCGAGTTGTTGGCCGCCTCCGGCGCGGCGATACCTTCCGGGAGCCCCTGGCCGCAGCGCTCGCCGAAGCGCCGGCGGACGCGCTCGTAGGCCATGTAGATCGCGACCAGCATGCCCGCTCCGGGCAGGATGCCCACCAGGTTGCCGAGGGTCGTCGCGCTCAGCCAGGTCGGCAGCAGCCGGCGTATCAGGCCCCAGGGCAGCAGCATGTCGGTGAAGCGGATCGGGCTCTGCCGGGACGCACTCGCGACCTCGTCGCCCGGCTTGGCGATGAGCATCTCGATGACCACACTCAGGCCGAACAGGCCGATCAGGATCGGCGTCAGCGGCAGACCCTCGAAGAGCCAGAAATTGCCGAACGTGAAGCGCGGAAAGCCGGATTCGGGACTCATGCCGATCATCGCCACCAGCAGACCGAGCAGGCACGACAGCGCGCTCTTCATGGCGTTGCCGGCGCCCATGCCGATCACCGTGGAAAGCCCCAGCACGCTCAGCGAGAAGTATTCGGCCGGCCCGAACTGCAGGGCATAGCGGGCCAGCAGCGGGGCGAAGAACAGCAGGATCAACGCCGAGATCACCCCGGCGAACGCCGAGCTGTAGGTGGCGATACCCAGCGCTCGGCCGGCCTCGCCCCGTTGGGTCATGGCATAGCCGTCGATGGCGGTCAGCACCGAGGAGGCGGTGCCGGGGATCTTCAGCAGGATGGCCGGGAAGGCGCCGCCGAAGCAGGCCGAGCAGTACACGCCCACCAGCAGCGGGAAGGCGATGTCGGAGGGCATGGCGAAGGTGACCGGCACCAGCACGGCCAGGGTGATGGTGTCGTTGAGGCCGGGGATGGAGCCGACGATCAGGCCGAGCGTGACGCCGGCCAGCAGACTCAGCAGCGGCCACAGGCTGATGGCGTGAAGGCCCGCTTGCAACAGGGCAGCATAATCCATGGAGTCGGTTCTCGTTGGGGACGGTCGGCCCGGGTCAGTCGAGGAAGAGACCGAAGACCGGCCCGGTCAGGGGAACGCCGAGCAGGCTGCCGAAGAGAACGCCCAGCCCGAGGGTGAACAGCAGTGCCACCAGGGCGAGCTTGGCGTTCGGCGATTGACCCATGAGCCAGGCGCAGCCGAAGAACAGCGCCCACAGGCCCGCATCGGCGCCCACGGCGGTGAACAGCCAGCAGGCCAGCGCGAGTATCGCCGCGCCCCGCAGCAGCCGCGTGGCGACGATGCCCCGGGTGTCGCTGGGGTGGCCGGGGAACAACCACAGCCCGATCGCGCAGGGGATCAGCAGCCAGCCCAGGATCAGCGGCACGGCGGCGGCCGAGGCCGGATAGTCGTCGGCCAGCGTCAGCACGCCGATCGCCAGGGCCAGGCAGAGTGCCGACAACACCCTGTCCAGCCAGTGGCCGGACAGGGGGGAGAGGCGTTGGCGGATCATGACTGGGTATCCAGCATGGGCAGCACTTTCTGCATCTTCTGGGCGGTGGTGTCGAGATAGCGGCTGAATGCCTCGCCATCGCGATAGTCGACCTTGTAACCGGCGTCGTTCATGCGCTCGACGAACGTCGGCGAGGTCAGCACCTGCTGCAACCGTGACTCCAGTTCGGCTTCGACATCGTCGGGCAGGCCCGCCGGGGCGGCGATGCCGCGGAAGGTGCCCCACTGGAAGTCGTCGCCGGTCGCTTCCTGGTAGGTCGGCACGTCGGGGGCGAGATCGCTGCGCTGGCCGTCCATCACGGCGAGGATGGTGATGTTGCCGTCCTGGGCGGGGCCGACGGCTTCGCCCAGCGACATGAAACTGACCTGGACGTGACCGCCCATCAGTTGCTGCAGCTGCATGGCGGCGCTGGCGTTGTGCACGAAGCGGAATTCGAGCCCCTCCTGCTGGGCCAGTGCCAGGGCCGCGATGTGGTGCGAGGTGCCGTTGCCCGGCGTGGCGACGCTGACGCCCCCGTCGGCGGCGGCGTCCAGGAAGTGCTTCAGGTCGCTCAATTCGCTGTCCGCGGCGGTGACGATCACCTCGGGGTCGAGGTTGTAGAGGGCCAGGGGCGTGAAGCTGTCGACCGAATAGCTGACCGGCTTGGTCAGGGAGTTGTTGATGATCGACGAGGTCATGGCCAGCAGGGTATAGCCGTCCGCGGGGGCCGAGCTGACATACGTCTGGCCGATCACGGCGCCGCCGCCGGGCATGTTCTTGACCACGAACTTGTGCCCGTCGAACGCCTCGGGCGCGTTGTCGGCGATCAGCCGGCCGGTGACGTCGACGGCGCCGCCGGAGGCGAAGGGCACGACGTAATTGACGTTCTTCTGCGGGTAGTCGGCGGCCTGCAGGACACCGCTGGCGCTCAGGGCGACGATGGCCAGGGTCAGGCGGGCATTGATCAGGGGCATGGGTGGGTCCTTGGTTGTGTTGTGTGGAGAGGACGGATCAACGCTATCGCCGAAAAGTTATGTCATCAATTAAATAAATGGCAGAAAAATATAAACATTGCTTACCTCTCTACCGCGGCCCCCTTGGCGGCCTGCCGCGGGTGGTCAGCCGTCGGTGTGTCGACTAGCCTGAGATCGCACACGCGATCACGAACCGGGAAGGAGGGAGACATGCGTTTGTCGCAATGGATGCTGGGCCTGGGGCTCGCCGCGCTGACCACGACCGGGGCCCATGCCGCGACCACCGTCGAGATGCATGCGGTCTCGGCCGACGGGGTCGGCGAGTCGATCGGTACCATCACCGCCGAGAAGACCCCGTGGGGCGTCGAGTTCACGCCCGACCTGAAGGGGCTGGAAACTGGCATGCACGGCTTCCACCTGCACCAGAACCCGAGCTGCGAACCGGCCGAGAAGGATGGCGAGACCGTTGCCGCGGCAGCAGCGGGCGGGCATTTCGATCCCGAGGAGACCGGCACCCACCAGGGGCCCTACGGCGAAGGCCATCTGGGTGACCTGCCGTTGCTCACGGTCGATGCCCAGGGCACCTCGACGACGCCGGTACTGGCGCCGCGGCTGACCATGGACGACCTGGCGGGTCATGCGCTGGTGATCCATGCCGGCGGCGACAATTACAGCGACGATCCGCATCTCGGCGGTGGCGGCGCGCGGGTCGCCTGCGGGGTGATCGAGACGACGCAGTAAGTCAGCGTCTCGCGCACCGCAACGACCCACGAACGGAGACGCAGCGGCCGGGCATTGCCCGGCCGCTTGACGTTGCTGTGGAATCGATTCGCGGGGGGATTCAGCTCTTGGGGTCGAGGATGCGCACCGGCTGCACGCTGTTGTCGTGCTCCTCCTCGCGCGGCTGGTTGACGCGGGTGCTGAGTTCCGGGGCGTCCTGCTCCTCGATCGGCAGCTGCTCGAAGAAATCGCAGGCCACGCAATCCCGATAGCGGATGCCGTTCTGCTCCCAGGTGCGGACCCGGTCCATGGCGGCGCAGCGCGGGCAGATGGCACCGGCGATGAAGCGTTTCTGAACGGCCATGAGGCCTCCTCTATGACGTCGCCGCGCCTCGCAGGGCGCGGCGGCTGGATGAATGACGCCGGTTCAGGCGGCGCGGATGCCGCTGTGGCGCAGCAGCGGCTCGACGCTGGGGTCGCGGCCGCGGAACGCCTTGAACAGCTCGGCGGCGTCGCGCGAGCCGCCCTGCTCGAGGATCTCCCGGCGGAAGCGCCGGCCGGTCTCGGGGTCGAACACACCGGCTTCCTCGAAGGCACTGTAGGCGTCCGCCGAGAGCACTTCCGCCCACTTGTAGCTGTAGTAGCCCGCCGCGTAGCCGCCGGCGAAGATGTGGCCGAAGCTGTTCTGGAAGCGGTTGAAGTCGGCCCGCGGGACCACCGAGTAGCGGTCGCGCACCGCGTCGAGCAGCGCCTGGATGTCGGCCGCCGAGGGGGATTCCAGTTCGTGGTGCAGGCGGAAGTCGAACAGCGAGAACTCGAGCTGGCGCAGCATGCCCATCGCCGACTGGAAGTTGCGCGCCGCCTGCAGCTTGCCGAGCAGGTCGTCGGGCAGGCGCTCGCCGGTGTCGACGTGGGCGGCGATCATGTCCAGCCCCTCGCGCTCCCAGCAGAAGTTCTCCATGAACTGGCTGGGCAGTTCGACGGCGTCCCAGGCCACGCCGTTGATGCCGGAAACGTCGGCGACGGTCTGGCGGGTCAGCATGTGATGCAGGCCGTGACCGAACTCGTGGAACAGCGTGGTCACCTCGTCGTGGGTGAGCAGCGCCGGCTTGCCGCCCACCGGGCGGGTGAAGTTGCAGGTCAGGTAGGCCACCGGCAGCTGCAGGCTGCCGTCCTCGCGCTGGCGCCGCACCCGGCACTCGTCCATCCAGGCGCCGCCGCGCTTGCCCTCGCGGGCGTAGAGGTCGAGATAGAAGCCGGCGATCGGCGTCTCGCCGTCGCGGATCTCGAAGTAGCGCACGTCGTCATGGTAGCGCGGGGCCTGGTCGTTCTCGACGAACTGCACGCCGTAGAGGCGCTCGGTGACCTTGAACAACCCGTCGATCACCTGGGGCACCGGGAAGTAGGGGCGCAGCTGCTCCTGGGAGATCGCGTAGCGCGACTCGCGAAGCTTCTCGCTGGCGTAGCCGACGTCCCAGGGCTCGAGATGCTCGAGGCCGAGCGATTCCTTGGCGAAGGCCTCGAGCTCGTTGAACTCCTCCTGCGCCTGCGGGTGCGCGCGCTCGGCGAGATCGCCCAGGAAGCCGAGCACCTGATCGGGGGTGTCGGCCATCTTGGTGGCCAGCGAGAAGTCGGCGTAGGTGTCGAAGCCGAGCAGCCGGGCCAGTTCCTGACGCAGGGCGAGGATCTCTTCCATGACCGGCGCGTTGTCGAACTCGCCGGCGTTGGGGCCGTGTTCGGAGGCGCGGGTGACGAAGGCGGTGTAGACCTCGCGGCGCAGCTCGCGGTCGGCCGCGTAGGTGATCACCGGGAAGAAGCTGGGGAAGTCGAGGGTGATCCGGTAGCCTTCGACGCCCTTGGCCTCGGCGTTGGCCGCGAGGGTGTCCAGCGCGCTCTGCGGCAGGCCGTCGAGGGCGGCCTCGTCGGTGACGTCCTTGTGCCAGGCCTGGGTGGCATCGAGCACCTGATTGGAGAAGGTGTTGGTCAGCTCGGAGAGCCGCGCCATGATCTCGCCGTAGCGACGCTTGGCATCGGCCGGCAGGTCGACGCCGGCGAGCCGGAAGTCACGCAGGGTGTTGTCGATCGAGCGCTGCTGGGCGGCGTCGAGCTCGGCGTATTCCGGCGAGTCCTTGAGTGCCTGGTAGGCGCGGAACAGGCCCTCGTGCTGGCCCAGCCAGGTGCCGTATTCGGAGAGCTTGGCCAGGCAGGCCTGGTAGGCGTCGCGCAGCGCCGGGTTGTTCATGGTGCCGTTCAGGTGGGAGACCGGTGACCAGGCCTGCGAGAGGCGGTCGTTGAGCTCTTCCAGCGGCAGGGCGAGCGATGCCCAGGTCGGCGTGCCGTCGGCGGCGCGCTCGGCGATGCGTTCGATCTCGGCGCGGTTTTCGTCGAGGATCTGCTCGATCGCCGGGACCACGTGTTCGGGCTGGATCTCGGCGAAGGGGGGCAGGGCATGGGGTTCGAGCAGGGGATTGCGGGACATAGACGGAAATCCTTGTCGACAACGAGCGTTGGGCCATAGATGCGGGCAGGTCGGCGGGCTTTCAACGGGCGACGACGACACGTCCAGGTGCATTGGCCGCCGGGGGCGGGCCTGCTAGTCTTGCGCCTTTCGACAAGCACGCATCGCGACGGGCGGGCATCGGTCGTCGGCGCCAGATTTAAGGATAGGGGATCATGAACGAAACGCTGGAGCGCTGGAGCACGCGGCGTGCATTTATTTTGGCGGTCACCGGCGCCGCCGTGGGCCTGGGCAACATCTGGCGCTTTCCCTACGTGGCGGGCGAGAACGGCGGTTCGGCCTTCCTGCTGCTCTACATGCTCTTCGTGGTGCTGCTGGGGCTGCCGGTGATGATGGCCGAGATCCTGATCGGCCGCGCCGGGCGGCGCAGCCCCATGCAGTCGCTGGGTCACCTGGCCCGGGAGGCCGGTGCCTCGCCGCACTGGCGCTGGCTGGGGCTGTTCGGGGTGATGACGGTGTTCTTCATCCTGTCGTTCTACTCGGTGGTCTCGGGCTGGTCGATCGAGTACCTGGTGGAGTCGATCAACGGTAATTTCGCCGGCGGCACGCCGCAGGCGATCGGCGCCAACTTCAACGGCTTCCTCGCCGATCCGCTGCGCATGACCTTCAACCATACGCTGTTCATGCTGCTGACCATGTCGGTGGTCGCCGCGGGCATTGCCGGCGGGCTGGAGAAGCTCAACAACCTGCTGATGCCGCTGCTCTACCTGTTGCTGATCGTGCTCGCCGTCTATGCCACCACCACGCCCGGCTTCGGCGAGGCGATGGCCTGGCTGTTCACCCCCGATCCGGCCGCGGTCACCCTCGGCGTGGTCCTCAACGCCATGGGGCATGCCTTCTTCACCCTGGCGGTGGGTGCCTGTGCCCTGATGGCCTACGGCGCCTACATGCCGGACCACCAGAGCCTGCCACGGGCGGTGGCCGCGGTGGCGCTGCTCGACGTGGCGGTGGCGCTGCTCTCGGGCATCGCGATCTTCTCGGTGGTGTTCTCGCAGGGGCTGGATCCCGCCGAGGGGCCGGGGCTGATGTTCGTCACCCTGCCGATCGCCTTTTCCGAACTGCCCGGCGGCTCGCTGTGGCTGGCGGTGTTCTTCCTGCTGCTGCTGCTGGCTACCTGGACTTCGTCGATCAACCTCGCCGAGCCGATCGTCGCCACCCTGCAGGGCGCGGGGCTCAAGCGTGGCCGGGCGGCGGCGCTGGTGGGCGTCGCGGTCTGGGCGGTGGGCCTGCTGTCGGTGTTTTCGTTCTCCACCATGGCCGACGTCCACTGGATCGGCGAGATGAATTTCTTCGAGCTGGTGACCACCGTGCCGCTGGATCTGTTCCTGCCGATCGGGGGCCTGCTGATCGCGATCTTCGCCGCCTGGGTGATGTCCGCCGGGACCGCCGAGCGGGCGCTCGATGCCGGGGCGACGGGGTTTCGCACCTGGCGCACCCTGGTGCGCTTCGTTTCCATCCCGCTGGTAGTGGTGGTATTGCTGTCGGGACTGTTTTGATCCTGTCTGATCGCGGCCCGGCGTGGCGTTTGCCCGGCGGGCCCCCTGTCCCGGAGGTGACCCCATGAACCTGAGACCCTTCCAGGGCCACACGCCCCGCCTGGGCGAGCGCGTCTACCTCGACCCGGCCTGCGTGGTGCTGGGCGACGTCGAACTGGGTGACGACTGTTCGGTGTGGCCGATGGCGGTGATCCGCGGCGACATGCATCGCATCCGTATCGGTGCGCGAACCAGCGTGCAGGACGGCAGCGTGCTGCATATCACCCATGCCAGCGACTTCAATCCCGACGGCTTCCCGTTGACCATCGGCGACGACGTGACCATCGGCCACAAGGCGATCCTCCACGGCTGCAGCGTCGGCAATCGCGTGCTGGTGGGCATGCACGCCACGGTAATGGACGGCGTGGTGGTCGAGGACGAGGTGATCATCGCCGCCGGCGCGGTGGTCACGCCCGGCAAGCGCCTGGCCGGCGGCCACGTCTATGCCGGCAACCCGGCCAGGGCGCTGCGTCCGCTGAAGGACAGCGAGCGGGCCTTCTTCACCTATACGGCGGGCAATTACGTCAAGCTCAAGGATGCCTATCTGGCCGAGTCGCCGACGTCCTGAGCCGGTTTTTCGCGAGCGCTCACCTTGTCGCGGAGTGAGCGGCCAACTGTTTGTTTTTTCTGGCCGCCTTGGGCGATAATCTGGATTTACATCCAGTAATCGGGGCGGGCGCGCGTGGCCGACTTCAAGACCCATCTCAGTGTCGCCGTGGCCGGCGGTGCCCTGCTGGCGGTGAGCGGCTGGCAGGCGGCGCTATGGTCGCCGCCGGAGGGCGCGTCGCTGGCCGCTCTGACCGCCTTCGGCGGCATCCTGCCGGACATCGATTCCGACCATTCCCACGCCATTCGGCTGATCTTCAACCTGTTCGCGCTGATGGCGGTGGTCGCCGGGGCGTTGTGGCTGCAGGCCCGGGTCAGCCCGGCGCTGCTGCTGGTCGGTTGCGGCGGGCTCTATCTGGCGGTGCGTTACGGTGCCGGGGCGGTCTTCCGGCGCTTCAGCGTGCACCGCGGGATCTGGCACTCGTTGCTGGCGATGGCACTTTGCGGTCTGGCCACCACCGCGCTGAGCTATCAGTGGCTGGCCCAGAGTGCCTGGCAGGCCTGGGCCCAGGGGCTGGCGCTGGTGTTCGGCAGCGTGATTCACCTCGCGCTCGACGAGCTCTACAGCGTCGATCTGGTCGGCTCGCGGCTCAAGCGCTCCTTCGGTACCGCGATGAAGCTCTTCGACTACCGCGAGCCGGGCAACTCGATGGTCATGCTGCTGCTCGGCGTGGGGCTGGCGCCCTGGCTGCCGCCCTGGCAGTCGCTGGTCGAGCTGCTGGCTCAGGGCGCCCGCTTCTGGCAGTGAGCCGGCTCACTCGCCGGCGCTGCGCTGGCGGAAGTCCTCGGCGCGCAGATCGTACTTCTTGAGCTTGTCGTAGAGGGTCTTGCGGGGCAGCCCCAGGTGCTCGCAGACCGCGTTGACGCGACCGTGGTGGTTGGTCAGCGCCTGGCTGATCAGGCTCTTCTCGAACAGCTCGACCTGCTGCGGCAGGGTCATCTCGCTGGTGGCGGCGTCGCTGCCCTCGAGCAGCCGCTCGAGCCGGTAATCGTAGGCCGCGCCGATCAGCACGAAGCGCTCGGCGAGGTTGCGCAGCTCGCGGACGTTGCCCGGCCAGTCGTGGGCCATCAGCGTCGACACGCCGCCGGCATCGAGCGGCGGCGCCTCGAGGCCGCTGCGGTTGGCGGCGACCACCGCGAAGTGCTGGAACAGCAGCGGCACGTCCTCGCGGCGTTCGCGCAGCGGCGGAATCGGCAGGGTCACGACGTTGAGCCGGTAGTAGAGATCCTCGCGAAATTCGCCGCGCTCGGCGGCCGCCCTGAGATCGACCTTGGTCGCGGCGATCACCCGGATATCCAGTGGAATCGGCCGATTGGAGCCCAGCCGCTCGATGGTGCGCTCCTGCAGCACGCGCAGCAGCTTGACCTGCAGCGAGAGCGGCATCGACTCGATCTCGTCGAGGAACACGCTGCCGCCGCTGGCGTGCTCGAACTTGCCGATGCGCCGTTCCACCGCGCCGGTGAAGGCGCCCTTCTCGTGACCGAAGAGTTCCGATTCGATGATGTTCTCGGGCACCGCGCCACAGTTGATGGCGACGAACGGCTGGCCGCCACGGCTGCTGCGCTCGTGCAGCGAGCGTGCCACCAAGTCCTTGCCCACCCCGGTCTCGCCGAACAGCAGTACGTCGGTCTCCACCTGGCTGATTCGCTGCAGCATGGTCGTCAGGTGCTGCATCGCCGGGGTGCGCCCGACGATACGCGGCCCCGGTGCGGCGCGCTGGGCGTCGAGTTCGGCCTTGAGGTGACGGTTCTCGAGACTCAACCGGCGCTTGTCGACGGCGCGGCGCACCACCTCGGCGAGCCGCTCGCCGGCGAAGGGCTTCTCGAGGAAGTCCCAGGCGCCCTCGCGCATCGCCTCCACCGCGGTGGAGATGTCGCCGTGACCGGTGATCAGGATCACCGGCAGGTCCGGGTCGCGGCGGCGTACCTCGCGGAGCAGTGCCAGGCCGTCCATGCCCGGCATGCGGATGTCGCTGATCACCACGCCGGGATAGTCCTCCTCCAGGGTGGCCAGGGCGCTCTCGGCGTCACCGACGGTCTGCGGGCGGTAGCCGGCCAGCTCCAGGGTCTGGCTGGCGGTGATGCGCAGGTGTTCCTCGTCGTCGACGATCAGTACCGGGGTCGCGTCCGGCTCATGCATGACGGTTCTCCTCATGGGCCGCGACGCGCGTCGCGGACTCGGTGCTCGATGGCGGCGCGCAGGCCGGCAGGGTGATGGTGAAGCGCGCGCCGCCGCCGGCGACGTTGGTGGCGGTGAGCCGGCCGCCCAGGTCGTCGATGATGCGCGCCGAGATCGATAGCCCCAGCCCCAGCCCCTTGCCGGTGGCCTTGGTGGTGAAGAACGGCTCGAAGACCCGGCCCAGGTGGTCTTCGTCGATGCCCGTGCCGTTGTCCTCGACCTCGATGCGCACCTGGCCGGCCTGGGTCGTGATGCGCAGGGTGAGCCGCGGCGAGGCGACGTCGGCCATCGCCTGCAGGGCGTTGCCGATCAGGTTGACCAGCACCTGCTCGAGACGCACCAGATCGGCATGGACCCAGACGTCGCCGGCCGGCCAGTCGCGCACGACCTCGATACCGGCGCTGATCAGGCGGGCACGGTACAGGCGCAGGGCGTAGCCGAAGCCGGCCTGCACCGACACCGGGGCGAGGCTGTCGCCGCTCTTGCGCGAGAACTGCTTGAGCTGGGCGCTGATCTCGGCCATGCGCGCGGTGAGCTCGACGATCTGGGCGAGATTGGCGCTGGCCGCCTCGCTGCGCCCGCGCTCGATGAACGCCTGGGCGTTCTCGGCATAGGCGCGGATCGCCGCCAGCGGCTGATTGAGCTCGTGGTTGATGCCCGCCGCCATCTGCCCGAGTACCGCCAGCTTGGCGGCCTGGATCAATTCATCCTGGGCCTGGCGGAGGCTGGCCTCGGCGCGCTTGCGCTCATCGATCTCCGACGACAGTCGGCGGTTGGAGGCGAGCAGGTCGCGGGTGCGCTCCTCGACGCGCTGCTCGAGCTGATCGCGGGCGCGCGCCAGGGCCTGCTCCTGGGCCTTTCGCTCGCTGATGTCGAAGACCGTGGCCAGCCAGCGCTGGCCGTGGGGGCTGATCAACTGGCTGACGGTCAGCTCCAGCGGCACGCGCTCGCCACCCGGGCGCAGGGCCAGGACCTCGATCGCCGGCGACTGACGGGTGTGACGCAAGGCGGCGATACTGCGCGCATCCGCCGGCGAGAGCAGTTCGGTGAGGTGACGACCCTCGACGGCTTCCGGGGCGTGGCCGAACAGTGCCTGGGCGGTGGGATTCAGATAGGTCAGGGCGGTGTGTTCGTCGAGCACCAGCAGGCCGGCCCGGGTGCGGTCGATGATCCCGCGAACCCGCGCCTGGCCTTCGGCGAGGGTCCGCCGCTCGCGGTTGGCGAACAGTTCGCGTTCGCGGCGCAGCCGCCAGCGCTGCCAGCCGATGCCGCCGGCCAGGATCACCACGCCGTAGAGCCCCGCGGCGAGCATGCCGGCCTGCCATTCGGCGCTCTCCAGCGAGGTCAGGGGCTTGAGCATGCGCATCTCCCAGCCCTGCTCCGGGAGTTCGCGGGTCACCGTCAGGAAGCGCTTGCCGGCCAGCGGGCCCGACGCGAAGCTCATCAGCCGCGAACCGTCGGCGCGCCGGCCCAGCGACTCGACGGGCAGCACGGGCAGTTCGGTGCCGTCATAGCGGCGGACCGCGCGCAACTGTGCCCGGACCTCGGGGGCGAGCGGGGCGAGGCTGGTCAGACGCAGGCCGGGCTGGCTGGCCATGAACACCACGCCGTGCTCGTCGCTGATCAGCAGTTCACCGTTGAGGCTGGTCCAGTTCTCCTCGAGCGGGGCGATGAGCACCTTGACCACCACCACGCCGAGGATGTGCGTCTCTTCGTCGTCGTTGACGCGTACCGGGGCCGAAAAATAGTAGCCGCGCTCCCCGGACTGGGTGCCCAGGCCGTAGAAACGGCCTTCGCGGCCCTGCATGGCATCCAGGAAGTAGGGGCGGAAGCCGTAGTTCTGACCGACGAAGCTGTGCGGCAGGTTCCAGTTGCTGGCCGCCAGGGTGGTGCCCCGGTCGTCGAGCAGGTAGATGTCGGAGACGTCGGCGATGGCCCGGAAGTGATCGAGCATGAGGTCGAGGGTCAGCACGGCCTGGGGGGCGTCGGGGTGGGCCAGGGCGTACTTGACCGCCTCGCGGCTGGCCAGCAGGCGCGGCAGATAGTCGTGACGCGACAGATAGGCGGAGACGCCGGCGGCCGACAGGCGCAGTTCGTTGCGCCCCTCGTTGTAGAGTGAGTCCAGCGCCTCCTCGCGAGCCAGCACGACGGCCTGCCAGACGCTCAGCGCGAGTCCCAGCGGTACCAGCAGTACCAGCAGGCGTCGCCAGAGTCTGGGCAGCCGGGTCGCTTGCATGCGGGGTCCTCCCTCGTGGCGCGACGACGTCGCGTCAGTCGTCGCGCTCGGGCAGCGCCTGGGCGCGCCGCAGGGCCCGCTGGGCGCGGGTCTCGGCGCGTTCGAGTTCGAGCAGCCCTTCCTCGACGAACACCAGGTGCTCGTGGGCCCGCGAGCGGGCGTCCTCGGCGCGCCCCTCGAGGATCGCGTCGAGCAGGGCACGGTGCTGGCGCATCAACTTCTCGCGGGAACCGGGTTTCTCGAACAGGTGGGCGAGGTTGGAGACGATGCTCTTCTCGAGCAGATGGAAGATGCCGCGAATGGTATGCAGCAACAGCACGTTGTGTCCGGCCTCGGCGATCGCCAGGTGAAAGGCGGCGTCCGCCTTGGCCTCGCGGTTCGGGTCGTCCTTCAGGTCGGGTTGGGCGTAGGAGTTCTCCAGTTCCTTGAAGCGGCGTATCAACAGCTCCTTGTCGGCGGGGGTGGAACGCAGCGCCGCATAGTAGGCCGAGATACCCTCGAGGGCATCGCGGAACTCCAGCAGATCGAGGTGGAACTCGCCGTGACGCGAGAGCATTTCCAGCAGCGGATCGCTGTAGCCGCTCTTGAGTTCCTCGCTGACGAAGGTGCCGCCGCCCTGGCGGCTGTGCAGCAGGCCGCGTGCCGAGAGCTTCTGGATCGCCTCGCGCAGCGACGGGCGCGACACGCCGAAGCGTTCGGCCAGTTCGCGCTCGGGAGGCAGGCGCTGCCCCGGCGCCAGGCTGCCTTCGAGGATCATTGCCTCGAGGCGCTCGGTGATGACATCGGCGATGCGCGGCTGTCGGACCGGCTGGTAGACCATGGCGTATTCTCGTGAAAGACCGGGTGGCTTGACCGTGTCGTCGCGGCGGTCGTGACAAATTGTGTCAAAGGCGGGACAGGGCGGCTAACAACAAATTGGTTTTACCAATATTGATCTTCCGGAAACCGGCTGGCAATGCCGGGATGACGGGATTTTCGGGTGTGGCGACAAGGTCTTGAGTACCCGGATTGGCCGATGCATACCAAAGTATAAGAGGATTTTGTCCTGCGTGGAGCGCATCGGATTTGACTCTCGCCTAGCCTTGGCCATAAGGTTCTGAATCTTGGATTGTCAATTGGTTTTACCAATTTACCGGGCTGTCTCCTTCCCGGGCGTCAGCCTGGCGGATTCGGGAGGCGTCTCGCCGCCACTTGGCCGCTTCACACCCGGCAGGCACGCCGTGACGGCCGCCGTTCGTTCAACCTCGCACAGGGCACGCCATGATCGTTTCCGCGTCCACGGACTACCGCCAGGCCGCCAAGCGCCGCCTTCCCCCCTTTCTTTTCCACTATGCCGACGGGGGCGCCTACGCCGAGCACACCCTGCGGCGCAACGTGGCGGATCTCGCCGAGATCGCGCTGCGCCAGCGGGTCCTGAAGGACATGTCCTCGCTGTCGCTGGAGACCGAGTTGTTCGGCGAGTCCCTGGCCATGCCCGTCGCCCTGGCTCCCGTGGGGCTGACCGGAATGTACGCCCGGCGTGGCGAAGTGCAGGCGGCGCGGGCGGCGGCCGGCAAGGGCATTCCCTTCACGCTGTCGACGGTGTCGGTGTGTCCCATCGCCGAGGTGGCGTCGGCCATCGATCGCCCTATCTGGTTCCAGCTCTATGTGCTGAAGGATCGGGGCTTCATGAAACATGTGCTGGAGCGAGCCAAGGCGGCCGGTGTCAGGACGCTGGTCTTCACGGTGGACATGCCCGTGCCGGGCGCCCGCTATCGCGACGCCCATTCCGGGATGAGCGGTAAGCACGGGGCGCAGCGGCGTATTCTTCAGGCGATGACGCACCCCCGGTGGGCCTGGGATGTGGGCGTCCAGGGGCGTCCTCACGACCTGGGCAATGTCTCGGAGTATCGCGGCCATCCCACGGAGCTCGAGGACTACATCGCCTGGTTGGGCGATAACTTCGATCCGTCGATTTCCTGGAAGGACCTGGAGTGGATTCGCGAGTTCTGGGACGGTCCGATGCTCATCAAGGGCATCCTCGACTCGGAGGATGCCCGTGAAGCCGTACGCTTCGGCGCGGATGGCATCGTGGTGTCCAACCATGGCGGGCGTCAGCTCGACGGCGTTCCCTCCACCGCGCGTGCCCTGCCGGCCATCGCCGATGCGGTCAAGGGCGACCTGGCGATCCTGGCCGATTCCGGCGTGCGCAACGGCCTGGACGTCGTGCGGATGATCGCCATGGGGGCCGATACCGTGCTGCTGGGGCGGGCCTTCATCTATGCGCTGGCCACCGCCGGCGAAGCGGGCGTCAGCCACCTGCTCGAGCTGTTCGATAAGGAGATGCGTGTGGCGATGACCCTCACCGGGGCGCGCAGCATCGCCGACCTGGGCCCGGATTCGCTGGTGTCCGGCATCGCCCGGGGCGGGGAATGAGCGCCAGGGCCGCCTCGTCGCGAGCGGCGGTGATGGGGCATCATGCCGACGGGGTGTCACATGATTGAGGAGGGGATGATGGGCGACGCGACGCTGTTGCTGTTCGATGCCGGGGGCGTACTGGTCGACTGGCGGGGCACGTCCGGCCTGGTGGAATTGACCGACGGGCGTCTCGATCATGAGCAGGCGCGGCGCTTCTGGATGGGCTTCGAGGCGGTGGTGCCGTTCGAGACCGGCGATGACGACGGCTCGCGCTTCGCCCGGGCCGCGCTCGAGGCGCTCGAACTGGACATGACGCCGACGGCCTTTCTCGAGGTCTTCGATGGCTGGATGCAGGGGCCCTATCCCGGGGCGCGCGAGCTGGTCGAGAGCATCCGTGCTGCGTATCGCCGCGCGGTGTTGAGCAACACCAACCCCGTGCACTGGCCGCGGTTGATCGACGATTACCATTTCGGAGCCCCCTTCGAGCGCGCCTTCGCTTCCCACGAGATCGGTGCGCGCAAGCCCGATGCCGACGCCTTCGAGATCGTCTGCGAGGCGCTCGGCGTAGCGCCGTGGCAGGTGCATTTCTTCGACGACAATCCCGAGTGCATCGAGGCCGCCCGCGAGCTGGGCATGGCGGCCACCCGAGTGCAGGGGCTCGACGAGTTGCACCGGGCCCTGGCCGAACTCGGCGTGCTGTACCCGTCCCCCATCCAGCGAGGTTCGCGATGAGCGCCGTCTCCCCGTCCGCCACCGCCATGAAGGCGCCCTATCGGGCGCTGCTCGATGCCCTGCGCGACAGCCTGCCTGCCGAGTGCCTGATCCACGACCCGCTGCGCCTGCTTGCCTATGGCACCGATGCCAGCTTCTATCGACTGGTGCCGCAACTGGTGGTGCGCCCGCGCGACGAGGCGGAACTGTCCACGGTGCTGCGCGAATGTCACGCCCGGGGCTTGCCGGTGACCTTCCGTGCCGCCGGCACCTCGCTGTCCGGGCAGGCTCTGAGCGACTCGGTGCTGATCCAGCTCAACCAGGGCTGGCGCGATCATCGGATCCTCGACGAGGGGCGGGCGATCCGTCTGCAGCCGGGTGTCATCGGCGCCCGCGCCAACGCGCTGCTGGCGCCGTACGGACGCAAGATCGGCCCCGACCCGGCGTCCATCGGCAGCTGCATGATCGGCGGCATCGCCGCCAACAACGCCTCGGGGATGTGTTGCGGCACGGCGCAGAACAGCTACCGCACGCTGCGCGACCTGCGGGTGATCCTCGCCGACGGCACCTGCCTGGACACCGGCGACGCGCAGAGCGTGGCGGCGTTCCGCGCGTCTCACGGCGCACTGCTGGCCGAACTCGAGCGTCTGGGGCGCGAGACCCGCGGCGATAGCGAACTGGCCGAGAAGATCCGTCACAAGTACCGGCTCAAGAACACCACCGGCTATGCCCTCAACAGCCTGGTCGACTACACGGATGGGCTCGACATCCTCTGTCACCTGATGATCGGTTCCGAGGGGACGCTGGGCTTCATCAGCGCGATCACCTACGACACCGTGCCCGACGAGCCCGAGAAGGCCGCGGCGCTGGCCTTCTTTCCCGACATGGCGACCACCTGCCGGGCGACCATCGCCCTGAAGGCCGCGCCGGTCTCGGCCGTGGAGCTGATGGATCGCGCCGCGTTGCGCTCGGTGGCCGATCAGCCGGGCATGCCGGAAGCGCTGGCGACGCTTCCCGAGGGGGCCGCGGCGTTGCTGATCGACGTGCGCGGCGACGATGAGGGCGCGCTGGGAGAGCGCATCGAGGCGGTGCAGGCGGTGCTTGCCGAGGTGGCCACCGTCGAGCCGGTGACATTCACCCGCGACCCGGCGCGCTACGCGCTGTACTGGAAGATCCGCAAGGGGCTGTTCCCTGCGGTGGGGGCGGTGCGCGGCGTGGGCACCACGGTGGTGATCGAGGATGTCGCCTTTCCCGTCGAGCGTCTCGACGAGGGCGTGCTGGCGCTCACCGAAGTATTCCGGCGCCACGGCTACCACGAGGCGATCCTGTTCGGTCACGCGCTGGAGGGCAATCTGCACTTCGTCTTCCCCCAGGGCTTCGAGAAGCCGGGCGAGGTCGAGCGCTACCAGGCGCTGATGGACGAGGTGGCACAGCTGGTGGGTGTCGAGTATGGCGGATCGCTCAAGGCCGAGCACGGCACCGGACGCAACATGGCGCCCTACGTCGAGCTGGAGTGGGGCGAAAGCGCCTACCGCCTGATGTGGTCGATCAAGGCGCTTTTCGATCCCGATAACCTGCTCAACCCCGGAGTGATCCTGAGTCGCAACCCGACCCAGCACCTGGAGAACCTCAAGCCACTGCCAGCCGCCGACCCGCTGGTCGACAAGTGCATCGAGTGCGGTTTCTGCGAATCGGTGTGTCCGTCGCGGGCGCTGACCCTGACGCCCCGGCAACGCATCGTGGTGCGCCGCGAGATGGCGCGACTCGAGGCGCTCGGCGAGCGGCGCGATGCGGCGGACGAGCAGCAGCTCGCGACGTTGCGCGACGGCTATGCCTACGACGCCATCGAGACGTGCGCCGCCGACGGGCTGTGTGCGACCCAGTGCCCGGTGGGTATCAACACCGGCGACCTGGTGCGCGAATGGCGCCACGCGCACAACGCGAACCAGGCCGGCTTGGCCCGGCGGGTGGGAACTCACTTCGCCGGGGCCACCCGCGCCGCCCGTGGCTTGCTGGGCATGGCCGATGGCGCTCATCGCCTGCTGGGCACGTCGTCGATGAGCCGCATCACCGGTACGCTGCGCCGCGTCAGCGGACGGCGCCTCCCGCAGTGGCTGCCGAGCCTGCCGGCGCCGGCAGCGGTGCGCGTGATCGAGCAACCGCGCGGTTCGCGAGGGGGCGCCGGCAAGGTGGTCTATTTTCCGAGCTGTGCCACACGGGTCTTCGGCCCTACGCGGGGCGACGACGAGCAGCGCTCGGTGATGGCGATCACCCTGGCGCTGCTCGACAAGGCGGGGTTCGAGGTCATCGTGCCGGACGCGCTGAATGACCAGTGCTGCGGCATGGCCTTCCAGTCCAAGGGCCAGTTCGAGACGGGCGAGCGCAAGGCCGAGCAGCTCAACCGGACACTGCTGGCCGCCAGCGAGAACGGGCGCCATCCGGTGCTGTGCGATACCAGTCCCTGTACCCTGCGCATGACGGAGACGCTCGATGCCCGCTTGAGCCTGCACGAGCCGGTGGGCTTCGTGCTCGAGCGGGTACTGCCGCGGCTATCGATCACGCCCAAGCGCGAACGCATCGCCGTGCACGTCACCTGCTCGAGTACCCGCATGGGGCTGGGCGACAGCTTCGTCGCCCTGGCCCGGGCCTGTGCCACCGAGGTCGTGGTGCCGCCGGGCATCACCTGTTGCGGCTTCGCCGGTGACAAGGGGCTCACCACGCCCGAGCTCAATGCCTCGGCGCTTGCCGGTCTGGGCGAGGCGGTCGCCGGGTGCGAGGTCGGCTATTCCAACTCGCGGACCTGCGAGATCGGCCTGTCCGAGCATGGCGGGATCCCCTATCGGTCGATTCTGGCGCTGGTCGACGAGGTGAGTCTGCCCCGTGATGCGGTTGGCGCCGAATCGCTGGCCGAAGGCTGAGGCGGGTCCGACCAATCATTCCGACCTTGGTCGCAAAAAAGGGCTTGCAACAGGCCGGGCTGATCCGTAAAGTACGCATCCGCTGCCGACGACGGGACACGTCACCGGCGGTGACGGGAGAAGCAAGTGGCTGTTTCTTCGAGGGTTTTAGAGAACGGCGGTGAACAAATCGCTTGCCGGATCGCCTCGAAGGCTGTAGACTTCGCTCCCACGATTCGCCGGCCTTTCGGGTCAGCGGTCAGGCGCGGCCGAGATCGATTGCGGATCTCGCCCGGTGTTCGGCACCGGTCACCGAGGCTTGACAGCGCAGCGCGAATCGGTAGAATACGCCTCTCTCGCGGCGAGGCGCCTTCGGGCAAACGACGCGATGCTCTTTAACAAGTCGATCAGGTAATTCATGTGGGCGCTTGGCCACGATACGGTGACACTGTCACATGATATCAAGGCAAGCGACTCGTCAAGAGACGTTTGAACCTTGAGCCAGGTTTGGTCCGCCTAACGGACCATCAGACTTTCAACTGAAGAGTTTGATCATGGCTCAGATTGAACGCTGGCGGCAGGCTTAACACATGCAAGTCGAGCGGTAAC
>NZ_QWBW01000008.1 GCF_004117855.1 Modicisalibacter coralii
ATCATGAGACGTGTCTCCGGTGGGCTCAGAACTTGGGCGCCAGGAACTGCTTGAGACGCTCCGAACGCGGATTGCCCAGCACCTCGGCGGGGGGCCCGGCTTCCTCGACGCGCCCCTGGTGCAGGTAGATGACCTGGCTCGAGACGTCGCGGGCGAAGGCCATCTCGTGGGTCACCACGATCATCGTGCGGCCCTCGTCGGCCAGATCGCGCATGACCTTGAGCACGTCGCCGACCAGCTCCGGGTCGAGCGCCGAGGTGGGCTCGTCGAACAGCATCACCTCCGGCTCCATGGCCAGGGCTCGGGCGATCGCCCCGCGCTGCTGCTGGCCGCCGGAGAGCTGGGCGGGGTAGTAGTCGGCGCGCTCGGCCAGGCCGACCCGCTCGAGCAGGTCGCGGGCATGCGCGAGGGCCTCCTTCTTGGGCTTGCCGAGGACGTGGACGGGGGCCTCGATGACGTTCTCGATCAACGTCATGTGGGCCCACAGGTTGAAGCCCTGGAAGACCATCGCCAGCTTGGCGCGGATGCGCTCGACCTGTTTCCAGTCGGCGGGCTCGCGACCGTGGCGGGTCTCCTTGAAGCGGATCGCCTCGCCGTGGACGATCAGCTCGCCCTCGTTGGGCATCTCGAGCAGGTTCATGCAGCGCAGGAAGGTGCTCTTGCCGGAGCCGGAGGCCCCGATGAGGGAGATCACGTCGCCCTGGTGGGCCTCGAGGGACAGGCCCTTGAGGACCTCGTTGTCGCCGAAGCGCTTCTTGAGGTTGCGCACGTCGAGCGGCAGGGTCGCGGTCGACGGCGCTCGGGTATCGCGGGGGGGGTCGATGAGTCTGGAAGAGGTCATGAGACGTCTCTCTTGTTCTTGTCTTGTCGGTTCAGGAATCGGTCAGCCGAGGAGCAGCGCTCCGTAGCCAAGCCCGAAACACACGACGAACGCCGGGTGGACCCGGGTCGCCAGCAGAAGGATCCCGGCCACGCCGCCGATGATCGCGGTGTGCAGCACGCCGGCCGTTTCCAGCCCCTCGGCGAGGAAGCGCCAGGTCAGAAACGCCATCAGCACCATCACCACCGGGCGTACCCACTGACTCATCGACTTGACCTTGATCGAGTCGCGATAGCGGTAGAGGGTCCCCAGTGCCACCAGCATCAGCAGCAGCGAGGGCGCCACGGTGGCGAAGAGCGCGACCAGCGCGCCAGCGACGCCGGCGACGTCGTAGCCGATGTAGCCGGCCATCTTGGTGGCGATGGGGCTGGGCAGGGCATTGCCCAGGGCCAGGGTCTCGGCGAAGGTCTGGGCGCTCATCCAGCCGTAACGGCCCACGACCTCGTTCTCGATCAACGGGATGATCGCCGGGCCGCCGCCGTAGCCGACGATGTTGGGAACGAAGAAGGCGACGAAGAGCTGCCAGTAGATCATGAGCCGGTCTCCTTGGCCGGGGCATGCCGCTCGGGCCGCAACAGGGCGGCGACGAGCAGGGCGCCGATCACCAGCCCGGGGTGGACGCCCAGGCCGTAGATCAGCCCACCCGCGACGGCGCCCATGATCACGGTGAGCAGCCAGCCGAGGCCGGCCCGGGCCTTGTTGAAGAAGTCCAGCGTCAGCTTGGCCATCATCACCATCACCACCGGCACCACGCCTTGCCCCATGCCCTGAACCCAGCGCTGGTCGCCGTGCCGGGCGTAGAGTCCGAGCAGCGCGATCATGGCCACCACGACCGGGGCGATCACGGCGATCACCGCGTTGACGGCGCCCAGGGCGCCACCGACCCGGTAGCCGATGTAGCCGGCCATCTTGGTGGCGATGGGGCCCGGCAGGGTATTGCCGATCGCCAGCACATCGGCGAAGGCGTCGTCGTCCAGCCAGGCGTGGCGCTTGACCACTTCCTGATGCACCAGCGGAATCATCGACGGGCCGCCGCCGAAGCCGAACAGGCCCACGCGCAGGAAGGCGAGGAACAGTTGTCGTTGCGAGGCCATGCTCACCACACCGCGATGCTGGCATCGGTGCGCGGTTCGGTGCCGCCGCAGTAGATGCCGGTGTCGGGATCGCGGATGATCACCTGGCCGCGACCGAATTCGCGGTTGTCGTGTTCGACACGCATGTCGTGACCGCGCTCGGCCATGTCGCGCACCAGGTGGGCCGGGAAATGGTGCTCGACGCCGATGCGCTTGCCGCCCATCCACTGCCAGCGCGGCGCGTCGAGGGCCGCCTGCGGGTTGAGGCCGAAGTCGACCAGATTGGTCACCACCTGGACGTGGCCCTGGGGCTGCATGAACCCGCCCATCACCCCGAACGGGCCCAGCGGCATGCCGTCGGCCCGAGTCAGGAAGCCCGGGATGATGGTATGGAAGGTCTTCTTGCCCGGTGCCAGCACGTTGTCATGGGTAGGGTCGAGGCTGAAGTTGTGCCCGCGATTCTGCAGGGCGATCCCGGTACCCGGCACCACCACGCCGGAGCCGAAGCCGTGATAGTTGCTCTGGATGAACGACACCATGTTGCCGTCATCGTCGGCGGTGGCCAGATAGACGGTGCCGCCGGCCTGCGGCTGGCCGGGGCTGGGATCCAGCGCCCGTTCGCCGATCAGTGCGCGCCGCTCGCGAGTGTAGGCGTCGCTCAGCAGGGCGGCGACGTCGTGGGTCATGTGATCGGGCTGGGTGATATGGGTCTGGCCATCGACGAAGGCCAGCTTCATGGCCTCGAGCTGACGATGCAGCGTTCCCGGGTCGTCGCGCCCGACCGGCTCGAAGCCTTCCAGGATGCGCAGGGCCATCAGGGCCACCAGCCCTTGCCCGTTGGGGGGGATCTCCCAGACATCCACGCCCCGGTAGCGGGCGGCGATGGGCGCGACCCATTCCGGCGCGTAGCCGGCCAGGTCGGTGGCGCGCAGATAACCGCCGGTGTCCCGTGAAAAGGCGTCGATGCGCTCGGCCAGTTCCCCGCGATAGAAGCTCTCGGCGCGGGTCTCGGCGATCGCTTCCAGGGTCCGCGCCTGATCCTCGCAGCGGTACCACTGCCCCGGTGCGGGCACCCGACCGTCGGGCAGGAAGGTCTCGAACCAGGGGGCGAGTTCGGGAAGGTCCTGGTAGCGGCGCAACTGGGCCTCTTCGAGCTGCCACAGGCCGGCGATGATCGGCGATACGGGGAAGCCGTCGCGGGCCAGGCGGATCGCCGGTTGCAGCAGGGTGGCGAAATCCAGCTTGCCGAAGCGGCGGGACAGTTCGGCCCAGGCGGCGGGGGTCCCCGGTACCGTGACCGGCGTCCAGCCGCACAGCGGCATTTCGGCATGGCCGGCCGCCGTCACCGCCTCGCGGGTCAGTGCCTGGGGTGCCGTGCCACTGGCGTTGAGGCCGTGAAGCTTGCCCTTGCCGCGGTCGTCGTCGGCGATCCAGACCAGCGCAAAGGCATCGCCGCCGATACCGCAGCCGGTCGGCTCGACCACCGTCAATGCCGCGGCGGTGGCGATGGCGGCATCCACGGCGTTGCCGCCCTGGGCGAGGATGTCACGGCCGATCTGGCTGGCCTGGGGCTGGGAGGCGGCGACCATGCCGTGGCGGGCGTAGGTGACACTGCGCTGCGAAGGGTAGGGCGTGGCGGGGGAAAAGGGCGTCAGCATGCCGTCTCCAATCGATTGTTGTGGTATAAATCGTTATTGGTGAATAAAATCGATTTTCTGGGAATGACTATGACCCGTGACTGGGATAACGTCAACAGCCACGCTTTGCCTCATCACAACCGATCAACGGGAGGGGCCCCATGACCACCTCGCCCACCGCCGGCGTCACGGCGTCCAGCCAGGTCTTCGAGGCGCTCAAGCAGGATCTGATCCGGGGTCGCTTCGTGGCCGGCGAAAAGCTGGCCATCAGCGCGCTGAAGACGCATTACGGGGTCGGCCTGAGCCCCCTGCGCGAAGCGCTCAATCGCCTGGCGGCCTATGGATTGCTCGAACAGGTCAATCAGCGCGGCTTCCGGGTACCGGCCATGCATGGGGAGGAACTCGACGACATCGCCAGGCTGCGCCGGCAGCTGGAGTGCATGGCCCTGACCCAGGCGTTCCAGAACGGCGATTCCGAGTGGGAGTCGCAGTTGCTGGCGGCACACCATCGCCTGAAGCGTGCCGATGAGCAGCCACAGCGCGTCGAGGAGTGGGAGCAGGCGCACCTGCGTTTCCATCGCGCGCTGCTCGCCGCCTGCGGTTCGGCCTGGCTGCTGCGTTTCGTCGAACAACTGCACGATCAGTTCGATCGCTACCGGCGCATGGCCCCGGACAATCCGGGGGTGCGTGCCAGGCTGGACCGACAGCACGGCGAGCTGGTGGACCTGGCGTTGGCGCGCGACACGCATGACGCGCGGGCGTTGCTCGACGAGCATATTCGCCTGTCCTACGAGGTGGCGCGCGACGGCCTATAGTAGAGACGAGCCCCGCCGCGGAGACCCCCGCCATGCACAAGAGTCGACTGGCCTGTCTGGTGATCGATAGCCGGACCGAGGCCCTGATGGAAGCCGCCTATTTCTGGGGGCAGGCCCTAGGTTACGAGATCGCCGAGACCGACGGGCGTTACGTGTGTCTGCAAACGCCGGCCGACCAGCCGCAGGTGCTGCTGCAGCGGGTCGATCATCCCAGTCGCGTGCATCTGGACATCGAGACCGACGATATCGACGCCGAGGTGGCGAGAATGGAGGGGCTCGGCGCCCGGGTCGTCGAGCGCCTGGCCGAATGGGTGGTGATGCAGGCGCCGAGCGGTCAGCGCTTCTGCATCGTCGAACCGCAGCGCGCGGACTTCGCCGACGCCGACAACGTCAACGTGTGGCGCTGACGAGACGCCGGTTCACTCCCCGGAGGGCGAGCTGCGCCGACGACCGCGTCCGCCCCGGCGGCGGCGCGGCTTGGCACTGGCCCCGTCTTCCTTGCGCTCGCCGGTCGGGCGACGACGCGGTTCACCGCCGTTGCCACGCCGCTCGGGCGCGGGGGAACTCACCGCCTGACCGGGTTCGAAGCCGGCGATCGGCGTGCGCTTCAGGGTCTGCTTGATCAGGCGCTCGATGCCGGCGAGTTCCTTGGATTCCTCATGGCACACCAGCGAGACGGCCTGGCCGCTGGCACCGGCCCGGCCGGTGCGGCCGATGCGGTGGACGTAGTCCTCGGCGACATTGGGCAGTTCGAAGTTGACCACCTGCGGCAACTGGTCGATGTCCAGTCCGCGCGCCGCGATGTCGGTGGCCACCAGCACGCGGATCTCGCCGGACTTGAAGCCGCCCAGCGCCTTGGTGCGGGCGTTCTGGCTCTTGTTGCCGTGAATCGCCGCGGCCTCGATGCCTTCGCCTTCCAGATAGCGGGTGAGCTTGTTGGCGCCGTGCTTGGTGCGGGTGAAGACCAGCACCTGGTGCCACTCGTGCTCGTGGATCAGGTGACTGAGCAGCGCGGGCTTGCGCGGCTTGTCCACCGGACAGACCCACTGGGCCACCGTGGTCGCGGCGGTGTTGCGCGGGGTGACCGAGACTTCCAGGGGATCCTCGACCAGGCCCTTGGCAAGCCGGCGGATCTCGTCGGAGAAGGTCGCCGAGAACATCAGGGTCTGACGCTTGGCCGGCAGCACCTTGAGAATCCGGCGGATATCGTGGATGAAGCCCATGTCGAGCATGCGATCGGCCTCGTCGAGGATCAGCACCTCGAGCGAGTCGAAGGAGACCGCCTTCTGGCCGTGCAGGTCGAGCAGCCGACCGGGGGTGGCGACCAGCACGTCGACACCGCGCTTGAGGGCGGCGATCTGCGGATTGATCTTGACGCCACCGAAGACCACCGTGCTGGTCATCGGCAGGTGCTTGCCGTAGGTGGCCACGCTCTCGCCGACCTGGGCGGCCAGTTCGCGGGTCGGCGCGAGCACCAGGGCGCGCACCTGGCCGGGACGCGGGCGCGGGCCCTCCTTGAGCCGCTCGAGCAGCGGCAGGGTGAAGCCGGCGGTCTTGCCGGTGCCGGTCTGGGCGGCGGCCATCACGTCGCGCCCTTCGAGGACGGCGGGGATCGCCTGGGACTGGATCGGCGAAGGGGTGTCGTAGCCTTGTTCGGCCACGGCTTTCAGAAGTGGGGCGGACAGCCCCAGGGAAGCAAAGCTCATGGAATCTCTCGGTAGCTGCAGGATGGGGCCGTCGCGAACGCGCCGGCGGGGCAGCGGGCCTGCAGCTTAACGGATAAGTCGTGCCACGGCTAGCGAGGGAGAGCGCCGCTCAGTATGTCGACCTCGTCGGCGGAGCAGCGTGCGTCGTCCCGCAGCCCTCGGCGCACCGCCTCGCGGGTCGCCGGGGGCTTGTTCTGGCTGGCCTTGTGCTTGCCCACCAGGCGCTCGACGCTGAGTTCCACGCCGACGATCGCCCGGCACAGGCCGTCGAGGTAATCCGCCGGCGCCTCGGCGAGCGACCAGGGCCTCTCGCGCCCCTGCTCGAAACGTCTCGTCAGGGCATCGACGCACTGCATGAGCCAGTCGCGATCCTCGATGAAACGCAGCCGACCGTGGGCGTGAACGACGAGATAGTTCCAGGTCGGTACCACCCGCCCATGGGCGCGCTTTTCGGGATACCACCCGGGGGAGACGTAGGCCTGCGGGCCGTGGAAGATCGCCAGGGCATCGCGCTCGCCGCCCTGCCACAGCGGGTTGGCCCGGGCGATATGGCCATAGAGCACGTCGCCCGTCGTCGCCTGGCGCAACAGTGGCAGGTGCTCGGCGCTGGGGCCAGCGTCGCCGACGCTGATCAGGCTGGCAAAGGGATGGCTATCGATCGTCGCGTGCAGGGCGCTCGCGTCGTCGAGGGCGAAAGGGCGAGGGCGGTACATGGCGTCACGGTCTCCGGTCGGTCGCTGAAGCAGCGGTGATGAAGGTCGCCAGGGACCGGCGCTGGCGACCCTCGGCGTCGAAGTTGTCGCAAGCGAGCCATTTCCTGAAGGCGCGCTCGATGGTCGGCCACTCGCCGTCGAGCAGCGCGTACCAGGCGGTATCGCGATTGTGCCCCTGGACCACGCGGTGCTGACGGAACACGCCTTCGAAACCCAAGCCCAGCCGCTCGGCGGCGCGGCGCGAGGGCGCGTTCAGGGCATCGCATTTCCACTCCAGGCGCCGGTAGCCCAGCGCGAAGGCCTCGCGCATCAGCAGGTAGAAGGCCTCGCTGGCGAGCGTGGTGCGTGACAGTCGCGACGAGAAACTCACATGACCGATCTCGATCGAGCCGTGCTCGGGAACGATGTTGAGCCAAGCCAGCGTGCCCAGTGCCTCGCCGGTGGCGATGTCGACGACGGCCAGGAAGCGCGGGTCGCGCTGGGTACTCTGGTGCTCGAGCCAGTCGTGGCAGCCGGCCTCGTCGGCGAAGGGGCGGCCGCCGAGGTAGGTCCAGCGCGCGGCGCCGTCGGTGTCGCCCGGACGGTCGGGATCCGCGCGGGACCAGGCGCGCCACAGCGCCGGGGCATGACGTGCGGCGTCGAGCGGCTCGACGCGCGCGGTGCGGCCGTGCAGCACGGTGTCTCCGGGTACGCAGGGCGGTCGCCACTCCGCCACGATGGGGCCCACCGGCTGGCCGAAGGCGTTGGTCGCGGTCACTGCGCGGCCTCCCCGGCGCGCGGCGCGAGTGCCAGCCGATAGCCGAAGAAGTCGTCGTTGCGCTGCCAGCCCAGGGACTCGTAGAGCGCCTGGGCGGCGTGATTGTCGACCTGGGTGCTGAGCGTCAATTGCGGAACGCCGTGGTCGCCGGCGAGTGCGGCCGCGGCCTGCATCAGTGCCCGCCCCACGCCCTGGCCGCGCGCCTCGGGGGCGACGAACAGGTCGTTGAGCAGCCAGCGCGGGGCCAGCCCCACCGTCGACAGCAGCGGATAGAGCTGAACGAAGCCGACGAGCCGTCCGGCCGCACTCTCGGCGACGCGTAGATGGGCGTCGCCGAGGCCCAGGCGTTGTATCAGGAAGTCGCGCGCGGCGTCGATGTCGCCGGGCTGGCCGTAGAAGCGGCGGTAGCCATCGAGCAACTGGCTCAACGGGGCGAGATCGTCGATCGTGGCAGGGCGGATGGTGGGCATGAGAATGAACTCCGTGACGGGGGACTCGCTCGATTGTGCAAGCGAAGTGGTGTCAAACTAAGAGCCAGTTCATGGCGATTTGGGGGAACCAGTTTGGCGCACGAACGGGAGCGGGACGCCTGGGTCATCGAGTCACTGGCGATGCAACTGAGCGACAAGACGGCCGGCACCCTGGCCCGCCGGCTGTACGACGCCTTGCGCGAACGGATCCAGGCCGGGGAGCTCGGTCCGGGCACGCGTCTGCCCTCGTCGCGACGGTTGGCCCGGGAACTGGGGCTGGGGCGCAACACGGTCCTCGATGCCCTCGAGCGGCTGGTGGCGGAGGGCTTCGCCGAGGCCCGGCAGGGGGCCGGGCTGTTCGTTGCCGCTCTCGACCTGACCCCGGTCACCTCGCCGCCCGGCGAGGCGCGTGTCGAGCTGCCGCCGCTGTCGCGGCGGGGCCGCGAGCTGCTGGAACGCTGCGGCGACATGCGCGGCAGCCACCGGGCCTTCGCACCGGGGATCCCGGCGCTGGATCGTTTCCCGCATGCCCTCTGGGCGCGGTTGTTGCGGCGTCATCAACGTCACGTCCCGACGGCCTGGCTGGGTTATCAGACCCAGGGCGGGCTGCCGGCGCTCAAGGCCGCCCTGGCCGATTATCTGCAGCTTTCCCGCTCGGTGCGCTGTCGCCCGGAACAGATCCTGATCACCCAGGGCGCGCAGCAGGGCTTCGAGCTGATCGCCCGGCTGCTGACCGATCCGAATGACCCGGTGTGGATCGAGGAGCCGGGCTACGGTGGCGCCCAGGCCTGTTTCGCCGCGGCGGGGCTCGAGCGGATTCCAGTGCCGGTGGACGACCAGGGGATCGATCCCGCCGCCGCGCCCGCCTCGCCGTCGCCGCGGCTGATCTACACCACGCCCTCGCATCAGTATCCCGCCGGCGCAACGCTGACCCTGGCGCGCCGGCTGGCGCTGCTGGCGGCCGCCGAGCGCCACGGCGCTTGGCTCGTCGAGGACGACTACGACAGCGAGTTCCGCTACACCACGCCGCCGGTGGCATCGCTGCAGGGGCTGGCCACGCAGGCGCCGGTGATCTACGTCGGCACCTTCAGCAAGGTGCTCTATCCCGGACTGCGACTGGGCTATCTGGTGCTCCCCGAGGCGCTGGTCGACGACTTCCGGCGGGCCAATGCCCGGCTGCATCGCGAGGGCGGGTATGCCGTCCAGGCGGCGCTGGCGGATTTCATCGCCGAGGGGCATTTCGCGCGCCACGTGGCGCGCATGCGCCACTGCTACCGGCAGCGCCAGGTCTGTCTGCGCGAGGCCCTGGCGCCGGCTCTCGCCGAAGGGCTCGAACTCACCCGGGGCCAGGCGGGCATGCATCTGGTGGCGTGGCTGGACGATCACGCCCAGGAGCGCGATCTCGTCGCGCGCGGCGAGGCGGCCGGCGTGACGCTGGCGCCGTTGTCGCGCTTCTATCTCGGCGAGGCGTCACGCCCGGGGCTGGTGCTGGGCTATGCCGGCGCCGACGAGGCCGAGATCGCCCGCGCCGGGGCCTGGCTGTGCCAAGCCTGGCGCGAGACGCGGTCGCCGAGACTGCCGCAACGTTCCGGGCAAGCCGACCCCACGGGGGAATGAACTCCCACGGGGTCGGGGCGGGTCATGCCGTCTTGGCGAGCGCCAGCGGCGGAATGTTCTGGTTGATTCGGAACAGGTTGTCGGGGTCGTAGATCTGCTTGATCTGCTGCAACCGCGTGAAGTTCCTCCCGTAGATGCCGGCGGTGCGCTGGCCTTCGTCCTCGGTCATGAAGTTGATGTAGCCGCCGCCGGTGGCGAAGGGTTCGGTGGCCTTGAAGACCCGTCGTGCCCAGTCGCGGACCCGGTCGTCGTCGGCGGTTTCTCGCCAGCGGCCGTGGGCGTTCATGATGAAGTTGGCATTGCGACCGACATAGGCCGTGTCCCCCTCGGCGATATCCGCGGCGGCCCCGCCCAGCTGGGCGACGAACACTTCGCACTCGGGGCCGGGCAGTTCGCCGGTGGCCTCGATCAGGGCTTCGATCAGGCCGTCGCTGATTCGGGCGAAGTTCTGGGTCTTCCAGTAGTTGCGCGCGCCCGGGGTAAGCAGCGGATCGAAGGCGGCCTGGAAGGCGCTGAACGGCTGGACGCCGAGATGGCTGCCGAGCACTTCGCCGAAGGCCAGGACCCGCTGGGCGAGGCGTTCGCCCTCGGTGGGGTCGCCGGCATGCAGCAGCGCGAAGATCACTACCGGCTGGCCGTGGCTCGCTTCGGGCAGGAATGGCAGCGGCGGCGCCTGACGCAGCACCGACCAGACGCTCAGCTCGCGCGGGGCCTCGGCACAGAAGTCGCGCCATGCCGTGAGTACCTGTCGGGCCTGATCGAAGGGGTAGGCCACCAGACCCGCGTAGACCGATGGCCCCACCGGATGCAGCCGGAATTCGAAGGAGGTGACCACGCCGAAGTTGCCGCCGCCGCCGCGGATCGCCCAGAACAGGTCGGGCTCACGATCGACGGAAACCGTATGCAGCGCGCCGTCGGCGGTCACCACGTCGGCGGAGAGCAGGTTGTCGGCGGTCAAGCCGTACTGGCGTGTCAGCCAGCCGAAACCGCCGCCCAGCGTCAGGCCGGCGATACCGGTGGTGGAATTGATGCCGGTGGGCAGGGCCAGTCCGAAGGCCTGGGTCTCGTGATCGACGTCACCGAGCAGGGCGCCGGGTGCGACGCGCGCCGTGCGGCTGTCGGCGTCGACGCGTACCTCGCGCATCGCCGAAAGGTCGATCATCAGGCCGCCGTCGGCGACGGCGTTGCCGGCGATGTGGTGGCCGCCGCCGCGCACGCTGACCGGCATGCGTTGCTGGCGGGCGAAATCGACGGCATGACGGACGTCCCGGCTGCCCAGACAGCGGGCGATCAGCACGGGGTGGCGGTCGGGCATGGCGTTCCAGATGCGGCGCGCCTGTTCGTAGGCGGCATCGTCGAGACCGATGACGCCGCCGCGCACGCCCGCGGCGAGGGTGTCCAGCGCCTCGGCGGAGAGTGCGGCGCCGTTGCCGTCAAGGGTGCGATAGGTGAGAGATGTCATGGCAGACTCCTGGGCCCGGAGGGCGTATCGAAGCCGCCGCGAGGGCGGCTGTAATGGACGTCGCTGGCAGTATGCGCAAGCCGTGTCGCCATCACCCGGCCCAGGCTCCTGATGGTTTGACCGGGAATCCGGTATGCGGCGATGGCGGTCCGGGGCGGCGCGCGACATACTTGTCGAGGCGAGGAGGGCGTGGCGCTCTGACGCCACGGGACGGGCGAGAGAGCCGTCGTGGCCATCGGGGGGCCCCATGAGTCGGGACACGCTGTCAGCGGTGTTGCGCCACGTGCGTCTTCGCGGCGCGCTCTTCTACCACGTCGAAGGCACGCAGCGCTGGGTCAGCGAGGCGCCCTCGGCGTCGGCTATCGCCGGAATGATCATGCCCGGCGTCGAGCATGTCATGGCCTACCACGTGGTGACCCACGGTGGCTGCTGGGCCACGTTGGTCGGGGCTCCGGCGGTCGCCCTCAACACGGGGGACGTAGTGCTCTTTCCGCGCGGCGATGCACACGTTATGTCCAGTGAGCCGGGGCTGCGCGGCACGCTGGACCTGCGGCCCTATGCCATGCCGCATCCCGAGCAGTTGCCCTTCTTCGCCAGTCGCCAGGGCGAGTCGCTGACCATGGCGCGGCTCGATCGCGACGCCGGTCGGCACGGTGCCACCCTGGTGTGCGGCTTCCTGGGCTGTGACGCCCATCCCTTCAATCCGCTGCTGGCTAGCCTGCCGGCATTGCTGCACGTCCCCGCCGGAAGCGGCAGCCACGACGACTGGATCGCGCACTTCATCCGCTTCGCCCTCGACGAGTCGCTGCGCAAGCGCCCCGGTGGCGAGGCGCTGCTCGAGCGGCTCAGCGAGACCATGTTCGTCGAGGTGGTGCGGCGGTATCTGGAAAGCCTTCCCGCCGGGCAGGCCAACTGGCTGGCGGGGCTGCAGGATCGTCACGTCGGGCGGGCGCTGGGGCTGCTCCATGAATGTCCCGCCGAGCCGTGGACGATCGATCGCCTGGCTGCTCGCACCGGCTTGTCGCGCTCGGCACTGCACGAGCGCTTCCACCGCTTCACCGGCCATGCGCCGATGCATTATCTGGCCAAGTGGCGGATGCAAGTCGCCGCCGGTCTGTTGCGTCAGTCGAGTGCCTCCATCGCCTCGATCGCGCTCGAGGTCGGCTACGAGTCGGAGGCGGCCTTCAGTCGTGCCTTTCGCCGCGAGACCCGGCTGCCGCCGGCGACCTGGCGACGCCATCAGAGCCGCCTGGCGCTGCGCGACGATGCCGAACGCCGCGAGAGCGTATCGGCGCTGGAGTGAGGGCGGCCACCACGACGGGCATCGAGCGCTCCCGTAAAGTCGTGTAAGTTGGCCGGGGGCCGGCGACGCCGGTCGACTCGATCAGCCTGCAGGGAGCAAGGAACGCGTGACCGATGCCGTGGAAGTCATCGTGGGTATCGCCTGGTTGTCGGGGCTCGGTGCCTTCGTCGGCGGGCTGTTCGCCTGGCACGAGGGCAGCGCCGACACCGAGACCAAGCGGGAGATCATTCACGGCGTGATCGCCTTCGGCGGCGGCACCCTGGTCGCGGCGGTGGCCTTCGCCCTGATGCCGGTGGGCATGGCGGTTCTGCCGCCCTGGGGGCTGGCGCTGGCCTTCTGCCTGGGGGGCGGCCTGTTCTGTGCGCTGGATGCCTGGCTCGAACGGCGCGGCGGCAGCTTTGCGCAGTTCATGGCGATGCTGATGGACTTTCTGCCCGAGGCGGTCTCGCTGGGGGCGGTCTTCAGTCACGACCGGCGGCTGGGCATCCTGCTGGCCGGCTTTATCGGCATCCAGAACCTGCCCGAGGGATTCAATGCCTTTCGCGAGATGCGCCAGTCCGGACTCGCCAGGCGTCGCATCCTCGTCGTGCTGTTCGGGGTCAGCCTCCTGGGGCCGGTCGCCGCCTGGCTGGGGCATGCCTTCCTGCAGACCCGCCCGGCGCTCACCGCCTCGCTGATGGCCTTCGCCGCCGGCGGTATCCTCTATCTGATCTTTCAGGACATCGCGCCGCAGTCGCGCATGCGCAACCACTGGACGCCACCGCTGGGCGCGGTACTGGGCTTTCTGGTCGGCATGCTGGGTAATGTGCTGATTCTTTGATCGCGGCGGTTCTTTCCCTTACTGCTTAAGTTCTTCTTCAGCTTGGCGCTCTAGCGTGGTCGTGTCACCGCGGGTGACGGGACCATCGAAATCACGAGGAGAAGACCATGAGAGCCAAGTTGACGAGCGTCGTTGCGGCGATATTGCTGGGAGTGGCCGGCACCGCGCTGGCCGGGGAACGCTGCGATGTTCCCCAGGATCAGTGGCAGCCCCAGGCCGCGCTGGAGAAGAAACTCACGGCCATGGGCTGGGAGATCAAGCGGATCAAGCACGAGGAAGGCTGCTACGAGGTCTACGCGCTCGATGCCGAGGGTCAACGGCGCGAGGTCTATTTCGACCCCGCGACCCTCGAGTCGGTGGGCGGCGAGGACGACTGAGCCATGGCCGCCGAAACGTCTTCCACGGTGCGTGTCTGGGACCTGTGGACGCGGCTGTTCCACTGGAGCCTGGCGGTGTGCTTTGCCACCGCCTGGTTGACCTCGGGCACCTGGCAGAGCGTCCACGAGTGGTCCGGCTACGCGGTGGCGGCGCTGGTCGCCTGGCGGGTGCTGTGGGGCCTGGTGGGGCCCCGTCAGGTGCGTTTCAGCGGCTTCGTGCGTTCACCCGCGACGGCCCTGAAGCATCTGGCGTCGATGCGCCATGGCCGGGAGCCCCGCTACCTGGGGCACAACCCGGCGGGCGCCTGGATGATCGTCGCGCTGTTGGCGGGGCTGGGTCTGCAGACCTTCAGCGGCTGGCTGTCGACCACCGATGCCTTCTGGGGCGTGGGTTGGCTCCAGGAGGCTCACGGCTTCCTGGGGAACCTGCTGCTGGCACTGGTCGGGTTGCACGTCGCCGGGGTCGTGGCCTCGAGCTGGCTGCAGCGCGAGAACCTGGCACGGGCGATGATCACCGGTCACAAGCGCGCCCCCGGCCCGGACGACATCGTCTGAGCAATGGCGCCGGCCAGAGGGCCCTGGATGAACCCCGGAGGGACCGGCTCCCGCCGGGGTTTCTTGCGCCGGGTCGCAGGGCGTTACCAGACGCTCAGTGTGCGTCGGCGAGAAGTGGCCAGGCGGCGACGGGAATCAGCAGCAGGTGGCTGCCGCGGTAGGGCTGGTGATAGACCGCCGCCGCGAGCAGGTCAGCGTCGGGGCGCTTGAGCACCTCGATCATCACGCCCTGCGGGTGGGCCTCGCGCCAGGCGGTGAAGGCGGCAGCGGAGCCGAACACCGTCATGGTCTCTTGGGTGCGACCGAGAAAGCGGAACTGGTCGGCATAGTTGCCCAGGTAGGCGACCGGTACGTGGCGGGCCTCGAGACGGGCCAACTGACGGGCGGCAGGCTGGATGTCGTAGTAGCCGCGAATCGCCGGCGAGACCGCCAGCAGCAGAGCCAGCAGGCTCAGGGGCCAGGCCAGCGTCAGCGTCAGGCGATGCGCGCGGCGCCACAGCAGCACGGCGAAGGCCGCCGGCACCAGCGCCGCCAGACGCGCCGCCCCGGGCAGGGGCGCCTGTGGATAGAAGTGCCCGGCGATCTCGGGCAGGGCCGCCAACAGCAGGGTGACCAGCGCCAGGACGAGGCTCACCACCCGGGCACGATGCGGTCGTCCCGCGGCCAGTCGGCTGGCGATCCAGGTGGCCAGGAAGGGCAGGATCGGCATCAGGTAGTGGATCTGCTTGCCACTGACCAGGCTCAACAGGAGCAGCGGCGGCAGGCATCCCCAGGCGGCGAAGCGTTGCAGCGGCGTGGCCAGCCAGGGGCGGCCCCACACGGCCATGCCCGACCAGGGCAGGGTCAACAGCGGCAGCAGCGGCAGGTACCAGTACCAAGGGCGGGCGTGCTCGAAGGCGTTGGTGACACGCCCGGCCGACTGGCCCCAGAAGATCGCTTCGGCGTAATCGCTCCCGCCGGCGAGCGCGGCGGGTATCGCCCAGGCCAGGGCGATACCCGCGCCGATCAGGGTGGCGGCAAGTACGCCAGCCCAGTAACGCCGGGCCGGCGCCGCACCGGCGGGCCGCCAGAAGCGTGTGCCCAGCGCCAGCGGCAGCCAGTAGAGAAGAACCACCGGCCCCTTGGCCAGCACGCTCAGGCCGACGCCGACCCCGGCCAGCAGGAGCAGCGTGGTGCGCCCCGAACGCACGTAACGCACCCAGCCGAGTACCGCGACCAGGAAGCAGGTGGTGAACAGGACGTCGAACATGCTCAACGCCTGGTAGACGAACCACAGCGTCAGGCTCATCAGGACCAGCGGCGCCCAGCGGGCTTCTTGGTGGGCGTCGGGGTCGAACTGACGCAGGATCGCGGGCAGCAGCGGGTAGGCCAGCAGCCCGACCGCGGGCACCGCCAGCCGCGATACCCAGTCCGAGGTGCCGAACAGCGCCCAGGCCGACTGGATCACCCAGAACAGCAGCGGTGGCTTGTGGGGGTAAGGCTCTCCGTTGAGCAGGGGGACCAGGAAGCTCTGGTGCTGCCACATCTCCCAGGCCACCGACAGGTAGCGGGTCTCGTCGATGGGCATCAACGGCAGGTGGTCGATCCGCAGCACGCAGAACAGCGCGGCGAGCGCCACCGCCAGCGCGGCTCCGGGACGAGCCAGGGCGACGAGTCGGGGGCGGGTGTCGAGTCGGGTGAGGGGCATGGCACGTCGCATGGCTGAGTGGGCGGGAGACTCAGGGTGTCGGGTCTTGCTTAAGGGAGTCTTAGCCGGATCGGGTAGTCCGGCAATCGCCTGAAATGGCGACACGCATGGCGTGCGGCTGAGCTGTGCCAACCCCCGGGCAGGCGTGATGGCGCCCCGCTGTTCAGCGGGGTGGCGAGGGGGTGCGCTGCGCCATCGTCGGCGGGCTGCTAATATGTTCCCTTTTGTGCCGCCCCGGTGGCTTGTCGCAGTGTGTCGCCGCCCGGGGCCGCTCGTTCAAGGACGACTTCCGTGAGCCTTCTCGTGACCGCCGCTTTTCTGGTCGTGGTGTTTCTCACCTCGGCCCTGTCGGGTATCTTCGGCATGGCCGGCGGGCTGATCCTGTTGTGGTTCCTGTTGCTGGCGCTGCCGGCGAGCGTGGCGATCGTCGTCCATGGGGTCATCCAGTTCTGCGCCAACGCCTCGCGCGCCTGGCTGTCGCGGCAATACATCAATGCGCGCATCGTTGCCCTGATCGCCTCGGGGGGCGCGGTGTCGGCGGTGGTACTGGCGCTGCTCGACTACCATCCCGACACCACCGTCGTCTCGCTGTTGATCGGTCTGATGCCGATCCTGGTCTGGATTCCCCGTGCCTGGTTCCATTTCGACGCCTCGCGCACCGGACACGCTCTGGTCTGTGGTGTGGTCGCCGGCGGCCTGACCATCGCCTCGGGAGTCTCGGGGCCCAGCATCGACCTGTTCTTCATCCGCACCTCGATGGACCGGCGCCAGATCGTCGCCACCAAGGCGGCGGTCCAGGTCATCTCGCATGCCATCAAGATCGTCTTCTATGCCGGTTCGGCGATGATGCTGGGCGCCGGCGAGTGGAGCGTCATCGCCCTGGCGATCCCGATCGCCTTCCTCGGCACCCGGGCCGGCAACGGCGTGCTGCGTCGCCTGACCGACGCCAACTTCCGCTACTGGACGCGCTGGATCGTCACCGTCGTGGGCGGCGTGTACTTTTTCCAGGCCCTCGTCGAGCTGATCTGAACTCAGCCGGCGCCACGCCGTTGTGCGGCGGGGCTGATGCCGAAGTAGCGCTTGTAGTCGCGACTGAACTGCGACGCGCTCTGGTAGCCGACCTCGCTGGCGGTGCGTCCGACCTGCCAGCCCTGTTGATCGAGCAGCGCCCGTGCCTTGAGCAGTCGCAGGCGCTTGAGGTACTGCATCGGGGCCAGGTGGGTGGTGTGCTTGAAGTGGTGGTGGAAGTGCGACGCGCTCATGGCGGCCTGCTCGGCCAGGACTTCCACGCTCAATGGGCGGGTGTAGTGGCGGTGCAGGTAGTTGAGCGCCTGCCCGATGCGCGCGTACTGGCCCGATTCGGCCAGCAATTGCCGCAGCGAATCGCCCTGGGGGCCGCGCAGCGCCTCGAAGACCACCTCGCGGATGCGCGCGTCGCCCAGCGCCTCGGCGAGCCGGGAATCGTGCAGGCACTCGAGCAGGCGCAGCACGTTGTCGGTCATGCGCCCCGCCAGCGGCACCGCGGCCATCGGCGAAGGGCGGGTCGCGGGTTGCCCGGCGTCCTTCAGCCAGGGTTGGGCCAGCTCGCCGAGCATCAGTCGGTCGAGGCGGATCGACACGCCGAGCAGCGGTTCGTCGGCGCTGGCATGGGTCTCGCACTCGAAGGGCAGGGGAAGGGCCTGGACCAGGTAGTGGCCGGCCCCGTAGTGGATCACCCGGTCGTCGAGATAACCGATCTTGCCGCCCTGGACGACGACGATCAGGCCCGGGTCGTAGATCAGGGGCGTGCGGGCATGGCCGCAGTGCGACGCGACCAGGTGGACGCCGGGCAGCCGGGTCGGCTGGAAGCCGTCGTGCTCGATCAATGGCGAGATCAGCTCCGCCATGCGGGCCAGGTCGTCGGGTCGGGCGGCGAGCGAAGGGGGTTCCGGAGACGGGATGGCAATGGTCATGGTGGCGATCGCAGGCGTTCGGCAAGGACTGGGTTTCCAGCCTAGCGTATTTTCCGGCATGAAATCCCCCGTGTACTGCCCCCTTATGGTGAGTTTTCACAGGATCGTGCAGAAATCGCACAGTATCGAGCATGGTCGGCGTGGCCCTCGACGCCCAGAATGACAGGCGTCTTGCGCTCGGCCGAGGGCATCGGCCGACACTCGTGATCCACAGGGAGTTCATCATGACCAACGCCAAGGGGTATGCCGCCCATTCCGCCGAATCGCCGCTCGAGTCGTATGCTTTCGAGCGTCGCGAACTGCGTGGCGACGACGTGGCGATCGACATTCTCTACTGTGGCGTCTGCCACAGCGACCTGCACTTCGCCCGCGACGACTGGGGCATGGCGGCCTATCCGGTGGTGCCCGGCCACGAGATCGTCGGTCGCGTCACCGCGGTGGGCGCCGAGGTCAGCCACTACCAGGAGGGCGATCTCGTCGGGGTCGGCTGCATGGTCGACTCCTGCCGGCATTGCCAGGCCTGCGACGACGGCCTGGAGCAGTATTGCGCCGAAGGCTTCACCATGACCTACGGCAGCGAGGACCGTCACGACGGCACGCTCACCCAGGGGGGCTATTCCGACAAGGTGGTGGTCAGCGAGCGCTTCGTGCTGCGCATGCCGGAGGGCATCGACCTCAAGTCCGCCGCGCCGCTGCTGTGCGCCGGCATCACCACCTATTCGCCGCTCAAGCACTACGGCGTCAAGCCGGGGCACAAGGTCGGGGTGATCGGCATGGGTGGCCTGGGTCACATGGGCGTCAAGCTGGCCAAGGCGCTGGGTGCCGAGGTGACGTTGTTCACCCGCTCGCAAGGCAAGGTCGACGAGGCCAGGAGCAATGGTGCCGATCACGTCGTGGTCTCCACCGATGACGACCAGATGGCGGCGGTCGCCGAGACCTTCGACTTCATGCTGGATACCGTGCCCAATCAGCATGACCTGAATCCCTACCTGCAGTCGCTGAAGTACGACGGCACGCATATCCTGGTCGGACAGCTGCAGCCGCTGGAGCCGGCCGTGATGGGCGCCAACCTGATCTTCCGCCGCCGGGTGCTGGCCGGTTCGCTGATCGGTGGCATCCCCGAGACCCAGGAGGTGCTCGATTTCTGCGCCGAGAAGGGCATCACCTGCGATGTCGAGATGATCGACATCCAGGACATCAACCAGGCCTGGGAGCGCATGCAGAAGGGCGACGTCCGCTACCGTTTCGTGATCGACATGGCCTCGCTCAAAGACGCCGACTGATTCCGGTGCTCCCGCGATGCTCCAAGCCGGCGCCCCCCCTTCGGGGTGCCGGCTCTATCGTTACGCTTTGTCTGAAAAATGTCTGCGCTCGCCCATACAGCGTTAAAAATCGACTGGTGCGCCAGCCCGGTCAAATGCTCATTTACGTCTTGTAAACTCCGCTTTTCCGTCAATTTTTGCCTTGTCTGGCCATCGCTCACCGATTTTTCTGACAGAGCTCAATTCCCCGTGACATCGTTGTCGCCGGCGTCGTCATTGCACACGTGACGCGCCTGGCCAAAGAGCTCATCGCCAGAGGGCATTCCGGCAGTTGAGTGTCCGCGTAAACTGTCCCAGATCATTTACAGTCCCGGCCGTCGGCACATAGTCTGAAAGGGTTCCCACCTGTCCCAGGCCATTGGAATGGGTTGGCACACCTGCCCAAACCGATAAGGACTGTTCGTGAAACCGACCGCGAAAAGTGACTTCCGCCCGATTCCCGCTCTCATCGCTATCGCCATCGGGATTGCGATAGGGTTCGTCCCCACACCAGAGGGTGTGTCCTCCCAGGGCTGGTTGATGTTGGCCATCTTCGTGGCGACCATTGCCGCCATCATTGGCAAGGCCATGCCCATCGGGGCTGTGTCGATCGTGGCAATCACGGTGGTGGCCGTCAGTGGCGTCACCAGTGACAACCCCGGCACCGCCATTCGTGACGCCCTGGGCAGTTTCAGCAATTCGCTGATCTGGCTGATCGCCGTGGCCATCATGATCGCCCGGGGCTTGATAAAGACCGGCCTGGGCGAGCGTATCGGCTACTACTTCATTGCGCTGTTCGGCAAACGGACGCTGGGTATCGGATATGGTCTGGCGCTGTCGGAACTGGTGATTGCGCCGGTCACGCCCAGCAATACCGCACGCGGCGGCGCGATTATCCATCCGATCATGCTGTCCATCGCCAAGAGTTTCGGCTGCACGCCGGACAACGAAAACACCAATCGGATCGGCAAATACCTGGCGCTGGTGAACTACCATTCCAATCCGATCACCTCGGCGATGTTCATTACCGCCACCGCGCCCAACCCGCTGACGGTGAAGCTGATTGCCGATGCCACCGGGGGCGACATCAGTCTTAGCTGGACGACCTGGGCCCTGGCCATGCTGCTGCCGGGTCTCGTGGCCATTGCGCTCATGCCGCTGGTGCTTTATCTGATGTACCCGCCGGAGATCAAATCCACGCCGGATGCCGTCAACTTCGCCCGCGAGCGGCTGGAAAGCCTGGGCAAGCTGTCCCGGGACGAGGGCATCATGCTTGGTGTGTTTCTGGTGCTGCTGTTGCTGTGGGCGGATGTGCCGGCCTGGATCCTGGGTGATGCCTTCAAGCTGAACTCCACCACCACCGCGTTTGTCGGCCTGTCCATTCTGTTGGTGACCGGGGTCCTGAACTGGAAGGATGTGCTGGCTGAAAAGAGTGCCTGGGATACCCTGGTGTGGTTTGGCGCGCTGGTCATGATGGCCACCCAACTGAACAAGCTGGGGGTGATTGACTGGTTCTCCGGCGCCATTCAGCAGGGGATCGTCAGCACCGGTCTTGGCTGGCCGGCTTCCACCGCCCTTCTGGTGCTGGTGTTCCTCTATTCCCATTACTTCTTTGCCAGCACCACCGCGCACATCACCGCGATGATGGGAGCATTCCTGGTGGTCGGCCTGGGCCTGGGCGCACCGCCGATGGCATTTGTGCTGATGATGGCGGCCACGTCCTCGATCATGATGACGCTTACCCACTACGCCACCGGCACGTCACCGGTGATCTTCGGCTCCGGTTACGTGGGGCTGGGCGAATGGTGGAAGGCCGGCTTCGTGATGAGCCTGGTGAACCTTCTGCTCTGGGTGGTCGTCGGTGGTCTGTGGTGGAAAATCCTGGGCTACTGGTAATCACCGTAGCCCCCTGGATTACTCCACCCCGCCCTCCGTCCGGGCCGGGGCGGGTTGCAGGCTTTTCCGGATGATCTGGTGAACGTAGGCCAGGCCCAACAGGCAAAGCCCCAGGCCCATGAACGAGGCGACACGCCACAGCCCGGTCACGTCCGACATGTCGAACAGGAAGATCTTGGCGATCACCAGCATCAGCAACAGCATCGCCGCCTTGTAAAGCGGCTGCGCCTGGAAGCGGATGCCGGCAATGGTGCCGACCACCGCCATCAGCAGCCACACCATGGAATAGGTGTAGTGTTCGCCGTCGCTGATGACGTTGTGGATGCTCAGCCCTCCCTGCCACAGGTGATGGATCTCGATGGACACGAAATACAGCAGGGCGGCCCCGGCAGTGGCCCCGGCAATTTTTCGGAGCTGGCCTGCAAGCAGGCAATAGCTGGTGGCGGCCAGGACCACCGGCAGCCCGTAGGCGAGCAGCAGGCTATTGAGCAGGGGCGTGGAGGCAATCGATGCGGGCTCCCACAGCGGGTTTTTCAACAGCAACAGGCCGCCCACATAGATCAGGCCGCAGACAGTGAGTAACAGGTGCCCGCAAACCCGGTAGAACGCCTGCAGGTGGTGCGCGCTTTTTGCACGGTACAGGTACACGTTCCCGATCAGGCCCGCGGCCGCCATATTGAGGGCCGCTTCCAGGTAGGAGTAGGTCTGGCGGAAAATATCGCCGTCGTACAACTGGTAACGGGTTTCATAGATCAGTGTCAGTGCCAGCAGGTGCAGGCCCGCGCCCTGCAACCATTGCCGCAGGGGATCCTCCGGCCGGGTGAAGTATGCCGCCACCCAGACCACCAGGGCGGAGCCCCCGCACACCCACAGGCTCCAGTGGAAATCGGTGGGATAGCTCAGCAGCCAGGGATTCAGGGTCAGCCGTACGATGACAAGGCCCAGTACCGCCTTTACAAGGTACGGCAGCACCGGCAGGGCAAACCGCTGGTGGAGCCGGGACAGGGTCACCACCTGCAGGGCCAGCGCCAGGGTGAGCGTGGCTTCCCGGAGTACCATGACCGCCGCCAGTGAGTAGGCCAGATGGGCACTGATGACCAGTGCCGCGGTGACCGAAGGCGGAATCTCTTTAGCTGTCTGCCGGTTCGCAATAGCAAGGTAGGCCGCGCCCAACACCAGCATGGCGACGGCCCACTGCCAGTGGGTATTCATGTCCGTCAGTCCGATATAGGCAATGGACAGGGCCGCCACCGGCGCCAGAAACGCCAGCGACGACCAGTACCCTTTGTGCTCGCTGACCTTGATGTTCCACAGAGCACCCGGGGTGAACAGGCCGACCAGAACGGCCAGTGCGCCGGCGAACTGGCTGGCTTCACCCGAAGACAGGTGGCGCACATGCACCGCGGTATCCGAAGCCAGTGCCGATACCAGTATGCCGATGGCCGTGATCGCGAATGCAGGCCAGGCGATCAGGCTGAACCCGGGATGATGACGGCAGACCCAGAGTACCAGTGCGGGCAGGATCCACAGGGCGATCACCGGCGAGGGGGCGGACACGGCGATGCTGAGACCGGCGGCGGCAACGAAGGTTGCCAGCGTATAGACGTTCCGGGTGAGGGGGGAAATGAACATGTTCCGGTGGCAGCAGGCCATCAGGGGCGGCTCTTCCTTCACCTGGCTGTTGACCAGTCGCCAGTCGGAGCCGGGGATGGCCAGGAAACCATAGGTGACCAGCGCCAGGTAGATCAGTTGTACCGAAGGATCAACCGTCGAGGTCAATGACAGGGCCCACCAGCCTGTGGCGCCCGCCATGATGCCCAGCCACAGCCAGTTGCGATAGACATGACGCAGCAGTGCCAGTGACGAGCCCGTGATCACCAGGCTGTAGATCAGGGCCCCGAGCATGTTCTGGCTGCCGGTGTCGACCAGTAACGGAACCACATAGGCCCCCAGCATGCCGAGGGCGGCCAGTACCGGGCCATGGATCAGTGACAGGCCCATGGTGATCAGCGACACCACGAGCAACAGGCTGAAGACCGGCCCGGCTGGCCACAGTTGGTAAAGATGGAGGGCCGCCAGCAGGGCGGCGTACAGGATAATGCTTGCGCCACCGGCCAGCGCGGCCAGCACGTCGTTGTAGTGCGCCAGTTGGCGCCGCTTCCAGAGCGCCACACCATGGAAGGTCAGGCCAAGCAGGATCGCCAGCGCGATGCGGGCCGTTGGCCCCAGCAGACCGGCCTCGATGGAGTACCTGACCAGGAAAATGCCGGACAGGCCGACGCTCACGCCACCCAGCCACACCATCCAGTTCTCCTTCAGGTGGGCCAGCCAGGGGGCGTAATTCACGAGGGGTTCCGTGTTGTCGGCGCCTGTCTTCCCGGTGTCGGGCTCACGCCCGGAATAGACCGGCTTTTCGGCGGCAGGTCGTGGTGGTTCCGACGATGACTCGGGGGGTGGGCTTTGTTCCGCCTGAGCGTCGCTGGCCGTCCTTTCCGGGGACAACGAATCGCCGGCCGGTTGCTCCAGCGACGCCGGTTTCGGCCGGTCGGCAACGGCATTGTGCTCAGGCCGGTTCAACTGTGCCTGCAAAGCCGCAATCTGAGCGCGCAGGTCACGTTGTTGAAAAAAGGCGATCCACCCCAGAATTGCGCCCGGTACCACTATGCCAAATAGAACAAGGGCAAAGATAATAACCCCACCCATGGCCACACTCCCTGTCAGTCGGGCAGGCAGTGTATCGAAAGTTACAGTGTGGTGTGTACGTCAGTCAGTGAACGGCCCCAGCTTATGAGGAAGGTCGAGTCCGTTGGTTTAACCGGATTGCGGGAGGAATGTTTATGTCGGCAGGCGTACTGTTGCCCGATACGATCGGGGCCAATGGATAGCAATAAAACGTGTGGCTCCTGAATTCGAGCAATAAGCGCAGCACCAGGGGTAAATGGGCCGACAGAAAGGCGGGCTTGATCGTCAATCCCCTGTTTCCTCTGTCTTGCCGGCGTCGTCATTACGTTGCCCGACGATATCGGAGCCTCTCTCTGTAAGACATTTCTCACACGGGCCATCGTATATCCCCGATAGCGCACAGCGCGCCTTATTGCGTAGAGTCTCACACTCACCAATCCGTGACCCTCGGGGATGACGTGGCCCACTGCCTCGGCTTCGCCGGTCGCCAGGCCGACCCCAGTCGTCGGGCGGCAGGCCCCATGACGTCGATGTCGCCGACAGGTCATGCGCCATCGTGGCACTGACGTCGACACTACCCCTCTGGAACAGGAGACCCCGCGTGCCATCCTCTGACAATCGCAGGCCGCTCAAGAGTCGCAATCATCGTCTCGCGCAGCGCGCCGCTGCCTGGCTGAGCCGGCGTCGTTGCACGCCCAACCAGATCTCGCTGGCGAGTATCGGTTTCGCCGCTTTCGCCACGCTGGTGCTGGTGGCCTGGCGGCATGCCACGGGCGGGGCGCAGTGGGTGTTGCCGCTACTCGCCATCGTGGGTATCCAGGGGCGTCTGCTGTGTAACCTGCTCGATGGCATGGTCGCGGTGGAGGGCGGGCGCTCGACGCCCGACGGAGAACTCTACAACGATATACCGGACCGTATCGCGGATGCGCTGTTGCTGGCGGCGGCGGGTTATGCGGCGGGCACACTCTGGAGTGGCGGTATCTGGCTCGGCTGGCTGGCGGCGCTGCTGGCCGTGGCGACCGCCTATGTGCGCATGCTGGGCGCTTCGATGGGTGCGCCCATGTCCTTTATCGGGCCGATGGCCAAGCCGCACCGTATGGCGTTGCTGAGTGGCGCCTGTCTGCTCAGTGTGCTCGAACCCTATCTCTGGCCCAAGGGCTGGGCGCTACTGCTGGGTCTCGGCGTCGTCGTCGTCGGCAGTGCCCTGACCATCGTCCGGCGTACACGGGCGATCCACGCCCACTGCATGGCCGCCGCCGACCGGCCGGCGAGGGGCGAGGATGTTTGAGATCGCGCCCCACGTCGAGACGGTGGTCATCGTGGTGCTGGGATTGCTGTGCGTCGCCAGCCTGTCGCGTGTGTGGCTTCGCCAGCGCTATCCGCAGCGCGACTGGCTGGAGCTCAAGCAGCGCATCCGCTCCTGGTGGTGGATGATCGGCCTGTTGTTCGTCGTTCTGTTGTTGAACCGCGAAGCCGGCATCGTCTTCTTCGCCTGCCTCAGCTACCTGGCGCTCAAGGAGTTCTTCTCGATCGTGCCGACGCGCCTGGTGGATCGCCGCGTGCTGTTCTGGGCCTATCTGGCGATTCCCGTGCAGTACCTGTGGATCTGGCAGGCGTGGTACGGCATGTTCAGCATCTTCGTGCCGGTCTACGTTTTCCTGTTCCTGCCGGTACGCATGCTGCTGCTCGGCGACAGTCAGGGGTTCATCCGCGCGGCGGGGGTGATCCACTGGATGGTGATGCTGGCGATCTACTGCATCGGCTACCTGGCGGCTCTGCTGACGCTGCCGGTACTCAATCCGGCGGCGGGTTACCTGGGGCCGGTGTTGTTCGTCGTCTTCATCACCCAGTTCAACGACGTCTGCCAGTACGTCTGGGGCAAGCGGGTCGGCAAGCGCCCGATTCTGCCGCAGGTCAGTCCGAACAAGACCTGGGGCGGCTTTCTGGGCGGCGTCGCCACGGTGACGCTCTGCGCCGGGCTGGCCGGCCCCTACCTGACCGGCATGTCCTGGGCGCTGTCGATGGGTGCGGGCGTGCTGATCGCCGTGTGCGGCTTCTTCGGCGACGTGGTGATCTCCTCGGTCAAGCGCGATCTCGGCATCAAGGACACCGGACAACTGATCCCGGGGCACGGCGGGGTGCTCGATCGGCTCGACAGCATCATCTACACGGCGCCGGTCTTCTTCCATTTCTATCGCTTCTTCGCCTACTGAGGTGGCGTCATGCAGCGCTGGCTGAAAGTGCTCTTCTTTCTACTGGTCGTTCGGCCGCTGATCGTGTTCGTCATCGGTCTCAATGTGTTCCAGCGCGAGCGGCTGCCGCGACACGGCCCGCACGTGCTGGTCGCCAACCACAACAGTCATCTCGATACGCTGGTATTGATGAGCCTGTTCTCGTGGCGGGACCTGGCGCGCGTGCGCCCCGTGGCGGCGGCGGATTATTTTCTCGCCAACCGTTGGCTGGCCTGGTTTTCGACCCGGGTCCTCGACATCATTCCGGTCCACCGCGATGGCCGTGGCGACCGGGGCGATCCGCTGGCCGACTGCCGTGCGGCGCTGGCGGCGGGCGATATCGTGATCCTGTTCCCGGAAGGGAGCCGAGGCCGGCCCGAAGCGATGCAGCCGTTGAAGAAAGGCGTCTTTCATCTGCTCAAGGAGAGTCCCGAGATACCGCTGACGCCAGTCATGCTGCGTGGTCTGGGGCGGGCCCTGCCGAAGGGCGAGGCGCTGCTGGTGCCGCGCAATTGCGATGTCGCCGTGGGCGAGGCGATGCATGTCGGCAGCGACAGTGCCGCTTGCATGGCGTCGCTCGAAGCGGCGTTCGCGATACTCGCGGAGCAGTGCCGGGGCAGTGCCTGGCTGGACGAATGGCAGTAGCCGGGCCTGGCGGACCCGATAGCGAGGATGCGTTGCGGATCGGCGTGCGCCGCCGCTACGGTCGGGCGAGCAGGGCGGCGAGGATCACGGGCGCCCCGGCGCTCCCTTTCATGGCCTGGATCACGACGTCTTGAGCCGGGTCAGCCCTTCCTGGGCCGACGAGGCGACCAGGTAGCCTTGCCGGTCGTAGACGTTGCCGCGCGAGAAACCGCGCCCACCGCCGGCCCAGGGGCTTTCCATGTCGTAGAACAGCCAGTCGTTGATGCGCACGTCGCGGTGGAACCACAGCGCATGGTCGAGGCTGGCGATGCGCAGCCTGGGGTCGCCGAAGTGCGTGTCGTGGCCGATCAGGCTGGTGGTCAGCAGGTTGAAGTCCGAGCTGTAGGCGAGCAGATAGCGGTGCAGGATGGCGTCGTCGGGCAGGTCGCCGGCGAGCCGGAACCACAACCGCTTGGTGGGGATGCCGTCGCGCTCGCCATCCGGCAGGTGCAGGAATTCGATCGGGTGGCCGGCGAACTGCTGCGGTCGGGCGCCCTCGCCGATCAGGGTATCGGGATCGTCGACGACGGGCCGACTCGGCTGGTGATGAAAGCCGGGCTCGTCGACGTGGAACGAGGCGCTGCAGAAGAAGATCGTCTTGCCGTGCTGGATCGCGCTGATCCGGCGGGTCGCGAAGCTGCCGCCGTCGCGCACCCGGTCGACCTGATAGACCACCGGGTGATGGGCGTCCCCGGCGAGCAGGAAGTAGCCGTGCAGGGAGTGCACGCGGCGCTGTGGATCGACGGTCTGGCAGGCGGCGGACAGCGCCTGGCCGAGAACCTGGCCGCCGAACAGTTGCGGAAAGCCGAGATCCTGGCTGCGACCGCGAAACAGGTTCTCCTCGAGCATCTCCAGGCCCAGCAGGTCGACCAGGGCATCGAGTGCGTGTGTCATGCGTCCTCTCCCTACGTGTACGATGAGCGCGTCGACAGAATACCCGAGACCCCGATCATGCGCAGCGATAACTACTACATGCACCGTGCCCTCGACCAGGCCCGGGCGGCGCAGGCGGCCGGCGAGGTGCCGGTGGGCGCGGTGGTGGTGGACGTCGCCGGCGAGATCGTGGGGCGTGGCTACAATGCCCCGCTGGGCAGCCACGACCCGAGCGGCCACGCCGAGATCCGCGCGCTGCGCGACGCCGCCGCGCGGCTCGCCAACTATCGCCTCGATGGCTGCACGCTGTTCGTGACGCTCGAGCCCTGCATGATGTGCGCCGGGGCGATCATTCATGCCCGCCTGGCGCGGGTGGTCTATGCCGCCGCGGAGCCGCGGACGGGGATGGTCGAATCGCGGGCCAATCTGTTCGCCCAGCCCTGGTTCAATCATCGGGTGGCGGTGGAGGGGGGGCTGCTGGCGGTGCAGTCGCGACGGCTGCTGCAGGCTTTCTTCGCCGAGCGCCGCGGGCAGGGACTGCATGAGTCGCCCGAGGCGGACGAATCGCCTAGCTAGTCGAGACGGCGGGAAGGGTAAGCGCGGCACCCTCGGGTGCCGCGCTGGGGGTCACTCTTTCCAGTCGACCCGGCTTTCGAGCACCAGGCCGCTGTCGGCCATGCGGACATCGATGTTCATGGCATCGATGTGCTCGAACTGGGCGCGGGCGCTTGCGAGCTCGCTGTCCAGCTCGTCGGCGAGCTCCCGGTTGCCCTGCATGGCCAGCAGTCCCTGGGTCATGTCCAGCCATTGCAGATACATTGCCCCGGAGATACGCAGGTGCATCAGGTGGCCGGCGTCGGCGTCGTCACCCTGCAACTGATCGGTGAGCCGTGTCTTCTCGCCGTCGCCCACGGCCACGCCCAGGGCCTTGTCGCTCATGGCGGCCCAGCCCGGCTGGCCGTTGAGCATGGCGAGCCACTGTTGCGGCAGGGAGACCGCGCCCGAGTCCGGCGTCAGGCGCAGCTCGGCGAGCTGCGGCACCATGCTCTGGCCCATGGCCAGCAGGCCGTCGGGATTGCTGGCGGCGATGATCGCCGCGCCCTTGACGTCGGGGATGCCGTTCGTGGCGGTATCCATGGCGTCGAGGATCAGGCGCACGCCGCGCAGGTCGCCGAACGGCGGCATCGCCAGCATGTTGATGCGTTGTCCGAGCTCGTCGAGCTGGCCGTTGAGCTCGGCGAGTTGCGGGCATTCGAAGGGCTTGGCCTGGAGGCTGTCGATCTGCTCGCGCAGCACCGTGCGCAGCGTCGGCATGGGCAGCGCCATGGCCATATCGAAGGGCGCGTCGGTCGCGGCGCCGAGTCCGGGCAGCGGCGTACGCAAGGTAGCGAACGGCTTGGCGATGTCCGACATCAGGGACACGTCCATACGCTGTTCGACATGGTCCGCCTCGAGCGCCGTGTAGCCGAGACTCAGTTGCGGTACCCAGCCGGCGATGCGTTCGGCATCCGCGCGGCAGGCCGCGGAAACGGCCGTCGGCGCCTGCCCGGTGGCCTGCTCGCGCATCGCTTTGACGGTATCGACGAGCGGGTCCTCGTCACCGATGAGCAGGGTCACCAGACGCTGGGTATCGATGTAGCCGGTGCCGTAGGGCAGGTAGCCCTTGGCGTCGGCGAGCTTGGTCAAGGTGTCGCTGGCGCTCTTCTCGGGCAGGCTGTCGCCGAGCAGTTCCGACAACAGGGTGTCATCGAGGGTGTCGGGCGCCAGGGCGAGAACCGCCCGGCCGTCGTGGACCGCGCTGATCAGTTGCAGCGGCGTGTCCGCGAGCGGCACCCGGCGATAGTCCGTGCCGTCCAGGTCGCGCGTCTCGAAGGTCGCGCCGGCGGCCTTCGCCAGGCGATCGAGGAAGTCCCGGTAACGCTGGGGATCGTCGACGCCCAACCGCAGTACCGGTGTCAGGCCAAGGCCGTAGAAGGCACTGAGCCCATACAGGTCGACGCCGATCGAGTCGGCCACCTGACGGTAGCCCTGCTTGCCCTCGAGTTCACCGGCGAGGGCCGCGAGGAGCCCGGCCATGGACTCGGCACCGTCGTCACGCAGCGCATCGGCGGCCTGGGTCAGTTGCCGCCGATGCTCGTCGATCTGGGCATCGAGGGAGGCCAGCGGCGTCTCGAGGGCCGCCTCGTCGGGCGTCTCGTAGGTGGCGAACAGGTAGGGCGTGTCGGCCGGCACGTGGGCCAGCGGCGAGGAGGTCCCGGAGGATGAGTCGCCGCAACCGGCCAGCAAGAGGCCGGCGGCGGCGGTGGCGAGCAGTGCGCGTCGCATGGTGAGGCGTTCCTTTGTCGCTGTGCGTTGAATGATCCCGGCTCGTTGGCCGGACAAGGTCGGACGGGAAGCACTGGGCCACTCTGTCGGTGGCTATCGTTTTTCAGGGACGGGGCGATGCCCGATTCCCAGGCTCGCCGGGCATTATCGGCGAGTGACGCCCATTATGCAGCCGTGGGCGGAATTTTTCCGCCCCCGGTTCACAATACCGGTGGCACCACGTCGAAGAGTTGCTGGGTGTCCTCGTCGCTGGGCTCGCGCTGGTTGAGCTGGAAGAACTGCTGCTCGGTGCGCTCGATGTAGTTGAGGATCTCGTAGTAGCGGCGGATGTTGCGCACGTAGATCACCGGCTCGCCGCCGCGGGCGTAGCCGTGGCGGACCCGCGAATACCACTCGCGCTTCTGCAGCAACGGCAGCGCCTCGCGCACGTCGGCCCAGCTGTAGGGGTCGCCGCCCTGCATGTCGACGATCTTCTGGGCGTCGTAGAGATGGCCCAGGCCGACGTTGTAGGCGGCCAGCGCCATCCAGGTGCGGTCCGGCTCGGTGATCTCCTCCTGCAGGCGCCGTTTCGTCTCGAGCAGATACTGGGCGCCGCCCTCGATGCTCTGACGGGGGTCGAGGCGGTTGTCGACGCCGACTTCCTCGGCGGTGCGCTCGGTGAGCATCATCAGCCCGCGCACCCCGGTCGGTGACGTGGCCCTGGGTTTCCAGTGCGACTCCTGATAACCCAGCGCGGCGAGCAGCTTCCAGTCGAAGCCGGTGTCCTTGGCGGCGGCGACGAACTCGGCCTTGTAGGTGTCGAGTCGCTGGTTGGCCTGCTGGATGAAGGTACGGGCGCCGACGTATTCCAGGTAGTCGTCGTGGCCGAAATAGCGTTCGACCAGGTCGTCCAGGGTGCCGTCGGCCTGCATGTCGTCGAGGAAGCGGTTGACCCGCTCGAGCAGCCCCAGGCCGCTGTCGGCGGGCAGCGCCCAGGCCAGGCTCAGCGGGTCACCGATCAGGAAACCGTTCTCGACGCCGGGAAAGAACAGCCGGTTGAGCTTGAACTGGTGCTGGTAGATCACCGCCGCGTCGAGTTCGCCGTTCTCGACCAGGCTCAGCAGGTCGGCGACCTCGATGTCGGCGGATTCCTTCCAGGTCAGTTCGGGCAGGTCGTTCTGCAGTTCGCGCAGTACCAGGCTGGCGCCCGAACCCTTGAGCACGCCGACCGAACGACCGACCAGATCCTGGGTGCTGTCGATCGGCGGCAGGCCCCGGCGATACACCACCAGTGGCTTGAGCGTCATGATCGCGCGACTGAAATGCACCCCCGTCAGGGTCGGGTCGAGGGGCAGGGCCGCCGCGCCCAGGTCGGCGTCGCCGTCGCGTACCGCGGCGAGCACGTCGTCGATGTTGCCGTCGCTGTCCAGCGCCAGGCTGACGCCGAGGCGGTCGGCGAAGCGCTTGACCAGCTCGAACTCGAAGCCGGTCGGCCCCTGACGCCCCTGGTAGTAGGTGGTCGGGGTGTTGCGCGTGGCGACCTGGATGAAATCCCGGGCGCGGATCGCATCGAGCAGCGGGTCCCCGGGCGTCGCCTGCCAGGCCGGCCAGCCCAGCAGCAGCAATCCCAGCACGATGAGCGTCGTCCGGCGCGGGTGGCGGGCGAGGGCCTTGAGCATGCGTTGCCGTCGGTTGCAGTGAGCGGCTCACCATACCCGGCCCCCCGTGGGCTGTCATCCCGGCCGATTCCACGGATTTCTCGAAGGACGGGCTTTCCAGTATCATGTGCGCTCGTCGCCGCCGTCCGCGGTCCCCATTTTCGGCTTTCTTCAGAGGCTTCTTTCGACATGCTCGAACTGCGAGGAGCGCCCGCCCTTTCCGCTTTCCGTCATGCCAAGTTGTTGGCCGCCCTGCGAGATCGGGTACCCGAGGTCGAGACGCTGCATGCCGATTACGTCCACTTCGTGGATCTCGACGGCGAGCTGGATGCCGGCGATCGTGCGGTGCTCGACAGTCTGCTGGCCTACGGCGCCGAGGCCGATCCCGCCGCGCCGCGCGACGGTCATCTGTTCCTGGTGGTGCCGCGCCTGGGTACCATTTCGCCGTGGTCGTCCAAGGCCACCGATATTGCCCGCAACTGCGGCCTGTCACGGGTCCGGCGCATCGAGCGCGGTCTCGCCTACCGGGTCAAGCTCGACGGGGTGCTCAGCGAGGCGGCCTTCGAGGCGATCGTCGCCACCCTGCACGATCGCATGACCGAATCGGTGCTGGCGAATGCCAGCGACGCGTCCCGGCTGTTCGCCCACCAGGCGCCGGCACCGCTCGGCCAAGTGGATATTCTCGGTGGCGGCCGCGAGGCGTTGGTCCGCGCCAACGGCGAGCTGGGCCTGGCGCTGGCCGAGGACGAGATCGACTACCTGGTCGAGGCGTTCGCCAACCTGGATCGCAACCCCAGCGATGTCGAACTGATGATGTTCGCCCAGGCCAACTCCGAGCATTGCCGCCACAAGATCTTCAACGCCGAATGGACCATCGATGGCGAGGCGCAGCCGCACTCGCTGTTCCAGATGATCAAGAACACCCACGAACAGGCACCTGAAGGCATCCTCTCCGCCTACAGCGACAACGCCGCGGTGATCGAGGGCACCGAGGCAGGGCGCTTCTTCGCCGCACCGCGGCTGGGCGACGGCGAGGCCCGCTACGCGGCGAGCCGCGAGCCGATCCATATCCTCATGAAGGTGGAGACCCATAACCACCCCACGGCGATCGCCCCGCACCCCGGCGCGGCCACTGGCTCGGGCGGCGAGATCCGCGACGAGGGGGCCACCGGCCGCGGCGGCAAGCCCAAGGCCGGCCTGACCGGCTTCGCGGTCTCCAACCTGCGTATCCCCGAATTCGTCCAGCCCTGGGAAGCCTTCGATTACGGCAAGCCCGAGCGCATTCAGTCGGCGCTGGAGATCATGCTCGAGGCACCGATCGGCGGCGCGGCGTTCAACAACGAGTTCGGCCGCCCCAACCTGACCGGCTACTTCCGTACCTACGAGCAGGACGCGGTGGGCGCCGACGGGATCGAGCGCCGCGGCTACCACAAGCCGATCATGGTCGCCGGCGGTTACGGCAACATCCGCGCCGACCACGTCGAGAAGGGCGAGATTCCCGTCGGCGCCCGGCTGATCGTGATGGGCGGGCCGGCGATGCTGATCGGCCTGGGCGGCGGCGCGGCATCATCCATGGCCTCCGGCAGCTCCAGCGAGGATCTCGACTTCGCCTCGGTGCAGCGTGACAATCCCGAGATCGAGCGTCGCGCCCAGGAAGTGATCGACCGCTGCTGGGCGCTGGGCGACGCCAATCCCATCGCCTTCATCCACGACGTCGGCGCCGGCGGGCTGTCCAATGCCCTGCCCGAGCTGGTCAAGGACGGCGGCCGTGGCGGGCGCTTCGAGCTGCGCGAGGTGCCCAACGCCGAGCCGGGCATGAGCCCGCTGGAGATCTGGTGCAACGAGGCTCAGGAGCGCTACGTGCTGGCGGTAGCGGCCGAGGACCTCGAGGCCTTCGACGCGCTGTGCCAGCGCGAGCGCTGCCCCTACGCGGTGGTCGGCGAGGCCACCGAGGCTCATCATCTGCGCGTCCACGACGGCCACTTCGACAGCCTGCCGGTGGACCTGCCGATGAGCGTGCTGTTCGGCAAGCCGCCCAAGATGCAGCGGAGCTTTGAACGCGAGGCACGGCCGATGCCCGGCGCCGACTTCGACAACCTCGACCTGCGCGAGGCGCTCGACCGCGTGCTGCGCCTGCCGGCGGTGGCGTCGAAGAGCTTTTTGATCACCATCGGCGACCGTTCGATCACCGGCCAGGTCGCCCGCGACCAGATGGTCGGCCCCTGGCAGGTACCGGTGGCCGACTGCGCGGTGACCACGGCGAGTTACGACACCCATGCCGGCGAGGCGATGGCGATGGGCGAGCGTCCGCCGATGGCGCTGATCGATCCCGCCGCCAGCGCGCGCCTGGCGGTGGCTGAGGCGATCACCAATCTGGCGGCGGCGCCGATCGCCAAACTCGGTGACGTCAAGCTCTCCGCCAACTGGATGAGTGCCGCCGACCAACCGGGCGAGAACCAGGCGCTGTATGACGCCGTGCATACGGTAGGCATGGAGCTCTGCCCGGCGCTGGGCATCGCCATTCCGGTGGGCAAGGACTCGATGTCGATGCGCACCGCCTGGCAGGCTGGCGAGGACGAGGCCGTCGAGGAGAAGGCGGTGACCTCGCCGTTGAGCCTCAACGTCACCGGGTTCGCCCCGGTCACCGACGCTCTCAGGACGCTGACCCCGCAGCTGCGTCTCGATCAGGACGAGAGCGACCTGATCCTGATCGACCTCGGCGGTGGCAAGAACCGCCTGGGCGGTTCGGCGCTGGCCCAGGTCTACGGTCAGGTGGGCGACGAATGCCCGGACCTCGACGACGCCGAGGATCTCAAGGCATTCTTCACCGTGATCCAGGGGCTCAACGCCGACGGCAAGCTGCTCGCCTACCATGACCGCAGCGACGGCGGCCTACTGGTGACCTTGCTGGAGATGGCCTTCGCCGGCCGTGGCGGCCTGGAGATCAAGCTCGACTGGCTGATCGACGACGGCTATTCGGCAGCCAGCGCGCTGTTCGCCGAGGAGCTCGGCGCGGTAATCCAGGTCGACCGCCAGGACACCGAGTTCGTGCTCGCCCAGTTTGCCGCGGCAGGTATCGACACCTGCGGCGTCATCGCCCGCCCGCGCTACGATGACCAGGTGCGCGTCACGCTGTTCGAGGAGCCGCTGCTCGAGACCACCCGCGCACTGACTCAGCGCACCTGGGCCGAGACCAGCTACCGGATGCAGGCGCTGCGCGACAACCCCGAATGTGCCAAGGCCGAGTACGACGATCTGCTCGACCTGCGCGATCCGGGACTCTCTGCCGAGCCGACCTTCGACGTCGACGAGGACATCACGGCGCCATTCGTCGCTCCTCATATCAATACCGCGCGCCCGCGCATGGCGATCCTCCGCGAGCAGGGCGTCAACGGCCATGTCGAGATGGCCGCGGCCTTCGACAAGGCCGGCTTCGAGGCGATCGATGTGCACATGAGCGACATCCTCGAGGGCCGCGTGTCACTGGAGACCTTCAAGGGGCTGGTTGCCTGCGGCGGCTTCTCTTACGGCGATGTGCTGGGTGCCGGCGGCGGCTGGGCCAAGTCGGTGCTGTTCAACGAGCGGGCGCGCGGCGATTTCGCGGCGTTCTTCGAACGCGACGACAGCTTCTCCCTGGGGGTGTGCAACGGCTGCCAGATGCTCTCCCAGCTCAAGGAGCTGATCCCCGGCGCCGAGAGCTGGCCACGCTTCGTGCGCAATGAATCCGAGCAGTTCGAAGCGCGGGTCTCGATGGTTCAGGTCGAGAAGAGCCCGTCGATCCTGCTTGCTGGCATGGAAGGCTCGCGGTTGCCGATCGCCGTGGCTCATGGCGAAGGGCGCGCCGAGTTCCGCGACAGCGGCCATCTGCGGGCCATGCAGCGCAGCGACCAGATCGCCCTGCGCTACGTCGACAACTACGGTCAGGTGACCACCCACTACCCGGCCAACCCCAACGGCTCGGCGTCGGGCATCACCGGCCTGACCACGCCGGACGGCCGGGTGACCATCATGATGCCGCATCCCGAGCGGGTGGCGCGGGCGGTCACCAACTCGTGGCGGCCAGCCGAGTGGACCCGTGACGGGGCCTGGATGCGGCTGTTCCGCAACGCCAGGGTGTGGCTCGGCTGAGGGACGGCGCGAGCTGACTGCGCAACGGGCCTGCCGACTGGCAGGCCCGTTGCATGTTGGAGCTGGCCCGAGGCCGATGGGCAAAGAGCCCATCGGGGTTAATGTCTGAACGGTGTCCTTATTCGGGGCGTATCGCGGTGTAGAAGAAGCGCACGCTCGGCTCGCCGTCGAGCAGCGGCGCGCTACCCTCCTTGAACGGGGCGTAGTGGGGCATCTGCTTGTGGTGCTCGTAGGCGGCGCGATCGCGATAGACCTCGTGCAGCACGACGAGCTCGTCGCCACCTTCCGGGGTCAGCACGTCGAAGGCCAGGCAGCCTTCCTCGTTGGCCAGCGACTCGCTGGCATCGTTGTGCGCCAGGGCAAGAAAGGCCGGCACCTGGCCGGGCTTGATACGAAATTCGGCAATGACCACGAAGCGCGTGGTATCGGTCATGAGGACCTCCTTGTCGGACGAGAGACTGACGGTACACGAGCCAGTGTACGTGTAACGCCGGACGTCTGCCGAGGGTGGAAGGCAGGAGGTAAAGCGTCCATTGACGCCAGAAGGCCGTCATCTTGTCGACGACGGCCTTCTGACGGAATCCGGCAAGCGCCGGTGCATGGCGGATGATGACTTGCCGAGGGGTGCTGCGGTCAGTGGCGCTCGGTGTCCGAGGTTTCCGGAGCGGGGCGCGGCGAGGCATCGTCGATACCCAGCTTTTCCTCGAGTTCGGCGAGTATATGGCGAAAGTTGCTGATCATCTGATCGAAACGGCCGAAATCATGGCCGCAGCTGTCGCAGAAGACGTGGTACTGCCCCTCACGGCCCGGGGGGAAACGCTTTTCGCGGCTGCCGCATTCCGGGCATTCGGGACCTGTGGGTGCTTTCATGACGGCCATCTCCTCTTGCGATGTGGTCGATGTTGGATGGCAACGTCCGGTTGCCTGTTGCCCCTTCAGTATGTCGGGTTGTTGTCCGCTTCTTCAACTTTTGTCGCTGATGAAGGCATTCGACAGCGTGACCTCTCCCTGACTCGACCTGATGCTGCCGGGGGCGATGACCCGGAACGGAAACGCGGGATACCCTGTTCGCAGCGAGCGGGAACGCGGGAACGGCATGGCCCGCGCTCCCGCCTCTCAGCCGGCGATGCCGGGCGGCGTCAGGCGCGGCAGGCGACGCTCGAGCAGCCGTGCGGCATCCATGACCCGCATGTCGTCGAAACGCGCCCCGACCAGATGCAGGCCGACCGGCAGGCCGCCGTCGTCGAGCCCGCAGGGCAGCGATGCCGCTGGTTGCTGGGTGAGATTGAACGGGTAGCTGAACGGCGTCCAGTCCATCCATTGCCGGTAGCGGCCGCCCTCGGGCACGTTGCGGCCGACGGCGAAGGGCGCGATCGGCAGCGTCGGGGTCACCAGCAGGTCGTAGTGGCGATGGAAGCCCGCCATCCGGGCGGTCAGCTCGGCGCGCTGCTCGCCGGCGCGCTGGTAGTCGCTCAGCGAGATCGTCGCGCCGCGCTCGGCGATGGCACGCAGGCCGGGGTCGAGGCGCTCACGCTGCGTTTCGTCCAGGCCGCTCACCAACCGGGCGGCGCCGGCGAACCACAGGGTGTTGAAGGTCGCCTGCGGATCGGCGAATCCAGGATCGACCGCCTCGACCTCGGCGCCCAGCTCGCGCAGCGCGGCGACGGCGCCATCCACCACTCGGGCGATGTCCGGCGCGACATCGACGTAGCCCAGGTTGCGGCTGTAGGCGATCCGCCAGCCCCGCAGGTCGTCCGGCGGTGAGCGGCGCCAGTCGAACGGGCAGGGCGGACCGGCGTAGCCGTCACGCGGATCGGGGCGGGCGATCGCCGTCATCATCAGTGCGGCGTCCTCGGCGCTGCGGGCCATTGGGCCGAGGTGCGAGAGTGTGGTCATGGCACTGGCCGGCCATTGCGGCACCCAGCCGAAGGTTGGCTTGAGGCCGAAGGTGCCGGTAAAGGCGCAGGGGATGCGGATCGAGCCGCCGGCGTCGCTGCCCTGATGCAGTAGCCCCAGGTTGAGCGCCGCGGCGGCGCCGGCACCGCCCGACGAGCCGCCCGGCGTCAAGCGCGAATCCCAGGGATTGCGGGTGACGCCGTGCAGCGGGTTGTCGGTGACCCCCTTCCAGCCGAATTCGGGGGAGGTGGTCTTGCCGAGCAGCACGCTGCCGGCCTCGCGCAGCCGGGCGACGAGCGGGGCGTCGGTGTCCCATGGCCCGGCCGCCGAGGTGGTCGCCGAGCCCTTGCGGGTCGGCATGCCGCGAGTCAGGGTCAGGTCCTTGATGGTCACCGGGATGCCGTCGAGCGGGCCCAGCGTCGCGCCGCGCCGGTAGCGAGCCTCGGCGGCTCGGGCAGCATTCAGGGCGCCTTCAGCATCGACGTGACAGAAGGCGTTGATGGTGGGGTTGTGGTGCTCGATGCGTGCCAGGCAGTCACGCGCCAGCTCGACCGGCGAGATCTCGCCGGCGGCCAGCAGGGCGCCGGCATCGACGGCACTCAGGCCGGCCAGATCGGTGTCGGTGACGGCCATGATCAGGCTCCTTCGCTCGGCCGGCCGGCCAGCTCGAGGGTGGCATGCAGCAGCACGTCGGCGCCGGCGCTCACGTCTTCGGGGCTGGCGTATTCGGCTTCGTTGTGGCTGATGCCCTTCTCACAGGGAATGAAGATCATCGCGGTCGGTGCCACGCCGGCGACGAGCACTGCGTCGTGTCCGGCCCCGCTGACGATGTCGCGATGGGCATGGCCACCCGACTGCGCCGCCCGGCGTACCGCGGCGATGCACTCGGGATGGAAGTGCTGCGGCGGGTTGTCCGCTGTCTGGGTGACGGTAACCTCTAGCCCGCTGTCGGCGGCGATCCGCTCGAGGGTTCGGCGGAACTCGTCGACCATGCCATCGAGCACGTCGGTGTCGCTGTGACGCAGGTCGACGCTGAGCGTGACTTCGCCGGGAATCACGTTGCGCGAGTTGGGCAGAATTTGGCAGGCACCCACGGTACCGCGGCCGTCGGGCTGGTGGGCCATGGCGATCTCGTCGACGGCCTCGATGACGCGGGTGGCGCCGAGCAGCGCATTGCGGCGCAGGTGCATCGGCGTTGAACCGGAGTGGGCGGCCATGCCGGTCAGCGTGACGTCGAACCACTTGATGCCCAGCGCGCCGGTGACCACGCCGATGGTGTCGCCCTCGTCCTCGAGGATCGGCCCCTGCTCGATGTGCGCCTCGAGATAGCCGGCGAAGCGGGTCGGGCGATGGGCGTCGTCGCCGACGTAGCCGATCGCCTCGAGTGCCTCGCCGGCGGTGATGCCCTCGGCATCGCGCCGCGACAGGGCATCGTCGAGCGTCAGCTGGCCGACGAAGACGCCGGAACCCATCATGCAGGGCGCGAATCGGCAACCCTCCTCATTGGTCCAGGACACCAGCTCCAGCGGCCGCTCGGTCTCGACGCCATGAGCGTTCAGCGTGCGGATCACCTCCAGCGCCGCCAGCACGCCGAAGCAGCCGTCGAACTTGCCGCCGGTGGGCTGGGTGTCGATATGGCTGCCGATCACCACCGGGTCGGCCGTGTCGTCGCGCCCGGGGCGTCGTGCGAAGAGGTTGCCGATGGCATCGAAGCGTACCGTCAGGCCTTCCGCCTCGCACCAGCGGGTCAGCAGTTCGCGACCCCGCCGGTCGAGATCGGTGAGTGCCTGGCGGTTGCAGCCCCCCTTGGGGGTGGCGCCGATGGTGGCCAGCTCCATCAGGGTCTGCCACAGTCGCTCGCCGTCGATGGCCAGCCGGGTCGGGTGGGAAGAGGAAGTGGTAGTCATGGTCTTGTCCTTGGTGGTGAAGGGGGGCGCCGCCGGTCGGCGCCGTTCAGGCACTCAGTGCCAGGAAGCGGTCGCGGATCGCGGGATCGTCGCGGAATGCCTGGGCGCTGCCGTGATAGACCACACGTCCCTGTTCGAGCACGTAGTGGCGGTCGGCGAGCTGTTCGCAGACCCGCAGGTTCTGTTCGACCAGCAGCACCGGCAGCCCCTGGGCACGGATGTCGTGGAGGATGCGCACGATCTCGTCGACGATCACCGGGGCGAGGCCCTCGGTGGGTTCGTCGAGCAGCAGGATGTGCGGGTCGTTGATCAATGCCCGGGCGATGGCGAGCATCTGCTGCTCGCCACCCGAGAGGGCGTTGCCCCCGTTGCGGCGACGTTCCTCGAGTCGCGGGAAGAGGCGATAGATGTCGGCGAGTTGCCAGCGACTGCTGCGCCGGGCGGCGATCTTGAGGTTTTCCTCGACGCTGAGCAGGCCGAAGATACCGCGATGTTCCGGTACCAGGGCGACTCCTTGTCGGGCGATGCGGAACGGCTCCTGGCCGTTGATGGCTCGCCCGTCGAAACGTACCGTTCCGCGCCTCGGCGGCACCAGGCCGACGATGCTCTTGAGGGTGGTGGTCTTGCCGGCGCCGTTGCGCCCCAGCAGGGTGACCAGCTCGCCGGCCTGGACGTGGAGCGAGACGCCCTCGAGCACATGGCTCTTGTCGTAGTAGCTGTGGATGTCGTCGACCTCGAGCATCAGGCGGCCTCCCCCAGATAGGCGGTGCGCACCCGCTCGTCCTCGCGCACCGATTGCGGCGGCCCCTCGATCAGGATTTGGCCGCGGTTCATGACGGTGATGGTGTCGCTGATCGACATGACGATGCTCATGTTGTGCTCGATCAACAGCACGGTGTGATTGCGCCCCAGCTCGCCGATCAGGCGCGTCATGGTGGGAATGTCGTCGACGCCCATGCCCGAGGTCGGCTCGTCGAGCAGCAGCAGGCGTGGCCGCGCGCACATCGCCATGCCCACCTCGAGGATGCGTTGCTGGCCATGCGACAGGGTGCCGGCCGGCAGTTCGGCGCGTTCGGTGAGCGCCAGGCGCTCGAGCATCTCGTCGGCGGTGGCGGCATGACGGCGGTGGGTGTCCAGGCGCTGCCAGAAGTTGAGGGCCCGCCAGCCGGCCGTGCCCTGGGCGGCCAGGCGCAGGTTCTCGCGAACGCTCAGGTTCTGGAACAGGCTGGTGATCTGGAACGAGCGCGCCATGCCCAGTGCCACCCGGCCATGGGCGGGGCGGCGGGTGATGTCGCGACCGTCGAACAGGATGCGCCCGCTGCTGGCGCGGCGCTCGCCGGTCAGGCAGTGGAACAGGCTGGTCTTGCCGGCGCCGTTGGGGCCGATGACGGTGTGGATGGTTCCGGGGCGGATACGTAGCCCGACCCCGTCGACGGCGCGGAAGGCCCCATAGGCCAGCGACAGGTCGCGGGTTTCCAGCAATGGCGTGGTCATGCGTCCTCCTGCGTTTTGCGTGAGGCGCCGGCGCGCCGGCGCCCCAGTGCTTCGAGGCCGCCCCACAGGCCGCCGCGCATGAACATCACCACCGCGATCAATGCCACACCGAGCAGCAGCATCCAGCGCGGCCAGAGGGCGGAGAGCAGGTCACCCAGAATCACGATGGTGCCGGCGCCGAGCAGCGAGCCGAACAGTGACCCGGTGCCGCCGATGATGGTCATGATCAGGATCTGCTCGGACATCGGCAGCTCGATGTTCGACAGCGGCACGAAGTTGAGCAGCATGGCGTAGAGTGCCCCGGCGAGCCCGGTGACGGCGCCCGACAGCGTGAAGGCGAGGATCTTGAAGTGGCGGGTGTCGTAGCCCACGGCGGCGGCGCGAGCCTCGTTCTCGCGGATGGCCAGCAGGGTACTGCCGAATGCCGAGTCGATGACCCGCCGGGCGCCCAGGTAGATGAGGACGAACAGCACCGCCACCAGGCTGTAGAAGGCCAGCGGCGTCTCGAGGTCGAACAGCGTGAAGCCACCGAGGGCCACGGGCGGCCGCGGTACGTCGAGCAGGCCGTTGTCGCCCCCCGTCCAGTCGCTCAGGGTATAGGCGATGAAATAGGCCATCTGGGTCAGGGCCAGGGTCAGCATGACGAAGTAGATCCCCTTGCGGCGAATCGCCAGGGCGCCGACCAGCAGGGCCAGAAGCCCCCCGGCGGCGACCGCCAGCAGCAGCGCCGTGAACAATCCGACCTGCCAGTGGATCATGGCCAGGGCCGCCACGTAGGCGCCGCTGCCGAAGAAGATCGCCTGGCCGAAGGAAAGCAGGCCGGTGTAACCGAGCAGCAGGTTGCAGCCCAGCACGGCCATGGCGAAGATCAGGATCTCGCAGGCCAGCGTGGCCGAAGGCACCACCAGCGGTAGCGCGACGACCACCGCGAACATGGCCAGGGTCGTCGCGGCCGGCCGCCGCCGGGTGATCGCGTTGCCGGTGCGGCGGTTGTCGCCGCGCGCCGGTGCAGTGAGCTTGGGGGTCATCTCAGGCCCTCCCGAACAGGCCGTAGGGCCGCAGCAGGATTACCACGGCCATTGCGGCATAAATCATCAGACTCGATCCCTGCGGCCACAGGCTGGCCATCAGGCTCTGCACCACGCCCACCATCAGGCCGGCGGCCAGTGCGCCGCCGAACGAACCCATGCCGCCGATCACTACCACCACGAACGCCACGCCGAGGATCTCCGGGCCAAGAAAGGGGTTGGCACCGCGCAGCGGCGCGGAGAGCACGCCGGCCAGTCCGGCCAGCGCCACGCCCAGCGCGAAGGTGATCGAGAACAGGCGGAAGATATTGGTGCCGAGCAGCGACACCGTCTCGGTGGATTCGCTCCCGGCGCGTACCAGGGCGCCGAAGCGCGTGCGCTCCAGCAGCAGCCAGAGGGCCACGGCAACCAGGGCGGCGAAGCCGATCAGGAACAGCCGGTACTGCGGGTAGGCGAAGTCGCCCAGCCGCACGATGCCGCGCAGCAGATCCGGCGTCGGCACGCTCTTGCCCACCGGCCCCCAGAGCATGATCGACGCTTCCTGAATGATCAGCGCGATGCCCAGGGTGACCAGAATCTGAAAGGTGTGCGGCAGATGGTAGATGCGGCGAATCAGGCTGCGCTCCAGCAACCAGGCCAGCAGCCCCACCACCAGCGGCGCTACCAGCAGCGACAGCCAGAAGTTGCCGGTCAGGGTGACCGTGGTGTAGCAGAGATACGAGCCGAGCAGGAAGAAGGCGCCGTGCGCGAAATTGACGAAGTTGAGCAGGCCGAAGATCAGGGTCAGGCCGACCGAGATCAGGAAGTAGATCATCCCCAGTCCCAGCCCGTTCAGGGTCTGGAAGAGATAGACATTGAGCATGGTGGCACCTCGCCGGGAGCGGAAGTGGTTGACGCCAGGCCACGGGGGCGACATGCGTCGCCCCCGTGGCAACGATCACATCTGGCAGCCGCTCTTCTCCGGCGGCAGGAATGATCGGCCGGAACTGACGACGTCGGCGTAATCGCTGTCGTCGGTCATCTCGTCGGCACCCTTACCCTCGAGCAGGTAGTAGTCCTTGAGCACCTGGTGGTCGGTGGCGCGAATCGTCTCCTCGCCGGTCGGGCCCTGGTAGGTGCGCCCCTCGAGGGCGTGGATCAGTGTCTCGCCCTGCGTCGCGCCGCTGTCGGCCACCGCCTGCAGCAGGGTCTTGGTCATGGTGTAGTCGGCGGCCAGCGGGTAGTTGGGGGTAATGCCGTAGGCTTCCTCGACCTTCTTCACCAGCTCACGGTTGGCGGGGGTGTCGGCCTCATGCCAGTATTGGGCGCCGAAATAGATACCGTCGATGTTGTCGTTGCCCAGCTCCTGCAGCTGCTCCAGGCCGGACGACCAGACCATGATGATATCCATCTGCTGGTTGAGCCCGAAGTTGATCGCCTGGCGCAGGGCATTCGAGGATTGCGAGCCGAAGTTGAGCAGCACCAGTACGTCGGGATTGGCGGCCATGGCATTGGTCAGATAGCCGGAAAACTCCTGCTCCTGCAGCGAATGGTAGCTGTTGCCGACGTGCTCGACGCCCTTGTCCGCGAAGACCTGCTTGGCATTGCGCAGCAGCGCCTCGCCGAACACGTACTGTGGGGTGATGGTATAGAAGCGCTTGGCGTCGGGGTGACTGTCGATGTAGGGCACCAGCGTCTGCTGGATCGCCCCGTAGGTGGGCACCGACCAGCGGAAGGTGGCCGGGTTGCACTCGCTGCCGGTGATCTCGTCGGCGCCGGCCGGCGTCATGAAGACGCCGCCGGCCTCGTTGACTTCCTTGCCTACCGCCAGCGCGGTCGAGGACAGCGTCGCGCCATTGAAGAGGCGTGCACCGTCCTGCTCGATCGCTTCCTGGACCTTGCGCACGGCACGCCCGGCGTTGCCCTCGGTGTCGATGGAGACATAGTCGATCTGACGGCCCAGCTTGGCGGACATCTCGTCGATCGCCAGCTTGGAGCCCATCTCGGCATATTTGCCGTAGCTGGCATTGCCGCCGGACAGGGATTTGACGCCGTAGACGGTGATCGGCGTCTCGTCCTGGGCCTGGGTCGGGCCGGCCGCCAGGCCGAGACCGAGGGTGGCGGCCAGCAGGGTGGTGGAAAGCAGAGTGTCGCGTCGCATCATGAACCTCGCGGTGATTGTCGTTGTCGTTGCAGTGATGGACCGGGGCGTCGGATCCTAGCCCGGAATCAGCAGCCCCTGGCGGGGGTTGACCAGGAACTGGTCGGCGACCTGGCCTTCGAGGGCCGTCATGTGGTGTTCGGCATCGCACATGTGGTCGTGCATCAACTCGCGTACCCGCAGGACGTCCCGCTCGCGCAGGGCCGCGACCAGCTCGACGTGATAGTCGATGTTGGCCTGGTCGAACTGCTTGCGCTCCGGCTTGTAGGCCTTCTTCAGCACCACCAGGTCGCGCAGCAGGTCGTTGAGGAAACCGCACAGGAAGCGCAGCAGTGGATTGGGGCAGGCGCGCGCCAGGATGTTGTGGAACTCGAGTTCCAGCATGCGATGGTGGCGGTGGCCTTCATCGCCGTCGTGAGGCTCCCGGCAGCGCTCGATGTTGGCCTCGAGTGCGGCGAAGTCCTGCGTGGTCAGCTGGCCGATGACAGAGACGGCCATCTCGACCTCGGCCAGGCGTCGCAACTGGTAGACCTGGCTGCCATCGAGGTGCTGGAAATGCAGGAAGTTGCGCAGGGCGCGGCTGGCGGGGTCGGTGGTGGGGGCCTTGATGAAGGCGCCCCCGCCCGGGCCGGTCTTCAGCGTGACCAGACCCTCCACCTCGAGCACCTTGAGGGTCTCGCGAATGGTGGCCTTGGCGCAGCCGTAGTGGGTCATCAGCGCCTTCTCGTTGGGCAGCCTGTCGCCCGGCTGCAACTGGGCGGTGACGATCTCGCGCTTGATGTCTTCGCCGATGATGTCGGCCAGCTTGCGGCGGCGCGTCGGTTCCGCGGTCATGGAGTGCCTGTCTTTGTATTTATGCGAATAAATATATTTATTGGATCAAAAAGGCCGACGCGTCAACCCGCCGCCTCGGTGGATGCCGAGGGTGATCGGCCATGTCGCGCACAAGGTTGGTGCCGGGAACGGCGTCGATACCGCGCCGTCCGTCACCAGTGCCTTGTTCGGCAACGGGAAGTTTTCCAGAAAGGGGGTGCCGGGTTGCGGTGCGCCGTTGGCGGGGGTGCACCAGGGCGTCGCGCAAGGGGCTGTTTGATAGTTTCAATATGTCAGGACCTTATTATCGATGAATGTTTTTATGGGTAGGAGCGGCGTGGGGTGGCGCTGCGTCGCAACGGGCCATGCTTTACCATGGGCGGCCGTTCGCCACCCCGCACGACGCCTGCCATGACCCCCATTTCCGATACAACGTCCCTGACGCCGCCGACGCTGCGTCCCTACCAGCGCCAAGCCGTGGCCCGGGTGGTCGAGCACTTTCGCAGCGGCGACGAGCCGGCGGTGGTCGTGCTGCCCACCGGCAGCGGCAAGTCGCTGGTGATCGCCGAACTGGCGCGTTTGGCGCGGGGGCGGGTGCTGGTGCTGGCCCATGTGCGCGAGCTGGTCGAGCAGAATCACGCCAAGTATCGCGCCTATGGCCTCGAGGCCGACATCTTCAGCGCCGGACTGGGCCGCAAGGAGGCCGAGCGCCAGGTGGTGTTCGGCTCGGTGCAGTCGGTGGTGCGCAACCTCGAGGCCTTCGGCGCCGGCGATTTCACGCTGCTGGTGATCGACGAATGCCATCGCGTCTCGCCGGAGAAGGACGCCAGCTACCGGCGGGTGATCGCGCATTTCCGGCGCGCCAATCCACGCCTCAAGGTGCTGGGCCTGACCGCCACGCCGTATCGCCTGGGGCAGGGTTTCATCTACCACCGCCACCACCACGGCATGGTGCGTGGCGAGGCGGACTGCTTCTTTCGCGACTGCGTGTTCGAGCAGCCGCTGCGACTGATGGTCAAGCAGGGCTATCTCGCCGAGCCGCGGCGCATCGATGCCGCCGTCGAGCGTTACGACTTCTCGCGGCTCGCGCCCAATTCGCGCGGGGTCTTCGCCGAGGAGGACCTCAACCGCGTGGTCAGCGGCCATCGGGCGACACCGACAATCATCGCCGAGATCGTCGAGCGCGCCCGCGAGCGGCGTGGGGTGATGATCTTCGCCGCCACGGTGGCCCATGCCGAGGAGATTCTGGGGTACCTGCCCGAGGCCGAGGCGGCGCTGGTCACCGGCGCGACCCCTTCGCGTGAGCGCACGCAGATCATCGAGGCTTTCAAGGCCGGGCAGCTCAAGTACCTGGTCAACGTCGCGGTGCTGACCACCGGCTTCGACGCGCCCCATGTCGATCTGATCGCCATCCTGCGGCCCACCGAGTCGGTGAGCCTGTACCAGCAGATCGTCGGCCGCGGCCTGCGTCTGGCGCCGGGCAAGGCGGATTGTCTGATCCTTGACTACGCCGGTAACCCCTGGGATCTCTATGCGCCGGAGGTGGGCGCGCCGCGGCCCGATTCCGACGCCGAGCCGGTGCAGGTCGAATGCCCCGAGTGTGGCCACGCCAACCTGTTCTGGGGCAAGCGCGACGGCGACCTGGTCATCGAGCATTACGGCCGGCGCTGCCAGGGGCTTGTTGATAGCGCCCGAAACCGCGCTAAAAGCACAACGTCAAAACCGGCAGCGATGGAGCAATGTGCGTTCCGCTTTCGCTTCAAGACCTGCGAGCGGTGCGGTGCCGAGAACGATATCGCCGCGCGGGCCTGTCATGGCTGCGGTGAGCGCCTGGTCGACCCCGACGACAAGCTCAAGCAGGCGCTGCGGCTCAAGGATGCGCGGGTGCTGCGGGTTTCCGGCATGCAATTGGCCGCCACTGTCAACGGCCGGGGCCTGCCGAGACTCCGCGTCACCTACCATGACGAGGATGGCATCACGCTCGACGAGTGGTTCGCGCTCGAGACTCCGGCTCAGCGTCGCGCCTTCGCCGCGGCCTTCCTGCGCCGCCATCTGCGCGCACCGGGGACCAACTGGGATCCGGCGTCGCCCGAGGCGGTGATCGCCGGCGAGCAGCGACTCAAGGCGCCGGATTTCGTGGTCGGTCGGCGCGTGGGCCGTTACTGGCAGGTGCGCGAGAAACTCTTCGACTATACGGGACGCTATCGCAAGGCCGGTTCCGTCGAATGAATCAGAATCACGAAAAAAGCGGGCCCGAACAGGCTGTGTTAAAACACTGCCTCGGTTGGCACACTGCCCATCAGGTTTCCTGATGGGCAGTTTTCATCATGGCACGCTATATCACCGGCGAGTCTCGCGAGCAGCTCGACCTGCTGCCCCCTTCCCTCGATGACCTGATCCCCGACGAGCACCTCGTGCGCGTTATCGACCTCTATGTCGATTCCCTCGATCTCGATGCCCTGGGCTTCGAACGGGCTCGACCCGCCGCCACCGGGCGGCCGGGCTACCATCCCGCGGATATGCTTCGCCTCTACCTGTACGGCTATCTTCAGCAGATCCGCTCGTCACGCCGCTTGGAACGCGAATGTCAGCGCAACATCGAGCTGATGTGGCTGCTCAATCGGCTGACTCCCGACTTCAAGACCATCGCCGAGTTTCGGCGCAAGCATCCGCACGCGTTTCGTCAGCTGTGCCGTCACTTCGTGCGTTTCTGTCGTGACGCCGGTTGGCTGGCGAGCCGCGAAGTGGCCATCGATGGCAGCAAGTTCGGGGCCGTGGCCAGCAAGAAGCGCGTGGTGAGTCGACAGTCACTGGCCCGTGAAGAGCAAGCATTGAATGCGCGTATCGACGCCTGGCTGGAAGGCCTCGACGAGACCGACCGCGAGGAAGCGCACCGGGATGGGCCCGACGAGGGTCAACGTCGGCGATCACTCGAACGGCTCAAGGCCCTGCGTGACCAGACCCGGGACAACCGTGAGCGCATGGAACGACTCGGGATCCAGCATCACGTCACCGGTGAGCCCGAGGCCCGGCTCATGCGCTCACCGCAGGGAAGCCGGACCGCGTATAACCTGCAAACGGTGGTGGATACCGACACCCATCTGATCGTGCACCATGAGACGGTGCAGGACGGCGATGACAGCCGCCAGTTGCGGCCCATGGCGGACGCAGCACAAGCGGCACTGGAGACAGACCCGATCGCGCTACTGGCCGATGCCGGCTACTCCAACGGCGAACAGCAGCAGCACTGCGAGGACCGCCACGTCGCGTGTCACATCCCGCCTCGGCGGACCGTCAACAACCAGGGGGGCGGCCAGCTCTATCAGGCCGATGCCTTTCATTATGATCCGGCCCGGGATGCCTACCGCTGTCCGGCCGATCACTGGCTGCCGCTGAAACAACGCAATCGGTCCCAGAAAGTCCTTCACTATGCCAACCCTTCGGCCTGTGCCGGCTGTTCCCTCAAGCCACGCTGTACGGCGGGGCGTTGGCGAACCGTCACACGCCATCAGTATGAAAGCGCCTTCGAGACGTCGCGACAGCGCCTGACAGACGACCCCAAGGCGATGTCACGTCGCCGCGCCACCGTCGAGCATCCCTTCGGCACGCTCAAGGACACGCTGATGGGGAACGCCGGTCGTCTGCTGGTGCGCGGGCTCGACAAAGCCCGGGGAGAGATCAGCCTGGCGGTACTGGCGTACAACCTGAAGCGGCTGATACGGCATATCGGGGTCGAGACGCTGATGACCCGGCTGAGTCGGGCCTCGGTCTGAGGCCGGGATCTCTATCGATGTGACATCGACAAGGTTGCCACGCAATCGCCCCGCTTCTGCGGGGCGATTGCGTGACCTCCGGCAAGCCGTTTTGACACGGCCTGCGAAAGCCCGCTCCGTTGCACGCCTGGAATCGCGTGATCAGCCCTTGTCGGACGACTGATACTGGCTTTGCGGCGCGACATCCTCGAGCGCTTGGTTGAAGATCGCGAGGTTGTCCGGCACTTGGGTTGAGTGGGTCAACAGCTTCGCGGGATCCTGCAGGTTGCCATAGACGTAGTGGATGGCATCGTTGTTGGCCTGGATGACCGTTCCCTGCAGCTGGGCGCCGGCGAAGGCGCCGGTCTCGCTCATTTGATAGGCGACCACCTTGGCGGGCTGGGTGGTGACCTCGGCGTGGGTTCCGACCGGCCCGGCGACGACGCCGACATCGGCACCGAACTTGAAGCTACCGTCGCTGAGTTCCTTGACGCTCTTCTCGTCGCTGAACAGCACGATGAGCTCGCTGGTCTTGGCCCCGGCCTGGGCGCCGACGCTGCCGGAACTGACACTGAAGAACACCGGCGCGGACTGCTCCCAGCCGCCCGATTCGTCGCGGCAACTGACCATGCCGTCGCCATGCGCGCCGGCGAAGACCACGCCGACCTTGAGCACGGCCGGAAAGACGCCGATACAGCGGGCATCGTTGATCAGCGTCTTGGGGATCTGCTGGTCCTGGCTCTGCTGGAGCTGGCTTTGCAGCACGCCCGCGGCATAGTAGGCGGTCTTGGTTTCCTCGGCCTGGACGCCGGTGGCGCTGGCCTGGGCGTTGTTGGTCGCGCTGATGCTCTGCGCGGCGTCGTCGTCTTGCTGCGACGGCGAATCGCTCGATGCCGCCCAGCCCTGGCCCAGGCCGAGCGTGCCGGCGACGGCCAGAGTGGCGAGAGTCGGGAGTGCGGCGGTGAGCTTGTGGCGTTGCAATGAAGTGTCCATGGAAAACTCCTTTTTCCGGTAGCTCTTTCCGGTGGCTCTTTCCGGTAATCTGGGCAGGCGAGTCATTTGCCTACCTGTCTCAGCGTAGGTAGCCGGCAAAACGGCTTTCAAGTCGGCTCATCTGTGTGGGGCAAATGGTGTTTCCGGCCGCCGGCGTTGATAGACTGCCGGCTTTGACGAGCGAGCAGTGTGGACGTGCGGTAATGGACACCCAGCAGGGCAACGACATGACACCGGCCTCGGCCGGCAGTTTCGGCGCGGTCATGGCCCTGGTCGCCGGCGAGCCGCTGCACGAGCTGCCGGAAGACCTCTACATCCCGCCGGAGGCGCTGCGGGTCTTCCTCGAAACCTTCGAGGGTCCGCTCGATCTGTTGCTCTATCTGATTCGTCGCCAGAACCTCGACATCCTGTCGATCGACGTGGCGGCGATCACCCATCAGTACATCGAGTACGTCGAGCTGATGAAGGCGCTGGAGATCGATCTGGCCGGCGAGTACCTGCTGATGGCTGCGATGCTCGCCGAGATCAAGTCGCGCACCCTGCTGCCGCGCCCGCCGAAGGGCGACGCCGAGGACGACGAGGAAGACCCGCGCGCGGAGCTGATCCGCCGCCTGCAGGAGTACGAGCGCCTCAAGCTCGCTGCCGAATCGCTCGACGAGCTGCCGCGCCAAGGGCGCGACTGGTTCCCCGCCCAGGCCGCGCTGCCGTCGCTGGAGACGCGCGTCGTGCACCCTGACGTCGAACTCGACGAACTGCTCCACGCGCTCTCGGGGATCCTCAAGCGCGCCGAGCTCAACCAGACGCACACCATCAGCCGCGAGGTGCTCTCCACGCGCGAGCGCATGCTGCGGATCATGGATCGTCTTGCCGGCGAGCGTTTCGTGACCTTCGAGTCGCTGTTCTCCCTCGAGGAGGGCCGTGCCGGGGTGGTGGTAACCTTCATGGCGATCCTCGAACTGGCCAAGGAGGCGATGATCGAGATTGTCCAGAATGCGCCGCTGTCGCCGATCCACGTGCGTGCGCGCCAGGTGGCGGGAGGCGAGGCGGATCTCGCCGCCGACGACGACGGTGGCGAAAGCGCCTTCGAGGAGGAGCCCTGATGAGCGGATCGCGACTCGACGAGATCCTCGAGGCGGCACTGCTCGCCGCCGGCGAGCCACTCTCGCTGGACCGGCTCGAGGGGCTCTTCGACGATCACGAACGGCCGCCACGTCGCGATCTGCGTGACGCGCTCGGTGAGCTCGAGGCGCGGCTCGAGAGTTCCGCGCTGGAGTTGATCGAATCCGCCTCAGGGTATCAGATGCGCATCCGCCAGCGTCTGTCGCCGTGGGTCTCGCGGCTGTGGGACGAACGTCCGCAGCGCTACTCGCGGGCGCTGCTCGAGACGCTGGCGCTGATCGCCTATCGCCAGCCGGTGACCCGTGGCGACATCGAGGAGGTGCGCGGCGTGTCGGTGAGCGGCTCGATCATGCGCACCCTGAGCGAACGTGGCTGGATTCGGGTGGTCGGCCATCGCGACGTGCCCGGGCGGCCGGCGGTCTACGCCACGACCCGTCAGTTCCTCGACGATTTCGGCCTCAGGACCCTCGATGCGCTGCCGCCGATGCACGAACTGCAGGGTTTTGAGGTCGATGAGGAGACGGGCGTCGCCGCGCCGGACACCGCGGTATCTGTAGAGGAACACCCGCCAGAAGCCGACCCAGGCTATGCGACGGACTATGCTGAAGGCGGGGCGGGCGACGACGCCTCGGGCGAAGATGAGAGACCCGAGACAGCGCCGACTGCCGACGAGAACGAGAGACCCGAGACAGCGCCCGATGTCGCAGGTACCATGCACGACCCGACGGCCGGGATGGCCGACGACACGACACACGCCGGGACGGCGTCAACGCGGCCGGGCCTGAGCTTCGCCGATCTCGAAGCCCGTCTGGCCGAACGCGCCCGCCGGCGCGACGGTACCGCCACCCAGGGCGATGCCGACGACGGCGACAGCGCGGAACACTCCTCCAACGAGACCTCATCCGATTCATGAACAGCACCACCGAGAAACTCCAGAAGGTCCTCGCTCGCGCCGGGCTGGGCTCGCGCCGCGAAATGGAAACCGCGATCAGCGCCGGACGCGTCAAGGTCAACGGCGAAGTCGCCAAGCTCGGCGATCGCGTCGAGGTCCGCGACCGGGTGAGCTTCGATGACAACCCGGTGAACCTCCGCGCCGACGCCGAGGTGCCGCGCCGGGTGATCATGTACAACAAGCCCGAGGGCGAGCTGTGTACGCGCAAGGACCCGGAAGGGCGCCACACCGTCTTCGAGCGCCTGCCGCGACTCAAGGGCGAGCGCTGGATCGCCATCGGCCGGCTCGACATCAACACCAGCGGCCTGCTGCTGTTCACCACCGACGGCGAACTGGCCAACCGCCTGATGCACCCCTCGACCCAGATCGAGCGCGAATATGCCGTGCGGGTGATGGGCCACGTCCAGCGTGAGCACGTCGTCAACATGGTCGAGGGCGTGATGCTCGAGGACGGCCCGGCGCGCTTTACCGATGTCCAGGAGTTCGGCGGGGAAGGCATTAACACCTGGTTCCACGTGGTGATCATGGAAGGCCGCAACCGCGAGGTGCGCCGTCTGTGGGAATCCCAGGGACTGACTGTGAGCCGTCTCAAGCGCGTGCGCTACGGCAACATCTTTCTCGACAAGCGCGCCAAGGCCGGTGAGTGGGTCGAGCTCAGCCAGGAAGAGATCGACGATCTGTCGACGATGGCCGGCCTCGAGCCGCGCAAGGTGCCGAGCCTGACCCCCGAGGAGCAGAACCGCTGGAGCCGCGACAAGCGTAAGCGTCGTCCGGTGCGGGCGATGCGTAAGCCAGGCGGTGCCCCGCGTTCGCGTTAAGCGCTGAATCGGCAAAGAAAAGCCTTGCCACGACGAAGCACGGAAAGTATTATGTGCGCCCTGTCGGACGGGTCGTTAGCTCAGTTGGTAGAGCAGTTGGCTTTTAACCAATTGGTCGTAGGTTCGAATCCTACACGACCCACCATCCGCTCCCGGTCTTCGGTAGCGGCTCCGACGATCCGGCGGCGGGTCGTTAGCTCAGTTGGTAGAGCAGTTGGCTTTTAACCAATTGGTCGTAGGTTCGAATCCTACACGACCCACCACTCTCGCCGCCTTGACGCCTTCGGGCGTATCAAGGGTCGTTAGCTCAGTTGGTAGAGCAGTTGGCTTTTAACCAATTGGTCGTAGGTTCGAATCCTACACGACCCACCAGAATTCGAGTCGACGCCCCGACAGCCGCGCTGTCGGGGCGTTTTCGTGTGCGGCGTACGGGATCGTTCGCTGCCGGATGGTGTCTCAAGGATGACGAGAGGACTGGGCAGCGCGATTGGCGCGCAGTACCATAGTCGCTTCAGGTGCGTCGTGCGACGGAGTCGATCGTCGTCGGCGCTTCCGGTGAATGCAGGGGGAGCCCCTGCCTGTCGCAGTGGTAGACACGATGACAACCATGACTTCCCGCGCTCTCGTCCGAGAGCATTTAACGCGTACCTATTGCCCGACGCGGATCGCCGCCGAGGACGAGGCGCGCATCGACGAGATCAAGCACCTGCTCGAGCAGCGCGATGCGGTGCTGGTCGCCCACTACTATACCGATGACGCCATCCAGCAGCTCGCCGAGGAGACCGGCGGCTGCGTGGCCGATTCGTTGGAGATGGCGCGCTTCGGCGCCCGCCATCCGGCCTCGACCCTGGTCGTCGCCGGGGTGCGCTTCATGGGCGAGACGGCCAAGATCCTCTCGCCCGAGAAGCGCGTGCTGATGCCCACGCTCGAGGCGACCTGCTCGCTGGACATCGGCTGCCCGGCGGACGCGTTCAGCGCTTTCTGCGATCAGCACCCCGACCGTACCGTGGTGGTCTATGCCAACACGTCGGCGGCGGTGAAGGCGCGTGCCGACTGGGTGGTGACCTCGTCGATCGCGGTGGACGTGATCGAGCACCTTCATGCACGCGGCGAGAAGATTCTCTGGGCTCCGGACAAGCACCTCGGCGGTTACATCCGCGACAAGACCGGCGCCGACATGCTCTTGTGGGACGGCGCCTGCATCGTCCACGACGAGTTCAAGGCCAAGGGCATCACCGACCTCAAGGCGCTGTACCCGGACGCCGCGGTGCTGGTGCACCCCGAGTCGCCGGCCTCGGTGGTCGAGATCGCCGACGTGGTGGGCTCCACCTCGCAGCTGATCAACGCCGCCCGCGAACTGCCCCAGCAGCGCCTGATCGTTGCCACCGACCGCGGCATCTTCTTCAAGATGCAGCAGGCGGTGCCTGACAAGACGCTGTTCGAGGCGCCTACCGCCGGTAACGGCGCGACCTGCAAGAGTTGCGCGCATTGCCCGTGGATGGCGATGAACGCCTTGGACAATCTGGCCGACTCGCTGCGCCAGACCAGTGGCGAAGTGTTCGTCGACGCCGCGCTGCGCGAGCAGGCCCTCAAGCCGCTGGAGCGGATGCTCAACTTCAAGCGCTAGGCTGAGCCACGAGCCACGAGCCACGAGCCACGAGCCACGAGCCACGAGCCACGAGCCACGAGCCACGAGCCACGAGCCACGAGCCACGAGCCACGAGCCGGCGTGATTGCGACGCCGGCTCTTGGCTGTTTGATTGTTGCCGCAGCCCGCAGCCCGCAGCCCGCAGCCCGCAGCCCGCAGCCCGCAGCTAGAACTGCTGCAGTGTTTCCCTGTACCCCAGATATGCCTTGCGACGTTCCTGGATGCGGCTGGCCATGCCGAAGTCGCCTTCCTGCTTGGCGTTGTCCTCGGCGACGTCGAGCTGCCGGATGGCACGGTCGATGTGGCCGGTGAGCTGCAGTTCCTCGGCGCGGGCCAGCAGCCCCCAGGTCTTGTGGTCGCTGTGCCCCGCAGCCTCGGCGAGCAGGTCAAAGACCTGCGGGTCCTCGGCATGGTCGCGGCTCATGTCGCGCAGCTCCTGGAAAGCCTGCTCGGGGGCGCGCTGCAGCAGGATCCGGACGCGGATCAGTTGCGCCGGATAATAGTCGGGCATCAGGCGCAGGATGCGTTCGGCGCGCGCGAGGGCGTCATCGCGGCGGCCGGCATCGAGGGCGATCTCGGCGGCGCTGGCCGGGATCAGGGTGAGGTCGGGTTGCTGGTCGGCAAGGCGGTCGAGCGCGCTTAGGGCGGCATCGGTGCGGTTGCGGCTGGCATCGGTGAGTGCCTCGAGGTAGCGCATTGCGGTCGGCGGGGCGTCGTCCTGACGTAGCTGGGTCATCGCCTGGGCCGGATCGTCGGCGTTCTGGTCGAGCAACGCGCGGGCGCGGATCATCGCGTAGGCCGTGCCGTCGTCGGGCGACTTCGGCGAGGCCAACTGATCGGCGCGAGCCTGGGTATCGCTGATGCGTGACTGGGTGACCGGGTGGGTGAGCAGAAACTCCGGCGGGTTGCCGCCCTGCAGGCTGGTCAGGCGCTGCATGGCGCGAAACATCGCCGGCATCGCCTGCGGGTCGAAGCCGGCGTCGGTCATCGCCTGCAGCCCCACGCGGTCGGCTTCCTGTTCGAAGCGTCGCGAGTAGGCCAGTTGGTCCTGAATGAAGGCCGCCTGTGTGCCGAACATCGCCGCCACACCGGCGTTGCCGGCGCCGCCGGCTGCAAGCACCATGCCGGCGAGCATCGCCGCCATGGTGGGCAGTTGGGTCTCCTCGACGCGTTCCATGCGCCGCGCATAGTGATTCTGGGCGAGGTGGCCGAGTTCGTGTGCAAGCACCGAGGCGAAGGCGTCCTCGCTGGGAGCGAAGGCGAACAGCCCTTCGTTGACGCCGATCACCCCGCCGGGAACGGCAAAAGCATTGAGCAGGCGGCTGTCGACCAGCGTCACCGTCCAGTTCAGGTCGCCGACGTGGCTGTAGGGCAGCAGGCGCGAGATCAGCGATTCGACGTAGTGACGGGCGATCGGGTCCTGCCAGGTCTGGGTCTGGGCGCGGAACTGGCGCAGCCAGGCGCGCCCCATGCGGAACTCCTCGCCGGCGGAGATACCGCCGGCGGTGCTGCCCAGTGAAGGCAGGCCACCGTCGTCGAGCGCCTGGGCCGGCGTCGTCAGCGGCATGAAGGCCAGCAGCCCCGAGACCAGTGTTGTCGTCACTACCCGCAGCATGGCGTTCCTCGTCATCGTCGAGCGTCCCCTGTCCGACATTGATTCGGGGGGCAAAGTGCCTTTAAATCGAGGCGGTTTTTTCGATCATTGTCCCGGGAGGGCGCATGGGCCTGCAACCGAATGATGAGCTGGACGCGCGTGGCCTGTCTTGTCCGCTGCCTCTGCTGAAGGCCAAGCAGGCGCTGTCGCGCCTGGGTACCGGGCAGACCCTGCACGTCGCTGCTACCGATCCCGGGTCGTGGCGTGATTTCGAGTCGTTCGCCGCGCAGGGCGTCCATCAACTCGTCGAGCGTGAGGAGCGCGGTGGCGAGTACCACTATTGGATTCGCAAGGGCGGTAGCGAAGCATGACCATGAAGGAGGTCTTCAAGACCTGGTTCGAGCGCTACTTCTCCGACGAGGAAGCGGTCGTCCTGCTGCTGGTGCTGATCCTCGGTTTTGCCGCGGTGATCTGGCTGGGCAAGATGCTCGCGCCATTCTTCACTGCGCTGATCCTGGCCTTCCTGCTGCAGGGCGTGGTCGCCTGGCTCGAGCGACACGGCCTGCCGCGGCTATTGTCGGTGTTGCTGGTGTTCCTGGTGTTCCTCGGCGCGGTGCTGGCGCTGGCGCTGATCGTCATGCCGCTGGTCTGGAATCAGCTGGTCGATCTGGTCCAGGAGACGCCGCGCATGTTCGCCAGCGTCCAGGGCTTGCTCGACGACATGCAGGCACGCTACCCGACGGTGATCACCCCCGAACAGATCAACGGCTGGATCGCCACCGCGGGGCGCGAGGCGACACAGTTCGGTCAGCGCGCGCTGACCTTCTCGCTGGCCTCGCTGGGCAACCTGCTGGGGCTGATCATCTATCTGGTGCTGGTGCCCATCCTGGTATTCTTCCTGCTCAAGGACCGCGAGGCGCTGACCCGCTTCACGCTGTCGCTATTGCCGCAGAAACGCACCCTGATGACCCGCATCTGGTACGAGATGGACGATCAGATCGCCAACTACGTGCGCGGCAAGGCGATCGAGATCGCCATCGTCGGCGGCGCGGCCTTTGCCACCTTCTGGTGGTTCGGACTGCCCTATTCGGCGCTGCTGGGGCTGGTCGTCGGGCTGTCGGTGCTGGTGCCCTACATCGGTGCGGCGGTGGCGACGATCCCGGTGGCCGCAGTGGCCGGCTTCCACTTCGGCCTGGGCGAGCAGTTCGTCTACGTGGTGGTGGCCTACGGCGTGCTTCAGGCGCTGGATGGCAACGTGCTGGTGCCAGTGCTGTTCTCCGAGGCGGTTAACCTGCATCCGGTGTCGATCATCCTCGCCGTGCTGTTCTTCGGCGGCATCTGGGGCTTCTGGGGCGTGTTCTTCGCGATCCCGCTGGCCACGCTGCTCAAGGCACTGGTGCGGGCCTGGCCCCGCAGCGTGGCGAAGCGGGACCAGCCATTGCACCAGATCGATCTTCAGGACTGAGCGTCGAGCTCCCGGGCCGCTTCGAGCACCTCGGCGACGTGGCCCTTTACCTTGACCTTGCGCCATTCGCGGGCCAGCTTGCCGTTGGCGTCGATCAGGAAGGTGCTGCGTTCGATGCCCAGGTGCTCCTTGCCGTACAACTTCTTGAGCTTGATGACGTCAAACAGCCGACACAGCGATTCATCCTTGTCGGAGATCAGCTCGAAGTTGAAGCCTTGCTTGGCCTTGAAGTTCTCATGGGCGCGCAGGCCATCGCGGGAGACGCCGAGGATCACCGTGTTGGCCGCATCGAAGGCCGCCTTGTTGTCGCGAAAGTCGCCGCCCTCGGTGGTGCAGCCGGGGGTGCTGTCCTTGGGGTAGAAGTAGATCACCACCTGCTTGCCGCGCAGCGCGGACAGCGTCACGGTAGTGTCGCTGGTGGCCTGGGCGGTGAAGTCGGGGACCGGCTGACCGGGGCTGACGCTCATGGAAAGTTCCTCGCTGGGGGAATGGGGTGTCGGGCATTACACGCAAGCCGCGCCCGAGTGTAAAGCGCGTGGCGTCCGGCACGTCTTCGCACCTGTACAGGGTCTGGCCGCCTGAGTACCATTTGTCCCCTGGCCCGGATATCGATAACGATGGTTTTCGCTGGCCCGGTCGAGCATGACCGGACGGGCGACTGACAGGAGAGCACCGCAGGATGATCACAGGCAGCATCGTCGCGCTGGCGACCCCCATGAAAGCGTCCGGTGAGATCGATTGGGAGGCGCTGCGTCGCCTGGTGAGCTTCCATCTCGACAATGGCACCGACGCCATCGTCGCCGCCGGCACCACCGGCGAGCCCACCACCATGTCGTTCGCCGAGCACTTCGACGTCATTCGTACCGTCGTCGAGGAGGTGCACGGGCGGATTCCGGTGATCGCCGGGACCGGCGCCAACGCCACCTCGGAAGCCGTCGAGCTCGCCCGCTATGCCAAGGAGGTGGGTGCCGACTACTGCCTCTCGGTCTGCCCCTACTACAACAAGCCCACTCAGGAAGGGCTTTACCAGCACTTCAAGGCCGTCGCCGAGGGCGGCGAGCTGCCGGTGATCCTCTACAACGTGCCGGGGCGCACCTGCTCGGATCTCTACAACGAGACGGTCTTCCGCCTCGCCGAGCTGGACAACATCGTCGGCCTCAAGGATGCCACCGGCAACCTGGAGCGTGCCGAGGAGTTGATCGAGCGCCTCAAGGGGACCGGCTTCGCGCTGTATTCCGGCGACGATCCCACCGCCTGCGACTTCATGCTGATGGGTGGCCACGGCGACATCTCGGTGACCGCCAACGTCGCACCGCACGCCATGCACGAACTCTGCGAGGCGGCGGTGTCCGGCGATACCGAGCGCGCTCACCAGATCAATACCCGGCTGATGCCGTTGCACACCGCGCTGGGCGTCGAGGCCAATCCGATTCCGGTCAAGTGGTCGCTCAATCGCATGGGCTATGCCGAGCAGGGCATTCGTCTGCCGCTGACCTGGCTTTCCGAGAAGTACCATTCCACCGTGGGTGAAGCCCTGCAGCTCGCCGGTGTCCTCGAGGACTGAGCCACGGCCCACGCACAAGAAGGTAGATGCATGAAACCCGTTTTCAAATGGATCCCGCTGGTCGTCGCCGTGGGGCTGGTCGTCAGCGGATGCGGCCGTGACGGCTACTACTACGATCGCAACGACGAATATCGCAGCGCGCAGATGAGCGAGCCGCTCGAGCTCCCGGACTCGCGTCGCAAGAGCGACTACCAGGATGCCATGCCGGTGCCATCGGTGAGCAATGACTTTGCCGCCGAGCATGATTTCGAGGCGCCACGGCCACAGCCGCTGGCCGGCGGCGAGAGCGAGGACGCGCCCTACGTCGAATTGCGCGAGGCCGGCAGCGATCGCTGGCTGCTGGTCAATGCGGCCCCGGGCAGTGTCTGGCCGCAGCTGCAGAGTTTCGTCGAGAGTCGTGGCCTGCAGGCGACCCAGTTGGATGCCTCCCGTGGACGCATCGCCACCAGCCAGGCGGATTTCCGCATTCGCCAGGGGTTGCGCAACAACACCAGCGAAGTCCGCTGCAGCGGCCCGGCGGCGACGGATGGCCAGTGCCTGGCGGCGCTGCGTGGGTATCTCGACAGTAGCGGTGCCCAGGCACAGGGCGTGTCGCTCGCCGCCCAAAAGCTCTCTCAGGAGCAGCGCGTTCGCCTGCAGCACCAGGACGGCCGTTGGCAGCTGCTGCTGGCGCTGGACATGCAGCGCGCCTGGTCGGAGCTGCACTACCAGCTCGAGAACAACTTCGCCGGCGACGGCCGCGAACTGGTCGACCAGAATCGCAGTGCCGGCGAGTTCCTGATCGACTACAAGCCCCGGGACAGCGAGGGTGGCTGGTTCGACTGGTTCGGCAGCGATCAGCCGCGTCGCTACCGGTTGAGCGTGGCGCCCGCGGCGAACGACCAGACCCGGGTCACCGTGGCTGCCGGCGACGACCGGGCACTGGAAGACGGCGAGGCGCGCGAGGTGCTCGATGCGCTGGCTGCCACGCTGCGCTGATGAACGCCGAGGCCGCGCCGTCGGATTCACGCGCCCTGCGCTTCGCCTCGCTGGGCAGCGGCAGCAAGGGCAACGCCACGCTGGTCAGCGACGGCGAGACCCACGTGCTGGTCGATTGCGGCTTCGGCTTGCGCGAGACCGAGCGGCGCCTGGCGCGGCTCGGCCTGCATCCTAGGCAGCTGGCGGCGGTACTGGTGACCCACGAGCACGGCGACCATATTGCCGGGGTCGGGCCGCTGGCGCGGCGGCACGGGCTGCCGGTCTACCTGACCGCCGGCACCCTGCTGTCGCGGCGGCTCGGCGAGGTGCCGCGGCGCACCCTGATCACGCCCCAGGCACGCTTCGCTATCGCCGGGCTGGAAATCGACCCGGTGACAGTCCCCCACGACGCTCGTGAGCCGGTACAGTTCCGCTTTCATGCCTGGGAACGCTCACTCGGTGTGCTCACCGATCTGGGGCACCCCACCGAGCACGTAGTCGGGCGCTTTCAAGGCTGTGATGCCCTGGTGGTGGAGTGCAACCACGATCCGCGGATGCTCGCCGAGGGCCCTTATCCGCCGCGACTCAAGCGACGGGTCGGCGGCAACTGGGGGCATCTGGCGAACGCCCAGGCCAACGCCTTGCTGCGGCGAATGGGGCTCGACCGTCTGCAGTCGATCGTCTGTTCGCACCTCTCGGAACACAACAACCGCCCCGAGCTGGCCCGCGAGGCGCTGATGCCGCTGCTCGACGGCGATGCGTCGCGGCTGGTGGTGGCGGCGCAGGACCGGGGCTTCGACTGGCAGGCGGTGGCGTGACGGCTGGTCCGCTGCTGTCGGCGGCGGCCGCCCTTGGCTAACTTTTCGGGCAAGATGCCGATCTTGCCCCAGGCTCGACTTCGGAGATGGCTCCCATGGAAAAACGCGACGTGCTCTACGCCGGCAAGGCCAAATCGGTCTACCGTACCGACGACCCCGACCGTTTGATCCTGCATTTTCGCGACGACACCAGCGCCTTTGACGGCGAACGCATGGAGTCGCTGGCGCGCAAGGGCATGGTCAACAACAAGTTCAATGCCTTCATCATGGGCAAGCTCGCCGACGCGGGTATCCCTACCCATTTCGACGGTCTGGTCTCGGATACCGAATGCGTGGTCAAAAAGCTCGACATGATTCCCGTCGAGTGCGTAGTGCGCAACCGTGCCGCCGGTAGCCTGGTGCGCCGTCTCGGCGTGGAGGAGGGCATGGAGCTCGATCCGCCGACCTTCGAACTGTTCCTCAAGAACGATGCCCAGCACGATCCGATGATCAACGAGTCACTGGCGGTGACCTTCGGCTGGGCGACGCCGGAACAGCTCGCGCGCATGAAGGCGCTGACCTTTCAGGTCAATGACGTGCTCAAGCAACTGTTCCTCGACGGCGGCATGCTGCTGGTCGACTACAAGCTCGAATTCGGCCTGTTCAAGGGCGAGATCGTGCTGGGTGACGAGTTCTCGCCGGACGGCTGTCGCCTGTGGGACGCCCAGACGCTCGAGAAGATGGACAAGGATCGTTTCCGCCAGGGTCTGGGCGGGGTGATCGAGGCCTACGAGGAAGTGGGGCGTCGGTTGGGCATCGCCTTCGACTGAGATAACGCACTGATTCATTGCTGCGCTCGATATCCTGGCCGCCGGCGGTGCCGAAGCGTCGGACCGTCGCCATCCTCATGTAGCAGGCTACATTCCGGTGGCTGTGCGCCGGCGGCGGCCAGGCTGGGCGCCCCCGCCTATCGTCGCTCGCGACATGAATCAGTTATGCAAATCGATTAAGCCGGCCTGGCAAGGCCCGTGTTGATAATCATCGACAGTAAACTTTCCGACGCCTTCTTCCTGAGGGCGTCACCATATCTTTCCCACTCCTGACGTCACAATCTCGACGACTTCCAGCAGTACTTCGTCCTCGAGGCCGGTCAGAGCGCGGAAACGCACGTCGATATCGCGCAGCGCCACACCGTAGATCCGGGTTTCTGCGCCCCGGCGATAGGCGGGGCGCGGGTCCTGGGCGAGCACCTGGATGATCAGCCGGCGCAGCGAGTCGCCGTCGTCGCGCGCGGCGAGGCTCGCTTCCGCACTTGCGGTGAAGCGTACCGGGCGCTGCGGCGGGGGCGCCGGGGCGAAACCGGCGTCGGCCTCGGGGCGCGCTTCTGCCCAGGGCAGGTAGGGCTTGATGTCGAGCACCGGGGTGCCGTCGACCAGGTCGTGGCCGCGCAGCAGCAGGCGTACGCCGCCGCCGTGGGTCTCGATCCCGGCGAGTTCGACCAGCGACAGGCCCAGCCGGTTGGGACGGTGGGTGCTGCGTGTGGCGAATACCCCGAGCTTGGCGTTGCCGCCGAGCCGCGGTGGGCGAACCAGCGGCGTCCAGCGTTCGGGGCTGCGGTGGAAGACGAAGGTCAGCCACAGGTGGCTGACGCGCTCGAGCCCGCGTACCGTAAGTGGATCGTCATAGGGCGGCAGCAGGTGCAGCACGGCACATGCCTCGGTGGCGAGGCCGGGCTGACGGGGGATGCCGAACTTGTCGGGGTAGTCGCTGGCGATGCGCCCGATGGGCTGCAGCGCGTAGGGGGCGTCAAGAGTTGGGTCGGGCTCGGACATGGTCGCATTATGCACGCTGAGTGGGGGGAGCGGCGAGTCGCCCCTACCACTGACGTGTAACCTCTCTACACTGAGGCACAGGACAAGGACGCCTGTCCGTGCCGAAGGGCGGTGTGGGCTCTTATGGTCGACGACGAATCGGAACCAAGGAGGGAGATGCTATGAGTTTTCTGCGGGTCTATCACGAGGCGGATGGTGAGCAGCCGCTACTGGTCAGCCGCGATGGCGAGCGTATCGCCAGCGAACTGGCCGCTCACGGGGTGCGTTTCGAGCGCTGGGCGCTGCGTGAACCGGTCACCGCGACGACCGATCCGGAGGCGGTGCTGGCCGATTATGTCGACGAAGTGGCGCGACTCCAGCAGGAAGACGGCTTCACGGTCGCCGATGTGATCGCCGCCACTCCCGATGATCCCGACTCGCCGGCACTGCGTGCCCGCTACCTCGACGAGTATCGCCATGACGAGGACGAGGCGCGTTTCTTCGTGCAGGGTGGGGGCATCTTCTACCTGCATCTGGACGCCCGGGTCTACGTGGTCGGCTGCAGCGCCGGCGATCTGGTCTCGGTGCCGGCAGGCACCCGCCACTGGTTCGACATGGGCCCCGCGCCCGACTTCCTGGCGATTCGCCTGTTCACCGCTGCCCAGGGGCGTGCAACCGACATGACCGGCAGTGGCATCGCCGAGCGCTTTCCCCGGTTCGAGGCATTCGGCGAGGATCATGCCGCATGAGGGCCGGTGTACCGGCATGGGCCCGCCCGGCCGGCACGCGGGCTGGGCTGCTGTCGGTCGCCATGTCATGATGCGATGCCGAATACGAATGAACGATGTCGATGAACAAGGAAAGCGGGGATGCGTGAACGGATTCGCTATCGCGAGGCGCTGCCGCGGGATGCAGCGGATCAGGCCGAAGTCTTTCATCATGCGGTGATGCAGGGCGCGGCGGGGCGCTATACCTTGGCCCAGCGCGAGGCCTGGGCCAGCGCGCTGCCACGCGAGGCCTCCGCCTGGGTCGCCCGTCAGACACTCTACGAGACGTTGATTGCCGAATGTGACGGACGTTGCGTGGGCTTCACCGAGCTTGATGTCATCGAGGCGCGCATCGAGACGCTCTATGTCTGGCCGTCGCTGGCGCGTCGTGGTATCGGTGGGCGTCTGCTCGAGCTTGCCGAGGCGCAATTGCGCGAGCGGGGTGCCTCGCGAATACGCATCGAGGCCAGTCTGGTGCTCGCCGACGGCCTGGAGCGGCGCGGTTGGCAGCGGCTCGGCGAGGAGTGGGTGGAGCGCCAGGGCGAGCCGCTGGCGCGAATACGCCTGGAGAAGCCGCTGATGTGACGGTGAGGAGGCGGTCCCTTCGGCCGCCCTCAGCGGGTCTCGACCTGATCGACGCGCATCGACAGGTCGATCGCCTTGACGTCCTTGGTCAGCGCGCCGATCGAGATGCAGTCGACGCCGGTGGCGGCGATCGCCTCGAGAGTGGTGTCGCTGACGTTGCCGGAGGCTTCCAGGGTCGCCTTGCCGGCGTTACGCGCCACGGCCTCGCGCAAGTCCTCGAGCGAGAAGTTGTCGAGCATCACCACGTCGGCCTCGGCCGCGAGAGCCTGCTCCAGCTCGTCGAGGTTCTCCACCTCGACCTCCACCGGCAGGTCGCGGGCGATATTGCGCGCCTCGCGCACCGCCGCGGCGATTCCGCCGCAGGCGGCAATGTGGTTCTCCTTGATCAGGAAGGCATCGTAGAGGCCGATGCGGTGGTTGTGACAGCCACCGCAGGTCACTGCGTACTTCTGCGCCAGGCGCAGGCCGGGCAGGGTCTTGCGGGTGTCGAGCAGGCGCACGCCGGTATCGGCGACGCGGTCGGCGTAGTAACGGGCGCGCGTCGCGGTGCCCGAGAGCGTCTGCAGCAGGTTGAGTGCGGCACGCTCGCCGCTCATCAGGCTGCGTGCCGGACCCTCGAGCTCAACGATCACCTGGCCGGCCTCGAGCCGATCGCCGTCGGCCGCCTTCCAGTCGATCAGCACGCGATGGTCGAGTCGGCGGAACAGTTCGTCGACCCACGCCACGCCGCAAAGCACGGCGTTCTCGCGGGTGATCACCCGCGCCTTTGCCCATTGGCGCTCGGGGATCAACTGTGCGGTGATATCGCCGGGGCCGACATCCTCGGCGAGCAGGCGCGCGGTGCTGGTTCGGATCTCCTCGGCGAGGGCCTCGTAATAACGCATGGCTTGACTGGCTCTCCGGTATGCGACAATGCCGACATTATAGGGAATGGCGCGCCGATTCGGCAGGGGAGAACGCAATGCAGGTCGACAATGGCTGGCTGGATGCAGTGCGCCGGGTGCCTTCGCCCAACGTCAATGCCCGACCCGAGGGCGAGGTCTCGGCGCTGGTGCTGCATTCGATCAGTCTGCCGCCGGGCGAATTCGGCGGCGACGCCATCGAGGCGCTGTTCACCAATCGGCTCGATACGCAGGCGCATCCGTTCTACCGCCAGCTCGAGGGGCTGCGCGTTTCCGCGCACCTGCTGATCCGGCGCGATGGCGAGGCGGTCCAGTTCGCGTCCTTCGACGAGCGTGCCTGGCACGCCGGGCGTTCGCGCTGGTTCGACGGCGAGCGCGAACGCCGCGAACTCAACGACTTCAGCGTCGGCATCGAGCTCGAGGGCGACGAGATCCATCCCTATCGCGAGGCCCAGTACCGCTGCCTGGCGCGCGTCGTGCGCACACTCATGGCGCGCTATCCGCGCCTTGCCGAGACGCGCATCACCAGTCATGCGCGAATTGCCCCGCTGCGCAAGAACGATCCCGGCCCGGCATTCGACTGGGCCTACTTTCGTCAATGTCTCGCCGCGCAAGTGCCGTTTTGTAGCTAGGCTACAACCAGCAGGCCCCTGGGAGGCGCTCGCAAGCGCCTAATATTGCAGTGCAATGTGAGATGTGGAATGGATTTCCATGTTCCACATAATTGGCAGGGGACGGGGATTGCGGTATCTTCGTGGCCGGAATTTGTAACCTTCGCATCATGGTCTGTAAAACGGTTACAACCGCGAATTTTACGGAAAGACGACCCACAAGAAGGTCGGCCCGCACTGAAGAGCGCCACATGCCCCGCCGCCGATGTGGGGGGCAGACTGACACCCTATCTTCATTCGGAGAGACGTCTATGAGTCTGGAGGCAAGAGAAGATATCGATCCGACCGAAACCACGGAATGGATTGAATCCCTGGAATCGGTCCTGGATCGAGAGGGCGAGGAGCGCGCCCAGTACCTGATGAGCCGGCTGGCCGACCGGTTTCGTCGCGACGGCCGACAGGTGCCCTTCTCGGTCAACACCCCCCATCGCAACACGATCCCGGTGCACCGCGAGGCGCGCATGCCCGGCGATCTGTTCATGGAGCGCAAGATCCGCTCGCTAATCCGCTGGAACATGGCCGCCCAGGTCATTCGTGCCAACAAGAAGCACAAGGGACTGGGCGGCCACCTGGCCAGCTACATGTCGAGCGCGACCCTCTACGAGGTTGGCTTCAACCACTTCTTCCGCGCCCCCAGCGGTGACTTCAAGGGCGATCTGCTCTATATCCAGGGCCACGTCTCTCCGGGCATCTACGCGCGCTCCTTCCTCGAGGGGCGGCTGACCGAAGAGCAGATGGACAACTTTCGCCAGGAAGTCGACGGCAACGGCCTGTCCTCCTACCCGCACCCCTGGCTGATGCCGGACTACTGGCAGTTCCCCACCGTATCGATGGGCCTGGGTCCGATCACCGCGATCGCTGGGCGCGCTACACCTGGCCAGTCGCGAGAAGCTCGACAACCTGATCTTCGTGGTCAACTGCAACCTGCAGCGCCTCGACGGTCCGGTGCGCGGCAACTCGCGGATCATGGACGAGCTGGAGGGCGTGTTCCGCGGCGCCGGCTGGAACGTCCTCAAGGTCGTCTGGGGCCGCTTCTGGGATCCGCTGTTCGAGCAGGACTCCAAGGGCGTGCTGCAGAAGCTGATGGACGAGACCGTCGACGGCGAGTACCAGAACTGCAAGGCCAACGGTGGCGGCTACACGCGTGAGCACTTCTTCGGCAAGTACCCCGAAACCGCCAAGATGGTCGAGAACATGTCCGACGAGGACATCTGGAAGCTCAACCGCGGCGGCCATGACCCCTACAAGGTCTATGCGGCCTATCAGGAGGCGGTCAGCAACGCCAACGGCAAGCCCACGGTGATCCTGGCGCACACCGTCAAGGGCTACGGCATGGGCGGCGGCAGCGGCGAAGCCGACATGGAAGCCCACCAGATCAAGTCGATGGATACCGAGGCGCTCAAGAAATTCCGCGACCGCTTCGCCATTCCGGTCACCGACGAACAACTCGACAGCGGCGACATGCCCTACTTCAAACCGGCCGACGACAGCCCGGAGATGAAGTACCTGCACATGCGTCGCGAGCAGCTTGGCGGCTACCTGCCGGCGCGCAAGCACGACTTCGAGGGCATCGAGATCCCCGGGCTCGACGATAAGATGTTCGCCAGCCAGATCTCCGGCTCCGGCGACCGCGAAGTCTCTACCACCATGGCGTTCGTGCGCGTGCTCAACGGCCTGGTCAAGAACAAGGCCTTCGGCAAGCAGGTGGTGCCGATCGTGCCCGACGAGGCGCGGACCTTCGGTATGGAGGGCATGTTCCGCCAGCTCGGCATCTACACCTCCGAGGGCCAGAAGTACGAGCCCATGGATTCCGGCCAGATCATGTACTACCGCGAGGACAAGGCCGGGCAGATCCTCGAGGAGGGCATCACCGAGGCGGGCGCCATGTCGGCGTGGATCGCCGCGGCGACCTCCTACTCCAACCACCACATGCCGCTGCTGCCGTTCTACATCTACTACTCGATGTTCGGCTTCCAGCGCATCGGTGACCTGGCGTGGCTGGCCGGCGACATGCAGGCGCGCGGCTTCCTGGTCGGCGGCACCGCCGGTCGCACGCCGCTCAACGGCGAAGGCCTGCAGCACCAGGACGGTCACAGCCACATCCAGGCCTCGACCATCCCCAACTGCCGCAGCTATGACCCGACCTACTCCTACGAGCTGGCGGTGATCATCCAGGACGGTCTGAAGCGGATGTATCAGGACAAGGAGAACTGCTTCTACTACCTGACCGTGATGAACGAGAACTACGCGCATCCGGAGATGCCCGAAGGTGTCGAGGGCGACATCATCAAGGGCATGTATCTGCTGCGCGAAGTGTCGGGCAAGAAGGGCAAGGGCCACGTCCAGCTGCTGGGCTCCGGCACCATTCTGCGCGAGGTCGAGGCGGCCGCCGAGATCCTCAAGGAGGACTACGGCGTCGGCTCCGACATCTGGAGCGTGCCGAGCTTCAACGAGCTGCGTCGCGAGGCACTCGAGCTGGATCGCCAGGCGTTCCTCAAGCCCGAGCAGGAGCCGGCCAAGCCGCACATCACGGCCTGTCTGGAAGGGCGCAAGGGCCCGGCCATCGCCTCCACCGATTACATGAAGCTGTTCGCCGATCAGGTGCGCGCCTGGGTGCCCACCGACTACCACGTGCTCGGCACCGACGGGTTCGGTCGTTCGGACACCCGCGAGAAGCTGCGTCATTTCTTCGAGGTCGACCGTCACTTCGTGACCGTGATCGCCCTCAAGGCGCTGGCCGATCGCGGCGAGATCGACCGCAAGGTCGTCGCCGATGCCATCAAGAAGTACGGCATCGATCCGAACAAGCCCAATCCGCTGGTCTCTTGAGAGCGGTGATCTGCTGACCCGACGCCAGACGGGCTACGCTGAGACACACGTGGCCCGCCTGCGCCGAGCATGAATTGGAAGGAGCGCGACCTTGAGTAGCGAAATCATCAAAGTTCCCGATATCGGCGGTAGCGAAGACGTCGAGATCATCGAGGTGGCGGTGTCCGAGGGTGATGTCATCGAACCCGAGGACACCATGATCACTCTGGAGTCCGACAAGGCCAGCATGGACGTCCCGGCGCCCAAGGGCGGCAAGGTCGTCAAGATTCTGGTCAAGGAGGGCGATACCGTCTCCGAGGGCGACGACATCCTCGAGCTGGAAGCCGAGGGCGGCGGCGACGCCGATCAGGACGAGGCGCCCGCCGAGGAAGCCCCCAAGGCCGAGGACAAACCGGCCGAGAAGGCCGACAAGAAGGACAGCGGTCAGGCGGCGAAGAAGTCCTCGGGCGGCGGCAAGCGCACGGTGGAGGTCAAGGTCCCCGACATCGGCGGCAGCGAGGACGTCGAGATCATCGAGGTGGCCGTCGCCGAGGGCGACGAGGTCAATGCCGAGGACGCACTGATCACCCTGGAGTCCGACAAGGCCTCGATGGACGTGCCCAGCCCCTACACCGGCAAGCTGGTCTCGCTGGCGATCAAGGAGGGCGACACGGTCTCCGAGGGTGACCTGATCGGCACCATGGAGATCGAAGGCGAGGGCGGCGACGAGGCCGAGCCCGAACAGGCTGCCGGCGGCGAAGCCGTCAGCGAGATCGCCGAACCCGACGAGCCCGAGAGCGGCGAGGTCGAGGAGAGCGAGGGCCCAGAGGAAGCAGGAAAGGGTCAGCGCAAGGAGATTCGCGTTCCCGACATCGGCGGCAGCGAGAACGTCGAGATCATCGAGGTCGCGGTATCGGCCGGCGACGAGATCGACGAGGAAGACCCGCTGATCACCCTGGAGTCCGACAAGGCCTCGATGGACGTGCCCAGTCCCTTCAAGGGCACGTTGGTCGAGGTCAGCGTCAAGGTGGGTGACACCGTCTCCGAGGGCGACCTGATCGGCTATGTGGAAGTGGCCGGCGCCAAGCCCAAGCCGAAGAAGGCCGAAGCGCCCAAGGGCGACAGCAAGCCGGCGGCTCAGGCCGAGAAGCCTTCGGCATCGCCGGCCGGTTCGCCGAGCCCCGAGGCGCAGATGGCCAGCGAGACGCCGCGCGACGGCAAGCTGGTCCACGCCGGCCCGGCGGTGCGCATGCTGGCCCGCGAGCTGGGCGTCGACCTGGCGCAGGTCAAGCCCAGCGGGCCCAAGGAGCGCGTGCTCAAGGAAGACGTGCACGCCTACGTCAAGCAGGTGATGAGCCAGAAGCCGGCAGGTGGCGCGCCCGCGAGTGCCGCCCCGGCCGCCGGTGGCTCGGGCATCCCGCCGATTCCCGATCAGGATTTCAGCCAGTTCGGCGAGGTCGAAGAGAAGCCGATGGGCCGCCTGATGAAGATGGGCGCCACCAACCTGCATCGCAGCTGGGTCAACCTGCCGCACGTCACCCAGTTCGACGAGGCCGACATCACCGAGCTGGAGGCTTTCCGCAAGTCGATGAAGGCCGAGGCCGAGGCCCAGGGCGCCAAGCTCACGCCGCTGCCGTTCCTGATCAAGGCCTGTGCGCTGGCGCTGCGTCAGTACCCGCAGTTCAACGTCAGCCTGAAGAGCGACGGCGAGACGGTGGTGCACAAGAAGTACGTGCACATCGGCATCGCCGTGGACACCCCGGACGGCCTGATGGTGCCGGTGATCCGCAACGCCGATCAGAAGTCGCTGATCGAGCTGGCCAAGGAGTCCGTGGAGCTGGCCAAGAAGGCGCAGTCGAAGAAGCTCAAGCGCGAGGAGATGACCGGTGGCTGCTTCACCATCTCCAGCCTGGGCTCGATCGGCGGCACGGCGTTCACGCCGATCGTCAACGCGCCGGAAGTGGCGATCCTCGGGGTCTCCAAGTCGCAGATGAAGCCAGTGTGGGATGGCCAGACCTTCCAGCCGCGGCTGATGATGCCGTTGTCGCTGTCCTACGACCACCGTGCGGTCAACGGCGCGGATGCGGCACGCTTTACCGCGTATCTGGGTCAGGTGCTCACCGACATTCGTCGCATGCTGCTGTAATCGGCCGGTCTTTCCGGCCACACCCGCGGCGGCCCGAGCGATCGGGCCGCCGTTTTTTATGCGCGTGCGGCGGTTCAGTGTCCCGGGCGCGTTGGTTATGCTGGGGGCACGACCATTCACAGCACGGAATCCTCGCCATGGCGCTGCCCGACTCCTTTCTGCCGATGACGGACATCCCCTCGCCGCTCCAGGCGCGGCTGCGCCAGGCCGAGCAGCGCCTGCGTGAGGCGCTCGGCGAGGCCGACCGTCAGGCCGAGCGGCAAGGCGCGGAGCCGCCCAGCGAGGGCTGGAACGCGCTGACCGAGGCGCGCCGAATCGCGCTGGCGCGGGTGCTGGCGGTTTCCGATTTCGTCACCGACGTGCTGGCACGTCATCCGAACTGGTTGCTGCTGCTCGATGCCGAGAACGAGCTCGACGCCGCGCCCGATCGCGCGACGCTCGACGGGCTGCTCGGTGATGTCCTGGAAGGCGTCGAGAATGAAGAGCAGATGCACGCCGCCTTGAGGCGGTTTCGCAACGCGCGCATGCTGGGGATCGTCTGGCGCGATCTGGTGCGCCCTGCCGGGTATGACATGTGGCAGACCGCGGCGAGCGTCTCGCAGCTCGCCGAGTGTTGCCTGGAGGGGGCGCTGGGCTGGCTGGAAGCACACTTCGCGCCGCGCTGGGGGAGTCCGGCCCCCCGCGCCGACGGCACGCCCCAGCGGTTGGTGGTGCTGGGCATGGGCAAGCTGGGCGCCGGCGAGCTCAACCTCTCCTCGGATATCGACCTGATCTTCGCCTTCCCCGAGAAGGGCATCACTCAGGGCGGCAGACGCGAATACGACCATCAGGAGTACTTCACCCGTCTGGGGCAGAAGCTGATCGCCGCGCTCGATGCCCTTACCGTCGAGGGCTTCGTGTTTCGCGTCGACATGCGCCTGCGCCCGCTCGGTGACGGTGGCCCCCTGGTGGGCAGCTTCGCCATGCTGGCCAGCTACTATCAGGACCAGGGTCGCGAGTGGGAGCGCTATGCCATGCTCAAGGCGCGGCCGGTGGCCGGCGATCGCGAAGCCGGCCGCGCGCTGCTGGAAAGCCTGCGGCCGTTCGTCTATCGCAAGTACCTGGACTTCGGCGCCATCGAGTCGCTGCGCGAGATGAAGTCGTTGATCAATCGCGAGGTGCGGCGCAAGGGCATGGCCGAGAACATCAAGCTCGGCCCGGGCGGGATCCGCGAGGTCGAGTTCGTGGTCCAGGCCTTCCAGCTGATTCGCGGTGGACGCGATACCGAATTGCAGGTCACCTCCCTGAAGCAGGCATTGGCGCAGTTGCCCGAACTCGAGCTGCTACCCTGGGAGGTGGTCGACGAGCTCGTGCCCGATTACGTCTTCCTGCGCGATCTCGAGCACGTCCTGCAGGCGCTCGACGACCGCCAGACCCAGTCGTTGCCCGACGACGACCAGGCCCGTGAGCGGGTCGCGCTGGGCATGAGCCAGGGCGAGCGCTGCTTCGAGGACTGGCCGGCGCTGATGGCGGATCTCGCCGAGGTGCGCGAGCGTATCCGTGGGCACTTCAACGCCGTGATCGCCGACCCCGAGGAGGATGCCGATACTCCGGTCGAAGCGGGCGAGGCCGGCAAGGAGGAACGTATACCCCTTGACGAATGGCGCGCCCTGTGGCGCGGCGAGCTGGCCGATGACGAGGCCCGAGTGTTGCTTGAGAGCGGCGGCTTCGACGATGTCGATACCGCCCTGCGGCGCATCGAGACGCTGCGCTATTCGCGCGCCGTGCAGAGCATGCAGCGGGTCGGCTTCGAGCGCCTCGATGCGCTGATGCCGATGCTGTTCGATGCTGCTGCCGGCAGTGACTATCCGGCCACGGCACTCACTCGGGTGCTGCCGCTGATCGAGGCGGTGCTGCGGCGGACCGCCTACCTGGCGCTGCTGCGCGAGAATCCCGACGCCTTGGCACACCTGATGCGCCTGTGCGGCGCCAGCCCGTGGATCGCCGAGCAACTCGCCCGCCATCCGGTGTTGCTCGATGAACTGCTGACCCCGGCGACGCTCTATTCGCCGGCCGACAAGACGCGGCTCGCCGACGAGCTGCGTCAGGCCCTGGCGCGGATCCCCGAGGACGACGAGGAAGCCCAGCTCGAGGCGCTGCGCGTCTTCAAGCATGCCCAGGTGCTCCATGTCGCGGCGTCCGACATCGCCGGTGCGCGCACGCTGATGAAGGTCAGCGACTATCTCACCTTCATCGCCGAGGTGGTGCTCGAGCGGGTGCTGGCGATGGCCTGGCGGCATCTGATCCGCAAGCACGGCCGTCCGCAGCGCCGCGACGGGTCACGGGTCGATCGGCATGTCCCGGAATTTCTGATCGTCGGCTACGGCAAGCTGGGCGGTATCGAGCTGGGCTACGGCTCGGATCTCGACCTGGTGTTCATCCACGACGGTGCCCTGCAGGGCAGCACCGACGGCAAGCGTTCGATCGACAATGCGGTGTTCTTCACCCGGCTGGGTCAGCGCATCATCCACTTGCTGACCGCCATCACGCCGTCTGGGGCGCTCTATGAGGTCGACATGCGCCTGCGCCCGTCGGGCAACTCGGGGCTCCTGGTCACCGGGCTCGATGCCTTCGCCGAGTATCAGCACCACGAGGCCTGGACCTGGGAACATCAGGCGCTGGTTCGTGCCCGGGTGGTCGCCGGCAGCGAGGACCTGGCCGAGCGGTTCGCGGCGATCCGCGGCGAGGTGCTGGGCCGTCGCCGCGATCTCGGGGCGCTGCGCGAGGAGGTGGTCAGGATGCGCCACAAGATGCGCGAGCACCTGGGCAGCAGCGCCAGCGACCGCGAGGCCGGCCGCTTCGATCTCAAGCAAGACGCCGGCGGGATGATCGACATCGAGTTCCTCTGCCAGTACGCGGTACTGGCGATGAGCCATGACGAGCCGGCGCTGCTCGAATGGAGCGACAACATGCGCCTGCTCGAGACGCTCGAGGAGACCAGGAGACTCGAACCCGAAGACGCCCGCCGGTTGCGCGAGGCCTATCTCGCCTATCGCGACACCAATCACCGTCGGGCGCTGGCCAAGGCGGAGGGCCCGGTGGCGGAGGCCGAGTTCCACGACCATCGCGAGGCGGTGAAGTCGCTCTGGCGACAGTGGCTCGAACCCGAGGCGAACGATTAGCGTCGAAGCATCAGGCGATGGCCCGGCCCCGCTCTCCGGCAGGAGATCGGGGCTTTTTCCGTCTAGGCTTGCTTCATGATAACGAAGAGAGAATGGGCGACCCGTTAGGGTCTGGCCGACTTCCCGGTTTCACCCGGTTTACATGACAAGGCCAGTTGTTCACGACAAGGAGCGTTATGTTCCACTGGATCTCGCAACACAACGATGTTCTCACCGTCTTCACCAATGTGGGCACGCTGTGCATCTGGCTGGTCTATGCTCAGCTGCTCTACTGGGGGTTCCGGCGCCAGCGCCGGCCGCGGCTGATCATCAACCGCGGTAAGAAGAAGGACATCAACGCGCTGTGCATCATCAGCAACATGAGCGCCGAGTCGATCTTCATCGAGTACATCATCGCCGAACTAAAGACCAACCAGGGCACGATCACCATGGATGTCACCGATTTCGAGCAGCAATACAGCGAGGGTGACGAGCTTGATGACAAGGAAGAGGAGCGGCGCCAGCTGCTCAACAACTCCCCTGTGAAGGAAAACACCCGCCAGGGGCCGCTGGGGTCGGGGGATTTCCTGCACATCGGCACCTTTGACGACCTGATCCGGCGCATGGCGCGCGACGAGGGTATCGAGATGGAGGGCCACCGGCCCAAGGGCGATCTCGAGTTCAAGAGCCTGATGGTGCGTCTGATCGGCATCTACGGCCCCGAGGACATGCCGGTAGGTGCCGAACGCGAGTTCCTCCTGCAGGACAACGATCGCTACTGCTCGCTGACACCGGCTACCTGGGATACCCGGCGGCTGGCTTCGAAGCGTGAGCGCCGCGAGTTACGCCAGATGGTCCAGCGTCTCAATTCGACCAACTTCAGCGTGTCGTCGTCCTTCGGGCGTGCCGAGAAGTGAGCGGAGCTGAAGAGCAATCAGCTGTTCTTTTCCGTAGTCGTGGCGACGTTGACCTTTCTTCTACAAGGTTTCGGCAAGCGGGCGCATCGGCCAATCTTGGTTATGCCCTTGCCACTATGCGATCATGATATGAACCGGTTGCAGGAGAAGAACGCATGAGCGCGCACAGAATCCTGGTGCTGCATGGCCCCAACCTCAACCTGCTGGGTAGTCGCCAGCCGGAGATCTATGGCCACGAGACGCTCGACGACATCAATAACCGGCTCTATGAAAAGGCTGCGATCAATGGCTGGGATATCACCTGTCGCCAGAGCAACCATGAGGGTGAGCTGATCGATGCTATCCATGCCGCGCGAACCGATGGCACCGACCTGATTGTCATCAACCCGGCGGCCTACACGCATACCTCGGTAGCGATCCTTGATGCCCTCAATGCCTACGAGGGGCGGGTCATCGAAGTGCATCTGTCGAATATCCACAAGCGCGAAACGTTCCGCCACCACTCCTACGTCTCGCGGCGCGCTGATGGCGTGATCGCTGGCCTGGGTAGTCGAGGCTATCTGCTGGCGCTCGATAGCCTGTCCTGAGCCTCCAGCGCTCGTAGCACATTTTTCCGCCATGGCGTTGCGCCATGGCGTTTTGCGTCGATCTGGTGCCAAAGGATTCGCCGACACCCCGTACAGAACAGCAATGCGTCTGGCGGACCCGAAGCAAGAGACGTGTTGGACGTAGCTGACGCGTCACTCGAAGCGGTCTCTCAAGGAGAAATCACTATAGCGATAGCCGCATCGAGAGATCCGCTGCCTTGACATCCTTTGTGAGGGTGCCTAGGGAAATGTAATCGACTCCCGTCTGAGCGATATCGGCCAGCGTATTTTCAGTAATACCGCCCGACGCTTCCAGTACAGCGCTGCCATTGTTCAACTGGACGGCTGAATACATGTCATCAAGGGTGAAATTGTCCAGCATGATAATATCGGCTTTGGCTGCGAGAGCTTGTTTCAGCTCGGAAAGGTTTTCAACTTCGATCTCGATAGGAGCCTCCAGTCCCGTCTGCCTTGCCGCTGTTATGGCTTCGCTGATACCACCGCAGGACATGATATGGTTTTCCTTGATGAGGAAACCGTCATAGAGACCTGTCCGGTGGGAATGGCAGCCACCACAGGTTACAGCATACTTCTGCGCCAGGCGTAGACCGGGCAACGTCTTGCGAGTATCCAGGAGCTTGGCGTGTGTATTGCCGACCAGGGTTGAATAGGCATGACAACGCGTAGCGATCCCCATCAGCAGCTGCAGGAAGTTGAGAGCGCTACGCTCACCGCTCAAGAGGGAGCGGGCTGAACCTGACAGGTGACACAACGGGGTATTGGCTTCGACCATGTCTCCGTCCGAAGCCACCCACTCGATCTTCACGCCTTGGTCAATTTCTCGGAAAACCTCATCGACCCATCGGCTACCACACATTACGGCACGTTCCCTTGTCGTGACAGTGGCTTCGGCGTGAATGTTCTCGGGAATCAGGTGGCTAGTGATATCGCCACTGCCGATGTCCTCCAGAAGTGCTGCGGCGACGTTGTCGTGGATGGCTCGTGCAAGGGCCTCTTTGTCAATCTCGTACATCAGGATGGTCCTTTTAGTGCTAAAAGTCGTTTTGTGAGCAGTTTCTTAAGAAGAGATTCGGAATTTTCATGCAGGATCGCCGAACGGGCGAAGCAGGGAGCTCGGCTCATAGTCAGAAAAAGGCACCCTGTGAAGGGTGCCGTAGGATAAGCCGAGGTCGTTTTGGGTTCTTAAATCATGCGGGTATTTTATGATCGCTGTGTCGAAGGTGTGGCGTAGTCACGAAACAAATGCCAAAGATCACTATGGCCACGATAACTGTCCACCAACTGGGAACGATGAACATCAGGCCCGCTACGCCAAAGCCGACTCTTTGGAGGGTTTTCAGAGGCTTTCGCCAATAGCCTTCGATTCCGATGCTCAGGAGCAGCACCCCAGCTACCGCCGTCAGGCAGGACATGGCGATATTGGGCCAACTCCCGACCAGCAGCAACCCTTCACCATAAACGAAGGCAAAGGGCACAATGAACGCCGTGATGGCCAATTTGACTGCGCCTATTGCGATTTCGGTGGGCTTTGCGTCTGCTATCGCCGACGCTGCAAAGGCGGCGACGGCTACCGGGGGCGTCATTGCCGACAAGACCGCGAAGTACAAGATGAACATGTTGGTCTGTAATACGCTGAACCCCAAGGACAGCAACGTTGGGCTGACCAGGACGGTGGCGAGAATGAAGGCAGATGGTGTGGGCATGCCCATACCGAGAATGATCGCCAAGATGGCCGAAATGACCAGTGCCAGGAACGCACTGTTACCGGCCAGCAAGAAGACCAGATCGGAGAATTTGCTGCCGAGCCCAGTCATGGAGATGCCGCCGATGACGAGCCCGGCAGCCGCACAGGCGGCCACGACAGATACCATGCGTAGGGTGGTAACCGCTAGCGCATCCCAGACCGCCCTGGGGCCCATACGGGTCGATTGCCGGAAGGCGGCAACAACCAGAACCATGAAAGTCGAAATGGCAGCCACATAGGTAGGCGAGTACCCCATGACCAGTGCGGTCGACAAGGCTATGAGCGGAACGATGAAAAGACCGCCATTTTTTAGAGTGCCCTTGAAAGACGGCGTTTCCCCTTTGGTAAGCCCACCAAGGCCCAGCTTCGTCGACCGAAGATGTACTTGGCTATAGACACACAGGTAGTAGAGGAGAGCGGGGATGATGCCAGCGATGGCGATATCCCGGTAATCAATGCCGGTGTACTCTGCCATGATAAAGGCTGCAGAGCCCATGACAGGGGGGAGCAAGCTGCCACCGGTCGAAGCAGCGACTTCGACACTACCCGAGAGCGCCTTGTTGTAACCCAGGCGTTGCATGATGGGAATGGTGACAGAGCCCGTCGTCACAACGTCAGAAGTGGGGCTGCCAGACATGGTGCCGTAGAGGCCGGAGGAGATTACTGCAATCTTGGCAGGACCTCCCGTTCTCCGTCCCGCAATGGCGGAAGATAAATTATAGAAAAATTCGGCGCCACCTGCTTTAGAAAGGAAGGTCCCGAACATGACGAACAGGAACGCATAAGTGGCCGCTACCCGCAGGGGAACGCCGAACAGGCCGTCAGAGGTGAACATCATGATGTCCATGAAGTGATTGTAACTCACTTCTCTGAAACCCAATGGACCAGGCAGCGAGTGGCCGAACAAGTTATAGACAAGGAACAGGAGAACGACACTGGTCAGGCCCATGCCGACCGTGCGACGCGTCGCTTCTATGGTGAGAAAGAGCAATACGCTGGACGCGATCAGGTCCGCTGTCTCCAGTGGGAAAAGCAGGGTTATCCTTTCAGCGATACGATCACTCTCGATGAAAAAATAAATGCCTACCGCTATGCTGGCCGTCACTAACAACCAGTCCAGCAGGCTGGGTCGGTCGGTACGGCCCTTGGGGCCAGCATTGATGACCAAGAATAATACCGCCAGCATGGCGGACAGGAAGATGACGGTCATCGTGTACAAATCAATATAGACGATGGTCGTCGTGTAAATGACCGCAATCGCTATCAAGGCAGCACATCCATGTACTGCCATGCCCAGTTTACCCTTTAGTGGCCGCCTCGTTCCCGTGCCGGCCAAGAGTTTGAAAAACGGAATCATCGAAATCATCCTCAGCAGCGAGAGTATGCCGGGTTAGTCAGTTAACGAAGCCCCGCTTCCTTCAGATAGCGAATAGCCCCTTCGTGGTAGGGCACGCCTTCGGAGGAAGCCATGACTTCGGGGGTCAACCCTTTCATCGCAGGATGAACGGTGGCGATCTTCTGGTAGTTGTCAAACAGGGCCTTGGTGATGTTGTACGCAGTCTGCTCGTCCATGTCGCTGCGTACTGCCAAGGCGGCACTGATGGTCACGGTGGGAATGGCTTCGGGAGCCCACTTGTAGGCACCGCCGGGGATGATAAAAGGCTTGGTGCCTGATTTTTCATCGACAGCCTTGACCGTGTCTTCTGAAAGCGGCAACAGAGTCAGGTCGATACTATTGCTGGCTTGCAGAATGGAGCTCTGGCGTACAAACAGGCTATTCAGGAACATATCGATGCGGCGATCCTGGATGAGATTGGACTGCTCACCTGAAGCCGCATAAATAATTTCCCCACCCCAACTTTTAATCTTGTCAGGCCCAGCGCCGATTTCGTTCAGCATGTCCATGGCAACGCTGGAGGCAATATTGCCTCGCTTGTTGATGGCGATCGTGATCGGGGGCTTGACCTTGGCAATGTCCGAAAAGGTCTTGATGCCGTATTTCTCGGCAAAGTCCTTCCGCATGACGGCCTGCATGGGGGCCCAGTTGTACAGGTTGGCAAGGACCCTGATGTCCTTGATCGGCTCCCGGAACGGAGGCGAGCCATCCTGTGCCAGCTTCAACACGGCATCCTCGATGATCGCGAGGCTGGCGTCGTCACGCTCCAGGACGGCGACATTGGCCAGGCCGCCGCCCGAAGTCTGATAGGTGATCGTCGAACCAGGGTACTCGGCCTTCAAGGCTGAGTCGATGCCAGCCCCCAGCAGCGACCACAATCCACCGGGAGAGGCACCGGCCACGGTCATTTCGTAACTTTGTGCCGAGGCAGGGTTGATGAGCAGGCTGGGAGCTATAAAGGCGGCTGTGCAGAGCGCTTTCTTGATGAACTTCTTCATTATATTCACCGTGTTTGTCAGGTTTGAAGGTTGTTTTTATAAATAACCATGAATTTATATTTTAAAACTTTCCAGGGTGGAAGGATGGAATAGATCCTCGGGTTTGAGTCGGCGACTGGAGAGGCCTTCCGCATGGTGCTGGTTCAGGAAACGCTCGAGGGTATTTTTATTTTCGGCAAAACCATACGACCAGAAGTCGTCGCCCATCAAGTTCCGGGCAGCACGGAGCTGATCTTCAACGAAGGGTAGCGTCACTTTCGTGGCGGCAGTATCGCTGAGCTTGGCCACGGCTAATGCCTTGGACTGTTCGAAGGCCTTGTAGACCGAAAACGGCAGCCAAGGGTGACGTTCGACCAGTGTCTTGCGAATGCCCAATAAATGCATGATCGGAAAGATACCGGTACGCTGGTACCAGTCCGATGCGGCCTGTTGCGGGTCGGCATAGAGATAGCCCACATGAGGGTGTCCGCGGTCGAAACAGGATGGGGCACGTGGCCCCATCACTGCGTCCAGTTCACCCGAGGCGAGCATGCCGGAAAGCGTTTCCCCTGCAGGGATGTTTTCCACATGGACGCCTTCCGGCAGATTGAGGTTGATTTTCTCGACTCGACCCGGCTGCTCGTAACCGCCGCGCAGCCAAGTGACGTCGCTAGGCTTCAGACCATGGTCTTCTTCGAGAAACAGCCGCGCCCAGACGTTGGCAGTGAGCTGGTACTCCGGAACGCCGATGCGCTTGCCTCGAAGATCCGCGGGCGTCTCGATGCCTCGGTCGGTGCGGATATAGATCGAGGTGTGGCGAAAGGCGCGCGAGGGAAACACGGGGACACCCACGTAGGGGCAATTGTCTGCCGCGGTCTTCACCGAGAAACTGCTCAGCGAAAGCTCGGTGATGTCGAATTCGGCATGACGAAAAGCGCGGAAGAAAATCTCTTCCGGGTCGTGGAGCATGAACACCGGATCCACGCCGTCGATCTGTACTTCCCCGTCGATCAAGGGACGCATGCGATCATAGTTACCTACGGCAATGGAGAGTTCTAGTTTGTTCATCAGCAGTCCTGGGTCGGTCGTTGATTGTCGTTTGCCGTGTATCAGCCGGGATCAGGAACTGATCGGCTACTTGGCTTGGGCATCCGCCGCATAGAGTTCGGCTTCCTCGGGCGCGGTGCCCAGCTCGCGCCAATCGGTTTCCTTGGGGACGACGCCCTGGAAAGATTTCAGCTTGTACTGCGGAATGCGCGGCTCTTCGGTACCAATTGCCGGTCCACCTTGCTGCATGGTCTTGGCCGCCTGGACCATCTGGCGACGGAACTCGACGATGGCGAGGTCGCTGGCACCAAGGCGGTCGTGGGTGCGGTCGGCAATGGGGCCCATGGTTTCCCACATGGCGATGTCCTGGTTGGGGATGCCGCGGATACCGGTGAAACTGGTGCCGAGCTGCATGATCCGCCGATCCTGCCAGTAATTGTTCTCGCGGTTACGGAACTTGTGGAAGCGCTCGTCCAGATCGATACCGACTTGAGCACCGAGGAATTTGCGCCAGGATTCGGTATCCGGGGTGGTGGCTTCGTCGCCCCAGGCGATGAAGTGGAATGCCGTGTGGGTATCATCGATCGGCACATGCAGAATCGCGATATCATAAAGATTATTCGGGGGAATCTGCACGGTGTAAGGAGCAATGAACAGGGTCGTACGCACATAGTCGTGCGTTTTGGCATCAGTGATTGGCCGCCGAATTGCCGCGTAACGGAATCCGAAACGAGTCTTTTGCAATTGCAGGCGCGGCGCCTTGTCCGTGGACGGACGAAGCCAGAGTTTATCGTTGGCTTCGGCACCACCGATGCGTGCGGGGACCATATCGGTGGAATGCAGGGAGGACGAGTGTGCCGAGTCGATGGCACCTTCCAGAATCTGCGCCCAGTTGCAATCGATGATGATCTTGGCGATCGATACCTTGGTTTCCGGCGTCGGCTGGAACACCGGTGCGGTGAATTCCGGCTTCTCCTCGGCGGGCCCCATGTAGACCCAGATGAAACCGGCCTCCTCGTGGGTCGGGTACGCCTTGTGCTTGACCTTTTCGGTCATTTTCGATTCCGGCGGCTCGGACGACATTTCGAGGACATTGCCTTCGACGTCCATCTTCCAGCCATGGTACAGACAGCGCAGCCCGCACTCCTCATTGCGGCCCAGCGCCAGTGATGCGCGGCGGTGAGGACACATCTCGTCCATAACACCAACGCGACCATCAGTGTCGCGGAAGGCTACCAGGTCTTCGCCCAAAAGGCGTACCCGAACGGGATCGCCGTCCGGTTCGGCGACTTCTTCGGAGAGGCAGGCAGGCAGCCAGTGACGACGCATGATCTGCCCCATGGGGGCGTCACCTTCGACACGGCAGAGGAGTTCGTTTTCTTCGTGAGTCAACATTGCACGAGATCTCCAGATTGGGTTTGCGACGCTATCCAAGCCTTGTGCAGTGAAAATGCTTAGATATCTAACTTACATGCCTAAGTTAGTCCAAGAGTCCGCAACGTCAAATACGGCGAAAGTCGTATTTTGTGCCGTATTCGCAATATTTTGAGACCTTCGTCTAGAGGGGCTTCCCGGGATCTGGCGGTAATTCTTCCGCGATCCCTTCGCGCTTGACGCGAGCCCCACGCGGCGACTCGGTATCGTTCGGCCAAGGCGTATTTTCTGATCGTAGAAAGGCGGAATGGCGAATGGTTTGCAATGACTTATAAAGCATTATCGAGCGGTACTTTATTGTCCGCGATGCGTTCGCGCACCTCGCGCTGCAGAAAAAGAGAGCACGGCCCATGCGCCTTGTGCTTGGCACTTATCGAAACTGTCGGGAAGCGGTGGCGGGCAACTACAAAAAGGCTCGTCCGATGGCATGACCGTGCGCCCCGCTCCTCGGTCAAGGGAGCGGGGCGCACGGGGTCGACTGAATTGAACACGCTGATCGGGCAGGAGTGCCGGAGCGATGGCCCCGTCAGTCGCCGTTGCCAATCATAATGGCGCCGGCGAGCGGGCGGTCGGCTAGCGACGTGCCTGGGCGCGCTGCTTCCACAGCTGCCAGGGTCTCTCGACCTGACCCTCGATCATCTCCATCGCCGTCTTGGCTTCTCCCGGGGTCAGGTATTCGACAGGACCGAGGCGCAGGGCATCGGCCTGCAGGCGTGCATTCACCTCAACGTAAACCGCCCGATAGACGGCTTGCTTGAGTGTTGGGCCGGTGACCGTCGCACCGTGTCCACGCATCAGCACGACATTATTGTCGCCCAGTGAGTGGGCCAGTGACTCGCCAAGCGGGGCGTTTCGGATCAGCAGGTCCGTGGCGTCACCAGCGACGTCGCGGATCTCGAAGATCGGGGCGCCTTCGCCGATAAAACCGCTCATGTGACACATGGGTCTCAGCGGCGTCGACTTGACCGCACTGAACGGGACCACCGAGGGTGAATGACTATGCACCACCGCCATCACGTCCGGCCGTGCCCGGTAGATCTCGCCATGGATGAAGCGCTCGAGATAGACCTTTCGCCCATCGGCGTCAACGGGGGTGCCATCCAGCTCGAACTCGATGATGTCCTCCGCGCGAACCAGGCCGGGTGCCATGTTGCGCGCGAGCAGGAAGCGATCGGGTCTGTCGGGATGGCGGACACTGACGTGACCGAAGGCATCGAGGACGCCCTCGTCGAAGAGGATGTGGTTGGCGTGAACCAGGTCTTGCAGCAGGTCGTCGCTATCCGATACCGCAGCAGCGGCTTGCGGGGTTTGGGTATTCATCTTGGGTCCCTGATGGCTGGGGTGGGGGGCCTGGCGTGTCGCGCTACTCGTTGGCCTCCGCCAGGTTGCTGATAATGGCAAGCAGGGTGCGTCGGGTCGCGCGCAGGTCGTTCTCGTCGATGCCGGACACGGCACGCTCGTTGATCGTCTCGGCAAGAGGGATCAGGGTTTCCTTGAGGTCGCGACCTTTCTGAGTCAGATAGATGTGAATATTCTTGCGGTTGCCGTTGAGTTGGCGCCGCTCGATCAATCCGTTGGCTTCCATGGCTTTCAGAGCCGTGTAGGTCGTTGGCTCCATGAGGCCGGCTTGTTCACTGAGCTCACGCTGGGTGAGCCCCTCGGTGACCCACAGGATGCGCAGAAACGACCAATGGCCGAAGCTGATGGAGTGTTCCGCTAGCCTGGTCTGCAAGCTCTTGGTGAGTACGCGTCCGGCATCGCGTATCAAGTGAGCCAGGCGGTCGTCGGGGACGTCCTCCTGCCAGTGCCGAAGCACCGTTACCGTTTCCTGGGTATTGCTTCGTGCCATCGCGGTTTCCTTTTGACGATCCAGTGGGTCTCCCAGCCAACGTTTACCTTAACGCAGGAGAGCGGGGGAGTCCCACCTGTTGGGACAACGCCACATCGCGTCCCGTGTCTGCGGACGTGAGCATGCCCAGGCAGACTTCCATGGTCGCCAGCCCCCATTCACCACAATGGATCGGCGGTCGATCGTGACGTACGGCGTCGATCAGTTCGTCCAGGACTTCACGACGAGGGATCGCCGGTGGCGCAAGCGGTTCCAGGTACTGGTGATTATCGGCATAGACTTGCACCCCTTCGGGGGTGGGGCGAAGGTCGGCGTGATCACACGAGACCAGGATGAAGCCGAAATGATTGTGCGTGATGCCCTCGAGGCTGCTGGTAGCAAGCGACAGGCCGGCGCCATAGGTGCGGGTGTTCTTGAGTGCGGCCTCTTCCTCGGGGGTCTGTACCTGGGCGAGTCTGCGTCGGGCATGACCGTACTGGCTGGGGTCGCGTGGCTGACCGAGCTCGCCCGACCAGCCACAGAACTCGTCGCTGTCGAAGTGCGCGAAGCCGCTGTAGGTCATGGTGGCGAAGGGGCCGCCCTCGAAGCTCAGCAGGGCGCCATAAGCGCCTTCGGTGGGGCGGGCGGCATCCCAGCTGCCGGTGATGGCCCGTACGCTGCTCGCTCGACCGCCTCCCAGTAGTCGCACGATATCGACCTGATGGGCGGCCTGGCTGAAGACCACGCCGCCACCGCGTGATGTATCCAGTTCCTCGGGACGTCGCGGGCGATAGAGAAAGTCGGTGAAGTTGAGCGCATGAATCATGCGGACTGCGCCGAACTCGCCGCTGTCGATCAGTTCACGGGTACGCAGATAGGGCGTATCGAAGCTGTGGCTGTGCCCGACCATCAGCCAGCGTCCGGCCTGGCGCATGGCCGCTATCATGGCCCGGCAATCCTCGAGCGAGAGTGCCATGGGCTTCTCGACGAGGACATGCTTGCCGTGCGCCGCCGCCAGTTCGACATGCTCGCGGTGAAACTGGTGCGGTGTGGCGACGTAGACGGCTTCGACATCAGGGTTGGCGCACAGCTCGGCAACGTCGGCGTAAGTCACGGCGTCGAAATCGCTTGCGAATTGCCGCCGGGCCTCCTCTCGAGGATCGGCGGCCGCAACGAGACGAATGCCAGGGTGTGCCGCCAGGGTCGGCAGCAGCAACATGAAGCCGCGACCGAGACCGGCGATCCCGAGTCGCAAGGGCGGTGGTGTCATGGGATTCTCCGGCGAAAGCGAACGGCTCATTCTGGAAGGTCGATGATTAGTTCTTCCGAGATGGCACGCGAGACGCAGACCATAATGTTGTCCTGGTGTTCGGCCTCTGACAGCACCAGGTCGCGATGGTCTGCCTCACCTTCCACCAGGCGGGTGCGACAGGAGCCACAGGTGCCGCTTTCGCAGGAGTAAGGGACGTGATGCCCGTTGGCTCTCAACGCTTCGAGAATCGACACGCCCGCCGGGACAGGCACGGCTTCGCCGGTCTTGGCCAACCGTACGGTGAAGGGCTTGTCATCTTCCTTGCTTGCTGACTTGCGCGTGCCGAAATCCTCGAAACGCACACTCGAGGATGACCAGTGCCCCGTCATATCGCGTACGGCTTCCATCAGGCCGCGCGGACCACAACAGTAGACGTGTGCGCCCTTGGGCTGCTCGAGTACCGGCCACAGGTCGTAAGCATTATCAGGGTCACCCTGGTCATGGTGAATGATGACCTTGCCACGGTACTCGGGGCCGCTCAGCTCCTCGAGAAAGGCCGTCTGGGCGGCGTCGCGCGTTAGATAATAGAGCTTGAAGGGTTTGCCGCTCGTGGCTCTGAGGTGATGGATCATCGCCATGATCGGTGTGATGCCGATACCGCCGGCGATGAAAATGTAGCGTGCCGGATTGCCCTTCAATTCAAAATCGTTATGCGGTTCAGAGACCTGAAGCTGATCCCCGACGCGGGTTTCGTCGGTCAGGCTCTTCGAGCCACCGGTCCCGGATTCCTCGCGCTTGACCGCGATGACGTAATGGTGATGCTCCTCGGGGTCGTTGCACAGGGAGTAGCGCCTTACCTGGCCGTTGGGCACCTCGACATAGATATGAGCACCGGGCGTGAACTCTGGCAGATCCTCACCCTCGGGGTGCACGAATTCGATTTGATAGATGCCCTCGGCAATGGCATCCAGTGCCTTGACTTCGAGCGCGCTCATGGGGATTTCATCGGATGGGGAGGCCATGGGAAGCACCATAATTGTCGTCAGTTTTAAAATTCTTTTATATCTAAGTATTTTGGCGAGGCAGATGCAAGTAGGGAGGCATTCAACTTTAGGGGTAGGCAAAGAGCGGTTATAAAAAACCCGGGGAGGGGCGCTGGCTGATCCTGTACATAGCCAGCGGGATTGCGATTACTCGGTTCTTTCGTGCCGCACCGACGGCGTTATCGCCGTGGTCGGGATGACGGCATGAAAGGCTGGCAGGAGGGGGGCGAGGATCACCCGTCACCAGCCAGGACCTGTCAGGACAGCGGGAGACGGTAGGTCTCGAGCAACCACAATAGACTGCTGACGGTGATGAAGGACATCAGGGTCGCCAGCATCAATGAGGCCGTGCAGAGCTCGCCGTGGCCATAGCGCTGGCCGAGGATCGGGTAGACGCTGAGCATCGGTGCGCTGGCCATGATGATTGCTGCGGTAGTCAGGGCGGGGTCGGTGGGCGGCAGCCAGAGCAGCAGCAGGAACACTGCCAAGGGATGCAGCAGCAGCTTGCCGATGACGATCTGGCCGACGTCGCCGAGCATGCCGCCGATGCGCAGCCCGTGGAGCGTGCCGCCGATCACGAACAGCGCCGTGGGCGCGGAGGCCGAGGCCAGCATGTCGATCGCCTTGGCCAACGGGGCGGGCAGTTCGAAGCCGCTGAGGGCGACGACGACACCGGCACAGATACCGATCACCAGCGGGTTGCGGGTGAGCCGAGCCAACGTCTGACGCAGCGTGATGAAGAACGAGGCGTCCTGCTGGCGTCCTGCCTCGGCCAGCGCCAGCGCGGTGGGGATCATCAGCAGGTTCTCGACCACCATACTCAGCGCCATGGCGATGACCGCGGTTGACCCGACAGCCATGGCGGCGATGGGATAGCCGATGAAGCCGCTATTGGAGGCCGACATGCCCAGCGCCATGATGCCGCTATCGCCGAGCGACTTGCGGCGCACCCGGGTCATGAACAGCAGAGCGCCGGCGAAGGCCGCCACCGAGCCCAAAACATAGGCGCTCAGATAGACCGGATCGAAGACCTCGCTCAGCGGGTGCTCGACCAGGGCGCGGAAGATCAGCGAGGGCAGCGCGAAGTTGATCACGAAACCGCCTAGCCCCTGGACCTGAGCCTTGCTGAGCAGCCGGGTCATGACGGCCAAATACCCAATGCCGATCAGCAGGAAGATCGGGGTGGTGATGGCAAGTATGTCGAGCACGGCGAATTCCTTGATGAGCAACGTGTTTCGCGGTGATGCATGATCCCGTTGCGCAGCTATTCGAGGATCGGGACACGCGATCGCCGAGGCACGTTGCCGCTGCCGGTGTCAGCTGACCTGACTGGCGATCTGCTGCGCTTTCTCGCGGAGCAGTGGCAGAAAGTTCTCGCTCAGCGTTGTCAGGTCGATGCGAGCCGCATTGGTGCTCACGTTGATCGCGCCGAGCAGCTTGCCGTGAGCGTCGAAGGTGGGTACGGCGAGCGAGCGCAGGCCGGAGTCGAGTTCCTGGTCGACGATGCAGTAACCCTGCTCGCGCACCCGGCGCAGGCAATCGCGGAGTTCGGCCTTGTCGGTAATGGTTTGCTCGGTATACCGCTCGAGGGTCACCGTCTCGAGCAGGGCGTCGAGCTCGTCGTCGGGCAACTGCGCGAGCAGCACGCGGCCCATCGAAGTCACTACCGCCGGCAGGCGGGTGCCGATCGACAGGGTGATCGCCATCAGCCGGTGCGGCGCCGCCGAGCGGCCGACGTAGATCACGTCGCTGCCATCGAGCACGCCCAGTGACGACGATTCACCGGTCTGCTGGGTAATGTCCTCGAGATGTTGCTGAATCACTGTGCGGTAGTTGTTGGCCGAAAGAAAGGCGTAACCGAGCTGCAGTGTCTTGGGTGCCAGTTCGAAATGGCGATGCTGCTTGCGCACGTAGCCCAAGGCATTGAGCGTCAGCAGGAAGCGCCGGGCGCGGGCGCGGTTCATGCCGGTCTTGGCGGCAACCTCGCTGAGCGTCATGCGCGGGTTGGCATGATCGAAGGCGAGTATGACATCCAGGCCGCTGGCCAGTGCAGTCACGAAATCGCGATCGTCCGGGCTGAGGCGTTCATCCTTGCTCTGTGTGGTCATGGGGGTGGCGCCATCGTGTCGCTGATCGTTGCATTGCTCGGTCATCGTGCCGACTCTAGCATAGAGTTCGAAATGCGAACATATGTCCGCCAATGCGCCATTGGTGGTAGGAGCCGACGGAGAAAATCCATGTACGAGCAGTTGTTACGCCACCCCTTCACGAGCGTCAGCGGTCGCGAGCACTGCCGGGCCCGGGACCTCGTCGCGGCGATGCGCGACGTGGAGCTGGCCCTGGCCGCCGAGCAGGAGCACCTGGGCCTGCTGCCCGACGGGACTGCCGAGGCGCTGGGCCGGCACCTGCCGCTCGAGGCCTTCGACACCGAGGCCCTGGCGCTCGACACCGCCAAGGGCGGCAATGCCGCGATCCCCTTCGTCAAGCAGGCCAAGGCGGCCCTACCCGATGCATTGAAGCCGTATTTCCACCGTGGGGCAACCAGCCAGGACATCGTCGACAGCGCATTGATGCTGTTGATCAAGCCGCGGTTGACACGCTGCCGACACCTTCTGGGGGAGGCCATCGACGCCGGGCGGGGGCTGATGATCGCGCATCGCGAGACGCCCATGGTCGGACGCACGCTGATGCAGCAGGCGCTGCCGATCACTTTCGGCGCCAAGGTCGGCCAGTGGCTGTGGGGGCTGCACCAGGCCGGCGAACGCCTGGATGCGGTGATCGACGCGGGGCTCTACGTGCAGTTCGGCGGCGCCGTGGGCGTGCACTCCGGGCTCGACGACGCCGGCGTGACGATCATGAGCGGCATGGCCCGCCGCCTGGGCCTGGCCGAGCCGTGGCTGCCCTGGCACACCGAGCGTCAGCCGATCCATGCCCTGGGTTGTGCCCTCGACGCCGTGGCGGTGGCCGCCGAGAAGGTGGCGCTGGATGTCGCCCTGCTGACCCAGACCGAGATCGGCGAACTCGCCGAACCCGCCGAGGCGGGCGTCGGCGAATCGTCGTCGATGCCCCACAAGCGCAATCCGGTGGGCTGCGCCCGCATTCGTGCCGCGGCGCGCCAGATCCATGCCGCGCTGAACGTGCTGGCCAACGCCGGTGCGCAGCCGCTCGAGCGTGGCTTGGGCGAATGGCACGCCGAATGGGCCCCGCTACTCGACGCGGTGCTGCTGCTCGAGGGGGCACTGGAGACCCTGCGCCAGCTGCTCGGTGGGCTCGAGGTCCACCCCGAGGCCATGGCACGCAACCTGGCGGTCACCGGCGGGGCGATCATGGCCGAGCCGGCCGCGCGCTTCCTGCAGAGCGTGCTGGACAGCGACGATGCCCGGCGTGTCGCCCGCGAGGCTTCGGAAACCGCGCGTCGCGATGGCGTGACCTATGCCGAGGCGCTGCTGGCTCACGAGCGGGTGGCGGGCAGCGGCATCGACGCCGAGGCGTTGCGCCGGGCGGTGCATCCGGAATCATACATTGGTAGTAGCCGGCAACTGGTCGAACGCGTCCTGGAGCGGCTCGGCGGCTGACAAGTGACTGTTTGCGCAGGGGATCACGGGGTTCTCACGCCGCCACCAGGGGCCCGTCGTGGCGCGCCGTGCGGTTTGACGATCGATGACTTCGCGATTACTTTGTTCGTATCACAAACCCATGTTCACTTAGCGAACAATTCGTGTTGAGAGAGACCACACCATGGCCGAAGTCCTCAGCCTGCATGACGCGGTGGCGCGCTACGTCGATGACGGCGCCACCGTTGCCATGGAAGGCTTTACCCACCTGATCCCCTTCGCCGCCGGTCACGAGATCATCCGCCAGGGCAAGCGCGACCTGACGCTGGTGCGCATGACGCCGGATCTGATCTACGACCAGTTGATCGGTGCCGGCTGTGCCCGGAAGGTGATCTTCTCGTGGGGCGGCAACCCCGGCGTGGGCTCGCTGCACCGCTTGCGCGACGCCGTCGAGAAGGGCTGGCCGCACCCGGTCGAGATCCTCGAACACAGTCACGCCGCCATGGCCTGCGCCTACGAGGCCGGTGCCGCCGGCCTGCCCCTGGCGGTACTGCGCGGCTACATCGGCAGCGATCTGCCCAAGGTCAACGACCAGATCAAGTTCATCGAGTGCCCGTTCAGCGGCGAGCGGCTTGCCGCGGTGCCGTCGATCCGGCCCGATGTCGGCGTGATCCACGCCCAGAAGGCCGACCGCAAGGGCAACGTGCTCATCGAGGGGATCATCGGCGTGCAGAAGGAGGCGGTACTGGCGGCCAGGCGCAGCATCGTCACCGTCGAAGAGATCGTCGACGACCTCGAGGCCACCCCCAACGCCTGCGTGATCCCCGGCTGGGCGATCGATGCCATCGCCGTGGCCGAGCAGGGCGCCTACCCGTCCTATGCGCACGGCTACTACCCGCGCCACAACCGCTTCTACAAGGAGTGGGACGCCATCGCCCGTGACCGCGACAGCTTCAACGCCTGGCTCGAGGAAAACGTCTACAACGCCGGAGGAGCGTCCTGATGACTCTCGAATACACCTCTGCGGAAATGATGACCGTTACCGCGGCGCGGGCGCTGGAAAACGGCACCACCTGCTTCGTGGGGATCGGCCTGCCCAGCGAGGCCGCCAACCTGGCACGCTTGACCCACGCCCCCGACGTGGTGCTGATCTACGAGTCCGGCACGCTGCAGACCAAGCCCGAGGTACTGCCGTTGTCGATCGGTGATGGCGAGCTGTGCGAGACCGCCTTGACCACCGTCTCGGTCCCCGAGATGTTCCGCTACTGGCTGCAGGGCGGGAAGGTCGACGTGGGCTTTCTGGGCACGGCGCAGATCGATCGCTACTGCAACCTCAACACCACCCTGATCGGCGACTACCGCGAGCCCAAGGTGCGCCTGCCGGGCGGCGGCGGGGCGCCCGAGATCGCCACCAATGCCGGCGAGGTGTTCATCACCGTCAAGCACTCCAAGCGCACCTTCGTCGATGGCGTCGATTTTGTCACCACCCTGGGTTTCGGCCGCGATGGTACCGCCCGCGACGGCGTGCCCCACATCGGCAAGGGCCCGACGCGGGTGATCACCGACCTGTGCGTGATGAAGCCCGACCCCGAGACCAAGGAGCTGGTGGTGGTGTCGCTGCATCCGGGCGTCACCGCCGAGCAGGTCCAGGACGCCACCGGCTGGGAGATCCGTTTCGCCGAGCGGCTCGAGACCACGGCCGAGCCCAGCGACAAGGAACTCGAGGTGCTGCGCGAACTCAAGGCGCGGACCGAACGCCATCATTCCGGCGAGTGAAGGGGAGAGAACGCATGAACGATGTCTATCTGTGCCGGCCGCTGCGTTCGCCGGTGGGCCGCTTTGGCGGCACCCTGGCCAGCGTGCGCCCCGATGACCTGGCGGCGCGGCTGTTCGAGGCGGTGCTGGCGCAGCATCCCGGGGTCGATCCCGCGGCGATCGACGACGTGATCATGGGCTGCGCCAACCAGGCCGGCGAGGACAACCGTAGCGTGGCCCGCATGGCGGCGCTGCTCGCCGGATTGCCGACCTCGGTGCCCGGTTCGACCGTCAACCGCCTGTGCGGTTCGAGCATGGACGCCATCGGCACCGCGGCGCGGGCGATCCGCGCCGGCGAGGCCGACCTGATCCTGACCGGCGGCGTCGAATCGATGTCGCGGGCGCCCTACGTGATCGGCAAGGCCGAGACGCCGTTCTCGCGCGGTCAGCAGATGGAGGACACCACCATCGGCTGGCGCTTCGTCAACCCGCTGATGGAGAAGCGCTACGGTACCCACTCGATGCCCGAGACCGCCGAGAACGTCGCCGAACAGTTCAATATCTCGCGCGAGGATCAGGACCGTTACGCCTATCGTTCGCAGCAGCTGACCCAGGCGGCCCAGGAGGCCGGCCGGCTCGGCGAGGGGATCGTGCCGATCGAGATTCCGCGACGCAAGCAGGCGCCGCTGATCTTCGATCGCGACGAGCACCCGCGTCCCGAGACCACCCTCGAGAAGCTCGCCAAGCTGCCCACCCCGTTCCGCGAGAACGGCACCGTCACCGCCGGCAACGCCTCCGGGGTCAACGACGGCGCGGCGGCGATGTTCGTCGCCAGCGAGGCGGCGCTGGAGCGCTTCGACCTGGAGCCGGTGGCACGCATCCACGGCATGGCCACCGCCGGCGTCGAGCCGCGGATCATGGGCGTCGGCCCGGTACCGGCGACGCGCAAGCTGCTCGACAAGCTGGGCATGAGCATCGATCAGATGGACGTGCTCGAGCTCAACGAGGCCTTCGCCGCCCAGGTGCTGGCGTGCGCGCGCGAACTGGGCGTGGCCGACGACGACCCGCGGCTCAACCCCAACGGCGGCGCCATCGCGCTGGGCCACCCGCTGGGCATGTCCGGCGCGCGTATCGTCAGCTCGGCGGCCTATGAACTGGCGCGCAGCCACAAGCGCTTCGCGCTGTGCACCATGTGCATCGGCGTGGGCCAGGGCATCGCCACGGTGATCGAGCGGGTCTGACGCACGAGAAAAGAGGGAAGAGAGAAGAAGACAGAGGAACATCGAGGTGTTCCTTTTTCCGGTGCCAAGCACCGGGCCTGCGTCTCGAGCGGCGAAGCCGCGCTCTTCCGTCTCAGTCGAATCGGGCGCCGAGCCTCGTCTCGGCGCCTTGCCATGGGAGAATATGAATGGCTTTTCTGACCATCAACGGCCGCAGCGTCGCCTATCGCCTGCTGGGCGCCGAGGCCAATCCGCTGGTGCTGCTGGCGCATCCGCTGGGCATGAGCCAGGCGGTGTGGGACGACATCCTGGCGCGGCTGCTGCCGCGCTACCGGGTGCTGACCTGGGACCTGCCCGGGCACGGCGCCAGCCAGGCCTGGCCGGCGGACGGCGGCGACATCACCCCGGCCGAGCTGGCCCGGGAGGCGCTGGCGCTGGCCGACCACGCCGGGGCCGAGCGCTTTCACGTCGTCGGCACCTCGATCGGCGGGGTGATCGGCCAGCAACTGATCGCCGCCCACGGCGAGCGACTGCTGTCCGCGTCCCTGACCAACACCGGCGCGGTGATCGGCAATGCCGAGCTGTGGAACACCCGGGCCCGGCGCGTGCGCGAGGAAGGCCTGGCGGCGATGGCCGGCGAGATCGTGCCGCGCTGGTTCGCGCCGGCGCGGGTCGAGGCCGACCCGGCGCTGAAGGACGGCTGGTGCGTGTCGATGGGCCGCGGCGACGACGAGTCCTACGCGCGACTCTGCGAGATGCTGGGACGCGATACCTTCACCGGCCGGTTGAGCGGCAAGGGGGTGACGGTTCACCTCTACGGCGGCAGCGAGGACGCGGCGACCCCGCCGGCCACCCTCGAGACGCTTGCCGGGGAGTGCGACGGCGCGCCGCTGACGATCCTCGACGGGGTCGGTCATGTGCCCTCGGTCGAGGTCCCCGAGCGCTTCGCGGCGGCGCTGCTCGAAGCGTTGGCGGTGGATCTGGGCGATGTCGGTGCGCACGGCGTCGATTACGCCACCGGGCTCGAGACGCGCAAGCAGGTGCTCGGCGAGGCGCATGTCGCGCGCTCCACCGACAACGCCACCTCTCTCGACGCGCCCTTCCAGCGGATGATCACCCGCCTGGCCTGGGGCGAGCTGTGGAGCAACGACGACCTGACGCGTCGCGAGCGCAGCATGATCACCACCGGCATCCTCGCCGCGCTGGGCCGTGAGGAGCTGGAGTTGCATCTCAAGACCGCCCGCCGTATCGGCCTGAGCGAGGCCGAGCTGCGTCAGGTGCTGATGCACGTGGCGATCTACGCCGGAGTGCCGGCGGCCAACCATGCCTTTGCATTGGCCAAGACGCTGGGGTGGGGCGACGCCCGATAGCGCGTGTCGGTGCGACGAAGCGCCCGGGCCGGGTCCGCGTGGCCCGGGCGTTCGTCGTTTGGGCGGCGGCCTACGACCAATGTCGGTCACCGATCTTGCAAATTGACAAGTTTATATGCGGTTTCGCTGCTTTCATGGCCCACGGGCGTGCCAGAATACGCGGCAGGGTCGTGAGTTCGTCAGACGAACTAACGTTCGTCTAATAGACAAAACGGCCGTCTCCGACAACGATAAGCGCCAATCCGAGCGCCTCGATCAGGCTCATCGCCAATTGGAAGGGACCCATCATGAATCGTACCTTTGCACGCTGCCTTCTCGCGCTTTCCGTCGCCGGCCTGACCGCGGGTGCCACCACGGCCCAGGCGTCGACCACGCTGCGTCTGTCGCATTTCTGGCCGGGCGCCTCGGCCATCAACCAGCAGATCTTCGAGCAGTGGGCCAAGCGCGTCGAGGAGCAGTCCAACGGCGAGATCAAGATCCAGAACTTTCCGTCACAGACACTGAGTCAGGCCGATGAAACCTACGACGCCGCGGTCAACGGTATCGCCGACATCGGCATCACCGCCCAGGGCTATACCAACGGCCGTTTCCCGTTGAGTCAGATCGTCGAGCTGCCGGGCGTGGCGGAGTCCGCGCCGCAGGGCGCCTGTGTGCTGCAGACCCTCTACGACGACGGCAAGATCGCCAGCGAGTACGACAACTCGCACGTGCTGTTCCTGTTCACCACCGGGCCGGGCTATATCCATACCAAGGATACCGACGTGCAGAAGCCGAGCGATCTCGAGGGGTTGCGTATCCGTCGACCGACGGCGGTGGCCGGCGAGATTCTCGAGAACATGGGCGCGCAGCCGGTGGGCATGCCGGCGCCGGACATCTACACCTCGCTGCAGCGTGGCGTGATCGACGGTCTGAGCTTCCCCTGGGAGGGCATCAATAGCTTCCAGTTGGGTGAGCAGCTCCACTACCACACCCAGGTGCCGTTCTACACGCTGATCTTCGTCGCGACGATGAACCAGCAGGCCTATGACCGGCTCAGCCCCGAGCAGAAGCAGGTCATCGACGACAACTCCGGCATGCAGTGGGCCGAGAAGGCCGGCGCCGTGTTCGCCGCCCAGGACCGGGCCGGCAAGCAGCAGGCCGAGAAGGCCGGTGACACCATCCGTGTCGTCGATCATCCGCTGGACGACCCCGACTGGCAGCAGCCGCTGCGCAACGGGATCGACAACTATCTGAGCGAACTCGAAGCGCGGGGCCTGGATCAGGCGCGCGACGTCTATCAGGCGGCGCTGGACGCCAGTCAGTCCTGCGCCCAGTGAGTCGGAGAGACTGAATGCAAGTCTTGCTACGAATCAGCCGCTGGCTGGAGATCATCGGCCGCGTCATCGCCGGCGTGGCCCTGCTGGCCATGCTCGGGGTGACGGTGGTCGATGTGGCCCTGCGTTACCTCTACCGCCTCAGCGACGGTGCCCTGTCGCTGAGCGTGGTGGGTAGCGTCGAACTGGTCAGCTATCTGATGTTGTTCGCGATCCTGGCGGCCATGGCCGCCAACGTCGAAAAGGCCCAGGTGGTGGTCGAGGCCTTCAGTCATGGCCTGAGCGACACCCTCAAGGCGCGTATCGCCGGCGTCTATCTGCTGGGATTCGTCGTGCTGGGTGCGATCCTCTGCTGGGGGCTGTGGGACTCCGGGGCGAGTGCCGCCGACTATGGCGAGACCACCCAGGACCTGCGCCTGCCCATGGCGCCCATCTATTTCTTCGCCGCCGGGCTGTGTGCCCTGCTCAGCGTGCGCTGCCTGCTGCACGCCGTGCTCGGCGCGGTGTTCGCCCATCGCGTGGAGGCCGTCGAATGAGTAGTGAAATGATCGGTGCCGTCGGCCTGGGTCTGCTGCTGGTGATGATGGTGCTGCGCGTGCCGGTGGCGCTGTGCATGCTGTTCGTCGGCGTCGGCGGTTTCTCCCAGGTGATCTCCTGGAGCGCGGCGATCTCGATGGTCAAGTCGGTGCCCGTGGAGGTGCTGTCGAACTACAGCTTCAGTGCGGTGCCCATGTTCATCCTGATGGGGGTACTGGCCGCGCATTCCGGCATGGCCGGCAAGCTGTTCGATTCCACGCGAACCTTGTGCGGTGGCTGGAAGGGCGGTCTGGCGATCGCCGCGGTGGGCTCGTGCGGGATGTTCTCGGCGATCTCCGGCTCGTCGCTGGCCACCGCCAGCACCATGACCCGTGTTGCCCTGCCGGAGATGGAGCGCCTGGGCTACAATCGCGGCCTGGCCACCGGGGCGCTCGCCGCCGGCGGCACCCTGGGGATCATGATCCCGCCGAGCATCGCGCTGCTGATCTACGCCATCCTCACCGAGCAGTCGGTGGGCGACATGTTCATCGCCGGCTTCGTGCCCGGCCTGATGGGCCTGCTGTTCTACGCCCTGACGGTCACCGTGGTGGTCCACCTCAAGCCCTCGCTGGCGGTGCCCGGCGAGCCGACCTCGTGGCGCGAGAAGATCGCCTCGCTAGGCGGTCTGCTGCCGTTCTTCGCGGTGTTCCTGGTGATCATCCTGGGGATCTACTTCGGCCTGTTCACGCCCACCGAGGGGGCCAGCGTCGGTGCCTTCGCCACGCTGCTCTATGCCCTGGTCAAGGGGCTGCGCGGCAGGGAGCTGTGGGTCGCCACGCAGGAGACCCTGGCGCTGTCGACGGTGGTGTTCTTCATGCTGGTGGGGGCCGACACCCTGGGCTATTTCATCTCGGTGTCGCGCATCTCGTTCTCGATCAGCGACTTCATCTACGGCCTGTCACTGTCGCCGATGGCGGTCCTGCTGTGCATCCTGCTGCTCTACTTCGTGCTGGGGATGTTCATGGACTCGATCGCCATGCTGGTGATCACCGTGCCGGTGGTCTTCCCGATCGTCCAGGCGCTGGGCATCGATCCGGTGTGGTTCGGCGTGGTCACCGTGCTCACCGTCGAGCTCGGCCTGATCACCCCGCCGGTGGGCATGAACGTCTTCGTCATCAAGGCGATGGCGCCCCACGTGGGGCTGGGCGAGATCTTCCGCGGAGTGGCGCCGTTCATCCTCTCCGACTTCGTGCGCCTGACGCTGCTGATCCTGTTCCCGGTGCTGTCCACCTATCTGTTGACCGTCTGACCCTCCGACTCCCAGAGATTGCCGCCGTGTGCCCCGTGCCGCGGCGGCTTTTTTGTTGCCCGAGCGGGCGGCGCGAGAGGGTGTTCAGGACGGTGTGTGGTCGAGAGCGTCGTCGATTGCGGCGACGACCGAGTCATGGAACCAGCGCTGCGCGGGGGCCCGGGTGGCTGGCTCGTACCAGTGCAGGGCGACATCGAACTCGGGCACCGTGAACGGCAGTTCGACGATCTTCAAGGGCAGCTCGACGGCGAAGCGACGGGCGATCTGACCCGGCACGATCGCCACCAGGTCGCTCTCGATCAACAGTCGTGGAAGGATCGAGAAGTGCGGCACCTCGAGGCTGATCTTGCGCAGGATGCCCCGTTCGCGCAGCACCTCGGCTGCCAGGCCGTGCCCCGAGGAGGGCGTTACCACGGCGTGACGGGCCGCGAGAAACTGGTCGAGGCTCATGTGCGCGCCGATCGTGGGGTGCTCGCGGGCCATCAACGCCACGTAGCGCTCGCGAAGGAGCGCGCGTCGGGCGATCGCCGGGGCATGGAGCGGCCGACTGCAGATGGCGGCATTGACGGTACCGCTGACCAGCCAGTCGCCGACCCGCTCGATCTCCAGCGGCACCACTTCCAGTTCGACTTGCGGGGCCAGGGCCTGAAGGCGGGCGAGGATAGGGGGCAGCAGGGTCATTTCGCCGAGATCCGTCAGTGCCAGCCGGTAGCGACGTTCGCTGCTCGCGGGATTGAAGTCGCGGCTGCTTTCCACCGCACCGTCGATGCACGCCAGCGGGTCGCGGAACTGACGATAGAGCTGCTCGGCCACGAAGGTCGGCGCCATGCCCTCACGGCGGCGCACGAACAGCTTGTCGTCGAACAATTCGCGCAGACGCCCCAGCGCGTAGCTCACCGACGGCTGGGTGACGTGCAACCGCTCGGCGGCGGCGGTGACGCTGCGGGCCTCGTAAAGAACGACGAAGGTGCGTATCAGATTGAGATCGGTCTGTGCCATAAAATAAAGGATGTCTATTTTTTATAGAAAAACTATCGATTTGATCGATTCTATCGCGGCGGCTAGCGTGGGACCATGTCCTCATTGGCCGGAGCCCTCATGCCCAGCGTTCACGCCATCACCTACCAGCTCCTCAGACGTCGGGGGTTGACCACCGTCTTCGGCAATCCCGGTTCCAACGAGCTGCCATTCCTCAAGGACTTTCCCGAGGACTTCCGCTACGTGCTCGGCCTGCACGAAGGCGTGGTCGTGGGCATGGCCGATGGCTATGCCCAGGCCAGCGGCCGCCCGGCGCTGGTCAACCTGCACGCGGCGGCGGGCTCGGGCAATGCCATGGGAGCGCTGACCAATGCCTGGTATTCCCACACCCCGCTGGTCGTCACCGCCGGTCAGCAGGCGCGCGAGATGCTCGGTGTCGAGGCGATGCTGGCCAACGTCGATGCGCCCCAGTTGCCCAGGCCGCTGGTCAAGTGGAGCTACGAACCCGCCTGCCCGGCGGATGTGCCACGGGCGCTCAGTCAGGCGATCCACATCGCCGGACTGCCGGCCCGCGGGCCGGTGTATGTGTCGATCCCCCACGATGACTGGGACAAGCCGGCCGACGAGGATGCCGAGGCGTTGCTTTCGCGCACGGTCAGCGATGCCGGAACGCCGTCGGCGGCCCAGCTCGACGCTCTGGCCCAGCGACTCCAGGACGCGCGCAACCCGGTACTGGTGCTGGGCCCCGAGGTCGACGCTGTGGCGGCCAATGCCCTGGTCGCGGACCTGGCCGAGCGCCTGGCCGTGCCGGTCTGGGTAGCGCCCTCGGCATCGCGCTGTCCGTTCCCGACCCGCCACGCCAGCTTCCGAGGCGTGCTGCCGGCAGCGGTCGCCGGCCTGGCGCGGTGTCTCGAGGGGAACGATCTGATCGTCGCCATCGGGACCCCGGTGTTTCGCTATCACCAGTACGACCCGGGCCGCTACCTGCCCGAGGGCGCCACTCTGGTGCAACTGACCAGCGACCCCCAGGAGGCCGCCCGGGCGCCCATGGGCGACGCCTGGGTCGGCGATATTCACGCCACCCTGGAAGGATTGCTGACGCGGCTGACCGCCGTCGACCGTCCGCAACCCGAGCCAAGGCCGCGTCCGGCAGCGGTGGAGGACCCGGCCGACCGGCTGGCTCCGGAAACCGTCTTCGACGTGCTCGACGCCCTGGCCCCGGAAGATGCCATCTACGTCAAGGAGTCGACCTCGACGGTCACGGTGTTCTGGGAGCGCGTCGAGATGCGCCATCCCGGCAGTTATTTCTTTCCGGCTGCTGGCGGTCTGGGGTTCGGCATGCCGGCGGCGGTGGGCGTGCAACTCGCCAGTCCCGAGCGCCGGGTGATCGGCGTGATCGGCGACGGCTCGGCGAACTACGCGATCACTGCCCTGTGGACGGCAGCGCAGTATCGCATCCCGGTGGTCTTCGTGATCCTGCGCAACGACACCTACGGTGCGCTGCGCTGGTTCACCCGGCAGTTCGATGCGGGCGAGGTGCCGGGCCTCGACGTGCCGGGCCTGGACTTCTGTTCGCTGGCACGGGGCTATGGCGTCGAGGCGCGCTTCACGTCACGCCGCGAGGAGTTCGAGGATGCGCTGCGCGACGCACTGACGGCCGATACGCCCACCCTGATCGAGGTGCCCACCACCACCATCGAGCCCTGAATCGCGCTGCGCTCGAGCCGAGCCGAAGAGGCCGGCGATATCTCTACCCACAACAGCACAACACGAGGTAGCCATGAATCACGCCATCTCACGGGGTCTCGCGACCTGTCTCCTGCCGGCGCTGACGCTACTGGTGTCTTCCGGCGCCGATGCCGCAACAACACTGCGCATGGGACACATATGGCCGGCCGGTTCGGCGGTCAACCAGCAGGTCTTCGAGGCCTGGGCCGATGCCATCGAGCGGGAGTCCGACGGTCGGCTGGAGGTGCAGAACTACCCCTCCCAGACGCTGACGCCGGCCAACCAGGCCTACGACAGTGCGGTCAATGGCATCGCCGATATCGCCATCACGCTGCAGGGCTATACCGCCGGACGCTTTCCGCTCACCGAGATCGTGCAGTTGCCAGGTGTCTCGAGCAGCGCCGTGCAGGGCTCCTGCATCCTGCAATCGCTCTACGACGAGGGCAGGATCGACCAGGAGTATGACGATACCCACGTGCTGTTCCTGTTCACCACCGGACCAGCCTATCTGCATACCCGCGACACCGAGATCGAGACCCCGACGGATCTCCAGGGACTGCGCATCCGGCGTCCCAGTGAGGTCGCCGGCGAGATGCTCGAGCGCATGGGCGCTCAGCCGGTGGGAATGCCGGCACCGGATATCTACAGCGCCATGCAGCGCGGGGTGATCGATGGCCTGAGCTTTCCCTTCGAGGCGATGAAGGTCTTTCGTATCAATGAGTTGACCAAGTATCACCTGCAGATCCCGTACTATTCGGGGGCGCTCGTCGCGACCATGAACCAGCGCGCCTACCAGCGGCTGCCCGACGATCTGAAGACAGTGATCGATGACAACAGCGGCATGGCCTGGTCGCTCAAGGCCGGCGGGGTGTTCGCCGAACTCGACAAGGCCGGGCGCGAGCAGGCGCTCGAGCAGGGCGACGTCATTCATGAAGTTGCCGATCCGCTCGCCGACCCCGACTGGTCCGGGCCACTCGAGGCGGGTACCCGGCGCTATCTCGGGCGTCTCGCCGAACGGGGGCTCGACCAGGCCGAGGGCATCTATCATGAGGCACTCGATCTGCGCGACCGGTGTGCGGTGTCGCGTGACGAGGCTTCGTGATGGGGCCCCTCATCGACCACCCGGGAGCGCGGAAGCTGGCGGTCGGGAAGAGGCTGGCCCCCCATGCCCGGCAAGGGAGGCGCGCCCAGGGGCCACGCGTGCTTCGGCGGCGATAGGGTGATCGCCGAGCCCGGCGAATCCGCACGGACGACACTACAGCCGGCCCGCGTCTCTCCTCGATCCGATGGACCGGGCCGCTGACCCGGCGGCATACCTGGGTTACAGTCGGGGGCTCGTCGTCTCGGGGGTCATCGTCGAATCATGCTCAACCCGCGTATCAAGCTGCGTCACCTGCAGGCCTTTCTCGAACTGGCCAAGCGGCGCAGTTTCGTGCGCGCCGCGGAGGGGCTGGCGATCACCCAGCCGGCGCTCTCCAAGGCGATTCGCGAACTCGAGGACAATCTCGGCACGCCGCTGTTCGAGCGGACCCCGCAGGGCGTGTCGCTCAACCAGGCCGGGCTGACCCTGCTGCGCCACGCCGGCCCGGCACTGCGTGCGCTGGAAGAGGGTGTCACCGCGATCGGCAACGGCCTGGGACGCGAGCGGCGGGTGCGCGTCGGCGCGTTGTCCACCGTCGAGAGCCGTTTCCTGCCCAGGGCCATCGAGCGTCTGCATGCCCGCCATGCGGACATCGGCGTGCGGGTCGTCGGTGGCCCCAGCGCCTATCTGCTGTCGCGGTTGCGTGCCGGAGAGCTCGACCTGGTGGTGGGGCGCATGACGGCGGCGCGGGAGATCCGCGACTTGACCTTCGAGCACCTCTACTACGAATCACTGGTATTCGCCGTGCGCCACGACCACCCCCTGGCGGGGCTCGTCGCCCCGGCGCCGGCGCGGCTAAGCGAGTTTCCCTGGGTATTGCCGCTGCCCCAGACCACGCTGCGTCAGCAGGTCGACAGCTTCTGCGTGCGTCACGGCCTTGACGTGCCCGGGCGTGTGGTGGAAACCCTGTCGTTGGCGATCAGCCGTCACTACGTGCTGGACGGCGACGCCTTGTGGGTCGCCGCGCCCCGCGAGGCGGTGGCCGGGGACGTCGAGGCCGGGCGGCTCGCCGTGCTGGATATTGCCCTGGAGGAGCAGGGCGGCTCGGTGGGTCTGTGCACCAATGCGTCTCTTCAGCCCTCGCTGGCGCTGGAGGCCTTCTGCGAGAGCCTGCGCGAGGTCGCGGCCGAGCGCCGCGACGCCGCCACGCAGTGAGGTCGCGCCGACGGGGCGTTCAGGCGTAGTCGGGATCGTCCGTTCTCACCGTGACCGCTTCCCCTTCGCCGGGGACCCGCACCGAGAACTCGCCGCCGCCGAGGTAGGTGGCGGTGTGGCCCTCGAGGGTCCGGAAGGTGGGCAGGCCGCCCTGGATGGCGCCGCCCTGAGCCATCTCGTTGAGTTCCTTGTTGCTGGTGAACACGTCGATCATGTACTCGCGACCGAAGTCGTCGAAGGCCATGAGGGTCTTCTCGTGATGTTCCATGGGGTGCCTCCCGCTGTCGTCATGCCGATAGCGATAGGTCTAGCAGCATGATCCGCCGTCGGCAACGCCGACCACTGGCGAGTGAAGCCCGGCGGTGGCATCCAGCGACGGGAAGCCGGCTCGCACCCCGAACGCAGGGCGCGAGCCGTGGGCGGTACCGGCTCACGCCGGGCAGCTTTCCTGTCCCAGGCGCTTCGCCTCCTCATAGATCGATTCGACCGAGTCGGACTCGCTGCCGACGTCCTGCAGATAGCGGTCGATGGTGTCCTGCAGGACGGGCCCCCAGTCGGCATTCTGCAGGGGATCGTCGATGGTCAGGAAATGGTGTCCCGCGTCCACCGCGTCCTGGCGCCCCTCGGCGATCAGCCGGTCGTAAACGGCGGCGGCCTTCATCGACCACGCCATGCCGCTGTGCGCGTCGATGACCTGCTTGAGGTCGTCGGGCAGCGCGTCATAGGAGGACCGGCTCATGGTGGCGACCAGCGACAGATCGTAGAGCGGCACTTCGGTGTGGTAGGAGGCCAGGTCGTTGAGCCGGAAGGTCTTCATGCCTTCCCAGTTGAAGCTGAGGCCATCGATGACACCGCGCTGCATCGAGGTGTAGACGTCCGGCGCCGGCATGCCGACGGCCTGAGCGCCAAGGCGGGTCAACATGTCGCCGACGACGGGGGTCGGTCGGCGAATGCGCAGGCCGGCCAGGTCCTGGGGTTTTTCGATCAACTGATCCTTGGTGTGCAGGTAGCCCGGTCCGGTGGTGAACAGGAACAGCACGTGGGTGTCGTCGTACTCGCCCTCGAAGGCGCCCTGGTCGTAGAGCGACTGCAGGATGCAGGAGCCCTGGCGGCTGCTGTGCGAGACCCCCGGCAGTTCGACGATCTGGGTCAGCGGGAAGCGGCCGGGCGTGTAACCCTGGGCGGTCGAGCCGATATCGGTGACGCCGTTGACCGTGCTCTGGTAGGTACGATCGGATTTGGCGAGGGTCTGTCCCGGAAAGACCTGCACGTCGAGGCGTCCGTCGGAGGCCTCCTCGACGCTCTCGGCCCAGGCCTGGAAGAGGGCCTTGTCGATCAGCGATCCGCCCGGCCAGACGTGGGCGATGCGCAATGTCGTGGCGGCCTCGGCGACGGGCGTCAGCAGGCTCAGTGTCAGTCCCATCGCGAGTCCGGTGGCTAGCGTTCTTGTCGTCATGGTTGGCTCTTTTGTCGGTATTGTCAGGACGTTGAGGGTGCCGATGTCACGACGCCGAGGGCGTCTCCTGCCGGTGGCTCACAAATCGAGAACCAGCATCTTGCTCTTGGCACGGGAGCAGCAAGGCGTGAACTGATCGTTGGCGGCGTGCTCGTCGTCGTCGAGATACAGGTCGCGATGGTCGGGAATGCCCTCGAGCACCCGTGTCAGGCAGGTGCCGCAGACGCCTTCCTCGCAGGAGACCATCACCTCGATGCCGTTCTCCTCGAGCACCTTGTGGACCGTCTTGTCGTCGGGCACCGAGAAGACGGCGCCGGTGCTGGCGATCTTGATGTCGAAGCCGGTGTCGTCGCTGGTATCCACCGCGGCGCCGGAGAAGTATTCCCGATGCAGGCGGTCGTCCGACCAGCCGCGCGCCTTGCAGGTCGACAGTACGTGATCGATGAAGCCCGCCGGGCCGCAGATATAGACGTGGGTCTCGGTGTCCGCGGCATCGAGCAGCGCGTCGAGATCGAAGCGCTGCGCCTCGTCGCCGTCGTCGAAGTGACTGTGGACGCGGTCCGCGTAGGCGGCGGTCTCGAGACGCTCGCGAAAGGCCATGCGGGCCGGGGAGCGGGTCGCGTAGTGCAGGGCGAAGTCGGCCTGGGTGCTGGCCAGGTGGTCGGCCATGCTGAGGATCGGCGTGATGCCGATGCCGCCGGCCAGCAGCAGGTAGCGCCCTGCCGGTTTCAGGGGGAAGTGATTCTTGGGCGCGCTGATCTGCAGCAGATCGCCTTCCTGGATCTCGTCGTGCATGGCGAGGGAGCCGCCACGCGACTCGGGTTCGCGCAGCACGGCGATCAGGTAGCGGTCGGGTGCCTCGGGATGGTTGCACAGCGAGTACTGGCGAATGACCCCATCCCGGACGCGGACGTCGATATGGGCGCCGGCGCTGGAGGCCGGCAGGGGGCGACCGTGCGGGTCGGCGAGTTCGAAGCTGACGATGTCCTCGGCCTCGGAACGTTTGCGGACGACCCTGACGAACAGGGAAAGCGTATCCTGGGACATGCGGTTACCTCGTGCCGGTGGTGACCGGCGAATGGTTGTCACCGCCACGCCGTACCGGCGCCAACCGGCCGGCACGGGGGCGATGAGCGTGGTGTGTCAGCTGGCGATGTCGGCGCTGGCCTGGCGCTCGGCGTCGAGGAGGCGATCGATGATGCGTCGGGCCTGAACGCCGCCACCGTCGATGTTGAGCTTGAGTAGACGCCGCTCGGGGTAGGCCAGCAGGTTGCGCTGCTGGGCTTCGAGCATCTCCAGATCTTCGGCGAAGATCTGGCCCTGGCCTTCGCGGATGCGGTCGGTCAGTGCCTGGTCGCCGGGATTGAAGTTGCGCGCCATGCCCCAGAAGTACCAGATCGAGGTGTCGGTCTCCGGGGTGATGAAGTCGACCACGATGCTTGAGGCCTTGTACTCGGCGGGGGCGTCGTAGCCGCCCCTGCCGGCGTGGGCGACGCCGACCTCGATCATCACGTGGCTGGGTGGCGTGAAGCGACAGATCTGCCAGCGGTCGACGGGCACGTCGTCGGCCAGGTTGTTGCCGCGCAGGGCCGCCTGCCAGAACGGTGGGGCGGAGATGTTTTCCATGTGCCGGCTGGTGATGACCTCGGTACCGTCGACCGTGGTTTCCGGGGCGGCTTCCTCGATCTCGGGCTGACCGATGCTCGAGGCGTGGACGTAGGTCTCGTGGGTCAGGTCCATGAGGTTGTCGATCATCAGGCGGTAGTCGCAACCCACGTGGTAGAGACCGCCGCCATAGGCCCATTCGTCGCTCTCGGCCCAGTGCAGCACGGGGATGTCGGCCGGGTCGGCCAGTTCGGCGTCGCCGGTCCACACCCAGATGAAGCCGTAGCGCTCGACGACGGGATAGGCGCGAATGCTGGGGAAGCCGCGCACGCGCTGGCCGGGCATGCTCGAGCACTTGCCGTCGCAGCCCATTTCCAGGCCATGGTAGCCGCAGACGAGCTGGCCATCGCGCACGAAGCCCAGCGACAGCGGGGCGCCGCGGTGCGGGCAGAAGTCCTCGACGGCGGCCACCTTGCCTTGCTCGCCGCGGAAGAACACGATCGGCTCGTTGCAGATGGTGCGTCCCAGCGGCTTGGCGTCGATCTCGTCGGGGGTGCAGGCGACATACCAGGTGTTCTTGGGGAACATGTCGGTCTCCTCGGGGCGGTCAGGATCTTTTGTGTCGTTATGACTGTTATGGATCCAAAGTTAAGCGCTGGACGGCTTTGGTGGTCAATATATGCTTTAGTTGGATCCAAAATGGCGAAAGAACGGAAACGGGGAGTGAAACACCAGGTGAGCAAGAACGATTCGAGTGTCGTGACCAGCCTTCGCAAGCTGATCAGCGAGGGGCGCTACGCCCCCGGGGCGCGGGTGGCGGAAATGCATGTCGCCGAGCAGTTGGGCGTGTCGCGCACGCCGGTCCGGCTGGCCTTTCGCACCCTGGAGCAGGAGGGCCTGCTCGAACGCGCCGGCAAGCGGGGTTACCGGGTGCGCGAGTTCACCGAAGAGGACGTGCTCTGCGCCCTGGAGGTCCGCGGCGCGCTGGAGGGCCTGGCGGCTCGCCGCCTGGCGGAGCGGGGGCTCCCGGCCGCCATCCGCGAGCGGCTGGCGGAGGCGATCGAGCGTGGTCGCGGGATCCTCGACAAGGGCTATCTAACGACCGAGGACATCAGTCTGTGGAGCGAACTCAACCAGACCTTCCACACCACCATCGTCCAGGCCACGGGGAGCCAGGTGATCGCCGATGCCATCGGTCGCAACGACCACCTGCCGTTCGCCTCGGCGGACTCGATCATCATCGACACCGAGGCCCTCGACAGCGAGTACGCGAAGCTGCAGTTCGCTCATCAACAGCACCGCATGGTCTATCAGGCGCTGTGCCTCGGGGAGGGCGCCCGGGCGGAAATGTTGATGCGCGAGCACGCCTACGTGGGGTTGCGCTACCTGCTGCAGCTCTGACGGGATCCCGTGTCCTGGCATGGCCCAAACCGGCTTCCTTATAACCCTATGGTTATGGGGGCGTGGCGACATTTCATTTCTCCCCCGTTGGCGGGCGCGGGAGACTGTGCCGATTCACCCCCTGACGGGTGTTTCATCCACCTCACGAGACGCCAGCCATGCAAGATTCCGATAACAAGCGCTTCGTGCCGCGCGACCGTAACTGGCATCCGCCCGCCTATGCGCCGGGCTACAAGACCACCGTGGCGCGCTCGCCGCGCCAGTCGCTGGTCAGCATGCAGCATCCCAGCCGCAGCGAGCTGACGGGCCCCAGTTTCCAGGCGCTGCGCCTGGGCCCCCATGACAACGACCTGCTGATGAACTACCGCGAAGGCCAGGGGCGGGACGGTCTGCCGATCGGCGAGCGGATCGTGATGTTCGGTCGCGTGCTCGATCAGTTCGGCAAGCCGGTGCCGCATACCCTGGTCGAGATGTGGCAGGCCAATGCCGGCGGTCGTTACCGGCACAAGAAGGACGGTTATCTGGCGCCACTCGACCCCAACTTCGGCGGCGTCGGCCGGTGCATCACCGACGAGCAGGGCTGGTACCACTTCCGCACCGTGCGTCCCGGCCCCTATCCGTGGCCCAACGACATCAACTCCTGGCGTCCGGCGCACATTCACGTCTCGGTGATGGGGCCGGCGATCGCCACGCGTCTGATCACCCAGATGTACTTCGAGGGCGATCCGCTGATTCCCCACTGCCCGATCGTCCATACGCTCAACGACCCGTTGGCCGTCGATACGCTGACCGGCCGCCTGGACATGGCCCGCAGCCGGCCGATGGACTACCTGGCCTATCGCTTCGATATCGTCACGCGCGGCGAATTCCAGACCTATTTCGAGAATCAGGGGTGAGATCATGAGCCAACAACCGACCCATGACGGTGGCGTGCTGTATCGCGAAACGCCGTCGCAGACCGCCGGCCCCTACGTGCATATCGGTCTGGCCCTCGACGTGGCCGGGATCCCGTTGCGCGACGAGGAGGTCTGGAGTCGCCTGGCCACCCCCGAGGCCGACGGCGAGCCGATCGAACTGGTGGGGCGCGTGATCGACGGCAACGGCGATCTGGTGCGCGACGCCTTCGTCGAGGCCTGGCAGGCCGATGCCCACGGCGCCTTCCAGCCGGACTACGACCTGCGCAAGCCGTTCAACAGCTTCGGGCGTTCCGCCACCACCGCCGACGGCGACAGCGAGTGGTCCTTCACCACCGTCAAGCCCGGCCGGGTGCCCGCCGCCAACGGCAAGCCGATGGCCCCGCACGTCTGCCTCGCGATCTTCGCCCGCGGCATCAACATTCAACTGCAGACGCGGCTGTACTTCGACGACGAGGCCGAGGCCAACGCCGAGTGCCCGGTGCTCAATGCCATCGAGTCGCCGACACGGCGTCGCACCCTGATCGCCACACGCGAAGAGGCCGATGGCAAGGTGCGCTATCGCCTGGACATCCGCCTGCAGGGCGACGGCGAGACGGTGTTCTTCGAGTTCTGATTCCGCCGCCGACCGGCCCCTCGTGACAGGGCCCGCCACCTCCAGGGTGGCGGGCCCTGTCGCGTTTGGGGCGCTTGTCTCCCTGCGACGAGGGATGCGACCTCGCGATGTCGATTTGCGACATTCTTGTCGTTTATCAGTGCGTCGGGACCCGCTAATCCGCAAGAATGATCGACCAGCGGGAGCCGTTCGACGTATCGTTGTCGGTCTCGGCAAAGCATGATCGGCGATGGTGCAGGATGTCTCGCCCGCTTCGCACAACAAACACAACAGGCGCCCCGGCCGGCACCGGGGACGAATCCGCGGAAGAGGAGATCCCTGATGGCATCCTCCAAGGCTGTAAATGCAACATCGGCGGCCGACCGCGCCGTCGTCCCCCAGACGCTGGGTTTCCTGCTGCTGGACAACTTCACCCTGATCTCGCTGGCATCGGCCATCGAACCGTTGCGGATGGCCAACCAGCTGGCCGGGCGCGAGCTCTATCGCTGGTACACGCTGACGCCCAACGGCGAGCCGGTGCGGGCCAGCGACGGCCTGCAGATCACGCCGGATGCGGCGACCAACATTCCGCTGACCCTGGACTGGGTGGTCGTCTGCGGCGGCGTGGGCCCGCAACGCAGCGTGACCCGCGAGCACATCGGCTGGCTGCAGGCCCAGGCGCGGCTGTCGCGCCGGCTGGGCTCGGTGTGTACCGGCAGCTGGGCGCTGGCCCGGGCCGGGCTGCTCGACGGCTACGAGACCAGCATCCACTGGGAGTGCCTGGCGGCGATGCAGGAGGCCTTCCCCCGGGTTCCGCTGACCACCCGGTTGTTCTCGATCGACCGCGATCGCTTCACCGCGTCCGGCGGCACCGCGCCGCTCGACATGATGCTCAACCTGATCGGTCGCGATCACGGTCGCGAACTCGCCGCGGGCATCTCCGAGATGTTCATCTACGACCGGGTACGCGGCGAGCAGGATCAGCAGCGGGTGCCGCTCAAGCACGTGCTGGGCACCACCCAGCCCAAGCTGCTGGAGATCGTCGCGCTGATGGAGGCCAACCTCGAGGAGCCCATCGGACTCGACGAACTGGCCACCTATGTCGACGTCTCGCGGCGTCAGCTCGAGCGGCTGTTCCAGAAGTATCTCAACTGCTCACCGTCGCGCTACTACCTCAAGCTGCGCCTGACCCGCGCCCGACAACTGCTCAAGCAGACCCCGATGTCGATCATCGAGGTCGCCTCGGCCTGCGGTTTCGTCTCCACGCCGCATTTCTCGAAATGCTACCGCGAGTACTTCGGCATCCCGCCGCGCGATGAACGTGGCGGCATCGCCTCGCGGCAGGCGCGCAGCGACGGCGAGCTCATGATGCCGCGCTTCACCCGGCGAACCCTGAGCGAGAGCGTGGCCGAGCCGATGTCGAGTGCGGTGGTCGCCCTCAATCAGGCGCAGGGCGAGCCGACCTACGCCAGTGTGCCCTTGCGCTAGCCCATAGCCCAGGCAGGTCTCCTCCCTCCCGCAAGGCCCAGGCCGGGTTTTGCGGGAGCGATGTCGTTCGTGGTGGTGACTGGCTCTCCATCGGAAGCACCGTCGCTTGCCGCGTGCCGTCCCCAAACGGGCGTCGCCATGGGGTGACGACGCCCCGGTGCGTTGGCGGCCGTCCGCCCGCCGTGGCGCCGCGAGTTGTTATACTCGCGGGACTTTCGCACCCACGGGATCGCCATCGCATGTCAAACCCCTGGCCGCGCAGGCTGCTGCGTTACTTGCTGCTGGGCATCGCTGCCTTCGTGCTCGCCTCGCTGGCGCTGGTGCTGTTCTTCCGGGTGGTCCCGGTTTTCGGTTCGATGGTGATGGTCGAGCGCAAGGTCGAATCCTGGGTCGATGGCGAGCCGCTCGACATCCGCCAGACCTGGATGCCCTGGGCGCGTCTCTCCGACGAGGCCAAGCTGGCGGTGATCGCAGGCGAGGACCAGCGCTTTCCCGATCACTTCGGCTTCGACTTCAACCAGTTGCGCAAGGCGATCACCACCTGGCAGTCGGGCGGCGATCTGCGCGGGGCGAGCACCATCACCCAGCAGACCGCCAAGAACCTGTTCCTGTGGACCGGGCGCAGTTGGGTCCGCAAGCTGTTCGAGGCGTGGTTCACGGTATTGCTCGAACTCCTGTGGCCCAAGGAGCGCATCCTCGAGGTCTATCTCAATATCGTCGAGTGGGATGACGGCGTGTTCGGCCTGGAAGCCGCCGCCCGCCACTACTTCGGCGTTTCCGCCGACCGTCTGAGCGCGACCCAGGCCAGCCGCCTGGCGGCGATCCTGCCCAATCCCCGCGGCTGGAGTGCCTCGCATCCCTCGCCGCGCGTGCTCGAGCGCAGTCACTGGATCCGTCAGCAGATGCGTCAGCTCGGCGGGACGGCCTACCTGAACCGACTCTGAACCCAGCGGGACATAACCGAATGGCTATCGCGGCATGTCCATTCGACGACTGGCAGCCGTGACGACCGCCCGTTATGGTGTGGCTCCATCCGACAGACAAACGAGGCGCCACGCCATGCCTGCACGCAAGATCGGCCTCGTCGGCCTGGGCAAGATCGCCCGCGATCAGCACCTGCCCGCGCTCGACGCCAATCCCGACCTCGACCTGGTGGCCGTCGCCAGCCGCAACGCGACCCTCGACGGTGTCGCCAACTTCCCCTCGCTCGAGGCGATGCTCGACGCCATGCCCGAACTCGACGCGGTGACCCTGTGTACGCCGCCGGCGGTACGCTACGATCAGGCCCTCCAGGCGCTCGCCGCGGGCAAGCACGTGATGCTCGAGAAGCCGCCCGGCGCGACCCTCAGCGAGGTCGAACATCTGGCGCTGAAGGCCGATGCGTGTGGCCGCACGCTGTTTGCCACCTGGCATTCGCGCCACGCGCCGGGGGTGGCGCGAGCCCGTGAATGGCTCGCCGAGCGCGAGATCCGCCGGGTGCGAATCGAATGGAAGGAAGACGTGCGCGTCTGGCACCCGGGGCAGGAGTGGATCTTCGAGCCGGGCGGCATGGGAGTCTTCGATCCGGGCATCAACGCGCTGTCCATCGTCACCGCCATCCTGCCTCAGGCCTTCTTTCTCAAGGAAGCGACCCTGCAGGTACCGGCCAACCGCCAGGCACCGATCGCCGCGCAACTGGCCTTCCGCGACGGCCGTGGCACGTCGGTCGAGGCCGATTTCGACTTCCGTCAGACCGGCCCCCAGACCTGGGACATTCATGTCGATACCGACGCCGGGCGGCTGACGCTGTCGAAGGGTGGCAGCGAGCTCTACCTCGAGGGCGCGCTCGAGCATAGTGCGCCGGAGCAGGAGTACCCGGGCCTCTATGCGCGCTTCGCCGAGCTGCTCGAAAGCAGCGCTTCGGATGTCGATCTCGCCCCGCTGCGCCATGTCGCCGATGCCTTTCTGCTGGGGCGGCGGGAGATCGTCGAGGCGTTCGAGTTCGATTAGAGCCCTGGCAGGGCGTATCACCGGCTCCGGCGCTGGTGCTCGATCAACTCGCGCAACGTGCCCATCAGTCTCGCGGCGCCGGGGGACAGGCGCTGCTTGCGCAGGCTCACCAGGCCGTAGGGTTGTACGCTCAACGATTCGGTGAAGGGCAGGATACGGAAACGCTGCGGCGCGCAGAGCAGGTCGGCGACTTCGCGGGTGGTCACCGTCAGGGTGTCCGAGCGGGCCACCAGGGCCAGCGCCACCAGGATGTCCGGGGTGTCGACGATCTGGCCCGGTGGCGTGACGCCGTGCTGCAACAGCAGGTGATCGAAGCGCTGACGCATCAGGGCGCCGGGGGGCTGCAGCGCCCAGGGGTAGGCGGTCATGGCGGCCAGATCGAGCCTGTTCACACCGGCCAGTGGATGCCCTTCGCGGCACACGAAGCATAGCGCCTCTTCGCCGATCTCCTCGAAGACGAAGGCCTCGCTGGGAAACCCCTCGGGGATCCGGGTAATGGCGAAATCGAACTCGCCGGCCATCAGTCGCGGCACCAGGCGCTTGCTGACGTCGACATCGACACCTACCTTGAGACCGGGCAGATCGCGATGGACCCGCTCGATGGCGCCGGCCAGCAGCGTCACCGCCGGCGCCATCACCGTACCCACCGCCACCACGCCGGCGTTGCCCGATTCCAGGGCGTTGAGTTCGTCACCGGCATGCTGCAGTTCGGAAAGAATGTTGCGGGCGTGGCGGATCAGGCTTTCGCCGTACCAGTTGGGGCTGACGCCCCGTGAATGGCGTTCGAACAGCGTCACGCCGAGTTGTGTCTCGAGATCGCCGAGCAGTTTGGAGGCCGCCGGTTGACTCATGCCCAGGTGCTCGGCGGCTCGGTGCAGATTGCGTCTGTCATCGAGCGCCACCATCAGTTGCAAATGGCGCAACTTTAGTCTCACCCGGAGGAACCAGTCGGCGGGGAGTTGGCCCATGACGTCAGGCCTCCTGTCGTATTGATAATCAAAGGGCTATTAACTGGGCGGCCAAACAGTATTAGTCGCTCATATAGGCCCTGTCTATCGTTCTTTCCGCATCAACGCCCGTTTTTCAATGACAAGGAAGGAGACAATAATGACGACCCGGACACGCTTCCCGAGCCGTTGGCAAGACGGCATTCTCGTTCTGGGCGCGGCGGTTGTCCTCTGCGCCTCGAACGTGACGGTCGCGGCGGACAAGACATCCGAATCGCTGGCGGTGACGCAAAGCCGGTTCGGCAAGACGCCCCAGGGGCAGGCCGTCGAACGCTATCACTTGACCAACCGCAATGGCATGTCGGTGGACATCATCACTTATGGGGCCCGGGTCCAGGCGATCGAACTGCCCGACAAGAACGGCAAGATCGCGGATATCGCCCTCGGCTTCGACGACGTCCAGGGCTATATCGACCACGCGGATACGTACTTCGGCGCGACCATCGGCCGCTATGGCAACCGTATCGCCGGCGGCCAGTTCCGTCTCGATGGCGAGACCTATCAGTTGCCGCAGAACGATGGCCCCAACACCCTGCATGGCGGGACTCAAGGCTTCGACAAGGCGGTCTGGGCGGCTTCGCCGATCGAAACGGACCGGGCCGTCGGCGTGGAGTTGACCCACGTCTCGCCGGACGGCGACATGGGATTCCCCGGCGAGCTCGCGGTCACGCTGCGTTATACCCTGGACAACGACAATGACCTGCGGATCCACTATTCGGCGGTCGCCGACCAGGACACGGTCATCAACCTCACCAACCATACCTATTTCAACCTGGCGGGGGCCGGCAACGGCACGATTCTCGATCAGGTCGCGATGATCAATGCCGATCGGTTCACTCCCGTCGACGAGACACTGATCCCCACCGGCGAGCTGGCCGACGTGGCGGGGACGCCCATGGACTTTCGCACACCCACCGCCATCGGCAAGAACATCCATGCGGACAATCAGCAGCTCGATTATGCCGAGCCGAAACAGGGCGGTTACGACTTCAACTGGGTCCTCGATACCCGGGGCAACCTGGACGACCTGGCGGTACGGGTCAGCGATCCGCAATCCGGGCGCACGGTCGAGATGTACACCACCGAGCCGGGCGTGCAGTTCTATACCAGTAATTTCCTGACGGGATCCTTCACCGGCAAGGGCGGCAAGACCTACGACCATTGGGGCGGATTCACCCTGGAGGCGCAGCACTATCCCGATACGCCGAACCAGCCGGATTTCCCCTCCACCACCCTCGAGGCCGGCGACAAGTACAGCCAGACCACGGTGTACAAGTTCCTGCCGGAATGAAGGATCGAGGTGCCGAAAGCCGTGCGACACGCGGGTTCCGGTATGCCGCCGCTAAGAATGCATTTCCAAACTCTCTGATGATGGGGGCCGGTGGCAGAGCAAAGCGAGGGTCCTTTGCCATGGATGGCAAAGGTAGCGCCCAGGGAGGGGTTCACAGCGCCCTCGCGACGTCCTGCCGCCGGAGAAGCTCACTTCGTCTACCGGTTGTGAAAGGCGTTCTAACGGGCCAGGCGCTGGCGGTTCGACCGGCGTCATGGCCGGGCCCGGCGACGCCCTCTCGGGGTGACCCTTGCCCTTTTCTCTTGCCAAGCTTCGCCCCGGTCGCGCCAGCGCGACCGGGGCTTTTCTATTGTCGACGGCGACATCGCGCCGACCTCGTGGGGCACGATGACGACTTTAGTCTCAAGCGATCATCGCGAGTGTCGATGACTCGCCGCCTGCCGTCAGGCTTTCCGGTTATTCGATAACCAAATTAATATTAGTTTTTGGGGCAAGTGGCATTGGCTGGTTATTCAATTGCCATTTATCGTCTTTTCTGCATGAGCGGCGTTCCGCCCCGGAATCGCTGACAACAATAACGTTTTCGAGCAGGAGTCCGTCGATGTCACTCACTCATACCCTGTCGCGTCTCGCCCTTGGTGTCGGTCTGACCCTGGGCAGTGTCGGTCTCGTCCAGGCCGCCGACGACGACGTCAAGATCGGCTTCATCGTCAAGAAGCCCGAGCAGGCGTGGTTCATCAACGAACAGGATGCCGCGACCAAGCTGGGCGAGGAAGAAGGCTTCGAGGTGGTACGTCTGGCCGGCGAGGATGGCCAGCAGGTGCTCAGCGCTATCGACAACCTCAATTCCCAGGGCGCCCAGGGTTTCGTGATCTGTCCGCCCGACGTCCGGCTGGGCCCGGCGATCGTCAACCGCGCCGAGCAGTACGGCATGAAGGTGGTCACCGTCGACGACCAGTTCGTCGGGCCGGACGGCAAGCCGATGGCATCCGTACCGCACCTGGGCATGTCCGGGTACAAGATCGGCCGCCAGGTGGGCAATGCCATCGCCGAGGAAATGAAGGCGCGCGGCTGGGACCCGGAAAACGTCGCCGCGCTGCGCATCACCAACTATGAGCTGCCCACCGCCAAGGAACGCACCGACGGCGCCACCGACGCCCTGCTCGAGTCCGGCTTCGAGAAGGCCAACATCTTCGACGCCCCGCAGCAGAACACCGATACCAGCAGTGCCTTCGCCGCCGCCTCGCCGGTGTTTTCCAAGCACGGCGACTTCGAGCACTGGGTGATCTACGCCCTCAACGAAGAGAGCGTGCTGGGCGGGGTGCGTGCCAGCGAGCAGTACGGCCTGTCGCCCGATCAGGTGATCGGGGTGGGCATCAACGGCTCGGGGGCGGCCTTCGCCGAGTTCTCCCGCGAGAAGCCCACCGGCTTCTACGGCACCGTGGCGGTGAGCTCGACCATGCACGGCCGCCAGAGCGCCGAGAATCTCTATGAGTGGATCACCGACGGCAAGAAGCCGCCGGCCGACACCCAGACCACCGGGACGCTGATGACCCGCGACAACTGGAAGCAGGTACGTGAGGACCTCAACCTGTAACCGCTGGCCGACCGGAGCGGTCTCCGGCCGGCCCAGCCTTAGAGCCCACTTCCAACCCCTCGGATGATGGGCGCCGGGGGCAGAGCAAAGCGAGGGTCCTTTGCCATGGATGGCAAAGGTAGCGCCCAGGGAGGGGTTTACAGCGCCCTCGCGACGTTCTGCCGCCGGAGCAGTCCACTTCGTCTACCGGTTGTGAAAGGCGGTCTTACTCCAGCGGAGTCCAGTCATGAGCGATCCCTATCTTCGCGTCGACGGCGTCACCGTCGAATTCCCCGGTGTGCGTGCGCTGGACGGCGTCAGTTTCGGCGCCCGGGCCGGCGAGGTGCATGCGCTGATGGGCGAGAACGGCGCCGGCAAGTCGACCCTGCTCAAGGTGCTCAGCGGCGTCAACAAGGTCACCGACGGCGCCCTGTGGATCGACGGCGAGCGCCATGTGTTCGCCAATGCCCGCGAGGCGCTCGCCCAGGGCATCTCGATCATCTACCAGGAGCTCACGCTCTCGCCCAATCTGTCGGTGGCCGAGAACCTGCTGCTCGGCCAGTTGCCGCAGCGCCGCGGCTTCATCGACCGCCGCGCGCTTCGCCAGCGGGCCCTCGGGATCCTCGAGGAACTCGGCGAGGGCGGCATCCATCCCGCCACCAAGGTGCGCGATCTGTCGATCGGCCAGCAGCAGATGATCGAGATCGGTCGCGCCCTTCTGCGCGATGCGCGGATCATCGCCTTCGACGAACCGACCAGCAGTCTCTCCGTCCAGGAAACGCGTCACCTCAAGCGCATCGTTGCCCGATTGCGCGAGGAGGGGCGGGTGGTGCTCTACGTCACCCACCGCATGGAAGAGGTCTTCGAGATGTGCGACGCCGTCACGGTCTTCCGCGACGGGCGGCACATTCGTACCCACGACAGCCTCGCGGGGCTCGACCACGCCACCCTGGTCAGCGAGATGGTGGGGCGCGACATCGAGGACGTCTATGGCTATCGACCTCGCGCCGCCGGCGAGACCCTGATGCGTCTCGAGGGTATCAAGGGGCCCGGCGTCAGTGCCCCGGTGAGCTTCGAGGTCAAGCGTGGCGAGGTGCTGGGCCTGTTCGGCCTGGTCGGCGCCGGGCGTAGCGAGCTGATGCGCCTGGTCTGTGGCGTCGAACCGCCCAGCGAAGGGCAGGTGAGTTTCGCCGGCGAGACGCGCCGCTTCGCCAGCCCCCACCAGGCGATCCGCGCCGGCATCGCCATGTGCCCGGAAGATCGCAAGTCGCAGGGCATCTTCCCGGTGGCCAGCGTCGCCGACAACCTCAACATCAGTTGCCGGCGCTTCTTCAAGCGCTGGGGATGGCTGCGTCAGCCGAAGCGCGAGACCGACAACGCCAACGCCTATATCCGCCAGTTGAGCATCAAGACCCCGGGGCCCAAGGCGCGCATCAGCACGCTCTCCGGCGGCAACCAGCAGAAGGTGATCCTGGCGCGCTGGCTGGCCGAGGAGATCGAGCTGTTCGTGATGGACGAGCCGACCCGCGGCATCGACGTCGGCGCGCGACGCGACATCTACTCGCTGCTCTACGACCTGGCCGAGCAGGGCAAGAGCGTGGTGGTGATCTCCAGCGATCTCGCCGAGGTCAGCTCGATCTGCGACCGCATCGGCGTGATGCGCGATGGCGAGCTGGTCGACATCGTGCCCCGCGACGAGGCCACGCCCGAACGCCTGCTGGGGCTGGCCCTGCCGGCCTGATCCCTTCGATCGACGACTTTCCAGAGAGACTTTCGCCATGTCCACTGACAAACTCGCCCGACCCTCGGTCGCCGCGGCTACCGAGGGCCGCCGCGGCCTGCCCAAGCCGCTGCGCACCCTGCTCGATACCTCCGGGCTGCTCGCCATCTTCGTGCTGCTGTTCATCGGCCTGTCGGTGCTGGTGCCCGATTTCCTGACCGGGCGCAACATCGTCGGCCTACTGCTTTCGGTGACACTGATCGGCACCATCGCCACCACCATGATGATGGTGCTGGCGCTGGGTGAGGTCGATCTCTCGGTGGCCTCGATCGTCGCCTTCGCCGGGGTCGTGGCGGCGGTCATCACCTCGACGTCCGGCAGCGTGCTCGTCGGCGTGCTGGCGGGTGTCGCCGCCGGCGGGGCGGTGGGCGCCTTCAATGGCTTCGTGGTCGCCCGCTTCGGCGTCAACTCGCTGATCGCCACCCTGGCGGCAATGGAGTTCGTGCGCGGGCTGGCCTACATCACCTCCGGCGGCGACGCGGTGATGATCACCGTGCCCGGCTTCTTCGACCTGGGCAGCGCCTCCTTCCTGGGGCTGACCCTGCCGGTGTGGACGATGATCGTCTGCTTTCTGATCTTCGGCGTGCTGCTCAACATGACCGCCTTCGGGCGCAACGTGCTGGCCACCGGCGGCAACGCCGAGGCGGCGAGCCTCGCCGGGGTCAACGTGCGCCGGCTCAAGATCACCGTGTTCGCCCTGCAGGGCGTGGTCGCCGGCATCGCCGGGGTACTGCTCACCTCGCGCATGGGCCTGGGCGACCCCAATACCTCCCAGGGCCTAGAGCTCGCGGTGATTTCGGCCTGTGTGCTGGGCGGGGTCTCGTTGTCCGGCGGTATCGCCTCGATCACCGGCGTGCTGGTCGGCGTGCTGATCATGGGCTGCGTGCAGAACGCCATGGGCCTGCTCAACGTGCCCACCTTCTACCAGTACCTGGTGCGCGGGGCGATCCTGCTGCTGGCGGTGATGTTCGACCGCTGGAAGCAGACACGTCGGGCCAAGGCTTGAAAATCACTGCATAAACGGCTGCAGGACCGAATCACTGCGTTGCACGGTGCTCATAGGCTCGCCTAACAGCAAGTTATGTCTCGCCTCTTGCGCGCCGTGCGCCTTGTGCTTCATGTCCTTCGCGGGTTTCTGCAGCGATTTACACGGAGCTTTTATGACTAATAGAAAACGCCTTCTGCGCAGCGCCGCCTGGTTCGGCACCGCCGACAAGAACGGCTTCATGTACCGCAGCTGGATGAAGAACCAGGGCATCCCCGACCACGAGTTCCAGGGCAAGCCGATCATCGGCATCTGCAACACCTTCTCGGAGCTGACCCCCTGCAACGCCCACTTCCGCAAGCTCGCCGAGCACGTCAAGCAGGGCGTGCTCGAGGCCGGCGGTTACCCGCTGGAGTTCCCCGTGTTCTCCAACGGCGAGTCCAACCTGCGGCCGACGGCGATGTTCACCCGCAACCTGGCGAGCATGGACGTCGAGGAAGCGATCCGCGGCAACCCCCTCGATGCCGTGGTGCTGCTGGTGGGCTGCGACAAGACCACCCCGGCGCTGCTGATGGGCGCGGCGAGCTGCGACGTCCCCGCCATCGTGGTCAGCGGCGGACCGATGTTGAACGGCAAGCACCAGGGCCGCGACATCGGCTCCGGCACCGTGGTCTGGCAGCTCTCCGAGCAGGTCAAGGCGGGCCAGATCTCGCTGCACGACTTCATGGCCGCCGAGGCCGGCATGTCGCGCTCCGCCGGCACCTGCAACACCATGGGCACCGCCTCGACCATGGCCTGCATGGCCGAATCGCTGGGAGTGTCATTGCCGCACAATGCCGCCATTCCGGCGGTGGACTCGCGGCGCTACGTGCTCGCCCACCTCTCCGGCAACCGCATCGTCGAGATGGTCGACGAGGACCTCACGCTCTCCAAGGTGCTGACCCGCGAGGCCTTCGAGAACGCCATCCGCACCAACGCCGCCATCGGCGGCTCCACCAACGCGGTGATCCACCTCAAGGCCATCGCCGGGCGCATCGGCGTGGACCTGGCGCTGGACGACTGGAACCGCATCGGCCGCGGCACGCCGACGATCGTCGACCTGCAGCCCTCCGGGCGCTATCTGATGGAGGAGTTCTACTACGCCGGCGGGCTGCCGGCGGTACTCAAGCGCCTCGGCGAGGCCGAGCGGATTCCCCACAAGGACGCCCTGACCGTCAACGGCAAGACGCTGTGGGACAACGTCAAGGACGCCCCGCTCTACAACGACGCCGTGATCCGTCCCCTCGAGGATCCGCTGCGCGAGGACGGCGGCATGTGCATCCTGCGCGGCAACCTCGCCCCCCAGGGCGCGGTGTTGAAGCCCTCGGCGGCGACCCCCGAGCTGATGACCCATCGCGGCCGCGCGGTGGTGTTCGAGGACTTCGACGACTACAAGGCGCGCATCAACGACCCCGATCTCGATGTCACCGCCGACGACATCCTGGTCATGAAGCACTGCGGGCCGCGTGGCTATCACGGCATGGCCGAGGTCGGCAACATGGGCCTGCCCGCCAAGCTGCTCGAGCAGGGCGTCACCGACATGGTGCGGCTCTCGGACGCGCGGATGAGCGGCACCGCCTACGGCACCGTGGTGCTGCACGTCGCCCCCGAGGCGGCCGCCGGCGGCCCGCTGGCGGCGGTCGAGAACGGCGACTGGATTGCGCTGGACGCCTACGCCGGCACCCTGCACCTGGAGGTCGACGACGCCGAACTCGCCCGCCGGCTGGCCGAGAACGACCCCACCGCGGCGTCGCGCCGGATCGCCAGTAGCGGCGGCTACCGTCAGCTCTACATCGAGCATGTGCTGCAGGCCGACGAGGGCTGCGACTTCGACTTCCTGGTCGGCTGCCGTGGCGCCGAGGTGCCGCGCCACTCGCATTGAGGACGACACGACGATGATTGCCGCGACAACGCTGGAATGCGTCTGGCAGGGGCGGGCCATGCTCGGCGAGGGGCCGGTGTGGTGCCCGGAGCGTGGCGCGCAGGGGGAGTTGCTGTTCGTCGACATCCTCGGCGGGCGCCTGCACGCCTTCGACCCGGCTTCGCAGAGCGCGCGTAGCTGGTCGCTCGACGAACCGGCCTGCTGGCTGGTGCCGCGCGACGACGGTGACGGTTTCGTTGCCGGTCTGCGCTCGCGGCTGGTGCATCTGCGCCTGGGTGAGGCGGGGCCGGTGATCGTCGCCGACTGGCCGACCCCCGAGGAACCCGCCGGCAACCGCTTCAACGACGCCAAGGCGGATGCCCGCGGGCGGCTGTGGTTCGGCTCGATGGACGACGCCGCCGAGCGAGCCAGCGGTTCGCTCTATCGCTGGGACGGGCGCGGCGTGACGCGCGTCGACGCCGGCTACCGGGTGGCCAACGGGCCGGCGCTGAGCCCCGACGGGCGCACGCTCTATCACAGCGATACGCCCAATCGCACGATCTACGCCTTCGACCTGGACGAGTGGGGCGCCCCCGGCAAGCGCCGCGAGCACATCCGTTTCGGCGACACCCAGGGCTACCCGGACGGCATGACCTGCGACGCCGAGGGCGGGCTGTGGGTAGCCCACTGGGACGGCGGCCGGATCAGCCGCTTCGGCCCCGACGGCCGGCTCGACGAGACGCTGCCGGTACCCGCCTCGCGGGTGACTTCCTGCTGCTTCGCCGGGCCCGAGCTCGAGCGGCTCTACATCACCACGGCGGCCGTCGAGCGCGATGGCGAGGCGCTGGCCGGGGGCCTGTTCCGCGTCACCCCGGGCGTTCGCGGCCTGCCGGCGGCGCGGGTGGCCATGCGGCTGGCCGCGAGGACGCCGGCGTGAGCGCGCGGCTGGCCGGCAAGCGGGTCTTCGTCACCGGCGCCGCGGCGGGCATCGGTGCGGCGATCGCCCGCGCCTGTGCCGAACAGGGCGCGGCGGTGTGCCTCGCCGACACCGACCTGGGCGGTGCCGAGCGCCTGGCCGGGGAGCTGACGACGGCCGGTCACCGAGCCCTGGCCGTCGAGTGCGATATCGCCGAACGGGCCTCGGTCGAGATGGCCGTGGCACTGGCCCGCGAACGGCTGGGGCCGCTGACCACGCTGGTCAACAACGCCGGCATGAACGTCTTCCACGAGCCGCTGGCGATGCCCGACGATGCCTGGCGGCGCTGTCTCGCCGTCGATCTCGAAGGGGCCTGGCTGTGCAGCCGGGCGGTGTTGCCGGACCTGCTCGCCAACGGTGGCGGGGCGATCGTCAACATCGCCTCGACCCATGCCTTCTCGATCATTCGCGGCTGTTTTCCTTACCCGGTCGCCAAGCACGGCCTGATCGGTCTGACCCGGGCGCTGGGCGTCGAGTACGCGGCACGCGGTGTGCGGGTCAACGCCATCGCGCCGGGCTACATCGCCACGCCGGCGGTCGAGGCCCACTGGCGGACCTTCGACGACCCGGCGGCGGCGCGCGGGCGCATCGAGGCCCTGCTGCCGCCGGGGCGGCTGGGGCGCCCGGAGGAGGTCGCCATGACCGCCGTGTTCCTGGCCTCGGACGAGGCGCCGTTCATCAACGCCAGTTGCATCACCATCGACGGCGGGCGCGGCGCCGTGCATCACGACTGAGCCGGCCGAGAGGCGCTGTCGGGGCGAGTTGCGTCGCGGCAGCGGCGTAGGCGCCCCGACATCCACCGGGCTCCCGTGGTGGAAAGCAGGGTATGGCCCAGGTCCGAGACGATGCCGACACCCAGAAACGTCGAGAAGAGGATCGCCAACTGTGGCAATACGGGGGTGGCGGGATTGACGAATTGCGGCATGAAGGCCGTGAAGAACAGAATGCTCTTGGGTTCGACGATAAGAGACAAGGAGGGGAGTGTGGCCATGATGCTGTTGCTGGCATTTCTGCCGGCGTGCTTTGCCTTGAACATGGCGTTTGGCCCCAACAACCTGTTGGCGACGACCAATGCCGCCCGTGTCGGTCCCTTGAAGGCCATCATCGCCTCGCTGGGTCGGATCGCCGCCTTCATCCCCATGATCACGATAGCGGGCGTCGGCCTGGGAACACTGCTGGCGACATCGATGTGGTTCTTCCTGGCCCTGAAATGGCTGGGTGCGGCCTATCTGGCCTGGCTGGGCATAAAGCTCCTGATGAGCAAGCCACAGGCGGTGACGTTCGAGGACGCGGCGCCGCAGTCGGCATGGCGCCTGATGCGCCAGGAGTTTCTGGTCGCGGCCGGCAATCCCAAGGCGATCCTGATATTCACCGCCTTCCTGCCGCAGTTCGTGACACCCGAACATTACGCGCTGAGCTTCACGATCCTGGGTGGGCTGTTCCTGATAATGGAAGTGCTGGCCATCGCGATCTATGCCGTCCTGGGCAGCAAGATCGGCCAATACTTGCGTAGCGGCAAGGCCATGCAGTGGTTCAATCGGGCCAGTGGCGGCTTGATGTTGCTCTTCGGTCTTGGCCTGATGACGCTGAAACGCCCCGCTACCTGAACTCGGCACTTGCACTCGGCGATGCAAGGCCCGGGAGCGAGGAGCGCGGTATGCTGGGACGATTCGACCGATCAAGGAGCCAAGGCATGACGCTGACCCTCGAGAATACCCTGTTGCGCCTGGAGGTCGCCCCCGAGGTGGGCGGTTCGGTGGTGCGCTTCGAGGCATTGCGCCGGGACGGGCCGGTGGCGCTGTTCCGGCCGGGCGATCCCGAGTCCGACGACCCCAACGTCATGGGGCTCTACCCGCTGGTGCCCTGGTCCAACCGGATCAGCGGCGGGGGCTTCGAATGGCAGGGCGAGCACTATCCGCTCGCCGCCAACCGCGACGGCGAGCCGCTGCCCATCCACGGCGACGGTTGGCAGGGCGCCTGGCGGGTGGCCCATCGCGCCTCCACCCAGGTGACCCTGGAGCGCGAGTCCGCCCATCAGCCACCGTTCGACTACCGCTCGCGGCTGATCTATCGGCTCGATGGCGGCACGCTGACGGTGGAACTGGTCGTCACCCATCGGGGCGAGACGCCCGCGCCCTACGGCCTGGGCGTGCATCCCTGGTTCCCGCGAACCCCCGGCGCGACGATCACGGCGGGCGCCGACGGCGTCTGGGACGTCGACGCCGCGCAACTGCCCACCGCCTGGCGCGGTATCGACGACGCCGGGCAGTGGGACTTCCGCCAGGGCCGGGCATTGCCCGACGGCGCGATCGACAACCTGTTCACCGGCTGGAATGGTCATGCCCGGCTGCACTGGCCCGAGCGCGACCTGAGCCTGTTCATCGATACCGACCCGCCCTGTCCGCGCTATCTGGTCTACTCGCCGGGCAGCGAGGCGACGTTCTTCTGCTTCGAGCCGGTCACGCATCGGGTCGACGCCCATCATGCCGAGGCGCCGCTCGAGGAGGGGTTGGTGGAACTCGCCAAGGGCCAGACGTTGCGTGGGCGATTCCGCTTCCAGGTCATGGCTTAAATCGGGGGCATTGCATTTTGCTGGGGAGCGCGGTGCAGATCATCGCGAACACGCTCCCTTCCACAGCTCCTGCCGGTTGACTGGTCCTTGTGGGAGCGAATTTATTCGCGATGGCGGCGGGCACTGTACCTCCCCCGGTCATGACGGGCGCCTGCAGCGCCAATCGGGAACAAGTTCCCTTCCACAGGAGCCCCATGCGCCAGTGGACCATCCAGGCTGGTTTCCGTGGGAGAGAATTTACGCCCATGGCGGTGACTCGACATTCCACGCCGATCTGCGAAGAACCCAAAAAAACGGGGCGAGCCTGAGCTCGCCCCGTCGCCTGGGTTGCTAGCGCCGGGTGGCGCTCAATCCTCGTCCTCGGGCAGTGCGTAGGCGACCACCTGATCGCCGACCTGCTGCTTGAGGATGGTGTTGCCGCCACCGATGAACACCACGTATTCGCGCCCTTGGTACTCGTAGACTGCGGGGTTCGAGACGGACGGCGCCTGGGCCTGATCCGCCCACAGCTCCTCGCCGGTCTCGAGCGAATAGGCGCGCACCTTGGCATCCATCGAGGCGCCGATGAACACCACGCCGCCGGCGGTGACCGCCGGGCCGCCGATGGTCGGCGAGCCCCAGCTTTCGGGCATGAAGAAGCCGTACTGCTGGGACGCCCCGACGGGCCGACGCCATTTCACGTCGCCGGTGGTCATGTCCAGGGCGACGATCTCGCCGTAGGGCGGTTCCCAGCAGGGCATGCCGAGCCAGTTCAGGGCGACCTCGAGGCGCATGCCATAGGGCGCCCCGGTCTGCGGGGCGAAGCCGCTCTCGTTGCCCGAGCCGCTGTTGGCCTTCTCGTAGGCCTGGCGATCGTACAGCTTGACGTACTGCACGAGCCGCGAGGTGTTGACGATGGCGGTCTGGCTCTCGGGATCGAAGGCCACGCCGCCCCACTGTACGCCACCGGCGCTGTCGGGGAAGGTCAGTGCCCCTTCGCCCTGGGTGGTGGGCGGCGTGTACATGCCCTCGTAGTGGAGCTCGTCCCAGAGCGCCGAACACTCGCCGCCGCTCACCGCGTCGGCCAGCCACCAGACCTTGGGCTTCTCGGACTGGTCGAGCAGCGGCGCGGGCTTGGTCGGGAAGGGCTGGGTCGCCGCGTACTTTTCACCCTTCACGGAACCGTCGCCCTGGGGCACCGGGCGCTCCTCGATCGGCCACACGTCCTCGCCGGTCAGCCGGTTGACGACGAACAAAAAGCCCATCTTGGTCGACTGGATCAGCGCCGGGATCTGCTCGCCGTCGACGGTGATGTCCATCAGCGTCGGCGCGGCATTGATGTCGTAGTCCCAGACGTCGTGATGTACCCACTGACGTGACCACACCACTTCGCCGGTATCCACGTCGAGCGCGGTGGTCGAGGTCGCCAGCGGCGCCTCTTCGGTCCGGTTGCCGCCCCAGTAGTTGGGCGAGGGCGAGGAGACCGGCAGGTAGACGAGGCCGTGTTCCTCGTCGGCCGACATGTGCGTCCAGACGTTGGCGGTGCCGCTCTTCTCGCGCATTTCGTCGGACAAGGCCTGGAAGGTCCATTCCCGCTCGCCGGTGCGGGCGTTGATGGAGAACACCGTGCCCGGCGGCGCCTGTTCGAAGGCCCAGTCCTTGCCGGCCCAGCCGAGAATCAGGTGATCGCCGACCACCGTCGGCGGCTGCAGCAGCGACAGCGGCCACTTGGCGTGGGTGTCGTTCCACTGGTTGACGTCGAGCACGCCGTTGTCGGCGAACGACTGGCAGGCCTTGCCGGTGTCGGCGTCCACGGCGAACAGGCGGGCGTCCATGGTGCCGATGTAGACGATCTTCTGACACGGCTCGCCGGCGACCGGATCGTCCGCCTCCCAGTAGGCCACGCCGCGGTTCTTCAGCGCGGGCTGGGTCATGGCCTCGAGCGTGGACTGGGTGTCGAAGCTCCACTTCTGCTCGCCGGTGGCCGGGTCGAGCGCCAGGATCCGGTAGAACGGGGTGCCGATGTAGAGCGTGTCGTTGGCGAAGATGGGCGTCGCCGACCAGACCGTGGCGGGCAGGTCGCCCGAGCCGTCGGAGACGTCGCCGGTATGCACTTCCCAGACCTTTTCGAGATCGTCGACGTTGTCGGTGGTGATCTGATCGAGCGGGCTGTACTTCTGGGCGTTGAGCTGACCGTGGAAGCTGTCCCAGGTCGGCGTCTCGGGCACCAGCGGAATCGGCGGGCCGGAGGCTTCGTCGCCCGCGGCGGCGTCGCTCGTCGCGTCCGCCGTCTGCCCGGGCGTCGGGGCCTGGGGATCGGTCGACTGCTGATCGGGTGTCTGTTGCGGGTTCGCGGACTGCGTCTGGGCCGAGGCCATCAGGGGCACGACACAAAGCGTCAGGGCGGTGGCCGTGGCGAGACGCTTCAGGGCGAATCGGGGGGTCGACATGGCGTGCTCCTCAGGCATGGGTGGGGCGGTTGGTACGGGGCGAGCGGATCATGTCGATGATCAGCCCGACGAGACCCACGGCCATGGCGACGGTGATCCACCATTGGTGCAGCAGGAGTCCGGCAAAGCCGGTACCGGCCAGCCCCAGCAGGATCAGCACGCGCAGCGCGATACGGCTACCGCGACCCGAGGCGGCGGCGAGTCCGAGCGCCAGGATGGCGAGCACGACACAGGCGAGAATGGCGACCAGCGCGCCCAGCGTGCCGTTGACGCCGGTCAGCGGGGTGAAATAGGCGTAGAGGGCGACGGCGAGCCCGGCCAGCGAGGCCGCTAGCAGCAGGATGGCGCCCGATCGGGACGAGGCGGATTGCGACATGGCGTTTCTCTCTCCTTGGGAAACCGAAGGCGATGTGAGCGTCCTAACCGGCGTAGATCGTTAGGGAAACACTGCACAAATGCCTGCACGGGCGAATCGCTGCGTTGCGCGGTGCGCGGAATCCTCACATATACCCCATATGCTGCGGTTCCTGTGCGCCGGGCGCCTTGCACTTCATCCCGCTCGCCTATTTGTTCAGCGCTTCCTTAGCCGGTAAACGATGGGGTCGTGATATTAGCAGAAAGTCGTAGGCTTTTATCAGGGCCGGCGTTTGCAACCGCCGGCATTCAGCCACTCAACCGGGCCACGGCCACCACCAGGCCGAAGGCGGCGACACCGGCGATCACCGGCCACCCCAGGGTGCGGGTGCGCCGCCACACGATCAGGGTAGCGCCGATACCCACCAGTGTCGCGCACCAGCCGACGGGATCCTGGCGCTGCGGGATCAGCGACACACCGAACAGTGCGGCGATCATCAGCGGCCCCAGCATGCTCAGCCATGCGGGCAGGGCGCCGGAACTGGAAGCAGACGGCGCCACACAGTGCTGCCAGGGGGATGCTGACATTGGTGTAGCCGCCCAGGGAGAACGTCAGCGCCGCCGCCACGCTGACGCCCAGCGCCAGCGACCAGCGTGGCGAGGTGAAGCGCGGTGCCAGCAGTACCAGGAACAGCGCCGGCAGCGCGAACGGCATCACTTCGCCGAGCAGCGGCCAGCGCCGGGTCAACCATTCCCCGGCGACGGCGCCGAGCAGACTGCCGGCGATCCAGCTCAGCCAGGCCAGCCCCGCGGCGCCCGCGAACCAGCCGAGGCGCCGCTCCGGCGGCATTTGCGGCAGGCGGGTGTGGGCCAGGGCGAAGATCTGGTCGGTCAGGCCGTGCATCAGCCACGGCCACCAGCGGCTGGCGGTCATCCAGGGCGCCAGGTTGGGGGCATAGACCAGGTGGCGAACGTTGATCAGCAGCGTCAGGGCCACCGTCAACCACAGCGGAGCGCCGCCGGCGGCCATGCCGACGAACAGGAACTGCGAGGCACCGGCGTAGATCAGGGTCGAGATGGCGACGACCTCCCAGGTCGAGAAACCCGCCTGGACGGCCACGAGGCCGAAAGAGACCGCCACCGGGACATACCCGCCGAGCAGCGGCAGCGCTTCGCGCAGCCCGGCCCTCCAGGCCGGCGACGGGTCGTGCAAGCGAGCATCGTTCATGGTTGCTGCCCGCCGGCGTAGACGATCGTCACCAAAAACGTCGCCGCCTCGTGAGTGGTGCGATAGGCGTGGGGGCGGTCGGCGGCGAAGGTGTGCCGATCGCCGGCACCCAGGGTCTGCAGCGACTCGACGGGGCCGGCCGCGAGCGAGCCGCCGATCATGCAGATGGTCTCCTGCGTTCCCGGCGAGTGAGGCGCGGCGAGACGCTCGGTGTCGGGCTCGCAGTGCATCCAGTAGGCATCCACGGCCGGGATGTCGTGGCCGCGATCGAGCAACTGGACCCTGACCCCCGCCTCGCCGAGCGTGGCGGTGATCGGCGCGACCAGGGCACCGAAGGGGATGTCGAGCTGGATCGCCAGGCGCCACAGGGTATCCAGCGTGGGATTGCCGTCGCCCTGTTCGAGTCGCGACAGGTTCGACTTGGCGATGCCCGCGCGTGCCGCCAGTTGCGACAGCGACCAGCCGCGGCGCTGGCGCAGCGTCTGCAGGTGCTTTCCCAGGGTATACAATGCCGGCTCGTCCATGCGCGCTCCGTACCTATCGGCTGTTCTCTAAAAAGAACGTTCTATAAAAGGAACAGTGCGGCGTCAACCCATGAATTGCGCGGCGTGGCACGAAACGCCCGCCGCACGGGGCCGGCACGGCCGGTAGCGGGCTCGGGCAGGGCGCAGCGGGAGGGGCCGTCCGCTCGGCCAACGTCGCATCAGCGACACCCATGACGCTTTTGGGATTCCCCCCGTCGCTTCCAAGCGTCGAGTCGGCCAGGCTCAGGGCTATTCTGCGGCCATGACGCCAATCCTCGGGAGCCGACCATGACCCCGCAAGCCCTGCACGACGACGCCATCGTCATCGACGGCCTGATCATCGCCAAGTGGAACCGCGCGCTGCTGGAAGACATGCGCAAGGGCGGCCTGACCGCCGCCAACTGCACCGTGTCGGTGTGGGAAGGCTTCCAGGCGACGGTCGACAACATCGTCAGAAGCAACGCCCTGATGGCCGAGTGCAGCGACCTGGTGCGCCCGGTGTACACCACCGCCGACATCACCCGCGCCAAGGAGGAGGGCAAGACCGGCATCATCTACGGCTTCCAGAACGCCCATGCCTTCGAGGATCAGATCGGCTACGTCGAGATCTTCAAGAAGCTCGGCGTGGGTATCGTGCAGATGTGCTACAACACCCAGAACCTGGTCGGCACCGGCTGCTACGAGCGTGACGGCGGCCTGTCCGGGTTCGGCCGCGAGATCGTTGCCGAGATGAACCGCGTGGGCGTCATGTGCGATCTGTCCCACGTCGGCGAAAAGACCTCCCGTGAGGTGATCGAGGCCTCCGAGAAGCCGGTCTGCTACTCCCACTGCCTGCCCGCCGGCCTCAAGGAGCACCCGCGCAACAAGTCCGACGAGGAACTCAAGTTCATCGCCGACCACGGTGGCTTCGTCGGGGTGACCATGTTCACGCCCTTCCTGCGCGCCGGCGTCGACGCCACCGTCGACGACTACGTCGAGGCCATCGAGTACGTGATGAACATCGTCGGCGAGGATGCCATCGGCATCGGCACCGACTTCACCCAGGGTCACGACCAGGACTTCTTCGAATGGCTGACCCATGACAAGGGCTACGCCCGGCGCCTGACCAACTTCGGCACGATCATCAATCCCGAGGGCATCCGCACCATCGGCGAGTTCCCCAATCTCACCGAGGCGCTGCTGCGTCGCGGCATGAGCGAGACCCAGGTGCGCAAGATCATGGGCGAGAACTGGGTGCGCGTCCTGAAGGACGTCTGGGGCAGCTAAAGCATTCAGAAGGAAGAGGAGAGGAGCAAGAGCGCGGCCGCCGCGCGTTTTTCCACCCTCTTCCCCCTTATCTCTTCTTTCTTCTTATAACGATAATTCGAGGAATCCAACCGTGACCAAAATGGCCCCCGAACTGCCCATCGAAGTGGACAGCGAGACCGGCGTGTGGACCACCGACGCGCTGCCGATGCTCTATGTGCCACGCCACTTCTTCATCAACAACCACATCGCCGTGGAAGAGGCGCTGGGTGCCGAGAAATACGCCGAGATTCTCTACCACGCCGGCTACAAGAGCGCCTGGTACTGGTGCGAGAAGGAGGCCGAATGCCACGGTCTCGCGGGGGTGGACGTCTTCGAGCACTACATGACGCGGCTCTCCCAGCGCGGCTGGGGGCACTTCATCACCGAGGCGATCGACCTCGACGCCGGCACCGCCCAGGTGCGCCTCGAGCACAGCGCCTTCGTCTATCAGCTCGGCAAGGTCGGGCGCAAGGTCGAGTACATGTTCACCGGCTGGTTCGCCGGGGCCATGGACCAGATTCTCGAGGCCCGCGGCAGCGATCTGCGCACCATCGCCGAGCAGACCCAGAGCGCCGCCGAGGAAGGCTGCGACGTCGGCCGCTTCACGGTCGTTCCCCGTCATTACCTGGCAGGTTGAGGTTCCCGAGATGGCATTCGATGCGTTGTTCAAGCCGATCGAGATCGGCAATCTCACCATTCGCAACCGCGTGGTCAGCACCGCCCACGCCGAGGTCCATGCCACCGACGGCGGCATGACCACCGATCGCTACGTCAAGTACTACGAGGAGAAGGCCAAGGGCGGCTGCGGACTGTGCATCTGCGGCGGCTCCTCGCCGGTGTCGATCGACAGCCCCCAGGCCTGGTGGAGCTCGGTCAACGTCTCCACCGACCGGATCATTCCGCACTTCCAGAACCTGGCGGACGCCGTGCACAAGCATGGCGGCAAGATCATGATCCAGATCACCCACATGGGCCGCCGCTCGCGCTGGGACGGCTTCGACTGGCCGACCCTGCTGTCGCCGTCGGGCATTCGCGAGCCGGTGCACCGCTCGACCTGCAAGACCATCGAGGAAGAAGAGATCTGGCGGGTCATCGACGACTTCGCCCAGGGCGCGCGGCGCGTGAAGGAAGGCGGACTCGACGGCATCGAGCTGTCGGCCGTGCACCAGCACCTGATCGATCAGTTCTGGAGTCCGCGCGTCAACAAGCGCGAGGACCAGTGGGGCGGCAGCTTCGAGAATCGCATGCGCTTCGGCATGGAAGTCATCAAGGCGGTGCGCGCCGAGGTCGGTGACGACTTCGTGGTCGGCCTGCGCATCTGCGGCGACGAGTTCCACCCGGACGGCCTGACCCACGACGACATGAAGCAGATCGCCGCCTACTACGATGCCACCGGCATGATCGATTTCTTCGGCGTGGTCGGCTCGGGGTGCGATACGCACAACACCCTGGCCAACGTGATCCCCAACATGTCCTATCCGCCGGAGCCGTTCCTGCACCTGGCGGCGGGTATCAAGGACGTGGTCAGCGTGCCGGTGATCCACGCCCAGAACATCAAGGACCCCAACCAGGCCAGCCGTATCCTCGAGGGCGGCTACGTCGACCTGGTGGGCATGACCCGCGCGCACATCGCCGACCCGCACCTGATCGCCAAGATCAAGATGGGCCAGACCGACCAGATCCGGCAGTGCGTGGGCGCCAACTACTGCATCGACCGCCAGTATCAGGGGCTCGACGTGCTGTGCATCCAGAACGCCGCGACCTCGCGCGAATACCTGGGCCTGCCCCACGAGATCGCCCCCAGCGACGGGCCGAAGCGCAAGGTGGTGGTGGTCGGCGGCGGTCCCGGCGGCATGGAGGCGGCGCGCGTCGCTGCCGAGCGCGGCCACGACGTTACCCTGTTCGAGGCATCGGAGCAGATCGGCGGCCAGATCACGCTCGCCGCCAAGGCGCCGCAGCGCGACCAGATCGCCGGCATCACCCGCTGGTACCAGCTCGAGCTGGCGCGGCTCAAGGTCGACCTGCGCGTGGGCACCCGCGCCGACGAGGCGACCATCGCCGACCTGCGGCCGGACATCGTGGTGCTCGCCACCGGCGGCCAGCCCTTCCTGTCGCAGGTGCCCGAATGGGGCTATTCCGAGGATCGCGGACAGAGCCTGGTGGTCAGTACCTGGGACATCCTCGGCGGCGCCGTGGAGCCCGGCAAGAACGTGCTGATCTACGACACCATCTGCGAATTCGCCGGCGTCTCGGCGGCGGACTACCTGGCCGACAAGGGCGCCAAGGTCGAGATCGTCACCGACGATATCAAGCCCGGCGCGGCGGTCGGCGGGACCACTTTCCCGACCTATTACCGCAGCCTCTACGAGAAGGAGGTGATCATGACCTCTGACCTGGCGCTGCACAAGGTCTATCGCGAGGGCGATGCCCTGGTCGCGGTGCTCGAGAACGAGTACACCGGCGCCCAGGAGGAGCGGGTGGTCGACCAGGTGGTGGTCGAGAACGGCGTACGCCCCGACGAGGCGCTCTACTACGCGCTCAAGGAACGCTCCCGCAACAAGGGGCAGGTCGACATCGAGGCGCTCTACGCCATCCAGCCGCAGCCCGCGCTGGCGACCCTGGACGATGACCCGGATGCCGGCTTCGTGCTGTTCCGGCTGGGCGACTGCACGGCGCCGCGTAACACGCATGCGGCGATCTACGATGCCCTGCGGATCTGCAAGGACTTTTAACCCCAGTCATAAGCTGTAAGCCGGAAGCTGTAAGAGCACCTTCCCAACGCATGACGAGGTGAGCATCCGAGGGGCTCATCTCGCCATGCGGGTTGTGAAAGGATCTCCGCCAGAAGGGGACTTACCGCTTACAGCTTAAGGCTTACAGCTCCTCATTGAGGAGAGGTGAGTACCATGCTCGATATCCTCCTGCCGATCCTGATCTTCTCCGCCCTGGCGCTGGCGGCGATCGGCGCCGTGCGGCGCATTCGCCTGTGGCGCCAGGGGCGGCCGTCGCCGGTGCCCGTGCTGCGTGGTCTGGCCGCGGTGCCGCGGCGTTATCTGGTCGATCTGCACCACGTGGTGGCGCGCGACAAGGTGATGTCCAACACCCACGTCGCTACCGCCGGCGGCTTCGTCGCCGCCATGGCGCTGGCGATCGTCGTCCACGGCCTGGGGCTGGCCGAGGGCGTGCTGGGCTGGCTGCTGCTGGCGGCCAGCGCGACGATGTTCGCGGGTAGCCTGTTCGTCGCCCGGCGCCGGCGCGACCCGCCGGCGAGGCTGTCCAAGGGCCCCTGGATGCGTCTGCCCAAGAGCCTGATGGCGTTCTCGCTGGGCATCTTCGCCGTCACCCTGCCGGCGGTGGGCGTGCTGCCCGCCGACGCCGGCGGCTGGCTGGTGGCGGTACTGCTCGCCGCGGTGGTGGCCTGGGGGCTGGCCGAACTGGTGTTCGGCATGACCTGGGGCGGGCCGATGAAGCACGCCTTCGCCGGTGCCCTGCACCTGGCCTTCCATCGCCGGCCGACGCGCTTTTCGGTCAAGCGCGGGGGCGAGGGCCGCTCGACCGGGCTCAAGGCGCTGGACCTGGACGACGCCGACGCGCCGCTGGGCGTCGAGAAGCCCGCCGACTTCACCTGGAACCAGTTGCTGGGCTTCGACGCCTGCGTGCAGTGCGGTCGCTGCGAGGCGGTGTGTCCGGCCTTCGCCGCCGGCCAGCCGCTCAATCCCAAGAAACTGGTGCAGGACATGGTGGTGGGCATGGTCGGTGGCAGTGATGCCCGCTACGCCGGCAGTCCATACCCGGGCAAGCCGGTCGGCGAGCACGCCGGCGACCCCCACGGGCCGATCGTCGCCCGGGAAGGCACCGCCCTGGTCGACGCCGAGACGCTGTGGTCGTGCACCACCTGTCGCGCCTGCGTCGAGGAGTGCCCGATGATGATCGAGCACGTCGACGCCATCGTCGACATGCGGCGCTTCTTGACCCTGGAGCGCGGCGAGACCCCCAACAAGGGCGCCGAGGTCCTCGACAACCTGATCGCCACCGACAACCCTGGCGGCTTCGATCCCGGCTCGCGACTGCACTGGGCGGCGGATCTCGACCTGCCGCTGATCGCCGATCGCGGCGAGGCGGAAGTGCTGCTGTGGCTGGGCGACGGGGTCTTCGACATGCGCAACCAGCGCACCCTGCGTTCGCTGGTCAAGGTGCTGCGCGCCGCCCGGGTCGATTTCGCGGTACTCGGCAACGAGGAGCGCGACAGCGGCGACGTGGCCCGCCGGCTGGGCGACGAGGCGACCTTCCAGCGTCTCGCCCGGCGCAATATCGCCACGCTGTCCCAGTATCGCTTCGACCGCATCGTGACCTGCGATCCGCACAGCTTTCACGTGCTCAAGAACGAGTACGGCGCCCTGGGCGGCGACTACGAGGTCTTCCACCATAGTACCTACCTGCACACCCTGATCGAGGCCGGCGCGCTCAGCATCACGCCGACGGCGCTGGGTCGGGTGACCTATCACGACCCCTGCTACCTGGGGCGCTACAACGGCGAATACGCCGCGCCCCGGGCGGTGCTCGAGGCCCTCGGTGTCGAGCTGGTCGAGATGGCGCGTTCCGGTTACCGCTCGCGCTGCTGCGGCGGTGGCGGCGGGGCGCCGATCACCGACGTGCCCGGCAAGCAGCGTATCCCCGACATGCGCATGAACGACGTGCGCGAGACCGGCGCCGAGCTGGTCGCGGTGGGCTGTCCGCAGTGCACCGCCATGCTCGAGGGCGTGGTGGCCGAGGACCGTGCCGAGATCAAGGACATTGCCGAGCTGGTCGCCGCGGCGCTCGGCGATGACGCCACACCGGCGCCGGCCGCCAGCGATACGCGGCGCACGACCGAGGAGGTGATGGGATGAGCGATATCGTCCGTCGCGACCCGCGCAAGGAGTGGATCGCCCGCAACCGGCTGCACCCCGAGCATTTCGCGGTGCTCGCCGAACTCGGCGGGGAGGGTGCCTCGCCCAGCGAATGGATCGGCCCCAGCGGACTAATACGCCGCAACCCGCGTGCCGTCGGCTTCATCGGCCCCAACGGCATCAAGCGCATCGATCGCAGCGGGGGGCAGCGCGGTGCCCAGGCCGCCCAGGGCCGCCGTAGCCAGGCCGGGCCGACGCGGCGTAGCGTGGCGATCGAAGAACCGGCGTTCCTGATCGCGGTGGTGCCGGACCTCGCCGGCGGCCGGCTGTCGTCCCACGACCGGGACCTGCTGGGGTTGGCCCGGCAACTGGCCGATGCCGACCCCGAGCGCCCCGGTGCGGTGCTGGCGCTGACCTTCGGCAGCCACAAGGAGACGGCCTTCGGCGATGCCGGGATCGACCGCCTGATGGCCTTCGACGAGGCGATCTTCGACGGTTACGCCCCCGAGGCACGCCTGGCCGCGCTGCAGGCCGTGGAGCGCGAGCTTGCCCCGCGTCACTGGCTGTTGCCGGATTCCTCGCTGGGCGGCGGCGAGCTTGGCCGGCGTCTGGCGGTGCGGCTCGGCGAGCGCGCGGCGACCCAGGTCTGGCAGGTCGAGGCCGATGCCGAGGCGCCCTCCGGCTGGCGCTGCACGGCGCGTGCCTCGGCGGGGGCCAATGACCTGCGCCGGCCACTGCCGCGCGTCGCACTGGCCCTGGCGGAGTGCGCCGAACCGGTCAGCGAGACGCATCACGCGGCGCGCCCGTTGACCTTGAGCCAGCCGCTGCCCGAGGCCTTCACGCGCATCGAGGATGGCGGCGCGGTGGCGGTGGATCCCGCCGGGGTGGCACTCGCCGAGGCAGAGTTCATTCTTTCCGCCGGCAACGGCGTGCGCGACTGGGACGCCTATCACCATGCCGCGCGGACCCTGGGCGCCACCGAAGGGGCGTCGCGGGTCGCGGTGGACGACGGCTTCATGCCGCGTGACCGCCAGGTCGGCGCCACCGGTACCTGGGTCACCGCCCGGGTCTACGTGGCGGTGGGCATCAGCGGTGCCATTCAGCACCTGCAGGGCATCCAGCGCTGCGACAAGGTGGTTGCGATCAATCTCGATCCCGGTTGCGACATGATCAAGCGCGCCGACCTCGCGGTGATCGGCGACGCCGGCGCGATTCTCGAGGCGCTGGTGGCGAGGGTCGAACGCGAACGCCAGGGGGCGGAGGAGCAGCGTGATGTCGCATGACACGACGAAGCAGGCGTCGGGCGGTCTCGACGTGGCGGTGCTGGTCTCGGTGGGGCGTCACCCGCTGACCGCCCGCGCGCGGCGCGCCGATCATGACGCCCGGGCGGTGGAACTGGCCCTGGGCCTGGAGGCGGCGCGGGTGCGCCTGATACATGCCGGGCGCAACGACCCCGACAGCGAGGCGGCGCTGCGGGACTATCTGGGCATGGGCTTCGCCTCGCTGACGCGGATCGATCAGCCCGCGGGCGCCGACGTGCTGCCGGCGCTGCTCGAGGCGCTGCGCGAAGCGGCTCCGCAACTGCTGTTCACCGGCTCGCGGGCCGAGACCGGCGAGGGTTCGGGGCTTCTGCCCTACCTGCTGGGCGAGGCGCTGGGCTGGCCGGTGGTCACCGGCATCGCCGCGGTGGAGAGCGTCGAGGGCGGCACGGCGACGCTGCTCCAGGCATTGCCACGCGGCCAGCGGCGGCGCCTGCGGGTGCGCCTGCCGGCGCTGATCAGCGTCGACGAGGCGGGGCCGGCGCCGCGTCAGAGCGCCTACGGCCCGGCCCGGCGCGGGACGCTGAGCGCCGAGACCCGTCCCGCCGAGACGGATGATGCCCTGGCGGGGTGGACGCTGGAGCCGGCCCGGGCGCGTCCCAAGCGGCTCAAGATCGTCAAGGCCAGCTCAGCGCGGGAGCGCTTCAAGGCCGCTGCGGCCAAGGCCGAGGGCGGCGGCGGGCAGGTGCTCACCGATGTCACGCCCGAACAGGGCGCCGAGGCGATCTTCACCCTGCTCAAGGAAGAGGGCGTGCTGCGCCACTGAGTCGGTACCTCGGCGTCCTGACTTGTCATGATCCTCGCGATGCGGCCCAATTGGGGTTCATTCGACACGAAGGCGTCGCGGTGCGATCAGCGCCGCGGCGGCGAGGGGCATGAAGCGAGCGTTGCGCAAGATCGAGTCGCTGCTGCGGCGACTCCCCGTGGGCCGTCGGTTGATGCTGGCGGTCGCGGTACTGGTGGTGCCGATGACGGTGCTGATCGTCGTCAGCGTGTCGGTACTCGAGCGTCAGGAAACCCGCTTGCAGCGTACCGTCGATGAGGCGGTGACGCTGCTGGTGCCCTTGGCCACTCTCGAGTACGACCTGCAGCGTGCCCTGACCGACGCCCTGGCGGCGGAGACCGGCGAGGCCGTGCCCGACTACGGTGGCCTGACCGGGGCCATCGACCGGCTGTTCGCGCAGCTTGCCGCCGCCGCCCCCGAGCGTGACCGGTTGCAGCAAAGCCTGGCTCGGGCGCGCTCGGCCTGGCAGACGGCACGGCCGGCCATCGCGGGGCTGGTCGAAGAGACCCGGCCGCTGCACCTGGCCGGCGATGCACCGGTCTTCGCCACCGTGCGTCAGCGTCTCACCGCGGCCATCGACGATCTGCAGCAGGTCCAGACCCACCTGTCGGCGGCGATCCAGCGGCGGGCCGCCCTGGCCACCCGGGCCCAGCAGCGCCAGCTCGAATGGTTGGTCGGTGCCTGGGGCGCGACGCTGCTGATCGCCGCCGGACTGTTCGCGCTGATCGTGCTCTCCATCGTGCGCCCGGTACGGGATCTCGGGCGTACCGTCCAGCGACTCGGCGAGGGCGATCTGACGGCACGTGCCGATACCCGGGGCGGTGACGAGCTGGGTACCGTCGCCGGCTATCTGAATGCCATGACCCATCGCTTCGCGACCTGGCGGCGCATCATGGAAGACGCCGCCAACCAGGACGCGCTCACCGGACTGCCCAATCGCCGGGCGATCCTGGCGGCACTCGAGGCCGCCCTGGCGTCGAGCGCCGCCACGCAGACCCCGGTCGGCGTGCTGATGATCGACGTCGACCACTTCAAGCAGATCAACGACCAGTATGGCCACGTGGCGGGCGATCGGGCGCTGGCCTGGATCGCCGGGACCCTGCGCGGGCAGTTGCGCAGCGAGGACCACGTCGGTCGCTACGCCGGCGACGAGTTTCTCGCCGTGCTCCCGGGCAGCGGCGAGGAGGAGACGCGCCAGATCGCCGAAAGGCTCTGCGAACAGGTCCGACAGGCGGCTCTGGGCGACCCGCGGCGCCCGACACTGACCATCGGCGTCGCCGCCAGTCACGATGGCGAGACGCCCGCCGAGGCCCTGATCGAGATCGCCGACCGGGCCCTGTACCGCGGCAAGCAGGCCGGACGTGGCCGGGTGGCGCCGAGCTGACGCTCAGCCGCGGTCGAGTTCGGCGAAGCGTTCGGCGTCGACCGTGGGCAGCGTCTCGAGGCCCGGTCGGGCGAAGAAATAGCCCTGTTGGCGGCTGATGCCGGCGGCGCGCAGCCAGCGTGCCTCGGCGGCGGTCTCCACGCCTTCGGCGATCAGGCGGCAGCCGATCCCTTCGGCCATGACGATCGCCGCGCGCACCAGCGTCTGGCGTCGCGGGTCGCGATCGATGCCCATCACCAGCTGGCGGTCGAGCTTGAGGGCTTCGGGATGCAGCTCGGTGAGCAGGTCGAGGTTGGCGTAGCCGGTGCCGAAGTCGTCGAGTGCGGTGGAGAAGCCCATCGCGTGATAGGTGTCGACGATACGCTTGAGATGCCCGCGGTCGGTGATCGCTTCGCTCTCGACGATCTCGAAGTTGATCCGTTCGATTGGCCAGGCGTGGCGCTCGGCGGCCTGCAGAGTGGCCTGGATGCAGGCGCTGGGCTCGTAGACGGCGTTGGGCAGGAAGTTGATCGACAGCACTTCGCGCATGCCCAGGCGGCTGGCCAGCTCGATCGCCTTGACCCGGCAGGCCTGATCGAAGCGGTAGAGGAGGGTGTCGTCGAGGCGTTGCAGGATGTCCCGGGCCGATTCGCCCTGCGTGCCGCGCACCAGGGCCTCGTAGGCGATGATCTCGGCGTGCGCGACGTCGACGATCGGCTGGAAGGCCATGGTGAAGGCGAACGGCAACGGCCGGTCACAGCGACCACAATGCTCCTCGACCCGTGCGCAATGCGTCATGGTTTTTTTCGCTCCCTGGTCGTTGTCGTTGGCGGCGTCCGTCGGCCGTCGTCGAGGGTATACCGCTATCGGTGCCGGGCCGACATGACCCGTCGCATCGCCCGGGACGGGCGTCCCGGACGATGCTATTGCGTGCCGACACTCTTATCGGCAGCAACGCGCGATGCTTGTGTCCCCGGCGTTCGGCGCTGGCCGCGCACCACCAGCACCACGCCGCTCAGGGCGACCAGCATGCCGGCCAGTGCCACCGGGCCCAGGGTCTCGTCGAACAGCCACCAGGCCTCCAGCGCGGTGAGCGGCGGCACCAGATAGAACAGGCTGGCGACCTTTGACGCCGCGCCGCGACGGATCAGCGCCATCAGCAGCAGGATCGCCGCCACCGACAACACCAGTACCAGCCATGCCAGCGTGAGGGCGAAGGTCGTGTTCCAGACCACGGGCGCGTCCTCGAGCCACAGCGACCCCAGCCCCAGCGCGACGCCGGCCGCCAGATACTGCATCACACTGCCGCCGAGCAGGGGCACCGCCTGGCAGAAGCGCTTCTGATAGAGGGTGCCAAGCGAGATGCCCGCCAGCGCCGCGACGATGCACGCCAGGGCGCCGATCCCGAAGCCGTCGAAGACGCCGTCGCCATCCGGCGCGAGATTGCCGCCGAGCACCATCACCACACCCGCCAGGCCCAGCACGAGTCCCAGCCACTGCCAGCGGGTGAGACGCTCGCCGAGCAGCGGCCGGGCGAGTACCGCGGTCAGCAGCGGCTGCAGCCCGACCAGCAGCGACGCCAGCCCGGCCGGCAACCCCCGGTCGATGGCGTAGAACACCCCGCCCAGGTAGGTGGCGTGAACCAGCAGGCCGGTCACCGCGGCGTGCAGACAGAGCGCGGGCGTTTCCGGCCAGCGTGCCCGCAGGACCAGGGCCAGCGGCACCAGCACGGCCAGCGTCAGGGCAAAACGGATCGCCAGGAAGGCGAAAGGGGCGGCGTAGGGCAGGCCGAACTTGGCGCCGATGAAGCCGGTGCTCCACAGCACCACGAACAGCCCGGGCATTGCCGCCAGCCAGGGCGACGCTCGCTGGCTCGTCAACTGGCTCATGGTTGCGACTCGCGACGCCGCAGGGGCATGTTGTCGATGATCTCGAAGACCTGCCGGGGGGCCACGTAGCCCTCGAGCTGCATCTTCTTGCCGCCGTCCAGACCTACCAGGATCACCGTCAGCGGCGCCGTCGCCGGGACCTCGAGTGCCTCGAGCAACGCGCGGGTCTCGGTGTCGGTCATCGGCTTGCCGGCGCGTTGCCCGGCGCCCTCGACGACGGTGTAGAGCAGCATCTTGCGCGCCTCGGCGGCCGTGTGACGCTGGCTGAGGCCGTCGCGCAGGCGCCGGTAGTCGGGGGCCTCGCCATCGGGGGCGACGATGATCAGCGGGCGAAACAGGCCGCGATCGGTGATCAGCGGATTGGCCGGATTCTCGGCGGCGCTTGCCGGGCCGGCCAGCAGCGTCAGCCACAGCAGGAGGGCGTGCCAGGGCCGGGCGTGTTGCAACGGGGCAGTCATCCTCGGGACCTCGAAGAGCGGCGATGCCCACCAGCAGACCAGAATCGGCGCCCGGGCGCCAGCCGCCGTGGTGACGACCTCGTGCTTTGGTCTAACGCGTTGAGTTCATGGGTAAACTGGTCTGACCAGAAGCGGGTCACAAGCGGCGCGGCCGGCGCGCCTTTTCAGGCCGCGATGCCGATGAGGCGGGTGTCCGACAGCGTTGACGAATTCAGTGGTCAGCCAACGCAACTCGGCTACTGTGAACAGCGGGACGTACTGCCGCGTCAGGCAGCACGGGTACAACAACAAGCCACATCACCCCGTCGAGGGTGGCCTGATTCCCAGGAGACCTTGCCATGCAAGACGAAACGCCCAATACGCCCGCTACCCGCCAAGCAACCCCCGACACCCCGGCCACGACGGTGTCGCCATCGCCCTCGCGTCGCCATTTCCTCAAGGGGGCCGCCGTCGGTTCCGCGGTGGCGGTCGCGGCGCCCTGGGTCGGCAACGTTCAGGCCCAGCAGGGCATCCAGATCCGTATGCAGTCTTCCTGGCAACCGGGCACGACGGGTTACAAGACCTTCGAGACCTGGGCCAACAGCGTTCAGGAGCTGACCGGCGGCGAGGTGACCATCAAGCCCTTCCCGGCCGGTGCGGTGGCCGGGGCCTTCGAAGTCGCCGATGCGGTACGCAACGGGGTGCTCGACGGCCAGAACTGGTTCACCGTCTACTGGCCCGGCAAGATGCCCGCCGGGGTCTTCCTCACCGCCTATCCCATGGGCCTGTCGATGCCGCATCAGTGGGACATCATGTTCGGCGCCTACGGCGGGTTCGGCATCGCCAAGGACCTCTATCACAAGCAGGGCCAGGAACTGCTGGGCTATGTCCACCACGACCTCAACCTGATCCATTCCAAGGTACCACTGCGCAGCTTCGACGACTTCAAGGGCATCAAGCTGCGCATGCCCGGGGGGATCGTCGCCGAGACCTTCGCCTCGATCGGCGCGCGCACCACGCTCTTGCCCGGTTCCGAGGTCTATCCGGCGCTGGAGAAGGGCACCATCGATGCCGCCGATTACACCGGCGCGGCGGTCAACTACGAACTGGGCTTCTGGCAGGTCGCCAAGTACATCATCATGGGCCCGCCTTCCACGCCCTGCCTGCACCAGGCCGTCGACCTGATGGACATCGCCGTCAACCGGCGCGTCTACGAGCGCATGTCGCCGCAGACCCAGGATCTCATGCACGAACTGGTATCGGCCTATTCCCGCGACCACTATGCGGCGATCCAGAAGGCCAACGCCGAGGCCTGGCCCAAGTATCGCGAGAAGGGCGTGGAGATCATCCACCTCTCCGAGGACGATGCCGACCGCTTCCGCAAGGCGGCGATCCCGCTGTGGTTCAAGTGGGCCAACAAGGACCCGGATGCCACCCGGCTGTTCCGCGCTCACCTCCAGACCATGCAGGACCCGGCGGTGGCCCTGGTGACCGACGAGGACATCAAGGACTACTCGCTGAACGGCTGATCGGCCCCTGCCCGACCCCGCCGTCGGCCAGGCCGGCGGCGGGGCGCTCCGACGACATGCATACCGGTACCGTGGCGGTCTTCTGATCGCATCGACGGGGGAGAGCCCATGAATCTACAAGTCAATTTCGTGCTGCCCCATTGGCTGTACTGGGCGGTGCTGCTGGTCCTGCCGCTGGTGGTGATGGGCCTGGTCGAGCGCAGCTTTCGGCGTGGCGGCCGGGTCAGTGGCTCGACCACCGGCGAGGCCCCCGCCGCGGCGTCTGACGCCGCCTATCGGCCCCCGGGCAACGGCCTGACCCGGGCGATCGATGCGATCTCCGGCTTCACGGGCCGCTACGTGGCCTATTGGGCGCTGATCGCGCCGTTCGCCTACTGCTACGAGGTATTCGTCCGCTACGCTCTCAACTCGCCGACCAACTGGGTCCACGAGTCGATGTTCCTGATGTTCGGCATGCAGTACCTGCTGGCCGGGGCCTATGCGCTTCGCGAGGGCGGCCACGTGCGCGTCGACATTCTCTACACCCGCGGGCGCCCGCTGACCCGGGCGGCGCTGGACCTGATGACCTCGGTCTTCTTCTTCGTCTTTGCCCTGGCGCTGTTGTCCACCGGTTGGACCTTCTTTTCGCAGTCGGTGGATCAGAACAGCGTGTTCTTCGGCGCCGGCTACGCCAACGAGGTGTCGTTCACCGAATGGGCGATCCAGTACTTTCCGATCAAGTTCACGCTGTTCTTCGGCGCCGTGCTGCTGCTGCTGCAAGGGGTCGCCCAGTTGATCCGCGATCTCCAGGCCTTCCGCCACGCCCTGAAGGCGCGCGACGGCAATCTCGTCTTCGCCTGGGCGATGGTGATGCTGGGGGCGGTGCTGGCGGTGGTGTTGCTGTTCGAGATCGTCAACATAGTGGTCAACGACTACGAGTCGTTCGCGCTGAGCGTCGAGCACCGTCTCGCCGGCGTGGGGATCGGTACGCTCACCGCGCTGATGTTCGGCACACTGATGCTGGTGCTGATGGCCGGTCTGCCGCTGGCCTTCGTCACCGGCGGGCTGGGCGTGGTGTTCCTCTATCTGGTCGGCGATCAGTTCATGCTCAACATGATGCCGTCGCGAATCTTCCCGATGATGACCAATTACCAGCTCTCGGCGATCCCGCTATTCATCTTCATGGCGGCGGTGCTCGAGAAGGCCGGGCTGATCGAGGAGCTGTTCGACGTCGTCTACAAATGGATGGGCGGGCTCAAGGCGGGGCTGGCGATCGCCACCATCGTCGCTTCGACGCTGCTCGCGGCGATGGTCGGGGTGATCGGTGCGGCGGTGGTGACCATGGGCCTGATCGCGCTGCCGGCGATGCTCAAGCGCCACTACGATCCCGAGATCGCCCTGGGCTCGATCATGGCCGGCGGCACCCTGGGTATTCTGATTCCGCCGTCGATCCTGGCGATCATCTATGGCGTGGTCGCCCAGCAGTCGGTGGGCGAGCTGTATCTAGGTTCGCTGATCCCCGGGCTGCTGCTGGCCGGCATGTACGCCTTCTACGTCTGGCTGCGCGGCAAGCTCAACCCGCGTACCGCGCCGGCCCTGCCGCCCGAGGATCGGGTCAGCACCCGCGAGAAGCTGCGTCTGCTGCGCAACATGCTGGCGCCGATCATTCTGGTGATCGTGGTGCTGGGGGTGATCTTCACCGGGCTGGCCACGCCGGTCGAGGCGGCGGGTATCGGCACCTTCGGCGCCATGGTGGTGGCCGCCATGCACGGTCGCCTGACCTGGCCCAATCTGCACGCGGCGTGCATGACCACCCTGGTCGCCACCGCGATGGTGATGTGGATCATCTTCGGGGCGACGATCTTCGTCGGCTTCTACATCCTGCAGGGCGGGCAGACCTTCGTTCAGGAGCTGATCTCCGGTGCCGGACTGGGGCCCTATGGCGTCCTGGCGATCATGATGCTGCTGTTGATCGCGCTGGGCATGTTCCTGGACTGGGTGGGCATCCTGCTGCTGGCGGTACCGATCTTCGTGCCGCTGATCCAGCCGCTCGAGTTCGACGGCCTGTTCGGCCTGCCCGGGGTCTCGGCCGCCGATGTCTCGCTGTGGTTCGGGGTGATCTACCTGGTCAACATGCAGATGTCGTTCTTGAGCCCGCCGTTCGGCTATGCGCTGTTCTACATCAAGGGGGTGTGTCCGCCGCACATCACCATGGCGCAGATATTCCGCTCATCGCTGCCGTTTCTGGGCATTCAGGCGCTGGGACTGTTCCTGGTGATCGTGTTTCCCGCGCTGATCACCTGGCTGCCGGATCTGGTCTACGGGTAAGATCGACCGGAAGGCAGGCAAGGGCGCCCTCGGGCGCCCGTTGCCCCTACAGCCAGGTCGACAGGGTGAGCGAGCCGAACTGGTCGGAAGTGTCCTGGGACTCGAACTCGCGGGTGCGCCACACGTTGGTGAAGGCGACCTGCCAGCGATCCCAGCTGACCACCACGCCCGCGGTCAGATCGCCGACCCACTCGCGGCGGTCGACGCTGTGGCTGTCCTCGAAGGTGTTGCCGTCGAGCAGCAGGTTGTGGGCCATATAGCGCCCTTCGGCGCCCAGGAAACCGTACCAGCCGAAACCGTCGTCGGCCTCGAAGCCCTGGCGGCCGCCCAGGGCCGGGGCGACGCTGGGAATGCCGAAGCTCTTGTCGAGTCGCCGGCCGAAACGCACCGCGCCGCCGCCGCCCAGGTAATCGTAGAGGTTGCCGATCTGGAAGGTGGCGCTGGGGCCATACTCCCATTCCAGGCCCGCCCCACGGCTCTGCCACCACCAGGCCTTGTTGCCGGCCACGCCGATCAGCGGCTCGTTCTCGAGCTGGTGGGACCAGCCTTCGGGCTGGTCGCTGCCGATCATTCGATGCACGCCCTTCTGCAGGACCTTGCCCCCGGCGGCGGGGCCCACCCAGCCGAGCTGCAGGTCGAGCATCGAGGCCTCGCGCCAGCCGTCGTGCTCCACATCGTCATAGAGCGACACCCCACCGATCACCAGGCCGGCATAGGGGCGGTCGTCCTCGATCAGCTCGCTGCGCTCGATGTCATTGGGCGTGTAGATCTGATGGGCCAGGTGATAGCCGACGGCGTCGACGTCACCGGCCTGCCAGCCGGGAAGCCAGTCGGCCAGGCGCCGTGACCAGTGATCGGCATCGGGCAGGCTGATCCGGGTGAGTTCGACGCCGCTGGTGTAATGACCGTCGTCGCCCGACGAGAACAGGTCGTTGGTGACCTTGAGCGAATAGAGGTCGTCGGCCTGAGCCACGGGGGCGGCAAGCAGTGCCAGACACAGCACCAGGCGGGGTCGGTTGAATGAGGCGTGCATGGCTCTTCCCTGAGTGGTTGTAAACATACGAAGGCGTATGTTGATGATCAATTTAGCAAATGTTAGCGACGAAACCAACTGCCCGCCAGGCGCGCGAGTCGGGTCGCGATCCCGGTTTGGTAATTTATTTCCTTTATTGTAAAAATATTTGCAGTTTGGCGATAGCCCTCTAGAATGGCGTGTATTCCAGTGAACGAGCGCGCCCATGACGTCATCAACGCCCCCGGCCGATTACGCCCAGCTTCAGGCCCTGCCGGCCCGGGTCCGCCGCGGCGACCCCGAGGCCCCGCGACTCTCCGTCAAGGCGCTGGACCTGCTCGAGGCGCTGGTCGGCGAGCCCGAGCGGGTGGGCACGTCGAGCATCTCGCAACTCGCCGAGTGGCAGGGCGTGCACGCCTCCCGCCTGACCCGATTGTCGCGGGCCCTGGGCTTTTCCGGTTTCAAGGCCTTCCAGGCCCTGTTCCGCCGCGACCTGACCGGTGGCGCCTTCTATTCGACCCGCGCCGAGCGGCTGCTGGATTTCGGCGAGACGCCCGAGGCGCAGCCCGACGCCGCTTGGGACCGCGCGCTCTGGCAACAGGAGATGGCCAATCTCTCCAGCGCGGTGGAGGGTCTCGACGCGCGGCTTCTCGAGGGTGCCGCGCGCGCGGTGATCGCCGCCCGGCGAGTGCATGTGGTGGGTCTCAGGGCCAGCTTCGGTGCCGCCCATTACCTGGCCTACTACCTGGATTATCTGCGCCGTGACGTGCAACTGGTCTCGCCCCAGGCCGGCGTCGACGTCGAACGGGCCCTGGACCTGGGCCGCGACGACCTGGTGATCGGTATCGCCTTCCGTCCAGAAACCCGGGTCAGCGTCGACTACTGCCGGCTGGCGATCGAGCAGGGCGCCGGTCTCGTGGCGTTGACCAATCATCCGCGTTCGCAACTCGCAGGGCTCACGGACTGCCGACTGGTCGCGCCCGCCGAGGGGCCGTTCTTCTTCAACCCCATGAGCAGCCTGTTCATGCTGGTGGAGATGCTGCTGTCGCGCATCGCCCGGGCCATGGGCCCCGAAGCGGTGACCGCCATCCGCCGCCGCGAGGCCTTGATCGCCCGCCTGCACGTCGAATGACGCCCTTCCTCACCCCGTGCCCTCCAAGGAGGTTCTCGATGTCCCCGGTCACCGATTCCGACACCGCCCGGCCGGGCGCTGCGCCCCTCTCCGCTCGACTGACGGCCGGTTACGGACGTGCCGATGCGGGCACGCCCGCATCGGACACTCTGTTGATCAACGAGCAGTCGCGGCTGCTCGAGGCCCATGGCAAGCGGGTCTACAAGTTCGGCTTCGGCCAGTCACCGTTTCCGGTCTTCGCCCCGGCGGTGGCGGCGCTCGCCGAGCATGCCGCCGAAAAGGCCTACCTGCCCGTGCAGGGGCTCGCGGCGTTGCGCGAGCAGGTGGCGGCATTTCATCGCGCCACCGACGGCAGCGACTGGCAGGCCGAACGCGTGCTGGTGGGGCCGGGCAGCAAGCTGCTGCTGTTCGCGCTGATCAGGGCGCTTCCCGAGGCGGACATCCTGATCCCGGCACCGGCCTGGGTCTCCTATGCGCCCCAGGCGCGGCTCGCCGGTCAGCGGGCGGTCCGCCTGGCGGCGGATTTCGCGACCCGCTGGCAGGTCACCGCCGAGCGGCTCGAGGCGCACTGTCAGGCCGAGCCGGAGCGACTCAAGGTGCTGATCCTCAACGCCCCGGGCAACCCCACCGGTCTCTCGCCCACGCCCGACGAGCAGCGCCGGCTGGTCGAGGTGGCGCGGCGGCATGGCGTGCTGGTGCTGGCCGACGAGATCTACGCCATGCTCGATCACGCCGGCGCCCATCGTGCCTTCGCCCGCGATTATCCCGAAGGCACGGTGACCACCAGCGGGCTTTCCAAGTGGTGTGGCGCCGGCGGTTGGCGGCTGGGCGTGATGCACGTGCCCGCCACACTGGGCGACGAGCTGTTCCAGCGTCTGATCGGGCTGGCCTCGGAGACCTGGTCGAGCGTGACCAGCCCCGTCCAGTACGCCGCCATCACGGCCTATACGCCGAGCCCGGCGCTGACGGCCTACGTCGAGCGCCAGCGACAGATCCTCGCCGAGCTCGGCCAGTGGTGTGCGGCGCGCCTCGACGCCACCGGGGTGCGCACCCACGCCCCCGATGGCGGTTTCTACCTGTTTCCGGACTTCGAGGCCTATCGCGAGCGGCTCGCGACCCGTGGCATCACCACCAGCGCCGAGCTCACCCGTTGCTTGCTCGACGAGGCGGGTGTCGCGCTGCTGCCGGGCAGCGCCTTCGGCGCCGAGCCGGCGCAGTTGACGGCGCGCCTGGCATATGTTGATTTCGAGGGCGCTGCATTGCTCGACGCCGACGGTGACGCGATCGGTCATCCGGCGACGCAGGCTCTGGTCGGGGGCATCGAGGCGCTCGTCGCCTGGCTCGAGGGGCTCTGATCCGAGGGCGCCGGATTCGAGGGCCCTGGCCTGTCGCCCGAGGGCGACGGATGTAGTGACCGGGGAACTCGAATTTTCAATGCGTTACACGAAATTCAGGAACCCTGGGGCGGATGCGTCGTCACAGTCCGTACACGCCACGAACCAATCAATGTTGTTGGAGGTTTTACATGCAAAGGATCACTGCCCTGTTCGCTGCTGCGCTGCTCACCGCCGGAATGGTCTCGGCGCCCGCCATGGCGCAGGAGAGCGGCAGCCAGACGCAACAGCAGCAGACCCAGCAGGCTGCGCCCTCGGCCGAGGACTTCACCGACGGGCAACTGCAGAAGTTTGCCGATGCCTCGCAGCAGATCGCGGTGATCTCTCAGGACTACACCCAGCGTCTGCAGAAGGCGGACGACCAGTCCAAGCAGCAGGAGATCCGCAAGGAGGCCAACGACAAGATGGTGTCCGTCGTTCAGGACAGCGGCCTGACGGTCGAAACCTTCAACGCCATCGGCCAGGCGATCCAGCAGGATCCCGAACTGATGAAGCGGGTCCAGTCGATGGCCAACGAATCCGCCAATTCCTGATCCGTACCCACGGGCCATCGAATCACGCGAAGGGGGCGCATCGGCGCCCCCTTCGTGTGTCCGGGTGTCGCCCGTGTCTCAGAGGCGACCGTCGTCGACGAGATCGGTGGGTACGGCGGGGGCCCGGCGGCGGTGCTGCTCGGCACGCAGCCCTCGGTAGAGGCTGACGCACATCAACAGCAGCACCACGGTGAACGGCAGGCCGGTGGCCACGGCGCCGGCCTGGAGCGCGCCCAGCGCCTGGCTGCCGCCGCCGTAGAGCAGGGCACCGGCGATCACCCCTTCCAGGGTCGCCCAGAACACGCGCTGCCCCTTCGGGGCGTCGAGCTTGCCGCCGGCGGTGATGCTGTCGATCACCAGCGAGCCCGAGTCCGACGAGGTGATGAAGAACACCAGCACCAGCACGATCGCCAGCGTCGAGGTCAGGCCGGGCAACGGCAACTGGGCGAGCATGTGGAACATCGACAGCGAGACGTCGTCGATACCCTCGGCCAGAGCGCCGATGCCGTGGGCGGCCTGGTACAGCGCGGTACCGCCGAAGGCACTCATCCACACGATCGTCACCAGTGTGGGTACCAGCAACACGGCGATCAGGAATTCGCGGACGGTGCGCCCGTAGGAGACCCGGGCGATGAACATGCCGACGAACGGCGACCAGGAGATCCACCAGGCCCAGTAGAACACCGTCCAGCCATGGAACCAGCTGGTGTCGTCGCGACCGATCCAGTTCGACAGCGGCACGATGTGGGTCAGGTAATCCAGGCTCGCGTGACCGATGCCGGTGACGATCAGCAGTGTCGGTCCGGCGGCGATGACGAACAGCAGCAGCGCCGCGGCGATCACCATGTTGATGTTGGAGAACAGCTTGACGCCGCCGTCGAGCCCGCGCCAAACCGAGAACAGGGCGATCGCGCTGACCACCACGATGATCGCGATCTGGGTGCCCAGGGTGTTAGGGACGTCGAACAGGAAGGCGAGCCCGCCGGCGGCCTGGGTGGCGCCCAGGCCCAGCGAGGTGGCCAGGCCGAAGATGGTCGCCAGTACCGCGACGATGTCGATGACGTGCCCGGGCCAGCCGCGGACCCGCTCGCCGAGGAGCGGCTGGAACGCCGAACGCAGGGTCAGCGGCAGCCCCTTGTTGAAGGCGAAGAAGGCCAGCGACAGCCCCACCACGGCGTAGATCGCCCAGGGGTGCAGGCCCCAGTGGTAGAGCGTCGCGCCCATCGCCGCGCTGGCCGCGTCCGGGGTACCGGCGGGCACGTTGAGCGGGGTGCCGTACCAGTCGGTGTAATAGGCCACCGGTTCGGCGACGCTCCAGAACATCAGGCCGATGCCCATGCCCGCGGCGAACAGCATGGCGAACCAGGACAGGGTCGAGAACTCCGGTCGCGCGCCACTGCCACCCAGGCGAATGCGGCCCACCGGCAGCACGATCATCGTCAGGCAGAAGATCACGAAGACGTTGCCGGCGATCATGAACAGCCAGTCGAAATGGTCGATGGCCCAGGTTCGCGCGGTGACCATCTGGGTGTTGGCGGCGTCGGGGTAGACCAGGGCGTAGATGATGAACGCCAGAATGGCGATCGCCGAAAGCGGGAAGACCGGATTGTGGAAATCCAGTCCCAGTACCTGGGTGTTGTCCTGCCCCGGGCGCATGACGGGGCCGTCTCGTTGTTCCATGGGCTTTCCTCGTTGTTGTTGTTCACGCCGCGGCGTGCGGTCGCGACCGGCTGATTCTTCGCCGGGGCCGGCAGGCTCGGTTGTCTGAAACCGACCTCGGCGTGCGGGCCGACGGCCGTGCGAGACTCGACTGGTGGCGAGATGCCCGGAAGCGACATGCACATGACAATGCTCGGCATGCCCGGGTGCCGGGGGCTGCCGGGCGTTGCGCCGACCGGGCCGAGCGTTGACTATCTGACGAGAAGTCGACGGCAGGGGCTCCCGCCCCGGGTGATCAGGAGGTGCGTCATGATGATTGTCGAGTTGATCGATGGGGACGATTTTCGCGCCCGGCTGCAGGCGCTGGACGTGCGGATACCCGATCACGCCTGTCCCGAGACCTGCGCGCGGATGGCCCTGCGCAAGCACGTCGAGGTGGGCGTGCCGGGGCTCCAGGAACTGGTCCGGGAACTGATGGCGCACACCGACGTGATGCTGCCCTCGGTGCGTCAGGCGATCGAGCGCTTCCTGCTGCCCGGCTTGCGGTGAGCGACCGCGGGACCGCACACCTGGAGAGGCCCATGGGGGCCGAGAGGGGGCCCCGGGCAGCCGGCCCGGGGCATCATGGCCTCAGTCGGGCCTTTGCAGGGCGAAGCGATCGGTGACGCGGGCGTAGTCGGCACCGGCCAGACGGCCGACCGGGCGCAGCGTCTCGATATCGACGTGGCGACCGTCCCACACCGCCGGGTCGGCATGGATGACGACGATCTCGGCGAGCACCAGACGCCCGGCTCGCGGCCGGTCTCCGAAGCGCACCACCTCGCGGACCCGGCAACCGAAGGCGATCGGTGCGTCGGCGATGCGTGGCACCCGCAGGTCACCCAGGGGCGCCTTGTCGAGTCCGGCGTGGGTGAATTCGTCCTCGCCGGGGGGCAGGGTCGCGCTGGTGGCGTTGAGGGCCTCGATCAGGGCTTCGCCACTGATGTGAACCACGCATTCGGGGACCGTCTCGATGTTGCGAACGGTGTCCTTGGCCTGGCTCTGCGCGTCGAGCAGCGGGGCGAAGGCGAGGATCGGCGGGTCGACGCTGGCGACGTTGAAGAACGAGAAGGGCGCCAGATTGGCGTTGCCGTCGGCGTCGACGGTGGAGACCCAGGCGATCGGCCGCGGCGCGATCGAGCCGCTCATCAAGCGGTAGAGGGTCGCCGGCTCGAGATCGGCGGCAGCGAACGATGACGTGTCGGATGGTTGGGACATGCGCAGCCTCGTGGCAATCGGGTTCGCCGCTATCCCATCATGCGACTCGCCGGGCGTCCAGCACCCGGCGAGCCGGTCCCGCCGGATCAGCCCTGGGCGAGCTGCAGCGAGGGAGCGTGGCCCAGGTTGGCCAGCATGCGTTCGCCGTACCAGTCCAGGAAGTCGATCACGCCGAACTCGTAGGTCTCGGAGTAGGGGCCGGGCTGGTAGGCCATGGAGTTGATGCCGCGCTGGTTCTCCTCGGCCAGGCGCCGGTCCTGGTCGTTGGTGGCGTCCCATACCCGGCGCAGTTCCTCGGGATGATAGTCCTTGCCCTCGACCGCATCCTTGTGCACCAGCCACTTGGTGGTGACCCGGGTCTGCTGCGGGCCGAGCGGCATCACCCGGAAGACCACCGCATGATCGCCCATGAAATGGTTCCACGAGTTGGGCAGGTGAAGAATGCGCAGCGAGCCCATGTCGGGATCGGTCAAGCGGCCCATGAGCTTCTGGCAGCCCGGCTTGCCGTCCAGAGTCATCGACACCGTGCCGTCGAGCAGCGGCGTCCGCGTCAGGCGGTTGCGCTTGCCGAAGCGGGTGAGCTGCCAGGGCACGTTCTGGCAGCTCCAGTCGGCCTGCTTGCGCTCGACCAGCGCCTTGTAGGATTCGGTGGCCCGCGGGTCGTCGGTATCGTCGAATTCCTGCAGCGAGTTGAGCAGTTCCGGGTGGGACCCGTTGCAGTGATAGCACTCGCGGTTGTTCTCGATCACCAGCTTCCAGTTGGCCTGCTCGACGATGCTCGATTCCACCGCGACCTTGACGTTGTCCATCTCGTAGGGCTCGAGGTAGTGCTCGAGCGAGACCAGGAAGTCGTCGATGGCCGGCGGCTGTTCGGCCAGGCTGATGAACATGAAGCCCCCGGCGCTGCGCACGTGTACCGGCTTGAGGCCGTAGCTGGCCAGGTCGAAGTCGGCGCCCATGTCGGTGCCGGCGAACAGCAGCCGACCGTCGAGCTCGTAGGTCCACTGGTGATAGGGACAGACCAGCTTGGCGACCTTGCCCTTTTCCTGCACGCACAGTCGTGAACCGCGGTGGCGACAGACGTTGTGGAAGGCGTGGATCTCGTTCCCGGCACCGCGCACGATGATCACCGAATTGTCGCCGACCTCGACGGTCATGTAGTTGCCCTTGGCGGGGATCTCGCAACTCATGCCGGCGAACAGCCACTCCTTGGCGAAGATCTGCTGCATGTCGAGCGCGAACAGGCGCGGATCGTTGTAGAACGCCTGGGGCAACGAGAAGGTGCGGTCGCGTTCGTGCAACAGGTTGGCGGTGGCCTCCTTGACGCTGCCCAGGGGGTCTTCGAACGGGGAACGAGCTATCAGGTCCATGAACGAGTCCTCATGCATCGCTGCCTCCCGCGAGGACGGCGATGACAACGGTCGGTGATGATCGGGGAATGCACGGCGTGTCTGTGGCGGCAACGTCCCGTTAGCCACCACGGTTGCGCCGAGTGTGGCCGAGCGCTGGCCATGAGGGTTGTCTGGGCGCGACCTGAGACGATATCGAGGGCGACGTCTGCCCGGGGGGCGAGGGGGGACCCTGGACGTGCCTGACATGTGCAGGTCGTTGGCAGACAAGTCGCCCTGCCGGGGCGTGCCCCAGAATGCCAACACGACGAGGGCCTCGGCAGGTGGTGGGGGCAGTCGTCAGGCAGCCCATGTTCCGGCAGGCAGAGACAACGATGACAATGAATTACTTCAATCCGGTGACCACCCAGACCTGGACCAACGGTCGCCACCGCGTGCGTTGCGTCAAGGTGATCCAGGAAACCTGGGACGTCCGCACCTTCTGCTTCATGGCCGAGCAGCCGGTGCTGTTCTTCTTCAAGCCGGGGCAGTTCGTCACCCTGGAACTGGAGATCGACGGCGAGCCGATCATGCGCTCCTATACCATCTCCAGCTCGCCGTCGATCCCCTACAGTTTCTCGATCACCGTCAAGCGTCTGCCCGACGGCCGGGTCTCCAACTGGCTGCACGACAACCTCAAGGTCGGCGACGAGCTGGCGGTGCACGGCCCGGTGGGCGACTTCAACGTCATCGACTACCCCGCCGAGAAGGTGCTGTTCCTGTCGGGTGGCGTGGGGATCACCCCGCTGATGTCGATGACCCGCTGGTTCTTCGACACCAATGCCAACGTCGACGTCGACTTCGTGCATTGCGCGCGCTCGCCGCGTGACGTGATCTATCACCGCGAGCTGGTGCACATGTTCTCGCGGCTGCCGGAATTCAAGCTGCACGTGGTCTGCGAGAACAAGTCCGACATCGGCGAGGCCTGGGCCGGCTACCGCGGTTTCCTCACCGAGGCGATGCTCGAGCTGATGGTCCCGGACTATCTCGAACGCGAGATCTTCTGCTGCGGGCCGACGCCCTACATGAACGCCGTCAAGCAGATCCTGCGCAGCAATGGCTTCGACATGAGCCATTACCATCAGGAGTCGTTCGGTGCCACGCCCCTCGACGTCCGCGAGGACGTTCGCGAACTCGCCGAGCAGGCCGAGGCCGAGGCCGAGGAGATCGATTACGCCGATCTGCTCCAGGTGGAATTCGCCGGGTCCGGCAAGAGCGTGCGCATCCAGCCCGGCGAGACGGTCCATGCCGCCGCCGCCAAGCTCGGCCTGCACATTCCCAAGGCCTGCGGGATGGGGATCTGCGGTACCTGCCGCGTGGGCATCAAGTCCGGCGAGGTCGAGATGGACCACAACGGCGGGATCACCGACGAGGACATCGCCGAAGGCTACATCCTGTCCTGCTGCAGCCGGCCCAAGGGGAACCTGGTGGTGGATTACTGAGACCCCGGTGTTGCGGCGCCGCGGTGTGCGCCGAACAGTCGGTGCAGCAGGCCGCGGAAGTCGGCCTGACGCCAGCGGGCGGGGTCGCTCGGCGGCATCAGGCCGGGCTTGAAGCCGGCGGCGATGAAGGGCCGGATCAGCGTCGGGTCGGCGCTGATCACATGGACCGGCACGTCGCGACTGGCGTCCTCTCCGGTGATCAGCGGTGCCGGCTGATGATCGCCGAGCACGATCAGCAGGGCCTCCTTTCCCAGATAGCGCTCGGCGAATCCGCCCATCGCCGCCAGCGCATAATCGATCGCGCGAATGTAATGGTGGCGTACCCGCTCCGGGTCCTGCCACAGGACCTCCGGGCTCGGGCCGGCGTCCGCCCAGGACGCGAAACGCCCGCCGCCGGCCAGGCCGTCCCAGTCGTCGAGCAGCGGCAGGATCGGCGTCCACGGGGCATGACTCGAGATCATCGCCAGCTCGGCGAACAGCGGTCGTGCCTGACGTTCCCGGTAGTCGGCGAAGAAGCGCCAGGTGTACTGGTCGGGCATGGTCACCCAGTTGAGGGCGGGCCCCTGATAGGGGATGTTGCGGGCGTCGAGGATCGCGTCGTAGCCCAGCCGGCGCCCGGCCGGCCAGGGGGCGGTGATCGCCGGCATGATCGCCACGCTGCGCTGCCCCGTGAGGCGAAAGTCGTCGACCAGCGTCGGCGCCCCCTGTGCCAGCAATAGGTCGTAATGCCGCTGACTGGTCAACCACAACCCGCTGATCACGCTGCCGTGCGCCAGCCACGACTGTCCACCCTGTACCGGTGCGGTGAGCCGGGCGCTGGCGACATGCAGCCCGGCGGCCGCAAAATCGCGGCGCAGGCGTTCGAGCCGTGGCCGGAGTACCGGGGCATAGCGCGGGTCGAACAGCGCCGATACGCCGTAGGACTCGATGAAGGTCAATGCCACGTCGTGGCCGGCCAGTCCGGGAAGTGCCCGGGCGGGGGCGGCCCGTTCGGCGAGCCGTCGGCGGAAGTCGCTCAGGGTGTCGTGTGTCTCCCGCCATTGCTGCCAGTGCCGCTCGATCAGCGTCAGCGCTGGCGTCGCCAGCGGTGCCGGCGCCGTCAGCGGGGCCAGCCCGGCGCCCAGCGGCACCAGCATCAGCGCGATAGCGGCCCGGTGGCGGGCTGCGACCGGTAGCGGACGGGCCCCGGCCAGCAGTCGCGTCAGCCCCCACGTCAGCATCAGCCACAGTGCCGCCGCCACCACGAGCCCGGTCACGGTCAGGAACTTGCCGACATTGTCGATCATCAAATGGTAGGCTGGGCGTGCCAGACTGGTGTCGAGCAAGGGATTGAAGGCACGCCCCAGGCTCAACCGGGCCAGGGCGTCGAGGATCGCGAGCAGCACCAGCAGACTCAGCACGCCGGCCAGCCAGGGGGCGAGGCGGCGACGCGTGCCGCGACTCGGCAGGGTCAGCGCGAGCAGCAGCCAGGGCGCTTCCAGGGCCAGCCAGCCGTGTCCGGCCATGGAGTGCGTGAGGAACGTCAGACTGGCGAGCAGCAGATTGATGACGAATAAAATTAGCAGGTTATGATACAAGGGCTCGCTCCGCATCGGTAACGGCAGGCACCGGGCGTGGATGACGGGTTCCCATCATTGCCCAGGCGCGTCGGCAACGGCAAACCGCTATAGTGTGGGCAGTGAACAGAGGGGTCGCATTGTTAACTAGGGAATGAGGAATGCACATGAAGGTGTGGCAATGCTTGGCGCTGGCAGGCCTGTGTCTGGCCGTGCCGGTCGCCGAGGCTCAGGAAACGTCTGCACCCCCGCAGGAATCGAGTCAGTCGTCTCAGGCGCCGGCCGCCGACGAGGGCTCGTCGCAGCAGAATGCGTCGGCACCGCAGGGCGCCGCCCAGAATCAGCCGGCATCGACCGGGCAGGAAGCGCCCCCGGCGCCGCGCGAGGACTGGACGCCCCAGGCGCTCTTCGATCGCGTCATCGAACGGGCCAGGACCCTGGCCGGGCAGGAGTACAGCAAGCCCCAGTCCCAGTTGCCCGATGCCCTGAAGAATCTCGCCTACGACGATTACCGCAACATCCATTTTCGCAAGGAACACGCCCTGTGGCGTGACGACCGGCTGTTCGAGGTCCAGTTCTTCCACCCCGGCTTCCTCTATGACGTGCCGGTGGAAATGCACGTCCTCAAGGGCGGGCGCATCGAGGACATCGGCTTCGAGGCGTCAATGTTCGATTACGAGGATTCCGCGTCCGCCGTCAAGGAGGTGGTGGAGAAGACCGACCCCGCCAAGCTGGGGTTCGCCGGCTTTCGTCTGCACTATCCGGTCAACACCCCCGACTACAAGGACGAGATCGCGGTCTTTCTCGGTGCCTCCTATTTCCGGCTGGTCGGTCGCGGCCAGGGGTACGGGCTGTCGGCTCGCGGGCTGGCGGTCGACACGGCCACCCAGGGCGGCGAGGAGTTTCCGGCGTTTCGTGCCTTCTGGCTGGTACGCCCCGAGCCCAACGCGTCCGACATGATCCTCTTCGCGCTGCTCGACAGTCCCTCGGTCACCGGGGCCTACCGCTTCGACATCCATGCCGGTGCGAACACGGTCGTCGACGTCGATGCCCGGCTGTTCGCCCGCCAGGAGGTCGGCAAGCTGGGCGTGGCGCCGCTGACCAGCATGTTCCTGCACGGCGAGAACAGCCAGGGCGACTATGACGACTATCGCCCCGAAGTGCACGACTCCGACGGCCTGCTGATGCACACCTCGACCGGTCAGTGGATCTGGCGGCCGCTGTCCAACCCGCCCTCGCTGAACGTCACCCAGCTGCGCGACACCGACCCGCTGGGCTTCGGCCTGATGCAGCGCGATCGCGACTTCGAGCACTATCTGGACATGGATGCCGGCTATCAGCGTCGTCCCAGTCTGTGGGTGCGTCCCGACGAGGGCGACTGGGGGCAGGGCGGCGTCGAGCTGGTCGAGATCCCCACCGACAAGGAGATCCACGACAACATCATCACCTACTGGGTCCCCGACAAGCCGTTCAAGGCCGGCGAGTCGCGGCGTTACCAGTATCGCCTGTCGACCCATGATGGCGCGGTGCCCGACGAGTCGCTGGGCCGGGCGGTGCGCATGCGCAACGGCTGGGGCGCCGATCCGGGGCAGAAGAACCCGCCCTCGCACGGCCTGCGGCGTTTCGTGGTCGACTTCCGCGGTGACGCGCTCGCCGGTCTCGATGCCTCGCAGCCGGTCAAGGCCGAGCTCAACGTCTCCCACGGCAAGGTCAACGACCTTCAGGTGCGGCGCTTGCCCGACGGCAAGACCTGGCGTGCGTCCTTCAAGCTGGACCCGCAAGGCGAATCCGCCGACATGCAGCTCGAACTCAAGCTGCGCGGTCAGCGGTTGACCGAAACCTGGAGCTACCTGTGGAATCCCGATGTCCTGTGAAAACGACTCCCGTACACAACATCCGAGCCACGCCGGCGGTGCCACCCTGGGTGCCGTCGCCGGCGAGCGCCCCGATGACGACACGCCCGGGGCCGACGCTCACGAGGCGCCTTCCAGCGATTCCCGTTCGGCCGGTTGCCCCGGTGGCCAGGGCATGCCGCTGTTGGGATTGCGGCGGCTGATCTTCTTCACCCTGTCGGTGGTGACCAGCCTGCAGGGTGCCTACATGATGTTCGACATCCTGCGTGCCAACGGCCTGACCGTGCTCGAAGGCACGATCCTGGGGCTGTTCGTGTTCATGTTCGCCTGGCTGACGGTCTCGTTCTGGTCGGGGATCGCCGGCTTCCTGGTGGTGGTCTTCAAGCGCGACCCGCTGACCCTCAAGCGGGCCGCGCCGCTCGACGAGACCCTCGATCCCGAGCGGCGCATCGCCCTGGTGATGCCGGTCTACAACGAGGAAACGTCACGCGTGATCGCCGGGCTCGAGGCGACCTGCGATTCGCTGGTCGAGACCGGCAAGGCGGCGGCGTTCGACGTCTATCTGCTCAGCGACACCACCGATTCGGAAATCGCCGATGCCGAGCGGCGTGCCGCGGCGGCCCTGCGCAAGCGCATGCCCGGCGGACTGCGGCTCTACTACCGCCGCCGCGAGCGCAACATCGGCCGCAAGGTCGGCAACCTGGAAGACTTCTGCTGCCGCTGGGGTCAGGCCTACGAGAGCATGATCATCCTCGACGCCGACAGCGTGATGGGTGGCCGGACGCTGGTGCGCATGGCCGCCACCATGCAGGCCAATCCACGCCTGGGACTCTTGCAGACCGTGCCGCTGCCGGCGCGGTCCAATACCCTGTTCGGGCGCTTCCTGCAGTTCGCGGCGACCCTCTACAGCCCCATGCTGGCGGCCGGGCAGAGCGTCTGGCAGGGCGACACCGCCAACTACTGGGGGCACAACGCGATCATTCGCATCGAGGCCTTCGTCAATCACTGCGGGCTGCCGGCGCTGCCCGGCAAGGCGCCGATGGGCGGCGACATCCTCAGTCACGACTTCGTCGAGGCGGCGCTGCTGCGTCGCGCCGGCTGGGAGGTCCGGCTCCACGCCGGCCTCGAGGACAGCTACGAGGAACTGCCGGGCAACATGGTCGACTACGCCAAGCGCGACCGTCGCTGGTGTCAAGGCAACATGCAGCATCTGCGCCTGCTGCTCTCGCGGGGGCTGCACCCGATCAACCGCCTGCACTTCCTGCTCGGGGCGCTGGCCTACATGGCCTCGCTGCTGTGGCTGATCATGCTGGGCCTGAGTACCGTCGATGCCGTGGTGCGGGCGGTCGCCAAGGTGCGTTTCTTCAACGAGGGCTACCAGCTATTCCCCGAATGGCCGGAATCCAAGGTGGCGATGATCGCCTCGCTGCTGGTGATCACCGTGCTGATGCTGTTGCTGCCCAAGCTGCTCGGGATGATCGTCGGCCTGCTCCAGCGACGCCGGGATTTCGGCGGCGGTTTCCGCCTGGCGGTCAGCGCGTTTCTCGAGGTGCTCTTCTCGATTCTCATCGCGCCGTTGATGATGGCCTTCCACGCCTGGTTCGTGGTCAGCGTGCTCGCCGGGCGCACCGTGTCATGGAGTTCGCAGGTCCGTGGCGGTCGCCTGATCCCGTGGCGCGTGGCGTGGCGGCGCACCGGGGCGATGACCCTGCTGGGCCTGCTCTGGGGCGGCGTGAGTTATTACTACGCTCCGTTGTTCTTCTGGTGGCTGTCGCCGGTATTGCTGGGCATGGTCGCCTCCGCACCGCTGCTGCGCTACACCAGCAGCATCCGGGCCGGTGAGTGGCTGCAGCGCCACCGCCTGGTGTGCATCCCCGCCGAGGTCAATCCGCCCTGGGTGCTCACGCGGCTGGAGCAGCTCGAGGCGAATCCGCCGAGCGACGAGGCGGCCGATGTCGATGCGGCATCGCTGCTGCCCGAGACCGAGCGGCGTCAGACGATGCCCACCCAGTCGCTCAAGGCCTGGTGGGGGTTGGGTGGGGCCAAGCCACCGGCGGCGGAAAGCGCTTAGGCGATTAAGGTCTAGCCAAATTTCCACAAATAACTTCATGATATAAAGCATGGCGGTCAAAATGCGCACTGAATCTCTTTCAGCCGCAGGACCGCCATGTCTCCCGATGCCTGGATCTCGCTCGCGACCGTCGCCATCGCGTTTGTCCTGATGGGCACGACGCGTCTCGGCGCCGACATGATCCTGCTCGGCGGGGTGATCGTGCTGCTGACCCTGGGCGTGATCGGTCCGCAGCAGGCACTGGCCGGCTTTGCCAACGACGGCCTGTTCACCGTGGCGTTCATGTACGTGCTGGTCGCCAGCATCCGCGAGACCGGCGGCATGGATCTGATCATCCGTCACGTGCTGGGCCGGCCGCGCGGCGAGGCCGGCGCCATGGCGCGCCTGCTGGTGCCGGTCGCGACGATGAGCGCCTTCCTCAACAATACCCCGGTGGTGGCGACCTACGTGCCGGCGGTGATGAGCTGGAGCCGGCGACTCGACTTCAAGGTGCATCGTTTCCTGATTCCGCTGAGCTTCGCCTCGATTCTCGGCGGCACCTGCTCGCTGCTGGGCACCAGCACCAACCTGGTGGTCAATGGCCTGCTCACCGCGCGCTACCCCGAGGACTCGCTGCACCTTTTCGCCATCGCCTGGGTCGGCGTGCCGGTGGCGTTGGTGGGTCTCGGTTACCTGCTGTTCGCGGGGCGCCGGCTGCTGCCCGATCGGCGCAGTGCCGCCCAGGCCTTCGAGAACCCTCGCGAGTTCACCATCGAGATGGCCGTCGACCCGGAGGGCCCGCTGGTCGAGAAGACGGTCGAGGAGGCCGGGCTGCGTCATCTGCGTGGCTTGTTTCTGGTCGAGATCGAACGTGGCGGCAACGTGGTCAGCGTCGTCGGCCCGGGTGAGAGGCTCAAGGCCGGCGACAGACTGGTGTTCGCCGGTACCAGCGAGGCGGCCATCGAACTGCAGCAGTTCCGCGGGCTGCGACCGTCGAGCCTCGGCGAGTCGAGCCTGCAGAAGGATTTCCGCGAGCGCCGGCTGGTCGAGGCGGTGGTCTCCGATCAGTGCCAGTTCATCGGCCAGCGTATTCGCGAGGGGCACTTTCGCACGCTCTACGGCGCCGCGGTCCTGGCGGTCTGTCGCAACGGCGAGCGGGTCGACGGCAACCTGGGCCAGGTTCGCCTGCAGCCGGCCGACGTGCTGTTGCTCGAGGCGCGCCCGCCGTTCATCGAGCGCCATCGCCAATCGCGGGACTTCCTGCTGATCAGCCAGGTCAACGGCCAGGCGCGTCCGGTCCACGAGAAGGCCTGGCTGGCGTGGACGATCCTCGCCGGGGTGGTGGCGCTGGCCAGCTTCGGCGTGTTGAGCATGCTCAATGCGGCGATGCTCGGCGCCCTGGCGAGCCTGCTCACCCGCTGCTGTTCGGTCGGCGCGGCCAAGCGCAGCCTGGATACCCAGGTGCTGCTGACCATCGGGGCCTCCTTCGGCCTGGGCGCGGCGCTGGACAGTTCCGGGGCGGCGGCGGCCGTGGCCCAGCAGGCGATGACGCTGGCCGGCGGCGACCCTTACCTGATGCTGATCGGGGCCTATGTGCTGGTCGCGCTGCTCACCGAAGTGGTGACCAACAACGCCGCGGCGGTGATCGCCTTTCCCATCGTCACCGCCGGCGCCGAGAGCCTTGGGGTGAGCGTCATGCCGTTCGCCGTCGCGGTGATGTTCGCCGCCTCGGCGAGCTTCCTGACCCCGCTGGGCTACCAGACCAACCTGATGGTCTACGGCCCGGGCGGCTACCGTTTCGGCGACTTCCTGCGCGTCGGCGGGCCGCTGAGCGTGCTGGTGGGCGTCACCTCGCTGCTGCTGATCCCGCGGGTCTGGCCGTTCTGAGGCGTGGCGTCGGGTGGCGTGATAGGCTGTGCCGTTCCTGTTCCATCCACACGGCGCCGAGGAGAATGGCATGGCACGCGAGCCACGGGTGATCGAACCCGCTAACGGGCAGGCGGCGGACGCCGCGCTGATTCTGCTGCACGGCCTGGGGGCCGACGGCAGCGACTTCGAACCGCTGGTGCCGGCGCTCGGCCTGCCGCGCGAGCTGGCCCTGCGGGTCGTCCTGCCGCACGCCCCGGTCCGGGCGGTGACCGTCAACGGCGGCATGCGCATGCCGGCCTGGTACGACATCCTCGAGATGGACCTGTCGCGCAAGATCGACGTCGAGCAGCTCGAGGCCTCGGCGGCGACCGTGCAGGCCCTGATCGATGCCCAGCGCGAGGCGGGCATCGACAGCCGGCGGATCGTGATCGCCGGCTTCTCCCAGGGCGGGGCGGTCGCCTATCAGGCGGCGTTGACCTATCCGCACCGGCTCGCCGGCCTGCTGGCGATGTCCACCTACTTCGCCACCGGTGACACGCTCGACGTCGCCGAGGCCAATCGCGACCTGGCGGTCGAGGTGCACCACGGCACCTTCGATCCGATCGTTCCCGAATCGCTGGGGCGGGCCGGCTACGAGCGGGCGCGTGAGCTGGGCCTGCCGGCGCACTATCGCAGCTACCCGATGGCCCATGCCCTGTGCCCGCAGCAGATCGCCGATATCGGCGGCTGGCTGAAGCGGCGCCTGCCCACCGCCTGATCGCGTTCTTGTGCGGCGGGCGACGGCTCTGTTCTATTCCAGGCTGCCCTTGAGCTGATCGAGATCCGCCTTCGAGGGCAGCGACGCATAGGCCCCGGGGCGGGTCACGGCGTGAGCGCCGCAGCGACAGGCCACGTCCACCGCCCGTTCGAGACGCGGCGTGTCGTCGCACCAGGCGGCGAACGCACCGGCATCGACGTCGTCTTCGGCGAGCATGGCGAGCAGCCCGCCGATGAAGGCATCGCCGCCGGCGGTGGTATCCACGGCCCGGACCGCCGGCGGCGTGACCGTGAGCCGCTGATTGAGCCGGTGAACCTCCACGGGCGCGGCGCCGTCGGTGATCACGATCAGCTTCACCCCGGCGGCGAAGCGTTGATTGAGCCAGGCGTCCACCGGATGATCGCCACGCAGCGCCTCGACCTCGTCCCGCGAGAGCTTGAGCAGGTCGGCGCGATCGAGCAGCGCCGTGGCCAGGCCGATATCCACCTGGCCCTCGGGCCACAGGTTGTGGCGCAGATTGGCGTCGACACTGACCAGGCTGCCCGAGCGCCGCGCGATGTCGGCCAGCGCCAGGGTGGTCTCGGCGATCGCCTCTTCGGTGAGGCTGTTGCTGCACAGGTGGACGATCGCCGGCTCGGCGAAGATCCCCGCCGGCAGGTGCTCGAGGCGATATAGCAGATCGGCGGCGGGCGGACGGTAGAAATCGAAGGTCCGCTCGCCGTCGGCGTCGCGGGAGACGAAGGCCAGGGCGGTGCGGGCCTCCGTCGTCACCCTCACGCCCGAGGTGTCGACGCCGTGGCTGGCCATCTCGGCGGTCAGCAGGCGGCCGAAGCGGTCGTCGCCGACCATGCCCAGGAAGTGGCTTTCCACGCCGAGCCTGGCACAGGCCACGGCGACGTTGGCCGGCGCGCCGCCGGCATAGGGCGTGAAGGTCTCCGTGCCGCCGGTGTCGTCGCCGAGCCGGCTGGAGAGCATGTCGACGAGTGCTTCGCCGAAGGCGATGACGGGAATCATGAACGCTTTCCCTGAGTGGTGGATTGGCTCTTGCCCTTGCCCCGGCCTTCACGCTTGGCGGCGGTGGTGTCGCCGCCCTGGTTGCCGGGGAAGTGCTGACGGACCAGGGCCAGCAGGCCCTGGGTCGAGGCGTCGAAATCCTGGACCCGCTCGTCGATGCGCTCGCTGATCTCGCCGGCGATGCGCTTGCCGAGCTGGACGCCCCACTGGTCGAAGGAGTTGATGTTCCAGATCACCCCCTGGACGAACACCTTGTGCTCGTAGAGCGCGATCAGCGCGCCGAGGTTGCGCGGCGTCAGCTCGTCGAGCAACAGGGTGCTCGACGGGCGGTTGCCCGGGCAGCTGTAGGGGTCGAGCTGGCTGCCCTGCTGGCTGCCCTCCATGAAGGCGTTGGCCTGGGCCAGCATGTTGGTGAGCAGGGCGAAGTGGTGCTCCTCCATGCCCTCGTCGGGCTTGAGCGAGGCGATGAAGTCGATCGGCACGTAGCGGGTGCCCTGGTGGAGCAACTGGAAGAAGGCGTGCTGGCCGTTGGAGCCGGTCTGGCCCCAGACGATCGGCCCGGTCTTGTAGTCGACCGGGTGGCCGAAGATGTCCACCGACTTGCCGTTGGACTCCATGTCGAGCTGCTGGAGGAAGGCCGGCAACTGATGCAGGGCCTGATCGTAGGGCACGATGGCGTGGGTCTCGGCACCGTGGAAGTTGATGTACCAGATGCCGATCAGCGCCATCAGTACCGGCATGTTGCGGTCGTTGGGCGCCTCGATGAAGTGGCGGTCCATCTCGTAGGCGCCCTCGAGCAGCTCCATGAAGCCGTCGAAGCCGATCGACAGGGCGATGGGCAGGCCGATCGACGACCACATCGAATAGCGCCCGCCGACCCAGGCCCAGAACTCGAAGACGTTCTCCTCGCGGATGCCGAATTCCATGGCCGCCTTGCGGTTGGTGGAAGCGGCGATGAAATGGGCGCCGACGTCGGCGTCCTCGCCGGCGTTGTCGAGGAACCAGCGCCGCGCGGTCTTGGCGTTGAGCAGCGTCTCCTGGGTGGAGAAGGTCTTGGTCGAGACGATGAACAGCGTGGTCGCCGGGTCGAGCCGGCGCAGGACCTTCTGGATGTGGGCGCCGTCGACGTTGGAGACGAAGTGGAAGTTGAGGTCCTGGTTGCGATACTCGAGCAGGGCCCGGCAGGCCATGTTGGGCCCCAGGTCCGAACCGCCGATGCCGATGTTGACCACGTCCTTGATGCGCTTGCCGCTGTAACCCTGCCAGCTGCCGTCGCGCACGGCCTCGGAGAAGGCGCGGATCTGCTCGCGGGTACGCTTGATCTCGGGCATCACGTCCTTGCCGTCGACCATCAGCGGGGCGTCACCCTGGTTGCGCAGGGCGGTATGCAGCACCGGGCGGTTCTCGGTGACGTTGATGATGTCGCCGGAGAACATCTGCGCGCGACGCTGTACCAGCGCCGAGTGATCGGCGAGTTCGAGCAGCTTGTCCAGCACCGTGTCCGAGATGTGGTGCTTGGAGTAGTCGAGGAACAGCCCCCCGACACGCAGGCTCATCTTGTCGAAGCGCGCCGGATCGGCGCTGAAATAATCGCGGATGCGGTCGTTGGCGGTTTCCCGGTGGAGCGTCTCGAGGGCCTGCCAGGTGACGCTGCGGGTGAGTTGGAACATGGGGGGCGTGTCCTCTTGTTGTCCGTTTTGCTTGCTGGGCCTTGTACGAAAACTGTCTGCGCTCGTCGCCTTTTCGTACAAACCCTGGATGAATCGTGTCACCCGATCTTCTCAGAGGGCCTGACGCTTGTCACCGGGCGCTCGCCGGCTGCGCCGAGCCTGTGGCCTCGTGCCACCTGGCCGTCACCGCCACCGGGCGCCGAGGGGTCATGCCACGCGCTGCCCGCGGGATTCCTCGAGCAGGGCGAACCAGGTGGCACGATCGATGGCATGGCTGCCATCCGCGGCCAGCTCGCGGATGCGCGACTCGCGCAGGGTGCCGATCACCGGTACCGGGCCGCCGGGTATCCGGCGCAGCCAGGCCAGTGCCAGTCCGGCGCGGCTGACCTGATACTCCTCGGCGAGTCGGGTCAGCGAATCGCCCAGCACGTCCTCGAAGACCGTGCCGCCCCCCAGCGGCGACCAGGCCAGGGGCCGCTGGCCGTCGTGAAGGACGGCATCGTAGCGGCCGTCGAACAGCGGTTCGGCGTGAGCCAGAGAGAGTTCCAGCTGATGGGCCACCAGCGGGTGGCGCATGGCGTCCTGCAGGCGCCGCCACTGCTCGGGGAGGAAGTTGGAGACCCCCACGGCGCCGACCTTGCCGCTGTCGATGGCGTCGTCCAGGGCCGCGGCGGTGGCCTCGACCTCGATCAGCGGGTCGGGGCGGTGGAGCAGGAAGTGATCCAGACGCGCGACGTTCAGCCGCGACAGTGCGGCGTCGATGGCCGCCTTCAGATACGCCGGCGAGGTGTCGTAGTGCTTGACGCCGTGACCGGAGTCGTCGAGCTGGGGCAGCACGATGTCGGCCTTGGTCACCACGCGGACCCGGGCGGCCAGCGCCGGGCGGGCGCGCAGCGCCTCGCCGAAGCGTGTCTCGCCGGCGCCCTTGCCATAGATGTCGGCGTGGTCGAACCAGTGGAGCCCCTCGTCGAGGCGTGCCTCGATCCAGTCGGCCAGCCGCGCCGGGGTGTTCAGGGTATGGGCCTCGTGGAGGCGCATCATGCCCAGCAGGAAGGGCACGTCGAAATCCAGGGAATCGCTCATCGGGCGGTCTCGTCGCGGCTGATCGTGGTCGCCAGCAGATGCTGGGCACCGGGCACCAGCCATACCGGGTCGAGGCGCGTGCAGGCCGCCTCGACGCAGACGAAACGGTGGCCGGCCTCGCCGGGTACGTCGTCGGGGGGTGCGTCGTCGGGCTGCCAGACCACCGTCGAATCGCTGCCCTGCTTGGCGATGCGCAGGCGGCGCCGGCCGTCGTCGAGGACCGTCTCGCGGTTGGACTGGTAGATGCGATCGACCGCGCCGCGGATGCCCAGTTCGCCCTGCTGGACGTGCTCGGCGAAGTCCTCGAGCTTGTCCAGGTAGCGCGCCCCGGCGAGCCCCTCGACCCGACAGGCATGGCTGTGGGCGACGGCGAAATAGCTGTGCAGGGCGGCGGTCAGCTTGACCGGCGTCTCGCCGCGATGCTCGGTGATCAGTTCGACCTGCAGGCGCTGGGCGTTGGCGCGGATCACCGCACGCGGCACGAGTTGGCTGTGCAGGCGCTCGACGGGGGAGAGGTGCACCTCGACGCCTTCGGCGTGCTCGTCGGCGGCGTCGAGCCGCCACTCGGCCTTGCGCGCCGGACCGTGCATCGGTCCCGAGTGGTCCGGCGACTCGTCGGCGAAACGCTCGTCGGCGAACCACGGCCAGCACAGCGGAATGCCGCCGCGAATCGCCCCGGGCAGGTCCTGGGGCGTGGGGGTCACCCACAGCCAATCGTCGACCGATTCGCCGGCCGGACGATAATGAAGCACCTGGGCGCCCTGCAACGACACCGCCAGCTCCCCCCAGGGCTCGTTGGCCAGCCATACCTCGCGGCCGGCCCACTCGGCGCGGCGCTGGCCGTGGGTCGCGTCGAGCAACTCGCGCAGGGATGCCGGAATCATGTCACCTCCTCGTTGTGCAATGCCTCGCAGGCGCCCAGCAGCCCCGTCCAGGGTGCCGTGACCACCCACACCGGAATGTCGGCATTGTAAGCGCTCATGCGGCCCTTGTCGGCAAAGGCGCGGCGGAAGTCGCTGTCCGGCAGCCAGTCGAGCAGGCGCGGCACGATCCCGCCGCACAGGTAGACGCCGCCACGCGCGCCCAGGGTCAGGGCCGCGTCGCCGCAGACGTCACCCAGTATCTTGAGAAAGCGCAGCACGCTGGCCTCGGCCAGGCTCTCGCCGTCCCGCGCCGCCTGGGTGACCTGAGCGGGGCTGTCGAAGCGCGTTTCCGCGCCCTGCAGTCGGGCGAAGGCGTGATACAGGTCGAGCAGCCCCTGGCCGCAGAGCAGGCGTTCCACCGAGACGCGCCCGTAGCAGTCGCGGAAGTAGGGCAGCAGTTGCTGTTCGACGGCATCGGTGGGCGCGAAGGTCACGTGGCCCCCCTCGGTGGACAGCGGAATCCAGGCGTGACGGCCGGGGAAGAGGCCGGCCACGCCCAGCCCGGTGCCGGGGCCGATCACCAGGCAGGCACGATGCGCCTCGGCCTCGCCGCTGCCCACCGGGACCAGGTCGTCGGCGGCGACATGGGGGACGCCGAGGGCCTGGGCGGTGAAGTCGTTGATCACCTTGAACAGGGTCAGGTCCAGCGCCGCCTGGACCTGGCGCTTGGAGAAGCGCCAGGCGTTGTTGGTCATACGCACTTCGTCGTCGTGGACCGGGCAGGCGAAGGCCAGACAGGCCTCCTGCGGCACGGACGCGTCGCTCACCCCGGCCGCCTCGAGGTAGGCGTGGATCGCCGCCTCGAGGGTCGGGTAGTCGGCGCAGGCCAGGGTACGGATCTCGTAGGGCGCGAAATCCCCCGGCCGCACCAGGGCGAAGCGGGCGTTGGTACCACCGATGTCACCGATCAGGGCCGGACGGCTCATGCCTGCCGATCCCCGTCGACGTCGCGGGCCTCGAAACCGCCGAAGGTCGCCGCGCCTTCCTCGGCGCCGCCGACCAGGCTGCGGAAGCCGGCGAACAGCTCACGACCCATGCCGTAGCGGTAGGTCTCGATGTCGGTGGTGGCCAGCTCGCGGGCCTGCCATTCGGCATCGTCGACCAGCGCCCTGAGTTCGCCGCGTTCGGGGTCGAGGCGCACCACGTCGCCGTCGCGCAGCCGCGCGAGCGGGCCGCCGTCGTAGGCCTCCGGGGTTACGTGGATCGCCGCCGGGACCTTGCCCGAGGCGCCGGACATGCGCCCGTCGGTGACCAGCGCGACCTTGTAGCCGCGATCCTGGAGCACGCCCAGATAGGGGGTGAGCTTGTGCAGTTCGGGCATGCCGTTGGCGCGCGGGCCCTGGAAGCGCACGACGACGACCACGTCGCGGTCGAGCTCACCGGCGTCGAAGGCGTCCTTGAGCTCGTTCTGGTCGCTGAACAGGCGTACCGGGGCCTCGACGCGACGGTGCTCGGGCTGAACCGCGGAGATCTTGATCACCCCCCGGCCCAGATTGCCGTCGAGCACCGCCAGCCCGCCGGTGGGCGAGAACGGGTCGCTGACCGGGCGCAGCACGTCGCGGTCCATGCTCTCGGTGGGGCCGTCGCGCCACACCAGCTCGCCGTCCTCGAGGAACGGCTCCTTGGTGTAGTCGGAGAGGTCGCCGCCGAACACGCTGGGCACGTCGCGATGGAGCAGCCCGGCGTCGAGCAGCTCGCGCATCAGGAAGCTCATGCCTCCGGCGGCCTGGAAGTGGTTCACGTCGGCCTGCCCGTTGGGGTAGATGCGGGTCATGCTGGGCACCACCGCCGAGAGTTCGGCGAAGTCGTCCCAGGTGATGGTCAGCCCGGCGGCGCCGGCCATGGCGACCAGGTGCAGGGTGTGGTTGGTCGAGCCGCCGGAGGCCAGCAGGCCGACCATGGCGTTGACGATCGCCTTCTCGTCGATCTGCTGCCAGAACGGCCGGTAGTTGCCGCCCGGTTCGCTGTTGCGGATCGACTGCTCGGCGGCGTAGCGGGTCAGCGCCTCGCGCAGCGGGGTGCCGGGGTTGACGAAGGAGGCGCCCGGCAGGTGCAGGCCCATCATCTCCATCATCAACTGGTTGGAGTTGGCGGTACCGTAGAAGGTGCAGGTGCCGGGGCTGTGGTAGGACTCCGACTCGGCCTCGAGCAGCTCGGCGCGGCCCACCTTGCCTTCGGCGTAGAGCTGGCGGACACGGGCCTTCTCCTTGTTGGGCAGGCCGCTGGTCATCGGTCCGCCGGGGACGAAGATCGCCGGCAGGTGGCCGAAGCGCGCCGCACCGATGAACAGCCCCGGGACGATCTTGTCGCAGATGCCCAGGTACAGGGCGGCGTCGAACATGTTGTGCGACAGCGCCACCGCGGTGGCCATGGCGATCACGTCGCGGGAGAACAGCGACAGCTCCATGCCCGGCTGACCCTGGGTCACGCCGTCGCACATCGCCGGCACCCCGCCGGCGAACTGGGCGGTGGAGCCCATCTGACGGGCGGCGTCCTTGATGATGTCGGGAAAGGGGCCGAGCGGCTGATGCGCGGAGAGCATGTCGTTATATGACGAAACGATCCCCAGGTTGGCGCTGTTCATCAGCTTGAGCCGATTCTTATCCTGGCTGCCGCAGGCGGCGAAGCCGTGGGCCAGATTGCCGCAGGACAGTTCGCCGCGATGCACGCCGTGACGGTGCTGTTCCTGCATGTGTCGCTCGTATTCGGCGCGGCGCGGGGCCGAACGTTCGCGAATGCGCCGGGTGACGCTGGAGACGGTGTCGTGGACAGCCATGGCAACCTCTTGTCACGGTCGGGGGTGTGAGTATGTGTGTAAATTTACCAAAAAAATTACTTGAACGTCGTCATCCTTTGGGCCAAATTGTGGCTAAAGCGTAGGATTATTTCATCGTGGTTGCCTCCCGGGCCGGCCTCCTCCGGCAGCGGGCATGCGGCCGCGTATCGGGTTCACGTCAGTCGTATCGAAGGAGGCCACCATGACCTTGCGTGTCGCCATCAACGGGTTCGGACGTATCGGTCGCAACGTGCTGCGGGCGCTGTATGAGAACGGCTATCGGGATCGCATCCAGGTGGTCGCCATCAACGATCTGGGCGATCCGGCGCTCAACGCCCATCTGCTCAAGCATGATAGCGTGCATGGCCGTTTCTCTCCGGAAGTGGGCCACGACGACGAATCGCTGAGCGTGGGCGAGGACCGCATCGCCACCTTCGCCCAGCGCGATCCCGCGCAACTGCCCTGGGCGTCGCTCGAGATCGATCTGGTCATGGAGTGCACCGGGCTGTTCACCAAGCGCGAGGCCGCCGCCAAGCATCTGCAGGCCGGCGCGCAGCGGGTGTTGATCTCGGCGCCCAGCCCGGATGCCGATGCCACCGTGGTCTATGGGGTCAACGACGATGTGCTGACCGGCGAGCATCGGGTGGTCTCCAATGCCTCGTGCACCACCAACTGCCTGGCGCCGGTGGCCAAGGTGCTCAACGATGCGGTGGGTATCGAAAACGGCCTGATGACCACCGTGCATGCCTACACCAACGACCAGAATCTCTCGGACGTCTATCACAAGGATCCGTACCGGGCGCGCAGCGCCACGCAGTCGATGATTCCCACCAAGACCGGCGCCGCGGCGGCGGTGGGGCTGGTGCTGCCGGAACTCGACGGCAAGCTCGACGGGCTGGCGGTGCGCATTCCGGTGATCAACGTCTCGCTGGTCGATCTGACCTTCACCGCCGGTCGCGACACGTCCAAGGAAGAGATCAACCGGTTGATGGAGCAGGCGGCCGCCGACTCGTCGGTGCTGGCGGTCAACGCCCAGCCGCTGGTGTCGATCGACTTCAATCACGACCCCAACTCGTCCACCTTCGACGCCAACCACACCCGCGTCAACGGGCGCCTGGTCAAGGTGATGGCGTGGTACGACAACGAGTGGGGCTTCTCCAACCGCATGCTGGACACCGCCCTGGCGATGCAGGCCGCCGCCTGAGGGGTGTCCCACCGGGTGTGGTGGCGCGCCGGTGAAAACGCTTCGCGCACTCACGGCTCCGCACGGAATGTTGCGCCGCCGCGCCGCCACCTTCCATGACTTGAGCTAGCGAGTGCTTGGGGTGCCTTTGGGCACCCTTTTTTCTTGCGCTGTCTCATGCTTTCGGCGGATTGCGGGGCGGCTTTCTTCAGCAGTGGTCGGCACAGCTGCTAGGCTTTTCTCGATCCATGGGCGCAAGAACCACCCCGACGACCACGCGTCTTTGCTGATACACTTGGGTCGGAAGCTTCCATTCACCCGGCGGAAGGCGGTGGGCGTGTGCCCGGTACCGTCTCGGCCATGACGACTGTGTACCAGGACCATGCGTGACAGTGTTGCCCAGGCCCACCTGCTGATCGGTGCGACGCTGCGGGATCCGCAGCGCCAGCGCGAGGGGCGTGTCGTGGGCGTGGATCAGACCCGCGACGTACCGGCATTGTGGCTGGTATGGAGCGACCAGTCGAGGGCCGAGCGCGTGACCCTCAGCCGGTCCGAGTTGAGCCGCCTGGTCGAGGGCTGTGCTCCCCAGCAGCGCGCGGCTCCGGCGATCGATGACGATGGCGGGCGGCGTGCGAACGTCGCTGCCGGCGCCGACCGCGTGCGCCGTTCGAGGTCCGAGGTGCGGGGCGGGGCGTCCCCGGCCGCGGTGGCCTTGAAACGTACCGGCGGTGAGTGACCGGCCACGCGGAGCGTGCGCCCCGGCGGTGTCCAGGGAATCGGAAGAGGGGGGACGGTGTGCATGGTGGCATCGCCGTTACAGTTGTTGCCGCGGTTCATGGACGCGATGCTGGGGGCATCGCCCGCCGTCGTCTATGCGACCGATCCGGGGTGGTGGCAGGGGCGCCTGCACTACCTGGGAGTCAACGTCGCCGAGCTGTGCGGTATCGAGCGCGAGGCGCTGCGCGAGTGCCCCCAGCGCTGGCTGGAGTGCATCGACGCCAGTTGTCGTGAATCGCTGTTCGCGCAGCTCGAGACGGCCCGTCACGACGGCACTTCCCGCCTTTGCCTGCAGTACGCCGTGTTCCATCTCGACGGCACTCGTCATCACCTGCAGGACGACATCGTCCTGCATCGCGGCACCGACGGCGAGCTGGTCGAGCTGGTCGGCTCGCTGGTCGACGTCACCGAGCGTCAGACGCTGCTGGAGCGCTTCGAGAAGCTCAGCGAGCAGCTTCCCGGCACCCTCTATCAGTGCCGGCTGGCCCCCGACGGACGCCTCGACTTTCCCTTCGTCAGCGCCGGTATCCGGCGCCTCTTCGGCCTTGCCCCGGAGACCGTGATGGGGCGGGCCTCGGTGGCACTGGAACGGGTCCATTCCGAGGACGGCGAGGGGCTGTGGCGCAGCATCCTGCGCAGCGCACGGCGCCTCAGCGTGTGGCGTCACGAGTTCCGCTACCACCATCCCGATGGCTACCAGCTGTGGGTGCATGGCCAGGCCAAGCCGGAAAGACAGCCGGATGGCAGCATTCTCTGGCATGGCTTCTGTGAAGACGTCACCCTGCGCCGACAGGCACAATTGGCACTCGCCGAGAACGAGCGGCGCTATCGCTTCATCGTCGAGAACGTCAGCGACCTGATCCTGTTGCTCGATGCCGATGGGCTGTGCCGCTTCGCCTCGCCCTCGGTCGGCCGGATTCTCGGCCATGCGCCCCAGGATCTGCAGCTGCGCCCGATGATCGAACTGCTGCCGCCGGACGACGCGTCGCGTGTCCAGCGGCACATTCACGAAACCGCGCGGATGGGCAGCAACCTGCGTCTCGAGCTTCGCGCGCGTCACGCCCAGGGGCACTACGTATGGCTGGAGACGGCCTGTTCGCCCTATGTCAGCCCGCTCAATGGTCGTTACGAGTGGATCCTCGCGGTGGGGCGCGACGTCACCGACCGCAAGCTGCGCGAGATGAAGCTGCACGAGCTGTCGACCATCGACAGCCTCACCGGCGCCCTCAATCGCGGCGCCTTCCTGGGGTGTCTGCGCAGCGCGCTGGAGGCAGCCGATCCCTCGGCCGCGCGATCCTCGCTGGTGATCTTCGATATCGACCACTTCAAGGCCATCAACGATACTTGGGGGCACGCCGCCGGTGATCTGGTGCTCGCCAGCCTCGGCGAGATCTGCCGCAGCACGCTGCGTGCCCACGACATCTTCGGGCGCATCGGCGGTGAGGAGTTCGCCCTGGTGCTGGTCTCGCAGCCGCTTCAGGAGGCCATCGGGCTCGCCGAGCGACTGCGCGGGAAGTTCGAGAACGTGCTGGTCGAGTTCCACGGCGAATGGCTCAACTTCACGGTCAGTTTCGGTGTCGCCGAACGCCGCGACGACGAGCCCATCGAGGATCTCATGCACCGGGCCGACATGGGCCTCTATGCCGCCAAGCGGCACGGCCGCAACCGGGTCCATCGGGCGCCGGGCGAGCCGACGGACGACAAGACGCCGTGACGCGCACGCACGGCCACCGCGCCACGACCACGAAACAAGGAGAAACCATGCGCACCCTGCTCAAGCTGCTGTGTCTGCTACCCGTCCTGCTGATCCTTTCGCCGGCTCAGGCCCAGGAGGAGGGCAAGGCGGACACCTCGCCGGTGACCATCGCCCAGGGCCCGCGGGTCGTCGGCGAACCGTTCACGTATTCCACCGGCGGCCAGACCTACCAGGGCTACCTGGCACGCAACGTCGCCGACGACGAGCCCCGCCCGGCGGTGCTGATCGTCCACGAATGGTGGGGGCTCAACGACTACGCCAGGGCGCGCGCCGACCAGTTGGCGGCACTGGGCTTCGTGGCGTTGGCCGTCGACATGTACGGCAACGGCGAGACCACCACCCACCCCGACGAGGCCGGCCAGTTCGCCAGCCGGGTGATGCAGGACTGGCCCACCGCCCGCGCCAGCCTCGAGGCGGCGATGGCCAAGCTCAGTCAGAATCCGGCGGTCCGCGGCGACCGCATGGCGGCGATCGGTTACTGCTTCGGCGGGGGCGTGGTGATGAACATGGCGCTCGCCGGGATGCCCATCAAGGCGGCCATCAGCTTTCACGGCAGTCCCACCCGGGCGGTGACCAACCCGCAGCCCTTCGACGGCGTGGTGCAGATCCACAACGGTGCCGACGATCCGCTGGTCAAGCGTGACGATCTCAAGGCAATGGCGCGCACGCTCAAGGCCCAGGGCGCCAAGGTCAAGGTGGTCAACTACCCCCACGCCAAGCACGCCTTCACCAATCCCCACGCCGATGCTCTCGGCGCCGAGGACGACCTGCCGCTGGCCTACAACGCCGCTGCCGATGCCGCCTCCTGGCAGACCGCGCTGCTGGCGCTCGACAAGACCCTCAACGGCGACTGAGCCTGGCCGGCCCGGGTTCCCGGGTCGGTTCCGGACAACCCCGTCGTTCGGCCGCCGTCGCCGGGCGTCGCAATACCTTTCCGGGGGCCGGCCTCCCGGGGGCCGGCCTCCGAGGGCAATCCGCACCAAGCGTGCGGACTGCCCATGGCGTCGCTTCCCCGGGGAACGCGTTGGGCACGGTTCTCGACCGGGGCGCATGGCGATACCCTATCGGAAGCTCTGAACAAATAGGCGAGCGGGATGAAGCGCAAGGCGCCCGGCGCACAGGAACCGCAGCATATGGGTTATATGTGAGGATTCCGAGCACCGCGCAACGCAGCGATTCGCCCGTGTAGGCATTTGTGCAGTGTTTCCCACCCACGCGATCGCGATGGGCATAGGCTGCCCTTTGCCGCGACGAACGCCACAGGGAGAGCGAGACATGCGCTTTGCGATCGAGACGCTGAACGCCGTCGAGGCGCTGCCGGCAACGGCCTGGAATGCGCTGGTGCCGGCCGATCAGCCGTTTCTGCGCCACGAGTTCCTGCATGCCCTGGAGGCGAGCGGTGCGGTGTCGCCCGCCAGCGGCTGGACGCCGCGGCATCTCGCGGTGCGTCTCGACGGGGTGCTGGTGGCATTGCTGCCCCGTTATCTCAAGGATCACTCCTTCGGCGAATATGTCTTCGACTGGGCCTGGGCGGACGCCTGGGAACGTGCCGGGGGCGACTATTACCCCAAGGGGCTGACGGCGGTGCCCTTCACCCCGGTGCCCGGCGCGCGGCTGCTGATGGGGGATGGCGCGGCGCGGCGCGAGGTGATGGCGGCGCTTGGCGAGCATTGCTGTGACGCGACGCTGTCGAGCTGGCACCTGCTGTTCGCCGAGGACGCCGAGATCGACGACTGGCTGGCGGTGCGGCCCGAGCTGCTGGAGCGGGCCGCGGTGCAGTTCCAGTGGCGCGATGCGGGGTTCGGCGACTTCGCGGGCTTTCTCGCCGCGATGAGCGCCAAGCGCCGCAAGGAGGTGCGCCGCGAGCGGCGCCGGGTCGCCGAACAGGGCCTCGAGCTGGTGCGCCTGGAGGGCGAGGCGATCGATGCCGCGGCCCTCGAGCACTTCTACCGCTGTTACCGGATCACCTATTACGAGCGCGGCCAGCAGCCCTACCTGTCGCTGGATTTCTTCCGCCGCCTGCGCGAGACGATGCCCGAGGCGCTGCTGCTGGTCCAGGCGTGGCACGGCGCGCGGCCGGTGGCCGCCGCGCTCTGCCTGCAGGGCAGCGAGACCCTCTACGGGCGTTACTGGGGCAGCGAGGTCGAGGCCGACTGCCTGCACTTCGAGGCCTGCTACTACCAGGGCATCGAGCATTGCCTGGCGAAGGGGCTGACGCGTTTCGATCCGGGCACCCAGGGCGAACACAAGCTGAGCCGCGGTTTCGCGCCGCGCCGGCTGCGCTCGCTGCACTTCATCGCCCACCGGGGCTTTCGTGACGCGGTGGCGCGCTTCTGCGCGGAGGAGCGCGAGCACGTCGCGGCCTATGCGCGTCACGCCGAGACACGGCTGCCGTTTCGTCGCGACCACGATGCCGCTGGGGAAGCGCTGAACAAATAGGCGAGCGGGATGAAGCGGGCGTCGCCACGCCGCAAGGCGCCCGGCGCACAGGAACCGCAGCATATGGGGTATATGTGAGGATTCCGACCGGGCTGGCGTTCCAGCACCGCGCAACGCAGCGATTCGTCGGGGACGCCGAGTTCGTGCAGGCATTTGTGCAGTGTTTCCCTGGCTGAGCGGCGAACGGGGCGATAGCATGCCCGCAGGGAACGCGAGGACACCGGGACCATGGATTTTCTCTTCGAAGCGGCCGTACTGCTGGGTGCGGCGATCATTGCGGTGCCGCTCTTCCAGCGGCTGGGACTGGGATCGATCCTCGGTTATCTCGCCGCCGGGCTGATTCTCGGTCCGTCGGTCAGCGGCTTCATCGCCGAACCCGAGACGGTGCTGCACTTCGCCGAATTCGGCGTGGTGATGCTGCTGTTCATCATCGGCCTCGAACTCGAGCCGGCGCGGTTGTGGCGTCTGCGCAAGCGTCTGCTGGGCCTGGGCAGCCTGCAGCTGATCGGTTGTGCGGTGCTGCTCACTCCGCTGGGACTGGCCCTCGACCTGCCGATGGATCGCGCCATCCTGCTGGGTCTGATCCTGGCGCTGTCGTCGACCGCCTTCGCCCTGCAGGTGCTCAACGAACGCCATCAGCTGGCCGCCCCGCACGGCCAGGCGGCGTTCGCCATCCTGCTGTTCCAGGATCTGGCGGTGATTCCGTTGCTGGCGCTGCTGCCGCTGTTCGCCGGCGACATCGGCCTCGCCTCCGGCGATACCTGGCTGACCGTGCTGCGCAGCGTGGGCATGGTGGTCGCGGCGATCGTCGTCGGGCGGCTGGTGTTCCCGCGGGTGCTGGCCTTCGTCGCGCGCAGCGAGGTCCACGAGGTGTTCACCGCCGCGGCGCTGTTCATGGTGCTGGGCATGGCGCTGGTGATGGACTGGGCGGGGCTGTCGATGGCGCTGGGCGCCTTCCTCGGTGGGGTGATGCTCGCCGATACCGTCTATCGCCACGAGCTCGAGGCCAATATCGAGCCGTTCAAGGGGCTGTTGCTGGGACTGTTCTTCATCGCCGTGGGCATGTCGGTGGACCTGTCGCTGGTCTTCCACAACCTGCCGTGGGTGCTGGCCATCACCGCCGGCCTGGTGATCGGCAAGCTGGTGGTGATCGGCCTGGTGGGGCTCGCCGCCCGGCTGCCGCGAGCCGAGGTACCACGCCTGGCGGCGGTCATCGCCCAGGGCGGGGAGTTCGATTTCGTGCTGCTCACCGCCGCGGTGAGCGCCGGGGTCTTCGAGGCCCGTATCGCCAGCCTGTGCATCGCCGCGGTGACGCTGTCGATGGCGCTGACGCCGTTTCTCTACCAGGCCGGGGAGCGCCTGGGGGCGCGCTTCAGGGACAAGCGTCCCTACGACGGCGATTTCGGCGATTCGTCGCCGCCGGTGTTGATCGCCGGGCTGGGGCGCTTCGGCCAGATGGTCGCGCGGGTGCTCAAGAGCCAGGACATCCTGTTCACCGCCCTCGATCCCAACATCCGTCAGGTCGAGTTCATCCGCCGCTTCGGTTCGCAGATCTACTACGCCGACGCCTCGCGCCTGGATCTGTTGCGGGCCGCCGGCGCCGAGCGTGCCCAACTGCTGGTGGTCGCCGTCGACGATGCCGAGACCGCGTCGCGGATCGTTCGTCAGTCGCGGGCGCATTTCCCCGAACTCAAGATTCTCGCCCGCGCCCGCAATCGCCATCACGCCTGGGAGCTGATGGAGATGGGTGTCGACGTGGTGGTTCGCGAGACCTTCGCGGCGAGCATGGAGATGAGTCTCGAAGTCCTCAAGGGTCTGGGTTACCCGAGCTCCAACGCCATGGACGCGGTACGCACCTTCCGCGACTTCGACGTGCAGCTGTTCCACGATTCCTACGCGCATCGTCACGACGAGGAGGCGCTGGTCGCCAACGACCGGGCGGCAATGGCGGAGCTGCGCTCGCTGTTCCAGAAGGAGTTGAGCGGGCGAACGCCGCGCGATGCCACGCCCGGTGTCGCGCGCAGCGAGCCCGAGGCCAGCTGACGCCGATCACCCGAGGCGACTATCTGAAGCCACATACCTGACAGAGAGGGAGGCGCGGATGAGCGATCGAGACTGGCACGAGCGCTTGGCGGCGCTGGGCCTGGAGATCGTCGGCGAGCCGCGGGCGCTGGCCGGCGGCGACATCGCCGAAGTGAGCCGCCTCGAGACCCGCCAGGGGGCCGTCGTCGCCAAGCGCGACGACCCGCGGACGCTGGCGGCCGAGGCCGACGGCCTGCGTGCGCTGCGCGAGGCCGGCAGCGCGTTGATCGTGCCCGAGGTCATCGCCCTGGACGACGACCTGCTGGTGATGGAAGCCCTCGACGCCGGCGGGCGCCGCGACGGTGCCCGACTTGGCGAGGGGCTGCGCGAGTTGCACGGGGTGGTCGGCGAGACGCACGGCTGGCCCCGCGACAACCGCTGCGGCCCCACCCCCCAGCGCAACACGCCGTGCGCCGACGGTCGGGTCTTTCAGCGCGAGCAGCGGCTGCTGGCGCTGGGGCGGGCCTGCCTTGAGCGCGGTTCGCTCGAACGCACGACCTTCGCGGCGCTCGAGCGCATCGCCCGGGGCCTCGAGGCCTGGCTGCCCGATGCGCCGCCGCGGCTGGTCCACGGCGACCTGTGGTCGGGCAACGTGCTCTACACGCCCCGGGGCCCGGCGATCATCGATCCGGCCGTGTACTACCACTACCCGGAGGTCGACCTGGCGATGCTGACCCTGTTCGGTCACCCCGGCGAGGCATTCTTCGAGGCCTACTGGGACGGCGGGGCGCCGGACGACTGGCCGCGACGCGAGCGGCTCTTCCAGCTCTACCCGCTGCTCAACCACCTGCTGCTGTTCGGCGGCGGCTATCGAGGCGCCGTGGAACGTACCATCGCCGAGCTGGCCTGATCAGGCTCTTGTCTCAGCCGCGGCCGGCACCGCGCAGTCGCGCCAGACCGTGACGCAGGCGCGCGGCGAGGCCTGAATGGCGTGCGCCGAGAAAGGCGCGTATCGGCTCGACCTGGTCGCGCTGGTTGAGCATCGGCGCGTGCCCGCAGCCGGGCACCTCAAGGGTGGTCAGGTGGGGCCGTTCGGTCTGCATGCGGGCCAGGGTCGCCGCCGAGAGGATGTCGGAGCGCTCGCCGCGGATCGCCATCAGCGGGCACTCGAGGGACTGCCACATCGGCCACAGGTCCTGCGGGGAGTCGTGAAGAAACTGTTCGGCGATGCGCGGATCGAAGTGAAACCCCCAACTGCCGTCGATCAGCCGTCGCGAACTCTCCAGGGCCAGGCGTCGCCAGGCGTCCTCGCCGTCGATGCCGAACTCGGCGTAGTGATGCTTGAGCTCGGCGAGCAGCTCGCTGAAGGTCGAGAAGCGGTGCGGCACGGCAAAGTAGCTGGCCAGATGGGCCAGGCTGTCGGCGTCGATTTCCGGCCCCACGTCGTTGACGATCAGTCGCGAAATGCGCTCGCGACCGCTCTCTGAACCGGCCAGCAGGATCCCCAGCAGGCCGCCCATCGAGGTGCCCAGCCAGGCTACCCGGTCGAGGGCGAAATGATCGAGCACGGCCAGGGCGACATTCTGATAGTGGCTGTAGAGATAGTCGTGGGCGGGAAACAGCGACCAGCTCGACAGGCCGCGTCCGGGCGTGTCGGGGGCGATCACCCGCCACTCGGGGCCGAGCCGCCGTGCCAGGTCGTGGAAATCGCCGCCGTGGCGCGACAGGCCGTGCCAGGCGAGCAGCGTCCGGCGCCCTTCGGGGTGCCAGACGCGCACCGCCACCTCGAGAGCGCGAAAGCGGATCAGCTCGAGCGCATCCATGGGAACCCTCCCTCAGTGTGCACCCCTGCAGTGTAGCGCCTATGCTGTGTTGCAGCATGAGGCATCCTGCATTCAGGGGCGCATCAGATCGAGCAGGGTATCGACCACCACGGTGCCGCGCTTGTCGATCGGCAGTTCCTCGGGGTCGCGCAGCCAGTCGTGGAAGAGGCCGCCGATGCAGCACTGCAGCATGTCGGCGGCCATCTCGGGCGACAGCGACGCCTTCAGTTGACCGCAGCGCTTGGCCTCGCGAAAGGAATCCAGCATCGATTCCAGACAGTCGCGTTTCATCTGGCGCTGCATCTCCAGCGGATCGATGTCGCTGAAGAACTCGCAGCGGTGGATGAGAATCGAGTGGATGCGCTGATAGCGCGGTTCCTGAAGCCGCGCGAAGCTTTCGTGGCAGGCCAGGCGAATGCATTCCAGCGGCGAGGGGTTGTCGTGGGTCGCCTCGATGGCGCGGGCGAGATCCTCGAACGGCAGGCGTACGCGTTCCAGCAGGGCGTGGAAAAGATCCGCCTTGTTCTTGAAATGCCAGTAGACCGCGCCACGGGTCATTCCGGCGCGGCGGGCGATCTGCTCGAGCGAGGTGCGCGCGACCCCTTTCTCGTAGAACAGCGCTTCGGCCGCGTCGAGAAGAGACTCCCGGGTCGCTTCGGCTTCGGCTTTGGTGCGTCTGGGCATGGCGACTGAGTGCTCTGGAAGACGGGTAGAAGGCGACTTTTTTGACGCCATCTTACCCCATCGCCCGAATATTTACATTCATGGTTGTATGGCTGTAGTCTTGCGTCATTCGTTATTCGACTAAGGGATGTCATGATGGAAGCCGTGATGCTTCGAAGCCGCAAGCGGTGGCTTCTGCCGCTGGCGCTCGCCGCCGTGCTGGCGGGTTGCGGGGAGGGCGATTCGGGCGGTGAGAAGTCCGCTCAGGCACAGCAGGCGCCGCCCCGTCCCGCTCAGGTGATGACCGTGGAACCGCGCGACCTGACGCTGGACAGGCAATACCCTGCCATGGTGCGCAGCAATCGCGAGGTCACCGTCATGGGCCGCGTCGAGGGCATCCTCGAGGCGCGTCATTACGAGGAGGGTAGCCGGGTCGAGAAGGGCGATCTGCTCTATACCATCCAGCCCGACGCCTATCAGGCGACGGTGCGTCAACGCGAGGCCGACGTGCAGAGCGCCGAGGCCGAACTCTACCGGACCCAGCGCAACGCCGATCGTTACCAGCGCCTGTATCAGCAGAACTCGGTCAGCCAGCAGCAGCTCGACGATGCCAAGGCCGACCTGCGGGCGGCCCAGGCGACCCTGGCCCAGGCCAAGGCGGCGCTCGACGCCGCCAAGATCGACCTGAGCTACACCCAGGTCCGCGCGCCGGCGAGTGGCATGATCAGCCTCAGCCAGGTCAACGTCGGCAGTCTGGTCCAGCCGCCCGAGGCACTGACGACGATCACCCCGCTGGATCCGCTCGACGTGCGCTTCTCGCTGCCCGCGGTGGATGCCCTGGCCCTGCGTCAGCAGCGTCAGGCCTCGCCGGGGCCGCTCCAGGCGGCACTCACCGCGCCGGGCACCGGCGGGGCGAGCACTGCGCCCAACCGGCTCGAGGGGCACGTCGACTTCTTCGGCGCGCGGGTCGACGAGTCCACCAGCACGGTGCAGGCCGAGGCCGAATTCGCCAACCCCGATCATCTGTTCCTGCCCGGGCAGTTCGTGCGCGTGTCGCTGACCGACGTCAAGCGCTACGACGTGTTCGCGGTGCCCGCGGTGGCCGTCACCGAAGGGCTCAAGGGGCCCCAGGTGATGGTCCTCGACGACAAGGACACCGCGCAGGCGCGTTTCGTGTCCCTGGGCCAGCAGGCCGGCGACTGGCAGATCGTCAGCGACGGTCTCGAGAAGGGCGATCGGGTGATCGTCAGCGCCATCGGCAGCATCAGCCCGGGGGACAAGATCGAGCCCCAGCCCTTCGACGGCGACCCCGAGACCGGGCAGGACAAGCCGGTCGCCGACGGCAGCGGCCGCCAGGGCGATGATGCCGGTCAGGGCGGCAAGGATGACCAGGCCTCGGCGTCCGGATCGGCGGCGCAGGGTGAGGATGGGGGCGAGGGATGAATTTCTCGAGCGTTTTCATCCGCCGGCCGATCTTCGCCACCGTCATCTCGGTGATCATCGTGCTGATCGGGCTGATGGCGGTGCGGGTGCTGCCGGTGGAGCAGTACCCGCGCGTGGTGCCGCCCAGCGTCAGCGTCACGGCGACCTACCCGGGGGCCAGCGCGCAGACCGTCTCGGATACCGTGGCCTCGACCCTCGCCGAGGAGGTCAACGGCGTCGAGAACATGATCTACATGACCTCGGCGAGCTCCGACAGCGGCAGCATGTCGATGCAGATCTACTTCTCGATCGGTACCGACCCGCAGACCGCGACCATCAACGTCAACAACCGCGTCCAGCGGGCCCTGTCGCAATTGCCCAGCGAGGTCCAGGCCCAGGGGGTGACGGTCGAGCAGCGCTCCAACAGCGTGCTGATGTTCGTCGCGGTCACCTCCAGTTCCGATGCCTATGACTCGCTGTTCCTGACCAACTACGCCAACCTCAACATCACCGATGAGCTCAAGCAGCTTCACGGGGTGGGGCAGGCGCAGGTACTGGGCAATCAGGAATTCGCCATGCGCGTCTGGCTCAACCCCGACAAGCTGGCCCAGTACGACCTGACCCCGGCGGAGGTGTCGGCGGCGATCAAGGCGCAGAACACCGTGGTCCCGGCGGGCAAGCTGGGGGCCGAGCCTCAGGATGACCCGACCGCCTATACCTACACCATCACCACCCAGGGGCGGCTGAAGGACGTCGACGATTTCCGCAACATCCTGCTGCGGACCAACGAGGACGGCTCCTCGCTGCGCCTGGGTGACGTCGCGCGCGTCGAACTGGGCAAGAACAGCTACGGCGTGCAGGGCTACGTCAATAACAAGCCGATCGCGCCGATCGCCATCTACCTGCAGCCCGGTGCCAATGCGCTCGACGTGGCGGGCGAGGTCAAGGACAAGATGGCCGAGCTCAAGAGCCGCTTCCCGGCCGGGCTCGACTACGAGATCCCCTACGACACCACGCTGTTCATCGATGCCTCGGTCTCCTCGGTGGAGCACACCTTCATCGAGGCGCTGCTGCTGGTGATCGCCATCGTCTTCGTGTTCCTGCAGAGCTGGCGCTCGACGCTGGTGGCGATGTCGGTGGTGCCGATCTCGGTGATCGGGACCTTCGCCGGCATGTACCTGCTCGACTTCTCGATCAACCTCCTGTCGCTGTTCGGCATGATCCTGGCGATCGGGATCGTCGTCGACGATGCCATCGTGGTGATCGAGAATACCGAGCGCATCATGGAGGAGGACGAGAGTGCCACGCCGCTCAGCGCCGCCTTCCTGGCGATGAAGGAGGTTTCCGGCGCGGTCATCGCCACGGCGCTGATCATGGCCGCGGTGTTCATCCCGGTGGGCTTCATGGGCGGGATCACCGGCCAGATGTACCAGCAGTTCGCGATCACCATCGCGATCTCGGTGGCGATCTCGGCGGTGGTGGCGCTGACCTTCACGCCGGCGATCAGCGCGCTGTTCCTCAAGAACGCTCACCACATCGAGCACTCGCGGCTGTTCCGGACGATCCACAAGCCCTTCGACTGGTTCAACAAGGGTTTCGCCAAGATCACCGATCTGTTCATGGCGGTGACCCACTTCCTGATCCGGCATATGGTGCTGACGCTGGTCCTGCTGGTCGCCATCGGCGCCGCCTCCTGGGTGATCTACGAGCGGCTGCCGAGCGGGCTGATCCCGGCGACCGACCAGGGGGTCGCGCTGGCCGCGATCTCGCTGCCGGCGGGGTCGTCGTTCGCCCGCACCGATGCCTACATGCACAAGCTCAGCGAGCGGATGGAAGAGATTCCGGCGGTCGAGTACGCGGTCAGCGTGCCCGGCTTCGACATCCTGTCGAGCTCGGCGAACACGGCGAAGGGCGTGATGTTCGTGACCATGAAGCCGTGGAGCGAGCGTGACATCGGGGTCGAGGATCTGGTGGGCATGATCATGAAGGCCGGCGCCGAGATCCCCGGCGGCAAGGCGATGGCCTTCAACATCCCGCCGATCCAGGGGCTGTCGACCACCGGCGGGTTCACCGGCTATCTGCAGTCCTTCGACGGCGCCTCTCCGCAGGCGCTGGCCCAGGCCTCGATGAAGGTGATGCAGGCGGCGGCGAAACGCCCCGAACTGACCCGCGTGTTCACCACCCTGGATGTCAACGTGCCGGTCTTCGACGCCACCGTGGATCAGGACAAGGCGCGGGCGCTGGGGGTCGATCTGGGCGATCTCAACACCACCCTGAGCAGCACCTTCGGCAGTTCGTTCGTCAACTACTTCACCAAGGCGAGCCGCAGCTTCCAGGTCTACATGCAGTCGGAGGCCGACTATCGCCAGCATCCCGACGATCTGAAGGACGTCTATGTGCGCGGCGGCGACGGTCAGCGCATTCCGCTCTCCGAGCTGGTGACCTTCGAGCGTAGCAAGGCCCCCTCGGTGCTCGACCGCTACAACGTCTACCCGGCGGCACGCTTCCAGGGCGAGCCGGCACCCGGCTACAGTTCCGGCCAGGCGGTGGAGGCGATGCAGGAAGTGGTCAGCCAGACGCTGGGTAAATCCTATGGCATGGGCTGGACCGGCGAGGCCTTCCAGCAGCGTAACGTGGGCACCGCCGCGGCGCTGGCGCTGACCTTCGGCATCGTCATGATGTTCCTGATCCTCGCCGCCCAGTACGAGAGCTGGACGCTGCCGCTGGCGGTGGTCTCCGCGGTGCCGTTCGCCTTCATCGGCGCGGTGGTCGCGGTCTACCTGAGCGGCATGAGTACCAGCGTCTACCTTCAGGTGGGGCTGCTGGTGGTCGTGGGTCTGGCGGCCAAGAACGCCATCCTGATCGTCGAGTTCGCCGAACAGCAGCGCAAGCACGAGGGACTGTCGGTGGTCGAGGCGGCGCGCGTGGCGGCCCGCCAGCGCTTCCGGCCGATCGTCATGACCTCGCTGGCGTTCATCGGCGGCTCCCTGCCGCTGGCGCTCGCCACCGGCGCCAGTGCGGCGAGCCGCAATCAGATCGGCACGCCGGTGGTCGGCGGGATGATCGCGATCACCGTGCTGGCCAGCGTCTTCGTGCCTGCTTCCTACGTGCTGATCATGAAGGTCACCCATACGCTGTCGCGCTGGGTGGGACGCGACCCCGACAAGGCTGGCAAGCCGGCCGACGAGCGCGGTTGAGTCGCGAAGCCGTTGTCGTGTCACGCAAAGCCAAGGCCCCGGGGTCTTGGCTTTGTCGTTGACAGGCGTCAGGCTTCGGGGGCCGATGACGGACAGCCTGGGGAGGTGGCATGTCGTTGAGATATCTGTGCCGGCTGCTCTGCCTGCTGGCCATGCTGATGGCCCCGGCGGCGAGTCGGCCGATTCGTCCTCCGATTCGCAGCAGTTGCAGGATTCGCTGGATCGGGTGATCGCCACCCTGGAGGACGACGCGCAGCGCAGGCAGTTGCTCGAGCAGCTCAAGGCCTTGCGCGAGACGACCCGCGCCGCGGCCGGGGGCGGCGACACCGAGCAGCGCCAGGGGCTGCTCGGCGCGCTGGCCGACTCGCTGACCGATCTCGGCGAGCAGGCCGAGGCGGGTCGGTCGCCGCTGGCCATCTGGGGCCGGCGCAGCCAGCGGGCGCTGGACGACCTGGATGGGCTGATCACCGGGATGGGTCACAGCGAGGTGATTCGCCAGAGTCTCGAGGCCCTGACCCTCACCGCGGTCTGGCTGGGACTGCTGTTGCTGCTGATGGCGGCCGGGCGGCTGCTGGCGCGACGCTACGACTGGCCATTGGCGCTACCGCCGGAGCCGCGCCCGGCGCTGCTGGTGGTGCACTTCCTGCGCAAGGTGCTGCCCTGGGCGCTGGCCTTTGCCGCCATGCTGGCCAGCCTGCGCTGGCTGACCCAGCCCAGCCCGGCGCGGGCCAGCGTGCTGGTGATCGCCTATGTCACGCTCTGCGGACGCCTGCTGTCGACGGTGTTCGACGAGGTGATCGCGCTGTTCACCCGGGGGCACCGCCGCGTGGCGGTGGCGATCCTGCGCCGTCAGGCGCCGCGACGGCTGTTCGTGATCGGTGCCCTGGCGGCGTTCGGCGACGCGGTCAACAGCGAACGGCTGGTGACGCTGCTGGGCAATGACCTGGCCGGCTGGCTGTCGGTGCTGGCCAATCTGCTCGCGGGGCTGCTCAGCGGGGTGCTGGTGCTGCGCATGCGGCGTCCGGTCAAGCACCTGATCCGCAACCGGCCCTATTCGCAACGCCGCGACTCGAGCACCCTGCGCGACGTGGCCGTGGCGCTGGGGCGCTTCTGGCATGTCCCGGCCCTGCTGCTGATCGGGGCCTCGCTGGTGGCGATCTTCGTCTCCGTCGGCAATGCCGACGTGGCCTTCACCCGGGCGATTCTCTGTGCGGCACTGCTGGTGCTTTCGCTGGTCGCCAGCAGCGGCCTGCACCGGCATGCCGAACGCGCCACCCGGCGCCGACGCAAGTCCCAGTATCGGCGGCGTCTCGAGCGCTTCGGCTATACCCTGGGGCAGTTCATCGTCTGGGGGCTGTTCGCCGAGCTGTCGCTGCGGGTCTGGGGGTTGTCGCTGCTGGGCATCGGCCAGGAGGGCGCCGTGAGCGCGCGAATCGGCCATGCCCTGCTGCGCATCGGCCTCACCGTGCTGCTCGCCTGGCTGATCTGGATCTTTGCCGATACCGCCATCCAGCGCGCCTTGCGCGGCTCGGCCAATGCTCGCGGCCGGCGCATCCACAGCACCCGGGCGCAGACCATCACCCCGATGATCCGCAACGTGGTCTTCACCACCATCCTGGTGATCGCCTCGATCGTCGGACTGGCCAATCTCGGCGTCAACGTCACGCCGCTGCTGGCCGGTGCCGGGGTGATCGGTCTGGCGATCGGCTTCGGTGCCCAGACGCTGGTCCAGGATCTGATCACCGGGCTGTTCATCCTGATCGAGGACTCGCTGTCGATCGACGACTTCGTCGACGTCGGCGGGCACATGGGCACCGTCGAGGGGCTCAGCCTGCGTACCGTGCGGCTGCGCGATCTGGATGGCATCGTGCATATCATCCCCTTCAGCCAGATCAAGGGCATCCAGAACTTCGCCCGTGAGTTCGGCACCGCGCTGATGCGTATCCGCGTCCCGCATACCATGAAGATCGACGCCGCCACCGAGCTGGTTCGCGAGGTCGCCGATGCCTTGCGTCAGGATCCGATGATGCGTCACCACATCTGGTCGCCGCTGGAATTGCAGGGCATCGAGAGTTTCGATCAGGGCGCGGCGATCCTGCGCGTGCGCATGCGTACCAGCCCGTCGATGCAGTGGGACGTGGCGCGTGCCTTCAATCTGCGTCTCAAGCAGCGGCTCGACAGCGAAGGCCAGGACCTGTCGCTGCCGCGGATGAGCGTGGTGCTCGAAACGTCGCGCGACGGTGGCGATGCCGGCCGCGACGTGGCGATGCCCCCGCGCCGCGCCTCGGCCACCCCACCTCCGGAGGGGGCCGATGGCGAGCCGCAGTAGCGGCCGCTGGCACCCTTATTGCTTTCCCTAATGTGGCGCCGTCTCGTGGCGGCGCCGATTCTGCCGGTTCGCCCGGCTGCGGTGGCATCGGTCGGCGGATACCCGGCGCTTGCGCACCGCCAGGGTGCATGGCGCAGGGTGTGCTGCACCACGGGGGAGCCGGCCATCATCGGCCGACGCATCAGGGAGCGAGGCGGGGCCGCGATCGGGGAGCGGTGCCTATGCAAGTCTCGATGCTGGATACCCTATGGGTGTTGTGGGGGGCGATGCTGGTCTTCGTCATGCAGGCCGGTTTCCTGTGCCTGGAGTCGGGCGTCACGCGCGGCAAGAACGCCATCAACGTGGCGATGAAGAACCTCGCCGACTTCACGGTAACCGTGGCGGTGTTCTGGCTGGCCGGGTTCGGCCTGATGTTCGGCGACGGCGTGGCCGGCCTGGTCGGCAGGGATCATTTCCTGCCCACGCTGGGGGTCGGTCACGATGCCTGGCTGGCCTGTTTCTTTCTCTTCGAGGCGATGTTCTGTGCCACCGCCACCACCATCGTCTCCGGCGCGGTGGCCGAGCGCATGCCGTTTCTCGCTTACCTGGCGCTCACCGTCGGGGTGGGCGTGCTGGTCTACCCGCTGTTCGGTCACTGGGCCTGGGCCAGCGCGCTGAGCGACCGGCCCGGTTGGCTGGAAGCGCGCGGCTTCGTCGACTTCGCCGGCTCGACGGTGGTTCACAGCCTGGGCGGCTGGGTGGCGCTGGTCGCGGTACTGCGCATCGGCCCGCGCGCCGGCCGCTTCGTGCCCGGGCAGGCCGCCAGGCCCGTGCCGGCGAGCAATCTGCCGCTGGCGATGCTCGGCGTGTTGCTGCTGTTCCTCGGCTGGTTCGGCTTCAATGGCGGCAGCACGCTGGCGCTCGACGAGCGGGTCCCCGGGGTGCTGGTCAATACCGTGATGGGCGCCGTGGGCGGGGTGCTGTCGGCCATGCTGGTGGGGTGGCGGCTGCGTCGCTACGCCGAGGTCATGTATGCCATGAATGGCGCGATCGCGGGTCTGGTGGCGATCACCGCCGGCGCGCATGCGATGACCGCCGGCCAGTCGCTGTTCATCGGTGCGCTGAGCGGGGTGCTGATGGTGGTGACCAGCGAGGGGCTGCTCAAGTACCGCATCGACGACGCGGTAGGAGCGATCCCCGCGCACCTGGTGGCCGGCATCTGGGGGACCCTGGCGGTGGGGTTGATGGGCGATCTCGACCTGCTCGGCACCGGTCTCGATCGCGCCCATCAGGTCGCGGTGCAGTGCCTGGGCATCGCGGTCTGCGCCCTCTGGGGCGGGGGTTCGGCCTGGCTGCTGCTGGCGCTGATCGGGCGCGGCCTGTCGCTGCGGGTCACGCCGGACGCCGAGCGGTTGGGGCTGAACGTCGCCGAGCACGGGGCGCGCAGCGAACTCTTCGATCTGCTCGAGGCGATGCGCCGCCACGAGCGCAGCGGCGACGTGCGCGGGCGGGTCGAGGCCGATCCGTTCACCGAGCTGGGCGAGATCGCCGCCGGCTACAACCGGGTGTCGGCGGCGCTGGAAAAGGCCATGGCCCGGACCCAGGTGCTGGTGCGCAATCTCCGCGACGGCCTGGTGACCTGGCGCGCCGACGGTATCCTGACCAGCCTCAATCCCGGCGCCGAAACCCTGTTCGGCGTGACGGCCGAGCGCGTCGTCGGCCAGCCGCTGAGCCAGCTGATCCAGGGCGATCTGCCGCAGCCCGGGCAGCGCCGCGAACTGCGGGTGGCCAACGCCGACGGCGAGACCCGGTATCTCGAGCTGCAGTTCAGCGAGGGGGCCGCCGGCTCCGAGGCGGAGTGTGCCGCGCTGGTCCGCGACATCACCGACCGGCGCCGTGTCCAGGAACAGTTGCATCGCGAGCGCGATCTGGCGCAGGTCACCCTGGCGTCGATCGGCGACGGCGTGATCGCCACCGATGAGGTCGGCCGGGTGACCTTCATCAATCGCGAGGCACAGCGGCTGACCGGCTGGTCGCAGGAACAGGCCCTCGGCGAACCGATTGCGCGGATCTATCGGCTGGTCGACGAGACCTCGGCGGAGCGCGTCCCCAACCCGGCTCGCTGGGTGCTGGGCGGGGGCAAGCCGCACGTGGGGGCGACTACCCATCTGCTCACGGGACGCGACGGCCAGTGCTGCCCGGTGCAGGACTCGGCGGCACCGATTCGCTCGCGTCACGGGATCGTCATCGGCGCGGTGGTGGTCTTCCACGATGTCTCGCTGACCCGCGACCTGTCGCGCAAACTCAATCATCAGGCGACTCACGATGCGCTGACCGGCATGGCCAACCGGCGCAAGTTCGAGCAGTCGCTCGGCGAGCTGGTCGAGCAGAATCAGGCGGGCGCGCGGCACGTGCTGTGCTATCTCGACCTCGACCAGTTCAAGGTGGTCAACGATACCTGCGGGCACATGGCCGGCGACGAACTGCTGCGGCAGGTCGCGCGATTGCTGCGCGACCGGGTGCGGGCTTCCGATCTGCTGGCGAGGCTGGGCGGCGACGAGTTCGGCATCCTGCTCTACGACTGCCCGCTGGACAAGGCACGAGCGCTGGCCGAACAGGTGCGCGCGGCGATCGACGATTTCCGCTTTGCCTGGCAGGGGCGGGTCTTCTCGATCGGCGTGAGCATCGGCCTGGCGGGCATCGACGCCCGGCGCGGCCTGGACGACGTGCTGAGTGCCGCCGATGCCGCCTGCTATGCCGCCAAGGAGGGCGGGCGCAACCGCGTGCACGTCTACCAGCGCGACGACAGCGTGCTGATCGAGCGTCACGGCGAGCTGCAGTGGGTGCCCCGGCTGCAGGCGGCGATCGACGAGGACCGGCTGCGCCTGTATGCCCAGCCGATCGTGCCGGTCGACGATCCCGGCGCCCGGGTACATCACGAGATCCTGGTGCGTCTGCAGGAGGGCGAGCGGCTGGTCACGCCGGGGACCTTCATGCCCGCCGCCGAGCGCTACAATTTGATGCCGCGCATCGACCGCTGGGTGGTCACCAATGTGCTGGCCTGGCTTTCCGACCGCTGTCGGCGTTCGGCGGACTGCGGCCTGTGGTCGGTGAACCTCTCCGGGGCCTCGCTATCCGACGAGCGATTCTGCGAGGAACTGCGCGACTGGGTGGCGGCGGCCGGGCTGCCCGCCGGCACGCTGTGCTTCGAGATCACCGAGAGTGCGGCGATCGCTCAGCTGTCGCGGGTCGTCGAGCTGATCGAGCGGCTCAAGGCGTTCGGCTGTCTGTTCGCCCTCGACGACTTCGGGGCCGGGCTGTCGTCGTTCGGCTATCTCAAGCAGTTGCCGGTGGATTTTCTCAAGATCGACGGCCGTTTCGTCCGCGACGTCGACAGCGATCCCATCGATCGGGCCATGGTCGAGGCGATCAACAGCGTCGGCCATACCCTGAACCTGCGCACCATCGCCGAGTTCGTCGAGACGCCCTCGGTGCTCGAGCAGTTGCGCCGGCTCGAGGTGGATTTTGCCCAGGGCTATCTGGTGGATGCGCCCACGCCGCTGGAGGCGTTGGACAATGTCCGGGTGATGCCGCGTTAGCCGTCGCCCGGTGTTGGGGCATGGCTCAAAGCCCGCTCAGCCAGCCCAGGGCAAAGGCCACGCCGGCGGTGACGACGACCAGCAGCGGGATCAGCCACATCAGGCGGTAGCGCCAGCGGGTCAGGGTCGTCTGGGCGTTGACCAGGGCGTCGACCTTGGCGGTCAATTGCTGGTGGCGCGAGTCGGCGATGTCCGGCGGCAACGAGAAATCGTTGGCCACGTCGCCCTGCCAGTGGGGGGCATGGGTCAGGCCGAGCCGGGAGCGCAGCCGGCCGATGTCCGATAGCCGGCGGTGCAGACGGTCATAATGGTCGCGACGGGCATCGACGCCCAGCACCGCCTCGGCGTCGTGCTTCAGCGCGGTGTGGCGACAGGCCTCGATGGCGGCATCGATGGCGCGTGAGTCGGCGTCCGCCGGCACGCCCAGGCGTTTATACAAATCGCGCATCTTGCATCAGGATCTCGTAGGCTTGCTGGATTCGCTGGAAGCGCAGCGAGGCGGTGGCCATGCGCTGCTCTCCCTGACTGAAGACGCGGTCGGGATGGTGGGCCTGTGCCAGGCGCCGGTAGGCCTTCTTGATGTCCTGGCGTGACGCGCCGTCCTCGAGGCCCAGCACGCGCAGGGCCCGTGACGCCGGGTCGCCGTAGGCCGGACGTTCGCGATGCGCGCGGGCGTATTCCTCCTCGCGCTCGCGGCGTTCCCGTTCCTGACGTTCCCGCTCGCGACGTTCCTCGCGCTCGCGCTGCTCGCGGGCCTGCTCTTGCTCCCGGCGGCGCTGTTCGCGGGCGCGGCGCTCGGCGGCCTCCCGGGCCTGGCGCTCGCGCTCGCGGGCCTGCTCGCGACGCCGTGCCCGGCGTTCGCGCCAGCTCTCGCGGGCTTGGCGGGGCGTTGCCTCGTCCGGCTCCGGTGTCTCCCGCTCGGCACCGGCGTGCGCGCCCTGGCCGCTGTAGCTGTCGTGGCGGTGCCGGGTCTGCTCCCGCGCCTGCCAGTAATCGGCATGACTGGGATCCGCCGGTGCTGGCAACGCCCGGCCGGCGACCTCCTTGAACAGCGCGGCGAAGGTCGGCGGCGAGACGCCCAGCAGGTCGGCGAGAAAGCGCAGGACGTGGTTGTTGGCACTGCTGGGGGGGCCGTCGCTGGTCGCCAGGCCGATCGCCTGGCTCAGGAACGGATGAGCCTGCTCGCGCCAGAGATCCTTCTGCAGCACTTCGGCGGCCAGTTGCAGGGCCGTGAGGTCCTGAGCCGCGGCGATCTCGATCAGCGGCTGCAGGGCGTGGCCGTGACGGAACCGGGCGGCCAGGGTGTCGAGATAATGGCGATCCTCGGGCAATACGCTGCCCTTGCTGGCCATGACCCAGGCCAGCATCAGCAGGGCAGCAGTGTCCGTCTGGTTGCGACTCTTGAGAAGCAGCAACTCGAACGGCGAGAAGGGCGCTGGGGCCATCGACGACTCCGGCCGGATTCAGCAATGACGATTCGGAGGCCGAGTATACCGGACCCCAGCGTTGGATGGGCGGGGCGATGGCGTCGCGTGGCTTTCACGCTGTCGGACGCCGGCTTCAACCGCCCATCGGTGATGGCTTGCCGAGATTCTCGGGCCCGAAGGAATCCGGCAGCAGGGCCTCCATGCTGTAGGACTTCAGGCACTGCCCGTCGGCGTCGAGCACGTGGATGCGCGTGGTGGGCGAGGCGAATTCGCGAATGCGCTGGCGGCAGTCGCCGCAGGGCGTGCACCGATGCGCGCCGGGGCCGATCACGTAGAGCGTGGCGATGTCGCGTTCACCGGCGGCGACCATCGCGGCGATGGCCCCGGCCTCGGCGCACAGCCCCTTGTAGTTGGCGATCTCGACGTTGCAGCCGGCATAGCGGGAGCCGCTGGGCGTCTCGATCAGCGCCCCGACCGGGTGGGCCGAATAGGCCACGTAGGCGTGGTCGCGAACGGCGAGCAGGCGCTCGACGATGGCCGGGTCGATGGGGCTCATGAGGTGGCCCTCGCGGCGTCGTCGCGCAGCACGCCCTCGAGGGCGACGCGCATCATCTCGTCGAAGGTGGTCTGGCGCGCCTCGGCGTCCAGCGCCTCGCCGCGCAGGATGTGGTCGGACACCGTGCAGATCGTCAGCGCGCGGGCGCCGAACTCGGCGGCCACGCCGTAGAGGCCGGCGGCTTCCATCTCGACCCCGACGATGCCGTAGCGCTTGAGCGTGGGCATCAGGGCGTCCTCCGGCGAATAGAACAGGTCCGCCGAGAATAGGTTGCCGGTGCGCACCGCGATGCCCAGCTCGCCGGCGGCGTCGACGGCGTGCCGGGCCAGCTCGAAATCGGCGATGGCGGCGAAGTCGTGGCCGAGAAAACGCGTGCGGTTGACCTTGGAGTCGGTACAGGCGCCGGTGCCGATCACCACGTCGCGCAGCGCCGCGTCTTCGCGCACCGCACCGCAGGAGCCGACGCGGATCAGTGTGGTGACGTCGTAGTCGGTGATCAGCTCCTTGGCGTAGATCGAGGTCGACGGTATGCCCATGCCGTGGCCCATCACCGACAGCCGCCGGCCCTTGTAGCTGCCGGTGTAGCCGAACATGTTGCGCACGGCGTTGACCTGGACGACGTCGTCGAGAAAGGTCTCGGCAATGTACTTGGCACGCAGCGGGTCGCCGGGCATCAGCACGGTGTCGGCGAAGTCGCCGCGCGTGGCCTGGATATGCGGAGTCGCCATGGATTACCTCATGCGGTCTGGGAGTGGGGAGCGGTATCGAGGAAGCCACGGCCGTCGTCCATCGGCTCGAGCCCGAAGTAGGCGGCGAGCGTCTGGCCGATGTCGGCGAAGGTCTCGCGCGCGCCCAGCGAGCCGGGGACGAGGCCGGCGCCCAGCGTCAGTACCGGGACGTGTTCCCGGGTGTGATCGCTGCCGGTCCAGGTCGGATCGCAGCCGTGGTCGGCGGTGAGGATCAGCAGGTCCTCGGGGGCGAGGCGCGCGAGCAGTTCCGGCAGCCGGGCGTCGAAGGCCTCGAGCGCCGCGGCATAGCCGGCGACGTCGCGGCGATGACCGTAGCGCATGTCGAAGTCGACGAAGTTGGTCATCGCCAGGGTGCGATCCTCGGCGCGCGCGACCTCGGCCAGGGTGGCGTCGAACAGCGCCGCGTGGCCGTCGGCCTTGATCTTGCGGGTGATGCCGCAGTGCGCGTAGATGTCGGCGATCTTGCCGATCGACACCACCTCGCCGCCGGCCTCGGCGAGCTTCTGCAGCACGGTGGGCGAGGGCGGCTCGACGGCGTAGTCGCGACGGTTGCCGGTGCGGTCGAAGGTCTCGGGCGTCTCGCCGACGAAGGGGCGGGCGATGACCCGGCCGATGTTGTAGGGTTCGAGCGCCTCGCGGGCCAGCTCGCACAGCCGATAGAGCCGCTCGAGGCCGAAATGGCGCTCGTGGGCGGCGATCTGGAACACCGAGTCCGCCGAGGTGTAGACGATCGGCTTACCGCTGGCGATGTGCTCGGCGCCGAGCCGGGCGATGATCTCGGTCCCCGAGGCGTGGCAGTTGCCGAGCACGCCGGGCAGGTCGGCGGCGTCGATCAGCCGCTCGAGCAGGTCGGCGGGAAAGCTCGCCTCGCGCTCCTCGAAATAGCCCCAGGCGAAGCGCACCGGCACGCCGGCGATCTCCCAGTGGCCGGAGGGGGTGTCCTTGCCGGTGGATATCTCCCGGGCATGGCCATGGGCGCCGATCACCTCGGCGGGCGGGGTGATGCCCTCGGCCCAGGCGCCGGTGCTCTCGTGGTGGGCGTGAAACAGCCCCAGGCGTGCCAGGTTGGGCAGCTGCAGCGGCCCCGAGCGGTCGGCGTTGTCGGCCTCGCCGCGCGCGCAGGCGGCGGCGATGTGGCCCAGGGTATCGGCCCCGGCGTCGCCGTAGGCCGCGGCATCCTCGGCCGCACCGATGCCGAAGGAATCGAGAACCAGCACGATGGCGCGTTTCATGACCTTTCCCCCTGCCCGGCAGGCGCGTCGTCCGGGCGAATGATCTCGTGAATCAGCGGGCGCGGCGCGCCGGGCTCGCCGAGGGTGACGGCGCGGCGCACGCGCTCGGCCGCCGCCGCGAAGTCCGCTTCGCTTCGCGCGTGGATGACGGCCAGCGGGCGTTCGCCGTCGACCGCCTCGCCGAGGGCGGCGATCTCGCTGAGGCCGACGGCGTGGTCGATCGCCGCGCCGGCGACGCGCCGGCCGCCACCCAGCTCGACCACCGCCATGCCCAGCGCGCGGGTGTCCATGGCGGCGACTCGGCCGGCCCGCTCGGCGTGCACCGCGCGAACGACCGGTGCCTCGGGCAGGTGCCGGTCGGTGGCCTCGACGATGTCGTGCGGCCCGCCGAGCCCCGCGACCATGCGCGCGAAGCGCTCGGCGGCGCCGCCGGAGGCCAGCGCGCGGTCGAGCCGTTCGCCGGCCTCGTCGTCGGCGGCGGCCAGACGGCCGGCCTTGAGCATCTCCACGGCCAGCGCCCGGGTGACCCGATACAAGCGGCTGTCGGCGGCCTCGCCGCGCAGCACGGCGAGCGCCTCGCGAACCTCGACGGCGTTGCCGGCGCTCGCCGCCAGCACCTGCTCCATGTCGGTGATCAGCGCGGTGGTCGGCGTGCCGGCGCCGGTGGCGATGGTGGCGATCGCCCGGGCCAGCGCCTGGGACTGGGCGTGCGTCGGCATGAAGGCGCCGTTGCCGGTCTTGACGTCCATGACCAGCGCCTCGAGCCCGCAGGCGAGCTTCTTGCCGAGGATCGAGGCGACGATCAGCGGGATCGACTCGACGGTGGCGGTGACGTCGCGGACCGCGTAGAAGCGCTTGTCGGCCGGGGCGAGTTGGCCGGTCTGACCGATGATCGCCACGCCGGCGTCACGCACCAGCTCGCGAAAGCGCGCCGGATCGGGAGTGACGTCGTAGCCGGGGATCGCCTCGAGCTTGTCCAGGGTGCCACCGGTGTGGCCCAGGCCGCGGCCCGAGATCATCGGCACGTGGGCGCCGCAGGCCGCCACCCAAGGGCCGAGGATCAGCGATACCACGTCTCCGACGCCGCCGGTGGAGTGCTTGTCGATCACCGGGCCGGGCAGGTCGAGCGTCGTCCAGTCGAGGACCTCGCCGGAGTCGCGGATCGCCTCGGTGAGGGCGATGCGTTCCGGCGTGGTCATGTCGTTGAGATAGACGGCCATGGCGAAGGCGCCGATCTGCTCGTCGCCCACACTGCCGTCGGCGATGCCGGTGACGAACCGGCGGATCGCCGCGGCGTCGAGTTCGCGGCCGTCGCGCTTGGCGCGGATGATCTCGGCGGTGAGCATCAGTAGCCTCCCGAGTGCGTCTCGCCGCTGCCCAGGTCGAGTGTCTCGAGCAGGTTGCCGAGCAGGCTCGAGGCGCCGAAGCGGAAGTGGGCCGGGGTGATCCAGGCGTCGCCCATCAGCTCGGCGGCCAGCGCCAGGTAGGTCGCGGCGTCCTCGGCGCTGCGCACGCCGCCGGCGGCCTTGAAGCCCACGTCGCGACCGCTGTCGCGGATCGCCGTGAGCATGATCTCGGCGGCCTCGAGGGTGGCGTTGACGGCCACTTTGCCGGTGGAGGTCTTGATGAAATCGGCGCCGGCCGCGATGGCGATGCGACTGGCCTGGCGGATCAGCGCGGGATCGGTGAGCTCGCCGCTCTCGACGATCACCTTGAGGCACTTGTCGCCGCAGGCGGCCTTGCAAGCGGCGACCAGCCGTTCGCCGACGCGCGCGTCGCCGGCCATCAGCGCGCGGTAGGGGAAGACCACGTCGACCTCGTCGGCACCCGCGGCGATGGCCTCGCGGGTCTCGCGCTCGGCGCGGGCGACGTCGTCGCTGCCGTCGGGAAAGTTGGTGACGGTGGCGATCCCGACCCGTCCGGCAAGGCCGGCGGCCTCGAGCGATCGGCGGGCGACGGCGATGAAACGCGGGTAGATGCACACCGCGGCGGGAGCGCCGGCCGGCGTGTCCGCCTGGCGGCACAGCGCGTCGATGCGCGTGTCATCGTCGTCGTCGTTGAGGCTGGTCAGGTCCATCAGGGCGAGAGCCCGACGAGCGACCTGCTGGATGTCTGTCATGAGTGGGTTCCGTGTTGGCATGGCGTGCAAATCGGGGGTGAAGCGTGCCCCGGCGGTCGCGTCATGGTCCCGAGGGACGCGACCGCCGGGTGAGGCCCGGCGTTCCCGGCGGGCGCTGGTGGTCATGGGTGGCGGCGGCTCAGCCGGCGAGGCTGATGAAGAAGCCGGCGATCACCGCGGACATCAGGTTCGAGAGGGTGCCGGCAAGCACCGCCTTGAGGCCGAAACTGGCGATCTCGTGGCGCCGGTTGGGCGCCATGCTGCCCAGCCCGCCGAGCAGGATGGCGATCGACGACAGGTTGGCGAAGCCGCACAGCGCGAACGACAGCACCGCCTTGGTGTGGGCGCTCATCGCCTCGCCGGTGGCGGCGACCACCTGCTCGCCGCTGATGTAGGGGGCGAGGTTGACGTAGGCAACGAACTCGTTGACCACCAGCTTCTGGCCGATGAAGGAGCCGGCCACGTTGGCCTCGTTCCAGGGAATGCCGAGCAGGAAGGCCAGCGGCGAGAACAGCCAGCCGAGGATCATCTCCAGGCTCAGGTCGTCCATGCCGAACCAGCCGCCGATGCCGCCGAGCAGGCCGTTGATCAGTGCGATCAGGGCGATGAAGGCGAGCAGCATGGCGCCGACGTTGGCGGCCAGCTGCAGGCCCGACGAGGCGCCGCCGGCGGCGGCATCGAGCACGTTGGACGGCTTGTCCTCGGCCTCGATCTGCTCGACGTGGGCGGTATCGTCGTCCGGCTTCTCGGTCTCGGGCATCAGGATCTTGGCGAACAGCAGCCCGCCCGGCGCGGCCATGAACGAGGCGGCCACCAGATACTCCATGGGGATGCCCAGCGCGGCATAGCCGCCCAGTACCGAGCCGGCCACCGAGGCCAGCCCGCCGCACATCACCGCGAACAGCTCGGAGCGGGTCATGTTGGCGATGAAGGGACGGACCACCAGCGGGGCCTCGGTCTGGCCGACGAAGATGTTGGCGGTGGCCGACATCGACTCGGTACGCGAGGTACCCAGCACCTTCTGCAGGGCGCCGCCGAGGATGCGGATCACCCACTGCATGATGCCCAGGTAATAAAGGACGGCGATCAGCGACGAGAAGAAGATGATCACCGGCAGTACCTTGATGGCGAAGATGAAGCCCACGCCGCTGCCCGGGTCGGCGAGGCTGCCGAACAGGAAGTTGATGCCGTCGTCGGCATAGGTCACCACCTGGCTGACCGCATCCGAGATGGTCTTGAGGACCGTCTGGCCGAAGGGCACGTAGAGCACGAAGGCGCCGACACCGGCCTGAATGGCGAAGGCACCGCCGACGGTGCGCAGGCGAATCGAGCGACGGCTGGAAGAAAACAGTACGGCGATCAGGATCAGCGTAGCCATCCCGACCAGACTCATGATTATTGTCATGGGGCGTCCCTAGTTGCAGCGTGACGATGAAGTGGCGACAGCCGAGGCGGCAAGCCTCGTCCGGCCGGGATTATAGGGGGTCGACGCACGGCGCGTCGCGGCCGGCGACAGGGGCGGTGACGCTGCACCGATGGCGGGAAGCGCCATCACGGCAGGCCGGGCAAGCGGGGCGATCATCGGGGGATCCTCGTGATTGTCGTTGTGATCTTCGGGACATGACGCCGGGGACGAGGTCGGGCGTCGAATGTCGGTGTTAGTAACCTAACAGTGAATGTTATTTTTATCACATTTTTAATCGCATCCCGTACGGGCTGTCAATCCGCCCAACGTCGGCACCGGCCGGGCGCTGGGCATTTGCCGGGATGTGCGCAACAATCGCTCGTGACGACGACCCAGCTCGAGGAGAGAAACGCCAATGAAGGGCCGCAGTGCATTGCGTCTGGCGCGTCTGCGCGAGGCGCTGGCCCAGGGGGGGACCCTGCATCTGTCCGACGCCGCGCGACTGTGCGGGGTCTCGGAGATGACCATTCGCCGCGACGTGGCCGCCAGCGAGGGCACCATGACCTTCCTGGGCGGCCGGCTGGTGATGGCCAACGATCCGCAGTTCGCGCCGCTCTACGACCTCGACGAGCAGAAGGGTAGCCACCCCCTGGCCAAGAAGCGTCTGTGTCAGCGGGCGGCGTCGTTCATCGAGGAGGGCGACACCCTGTTCATCGACTGCGGCACCACCCTGCTGCCGCTGGTGGGCATGCTCGCTCCGGAGCGACAGCTGACGGTGGTCACCTACGCCCTCAACGTGGCCAACGCGGTGAGTCATCTCTCCAATGTCCGGCTGGTGCTGCTCGGCGGGCTCTTCCATGCCGCCTCGTCGTCGTTCGAGAGCGACGACATGGCGGCGGCGATCCGCCGCCTGGGGATCAACAAGGCCTTCATTTCGGCGGCCGGGGTACACGTCGACAAGGGCGCCAGTTGTTTCCACTTCCACGAGGTGGGGCCCAAGCAGGCGGCGATCGCCAATGCCGAGCGGCGCATCCTGGTCGCCGACGACAGCAAGTTCGGCGTCGTGCGCCCGGCGTACTTCGCCACCCTCGACGAGTTCGACGTGATCGTCACCGACAGCGAGGCGGGGCGCCAGCTGTCGACCCGCGAATCCCGGGGCCTGCCACGGGTGATGATCGCCTGATCGGGAACCCGACGGGGAACGGTCTGTCATAGCGGGAGCGCCGGGGCCATCCGGCGTCGCTTTTCACGGTCGCTGCCTTATACTTTTGGCGTACTTTCGTCAAGATGCGCACCCCTGCGGCAAATCGTCCCTTCTCATTCATCAGCCATTCACAGACAATGCGCGCGTTCTGCGGCAAGGGCAGACCGGCCATCGACGCTCGCTGGATTTCCGCCAGCACGCCATCTCTGACAGCGTCTGCCGGACAGCGCTCCCGCCCTGTCGACTTGCCGAACAGGCGTCGTGGCAACCCGTTGTTGCGCTAGCCCCTCCCGCTAGGTGTACTGGCAACGGTCTCGGCCGATGGCCGTCTCCATGCTCTGACGAGGTCGTGAGATGAGGAAAAAGAAATACCCGCGTATTTTCAACATCTTGCCGCTTCTGCTGCCGCTATTGCTGAGTGGTTGCGGGTCGGCATTGATGGATCCCAAGGGGGAGATCGGCAACGAGCTCAAGTCGCTGATTCTGACGGCCTTCGGCTTGATGCTGATCGTCGTTATCCCGGTAATCGTGATGACGATCCTTTTCGCTTGGCGGTATCGTCATTCCAACCTGATGGCCAAGTACGCGCCGGAGTGGTCGCACTCCAACGCGATCGAAGTGGTCGTGTGGCTGATCCCCTGCGTGATCATCGTCTTCCTGGCGATCCTCACCTGGAACACCTCGCACTCGCTCGACCCGCACAAGCCGATCGCCGACAAGGAGGACACGCTGCAGGTCGAGGTCGTCGCGCTCGACTGGAAGTGGTTGTTCATCTATCCGGAGCAGGGTATCGCCACGGTCAACGAGCTCGCGCTGCCGGTGGACAAGCCGGTGCACTTCCGCGTGACCTCGGGATCGGTGATGAACTCCTTCATGGTGCCCGCGCTGGGTAGTCAGATCTATGCCATGGCCGGCATGGACAACGACGTCTACCTGGTTGCCAACGAGAAGGGCGTCTATACCGGTCGTTCCACCAACTTCAGCGGTGAAGGCTTCGCCGAGATGACCTTCGATACGCACGTCACGTCCGAGCAGGACTTCCAGGCGTGGGTCGACAAGGTGCGTGGCGGGGCGGATACCCTGGCGTACCCCGACGGGTACCGGAAGCTGGCCAAGCCGACCGAAGATGCACCGGTCCAGTACTTCTCGAGCGTTTCACCGGAACTCTATCAAGACATCATCGACAGCTTCCGTTACGGAAACGGTGGTCGCGACGAGCATGCCGGAGAGCATGGCGAAACGTCCATGAGCGCGGAGGCAGCGGAGTAACGTTATGTTCGGAAAACTCACTCTCGAGGCGATCCCGTTCCACGAGCCGATCATCATGGTCACGGCCACGGTGATCGCTCTCGTCGGCGCGCTGATCGTCGGCGGACTCACCTACTATCGCAAGTGGGGCTATCTGTGGTCGGAGTGGATCACCTCCATCGATCACAAGAAGATCGGCATCATGTATTTCCTGGTGGCGCTGGTCATGCTGATCCGCGGCTTCGCCGACGCGATCATGATGCGTACCCAGCAGGCCCTGGCCGCCGGCGGTGCCGAAGGCTATCTGCCGCCGCACCACTATGATCAGATCTTCACCGCCCACGGCGTGATCATGATCTTCTTCGTCGCCATGCCCATGGTCATCGGCCTGATGAACCTGGTGGTGCCGCTGCAGATCGGCGCGCGCGACGTGGCCTTCCCGTTCATGAACAACCTGAGCTTCTGGCTGTTCGCCGCGGGTGTCGTGCTGGTCAACATCTCGCTGGTGGTCGGCGAATTCGCCAAGACCGGCTGGCTGGCCTATGCGCCATTGTCGGAGTTGCAATACAGTCCGGGGGTCGGCGTCGACTACTGGATATGGGCGTTGCAGATATCGGGGATCGGCACGACCCTGACCGGTATCAACTTCTTCGTCACCATCATGAAGATGCGTACCAAGGGCATGAAGCTGTTCCGCATGCCGATCTTCACTTGGACCGCGCTGTGCGCCAACGTGCTGATCATCGCCTCGTTCCCGATCCTCACGGCGACCATCGCGATGCTGACGCTGGACCGCTATCTGGGCATGCATTTCTTCACGAATGACATGGGCGGCAACCAGATGATGTACGTCAACTTGATCTGGGCCTGGGGCCACCCGGAGGTGTACATCCTGATCCTGCCGGCCTTCGGTGTGTTCTCGGAGGTCATCGCGACCTTCTCCAAGAAGCGCCTGTTCGGCTACAACACCATGGTCTGGGCGACGGTGGCGATCACCTTCCTGTCGTTCATCGTCTGGCTGCACCACTTCTTCACCATGGGTGCCGGCGCTAACGTCAACGCCTTCTTCGGGATCGCCACGATGATCATCGCGATACCCACCGGCGTGAAGATATTCAACTGGCTGTTCACCATGTATCGCGGGCGGGTCCAGTTCACCTCCCCGGTGCTGTGGACCGTGGGCTTCATCATCACCTTCACCCTGGGTGGCATGACCGGTGTGATGCTGGCCGTGCCGGGTGCCAACTTCGTGCTCCACAACAGCCTGTTCGTGATCGCGCACTTCCACAACGTGATCATCGGCGGCGTGGTGTTCGGCATGTTGGCGGGTTACGCCTACTGGTTCCCCAAGGCGTTCGGCTTCAAGCTCGACGAGAAGTGGGGCAAGCGCAGTTTCTGGTGCTGGCTGGTCGGTTTCTACATGGCCTTCATGCCGCTGTACGTGCTGAGCTTCTACGGTGCCATGCGTCGCATGCAGTCCTACGAGAACACCGAGTGGCAGCCGCTGATGCTGGTCGCCTGGGTCGGTGCCTTCATCATCCTGCTGGGCATCGCCTGCACCGTGATCCAGTTGATCGTCAGTATCCGTGATCGCAAGAAGAACGCCGATCTCACCGGTGACCCGTGGGATGGCCGGACCCTGGAGTGGGCCGTGTCCTCACCGCCCCCGTACTACAACTTCGCGCATCTGCCGGAAGTCAACTCCATCGACCATTTCTGGGAGATGAAGAAGCAGGAAGGCTTCACCGCGCAGGCACCGACGCATTACAGCGACGTGCACATGCCGAAGAACACCGCGGCGGGTCCGATCATGGGCATCATCAGCATCGTGCTGGGCTTCGCTCTGATCTGGCACATCTGGTGGCTGGCCGGGCTGAGCGCCGCCGGGATGTTCGTGGCCTTCCTGATGCGGATCTTCAACGAGAACATCGACTACCACGTCCCCGCGGCGGAAGTCGAACGCATCGAGCGCGAGCACCATAAACGGCTGGAGATGCAGGCGTAATCATGGCAACCGATACTCTTACCAACCACGACGCTCATGCTCACGAGCATGAGCACCACGACGCCGGGGACACCAAGGTCTTCGGCTTCTGGATCTACCTGATGAGCGACCTGATCATCTTCGGGTCACTCTTCGCCGCCTATGCCGTGCTCTCGCCGAACACGGCCGGCGGCCCCACGCCGGGGGAGATCTTCGAACTGCCGTTCGTGCTGGTCGAGACCTTCCTGCTGCTGTTCAGTAGTTTCACGTACGGCATGGCCGTACTGGCGATGAACGACGACAAGGCCGCCCAGGTCCGCAACTGGCTGGTGATCACCTTCCTGCTGGGTGCCGGCTTCGTGGGGATGGAGATCTACGAATTCCATCACCTGATCGTCGAAGGCTTCGGTCCGGATCGCAGCGCCTTCCTGTCGTCGTTCTTCACCCTGGTCGGGACCCACGGGACCCACGTGACCTTCGGGCTGATCTGGATCCTGGTGATGGTCTATCAGGTTTCCACCAAGGGTCTGACCCCCACGACGCGGCCGCGGATCATGTGCCTGAGCCTGTTCTGGCACTTCCTGGACATCGTCTGGATCTGCGTGTTCACCATCGTCTATCTGATGGGAGTACTCTGATATGAGTGGTTCACACACCGCACCCGGTGGTGCCAGCCACGGCAGCACCAAGACCTACATCACCGGTCTGATCCTGTCGATCGTGCTGACGGTCATCCCGTTCGGCATGGTGATGAGCGGTGGCTTCAGCACCTCGGCGACCCTGATCACGATCCTGATCATGGCGGTGCTGCAGGTACTCGTGCAGCTGATCATGTTCATGCACCTGGACAGCAAGTCGGAAGAGGGCTGGAACCTGATCTCGATCGTCTTCGCGCTGTCCATCCTCGTGCTGATCGTCGGGGGTTCGATCTGGATCATGCACAATCTTATGATCAATACGATGTGAGCGACCTGATCGTGATGATCAAGCGCTACTATTCCCTGACCAAGCCGGGAATCATCTTCGGCAACCTGATCTCCGTGGCGGGGGGGTTCTTCCTCGCCTCGCGGGGGGACGTGGACTTCACGCTCCTGCTCGCCACGGTGGTCGGGCTGGCCCTGGTGATCGCTTCGGGATGCGCGTTCAACAACTACATCGACCGCGACATCGACCGTCTGATGGAGAGGACCCAGGATCGGGTCCTCGTCCAGGGGCTGGTCTCGCCGCGCGCCACGCTGGTCTTCGCCACGCTGCTGGGTATCGCCGGTTTCGCGGTCCTGTATTGGGGAACCAACCTTCTGGCCGTGCTGTTCGCGGCGCTCGGGTTCGGCGTCTACGTGGGGCTCTACAGCCTCTACCTGAAACGCCATTCGGTCTACGGCACCCTGGTGGGCAGCCTGTCCGGCGCCGCACCGCCGGTGGTCGGCTACGTCGCCGTGAGCAACCGGTTCGACCTCGGCGCACTGACCCTGCTGCTGATCTTCTGCCTGTGGCAGATGCCGCACTCGTACGCCATCGCCATCTTCCGCTTCAAGGACTATCGCGCGGCGTCGATTCCGGTACTGCCGGTGCTCAGGGGGGTGAAGACCGCCAAGCACTACATCACCGGCTACATCCTCGCCTTCCTGGCCGCCACGCTGATGCTGAGCCTCACCGGCTACGCCGGTTACGGCTATTTCATCATCGCCGCGGCCATGGGCGGCTACTGGCTGTACATGGCGCTGACCGGCTATCGTGCCGGCAACGACGAGGCCTGGGCGAAGAAGGTCTTCGTCTTCTCGATCTTCACCATCACCGCGCTGAGCGTGATGATGTCGATCGACTTCCAGTTGCCCGGCTCGCCGGTGCTGTGGACGTCGCTGCGCTGACGGCAGTGTCGCCCGGCTTCCCGTGCTCTCGAAAGCCATGCGCTCCGGCGTGTGGCTTTTTTCGTTGTCGCGGCAATGTGCCCGCTGTCTACACTGAGGGCAACGCGGGGACGGGCCTCGCGGTCTCGAGGAGGGAGCGAGATGAGCGACGAGGTCAGGATTCATCCGGTGGTTGACGAGGGCATGCCGCCGGCAAGCGACGACTTCGCGGGGGGCGCCCTGGTCTGCCACTGTGCCGAGCATCAGGTCGTGGTGGCGGTACACGAACAGTGCATGCACAACCACGTCTGTGGCTGCACGCGCTGCTGGAAGCCCGCCGGCGCGCTGTTCTCGATGGTTGCCGTGGTGCCGCGCGAGAGCGTCAGCGTGCTCGCCCACGAGGAAAAGCTCGAGATCGCCGACGAGCAGGCAGCGATCCAGCGTCACGCCTGCCGGGAGTGCGGCGTGCATCTGTTCGGACGCATCGAGGATACCGCGCATCCCTTCCACGGGCTCGACTTCATCCACCCCGAGCTTTCCCGCGAGACCGGCTGGGCGCCACCGACCTTCGCCGCCTATGTCTCGTCGATCATCGAGTCGGGGGCGGATCCGCAGAACATGGCCAATGTCCGCGCGCGTCTCGAGGAGCTCGGGCTCGAGCCCTACGACTGCCTGTCGCCGTCGCTGATGGACGCCATCGCCATCCATCGGGCGAAGGCCAATGGGGTGCTGGGCGGCGAGCGCGCCGCCTGAGCCGAAGCGGCTGCGCGGGACCGGAGGAAGCGGCCGGCCCCGCGCGTTAGCTCAGCCGGTAACGCGCTCCAGCGCGCGTTCCAGGGTGGCCACGCTGCGTTCGACGTCGTAGAGCTTGTCGAGGCCGAACAGGCCGATGCGGAAGGTGGCGAAGTCGTCACCTTCGTCGCACATCAGTGGCACGCCTGCGGCGACCTGCAAGCCGGCGTCCTTGAATCGGCCCGCGACGCCTGTATCGTCGGTGTAGCTGACCACCACCCCGGGGGCCTGGAAACCCTCGGCCGCCACGCTGGGGAAGCCGCGCTCGACGAGCCGGGCACGAACCCGCTCGCCAAGCGCCCACTGCGCCTCGCGCAGGCGCTCCAGCCCGTAGGCTTCGGCCTCGTGCATCACGTCGCGCAGCCGTGTCAGACCGTCGGTGGGCAGGGTCGCGTGGTAGGCGTGGCCACCGTTCTCGTAGGCTTCCATGATCGACAGCCACTTGCGCAGATCGGCGGCGAAGCTGGTGCTGGTGGTGGCATCGATGCGCCGCCGCGCCTCGGCACTCAGCATCACCAGGCCGCAGCAGGGTGATGCACTCCAGCCCTTCTGCGGGGCGCTGATCAGGATGTCGACGCCGGTGGCCTGCATGTCGACCCAGAGGGTGCCCGAGGCGATGCAGTCGAGGACCAGCAGCCCGCCGACCTCGTGGACGGCCTCGGCAAGGCGCCCGAGATAGTCGTCCGGCAGCAACATGCCGCAGGCGGTCTCGACGTGGGGCGCGAAGACCAGGTCGGGCCGCTCCTCGCGGATCGTCGCCACCACCGCGTCGATCGGCGCCGGGGCGAAGGGGGCCTGCGCGCCTTCGCCCTGACGGCGCGCCTTGAGGACGTGGCTGTCGGCGGGAATGTCGCCCATCTCGAAGATCTGCGTCCAGCGATAGCTGAACCAGCCGTTGCGGATCACCAGGCAGCGCCTGCCGGTGGCGAACTGGCGGGCCACCGCTTCCATGCCGAAGGTACCGCTGCCGGGGACGATGGCCACGGCGTCGGCCCGGTAGACGGCCTTCAGCGAGTGCGACAGGTCACGCATCACGCCCTGGAAGGCCTGCGACATGTGATTCAGCGAGCGGTCGGTATAGACCACCGAATACTCCAGCAGGCCGTCGGGATCGACATCGGGGAGCAGGCCGGGCATCATCGTTCTCCTGTTTCTGTATACAAAGTCTCAGGATATTCGCTGGCACCGGCTTCGGCCAGGCGTGATCCGCGTCTTTTTGCCCGGTCTGCAGATGATCATGCTGGCCTTCCCCGGCAAGGGCCTGTTCCGACCCTTGCCTTTCCCTTCGACCCGACGATGCGACGATGCCTCACTTGCGCGCCTATCTGCTGTTGCTCCTCGTGGTGGTCATCTTCACCGGCAACATCCTGGTGGGGAAGGCGCTGAGCAGCTTGCCGCCGCTCACCATCTCGTTCGGCCGCGTGGCGATCGCGCTGCTGGTGATGCTGCCGCTGGGCTGGTATCAGGCGCGGCGCGCCTGGCCTGCGTTCCGTCGCCACTGGAAGCCGCTGACGGGGCTGGCGCTGAGCGGTGTGGCATTCTTCAATGCGCTGATCTACCTCGCCCTGGGGCATACCTCCCCGACCAACGTGGCGATCCTCGAGAGCACCATTCCGGTGGTGACTTTGCTGTTCAGTTTCCTGCTGTTCGGCGAGCGTTTCCGCGGCGTTCAGTGGCTGGGCGTGGCGCTCTCCCTGGCCGGCGCCGTGGCTGTGATCACCTGTGGCGGGGCGGCGGGCTTCTCGCTGGACGGCGTCAATCGCGGCGATGCGGTGATGCTGCTGGCGGTACTGGTCTGGGTGGGCTATTCGCTGCTGGTCAAGTCGCACATGGCCAAGTTCCCGCGTTATGGCGGGCTGCTGGTCATGCTGGTGATCGCCAATCTGGTGATGGGCCCCCTGGCGCTGATCGAGAACCTGCTGCGTCCCGCGCCGCTGACGATTTCCCCGTCGCAGTGGCTGGGGCTGGCCTATCTGGGGATCTTCCCGTCGGTGGTGGCGTTGCTGCTGTATAGCCATGCCATCGGCGAGGTGGGGCCGACCCGCTCGGCGGTCTTTCTCAACCTGCTGCCGGTATTCACCATGCTCGGCGCCTGGTGGCTGCTGGGCGAGCGCATCCAGGCGGTGCAACTGGTCGGCAGCCTGGTGGTGATCGGCGGGGTGCTGCTGACGACCCGCGCACGTGCCTGACGGACGGGACTCATGACGCGAATCCAGGCAGCAAAGCGTGCAAGAACGCCGGGCAGAGCGACGCGTGCCGTGTGCGCCATGCGTCGCTCTCCCGGGGGTCAGGGCGTGGGCGTGTCGGTCGCCTTCTCGGCCTTCGCCGTGTCGCCCGCCACCTGACTGTACAGCGACGCCACGAGCCGGGCACGAGTGAAGAAGGTCTGCGGCGGCTCGGGCAGCGGGAAGGGCCGGCCGGCCAGCAGCAGCGATCCCGGCACGCCGGTGGGATCGCTGCGCAAGGCCTCCAGACGGGTGAAATCGACCAGGAAACGGTGGTCCTTCAGGGCCTGGTCGACGGCGGCCAGGACGTCCTCACGGGGCGGCGTGCCGACGCGGGAGTCGCCGCCGTGCTCGACCGGATAGGCCTGGGCGAAGAGCGTGCCGGCACCGTCCCAGCCGAGCTTGAAGGGCTGGTCGATGATGCGCACCGGGGTGCCGTCGGGAATCCGGTGGACGAGGTTTTCGATGTCCCGCGGCAACATGCGGATGCAACCGTGGGAGACCCGCATGCCCACCCCCTGCGGCCGGTTGGTGCCATGGATCATGTAGCCCGGCAGCCCCAGGATCATGGCGTACTCGCCCAGCGGATTGTCGGGCCCGGCCGGGACCACGCTGGGCAGCGGCCTGCCGTCCTCGGCGTGCTCCCGGGCGATGCTCTTCGGCGGATACCAGGCGGGGTCCTTGATCTTGGTCTCGATCCGGGTCGTGCCCAGCGGGGTCTGCCAGCCGGCCCGGCCGATGCCGATGGGGTAGGTCTCGACCCGGGGCGACTCGCCGTTGCGGGCCGGCGGGTAGTAGTAAAGCCGCATCTCGGCGAGATTGATCACGATCCCTTCGCGGGGCCCCGGGGGCAGGATGAAGCGGGTCGGTACCACCACCTGGGTGCCTTCGCCGGGGACCCAGACATTGACGTCGGGGTTGGCCAGGCGCATGGCCTCGTAGCCGATCCCGTAGCGCTGGCCGATATCGATCAGGGTGTCTTCGGCCTTGGCCTCGACGGTCTGCACCCGGCCGACGATGTCGCCCGATTCGGGCAGCGGATAGCGGCCCACCGAGGCGTTGGCGGGTTTCGCCGCTGTCGGGGCCTGCTCGGCAGGCGGGTTGCCTTCCGCGCCTTGCGGGGGCGGGGTCTGGGCCATGGCCAGTCCCGGCCATACCACGCCGAGTATCAGGCTCGTCAGTAATCGTCGCAGTCTTGCTCGCATCCGTGTGTCCTCGATCCTTCTCGGGTCGGCCATCCAGAGAGCGTACGCTAAACCAAGGCGCCGGTCGGGTCCATGGCCAATCCACCGGGCATTGAGTCTGTAGCCACTACAGACAATATCCTCGTCGATCATCAGGCGGTCAGCGACACGAGGGTGTTAACCAATGGCGGAAACCGAACCGGTCATGGCAGACCATCACGAATGGCATGTCGACGGCATGGATTGTCCGAGCTGCGCCGGCAAGATTCGTGGCGCGCTGGAGAGGTTGCCCGGCGTCGAGGACATTCGCGTCTCGGTGATCAACGAGACGCTGTCCCTGTCATTGGACGGGTCGCGGATCTCGCCCGAGAGGGTCACGGCGACGGTGCGCCAGTTGGGTTACCAGGCAACGCCAAGCAGCGAGACGCCGCCGGATCCGGCGGCGGAAGAAGAGACCCGCTCGCGCTGGTACGCCACCGGCAAGGGCAGGCTGGCGCTGGCCAGCGGCGGGGCGCTGGCCGCTGCGACGCTGTTGCGATTGTTCACCGACGAGACGCTGGCCTATTGGGGCTTCTTCGCCGCCTGTCTGGTGGGGCTGGTGCCGATCGCCCGGCGCGCGCTGACCTCCGCCCGGGCCGGCATGCCGTTCACCATCGAGATGCTGATGACCATCGCCGCGGGCGGGGCGCTGATCATCGGTGCCGCCGGGGAGGCGGCGCTGGTGATCTTGCTGTTCTCGGTCGGCGAGATTCTCGAAGGGGTGGCCGCCGATCGGGCACGGGCCGGGATTCGCTCGCTGGCCGATCTGGTGCCGCGCAGCGCCCGGCTCGAAACCGCGCCCGGCGAGACCCGCACCGTCGATGCGGCCCATCTCAAGGTCGGCCAGGTCGTGGTGGTACGCCCCGGCGATCGGATCCCCGCCGACGGCGCGATCCTCGAGGGACGCTCGGCGATCGACGAGTCGCCGGTGACCGGGGAATCGGTGCCCCGGTCCAAGGACGTCGACGATGCCGTCCATGCCGGATCGATCAACCACGACGCCGTGCTGCGCATTCGCGTGACCCGGCCGCCCGAGGACAACACCATCGCCCGGATCATCCGTCTGGTCGAGGAAGCCCAGGAGGCCCGCGCGCCCACCGAGCGGTTCATCGACCGCTTCAGCCGTATCTACATGCCGGTGGTGGTGGGCATCGCGGTGCTGGTCGCCGTGGTTCCGCCGCTGGCCGTGGGCGGTGGCTGGAGCGAATGGGTCTATCGCGCCCTGGCACTGCTGCTGATCGGCTGTCCCTGCGCGCTGGTGATCTCGGTGCCGGCGTCGATCGCCTCGGCGCTGTCGGTGGGCACGCGCCGCGGCTTGCTGCTCAAGGGCGGGGCGGTGATCGAGGCGACCGCACGGGCCAGCGTGGTGGCCTTCGACAAGACCGGCACCCTGACCGCCGGGCAGCCGGTGGTCACCGACGTCGTCGCGGTCGACGCAGCGGGCGACGCCGATGCCGTCGCCACGCTGGCCGCGAGCCTCGAGCAGGGCTCCAGCCACCCGCTGGCCGAGGCGATCCTCCAGCATGCCCGGACGCGGGGGCTGTCGCTGACCCGGGTGAGCGAGTCGAAGGCTATCGCCGGTCACGGCGTCGAGGGGCGTATCGATTCGTGCCGTGTCTGCGTCGTCTCGCCGCGTTACGCCGCGGAGCAGGGCGTGTTGCCCGAGCCGCTGAGATCGCGCATCGCCGCCCTCGAGGCGGCCGGCAAAACGGTCGTGGTGGTGGTCGACGGCGATACAGCGATAGGCCTGATCGCGCTGCGCGACGAGCCCCGACAGGACGCCATCGAAGGGGTGCGTGCGCTGGAGGCCATGGGGGTGCGCGCGCTGATGCTCACCGGCGACAACCCGCGGACCGCGGCGTCGATCGCCGGGGCGATCGGGCTCGAGCATCGCGCCGGGCTGCTGCCCGACGACAAGGTAACGATGATCCGCGAGCTCGTCGCCCGCGAGCGGGTGATGATGGTCGGCGACGGCATCAATGACGCCCCGGCGCTGGCCGCCTCGCACGTCGGCGTGGCGATGGGCTCGGGCACCGACGTGGCGCTGGAGACCGCCGACGGCGCCCTGCTGCGCAACCGGGTGAGCGACGTCGCGGCGATGATCGGCCTGGCCCGCGAGACCATGGCCAACATCCGCCAGAACATCGTCATCGCCCTGGGCCTCAAGGGAGTCTTCCTGATCACCACCGTGCTGGGGATCACCGGGCTGTGGCTGGCGATCCTCGCCGACACCGGGGCGACCGTGCTGGTCACGCTCAATGCGTTGCGGCTGTTGCGGGCCCGCTCCGGCGCAGAGGCGTCGCAGTCACCGGCGCAAGGGGAAGCACTGGCGAGTGGTGCGCCGGCCAGGGCCTGAACCGGCGCTTGTCAAGCGTGTGTGGAAAACTGGACAGCAAGCGCCGCATCGGTTCATGCCGGTGCGGCGCTGTTCATCCGGGGGAAGAAGGGGCTCAGACCTCCCTGTACAGCTCGGCGCCCTGGTTGCGGAACTTCTCGGCCTGTTCGGCCATGCCGCGCTCGATCGCCTCGCGATCGCCCTCCAGGCCCTTGTCCCTGGCGTAGTCTCGGACTTCCTGGCTGATCTTCATCGAGCAGAACTTGGGCCCGCACATCGAGCAGAAGTGGGCCACCTTGGCGGAGTCCTTGGGCAGGGTCTCGTCGTGGTACTCGCGGGCGGTGTCGGGGTCCAGCCCTAGGTTGAACTGATCCTCCCAGCGGAACTCGAAGCGCGCCTTGGACAGCGCGTTGTCGCGACGCTGGGCGGCCGGGTGGCCCTTGGCCAGGTCGGCGGCGTGGGCGGCGATCTTGTAGGTGATGATGCCGGTCTTGACGTCGTCCTTGTTGGGCAGGCCCAGATGCTCCTTGGGCGTGACGTAGCAGAGCATGGCGCAGCCGTACCAGCCGATCATCGCCGCGCCGATGCCCGAGGTGATGTGATCGTAGCCGGGGGCGATGTCGGTGGTCAGCGGCCCCAGGGTGTAGAAGGGCGCCTCGTCGCAGGCTTCGAGCTGCTTGTCCATGTTCTCCTTGATCAGGTGCATGGGCACGTGGCCGGGGCCCTCGATCATCACCTGCACGTCGTGGCGCCAGGCGATGCGGGTCAGCTCGCCCAGGGTCTCGAGTTCGGCGAACTGGGCGGCGTCGTTGGCGTCGGCCACCGAGCCGGGGCGCAGGCCGTCGCCCAGCGAGAAGGCCACGTCGTAACGCTGGCAGATCTCGCAGATCTCCTCGAAATGGGTATAGAGAAAGCTCTCCTGGTGGTGGTAGAGACACCACTTGGCCATGATCGAGCCGCCCCGCGACACGATACCGGTGGTGCGCCTGGCCGTGAGCGGCACGTAGCGCAGCAGCACGCCGGCGTGGATGGTGAAGTAGTCCACGCCCTGTTCGGCCTGCTCGATCAGGGTGTCGCGGAAGATCTCCCAGGTCAGGTTCTCGGCCACGCCGCCGACCTTTTCCAGGGCCTGGTAGATCGGCACGGTGCCGATTGGCACCGGCGAGTTGCGCACGATCCACTCGCGGGTTTCGTGGATGTTCTGCCCGGTGGAGAGATCCATGATGGTGTCGGCGCCCCAGCGGATGCCCCAGGTCATCTTGTCGACCTCGTCCTCGATGGAGGAGGTCACCGCCGAGTTGCCCAGGTTGCCGTTGATCTTCACCAGGAAGTTGCGGCCGATGATCATCGGCTCGGATTCCGGGTGATTGATGTTGCAGGGGATGATCGCCCGGCCGGCGGCCACCTCGTCGCGCACGAACTCGGGGGTGATCTCTTCCGGCAGGCGGGCGCCGAAGCCCTGCCCCGGGTGCTGGTGGCCGAGAATCCGCTCGACCTCCTCGCTGCCCAGCACCTGACGACGCTGGTTCTCGCGAATGGCGATGAACTCCATCTCGGGCGTGACGATGCCCTGGCGGGCGTAGTGCAACTGGGTGACGTTGCGGCCTTCCTTAGCCCGCCTTGGCGCGCGGGTCAGCTCGAAACGCAGCGGGGCGAGCCGCGGGTCGTTGGCGCGGCGGCGGCCGTACTCGGAGGTCGGGCCGTCGAGGAACTCGGTATCGTCGCGGGCCTCGATCCAGGCGCGGCGCAGCTCGGGCAGGCCGCGGCGCAGGTCGATGGCGGCATCCGGGTCGGTGTAGGGGCCGGAGGTATCGTAGACCAGCAGCGGCGGATTCTGCTCATCCGGGGCCTCGCCGGATGTCTGGGTCGGGGACAGCGTGATCTCGCGGAAGGGGACACGGATATCGGGCCGCGAGCCCTCCACGAAAACCTTGCGTGAACCGGGCAGTGGGGCCACGGCGGCGGCATCGACACGCGCGGTTTCGGCCAGGGCGTTGTCGGTCAGGGTCGTTCGGGTCATGGTTGTGCTCCACACGGTCTGGGCGGCGCACAGCGTAGGCGGGAAGGGGCCTGGAGGGGACGGGCAGGCGGATCCTTCGCTTGATCCCTACGCCGGTACTAGCCGGATCAGGTTCATCGGGATCCACCGTGATGCCCGTGGGCATAGGGTGATCTCAGCCGGTTCCACCGGCACCCCGTCAAGCGTCGCGCGCGCAAGGCGCGCAGGCAGAGAGCAGTCTGGGCCAGGGTCGTGAAGGGGTCAAGCGGCCGGGGGCGGGCTTCGCCGGCCGAAAGTGGCCGGTCGCGATCTGGCGTTGCGGTACGATGGGCGTCGATCCGATCATCATGCCGGGAGCCCGCCATGCCGCTGGATGCCTCGCTACGCCTGTTGCTGCTTTCCGCCCTGTGGGGCGCGAGCTTTCTGTTCATGCGCATCGCCGCCCCAGCACTGGGCGCGTTTTCCACCGCCTTTCTGCGGGTGTTTCTCGGTGCGCTGGGGTTGCTGGCGATCCTTGCCCTTTGGCGCGTGCCGTGGCGCTTTCAGGGCCGGGCAAGGGCCGCGCTGCTGATCGGCGTGATCAATTCCGGTATTCCTTTCGCGATGTTCTGTCTCGCCGCCCAGGTGCTGCCGGCCGGCTATTCGGCGATGTTCAACGCCACCACGCCGTTGATGGGCGTGCTGCTCGGCGCGGCCTTCTTCGCCGAAGCGATGACCCGCGAGCGGCTGCTCGGTGTGTCCCTGGGCGTGGTGGGTGTCGGCGTGCTGGTCCAGGCCGGCCCGGTGCCGGTGAGCTGGCAACTGCTGGGCGGCGCGCTGGCCTGCCTGGTGGCAGCCAGCTGTTACGGCCTCTCGGGCTTTCTGGTCAGGCGCTACATCGCCGAGCGCGGCGGGCTGGATTCGCGTCTGCTGGCGCTGGGCTCCCAGCTCGGCGCCAGCCTGGCGCTGGCGCCCCTGATGCTGGTCGAGACCGCGACCCGGCCGTCGCTTGGGGCCTGGGCGCAGCCCGACATCTGGGCGGCAATGCTGGTACTGGGGCTGGCCTGCACGGCGCTGGCCTACCTGCTCTACTTTCGCCTGCTGCAGGACCTGGGGCCGGTCAAACCCCTGACCGTGACCATGCTGGTACCGGCGTTCGGCGTGCTGTGGGGCGCGCTGTTCCTCGACGAGCGGGTGACGCCGGCGCACGGCATCGGCGGCGCGCTGATCGCCCTGGCGCTGTGGCTGATCCTCTTCAAGCGGGCGCCGCGGCGTGACCTCGGGGCAGGGCAGAAACAATGAGACAAAGACGACGGGAGCGAAGCGACGGCGCAGGCCGCGTTGTGCGTGCGGCTCGGCCGGTCTCGAGTGCCGGCGCTCGTCGTGTGGCGTGTATTGTGGAGTCATGCCATGAGACGAGAGAGGGGCCGGCCGTGGGCAGGTCGATAATAATATAAAAACACAAGGTATGTGATGTGGTTTCGAACTTCGTGAACCGCTGACCGTTTGATTAAGGTTTAACGGTTCATTGCTCTATCGGTTCTTGTGACAAGGGCCCGGTGTAGTTATCGCGCTTCAAGAAGCCAAATAATAGCCATGCTTTATGGAATCCGTGAAGTTCTGAACGTTCGTTTAACTTGACGGTACTTTGTAATATGCTTCGATGCTTCAATTGGTGACGAGAATGGATAATTGATCAGTAATTTCTCGATTGTCGGGTGGGGCGCTTATCGACCTCGTTGTGTGATGTCATCGCGCCAGCTTGACGCGCGTTACGGTCTCGACCCCGGTTCGACAGAACGCCAGTTTGGCATTGCCGCGCGGCATGTGGCGGGCGAGGAGGAAACGACGTCGATGATGGCCGCCGAGGCGGCACGGGCGGCGTTGGATGGCGCGGGCTGGGGGGATGATCGACCAGACGTGATCATCGGTGCATGCGGGGTGATGGAACAGCCGATCCCCTCGACGGCGGTACTGGTGCAGAACCGTCTTGGTCTCGGTCACTCGGGTGTTCCCAGTTTCGATGTCAATCAGACCTGTCTGTCATTCATGGCGGCATTCGATATTGCTGCCATGGGAATGGCATGTGGGCGTTGGAATCGCGCACTGCTTTTTGCGAGTGATATCGCGTCGGCCGGGCTCGACCCTGATGTCCGCAAGACGAGCTCCATCTTTGGCGATGGGGCAGCAGCGCTGGCGATCGAGGCCGCGCCGGGCGAACCGTGCGGCATGCTGTCGAGTGCGACGGTCACGCATGGCGCTCATCAGGAACTCGCGCGGCTTCGTGCCGGAGGAACGCGATTGCGTGTCGAAGAAGGCTACGAGGCGCTGATTGCCGGCTCCTATTTCGAGATGGATGCCTTCGGCATTTTCAAGGCCGCTGCCAAGTTGCTGCCCGGCGTCATTGAGCGGGCACTCACGCAGGCGGGAATCGATCGTGATGCTCTCGCCTGTGTGGTGTGTCATCAGGCCAGCGCTCCGGGTGTCGAGCATGTCAGACGACTTTTCGAGCCTCGGGGAGAGCGTGTAATCACGATCTTTCCAGAGACCGGCAACCAGATAGCCGCCTCGATACCCAGCGTGCTTGCTCACGTGCTCACCCAAGGGCTCGCCGGGCCGGGCGATCCGATACTGCTGCTCGGCACTGCCGCTGGCGTCAGTGCCAGCGCGATGGTCATCCGGTTATGAGCCGTCGGCGCATACTCATTACCGGGGCCACCGGCGGTCTGGGCAAGGCCTTGGTGCGTGAAGCGCTGAGACGTGGGCACGAGGTGCGCGCCGTGGGCCGGTCGGAGTCGGCGGGAGAGGCACTGAGAGCCTTGGGGGCAGAATTCGTCGTGGCCGATCTTGCGGGTGCGGATGTCGACCTCGCCGAGTTGAGCGAAGGCGTCGATAGCGTGATTCATGCGGCGGCCCTGTCGGCGAGCTGGGGGCCACGTCGGGCCTTCGAGACCAACAACGTCCTCGTGACCGAACGTCTGCTCGAAGCGGCTGCCGGCTCGGGCGTGGCCCGTTTCGTGTTCGTCTCGTCTCCGTCCATTTTCGCGACCTTTGGCGATCGGCTCTCGATCGGCGAGCATGACTCGCCTGCCTCCCGACCTCTCAATCATTACGCGCGTACCAAGGCCATCGCGGAACGCCGGGTGCTGTCTCCTCGCGAGGATGCCATGGCCTGCTGCGCAATTCGGCCACGCGCGCTGGTCGGCCCCGGCGACCGCGTGATTCTGCCGAGTCTGGCCGAACTTGCCGGCCGCCGGCGGATGCCGCTTCCCCGCGGGGGTCGGGCACTGATCGAATTGACCGACCTGCGTGATGCGGCCTGGTCCATCTGTGAAGCGGAAGCGCGCGCGCCCGGGCTGGCCGGCAAGGCGATCAATGTATCGGGAGGCGTGCCCCTCGCCGTGGCAGACATTGCCCGATGGCTCACCGCCGCGTTGAACGTGTCACCACGTCTCGTTCCGCTGCCACTGCGTGTCGCCCAGGGTATCGCCGTCTCACTGGAAGCGCTTGCCTGGTTGAGCCGGTCCCGGCGTGAGCCGGCACTGACGCGTTACAAGCTGGCGACCCTGGCCTACTCGCAGACCTTCGACCTCGAGCCTGCCCGACGGCTGCTGGGATACCGGCCTCGATACGCTGCCCTCGACACGCTGCTGGCCGAAGCGCGGCAGATCGCTTCCCCCCGGGGGGCGCCTTGATTCGCGTCGGTTTTCGCTGGCTCGAACGCGGTTCGTGTCGTCATCCGGAGCGTGCCACGATCTCGAAGGGGAGTCTGTGCCCGGTCGACTTTCCCGCCCTCGTCGGCGTGATCGAGCATCCCGAGCGGGGCCTGTTTCTGTTCGATACGGGCTATGACAGCGCCTTCATCGAAGCCACCACACCGTTTCCCGAACGGCTCTACCGCTGGGCGACCCCCGTCGATATCGGTGCAGGACAGCAATGGAAGACCTGGCTCGACGAGCATGGCATCGACGAGGACCGGATCGCGGGAACCATCGTTTCGCACTTTCACGGCGATCACGTTGCCGGAATCGGGCATCTTGCCTGGCGCCCGGTCTATTGCGCACGTGCCGGGCTTGATGCGCTGCGCCGAACCGGTCGTTTCGCCGGGGTCCGGCGGGGCCTGCTACCGGCCCTGGTGCCTCGTGCGGTCGATGCCAACGCCCGCTTTTTCGAAGATTCACCGGTCAGGCGCTTGCCCGGTGGGTTCGCGCCATTCACCACGGGGCACGACATTCTGGGCGATGGGAGCCTGTTCGCCGTGGAATTGCCGGGGCATTGTATCGGTCATTGGGGGCTTGCCTTGCGTACCACTCGGGACCGCCAAGTGCTGCTCGCGGGCGATGCCGTGTGGCTGGGCAAGTCCATACGCGAGGGGCGGCCGCCGCCGTTCGTCACCACTGCGCTGCTGGGCAACACACGGCGTTATCGCGCCACGCTACAGGCGCTGATCGCGGCCGACAGGGGCAATCGTGAATTGACCATATTGCCCTCCCACTGTGCCGATAGCGCATCGAGGTTTCGCGAGAGTCATGCGGATTGATCGAGTCTTCCTGTCCTGGCTGAGAACGCGGCGGGCACTGCGCATGTCGCCCGACCAACTGGCGGCGAGGCGAGCGGCTTTGTGGCGTGACCTGCAGCCGGTGCTGGCGCGTACGCCTGCGTTATCCTTCCATTCGGGAAGCGATCTGGCCGGCTTTCCGATCACGGATACCGCGAGCTTGCGCCGCGACTACGGTGCCTGGAACAGCCTGGGCATGAGCGATGCGACATTGCGTGCCCTGGCGCAAGATGCCGAAGAGGGGATGGCGTCCGGTGAATTGTCGGCGGGCTGGTCGACCGGATCGGGGGGCGGCGCCCGTGGCCTGTTTCTGTCGCGCCCCTCGGAGCGTGCCGACTATCTCGGGCAGATTCTTGCCCGGCTACTGCCGGCGCCCGACCTGCTACGGCGTCAACGGCTGGCCCTGCACCTGCGGGCCAGCAATTCGCTCTACAGCGACGTTGGACGTCGCCGCTTCGCCTTTGCGCATGTGCCGCTCGACGAATCGACCGAGGCGTCCCTGAAACGACTCAGACAATTCGATCCGACGATCCTGATCGCACCGCCGCATCGTCTCGCCGCTTTTGCTCGGGCCGGAGCGCGCTTTCCTTCCTTGCGGCATCTGTTCTGTGGCAGCGAGCCGGTCAGCGAGGCCGAACGCAGCTTCGTCGACGACAGGTTGGGCTTGAGACCGCGTGGCATCTATCAGGCGACCGAAGGGTTCATTGCCGCCGAGTGCGCCGAAGGGCGCCTGCATCTGAACGATCATGTCATGATCATTGAACTCGAGCCGGTACCGGGGACGCCGGGCTACCGGCCGATCATCACCGACCTGCGCCGGGTCAGCCAGCCTATCGTCCGTGTCCGCGGCGACGACTACCTCGAGATCGATGCACGACCTTGCCCATGCGGTTTCGCGGGACGCGTCATTCATCCGCCGCAAGGCCGCGTGACGGATATCTGGTACTACGCGGGCCGTGTGCTCACGCCCCCACGCGTGGTCGCGGCGATCGAAGCTGTGCTGGGAGGCGACACGAACTGGCAGGCGGTGGCGGAACCCGATCGCGTCGTACTTCGTCTGTCACCTTGCTGTCCGGCCGATATCGCCACGCTTGCCGCGCGATCGCTGACCCGCGAGCTTGGAGGAACGGTGCCGGTCGTGGTGATGCAGGATCTGACCGCGTGGCGCGGTCCCAAGCGCCGCAAGGTGAAAGATGGCAATGTCTAGGCGTGTCCTGATTACCGGTGCCCGGGCCGCCGCGGCGCTCGATCTCGCTCGCGACTTCGCCGCCGCCGGATGGGAAGCGCATCTGGCCGACTGTGTACCGGCGCGGATGGCGAGCTGGTCGAGGGCCCCCGCACGTGTTCATCGTTATCCGGCGCCCAGGTATCAGAGCGCGGCATTCCGCGAGCGCATCGTCGAGCTCGTCGAGACCTTGGGCATCGATCTGGTCGTGCCGACCTGTGAAGAGGTTTTCCATCTTGCCGCGCCGGCCGTTCAGGGTCTTCTGGAAGCGCGTCTGTTTGCTTCGCCGCTTTCGACGCTGCGTCGGCTTCACGACAAGTTGGCCTTCGCCCGCCACTGTGCCGCGTTCGGGTTGCCGGTGCCGGTGTCTCGCCCGATCGACTCCGCCCGGGAGCTGGCGGGGTTCGCGGCTACCAGCCGCGACTGGGTGTTCAAACCGCGGTTCGGTCGTTTCGGTGACAGTACCCGTGTCGCCCCCGGCCCGGAAGAGTTGATCGCGATTACCCCCGGACCCGATGCGCCCTGGATGGCTCAGCAACGGATCATCGGTGAAGAGACCTGCTTTTATGCCGTCGCACATCGCGGCGAGCTCGTTGCCTTTGCCGCCTACGGTTCCGAGTGGCGCCTGCAGGGCGGTGCCAGCTACGCCTTCGACCCCCTGACCAGTCAGCGTGAACGAAGGCTGCGCGATATTGCCGCGCGTCTGGCGCGCTCCGCAGAAATCCATGGTCAGTTCGCCTGCGACGTGATGTTCGATACCGCGGGTTCTCCCTTCCTGCTCGAGTGCAACCCCCGCGCCACCAGCGGCGTGCATCTGCTCGTTGGTGCGGGGCACCTGGCACCAGCGATGGCGGATGGCGTTCCTGCCCCCGGAGCTCCGCCGTCGGCGGCTTGCTATCTCGGGCCGGCGATGCTCTTGCTGGGTCTGCCTCGTGCGCTGCGTGATGCCAAGGCGCGCCAATGGTGGCGCTGCCTGGCCTCCGGTCACGATGCGATTTCCCGTCCGGGGGATCGGCGGCCCTTTCTCGGCGCATTGGTGGATGCCGCTGCCTTTACCCTGGCAGGCTTCAAGCGAAGCATCTCGACCAATGCCGCGACAACGCACGATCTCGAGTGGAATGGCGAGGAATTACCCTGATGAACTACCCCCAGTCGGTGCGAGATGCCTGGCACCTGGTCGCCCTGTCGAAAGATATTGCCCGGCATCAAGTGCGCAAGACGATGTGTTGTGATGTACCCATTGCCCTGTTCCGTGGCAAGCAGGGGATCGGTGCCTTGGTCGATCGCTGTCCGCATCGTAATTACCCGCTTTCCGAAGGCCGGGTGCACAAGGGGGGATTGGAGTGTCCCTACCATGGTTGGCGTTTCGCCAGCGACGGCACCTGCCTCGAGGTACCCGGCTGTCTCGTCGATACGACGCCCGATGACGGTTTGAAGGCCAGTGCGTTGCGTGTGGTCGAGCGCCACGGCGGTATCTTCGTGACGCTCTCCGATACGGCGCCAGCCGAGCCACCGTTGCCCCCCGACTTCGGCAATCCGGCACTCGATCATTTCTGGTGGCAGCAGGGTTGCTGGACCGGTCGCGCCTTCGATGCGATCGAGAATGTCATGGACCCTTTTCATACCAACCACCTTCATCACGGGTTCATTCGTCGACGTGACAAGCGATTGCCGGTGTCCTTGATCGTGACCAGCCACGGTGACGGGATCGAAATGGCGATCGAACAGACTGCTCCCGACCTGGGCATGATGTCGCGCTTTCTGGAGCGCAGTCGTTCACGCAGTGTTTCCCGTTATTATCCGCCCACCACCGTGCAGGCCCGCTGGGAAGGCGAGTCCAGCCTCACCCTGTGCGTCACCGCCATCTTCACGCCGGTCACCGAAGGGAGCTTCATGCCCTTCGCGCGCTTTTCGACGCCCAGCGGCATCGTGCCCGGCTGGCTCAAGCAGGCGGCCATACGCCTGTTCCTGGCGCCGGTAGTCTCGCAGGATCGGCGTGCTCTCGAACGCCAGCACGAGGTCATGACGCACTTTGGTCGTCCTGCCTTCATCTCGGGGCCCGGTGACATTCTCAAGACCCGCTTGCATCGTCTGTGGAAGGGAGAGGCACTCGAGCCCGGCAGCGATCCGGCCGTCGAAGTGAGGCTATAGCGTGACTTTCATTGCGCTTCGATGACGCGCCTCGCTCAATGGTGTCTCCTGGTGATCTGTTCTTGCCACGGCGGGAGCTCGCCGTGGCGAGGGCATGGCGTGAGGGGCATGGCTATAGGGCGCGCTGCCCGGCCTCGAGGTCGAGCAGCGCGCGCTTGCGCGCCAGCCCACCGGCGTAGCCGGTCAGATTGCCCTGGCTGCCCACCACCCGGTGGCAGGGCACCACGAGGGTCAGCGGATTGCGTCCGACGGCACTGCCCACCGCGCGGGCCGCGCCCGGCGCCAGGCCCAGCCGCCGGGCGAGGTCGCCGTAGGTTGCGCGTTCGCCGTAGGGGATGGCGGAGAGGGCTTGCCAGACGCGCTGCTGGAAGTCGCTGCCCGACGGCGCGAGCGGCAACGAGAAGCGCTCGAGGCGCCCGGCGAAATACGCCTCGAGCTGGACTTGAGTCTCGGTGAACAAGGCTTCGCTGAGCAGGGCCTCGTCGCCGGTGACGGTGCCATCGGCGTCGGCAGGGTAGTGGCGCTGACCGACGAAGAAGATGCCGGTAAGGGCGTCGTTCTCGGCGCGCAGGAGCATCTCGCCGAGCGGTGAGTCGATACGGGTTTGGCGGATCATGGACGGTCCTCCGCTGTTGAACGGGCAGCCTCGTCGAGGCTGGCGTGATGCCACAGGTGCATGGCGGCGTAGGCCCGCCAGGGCGACCAGGGCTCGGCCTCGGGGCCGAGGGTCGGCCAGTGGGAGGCGAGCCGGCGACGCAGGACGAGATCATTGCCCGGCCAGGCGTCGGGCCAGTCGAGCGCGCGCATGGCGACGATCTGCGCGGTCCACGCGCCGACCCCGGGAATCGACTTCAGGGTGGCGAGCGTTTCGTCGAGCGGCGCGTCGGGGCTCAACATCAGTCGTCCGTCGTCGATGGCGCGGGCCAGGGCATGAATGGCCCCCGCCTTGGCGCGGGTCAGTCCCAGCGAGGCGAGTTCCGCCGGATCGCTCGCGGCGATGCGCCCGGCGGCGGGGAAGGCGTGGTCGAGCCCGGTCGGCGCGCCATCGGCGTCGAATGGCTCGCCGAAGGTTTGCGTGAGCCGGGTCAGCAGCGTCCGGGCGTGGCCCAGCGAGATCACCTGGCCGACGATCGCCCGCACCGCGACCTCGAAACCCTCGGCGCCGCCAGGAACCCGCAGCCCCGGCGTGGCGGCGGCCAGCGCGCCGAGCTGGGTGTCGATGCGGTCGATGCGCGCGTCGAGATCGAACAGTCGACGGGTCAGGCGCAGGTAGTCGATGCTGCGCGCCGCCTGATCGGCAGGGATCTCGAGACGCAGGACGTTGCGTTCGGCCAGCGGCGTGACCGCCAGCCAACCGAGCGTGCCGTCGAGATGGCGCACGACTCGGGCATGGCCGGACCCGCGACGGGTGGTGAAGATGCGCTCCACGCCCGGCACGGCGCGTCGGCCGAGGAAGGCGATCAGGGCCTCCCAGGCCAGCGGCGGGCGGTAACCGAGTTCCAGCGTCAAGGTCCTCGACGGGGCGACGGTCGTCCCGCCGGCGGTCTCGCGGCGTAGACGCCCCGGCGGCATGCCGTAGCGCTCGCGGAACACCGCGTTGAAGCGGCGCAGGCTGCCGAAGCCGGCGGCCAGGGCGACCTCGGCGACCGGCAGCGGGGTATCGGTGAGCAGGCGCTTGGCGGCCAGCAGTCGTTGGGTCAGGGCGTAGTCGAGCGGCGAAACGCCGTAGGCGCGGTGAAACAGCCGGCGCAGGTGGCGTGGCGACAGCCCGATCCGCGCGGCCAACGCATTCAACCCGGCGTCATCGAGTGCGCCCTGTTCGATGGCGCGGGCCGCGGCCTCGACCAGGCGGCCGTTGAGATCGTCCCGCGAAAGGGCGCGTCCGCCGCCCGGGGCSCGCYCCGGGCGGCAACGCAGACAGGGGCGAAAGCCCGCCTGCTCGGCCTGGGCGGGGTGCTCGAAGAACCGGCAATGCGCCGGGCGCGGAGTGCGCGCCGGACAGATCGGCCGACAGTAGATGCCGGTCGACAGCACGCCGACCACGAAGCGCCCGTCGAAGCGGGCGTCGCGGGCGCGATAGGCCCGGTAACGCACGTCGTGTGCCGTATCGGCGCCGGTCGAAGGGGAAGCGAGCGTGTCCATGGCGCTACGATAGCGCGTTCCGGCCGGCCCGACTGGTCGGAATCGGCCAGCGATCTGCGGCCCTCAGTCGTCGATGGTCAAGCGATAGAGGCCGGTCTCGCCGACATCGGTGGTGAAGTAGACGGCGCCGTCGTCGCCCACCGCCACACCCACCGGGCGGGCCCAGCGCCGGCCGCCGGCCTCCTGGAAGCCGGTGACCAGCGCCACCACCTCGCCGTTGCGGCCCTCTTCGTCGAGGCGCACGCCCATCAGGGCCGGTTCTCGGCGCGTCGCCGGATCGCCGGCGGCGCTGCCATTGGGTGCGGTGGCCCAACTGCCGTGGAGGACGCTGATCAGGTCGACGTCGAGCGGGTGATCGTCGGGCAGGAAGGCCAGCCCCATCGGCGCGCTGCGCGCCGGGAAGGTGGCGACCGGCGGCGTGACCGCGCTGGCCGGCTGTGGCGGGGCGACATCGATGCAGTCGTCGCGGGTCGCCTTGCCGTCGACCCACTGGAACCAGGGCATGCCGAAGAAGCGCCCCGGCTCGGCGCGCTCCAGCACCTCGCGGGGGCGTTCGAAGCCCCAGTGATCGGGGCCGTTGTTGTTGACATAGAGCGTGCCGTCGTCGCGCCAGGCCAGCCCGACCGGGTTGCGCAGGCCGCTGACGTAGGGCCGCCAGACGGGCGTGTCGCCGCTCTCGTCGAGGACCATCACCCCGCCGCGGCGATCCGTGAAGGGATAATCGCGGCCCAGGTACTGGTTCGAGCAGTTGCCCTGGATACCCAGCGAGACATGCAGCCGGCCGTCCGGGCCCAGGCTCAGCGAGCGCGAGCTGTGCCCGCCGCCGCCGGGGATCGCCGCCACCTCGTGGAAGTCGTCGGCGTCGAGCGTGGCGCCCGTGTGGTAGTCGGCGCGCAGCAGGGCGTCGGTGGTGGCGACGTAGAGCGCGTCGTCGCGGCGCACCGCACTGTGCGGGTAGTCGTCGAGACGCACCAGCACCTGCGCCTCGTCGTAGGGCGGCGTCAGACGATAGACGGTGTCGGCCTTGCTGCCGATGAACATCTCGCCGTCGCGGCCCAGGCTGATCAGGCGGGGATTCTCGAGCGCGACGAGCTTGGCGATGTGCGCTCCGGCCGGTGCCTCGAGCCGTTGCGACGTGCCGGCCACGGCGACCTCGGTGCGCGTCGCTTCCTGTGCGAAGGCGATGGATGCCAGCCCCGGGGCCAGCAGGGCGGCGAGAAGGATGGCGAGAGAAACGGCAGCGAACCGTGCCAGCATGACGGACTCCGTGGAACGTGAGCGGTTCACGCCAGTGTAGTCGGTGTCCCCAGACCGAAGCGAAACGCCCTCTCAGCGGTAGAGCCGGAAACGGCGATACTCGGGGTGATCCTGCTGTTCTTCCGGGGTCTTGCGGTAGCGCTTGTATTCCCACTGGTACTGGGCGGGGTCGAGGTCGATGACCGCCTCGACGCTGGCGTTGACGCCGCGTGCGGCGACCGCTTCGTCGGGGTCGTAGACGCGCTCGTCGGCGGCCAGGAAATGGATCTCGAAGTCGCCCCGCGCCAGGCGGCGGGCGACGCCGGTCACCACCCGGGCTCGGGTGCGTGCCACCAGCTTGGGCAGCAGCGTCGCGGTGTAGGCGGGACGGTGATAGAAGTCGGCGAACACGCCGCCGCTCCAGTCGGGTTCCTGGTCGGGCAGGATGCCCACCGCCTGGCTGCCCTTGAGTGCCTTGAGCAGGGCGGCAACGCCGCGGGCGTTGGTGGGCACCAGCGCGGCGCCCATGCGCTCGCGCCCCCGGCGGATCACCGGGTCGAGCTCGGTGATCTTGGGCGGCTCGTACATGGCGGTGAAGGGAAAGTGACTCGACAGCCAGAAGTTGAGGACCTCCCAGTTGCCGAAGTGCGGCGCCAGCACGATCACCCCGCGCCCCGCCGCGCGCGCCTCGTCGAGCAGCTCGCGGCCGTGCACGGCGTGAATCGAACGCTCGACGCGTTGCGGCGCGCCCATCCAGGCGAAGCCCAGTTCGAGCATCGTCGCCGTGGAATGGCACAGGCTGTCGCGGGCCAGCCGGCGGCGCTGGCCGGCGTTCTGTTCGGGGAAGACTTCGCGCAGGTTGATCTCGGTGACCTGACGCTCACGGGCGCTGAGGCGATGAACCAGCGGGCCCAGACCCCGGGCCAGACGCCACAGCAGGGCGGGTGAGCAACGCGCCAGCAGCCGCCACATGGTGGCGATGGCCTTGGCCTGGAGCGGTTTGGAACGGGGTGGTTCACTCATCGATCGTGGCTGTCTGGACACCGGGGGCGGGCATTATAGCGACATGGCCGCCCGCCTTCAGCCTTGTGCGCGCGGGTCCTTACCACAGCCAGGTGTCGACGTTGCTCGGCGCGCGTTTCTCCTGCAGACCCTTGAAGCCCTTCACGCAGCGCACGATCACCCATACCGCCAGGGCGATCAGCAGCAGCAGGCCGATGCCGATCAGCGACAGCACCAGGGCGACGATGCCATAGAGCAGGCTGATCCAGAAGGTGCGGATCTGATAACGATAGTGTTCGTCGAGCCAGACCGGCCCCTTGCCGCGGTAGACATAGGCGATCACCACGCCGATCACCGGCGTGATCCCGACCACGAAGCCGGCCAGCATCAAGGCATAGACCACCGTGGCGATGGTGGTGTCGGCGGGTTGGGGTGATTCGCTGGCGACGGGTTGCTCGGTCATGAAGCCTCCATGGGTTGACGGTCGGGGCGGCAGAGTTCGATCAGGTTGTTGTCCGGATCGCGTAGGTACAACGAGGTGATCGGCCCGCTGGCGCCCTGGCGGGCGACCGGGCCGGTTTCGATCTCGACCTGCAGGGCGTCGAGGTGCGCCTTGACCTCGTCCAGCGGCAGCAGGCTGCGAAAGCAGATGTCCAGGCTGCCGGGGGTGGGGCAGCCGGCGCGCGGGGTGATGGTGGTGTCGACCTGATGCAGGCGCAGGGCGATGTCGCCGAATACCAGGTCGACCCGCTCGATGTCCCGATAGCGTGTCTCGAGCCCCAGTACGCGGGTGTAGAAGTCCACGGCTCGGGGTATGTCGGTGACGACGACGACCAGATGATCCAGGCCCGCTAGCATGGTGATGTCCCCCGTGGGCAATCGGCACGGACGCGTTGCGTCAGGTCCGTGCATGGCTGTTATCGTCCTTCAGGATACGCTAATCGTTCTCATCCTGCCCCGTCGCCGTGTGCCTCGCAAGCCCCGCTCGTGGGCCGCCTGCGGCAAACCGCGAAGGGTACCAGACCGGGTGTCCGCATAAGCGGGAATTATGCAGCGATTTTCTTGATCCAGGCCGCTTGAATTCGCTTTGTGGCACCGGTCGGCCGGCGTATAGTCGCCGGCGAAATCGCGACCCGCGTTCGCCGGGTTGCTGCGGGCGTCCTGCCCGGATGATGACAAGAGGCTCTTCCTGCATGTCGCGGCAACTGCTGGCCATGGCGCTGGCTCCCCTGTTGGGGCTTTTCATTCTGGGCATCGGCAACGGCTTCCTGGCGACCCTGATCACCCTGCGTCTGGACGCCGCGGGCGCCTCGGCGGTGGTGATCGGCTGGGTCTCGTCGGCCTACTTCATCGGCCTGGCCATCGGCGCGCTGCTCAACGACCGATTGCTGCTGCGCATCGGGCACATTCGCGCCTATGCCTGCTTCGCCTCGCTGGTGGCGGTGACCGTGCTGCTCCAGGGGCTGTGGCTCAATGCCGGGGCCTGGTTCGCGCTGCGCCTGATCGGTGGCTGGGCGACCGTCGGCGTCTATCTGGTGATCGAGAGCTGGCTGCTCACCACCGCCGACCCGCGCGTGCGCGGCCGGCTGCTGGCCCTGTACATGGTCTCGCTGTACGCCGCGGGGGTGATCGGCCAGTTGCTGCTGGGGGTGACCGATGCCGCCGGGGTGACGGCGCCGTTCATGGTGATCGGCCTGCTGGCCTCGCTGTCGGTGTTGCCGATGGCGATGATCCCGCGGGTCTCGCCGTTGATCGAGCACGCCGAGCCGTTGCCGCCGCTGCGGCTGATCCGTCTCACGCCGACCGGGGTGATGGGCTGCTTCGGTTCCGGCATCGCCGTCGCCGCGATCTATTCGCTGCTGCCGCTCTATCTGCAGCGCAACGGCCTGTCGGTGGAGCGCATCGGACAGATGATGGCGCTGGTGGTGCTCGGGGGCATGCTGCTGCAGTACCCCATCGGCCGCTGGTCGGATCGCCACGATCGGCAGCTGGTGCTGATCCTGATCGGCGTCGCCTGCATGGCCCTGTCGATGGGAGTCCTGTCGCCGGGGGCTTCGCCCTGGTTGCTGGCGGGATTGCTGTTCCTGCTCGGCGGCGGGATCTTCGCGATCTATCCGGTGGCGGTCAGCCATGCCGCGGACCGCGCCCCGGCCGGCGCGCTGGTGCGCATGAGTCAGGGCCTGCTGCTGATCAATGCCCTGGGTGCGGTGGTCAGTCCGCCGCTGATCACCCCGGTGATGTCGTCGGTCGGCGATGTCGGTCTGTTCTGGTCGCTGGCCGCCCTGGGCGGCTGCCTGGCGCTGTTCTTCACCTGGCGGCGCAGCCGGCGCCCGGCACCGCTGCCGATGGCACCCTTCACGCCCAACCCGCCGCAGACGGTGGTCGGGGCCGAGCTCAACGTCACCCAGGAACTGGTCGAGGGGGCGATCGAGCACGAGCACATCGAGGACCTGTCGCTGGCCGTGCCCGACGTGGCCGTTGCCGAGCCGGTCTGGCAGGCCGGCGAGACGCTCGCCGACAGCGAGCCCGGGGCGCCCCGGGACACCCGCCAGCGCGATTCCGTCGATTGATCCAACCTTTCACCGGCCACGCCCGACGACCAGCGTCGGGCTTGGCGTTTTGGGGCCCCGGTGGCCGCGCCGGGTTGGCCGAACGGCGGCTTTTCGGTCATGGTTAAGGCCGAGAGGCGACACGTGGATAGCGGGTGTTGCATCCATGTCGTCAGTCGCCAGTGTTTTCTCAATCGGAGAGCGAAGCGATGGACAAGGGACGGATCGGGGTCGTCGGCGCCGGCACCATGGGCCAGGGCATCGCCCAGGTGCTGCTCGCCGGCGGTCGCGAGGTGATGCTTTACGATGTCGCCGAGGCGGCGCTCGAGCGCGCCGAGGCGGCGATCACCAAGGGACTGGACAAGCTCGTCGACAAGGGGCGGCTCGACACCGAGACGCGCGAGGCCGCCCTGGCGCGGCTGAATACCGTCACCCAGCTCTCGCTGCTGAGCGAGTGCCGGGCGATCATCGAGGCGGCGCCCGAGCGCGAGGAACTCAAGACGGCGCTGTTCCGCGACCTGGCCGAACTGGGCGACGACATCGTCCTGGCCTCGAATACCTCCTCGCTGTCGCTGACCCGCCTCGCCGCCGTCTGCCGGCGCCCCGAACGCGTGGTGGGCATGCACTTCTTCAACCCGGTGCCGGTACTCAAGCTGGTCGAGGTGATCCGTGCCGAGCAGACTGCGGACGACACCGTGGCGGCGGTCGAGGCGCTGGCCCGCGAACTGGGCAAGACGCCGGTGGCGATCGCCGATTCGCCGGGATTCGCCGTCAACCGCCTGCTGGTGCCGATGATCAACGAGGCGGCCTTCCTGGTGCAGGAGAACGTCGCCGCCGTCGACGATATCGACCAGGCGATGCAACTGGGCGCCGCGCATCCCATGGGGCCGCTGGCGCTGGCCGACCTGATCGGACTCGACGTCTGCCTGGAGATCATGGAAGTGCTGCACGACGGCTTCGGCGATCCCAAGTACCGCCCCTGCCCGCTGTTGCGGCGGATGGTCGATGCCGGCCACCTGGGCCGCAAGAGCGGACGCGGCTTCCATTGCTATTCCTGAACCCTGTTCCCGACTCACGGAGGTTTGTTATGAGCGAGGCATTGGTACGACTCGACGAGCAGGCCGGGGTAATCCGGCTGACCCTGAACCGGCCCAAGGCGCTCAACGCCTTGAACAGCGAGTTGATCGGCGAGCTGGATGCGACCCTGGCGGAGCTCGAGACGCGCCGCGACCTGCGCGCCGTGCTGATCACCGGCGCCGGTGACAAGGCCTTCGTCGCCGGCGCCGACATCGCCGAGATGCGCGACAAGACCCCCGAGCAGGCGCGCCGCTTCGCCACCCAGGCGCTGGCCACCGTCAAGCGCCTGGAACGGCTGCCGGTGCCGGTGGTGGCGCTGGTCAACGGCTTCTGCCTGGGGGGCGGTTGCGAGCTGGCGCTGGCCTGCGACTGGGCGGTGGCCAGCGACAATGCGATCTTCGGCCAGCCCGAGGTGGGGCTGGGGGTGATCCCCGGCTTCGGCGGCACCCAGCGCCTGCCGCGGCGCGTGGGGCCGGCGATGGCGCTGGACCTGATCACCACCGGGCGCAAGATCGACGCCGCCGAGGCGCTGCGCATCGGCCTGGTCAATCGCGTGGTGCCCCAGGGCGAACTGGACTCGCTGGCCGAGGAGTTGGCCGGTCAGTTGGCCGGTAACGGGCCGCAGGCGGTGCGCGCCGCCAAGCAGGCGATCCACGACGGTCAGGGCCAGGGGCTCGACAACGCCCTGGCGCTGGAGACCAGCCTGTTCGCGCTGGGCTTCGCCGGCGACGAACAGAAGGAGGGCATGAGCGCCTTCGTCGAGAAGCGCAAGCCCGACTTCTGAGCCGGGGCCCGGCCGGCTGGATGCCGGCGGGTCAGCGCGCCGGGTCGATGGTGCCGCCCAGCGAGGCGTTGCGCCGGAACCAGCCGGCGATGCTGGCGCGCGGGTGCCGGGTGGGCAGCACGGCATGCGGTACCCGGTCGGAGAGAAAGCACACGAAGGTTCCCGCCTCGGGGCGCACCCGGGTGAGTTCGCGGGTCGCGTCGTCGGTGGCGTAGATCGCCATCTCGCCGCCCCCGTCGGCGGGCCAGTCGGGGGTCAGGTAGAGCACCGTGGAGACCACCCGGTTGGCGCGGCCCTGGAAGCTGTCGAGATGGGTACGGTAGAAGCTGCCCGGCGGGTAGTGGGCGAAATGGGCCTCGAACTCGAACAGCCCCAGGTACAGCGCGCGGTTGATCTGGCGCTGCAGTTCGGCCATCAGTTGCAGATAGTCGCGCTGGGCCTGGCTCTCGCGGGTCAGCCAGTGAATGGCATCGCCGCGGATGTCGCGGCGCAGGCGGTGCTGATCGCCGCGCCCGATGCCGGCGGCGTGCAGGGCGTCCGCCGCGGCGAGAGTACGGATCTCGTCGTGCAGGGCCCGACACAGGCCGGCGTCGACGATGTCGCTGCCCACGAAGTAGCCGGTTTCCACCAGGCCATCGACGAGCCGGTTCAGCGCGTGGGCGTCGAGCGTGACCCGCGAGGCGGGGGAGGCGTCGGAAGACGGCATCGGCAAGGTCTCTCGCAGACAGGAAATGGCACGGTCAGGCCGGAGGTCAAAGATCGACGTCGGGCACCGGTCTGGCCCGCTCCGGGCGATAGCGTAGCTCGCCGCCGGGTGGGGCGCTATCCAGACTCACCGGCCGACCGAAGCCCTCGGCGAGCAGTTCCACCAGCATCATCGCCGACAGCCCCCAGATCACGTGCCCCTGGGCCTGGTAACTGGGCACGTAGCGCCTGTGTTCGCCGACGGTGATCACGTCGGTATGGCTGCGCCGGTCCTCGAGGAACAGCGTCAGCGGCACCTCGAAGATGGTGTCGAGCTCGCCGAGCTGGGGGCGCAGCGGCAGGTCGGGCGGGATCACGCCGACGAAGGGGGTGACGCGAATGCCGTGCAGCGAAATGACATCGCTCAACCGCCCCAGCAGGCGTACCCGGTCGGGCGGCAGCGCGATCTCCTCGCGGGCCTCGCGCAGGGCCGTGGTCAGCAGGTCCGGATCCTGGGGTTCGCGCTTGCCCCCCGGGAAGGCGACCTGGCCGGCGTGCTGCTTGAGATGTCCCGCCCGGCGCGTGAACAGCAGCGTCGGCGCCGGGCGTTCGACGATGGGGATCAGCACCGCGGCCTGGGGCAGGGCGAGGCCGGTCTTGCGCGGCGTGTGCGCTTGCAGGCGCTCGTGAAGTTTCTCTAACATGGACATCTCGCGGGTTTCGTTCCTTTTATTACCCAGCCATCGCGAGGGCGTCAATGCCTTCGTCTGCCGCCCGAGGTGCCGATGAACTTCTGCAGTCATTGCGGTGCGCCCGTCCGCTTCGCGATTCCCGAAGGCGACGACCGACCGCGCTATCTATGCGACGCCTGCGGCAGCATCCACTACCAGAACCCGCGTATCGTTGCCGGCACCCTGCCGATCCGCGACGGTCAGGTGCTGCTCTGCCGGCGTGCCATCGCGCCACGCTACGGCTACTGGACCCTGCCGGCGGGCTTCATGGAGAACGCCGAGACCACCCTCGAGGCCGCCGCCCGGGAGACCCTCGAGGAGGCCCGCGCCGAGGTCAGGATCCACGACCTCTATACGCTGATCAACCTGCCGCACATCGATCAGGTCTACATGATCTTCCGCGCCGACCTGACGGGAGACTTTGCCGCCGGCCCCGAGAGCCTCGAGGTGGCGATGTTCGATGAAGACCAGATCCCCTGGGACGAACTGGCCTTTCCGACCATCGAGCGCACCCTGCGCCACTATTTCAGCGATCGCCGCCACGGGGTGTTTCCGCTGCACATCAGCGACATCGGCCCGGAGGATCGGGAACGCTACTTCGGCAGTGCCTGATTCATCGTCATGAATCTCCTCCCTCAAGATCAGGCGCTGCAAGTCTTTTGCCCGCCGCTGTCGGGAATAAATTCCCTCCCACGGTAGCAGTGGGTGGGAATGGGTGGGAGCGAATACGTTCGCGATGAAGACTCGGGTAGCGGCAAGGTGGCCGAAACGCGTGGTGGGAGCGAACTCGTTCGCGACGAATTCGCCATCCAGCCCACCGCTATCGGGAATGAATTTCCTCCTACGGCAGGCTACAAATCCTCCAGCTTCCAGACCTCGTAGGCCGGCTCCTCGTAGGGGTGCGCGGCCTTGAGCGCGGCCACCGCGTCGCGGATCAGCGCGTCGGCGCAGACCAGCTCCACCTTGAGTTCCAGGACATGCTCGAGATCGCCGACCCGGCCGATGTGCGGGTCGGCGCCCGCCAGCGGGCGGAACTGGCCGAGGCCACGGGTCTGGAAGCAGCAGGCCTCGTAGTCGCCGATACGTCCGGCGCCGGTGGCGAAGACCGCTTCCTTGACCGGCTCGGCGTCGCGGAGGGGCACGAAGAAGGCGAGCTTGTACATGGCAGACTCCTTGTCATGACGATTTTCGCCACGGCACGACGGCCGTCGGCAAGTCGGCTGTCATGATGGCATAATGCGCTCCTTCGCCTCGACTGGAAGGGATGTCCCCCGATGCTCAAGTGGCTCGCCGTGGTCCTGGTCGCGCTGCTCGGCCTGCTGCAGTACAGCCTGTGGCTGGGTGAGGGCGGGGTGGGCGAACTCGCCCACATCCGCTCGCGCGCCGACGCCATGGCCGATCAGAATCAGACCCTGCGGGCGCGCAACCAGCGTCTGGCCGCCGAGGTCGTCGATCTCAAGAACGGTCTGGATGCGATCGAGGAGCGCGCGCGCAGCGACATCGGCATGGTCCGCCGGGACGAACAGTTCTTCTGGGTGCCCGGCGTCGCGGTGCCCGACGGCGACGCCCCCTCGGGTGAGCGCCAGCCCGAGCCGGATACGGAGAGCGCGCCATGAGCGAGCGTCTCTGGCTGGTGGTGCCGGCGGCCGGTCGCGGCCGGCGCATGGGGGGCGCGTGTCCCAAGCAGTATCTCACCCTGGGCGGGCGCACGATCATGGCCCGGACCCTGTCACGGCTGCACGCGGCCTTTCCCGAGGCCCGCCTGCTGCTCTGCCTGGACAGCGACGACAAGCGCGTCGACGCGGCGACGGTGCCCTTCGCCGGCTGGCGGCGGGTGGACGGTGGTGCCGAGCGCGCCGATACCGTCTCCCGGGCGCTGGCGGCGATCGCCGACGAGGCCGATGCCGAGGACCTGGTGCTGGTCCACGACGTCGCCCGTCCCTGTGTCCATCCCGACGACCTGACGCGGCTGCGCGCGGCGCTCGTCGACGAGCCGGTCGGCGCGCTGCTGGCGGCGCCGGTGGCCGACACCATGAAGCGTGCCGATGGCGTCGGGCGCGTCGCCGCCACCGAGCCCCGCGAGGGCCTGTGGCACGCACTGACCCCGCAGGGCTTCCGCTTCGGCCTGCTGCAGCGCGCCCTGGCGCATGCCCGCCGCGAGGGTCTGGCGGTCACCGACGAGTCCTCGGCCGTCGAGGCACTGGGCCTCTCGCCGCGGCTGGTCGCCGGACGGCGCGACAATCTCAAGATCACCCATCCCGAAGACCTCGGCCTGGCGGCGCTGATTCTCGCCGCCCAGGATGACGAGGCCTCACGGACTCTCGGAGAGACCCCCGCATGATGCGAATCGGCCATGGCTTCGACGTGCACCGCTTCGGCGACGGCGACCATCTGATGATCGGCGGCGTGCGCATCCCCCACGCGCAGGGATTCGTCGCCCATTCCGACGGCGACGTGCTGCTGCACGCGCTGTGCGATGCGTTGCTCGGGGCCTGCGCGCTCGGCGACATCGGCCACCACTTTCCGGACGACGACCCGCGCTGGGCCGGCGCCGACAGTCGCGAGCTGCTGCGCGACGTGCTGGGCCACGTCGCGGCCGCCGGCTATCGGGTGGGCAACGTCGATGCCACGGTGATCGCCCAGGCGCCCAAGCTCGCCGGGCACATCGCGGCGATGCGCGAGACCATCGCCGGCGATCTGGGCGTGACGCGCGACGCGGTCAACGTCAAGGCCACCACCACCGAGCGACTGGGCTTCACCGGGCGTGGCGAGGGCATCGCCGCCGAAGCGGTGGTATTGCTCGAGCGGGAACCGGCGCATGACTGAAGCGCCCGCCATCGCCACGCCGGCCTGGCCCCCCGACTGGCCCCGCGCCCACGGCGCGCCGCTGGCCCCGGGCGACTACCGCGCCGCGGCCGAGGACTTTCTCGTCGAGGAGTGCCTGGGCTTCGAGCCGGAAGGGCAGGGCGAGCACCTGTGGCTGTGGGTGGAGAAGCGCGACCTGACCACCGTCGAGCTGGCGCGGCGGCTGGCCCGCGCCTGTGACGTATCGCCGCGGGACATCGGCTATGCCGGCATGAAGGATCGCCTCGCCGTCACCCGCCAGTGGCTGTCGGTCCACCTGCCGGGGCGCGAGGCGCCCGCCGATCTCGAGACCCGTCTGGGCGACACGCCGGCGCGTGTGCTGGCGATCTCGCGCCATCCGCGCAAGCTCAAGCGCGGCGTGCATCGCGGCAACCGCTTTCGCCTGCGCATCGGCGGGGCGGTCGTCGATCACCCGGGGCTGGCCGAGCGCTGGGCGGTGCTGTGCCGCGAGGGCGTACCCAACTATTTCGGCCCCCAGCGCTTCGGCCCCGAGGGCCGCAATCTGTTCCGGGCGTGTGGCATACTCGCCAGGGGCTGGCGCAAGCGTGACGACCGTCAGGGCGTGCTGTTGTCCTGCGCACGCAGCTACCTGTTCAACGAGCTGCTGGCCAGGCGACTGCGGCAGGGCGACTGGCCCCGGCCCGTGCCGGGCGACGTGATGATGCTCGACGGCACGCGCAGCCAGTTCGTCGCCGACACGGTGGATGACCCGCTGCGTTCGCGGATCGCGCGACTCGACGTCCATCCCACCGGGGTGCTGTGGGGCGAGGGCCGGAGCGTCGCGGCGGATGACGCGGCGGCCTACGAGCGCTGGCTGGTCGAAACGCACCCGGGGCTCTGTGCGGCGCTGACGCGCAGCGGCGTGCGCCTGGCGCGACGGGCGTTGCGGGTGGCGCCCACCGAGGCGTCGCTGGAGGCAGTGGATGACGGCGTGGTGCTGGGCTTCGCGCTGCCGCGCGGGGCCTTTGCCACCGCGGTGTTGCGTGAGTTGATCGCTCACCCGACGCTCTAGGCGCTTTCGACGGCACCGGGCGCCGGGTTGCGGCTACCGCGGCAGCGAATGGACGAGTCTCGACCAACCAGGAGGAACGATGCGCAAACTGCTGCTCTCCAACGACGACGGCGTGCACGCGCCGGGGCTCGCCGCGCTCTATCAGGCGCTCAGCGTCCACGCCCGGCTGCGCGTGGTGGCCCCCGACCGCGACAAGAGCGGTGCCAGCAACTCGCTGACGCTGTCGCGCCCGCTGGCGTTGACCGCCCTCGACAACGGCTTCTACAGCGTCGACGGCACCCCGGCGGACTGCGTCTACCTGGGCGTCAACGGGGTCTGGGACGAGAAGCCCGACCTGGTGATCTCGGGCATCAACCACGGCGGCAACCTGGGCGACGACGTCCTCTATTCGGGGACCGTGGCCGCCGCCATGGAAGGGCGCAACCTGGGCATGCCGGCCATCGCCGTGTCGCTGGTCGGCACCCACCACTTCGAGACCGCCGGGCGCGTCGCCGCCAGCCTGGTGGGCGCGGCGGACTCGCTGTCCCTGCCGCCGCGCAGCCTGCTCAACGTCAACGTGCCCGACCTGCCCTGGGAATCGATCCGCGGCTTCCGGGTCACCCGCATGGGCTATCGCGGTCCGGCGCAGCGCCCGCTGGAGGTCAGGGATCCGCGCGGGCGCGTGCGCTACTGGATCGCCCCGGTCGGCGAGAACGCCGACGACGGGCCGGACACCGATTTCGCCGCGGTCGAGGCGGGTTACGTCTCGATCACCCCGCTGCACACCGATCTGACTCGCCACACGGCGCTGAACGATGTACAAGGCTGGCTGGATGCGCTGTCACGACTCGCATGAACTGAGCGGCATCGGCATGACCTCGCAGCGCACCCGCGACCGCATGGCGGGTCGGCTGGCCGAGGCGGGCATCACCGACGCCCGGGTGCTCGACGTGATGGCCCGCGAACCGCGCCATCTGTTCCTCGACGAGGCGCTGGCGCATCGTGCCTACGAGGACACCTCGCTGCCCATCGGCCACGGTCAGACCCTGTCGCAGCCGTGGATGGTCGCGCGGATGAGCGAGCTGGTGGTGGCCAGCGGGGCACGTCGGGTGCTGGAGATCGGCACCGGCTCCGGCTACCAGACGCTGGTCCTGTCGCGGCTGGTCGAGGCGGTGTGGTCGCTGGAGCGGATCCGGGTCCTGCAGAATCGGGCGCGCATGCGGCTGGCCCGGCTCGGGGTGCGCAACGTGCGCCTGCGACTGACCGACGGCGCTCACGGCTGGCCCGAGGCGGCGCCCTTCGACACCATCCTGCTGACCGCCTGTGCCAGTGAACTTCCCGTCGCTTTGTTGTCGCAATTGAGCGATTCGGGAACCCTGATCGCCCCGCTCGAGGACGCCGACGGCAGCCAGTGGCTGACGCGGGTCGTGCGGCGTGGCGACGGGTACGATCATCAACGCCTCGAGCGCGTGCGTTTCGTGCCATTGCTCGAGGGCGTCATTCGATGAAAGGAATCATATCGGTGAAAGGAGTCGATCGTTGAAGCGAGGGCTGTCGCTGTTCTTCAAGGGCGCGGGCATGGGCGCCGCCGACGCCGTGCCGGGCGTTTCCGGAGGCACCATCGCCTTCGTCACCGGCATCTACGAGGAATTGATCCACTCCATTCGCCGCTTCGGCCCCGACGCCTGGGGCGCCTGGCGCGATGGCGGCTGGCGAGGGCTGGCGATCCACCTCAATCTGAGCTTTCTGCTGCCGCTGCTCGCGGGGATCGCCGCCAGTCTGGTCAGCGTCGCGCACCTGGTCACCTACCTGCTGGCGGCCTACCCGATGCTGCTCAACGCCTTCTTCTTCGGGCTGGTGGTCGCCTCGGCCGTGGTGGTGATGCGCCACATCAGCGGCTGGCGGCTCTGGCACGTACTGCCGCTGGCCATCGGCATGCTGCTCGCCCAATGGCTGCCCGGACTGATGCCGGCGCTGGCGGGGCTGGGCGGGCTCAAGCTGACGGTGGCCGGGGCGATCGCGATCAGCGCCATGCTGCTGCCCGGCGTCTCGGGCAGTTTCCTGCTGCTGACCATGGGCCTCTACGGCACCGTGATGGAGGGCATCAAGGGGCTGGACCTGGTATTGATCGCCCAGTTCGGCATCGGCTGTCTGTTCGGGCTGATGACCTTCTCGCGGGTGCTGTCCTGGCTGTTTCGCCACTATCACGGCGCGACCCTGCAACTGTTGATCGGCTTCATCGTCGGCTCGTTGCCGCAACTCTGGCCCTGGCGGGAGATGACCCGCTATCAGTTGGGGCCCGATCAGCAGGTGATCCCCCTCGACTATCGCTATCTGCTGCCCGGCGACTACACCGCATTGACCGGCCAGCCCGCGCAGATCTGGGCCGTGATGGCGCTGATGGCCGTGGGCCTGGTGCTGGTGCTGGTCGTCAGCGAGCGTTCCACGACCTCTTTCAAGGAGCAATGATCATGCGCAAGGTCTTTCTGATTTCCGCGCTGTCGCTGGCAGTGGCGGGGTGCGCCTCCTCCGGCGGGGCGCCCCAGGTCAATGATCTGTCCATCAGCCGCAACCAGAACCCGCCCCAGACGGTCACCGTGGAAAAGGGCGATACCCTCTACGGCATCGCCTGGCGCAACAACATGGACTTTCGCGAGCTGGCGCGCCTCAACGGCATTACCCCGCCGTATCGCATCCAGCCGGGCGAGACCCTGCGGCTCGACCCCGATGCGGATGTCCGCCAGGCCGCCGGCACGAAGGCCAGCGCCATGGGTAACCAGGCCGCCGTGGCCACGACCGAGGATGGCGCCGCCACGGCGGGGACGCAGAATCCCGACTGGCTGGCGCCGGACAATCAGACGATCCAGCGCAACCAGCGCCTGACCGGCGATCAGCCGGGGGACGCCGGTACGCCCAGCGGCCAGTCGCTGGCGGCGGCCGCGACCGCCGGCGGCAGCGAAGGCCCGGGACCGATCTACAACTACGGCAGCCCGGGCGCCGACGGCTCGCTCAGTGCGCGCGATCGCGCCGAATCCAAGGCGCTCGCCGAGCAGCGGGCCAAGACCCAGGCCGCGCAGGAGGCCGGCGCGGCGGAAGAACCCCGGGGCCAGTCATCGGCGGCGCAGCCGGCCCAGGAAACCGCCCCGACTGACACGGTTTCGTCATCGACGCCGAGCGACAATGCGCCCCAGGCGGGGGATGCCGACAAGACCGGTTCGAACACTCGATCGACCGATGCCGGTACCGCGGTGGCCGGCGGGGCGAGCGCGCCGACGCAGTCGCAGCGCACCTACAAGCCGGTGTCCGACATCCCCTGGCAGTGGCCGGTGGATGGCAAGGTCGTTGGACGTTTTAGTGATGAATCTAACCTCACGGCCGGCATTGATATCGCCGGACAAAAGGGGCAACCTGTCAGAGCGGCCGGGCCCGGAATCGTGGTCTACGCGGGAGACGGCGTCCGCGGCTACGGCAATCTCATCCTCCTCAAGCACAACGATCACTTCCTCAGTGCCTACGCCCACAACGACAGCCTGAGAGTCAAGGAAAACGATGTGGTCAAGGCCGGAGAAGTGATTGCCACGATGGGCAATTCCGATGCCGACAGCGTCAAGTTGCATTTCGAGGTTCGCAAGGATGGCCAACCTCAGGACCCCCTCGATTACCTGCCATCGCGCTGATGAGAGCGGCTTCCGGGCTGACGCCCTGGAGCCGTCCTTCGAGGGGGCGATCGCTAGGGGAGTCGCGTTTCCGCCGTGCCACGCCTCGGCGGTTGGTGGATGACGTGTGCGGGAGCTGACGACTCGCCGATATTCAGGGACGGACGACCGACGCGTTCGGTCGCCCCAGACAGGTCGATAACAATAACTACGAGCCGGTCAACGGCTGCATTTTCGAGCAGCAGACTAACGGGGTAGCGATATGAGCATGCTTGAACGGGACCTTCAGGATGTGGATCTCAATGAAACCGACGACGGTGTCGAGGTCATTGACGATTCGGCGGATACCAAGGAAGAGGAAGCCTTCGAAAAGGCGCTGAACCGCGAGGAGAACAACTACCACCAGAGTCTGGATGCTACCCAGATCTATCTCAACGAGATCGGGTTCTCCCCCCTGCTGACGCCGGAAGAGGAAGTCCATTTCGGGCGTCTCGCCCAGAAGGGCGATCCGGCCGGACGCCAGCGAATGATCGAGTCCAACCTGCGACTGGTGGTCAAGATCGCCCGGCGCTATCTGAATCGCGGCCTGTCGCTGCTGGATTTGATCGAGGAGGGCAATCTCGGCCTGATCCGGGCGGTCGAGAAGTTCGATCCCGAGCGTGGGTTCCGTTTCTCCACCTACGCGACCTGGTGGATTCGCCAGACCATCGAGCGGGCGCTGATGAACCAGACGCGCACCATCCGCTTGCCGATCCACGTGGTCAAGGAACTCAACATCTACCTGCGCGCGGCACGGGAGTTGACCCAGAAGCTCGATCACGAGGCGACCGCCGAGGAGATCGCCGAATTCCTCGACAAGCCGGTGAACACGGTCAAGAAGATGCTGGGGCTCAACGAACGTATCTCCTCGGTCGACTATCCGCTGGGCGGCGAGAGCGACAAGCCGCTGATCGAGACCCTGGCCGACGAGAATGAAAGCGGTCCCGAGTCCTCGCTGGTGGATGTCGACGTCAAGCAGCACGTCGACGACTGGCTGGCCGAGTTGACCGACAAGCAGATGGAAGTGGTGATCCGCCGCTTCGGGCTGCGCGGGCACGAGGCGGCGACCCTGGAGGAGGTCGGCGAGGAGATCGGCCTGACCCGGGAGCGGGTGCGTCAGATCCAGGTCGAGGCGCTGAAGAAGCTGCGGCGCGTGCTCGAGAAGCAGGGCCTCTCGCTGGACGCCATATTCGAGTGAGACGGCTTCCGCGAGGTCGTACCAGCGCGCCAGGCGCGGGTATCTTTTAGACAGCGCACAACGCGGGCCGAGCGCCCGCGTTCGTCGTTGGGGCCTATACTCGGTTTTGCATTTGATTCGCAAGCTAACATGCGGCATCGTATGTATAATGCCTGCATCCCTGCTTGCCCGTAGAAAGGAAAATTCGATGTCGTCTCGAAACGCTATCCTGGCGGGTGCCCGCCGCGTACCGGGCGCTCGTTTGCGCCTCCTGCCGTTGCTGGTGGCCGCCGCGCTGTCCTCCCAGGCCCAGGCCGCCGATCTGTGGTCGATCGCCCGCGACGCCCTCGACAACAACGCCGATCTGGCGTCCTCCCGCGCCACCTACCAGAGCGTCGAGGAAGCCCGCAACGTCGAGCGTGGCGACCTGCTGCCGCAGATCGACGCCACCGCCAACGCCGCCAACCATCGAACCTTCGAGAGTCAGTCGAGTGCCGCGGGTGGTGGCGGCGGCGCCGCTGGCGGGATCAGCGACGACGACTACAACTCGGCGAGCATCGGTGTCGAGGCGACCCAGGCCTTGTTCGACGCCACCAACTGGTATCAGCTCAAGCGCAGCGAGAACCAGATCGACCAGCAGGCATTGACGCTGGAACAGACCCGTCAGCAGACGCTCTACGACGTCGCCAACGCCTATTTCCAGATCCTCCAGGCGCGCGACATCCTCGCCGCGCGAGTCGCCCAGGAAAAGGCCATCGGCCGCCAGCTCGAGCAGGCCAAGGAACAGTTCCAGGTAGGCCTGATCGCGATCACCGACGTCCACGAGGCGCAGGCGTCCTTTGACCTGGCCCGTGCCCAGCGCATCGCCGCCGAGAGCGACCTGCAGGTCAGCTTCGAGGCCCTCGAGCGCCTTACCGGCAAGCGCTACGACTCCATCGAAGGGCTGTCCGACGACCTGCCCATCGAATCGCCCGAGCCCGGCAACCGTAACGCCTGGGTCTCGCTGGCCATGGAGAACAACCCCACCCTGCTGGCGACCCGCGAGGGCATCGACATCGCCCAGGACAGCGTCGACATCGCCCGCTCCGGGCACCTGCCGACCCTCGGCGCCTATGCCGACTACAACTACTCGGACAACGACGTCGATTACCTCGAGGGCCACAATTCCGGGGCGGAAATCGGCCTGCGCGCCAACCTGCCGATCTTCCACGGTGGCAGCACCAGCGCCCAGGTCCGCAGCAACAGCTATCAGCTCGAGGCCGCCCAGTACGACTTCGAGTCGCAACGCCGTCAGACCACCCAGCAGGTGCGTTCGCTCTATACCCAGGTGGTCAACGACGTGCAGAGCGTCGAGGCCCAGCGTCAGGCGATCGTCTCCAACCGCAGTGCTCTCGAGGCGACCCGCTCCGGTTACGAGGTGGGCACGCGCAACATCGTCGACGTGCTGCAGGCCGAGCAGAACCTCTACGACGCCCAGGCCAGCTACGCCGAATCGCGCTACACCTACGTCACCGACCTGCTCGCGCTGCGTCGCGAATCGGGGATCCTCGACATCGGCGCGCTGCGCACGCTCAACGACTGGCTCAAGGCCGACCAGACCGTGCGCCTCAACCTCCCCGAAGGGGCGGGCAGTGACGACGCCATGATGGATATCGGCGAGCCGCCGGTGCCGCCCTCCGAGCAATAACGGCGTTTCCCGCCGGCATTCCGGAAGACGTACCGCCAAGGCGTGTGAAACCAGTGGGTATTGCTGGTTTTGCGCGCCTTTTTGGTGGTTCCTTGGGTGAAATCGCCGGGCGTTTTGCCAATAATGGGCTTTTCATTCAGGGAGTCACCGACCATGGCCCGGCCGCTGGAAGCCGTCATCGATCTCGAGGCGTTGCGCCACAACTATCGTCTGGCCCGGGATCTCGCCCCGGCGAGCCGGGCGCTCGCCGTGATCAAGGCCGATGCCTACGGGCACGGCGCGGTGGCCTGCGCGCAAGCGCTCGAGGGTCTGGCGCCGGCCTTCGCCGTGGCCTGCCTCGAGGAGGCCGAGCGGCTGCGCGAGGCGGGAATCGCCACGCCGATCGTACTGCTCGAGGGGATCTTCTCCGCCGACGAGCTGGCGCGCGTCGACGCGCTGGGCCTGTGGACCGCGGTGCACAGCGACTGGCAGGTCGAGGCGCTGCTCGCTCATCGCCCGCGTCGCCCCATCCCCACCTGGCTCAAGGTGGATACCGGCATGCATCGGTTGGGCTTTGCGCCCGAACGCGCTGCGGCGGTCTGGGAACGCCTGGCTGCCGCGCCGGCGCACGTCACCGACCTGCATCTGATGACCCATTTCGCCACCGCCGATGCCCTCGACCCCGACTATTTCGCCCGCCAGATGCGGGACGTCGACGGCCTGGCCGAGCGGCTCGGCGCGCCGACCTGCCTGGCCAACTCCCCCGCCACGCTGGCCTGGCCCCGGGCGCATGGCGCCTGGAACCGGCCCGGGGTGATGCTCTACGGCAGCAATCCGCTCGAGGGCGACAACGACGCCGCCCGGGAGCTGCAGCCGGTGATGACCCTGCGCTCGCAGATCATTGCCGTGCGCGAGATCGAACGCGGCGAACCGGTCGGCTATGGAGGGCGCTGGGTCGCGCCGCGGCGCTCGAGGATCGGCGTGATCGCGGTGGGCTACGGCGACGGTTACGACCGTCACGCCGCCGACGGCACGCCGGTACTGGTCGACGGGCAGCGCTGCGGCCTGGCCGGCAAGGTGTCGATGGACATGGCGACCGTCGATCTCACCGACCTGCCCGAGGCGGGCATCGGCAGCCGAGTGGTATTGTGGGGCCGCGACGACGGCGGCGAGGTGCTGTCGGTGGACGAGGTCGCCACCCACTGCGACACCATCAGCTACACGCTGCTGACCGGCATCCTGCCGCGCGTGCCGCGCCACTATCGGGCAGTATGAAAACCCAGCGCGGCGGGCGGTGCTGGCCCCGGCAGCGGGGCCGTGGGGCTGGTTCATCGCGAACGAGTTCGCTCCCACAGTAGCCAGCCAACCTGGCGGGAGGGCGCTTGTTCCCGACGCCATCCCGCTGCGCTGACGCCTCCCGTCTCGATGGGTAAACTAGGCCTTTTTCCAGCAGGACATCCGCGTTTCCATGACCGATTCCACGTCACCGCCGTCGTTCGCCCACCCGCGTTACTGGCCCACCTGGCTGGCCATCGGCCTGATGCGTCTCGGCGCCTGGCTGCCGTGGCGGCTCAAGCTCGCGGTGGGGCGGACGATCGGCTGGCTGGCCTGGCGCTTCGGCAAGCGGCGCCGGCAGATCACCGAGACCAATCTGCGGCTGTGCTTTCCCGAACTGAGCGAGGCCGAGCGCGATCGGCTGGTCAAGCGCACCTTCCTCGCCAACGGCATCGGCATCCTCGAGACGGCCACCGGCTGGTGTCGCGATCCCGAGCATTTGCGTCACCGGGTCACCTTTCGCGGCGAGGAGCACATGCACCAGGCGCTGGCCCGTGGCAAGGGCGCGCTGATCATCGGTATCCATTTCTCGACGCTCGATCTCGGCGGGGCGCTGCATTCGCTGTATTTCCCGGCCGACGTGGTCTATCGCCCCCACGACAACCCGCTCTTCGAGCGCTTCATGACCCGGGCGCGTTCGCACATCTTCGGCCGCGCCATCGATCGTCGCGATCTGCGTGGCGTGGTGCGACGCATCAAGGCCGGCCACGCGGTGTGGTATTCGCCGGATCAGGACTTCGGTCGCGAGGCCAGCGTCTTCGCGCCGTTCTTCGGCGTCGAGGCGGCGACCATCAAGCTCACCGCCAAGATCGCGCGGATGACCGGCGCCCCGGTGATGCCGCTGATTTTCCACCGCAATCCGGACGATCGCACCTACACCCTGGAGTACCTGCCGGCGCTGGAAGACTTTCCCAGTGGTGACGAAGTCGCCGACGCCACGCGCATCAACGCGGTGATCGAGGCGGCGATCCGTCGTCATCCCGAGCAGTATCTTTGGCTGCACCGCCGCTTCAAGACCCGGCCGCGCGGCGAGGCCAAGTTCTACTGAAACGCCCATCGCCTTGACGTATCGGTATTTCCTGACGATTCTCATGTAGCGTGACCGGCCCTTTCGGTCACAGGGATCATCCACTCGCTACAAGGACGAACGAGCATGCTCAACTACGCGATCATCTTCCTGGTCATTGCCATCATCGCCGCCGTGCTGGGCTTCGGGGGTATCGCCGGCGCCGCCGCCACCATCGCCAAGGTCCTGTTCTTCGTGTTCCTGATCCTGTTCATCGTGTCGCTGATCCGCAGCCGGCGCTGACTGGCCTCACTCGGAGGGTGCCGACAACAAGGCCGGCAAGACCAGTCGATGGTCGCCGGCCTGCAGCCTTGTCGTGATGAAGTGACGGTCCAGCGCGTCCTTGGCGGCCGTTTCGAGAGCCAGGACGACGCGGTCCGCATGGGCCTGAATGGCCGCATGCTCCTTGTCTTCCGCAAACAGCGACAAGGTTTTCAAGGCCTTGAGCAGGGCGAGGCAGATACTCACGTCATCGCGACCGTAATGGAGGATCGGTGAGAACAGCCGGTACAGCAGGCTGTCGAAGGACTCGATCTCCCAGGTGACGAGCGCACGCCCCTCGGCGTTGGTCAGGGTATTGCAGGGCACCAGTTTCAGGCGCCGGCAGAGCAGTTCGGTCAGTTGATGAAGACATAGCCGGGCTGTCCCGGGGTCATTGATGCCGGGCGACAGTGCCTTGATGGCAATCTCCATCAGTTGTGTCAGACCATTGATATACAGATCCTTGACCGACTCCCCCTGCACATAGACAAGCTCGCCGAGCACCGCTTCGTCGAAGGCCTCGGAAGGCTGGGCGATATCGATCCGGAACAGTGGAAACGCCTCGACGGTGTAGTCGCCGAAGGTGAAGTTGAGGTGGATGCACGCGCCATGGCGATCGGCGAGCTTGGCAAGGGCCTCGAGATCGGCGTTCTGGATATAGCCGCTCTGGCGTGCCTGTATCCAGTGCCCGTGCGTGGCGACCGGCAGTCGCTCGCGATACTGCCAGTGCGATCTTTCCTGCAGTGTCTCCAATCGCTGGAGGGAATGGCGCGTGGCCTGGTGCAGGCCCTGCAGGATGGCATTGATCTGCACCGACTGTGACGCGTTGTGGATGAAATACACGAACAGCGCCAGGCAGTGGATGACCATGGCCACACCCAGATAGGTCCCCATGGAGCGCCACAGGCTCGGCGTTTCTCCCTTGAAGGGCACCATCAGCAGAATCAGGATGAACAGAATGGTGCCGAGATAATGGCCCAGTACGCGCTGATGGTGGCGTTCGGTGATCAGGCCGAACACCAGCTTGTGGGAAAAGTTGCCCCCGGCCTGGGAGAGCACCGTCATGACCATCGAGAAGCTGAACACCATCATCGAGATCATGCCGGCGATGAGTGTCGAGAGCAGGGCGCGGGCGGTCTCCGGCTCCTTGAAGCCAAGCCATTCCAGGGCTTCGGGCAAGGCGGCCTCCGGCACCCTGGGGCCCACCGCGATGACCCCCAGCACCAGATAGATCAGGGCCAGCTGGCTCGGCAGGTAGGCGATGCTCTGTCGGAAGCGCATGAAGAGCCTGAAGGGCCCGGTGAGCATGGCATGCATCGGTACGTCCTTGCGGTAAGGGGCGGCCTGGTGGTGCCTCGTGGGCCCCCCGGCCAGTCAAAAAAGGCCCCGACGCGATGCGCCGGGGCCTGTTTCTCGGGGTCGAGCGTCTCTCAGGCGTCGATGCGCTTGTACTTCATGCGGTGCGGCGTGTCGTTGCCCACGCGCTTCTTGTGGTCGGCCTCGTAGTCGCTGTAGTTGCCCTCGAAGAACACCACCTCTGATTCGCCCTCGTAGGCGAGGATGTGGGTGGCGATACGGTCGAGGAACCAGCGATCGTGCGAGATCACCAGGGCGCAGCCGGGGAAGGCCAGCAGGGCCTCCTCGAGGGCGCGCAGGGTCTCGATGTCGAGATCGTTGGAGGGTTCGTCGAGCAGCAGCACATTGGCGCCCTGCTTGAGGGTCTGGGCCAGCTGCAGGCGACCGCGCTCGCCGCCAGAGAGATCCGCCAGGCGCTTCTGCTGGTCGTTGCCCTTGAAGTTGAAGCGGCCCACGTAGGCCCGCGACGACACCTCGTAGCCGTTGATGTTGAGGATGTCCTGGCCGTCGGACACCGCCTCCCAGACGGTCTGCTTGTTGTCGAGGGCGTCACGCAACTGCTCGACGTAGGCGATATCGACGGTGTCACCGATCACCACCTCGCCGCTGTCCGGCTGCTCGCTGCCGTTGATCATGCGGAACAGCGAGGACTTGCCGGCGCCGTTGCCGCCGATGATGCCGACGATCGCCCCCTTGGGGATCTGGAACGACAGGTTCTCGAACAGCAGCTTGTCGCCGTAACGCTTGGTGACGTCATGCAGCTCGATCACCTTGTCGCCGAGCCGCGGGCCGGGCGGAATGTAGATCTCGTTGGTTTCGTTGCGCTTCTGGAAATCGCCGGACTGCATCTCCTCGAAGCGGTTGAGGCGCGCCTTGCTCTTGGCCTGGCGGCCCTTGGCATTGCTGCGTACCCACTCGAGCTCCTGCTTGATCGCCTTCTGGCGGGAGGCTTCCTGCTTGGCTTCCTGCTCGAGGCGCTTCTCCTTGGCTTCCAGCCAGTTGGAGTAGTTGCCCTCGAAGGGGATGCCCTGGCCGCGGTCGAGCTCGAGGATCCAGCCGGCGACATTGTCGAGGAAGTAGCGGTCGTGGGTGATCGCCACCACGGTGCCGGGGTAGTCGTGGAGGAAGCGCTCCAGCCAGGCCACCGATTCGGCGTCGAGGTGGTTGGTCGGCTCGTCGAGCAGCAGCATGTCGGGGTTGGACAGCAGCAGCCGGCAGAGTGCCACGCGGCGGCGCTCGCCCCCGGAGAGCACGCCCACGTTGGCGTCCCAGGGCGGCAGGCGCAGCGCTTCGGCGGCGACCTCGAGCTTGCGCTCCAGGTTATGGGCATCGGCGGCTTCGATCAGGTTCTCCAGGCGTGCCTGCTCGGCGGCCAGGGCGTCGAAGTCGGCGTCGGGCTCGGCGTAGGCGGCATAGACGCCATCCAGCTTTTCCTGGGCGTCCTTGATGGCGCTGACCGCTTCCTCGACGGTCTCGCGCACGCTCTTGCTGTCGTCGAGTTCCGGTTCCTGCGGCAGATAGCCGATGTTGAGTCCCGGCATCGGCCGGGCCTCGCCGGTGTATTCGGTGTCGACACCGGCCATGATCCGCAGCAGCGTCGACTTGCCCGCGCCGTTCAGGCCGAGCACGCCGATCTTCGCGCCGGGGAAGAAGGACAGCGAGATATCCTTGAGGATCTCGCGCTTGGGGGGCACGACCTTGCCCACCCGATTCATGGTGAAGACGTATTGCGCCATGGAAATCCGGTCAGTTGGGGATGAACGATGGTCCCCGATGATAGTGGGGGCAAACCGGAAAGGCCAGTGGTGGCTCGGGGAGGCATCCGCTGCCGCCCCGGTCCGGGAGGATTACTCCTCCTCTTCTTCCTCGTCGTCGACGAGCCAGTCGTCCTCGATGGCGCGTTTCAGGCGGCGCTCCTCGAGCAGTGCCTCGACCTGACGGCGGACCCGCAGCGTATCGCCGCGGCTGGCACGCGGACGGGAAAAGTGCTCGTCGTTGACGGCGTCCAGGAATTCCTGTTCTTCGATGAAGGATTCACGGCTCATGATGACCTCCCATGACCGCCGGGCTAGCGGAATGACATCTCGATGATGCCTGCTCGCTATATAGCGTCAGTCGCCGCTGGGTACAAGAGGGGAGGGCTATTTAATTCAGGGGGCGGCGAGGCCCCCTGAACGTCGGTCAGCCGGCGTCGCGCCCGCTTTTGAGTGCCTCGAGTTCGTCGAGTGTCTCGACGAGCTGGGTGACGTCCTTCTGAACGCCGATGAAGTAGGTCAACTGGTCCTGCTCGTCGAACATCGGGGTGATCGACAGCTCGTTGTAGAACAGCGAGCCGTCCTTGCGGTAGTTGCGCAGGATCTCGCGGCAGGGGCGTCTTGCCGCCAGCGCCTCGCGGATGCGCCCCAGCGCCGGCTGGTCGCGGTCGTCGCTCTGCAGGAAGCGACAGTCACGGTAGAGGATCTCATCGGCGCTGTAGCCGGTGAGCCGCTCGAACCCCTGGTTGACGTAGATCAGGATGTTCTCGTCGCCCTCCTGCTCGGCGACCACGATGCCATCGGCCGAGGCATCGACGATCCGTTCGAGCAGTCTGGCGTCGATCATCGGGGGTCTTTTCATGCGTGGTGCTGTCCTTGGGCTGCTGGCGGGGGCGACTCGCCCCGATTCGAGTTTTTCACAATCATGGGCATAGCGCCGCGCGATTTCAACGCGCCAGGCTCGCCGACGCCGCTCTCTCAGGCGGCTTCGACCTCGGGCAGACGATGCGCGCAGAGACCAGCGGCCAGCGCGCACAGTGCCAGGATCGTCAGCAGGCCGTCGCTGCCCAGCCACTGGGCCAGCACGCCGAAGAGGCCGCCGACGATCAGCATCAGCACGCCGGTCAGGGTGTTGGACAGGGCCACGTAGAGCGCCCGGTTCTCGGCGCCGGCGAGATCGACCACATAGGTCTTGCGGCCCAGGCGGACCCCGTCGTGGGCGATCACCAGCGCCCCGTAGGCCAGGGCATAGGGCCACACCGTCTCGCTCCACGCCCCCGGCGCCCAGGCGATCGCCGCGGCGGCCAGGCAGCACACGGCGGCGCCCAGCCCGGCGTCGCGCATCACCTGCCGGCTCGAGGCATCGGCGCGCTTGCCCCACACCGGGCTGGCCAGCATCCCGGCGATACCCGAAACCACGATCAGCACGCCCAGGCCGCCCAGGTCGGTACCGCTCTGGCGCTGGCCGAGCAGGGCGATGTAGGGCAGCGCCAGGGCGCTCGACAGCAGCAGTGCGCGGGCCAGGTTGAACTGCAGGAAGGCGCGATCCTGACGCAGCCGGGCGATGCCCTCGCCGAGACTCTTCCAGGCGTTCTTGCCGCCCTCGGTGGCGCCGGGTTCCTCGCGAATCATCGCCGCCGCGGCGGCGTTCACCAGCCAGCCCAGGGCGGCGATCGCCAGCAGCACGGCCAGCGCGGTCTGGCTGGGTCGGTCGTCGAACAGCATCAGTACCGCCCCGGCCAACAGCGTGACGCCACCGGCAACGCTGCCGCTCCAGCCCATCAGGTTGCCGCGGCGCTGCTTGGCGATGGTCTTGCCCATCACGTCCTTGGTGGCGATGGAGGACAGTCCGCGAGCCAGTGACAGGGCGACCAGCACCGCCAGCACCAGCGCCCCGCCGAGTCCGCCCCGGCCGAGCAGTGCCAACACGGCGAGCAGGGCCGCGCAGAAGGCCTGGAGCAAGGCGCCGATCACCCAGATCCACTTGCGCTGGGGTAGGCCCCGGGCGACACCGGCGATCAGCACCTGCGGCAGCAGGGCGCCGGCCTCGCGGATCGGCACCAGCAGGCCGACCATCCACACCGGGGCGCCGATCGCCCCCAGCAGCCAGGGCAGCACCAGTCTGGCGCTGGCCAGTTCGTCGGCCAGCTTGTTGCCGAGCGACGCCAGCAGGTGGCGAAAGAAGTTGCCCGGCTGCTCCTGGCAGGCCGTGTCGGAAATGTCCTTGCACATCCGGCTGTCTTCGTCGCCGGTCAGCCATTCGTAGAGGCGGGTCTGGCTGATGGGGGGTTCTGCCATGTCACGGTTCCCTCGTCCAAAGGATTCGTCGCGTCGTGGACGACGCTTGTTATCATCGGGCCATCGATCACACGGGAGTGCCACCATGGCCAGAATCCGCATCCATTATTGCACGCAATGCCACTGGCTTCTGCGCGCGGCCTGGTATGCCCAGGAACTGCTGTCCACCTTCGGCGAGGATCTCGAGGAAGTCGCGCTGGCGCCCAGCCATGGCGGGCATTTCGAGGTCCTCTACGACGACGCGACGCTCTGGGAGCGCAAGCGCGACGGCGGCTTCCCCGACATCAAGGAACTCAAGCGCCGGGTTCGCGACCGGCTCGATCCCGAGCGGGATCTGGGGCATACGGATCGAATCAAAAGCTGACAGCTGTAAGCGTTGAGCGGTAAGAAAACGCCAAAACCCTAGGTTCGATTCTCTCCAAGCTGTTTGCAATCTGGCTTACGGCTTACGGCTTACGGCTTACGGCTTACGGCTTACGGCTTACGGCTTACGGCTTACGGCTGCTCTTACCACCACCGCTTGCGCTTGAGCAGCGCCATCACGCCGACGCCCAGGACCAGGGTGAGCAGGATGAATACCGCGAAGCCGTAGGGGCTGTTGGCGCCGGGGATGCCGCCGACGTTGACGCCGAGCAGGCCGGTCAGAAAGCTCAACGGCAGGAACACCGTGGTGATGATGGCGAGCATGTACATGCGCTGGTTGAGCTGTTCGTTGTGCTGGCTCCACAACTGCTCCTGGATGATCAGCGCCCGCTCCTGCATGGCGTTGAAGTCCTCGACGTAGCGCGACAACTGGTTGGCGCTCTCGCGGATCGAGACCTTGCTTTCCTCGTCGAGCCACAGTGGCCCCTGGGCGAGCTGCGCCAGGCAGTCGCGCTGCGGACCCATGAAGCGTCGCAGGGTGATCAGCGGCCGGCGGATGCGCGTCAGATCGTCGGCGTTGAGACTGTCATCGTCGGACAACTGGGTGTCCTCCAGCTCGGCCATGCGCTCCTCGAGCTGATGGGTGACGTCGCCCACCTGGTCCACCAGCGTCTCGACCAGCCAGGCGAGCAGGTCGGGGATCGATATGGCGCCTTCGCCGGCGTTGATCTGCTCGCGCACCACGTTGACCGCGTGCAGCGAGCGGCGTCGCAGGGTGATCAGCCGCTTGGGGGTCACCCAGACGCGCAGCGAGATCAGATCGTCCGGGGCGGCGCCGGGATTGAAGTTGATGCCGCGCAGGGTGGTCACCACGCCGCGCCCGAAGCGGGCCACGCGCGGCCGGGTGTCGGCTTCGAGCAGCGCCTCGACTACCGCCTCCTCGAGCCCGGCCACCGCCTCCAGATAATCGGTGACATCGCCCTGGCGAAAGTCCAGGTGCATCCATAGCGGCGCGTTGTCGCTGTCCCAGGCACGCCGCAGGGCGTCATCGTCGAGTTGCTCGCCGCCACCACGGCCGTCGAGCCGGTAGGCGGTGACGAGCGCGCTGGCACTGGCGGGGACGGGGGGCGTCGATGTCGCCATGGGCACTCCTCTGGCCGGGGGCGAAGGGGTCGTCAGCGGCGAACGGCCCAGTTAGTCTGTCCGGCTCATCCTAAGCTCTGTTTGAAAAATCGGCGAGCGATGGCCAGGCAAGGCAAAAATTGACGAGAAAGCGGAGTTTACGCGTTGTAAATGAGCATTTTTACCGGGCTGGCGCACCAGTCAATTTTTAACGCTGCATGGGCGAGCGCAGACATTTTGCAGACAGAGCGTAATGGACATTCAGTCCTAGGCGGAAAAGGGGAGTGGCCATGACCCGGGATCAACGAGCGATGCTCTACGGCGTGGGGGCGGTGGGCCTGTGGTCGACGGTGGCCACCGCCTTCAAGCTGGCGCTGGCGCGGATGACGCCGGCCGAGCTGATGTGGATCGCCGCGCTGGTCTCCTGGGCCTTGATCGGCGCACTGGTGATCCATCGCGGTCAGTTGATGACGGCGTTGCGTGGCGGCTGGCGCACCGCGCTGTGGGCCGGATTGATGAACCCGGTGGCCTACTACCTGGTGCTGTTCGCCGCCTACGACCGGCTGCCCGGTCAGGAGGCGATGGCGCTCAACTACACCTGGGCGCTGGCCATGGCGTTCCTCGCGGTGCCGATCCTCGGCCAGCGCCTGACCCGTCGCGACGTGCTCGCCGGGCTCGTCGCCTACGCCGGGGTGTGGACCATCGCCACCCGGGGGCGGGTACTCGACGTGGCCTTCGCCGACCCGCTGGGCGTACTGCTGGCACTGGCCTCGACGCTGCTCTGGGCGCTCTACTGGCTGCTCAACGCCCGCGACCACCGCGAGCCGCTGGTCGCCCAGTGGCAGAACTTCAGCGTCGGGCTGCCGGTACTCACCGCCGTGGTCGCGCTGGGGCCGGGCTTTGCCTGGCACGGCTGGGCCAGTCTCGGCGCCGGCGTCTACGTGGGGCTGTTCGAGATGGGCTTCGCCTTCGTGCTCTGGCAGATGGCGGTGCACCAGGTCTCGCGTACCGCCAAGGTCTCCAACCTGATCTTTCTCTCGCCGCCGGTGTCGCTGCTGCTGCTGCACCTGGTGGTCGGCGAACCGATCCTGATCTCGACCCTGGTCGGGCTGGTGCTGATCCTCGTCGGGCTGGGGCTGCAGCAGATGCAGCGTGCCCCCGCCGAGCCGACGTGAGCCGTCGCCGGGCGAGCGTCAGTAGTGGTAGGCCACGAACAACTCGAGCGCACTGAACGGATCGTCGTCGGCGAAGACGTCCCGCGCCCCGGCGCGCGGCGAGACCCGACTGTAAGCCAGGGAGGCGTACCAGTGCGGATCGGGCAGCCAGTCGAGATAGAGCGTGGTCTCGTCGGCGAAGCGCCGGTCCGCCACGGGCCGCCCCTGGTAGTTGGCCTCGTCGAGCCAGAACTGATAGTGGATGGCACCCAGGGTCCAGTGCGGGTCGAGCGCCAGCGTGGCCGAGAATTGCTGGACGTTCTCGTTGGTGTTGAACAGCAGGTAGTTGCCGACCACATCGCCTACCAGCCAGGTGCCCCAGTCGGTATAGCCCTTGCTCAGCGCGTCCCAGGCGCTGCGGGTGCCGTCGCCGGGGGTGGCGTCGCCGGAGAAGTGGGTGTAGCGGTAGCCCAGGGTCGGGGTCAGTGGCGCCGCGGCAAAGCGGTAATCCGCCTGCGCGTACCAGGCCGTGGCATCGTAGTCGACGCCATGGCCGTCGCCGAGCTGGCGGGCGTATTCGCCGGAGACGCGCAGTGATGGCAGACCGGGGAAGGGGATGTCCATCGCGCGCAGGTTGTAGACGCGCATGCCGTCGCGATCGAGGCTGGCGGCGGGGCGATCCAGGGTTTCCACCGCCATGACCATGGCGCCCAGGGTGGCGCCGCTGGCGCCCAGCCGATAGTCGGCATTGATCCCGCGCAGCCGGTAGTCGCCCTGATCGTCGTCGCTCTCGAGGCTGAACAGCGCCGCCGACAACGGCTCGGCGTTCCAGTGCAGCACGGCGCTGTCGCGAAAGGCGGTGCGCGCGCCCATCCAGTAACCGCCGTCGTCGAACAGGTCCAGATTGCCGTCCATGACGATGAAGCCGTTGCCCACCCGGTAGTTCTGGCGGCCCAGCGTCAGGCGCCAGTCGCGCCATTCGACGCCGGCGTAGGCTTCTTCCACGGCGGTTCGGCCGTCGCCGCCATGGGTGAAACCACCGGCATCGCCGTCACCGAAGGTTCGGCTGCTCATCAGCGATCCGCCGGCCAGCAGCGCCCAGTCGCCATCGAGGGCGTAGCGCAGGCTCGCCCCGGGCTTGAGGTAGGCTTCCTGCCAGTCGGCGGCGTCGCCGGTGTTTTCCTGCCGGCGAAGGTCGACCCGGCCGTCGCCGAAGTTGACGTTGCGGCTCCACAGGGCGGCGCCGGCCGCGTCGAAGGTGACGTCGCCGCTCAATGCACCGCGTTCGAACGTTGCGCCGGCCAGGGCACTGCTCACGGGCAGCGTCGTCAGCACAGCGGTGAAGGCCAGCCTGGTGGCCAGTCGGGTATCGATGGTCGTCATGTCGGTGGTCTCTCGGTGGTTGGCATTGTTGTCGAAGACACGGGGGTTCGGCCCCGCTCAGGCGAGCGGGGAACATCGAATCGGCAGGGTTAAGACCCCTTCCATAACCGGTAGATGGAGTGAGATTCTCCGGCGGCAGGACGTCGCGAGGGCGCTGTAAACCCCTCCCTGGGCGCTACCTTTGCCATCCATGGCAAAGGACCCTCGCTTTGCCCTGCCCCCGGCGCTCACCATCAGAGGGTTTGGAAATGAGCTCTTAGGAGCGTCGGTGCGCGAAGTCGGGGCGCTGGCCCGCCATGATCGGCGTGGGAGAGCGGGTTTCCAGCGCGGCGGCGATGCGAAACGCCACCGCGTCCGCGTAACGCGGCGCCACGATCTGCATGCCGATGGGCACGCCGTTGGCGGCCATGCCGATCGGCATGTTGAGCACCGGGTGACGATTGAGCACATTGAACGGGTAGGTGAGCGTGCACTGGGTCAGGCCCTGCCGGGCTCGCCCATCGACCGTCAGGGTGTCCCGGCTGTGGTCGTGGTCGGCGGGAATGTCGGCGGTGACCAGGGTGGGGCAGATCAGCGCCTCGAAGCCGGCGCCGTAGACCCGGTCGTGCAACGTCGCGTGCAGGCGGTCGGCCTGATGCCAGTTGTCGAGTTCGTGGCCCATGTCCAGTTCTTGGCCCTCGTCAAGCAGTTCCAGCAGGTAGGGCGAAATCGCCTCGCGCGGGATGTCGGCGTACAGCCGCCGCAGCAGGTGGCCCGACTGGTAGCGGTAGTGCTGCATGGCGATGTCGCCGATGGCCGCCGTGAAACCGATATCGACGCTTTCCACCTCGGCGCCCAGGGCGCGCAGATCGTCGGCCGCGGCCGCCAGCGCGCGGCGCATCTCGGCGTCCACCTCGAGATAGCCCAGGTCCGGCGACAGCGCGATGCGCATGCCGGCGAGCCCCGCCTGGCGTTGCGGGATGGTGTAGGCGGGCAGGGCGTTCATGTCCTGCGGGTGGGGGCCGGCGAGCAGGTTCTGGATCAGGATCAGATCGTCCACGCTGCGGGCCAGGGCACCGCCCTGGGCATACTGCTCCTGGTTCCAGGGCGAGACTTCCGGCACCCGGCCCCAGGGTGGCTTGAAGCCCACGTTGCCGGTCATCGCCGAGGGAATGCGGATCGAACCGCCGATGTCGCTGCCGGTGGCCACCACCGTGGTGCCGGCGGCCAGCGCGGCGCCACTGCCCCCCGAGGAGCCGCCGGGGGTGATCGCCGGGTTCCACGGATTGCGGGTCACGCCCCATTGCTTCGACCAGGTGACGAAGGCCATCGACATCTCCGGCGTCGCCGTACGGGCGTGGATGATGGCGCCGGCATCGAGCAGCCGCTGCACCAGCGGGTCGGTGTAGTCGGCGACGAAGCCGTCGAGCGCGGGGGAGGCGTTGGAGGTGCGCTGACCCGCGACCATCTGTTCGTCCTTGACCGCCACCGGCAGGCCCTCGAGCGGCCGCGCGGTGCCGTCGCGCCAGGCGCGTTCGGCCTGCCGGGCCTGCTCGCGGGCCTCGTCGAAGTAGGTGAAGGTGAAGGCGTTGATCAGCGGCTCGACCTCCCGGGCGCGCTCGATCAGCGCGTCCAGCAGGGTCACCGGGGAGAGGCTGCCGTCGGCGAAGCGGGTCAGACAGTCACGGGCCGAAAGGTAGTGGAGTTCGTCGTGCATTGGGATACCTGCGATCGGAAGGTGGATAAGGGAATCACTGCATAAATGCCTGCACGAGCGAATGACTGCGTTACGCGGTACTGGTACGCCAGCCCGGTCGAAAGCTCGCCTAACCTCATGTTATGTCTCGCTTTCTGCGTTCCGGGCGCCTTGTCCTTCATCTCGTTCGGCGATTTATTCAGCGTTTCCTAAGCGGGCGGATTAGACGTTCCGGCGGCTGGGATCCAGCTCGCGCGTCGCCCAGGTGGTCGGAAGGGCGATGGCGAGACAGCCGGCGAAGGCGACCATGACCACCACCAGCCCCAGGTGCAGCCCGCCCGTGGCGATGCCGAACCCGATCAGTGAAGGGCCGAAGGAGAGGCTGCTCATGATCACCACGCCGCCGATGGTGGTCAGCTCGCCGTGCGGATCCATGCGCGCCAGTACCCCCTGCAGGTAGGGCAGCGTGAACGCCCACAGGAAGTTCAGGAGCAGGGTCGACAGGATGTAGGTCGTCGCCGAGTTCAGCGGCAGCAGCAGCGCTACGGCGGCCAGCGAGCCGAACAGGCCGATGCACAGTGGCTTGGTGTGGCCGAAGCGCGGCCCCAGCAGCATCACCGCCAGGGCGCCGGGCGCGCCGACGGCGCCGGTCAGGGCAATGACGTACTGGATGGTGTCCGCGCTGATGAGATGCTCGCCGAAGGGCTGCATGAACGCCCAGACGCCACCGTTGGCGAGTTCGAACAGGCCGATCGCCAGCAGCGCGCTCCATACCCGCCAGTCCGCGAACAGGGCCAGCATCGAGGCAGCCTTGCCGTCACCCGCATCGCCATCCGGCAGCGTCTGGTGCGCCATGAACGGCACCCCGAGCAGGGAGACCAGCGAACAGCCCACCAGGCACAGGTAGATGACTTCGGTGCCGTGGGCGGCCACCGGGTCGGCGAGCAGCGAGATCAGCCCGCCGGTGCCCAGGAACTGCATCATCAGCAGCATGGCGTAGCCGCGCTCGGGAAAGCGCTGCTTGGCCGACCACGCATAGGCCGTGCCCGCCAGCAACCCGGCACCGGCGCCGCCGACCCCCTGCACGATCATCAACCCGTGGAGGCTGTCGACGAACAACGAGACCAGATTGGCGATCAGCAGGATGGCGATGCCGGCCAGGGCGATCCGCACCCGGGACCGGCGTCGTATCAGCCAGGCCAGGAAGATCATGCCCACCGCCGTGCCCAGCAGGTTGAAGGATGCCACCTGACCGGCGCTGGAAGGCGAATAGTGGCCGTTGTCGATCAGCGACGAGACCCACAGCGGCAGGACCGCCAGCAGGGTGAGTCCGGCGAAGCCGGAGAGCGCGACCATGAAGGTGGCGACGTAGCCGTCCACCTCGAGCTTGCGGCCGGGCCAGCGATCCGTGAAGGACAGATCACGCATGGTGAAACCTCACTGTTGTTATTGGCGTTCGCTCGAGGTTAGCAAGGGCGTCATGGGGAAAGTTCTGCGCGCGGCCAGAAGAGTTTTGCGATCGGACATACGTCGGCTACGCCCGACGGCCCGGGGCGGCTGCGGAGTATCAGCGGTGGCGGCGGCGATAGCTGGCGGGTGTCGTGCCCATCGAACGCTTGAAGAAGGTGATGAAGTTGCCGGTGTGCTCGTAGCCGAGCTCGGCCGCGATCCGGTCGGTGCTCAGATCGGTGAGGGTCAGCAGTGCCTCCGCGCGGCGGCACTTGAGGTGCTGGACGTGCTGCGAGATGGGCATCCCGTAACGGCGCTTGAACAGTGCCTTGAGCTTGCTTTCGCTCATCCCCGCCAGGCGGGCCAGTTCGGCCAGTCGCGGCGGGTCGGCGACACGCTGTTCGAGATGTTCGCACAGCCGTGCCAGCGCCTCCTCGTCGCGCTGGCGGAGGCCCGGCGTCAGCGGCAGGGCGGTGTCGAACGCGCCGATCGCCAGGCACAGGTACTCGACCGCCTTGGCGAACAGATAGGGGCGCAGCAGGTGCGGGGGCGTGGGCGGCTGCAGCATGTCGTTGACGCAGCGCCGGGTGCGCGCGTCGAGCGGCGCCGAGCACAGCGCGATGGGGTCGGCCTGATGCGTCATGCGTGCCATGAAGCCCGGAAGGGCGGTCGAGGCGCTGTCGTTCAGCAGGCGGGTCAGGGCCGCTTCGGTCATCACCAGTATTGCCATCACGTAGCGCTCGTGACTCGGGCAGGTATCGACGCAGGTCAGGGGGGCGGTGTGATAACTCAACACCAGCTGGTTGGGCGGCAGGGACTGGGTGCGTTCGCCGAGGGTGATCCGGTTGGCGCCCAGCAGCTTGCAACTGACGTAGAAATACCCCCCTGGCAGCGAGAAGGTTTCGCTGCCGGCCGACTCATCGAGGTTGATCAGTCGCAGCCAGATGCCCTGATCGAGGCGGTGCAGGGCCTCCCAGCCGCGATTGCCGGCCGTGTCCCAGCGCAACCGGAACGCCTCGTAGCGATGCTGCAACGTCCACCAGTCGTTGCCGCTGGTGCCGGTCAGCTCGGGAATCGCGGGCAGGGAGTGAGACATGGGCCTTCATCGCAGCGCAACCGAGTTCGATAGTGCGACGATAGCGTGGCGTGACGCAAGCCGACAGGCTCGTCAATACAACAGCTGGTACTCGAACAGTAGTTGCTTGAAGTCCTGGCGCTGATGGGCGAAGAGATGAACGGCGACCTGGTTCTCGTCGGGCCGATAACGGTAGATGACGCGATAGCCGTCGATCAGCAGCTCACGGTAATGGCTGATGCCCATTTCCAGCGCCAGGCGACAGACGGGATAGGTGCCGGGCCGCTGAGATAACCGCTCCATGGTAGTCGTGAGCAATCTCAGGGAAAACGCCTGCGCCTGCTCGAGGGGCATGTCCAATTGGTCGATCAAGAAGTGTTCGCAGGCTTCGAGAGAGGCTTCGGCCGTGGTCTCGAAGCTGACGACGACAGCAGTACTCACATCGACTCGCCTCGTTCGGCCGCGTGGCGAGCCTTGACTCGGGCCGTGAACTCCTCGGCGCTCAGGGTCTTGCCTTCCTCGCGGCTCTTCTCGCCGAGGCTCAGCAGCTTGAGCAGGGCGATGGCCTGTTCCCGGCGCTCGTGGGCGGCGTAGGATTCGACGACATAGGTCGGCTTGCCCTTCTGGGTGATGACCAGCGGCTCCTCGACGTCGAGGCTGGCGGCGTTCTGCTTCAGGTAGCTGATGGTTTCGGTGCGCATGGCTTGCCTCCGGATCGGGCTATGGCTCGGTGCAGTGGTCCAAGTTTGGTCCTTTTTTGGACTGCCGGCAATTCCCGAGGCCGCGATCACTCCTGGGCGGCGACGGCCGGCTTTGGCAACAGCGGCTCCAGCACCGGCCAGACATTGTCGAGCAGTCGCGGCTGAGCCTCGGCGGTGGGGTGGATGCCGTCGTCCTGCATCAGCGAGTCGTTCAGCGCGACGCCCTCGAGCAGGAAGGGCACCAGCGGCACGTCGTAGCGATCGGCCAGGCGGTGGTAGACCCGACGAAAGGCGTCGGCGTAGGCTTGACCGTAATTGGGTGGAATCTCGATGCCCAGCAGCGCCACCTTGGCGCCGGCCTGCTGGCTGGCCTCGATCATGCGCGCCAGATTGGCCTGCATCTGCTGCGGTGGCAGCCCGCGCAGGCCGTCGTTGCCGCCGAGTTCGAGCAGAACGATGTCCGGGTGGTGCTGTCGGAGCAGATCGGGCAGGCGCGTCGCGCCGCCGGCGGTGGTCTCGCCGCTGATGCTGGCGTTGACGACCTTGACCGAATCGTCGAGGCGCGCATCGAGCAGCGCCACCCAGCCCTGGTCGCGATCGATGCCGTAACCGGCGCTGATGCTGTCGCCCATTACCAGCACCGTGGTCGGGGCGTTCGCCGCAACCGCCTGGGCGGCCCCCAGCCACAACCCGAGCCACGCCAGCAGCACCAACCGTGAAACCACAGGGAAAGCATGTCTCATGTCCGACTCCCATGCGCGTGAATCCGCCTCGCAACAGTCCCCGATTCTACAGGCACGCGGGCTGTCCAAGCACGTCGCCAGCGGCGATCGCCGGCTGACCATTCTCGACGGGCTCGACCTGTCCGTCATGCCGGGCGAGAGCGTGGCGATCCTGGGCAGTTCCGGGGCCGGCAAGTCGACCCTGCTGGCGTTGCTGGCGGGGCTCGATGCCCCCAGCCACGGCGAGCTCGACCTGTTCGGATCCTCGCTGCCGTCGCTCGACGAGGACGGCCGGGCCGCGCTGCGTGCCGGCCGGGTCGGTTTCGTGTTCCAGAATTTCCAGCTGTTGCCCACGCTGACCGCGCAGGAAAACGTGCTGCTGCCGCTGGAGCTGCTGCCGGGCCGCGATCACCAGGAACGCGCCCGCGAGTGGCTGACCCGGGTGGGGCTGGGCGAGCGTCTCGATCACCTGCCCAAGCAGCTCTCCGGCGGCGAACAGCAGCGGGTGGCCGTGGCGCGCGCCTTCGTCACCCGGCCCGAGCTGGTGTTCGCCGACGAGCCCACCGGCAACCTCGACCGCGACACCGGAGCCGCGATCATCGAACTGCTGTTCGAGATCAACCGCGAGGCCGGCACCACGCTGGTGCTGGTCACCCACGACCCCCATCTGGCGCGGCGCTGCGAGCGCTGCCTGCGTCTCGAGGGCGGCCGTCTCGAGGTGCTCGACCGCGACGAGGTGCAGGCATGACCTCGCCGGGGGCCATGCTGGCGCTGTCGCTCAAGGGGCTCAGGCGCGACCTGCGCGCCGGCGACGTGCGCGCGCTGTTCGTCGCCCTGGCCCTGGCCGTGGCCGCGACGACCATGATCGGCTTCTTCCTCGACCGCCTGGATCGCGGCCTGACGCGTCAGGCCGGGCAACTGATGGGCGGCGACATCAAGCTCGAACAGGGCAGCCCGTTCGGCGACGAACTGCGCGACACCCTGCGCGGGGCGGGGCTGACGCTCTCCGATCAGGTCGACACCGTGTCCATGGTCAGCCGTGGCGAGGCCTTCCAGCTCGCCAGCCTCAAGGTGGTCGACGGCGCCTACCCGCTCTATGGCCAGGTGCATGTCGATCTCGGCGACGGCATCACGCTGGTCTCGCGCGGCCCCGAGCCGGGCAGCGTGTGGATCGCGCCGCGGCTCGCGCAACTGCTCGACGTGGCGATCGGTGACCGCGTGCGGGTCGGCCAGAGCGAACTGACGGTTTCCGGCATCATCGACCGCGAGCCGGACCAGTCGGCGGGCTTTTCGAGCTTCAGCCCGCGGTTGATGATGCGTCTGGCCGATCTCGACGCCACCGGCCTGGTGCGCCCCGGCTCGCGCATCGAGTACGAACTGCTGGCCAAGGGCCCGCCCGAGGCGGTGAGCGCGATGGACGCCACGCTCGAACGGTTGCGCGGCGAGGGCGTCGAGATCGAGAACGTCCGCGACGACCGCCCGCAACTGGGAAGCGCCCTGGAGCGCGCCGAGAAATACCTGAGCCTGGCGGGGCTGGCGGCGGTGCTGCTCGCCGGGGTCGCGGTGGCGATGGCCACCCGGCGTTACGTCGATCGTCACCTGGATACCGCCGCGCTGCTGCGCTGCTTCGGGGCCAGTCAGCGCCAGCTCGCCCGGCTGTTCGCCTGGCAGTTGCTGTGGCTGGCACTGGCGGCCTCGGTGACCGGCGCGCTGCTGGGACTGGTGGGCCAGGCCGGGCTGCTGGCGCTGTTGACCCGCTTTCTGCCGCTGGAACTGCCGCCGCCCGGCGTGCTGCCGCTGCTGCTCGGCGTGCTCACCGCGCTGGCGGTACTGGTGGGCTTCGCCGGGCCGACGCTGTTGCGGCTCAAGCGCGTCAGCGCCTTGAAGGTGCTGCGCCGCGAGCTCGATCCGCTGCCCGCCTCGGCGTGGCTGGTGGTGGCCGTGGCCAGCCTGGTGTTCGGCGCCTTGCTGTGGCTCTACTCGGGGGATTTCGGCCTCTCGGCGGCCTTGCTCGGCGGCGGGCTGGTCGCCCTCGCGGCGCTCTGGGCCCTGGGCTGGGCGCTGCTCGCGCTGGTGCTGCGGCTGGCCGCGCGGGTCGGACGCGATGACGCCACCTCGCGCCCCGGCGGGCTGGCACAAGCCCTGCGCCTGGGCGCCAGCCAGCTGGCGCGTCGCCGTCACGCCAGTCTCGGCCAGTTGCTGGCCTTCTCGGTGACCTTCGCGGCCATGGCGATCATCACCCTGGTGCGCGGCGATCTGCTCACCACTTGGCAGACACAGCTGCCCGCCGATACGCCCAACTACTTCGCCATCAACATCCAGCCCGGCGAGCGCCAGGGCTTCGTCGACATCCTCGACGAGGTCGCCGAGACCCGCACCGCGCTCTACCCCATGGTGCGCGGGCGGATCACCGCCATCGACGGCCGGCCGCCGCGTCAGGCGGTTCCCGAGGAGCACCGCGGCGACAACGCCCTGCAACGCGAGCTCAACCTGACCTGGCGCGAGGACGTGCCCGACGGCAACCGCGTGGTGGCCGGGCAGTGGTTCGACGCCGATACCCAGGTGGCGCCGGGCAGCGTGCCCATCTCCTTCGAGAGCGGCCTGGCCGAACGCCTCGGCGTGGGCCTCGGCGACACCCTGACCTTCACCATCGGCAGCGATACCGTCACCGGCGAGATCACCAGTCTGCGCGATCTCGACTGGGACAGCTTCCGGCCCAACTTCTTCGTGATCTTCCCGCCCGGGGTACTCGAAGGCTACGGCCACAGCTACATCACCGCCTTTCATCTCGACGCCGCCGCCCACGGCGACGTACTGGGGCGGCTGGTCTCGGCCTATCCCGGGGTGTCGCTGCTCAACGTCGACGCCATCCTCGGCCGGGTGCGCGATCTGCTCGCCCAGGTCACCCGCGCGGTGGAGCTGGTGCTGGGCTTCGTCCTGCTCGCCGGTATCAGCGTGCTCTACGCCGCGCTCACCGCCAGCCATACGCTGCGCACCCACGAAAGCGGCCTGCTGCGGGTGTTCGGCGCCGGCAACCGGCTGATCTCCCGGGTCCAGGGCGTGGAGTTCGCGCTGCTTGGCTTCACCAGCGGGCTGATGGGGGCGCTGCTCGCCGAACTCGCCGCGCTGGGTATCTATGCCGGCTTCCTGGATCTCGCGCCGCGCCTGCACCTCTGGTTGTGGCTGGTGTTGCCGCTCGGCGGCGCGCTGCTCATCGGCGTGATCGGCCATGGACTGTCCCGCGGCGTGCGGCGCCAGGCCCCGGTTGAGAGCCTCGGTCTGCTGGGGGAGGGCTAAGCCTGTGACCAGGCGCTGGCAAAATAGTCGACCAAGTAATAACATAGTTATTACTTGGCATGTCTGGAGGAGCCATGAGAACGACACTACGCAAGATCGGCAATTCACGTGGGGTACTGATTCCCGCGCTATTGCTCGATGAGTGCGGTATCGACGGCGAGATCGAGCTGCACCAGGAAAACGGACGTATCGTCATCGAGCCGGTAAAACCGGCGCGACAGGGTTGGTTCGAGGGCTACCAGGCAGAGCACGATACCGATGCCTGGCAAGGCTTGCCCCCCGAAACCGATAGTGACGATTGGGAATGGTGAAGCGACCAAAATCCGTCCGGCGCGGCGATGTCTACTGGGTGAACCTGGACCCGACCCTGGGCAGCGAGATACGCAAGACTCGGCCCGCGCTGGTCGTCTCTCCGGATGACATGAACGCCGCCTTGCCACGTGTCATCGTGGCGCCCATTACCAGCAAGGGCCAGCCGTTGGGTTGTCGGCCCGAGCTGACCTTCCAGGGCAAGCAAGCCCGCATCCTGCTGGATCAAGTGCGTTGTATCGATAAGGCCCGCTTGCTGGGCCGGCTGGGCGAGATCGACAAGGCGATATGGCATCCGCTGCTACTGGAAATGTTCGAATAGCGGGAGGCGGGCCTCCAGGCCTCTCAAAGCCAGTTCTCCACCCGTAATCCCTCGACACGACCGAACTCGCCAGTGTTGGCGGTGACCACGATGCGCTGTTCCGCCAGTGCCTGAGCGGCGATCAGCAGGCCGTTGGGGCCGATCGGCGTCCCGGCGCGTTCCAGTTGCCGGCGGATTCGGGCGTAATGGCGATCGGCGGGCGGCTCGAACGGGCGCACGTCCAACACATCGAGCAGTGTTTCCACCTGGCGCGTCAGACGCTCGGAGCCCCGCTTGCCGGCACCAAAGCGAAGCTCCGCCGCGACGATGACGCTGGTCGCGATGGCATCCTCGCCGGCCTCGGCGATCCGCTGTGCCACGGCACCGTGCGGGTCGCGGACGAGTGCGGAGACGATATTGGTATCCAGAAGATAGCCGGAGTGTTTCATAACTCGACATCATCGAGTGGCATCATCCCCTCATCGACATCGCCCAGGGGCTCATCGATCGGATCGAGTCGCTGCAGGGTCTCCAGCAGCCCGGCCTTTTTGATCGGCTCGATGATCAGGGTGTCGCCCTCGCGGCGAATGATGGCCTCGTTTCCGGCCAGCTCGAATTCGCGGGGAATGCGCAGGGCCTGATTACGGCCGTTGCGGAAGAGACGGACGTGACGTTCGCTCGACATGGCTACCTCGCTTTTGGCCTATGCCAAAGCATAGGTCTCGCATTGTGTCATGTCCACTCGCTGAGTTGTCTGATCCTGACTTCAGCCTCACTAAACCCCGCGTGAGAAATTCTCGGCCAGCCTTGACCGCCTTTCATGTGAAAGGGGGGAGGGGCTGGGGTATCATGCCGGCCTGGATTCACCCCTTGATCCGAGGATTCTCGCCGATGTTCACCCGTGATATGCAGATTGCCGGTTTCGATGACGCGCTCTGGAAAGCGATGCAGCAGGAAGACGCTCGCCAGGAAGCGCACATCGAGCTGATCGCCTCCGAGAATTACGCCAGCCCGCGCGTGATGCAGGCCCAGGGCACGCAGCTGACCAACAAGTACGCGGAAGGCTACCCCGGCAAGCGCTATTACGGCGGCTGCGAGCACGTCGATGTCGTCGAGCAACTGGCGATCGACTACGCCAAGCAGCTGTTCAACGCCACCTACGCCAACGTCCAGCCGCACTCCGGCTCCCAGGCCAACGGCGCGGTCTTCCAGGCGCTGGTCAAGCCGGGCGACACCGTGCTGGGCATGAGTCTCGACGCCGGCGGTCACCTGACCCACGGCGCCAAGCCCAACTTCTCCGGCAAGCACTACAACGCCGTGCAGTACGGCATCGACGACCGCGGCCACATCGATTACGACGAAGTCGCCAAGCTGGCTCGCGAGCATAAGCCGAAGATGATCATCGCCGGCTTCTCCGCCTACTCGCAGATCATCGACTGGGCCCGGTTCCGCGAGATCGCCGACGAGGTGGGCGCCTACCTGCTGGTCGACATGGCGCACATCGCCGGGCTGGTCGCCGCCGGCGTCTATCCGAGCCCGCTGCCGCACGCCCACGTGGTCACCACCACCACCCACAAGACCCTGCGCGGCCCGCGTGGCGGCCTGATCCTCTCCGCCGAGGACGACGCCGACATCGAGAAGAAGCTGCAGTCCGCGGTCTTCCCCGGTGGCCAGGGCGGCCCGTTGATGCACGTCATCGCCGCCAAGGCGATCTGCTTCAAGGAAGCCATGGACCCCGCGTTCAAGAACTACCAGCAGCAGGTGGTCAAGAATGCCCAGGCAATGGCCGGCGTGTTCCTCGAGCGCGGTTATGATGTGGTCTCCGGCGGCACCGAGGATCACCTCTTCCTGCTCTCGCTGATCAAGCAGGGCCTGACCGGCAAGGACGCGGACGCTGCCCTGGGCCGCGCCCACATCACCGTCAACAAGAACGCCGTCCCGGGCGACCCGCAGAGCCCGTTCGTCACCTCCGGCCTGCGCATCGGCACCCCGGCGGTCACCACTCGCGGCTTCGGTGAGGCCGAGTGCCGCGACCTGGCCGGCTGGATCTGCGACATCCTCGACGCCATGCAGCAGGGCGACTCCTCGAAAGCCGAGGCCGACGTCAAGGCCAAGGTCGAGGCCGTCTGCGCGCGCTTGCCGGTGTATCGCCAGGGTTGACCCCAAACGGCGGAATAGCTGCCGCCCGTAGAGGCTGATCGAGGCGCCGTCCAACGGCGCCTCGTTCTATTTTGTGAAGACGCCCCTCATGCTGGCGTCGCGATTCTGATATCCTTGGCGGCCTCGCTTAAGGAGCAGGACCGCCGAGCGAAGCGCCGACCGTTCGAGAGCCGTGAGCACGGACATCCAGGTGTCGCCCATCGGTGCCTGCAACCCCTTGTTACCCAACCATTTAGTGAGTGAGCGCATGGCCACCCGTCAAGAAGCCACCGACTTGCAACGTGCCTTGAAGGCATGTCGGGGATCGTTCGTTTCGGTGGGGTTCTTCAGCATGTTCATCAATCTTTTGATGCTGGTGCCCCCCCTCTACATGCTGCAGGTCTACGACCGCGTCATTTCCTCGCGCAGCGCTGACACCCTGCTCATGCTGACCCTGGTGGTGATCTTCCTGTTCGCCGTCATGGGGCTGCTCGAACTGGTGCGTTCGCGGATCCTGATCCGTGTGGGCAACCGCCTGGACACCATGGTCAACCAGCGCCTCTACAGCGCCATGTTCCGGCGCAGCGTCATGTCCCAGGGCCAGCAGTCCGCCCAGCCGCTCAACGACCTGACCAGCCTGCGCCAGTTTCTCACCGGCAACGGCCTGTTCGCCTTCTTCGACGCGCCCTGGGTGCCCATCTACCTGGCCGTGCTGTTTCTCTTTCACCCCTGGCTGGGCGTCTTCGCCACCTGCGCGGGCATCGTCCTGCTGACCCTGGCGATCGCCAACGAAAAGGCCACCAAGGGGCTGCTCTCCGAAGCCAATTCGGAAAACATCAAGGCCCAGGAACTGGCCAACTCCAACCTGCGCAACTCCGAAGTCCTGCACGCCATGGGCATGCTGCCCGGCATCATGGGCCGCTGGGCGAGCAAGCATCACGAATTCCTCGCCAAGCAGTCCCAGGCCAGCGATCGCGCCGGTGCGCTCGCCAACGCCTCCAAGGTGCTGCGCATGCTGTTCCAGTCGATGATCCTCGGTCTGGGTGCCTTCCTGGTGCTCGAGGGCGAGATGACACCCGGCATGATGATCGCCGGCTCGATCCTCATGGGCCGGGCGCTGTCGCCGATCGACCAGATGATCGGCAGCTGGAAGGGCTTCGTCGCCTCGCGCAGCGCCTACAAGCGTCTCAACGAACTGCTCGAACAGATTCCCGAGGAGCAGCGGCGCATGTCGCTGCCGGCGCCCAAGGGCGACATCGACGTCGAGACGGTCGCCGCCGCGCCCCCGGGGGTACGCATGGCGACCATTCGCGGCATCAACTTCTCGGTGGGCAGCGGCGAGCACATCGGCATCATCGGCCCCAGTGCGGCCGGCAAGTCGACCCTGGCGCGCGTGCTGCTGGGCATCTGGCCCACCCAGGTCGGCAGCGTGCGCCTCGACGGCGCCGAGATCATTCACTGGAATCGTGACGAACTCGGCCCGCACATCGGCTATCTGCCCCAGGACATCGAACTCTTCGACGGTACCATCAGCGAGAACATCGCCCGCTTCGGTCAGGTCGATGCCCAGAAAGTCGTCGCCGCCGCCCAGAAGGCCGGCGTGCACGAGATGATCCTGCAATTGCCCAACGGCTACGACACCGTCATCAGCGGCTCCGGCGGGGCGCTCTCCGGCGGCCAGCGCCAGCGCATCGGCCTGGCCCGGGCGCTCTACGGCAACCCGGTGCTGGTGGTGCTCGACGAGCCCAACTCCAACCTCGACGACAGCGGCGAGCGCGCGCTGGGCGAAGCGATCCGCCAGCTCAAGGCCGAAGGCACCACGCTGTTCGTGATCAGCCATCGCCAGAGCGTGCTCAAGCACGTCGATCAGTTGCTGGTCCTCAAGGAAGGTCAGGTCAGCATGTTCGGCCCGCGCGATCAGGTGCTGGCGCAGTTCGCCAAGCCCGCCGGCAGCGGCCGGTCGAGCCTGGCCGGCGGCAGCAAGTCGGGCAGCCGTCTCACCGCCGTGCAGGGCGGTGGCAACCAACCGGGCAGCGATTCGCAATCCTCGGAGCAGAACTGAGCATGGCAGGCGACAACTCCACCAGTCACGACATCACCCCCTACGAGGAATCCATCGAAGGGGAATCGGTCTCCCGCGAACCGGGCAAGAAGACGCTGCCGATCAACGACCGCGGCTATCGGCGTCTGGGCCTGCTGATCCTGCTGATCGCCTTCGGCGGCTTCGGCGGCTGGGCGGCGACCGCCGACCTGGCCGTCTCCGTGGTCGCGCCGGGCTCGGTCTCGGTCGAATCGTTCAAGAAGACCGTGCAGCACCTGGAAGGCGGCATCGTCAAGGACATCCTCGTCGAGGACGGCGACCACGTCGACGCCGGCCAGACCCTGATGATCCTCGACAAGACCCAGGCGCGCTCGCAGCTCGAGATCGCCCGCTCGCAGTACCTGATCAATCGCGCCGCCGAAGTGCGCCTGATGGCCGAGCAGAAGGGCGCCGACTCGCTCGACTTTCCGGACGAGCTGCTCGCCAGCGACGCGCCGCGCGTCAAGGAAGTGCTCGCCGTGCAGCGCGCGCTGTTCCAGGCGCGCCGCGAATCGCTCCAGGGCACCCTCGACGCCCTCGGCGAGCAGGCCAACCAGATGCGCGAGCAGATCGACGGTCTGCAGAAGATGATCAACGTCAACCAGTCGCGCATGGCCTCCCTGCAGAGCGAGGCGCGCGATTACCGGGCGCTGTTCAAGGAAGGCCTGGGTGACAACCAGCGCCTGCGCGAACTCGAGCGCCAGGTGCTGCAGTTCAAGGGCGAGATCGCCCAGCACCGTTCCGAGATCGCCAAGCTCAAGTCGCAGATCAGCGAGAACAAGGTCCAGCAGCAGGTCAAGCAGCAGGAGTTCCAGAAGGAGGTCGGCGAGCAGCTGCGCGAGGCCCAGGCCAACATCGCCGACGCCGAGGAGCGCATGACCGCGCTCAGCGACCAGGTCAAGCGCACCACCGTCACCGCGCCGGTCGCCGGTACCGTGGTCGGCATGACGATCCACACCATCGGCGCCGTCGTCAAACCCGGCGAGCCGATCATGAACATCGTGCCCTCCGGTGACGACTTCGTGGTCGAGGCCCGCATCCCCAGCAAGGACATCGACAACATCTATCCGGGGCAGTACGCCGAGATCCGCTTCAGCGCCTTCAACCAGCGCCTGACCAACGTCATCGAAGGCGAGGTGACCAACGTCAGCGCCGACACCTTCAAGGACGAGGCCACCGGTACCCAGTACTACAAGGCCCGGGTCAAGGTGACGCCGAAAGGCAAGCGCGAGATGACCGAGAACATGCAGTTGCTGGCCGGCATGCCCGCCGAAGTGATGATTCGCACCGGCGAGCGCACCTTCGCCAGCTACGTGGCCAAACCCATCACCGACATGCTGGCACGCGCCATGCGTGAGGAATGACCATGGTCAAGCGATTCAAGCGACTCCCCCTGTACGGCCTGCTGGTCTCGGCGCCACTGGCCGCCCCGCTGGCCATGGCCCAGGGCGATGGCGGCATGCACTGGACCGACGAGCTGCCGGTCATGAACGGCCAGCCGGCGCCGGGTGACGCGGCCAGCGTTGCCGTCGGCGAGGCCGACGCGAGCGTCGCCGAGGGTGGCGCGTCGGCGTTGGGCAACGAAGACACGCTGCCCTCGCTGCCACGGCTGTTCGAACTCGCGCTGAGCAACGACGCCAAGCTGGCCAGCCAGCGCTACAACGCCGAAGCCACCCAGCAGAACGTGCCGATGACCCAGGCCGGGCTCAAGCCGCAGGTCAGCGCCAGTGCCAGCTACCTCTACCAGCATTCGGACAACTACTACACCGACAATCCCGAGTACAACCCGGACAACGAGCTCAGTAACGTCAGTGACGACTACGAGGCGCGCTACCAGGGCGTGACCCGGGACAAGACCTGGCAGGTCCAGGTCACCCAGCCGCTGTTCAGCCTCGAGCGCTGGCGCAAGGTGGGCAAGGCGGAAGCGCAGAGCGACGCCGCCACCCTCAAGGTGGCGGTGGGCGAGCGCGATCTCGCCCTCGATGTCGCCAAGGCCTACCTGGACGCCTTTCTCGCCTCGCGCAAGCTCGGCCTGCTCGACTCCAAGGAGAAATCGCTGGAGCTGCAGGTCAAGCAGGCGCAGCGCGCCTACGATCTCGGTGTCGGCGACCGTATCAATCTGCTCGAGTCGCGTTCGCGGCTCGACCAGGCCGTCTCCGACAAGCTGCAGGCCGAGAACGAGCTGGACAACGCGCTGAGCGTGCTCGAGCGTTTCACCGGCCAACTGCCCGAATTCACCGGCAGTCGGCTCGGCGACCTGGGCACGGTCGACCTCACCGGCGATTTCGGCGATGAGCAAGAGTGGCTCGACCGCGTCGTCAACAACGTCGAGGTCAAGCTGGGCAAGCAGCAGGAAGCGGTCGCCAAGGCCGAAACCGGGGTGCGCCGCGCCGGCCACTACCCCGAGCTGAACCTGAGCATGTCCTATTCCGACCGCGACTCCAACGACCCCTACCGCGAGAGCAAGGACGCTTCGGCCAGCCTGCGGCTCAACGTGCCCATCTACGAAGGCGGCTACACCACCGCCAGCGTGCGGCAGGGTGAACTCTCGCTGAAGGCCAGCCGCTCCACCTACGTCAACGCCCTCAAGATGGCGCGTCAGGAAGTGCGAACGCGGCTGCGCAGCCTCAAGGGCGACGCCCGGCAGATCGAGGCCCTGCAGCGCTCCGTCGACTCCAGCAACCTGTTCCTGGAAGCGGCCGAGAAGGGCGAGAAACTCGGGCTGCGCGATCTCGTCGACGTGCTCGACGCCCGCGCCGATCTCTACGACCAGCGCATCAAGCTCGTCGAGACCATTCGTCAGTACCTGCTCGATCGCCTCAACCTCAAGGCCGCGGTGGGCGACCTGGACACCCAGGATCTCGTCGATACCATGCAGGTACTGCGTCAGGTGACCGGGTGAGCGCCGGCCGCGTGTCGCAGCGTGCCGGGTCGTGTAGGCCCGGCCACGCCGCGGCGTGACGGCCGCGACGACGCGGACGCGCCACCCACGAGGCAAGCACGCCGATGATGCCAAGACGGCCCGGTAACGACCTCCTGCGCATGGTCATGCGCGGCTTCGACGCCGCCACCGCCATGCTGGTCAGCGCCTTCTACTTCTGGTGCCTGCCCGATCTCGCCTTCGGTTTCGGCACCGAATACCCGCTGCTGATCGTCGCCGGCTCCCTGCTGCTGCCCGCCACCGGCGAGATCTTCGGGCTCTACGAGCCCTGGCGCGGGCGCAGCGTGTTCAGCATGTTCGGCACCTACTTCGCCAGCTGGCTGACCACCGTGCTGCTGATCAGCGCCTTCCTGGTCGTCACCCAGAGCGGCTATATCTATTCCCGGCTGTGGATGGGGCTCTCCGCGCTGAGCGTGCTGGCGGTCGGTCTGCTCGCCCGGGGCCTGCTCTACGGCTACCTGCGGCGGCTGCGTGCCCGCGGGCGCAACATCAAGTCGATCCTGTTCATCGGCCCCGCCGCCAACGCCGAGCAGACCCGCCAGCGGCTCGCCGGCATGCCTTACATCGGCTATCGCATCGACCGTACCATCGATTACGACCGCGACGACCAGGTCCTCGAGGCGGTCGTGCAACTGGCCAGGGAATCGGTCTTTCAGCGCGACTTCGACGAGATCTGGCTGAGCTTTCCGCTCAGTTGCGGGAACACCGTCAAGGCACTGGCCGACCGGCTGATCGGCGTGCCGGTCAACGTGCGCTACTTCCCCGATCTTTCCGACGTGCGCCTGCTCAACCACCGTGCCGCCCAGGTCGCCGACATGTTCTCCATCGACCTCAACTACAGTCCGCTCCACGGCCCGGCACGCATCGTCAAGAGCCTCGAGGACTACGTGCTCGGCACCTTGCTGTTCGTCGGCTTTCTGCCGGTCATGCTGCTCGTCGCGCTGGCCGTCCGGCTGTCGATGGGGCGGCCGGTGCTGTTCAAGCAGTATCGCCACGGCCTCGACGGCAAGCGCTTCAAGATCTACAAGTTCCGCACCATGCGTGCCCATTCCGCGCCGGACGGCACCCGCCAGGCTCAACGCAACGACCCGCGCGTCACTCCGCTGGGCCGCTGGCTGCGCCGCACCAGCCTCGACGAGCTGCCGCAGCTCTACAACGTGCTCCAGGGGCGCATGTCGCTGGTCGGGCCGCGCCCCCACGCCCTGGATCACAACGCCTTCTACAAGGACATGATCGTCAAGTACATGCAGCGCCACCGGGTCAAGCCCGGGATCACCGGCTGGGCGCAGATCTACGGCCTGCGCGGCGAGACCCGCGATGTCGGCGACATGGAACGGCGGGTCGACCACGACCTCTACTACATCAACAACTGGACGCTGGGCATGGACCTCAAGATCCTCGCGCTCACCGTCAAGCGCGGCTTCTTCAACCCCCAGCCCTGAACCGCGGCGCGCGTCAGGCGTTGCGTCGCCAGTAGCCGGCGTGCATCGACAGCCCCGGCTTGCAGCGCTTGGGCAGCCGTTGGTGATGGCGGCCCAGCGAATAGCCCAGGTACTTCAAGCCGTTGCGCACGGTAGCCATGGGCAGCAGCCAGGGCGCGCGGTGCAGCAGATAGCGGGCCTCGGAGGCCACGAAGCGCCGCCCCTCGCCCTCGGCGCGGCCGGTCATCTCCAGCAGCCACGGCTCGTTGGCGTGCAGCACGCCGATATCGAAGTAGCGGCGGAACTCCTGGAACAGCGAATAGTTGTGCGAGTGATAGACCTGCGCCTCGGCGCAGTAGTGCAGCCGCCAGCCGTTCTTCAACAGCCGCGCGCCGGCGATCATGTCCTCGCTGAGGATGGTCCCGCAGGGGAAGCCGCCGGCCGCGATCAGTGCCTCGCGCCGGTAGGCGGTGAACGAGTTGGACAGGAAGGCCGCGCGAATGCCGTAGCGCGTGACATCCTCGGCGGCCATGGTGTGCGAGTGGGGCGGGTAGTTGAACAGCCGGGCGTGGGCGGCCACCGGCGTCGCCCAGTCATAGGGCAACTGGCGGCCGTAGGCGGCGCCGATGCTCGGGTCGTCGAAGGCCGCGACCAGTCGCGTGAACGCTTCCGGCGAGGCGACCAGGGCATCCTGGGTGACGAAGATCACGATGTCGCAATCCGCCAACAGCTCCAGCGCCCAGCCACGGGTGCCGCCGTGGTCGAAGTCGCCGCGCGCGATGCGTCGCACCTCGCAGCCCTCGGCCTCGGCCAGCGTCGCCGTGGCATCGTCGGACATCGAATCGATGACCAGCAAGCGATAGCCGTTCGCCGCCTGCCGGGTTGCCGCCAGCCATGCCGCCCAGTCGGCGCCCGCATTCAGGGTTGGTACACAGATACCGACTCGACGCAACGCTGTTCTCCCTCGTTCATCCATGACCTGTCGCTTACCGGAGACGCTACAGGGCCGCCGGCGCACCTCCGGTGCCACGACCCGCGCCAGCCGGCGGCCCCGCGCCGGGTTCCGGATCGGCGACAATTCTCAACATAACCCGACTACTGTAATATGCCCGACCAAATGGCCGTCAGCGGCACGGATGTCGATCATACACGGCTCGAGTCTTGTAGTTGATAAAGAGGGACGATGAATCCTCACGCTTACCAATCGGTTTCGCTTCCGGCGATGCTACAGCGCCTGTGGCGCTACCGGAACCTGACACGGCAGATGATTCAGCGGGACGTCGTCGGGCGCTACAAGGGCTCGGTGCTGGGTCTCGCCTGGTCGTTCTTCAATCCCATCATCATGCTGGGTGTCTACACCTTCGTCTTCACCGTGGTGTTCGAGGCGCGCTGGGGCATGACCCCGGAAGGCGGCCAGGCGCACTTCGCCCTGCAACTGTTCGCCGGGCTGATCGTGCATAGCCTGTTCGCCGAAGTGCTCAACCGCGCCCCGGGGCTGATCCTGGCCAACGAGAACTACGTCAAGAAGGTGGTTTTCCCGCTGGAGATCCTGCCACTGGTGCCGCTCGGTTCGGCACTGTTCCACGCCATGGTCAGCCTCGTCGTGCTGGTGCTGGCGCAGCTCGCGATCGACCACGACATACCCGCGACCCTGCCGCTCGCGCCGCTGGTCGCCTTGCCGCTGTGTCTGCTGGCGCTGGGCCTGGGCTGGATGCTGGCCTCGCTGGGTGTCTTCCTGCGCGACATCGGCCAGACCATGTCGCTGGTGACCACCATGCTGCTGTTTCTCTCGCCGGTGTTCTATCCGCTCTCCGCGCTGCCCGAGACGTTCCGCCCGTTCATTCTCGCCAACCCGCTGACCTTCATCATCGAACAGATGCGCCGGGTGGTGATCGCCGGGCAGATGCCCGACTGGCTGGGGTTGACGGCCTATGGCCTGGCGGCACTGGTCGTCGCCTGGCTGGGCTTCGCCTGGTTCCAGAAGACACGCAAGGGGTTCGCCGATGTGCTCTGACAGTGTGCACGCCGCCGAGCGCGTGGCAGCGGAAACCGCCGGAGCCGGGGAGGGCGCCGCCCACGACGACGTGGCCATTCGCGTCGCCGACGTCGCCAAGTACTACCGGGTCTACGCCACCCCCCGCGACCGGCTCAAGCAGTTCATCGTGCCGCGCCTGCAGCGCCTGATCGGCCGGCCGCCGCGCGAGTACGGCCGCGACTTCCACGCCCTCGACGGCATCAGCTTCGAGATCGCCCGGGGCGAGACGGTCGGCATCATCGGCCGCAACGGCTCCGGCAAGTCGACCCTGCTGCAGATGATCTGCGGCACGCTCGCGCCGACCCGCGGCGAGGTTGGCACCCGCGGGCGCGTCGCCGCGCTGCTCGAACTCGGCGCCGGTTTCGACCCCGAGTTCACCGGCCGCGAGAACGTCTACATGAACGCCACGGTGCTTGGCCTGAGCCGCGAGGAGATCGACGCGCGCTTCGACGACATCCTGGCCTTCTCCGAGATCGGCGACTTCATCGACCAGCCGGTCAAGACCTACTCCAGCGGCATGTACGTGCGTCTGGCGTTCGCCGTCATCGCCCACGTCGACGCCGACATCCTGGTCATCGACGAAGCGCTCGCCGTGGGCGACGCCTTCTTCGTCCAGAAGTGCATGCGCTTTCTGCGCGACTTCATGAAGCGCGGCACCGTACTGTTCGTCAGCCACGACACCGCCGCGGTGCTCAACCTCTGCCAGCGGGCCATCTGGCTCGATGGCGGCAAGGTGGTCGCCGAGGGCGAGCCCAAGGACGTCGCCGACGCCTACCTGCAGGCCTTCTTCGAGTCCAACCAGGGCAGCGGCAGCGCCGGGCGCGCCTCGGCCGGTCCGCGCCAGGCCGAGCCGGCACCCCGCGAGCGCCGCGACATGCGCCAGGACCTGATCAACGCCTCGCCGTATCGCAACGACCTGGAAATCTTCGAGTTCGATCCCTCCGCCAGCGGCTTCGGCAAGGGGCACGCCACCATCGAACACGTCGAACTCACCGACGCCGACGGCCGGCCGCTGTCGTGGATCGTCGGCGGCGAGACCGTCACGCTGCGGATTCGCGCCCGCGCCCAGAGCGGCGAGCCGCTGACGCGCCCGATCATCGGCTTCTACGTCAAGGACCGCCTGGGCCAGACCCTGTTCGGCGACAACAGCTTCCTGACGTACCGCGACGACCCCGTCGGCACCGCGCCCGGCCAGGCGTTGAATGCCGCTTTCACCTTCCGCATGCCGATTCTGCCCCGGGGCGACTACAGCATCAGCACCGCCATTGCCGACGGCACCCAGGACGAGCACGTGCAGCATCACTGGATCCATGATGCGCTGTTCTTCAAGTCGCACTCCAGCAGCCAGAGCCACGGCCTCGTCGGCATTCCCATGCACGCCATTTCGCTAGAGGTTGATAGCCCGCATGAAGTCCAGTGATTCCAACGCCTTGCCCACGACGGGAGAACGTTTCCTGCCGGAGTTCGATGGCGGCATCGTCGCCGAGCACCAGCATCGCTACCGCCTGGCGCAACGCTATGTCGAGGATCGGGTCGTGCTGGATATCGCCTGCGGCGAAGGCTACGGCTCGCATCTGCTGGCCGAGCGCGCGGCGCGGGTCATCGGCGTCGACATCGACGCCGACACCGTGGCCCATGCCCGGGCCGCCTACCCGGGCGACAACCTCGAATTCCTCATCGGCGACTGCGCGGCGATCCCCCTGGACGACGCCTCGGTGGATGTGGTGGTCAGCTTCGAGACCATCGAGCACCACGACCGCCACCAGGAGATGCTCGCCGAGATCCGCCGCGTGCTGCGCTCCGGCGGCCTGCTGATCATCTCCAGCCCCGACCATCACGAATACAGCGTGGTGCGCGATTTCGACAACCCCTACCACGTGCGCGAGCTGAGCCGCGACGAGTTCGCGACCCTGCTCGGCGAGCACTTCGCCCACCACGCCCTGTTCGGGCAGCGCGTGGTCTACGGCTCGCTGGTGGTGCCCGAAAGCCGCGAGCCCACCGCCATGGTCACCTACGGCGGCGAGCGTGGCGGCAACGCCGGTGGTGCCGCCATCAACGGCCTCGACGACCCCATGTACTGGATCGCCCTGGCCAGCGACGCCGAACTGCCGACGCTGCCGGCGAGCTGCTACCGCCAGGACATCGCCCACGCCGACGCCGTGATCGAACGCCAGCAGGCCCTGGATGCCGCCCGTGCCGCCCTGGAAGGCTACCAGGCCGCCGTCGACGAGCGCGATGCGCGCATCGCCGGCATGAACGAGGCCATCGACGAGCAATCCCGCGCGATCGAGGCCCGCGATGCCCAGCTCGAGACCCTCCAGGCCGAGCGTGAGCGCCTCATCGCCGAGTGTGAGCGCCTCATCGCCGAACGCGACTGCTTGAGCGCCGAACAGGCCCGCCTGGAAGACGAGATCGCCCGGCTGGCCGATGACCTCGCCGAGGCCCGGGCCGAGCGCGACCGCGCCGTCGACGAGCGCCAGACCCTGGAAAGCCAACTGGTCGATCTCAACGGCCATTACTTCCGGCTGCAGGCCCGCGCCCAGTCGCCGGGCTGGCTGCTCAAGCGCCTGGTCAAGCGCGCCTGGCAATGGCCGGGCGAAGTCCGCCGTGCCCGTGACGAACGCCGGCAGATCGCCGAATCCGGCCTGTTCGATGCCGAGTGGTACCGCCAGCACAACCCCGACGTGCACAGCCGTGGCCTCGACCCGCTGGCCCACTACCAGCGGCACGGCGGCTACGAAGGGCGTGCCGCCTCGGCGGAGTTCGACACCGCCAGCTACCTGCGCCAGCACCCCGAGCTGATCGACCGCCGCGAACACCCGCTGCTGCATTACCTGCGCAGCCGGCCGGGGCAGGGCAGCGAGGCCACGCACCACGCAGCCGGCGGCGACCGGCTGTTCCCGATCCTCTTCGAGGGCGCCGCCAAGCCCAGCGAACAGTACGTCGCGCCCACCGAGTACGCCCTGGACGGCGATACCCGCATGCGCGCCATCGCCTTCTACCTGCCGCAGTTCCACCCCATCGCCGAGAACGACCGCTGGTGGGGCAAGGGCTTCACCGAGTGGACCAACGTCAGCAAGGCGGTGCCGCAGTTCATCGGCCACGAACAGCCGCGCCTGCCCGGCGAGCTGGGCTTCTACGACCTGCGCATCCCCGAGGTCCAGGAACGCCAGGTCGAACTGGCCCGCCAGCACGGCATCGAAGCCTTCTGCTTTCACTACTACTGGTTCAGCGGCCGCAAGCGCCTGCTCGAACGGCCCATCGACCAGTACGTCGCCAACCCCAACATCGACTTCCCGTTCTGCCTGTGCTGGGCCAACGAGAACTGGACGCGGCGCTGGGACGGCCAGGAAAACGACGTGCTCATGGAGCAGCGTCACGAGCCCCAGGACGACCTGGAGTTCATCGAGGACATCGCGCCGCTGCTCGAGGACCCGCGCTACCTGCGTGTCGACGGCAAGCCCGTGCTGATCGTCTATCGGGTCGACATCATCCCCGACGCCGCGCGCACCGCGCGCACCTGGCGCGAGTTCTGCCGCGAGCGCGGCATCGGCGAGCTGCACCTGGTCTGTGCCCAGAGCTTCGGCATCGGCGACCCAGAGCCCTACGGCTTCGACGCCGCCGTGGAATTCCCCCCGCACGCCCTGCAGGCCCGCCAGATCGAAGGCGAGCTGGAATTCCTCAACCACGAGTTCGCCGGGCGCGTCTACGACTACCGCGACGTGGTCGCCAGCCAGATCGCCAAGCCCCGCCCCGAATACCGGCTCTACCCGACGGTCTTCCCCGCCTGGGACAACGAGGCCAGAAAGCCCGGCCGCGGGCACATCTTCCACGGCGCCAACCCCGGCGACTACCGCCGCTGGCTCGACGACGCCTGCCGCCGCAGCGACGCCAACGCCGGCGACGGCCAACTGGTGTTCATCAACGCCTGGAACGAATGGGCCGAGGGCGCCTACCTGGAGCCCGACCGTCGCCACGGCTACGCTTTCCTGCGTGCCACCCAGGAAGTGCTCGCCCACTACCCGGCGGCGCACGAAGCGCCCCAGGGCATTGCCGACATGGCCGCCACGCCGCGCGCCCATGACACCGCCGTGATTCTGCATCTGTACTACCCCGAGATGTGGCAGACGGTGCTGCCCTGGCTCCGACAAATACCCGACGGCCATGACCTCTTCGTGACGCTGGCCGAGGATGCCCCCGCCGACACCGAGCAGCGCCTCGCCGCCGACGTGCCCGGCGTGCGCACCGCCCGGGTGCCCAACCGCGGCCGCGACATCGCCCCCTTCCTGGAAGTGCTGCGCGCGATCCGCCCGCTCGGCTATGCGGCGGTGTGCAAGGTCCACGCCAAGAAGAGCCTGCACCGCAGCGACGGCGAAGGCTGGCGCGACGAGATGTTCCAGGCCCTGCTGGGTGACGCCGGGCGCATCGCCGAGATCCAGCGTGCCTTCGCCGACAACCCCGAGCTGGGGCTGGTCGGCCCCGCGGGGCACTGGCTGGCCTACCCGCGCTACTGGGGCATTCACCCGGAAAGCCCGGCCCATGTGCACCGCCTGCTCGAGACCCTGGGCGACGCCGAGCCGCTGGATACCATGCACTTCTTCGCCGGCTCGATGTTCTGGTGCCGCCCCGAGGCCCTGGACCCGCTGCTGAAGGCCGTGCACTGGGGCGACTTCGAACACGAGCTGGCGCAGACCGACGGCGCCCTCGGCCACGCCGTGGAGCGCATCCTCGCCCGCGCCGTGCAGACCGCCGGCTTCCGCGTCACCGACAGCGACGCCCCGGCGCGGCTCGACCGCGCGCCCAGGGTGAATGACCGCTACGGCTACGCCGCCCCGTGCCCGCCGCCGGCGGACACCAGCGCCGACTACGCCCCGCGCCAGTGGTCGGGGGCCAAGGCCCGGCTGCGACAAATTGCCCGGCAGAGCCCTTTGGCCCGACGTTTGCGGCGAGAAATCCTCAGCCGAATCGGTTGAATTGCGCTAGTAAATCCTCACTATTCTCGGCCAACGCCACCCGCCCAGGGTGGCGTTTTCATGACAGCTACCGGAATATCAGGCTTTCCTTGATAGTGAGCATTAACTTACAGTCAGAAAAGTGCCGTAAAGCGTTGGTGGGCAACGCTGACCCGCCCTTTACTGACGCTTGCATTGCGCATGCGAAGTATCTAGCATCCAGCAGGGTGAAGCTCATGCTCATTAGAAATGAGCCTTGCGGTAATATCCGGGACGACGGTCTCGGAGACCGGTTTCACCGGCATTGGGAACAACGGCACGAATAACGTCAGGGCCCCATGTCGCAGCGCTGAGCGCCACCGTTGCCTGTGTGCACGGGTGCGCAGGCGACAGCGCAAGGCGCCGAATTGGAAACATGTTGGATCCAATAGCGGTGTTTTTACCGCAACCCATGGAAAAAAAGCCGCATATGCAAGGAGATTGCCAGTATGGCAACGATTAATTTCGATTCGCAGTTCTATCTCGAACAAAAGCTGGCACAGCTTCAGAAGCAGGACAGCGCCGAGTACGGCGACTGGACCACTGAAAACGTGCAGCAGGCGTTCGACGATGCCGGCCTGACCGCCGAACAGCACTACGAAATGTACGGCTACATCGAAGGTCTGAGCCCGAACATCGAGTTCGATAGCACCGAATACCTGAAGGACAAGCTGGCCCAGCTCCAGGAATCCGGCGCGACCCAGGCCAACGGCGAAGCTTACGAAACCATCGCCGACGTCGCCAACGCCTTCCAGGCGGCTGGTCTTTCTCCGCTCGAGCATTACAACCAGTACGGCCAGGACGAAGGGCTGACCGCCACGCCGGTGACCACCACGCCGAAGCCGCCCACCCCGGATAACATCATCACCTTCGATTCTTCCGAGAAGGACGGCACCGTCGTTACCGTTGACGACAGTGGCAACCTGCAGCTGACTCAGGAAGATCAGGGCGACCTCGTCAAGCACGTCGGCAAGGATTACCGTGACGAGAACGGCAGCTTCAACACCACCGCCGACTACCAGTTCACCCTGAGCAACCAGCTCAACTACGGTGAAGACGACGCCGCAACCACCGACATCGATGAAAGCATCGATCTCTACCAGGCGACCTTCCTCAGCCCGCTGATGGTAGCGAGCGGTGGTCAGGATCAGGGTTCCGTACTGGACCTGCGTTTCGCCGATCGTCTGGCCCCGGCCGACGACACCACCGAAACGCTGAACAACACCCAGATCAACTACTTCGAGTTCACCGTCAACGGAACCAAGTACCAGATCAACGACGAGAACACCGATGGCGCGCTGAGCCAGGCCCGTGACTATCCGGAACTGCTCCAGGCCATCCAGACCGGTGTCGCCAACCTGAAAGCCGCCAATCCGGACCTCTCCGGCCTGAGCGCGCGTCAGGGCAACACCTTCTCCGTCGACCAGTACGACGAAGCCGATAACCTGACCGGCGAACAGGTCAAGGGTATCTCCGTCGTCCTGAGCCTCCAGGAAGGCGAACTCGGCGGCTTCACCGCCAACGTCTCCAGCGCCGATGAAGGCGGTGTCGACTCCTACGCCCGTGCCTTCAACGAAATCACCGATGGCGTGGACGGTTTGATCCAGACCTCCATCGCGCTGGACAACGTCGGTTACGGTTCACAGGGCGGCAGCGTCAACATCGCCGGTGAGTCCAACACCAACGTGGGTATCGAGAAGTTCGTCGTCACCACCAAGAACGGTGCCTGGCTGACCGAGCTGTCCTCTTCTGACACTGACAACAACGGTGAGTACAACCACCTGAAGGTCGTCGAAGTCAGCGGCAGCAGCTACTTCCGCGTCGGCCAGCAGAGCGCGACCTGGGGTCACAGCACCACCGCCGGTGAATACTTCACCGCCAACGGCCAGACCGCCAACTGGGTCAGCCCGTTCGTCGCCGACCAGACCGGTGGTAACCAGGGCCTCAACGACGTTCAGGACCTCGACCTGACCGGCGTCGACAGCTCCGCGATCAACGCCGCCATCACTGATGCGGTCATCAATCGCGACCTCAATCTGGTTGACGTCAACGGCGACCCGGCCGACGACAACGTCGTCTACGAGTACGACCTGACCGGCGGCGACGACGTGCTGAACCTGAACGTCTCTGCCAACGTCCTCGAGCACGAAGATTTCGAACTCGAAATCGACACCGGTGCCGGCAACGACGTCGTTCACCTGAGCAACGGCCTGACCCAGGGCTCCGCTGCACTGGTCAACCAGCAGCTCAACGACAACGTCTCCATCGAGACGGGCGCTGGCAACGACCGCGTGTGGAGCGAAGGCAGCGGCAACGCCAACATCACTACCGGTGTGGGCGACGACCTGGTGCTGGCTGACAACAGCGGCGAGCAGACTCTGGAAGCAGGTGAAAGCGTCGTCGTTGGCACCGAGACTGTCGCAACTGCTGGCGACGCTTTCGGTACCAATGAAGGCCGTGCCCAGTTCGTCTTCAATAACGCGACGACGAACATTCGCGATCTCGAGTCCAACAGTAACGCGAACCTGTCCGATGGTGCCAACGGTACCGCACAGAGCTTCACCGTCGGTGGCCTGAACTCCAATGGTGGCACCCTGGTCGTCACTGCCAGCTTCATGGGCTACCAGGCGACTGCCAACATCGCCATCGCTGCCAGCAACGTCGACGGTAGCGGCAACGCCACCGTGACTGCGCTGCAGGTCAATCAGGCCATCAAGGAAGCCATCAACGGCGATGACGTCCTGAAGGAACTGCTGCTGGCCAAAGACGGTAACGGCAACGCGCTGATCGTCGACTCCAAGATTGACGGTGAGCTGAGCCTGGACGACCTGAGCATCGGCTTCAGCGGGCAGAATCCCGACGGTACCGCTGCGACCTATACGTTCTCTGATGGTAACGGCACCATCGATCTGGTTGACAACGATCCCAGCACCGACGGCATCTACGACACTGAGTTCGCTCAGGAAGCCGTGACTAATGGCGGTACCACCACCCTGACCGATATCGTCGGCGATGACAGCGACGCGGAAAGCGACAACGTCATCAACGTGGGCGCTGGCACCGACGAGATCGTTCTCGGCACCGGCCAGTTCAGCAACGACACCGTGGCTTTCACCGGCTACAACAACGGTGTCAACACCATCGTCAACTTCACCGATGGCGCTCTTGTTCAGGGTGATGAAGGTAGCGGCACTGCGCAGCCGGAAATCGCTACGGTGACATTCTCTGGTGAAGCAACTGATGGTGACACCATTGACTTCAATGGCACCACTATCACGCTGTCGGATTCCGATACCAGCGGTACGGTCGAACTCAGCGAGATCATCACCCAGCTGGCTGGTGGTACTTACACCGACTACACGGTATCCAACTCTGATACCGGCGCAGGTACCATCGAGTTCACCTCGACTGCCAACGCTGATCAGACCGATATCACCACTGGTGACTTCGCCTTCACGGACGCTGATACCAGCGGTAGTGACACCTTCTCGGCAGACAGTGTCAATGTGACTCAGCAAGGTGATGATGGCACAACTGCTCCGGGTAACGGTGCCGATATCCTCGACTTCACCAGCTATCTGCAGTCTACCACTGCATCGGGTGACGCTATCGCCACCACGCTGAATGGCGATACGACTGCCGAGGCTGACTCGGTGACCGTCCTCGACTTCAGCGGTGCGACTACCGATGAAACCTTCGCCAACCTGACCGCGCAGAACCTGCTGACGGCTCTGAACGGTGATGGTGACTATGCCGGTTTCGGTGACTCCGATCTGGACGCTGCCAGCATTGCTTCTGACGCCAGCGATGGTAACTACATCGTGATGGTCCAGAGCGACAGCAACGCCGGTGAGTACAAGGCATTCCACCTGACCGCTAATGACGACGGCGCTGGCGACTTCGCCTCCGCGCAGTTGATCGGCACCATGGACTTCGGTTCTGAGCTGACCAACCTGAACGTCGACAACCTGGCGTAAGGGTCTGCCCCGACATCACGTAGTTGGTGATGTCATCCGGGTCGGTTCGCCGGCTCGGTTTATTGAACCCCTCGGTCTTCGGGCCGGGGGGTTTCTCGTTGGTGGGGTGTCGCCAGCGATGCCAGGGTCGGTTTTCCGGCCCGCTTCGGTGGCTTACCCGGCACTGGGCGCGTTGGTGGCCTGGCAGCCGGTCAACGGGGTGTCGCGGTAGCATGGTGAGTCGCGGCGCCGAGGGGGCCAACCAGGCAAGCAAGCACGCTACACAAGCAGAGGAGGGAACATGACCAGTCCGATCAATACCCATTTCGACAGGTACTATTACGTCGAGCAGAAGCTGGAACAGCTTCGCTCGGAGGATCCCGATCAGTACGGCGACTGGACCACCGAGGACGTCGAGCAGGCCTTCGAGGACGCGGGTCTCTCAGCTCGGGAGCATTACGCCACCTATGGCTTCCTGGAAGGCATCGATCCGAGCGCGGGGTTCGACACGCTCGGTTATCTCGACGCGAAGCTGACTCAGCTCCAGGAAACCGGTGAAACCCAGGCCAACGGCGAGCCCTACGAGAATATCGCGGACGTCGCCAGCGCCTTCGTCGCCGCCGGGCTGTCGCCTGTCGAGCATTTTCACCGTTATGGCGTGTCCGAGGGGGTTCGGCCCCCCGAGTCGGATGGATTCGGCGAAACCTGGGTGTTCCCCGCCGAGCCGGACGCCGGCGAGTTTTCCGAGACCTATGTGTTCCCCACCGAGTCCGGTGCCGAAGGTGCGGAACAGCCCGCCCCGACGCTTGCCGAGCCGGCGAATGACGCCGTGGCCCTGGTGGGTGTCGCCGGTTCCCCGGCGGTGAGTCTGGACGACGGCAATATCGCCTGATTGTGGGCGCCGCCGGCGTTCCTGTCGTTGACGCCCCTCGGCCCCCGGGCCGGGGGGCGTCTCGTTTGGTAGGATGGGCACCGGCCAACGATTCGAGAGGAGTGCCATGCCACGCTTTATTCCCCTGAGTACCGAACGTCACCGCGCCGATGGCTGGGCGAAGACGCCGGATTACGCCTTCGCCGTCGACCGGCCGATCGCCGAGCTGGTGGCCGAGGAGATTCCCCGCGCGCTGCCCACGCTGCCGCTGGCCTTCATGCCCGAGGGGGAGCAGTGGGCGCTGGTCGCGCTGCTCTCGCTGGACTCGCAACGCAACCTGTTCGTGCACCCGGACGGGCGCTGGATGGGCGGCTACATTCCCGCCGCGTTTCGCGGTTATCCGTTCGCCCTGCTGCACGACACCGAGGGCGGTCGCCGCATGCTGGGCTTCGATGCGGACAGCGGCCTGTGGGTGGAGGGCGCCGAGGAGGAGCGCCGCTTCTTCGATGACGAGGGCAAGCTGAACCAGCCGGTGGAGCGGGTGATGACCTTCCTGCGTCAGTACGACGATCAGCGCCGCGCCACGCGGCGTGCCGTCACCGCGCTGGCCGAGGCCGGGGTGGTGGTGCCCTGGGCGTTCTCGGTCAAGGACGAGGCGGGCAATGCCCGGCGTGTCGAGGGGGTCTATCGCACCGACGAGGCGGCGCTCAAGGCGCTGCCCGGCGAGACCCTGAGCGAGCTGGCCGCCAGCGGCGCCCTGGCCATCGCCTACGCCCAGCTCTATGCTCAGCATCGCCTGCCCGGGCTGACGCGGCTGGCCGAGCTGCAGGCCAAGGTGGGCGAACACCGCCAGGCCGGCGAGTCGGTGGACGTCGAGCGGCTGTTCGACGGCGACGACGAGGAACTGACCTTCGATTTCGGCGACTGAACGCTGCGACCGGCGCCCGCCGAGGCGGCCGGTCGTCGCTCGCCTAGGAAGACAGGCCCACAACGGCTAGAATACCGGCTCGATTTACCAGTACCCAAGGATCGATCGACCATGGCCGACAACGACCAGACCGTCACCATCGACGGCAAGGATTATCAGCTGGACCAGCTCAGCGAGGAGGCTCGCAAGCAGTTGGCCAACCTGCGCCTCTGCGACGAGGAAATCGCCCGCATCCAGCGTCAGTACGGCATCGCCCAGGCGGCGCGGGTCACCTACTCCAACCTGCTCGAGCGTGCGCTGCCCGATGACAAGGCGCCCGCCAAGCGCGCCACCAAGAGCACGGCACGCAACGGCACGGCCAAGAAGACGACCGCCAGCCGGAGCAAGAAAAGCGGCGAGTGAACCGACGCGCGGCGTCTCAGCGAACCGGCCCATGTGGCCGGTTTTTTTGTCCGTGCGGTGCCGCGCCGGGGTGGATCGGGCGCCCGACGTGTCAGCCAGAACCTCGATCCTTGTCAGCGATATCGGACATTGTCTGTCAGTAAAACCTGCGACTTTGGTCGGTTTTTTTACGTTTCATTGCGATTTTATAACCTGGGTTACTTTGTTTACAGAATGATACTGCTAGGGTGATGCCGCGAACGGGATGTTCGCCCTCCTTTGGCCAGCGGGCAGGAGTGCCCGACGGCCAAGACGAGGACACATGGCCAACGGCCGATCGCGGCAACACCAAAGGAGCAGGACAGATGGCCTTACAGGGTTTCGATAAGGACTATTACCTCAACGCCAAACTCGACGCGCTTCAGAATGATCCCGATGCCGATGCGGCATGGCAGGGACGCACCACCGCCGATCTGGAGAACATCCTCCAGAACGATTACGGCCTCACCCCGGAACAGCACTACGCCCGTTACGGTTACCAGGAAGACCTGGCCCCCAACGCCTATTTCAATGCCGAGGAATACGTTCAGGCCAAGGCACGTGACATGGTCGACAACGGCGATGTCGCTACCGTGACCGAAGCCCGTGGTGAATTCGAGGCGCGCTGGCAGGGCAACCCCTACGAGCATTATCTCCAGTACGGTGCCAGCGAAGGCATCAACCCCTCCAATGACTTCGATGCGTCCGCCTACTACGCGGAAAAGCTGGACGCGCTCCAGAACGACCCCGAGACGGCCGAGGAATGGTCCGGCAAGAGCGTTGATGACGTTCAGCAGGCGTTCGCCGATGCCGGGCTGACGCCGCTGGGGCATTTCGTCGCTTATGGTGACGAGGAAAACCTGACCGCACCGGAAGTGCCGGCGGGCGAGGATGTGCCGGGCGAGGACGATGAGCAGCCGCCCACGGATGGCGGCGGCGAGGAACCGCCCACGGATGGCGGTGGCGAGGAACCGCCCACGGACGGCGGTGGCGAGGAACCGCCCACGGACGGCGGCGATGACACCATCACCGACGACGAGATCCTCGAGGTCGATGGCCAGAATCTCGCAAGCTCCTACGATTTCAATGCCGCCGAGCTGGATGGCTACCGCGCGATCCGCTTCTCCAATGTCGACACGACCGACACGGTCAACATCGACAACCTGGGCGCCGACAATCGCCTGTATACCGTCGACAGTGCCCTGGCGCTGAATATCGCTGCCGCGTCGGCCGCGCAACTGGACCTCACCAACAGTGACGTGACCCTGTTCGGTCAGCAGGACACACCGGTGCTCGATACCCTGGATGTCGTCGCCCAGGCGGGCGATGGCTCGGGGTCGACCCTGGATCTGGGTGGCTCGGCGGCGGATGCCCTGACGGGCATGACTCTGTCGGGGGCCGGCGATCTGACCCTGGCGGGCAGCACCATCGGCGCGCAGGCGACCGAGGCGAGCACCATCGACGCCACGGCGATGACCGGCTCGCTGACCGCGGGTGACGGCATTCTGGACGCGGTGGCCAGCGTGCAGGCGGGTAGCGGCGACGACGCCCTGACGCTCGACAGCGTGGCGGCGCCCGTCGATGGCACGGCGCCGATGCTCGACGGCGGCGCCGGCAACGATACGCTGACCGTGACCGGCAGCGACGACATCGGTTCCAGCGATGTCAGCGGCTTCGAGACGCTCGAACTCGGCAGCTATGTCGATGTCGATGCCAACGCCGTCGACGGCGTCACGAACTTCGTCGTCGGTGCCGCGGGCAGCGAGGTCCAGAACTTGGCCGCCGACCAGACCGTCACCTCGCGGGTCGACCAGGCCCCCGATGAGGCTCCCGAGCTGAACCTGCGCGACGCAGCGGAGAGCGTTTCGGTGGTCACGGACTTTGCCGGACCGGCCCAGGGCGAGACGCTGCAACTGGGGGTCTATACCACCGACACCGGTGTCGAGGGTGGCACGCTGTCCCTCTCGGGTAACGGTGGCGTGGCCTACACCGAGGCCGGGCGCAAGTTCGACAGTGTCGATGCGTCGTCGCTGGATGCCGGCCTGGACTTCACCGGGGCGGATTACGTGCAGGAAACCGTCACGCTGGGTGAAGGCGATGCGGCCGATACCATCGCGGTGAGCGCGACCAACTCCACGGGCGATACCATCCCGACGTCCTCCTACGGCGACGAGGACATGGATGCCATCGTCAACTTCGATGTCGCCAGCGACCAGATCGTGAACGGCGATGGCACCTCGGCCGTGGACTTCACGGCGGACTACCTGGATGTCTCCGGTGCCGGCGACTTGACCGGCGCCTTCGAGGCGGCGGCCGCCGAATCCACCGGCGGCGACGACTATGTCGCCTTCCAGTTCCAGGACAACGCCTACGTCTATGCCGACAGCGAAGCGGCGGTCGACGGTTCCGGCCCCGAGCTGTCGGATGGCGACTTCGCCATCGAGCTGACCGGCATCACGCTGCCCGCCTCGGAAGAGATGCAGCCGGTTTGAGGCCATGCGCACCGGGCGCCGCCCGGTGCGAAGGTGTCTGTGGCTGTTGATAGAGAAGCGCCGGCGCAAGCCGGCGCTTTTTTTCGTCGTGAGGACGAGGCGCCGAGCGCCGCCGCTAGTCGACGCTGAAGGGCAGCCAGCCGCGATGCTCGCCCAGCTTGACGATCATCACGCCGTCGTGGCGCTGGATGGCATTGGGGTTGGGCCAGGTGGGCATGGCCTCGACGTGACTCAGGGCGCGGCGGGTCTCGTCGCGGTCGGCGTTGCGCCACTCGCCGATGCCGTAGTAGCGGAAGAACAGCCGCAGGCGGATGTTGTTGCCGCCGTCCCAGGCGAAGAAGGAGCTGCCGAAGACGTCCGAGTCGGGCAGCTTGTGCACGCTGTCGTTGGCGATACCGCCGTGGAAGTAGACCGGCGTGCGGCTCGGGTCGAAGTCCGGGTATTGCTGATACAGCGTGGTGACGATGCGATTGGCCATCAGCACGTCGGCCTGGCGGACGGCGGCGTCGGAGGCGAACAGCTGCGAGACCCGAGCGCCGTGCACCAGCAGCAGTAGCGCGGCAAGCCCCGCCAGCCAGCGCGGGTCGCAGCGGCGCAGCGCCAGCGTCACCAGCAGCGCCAGGGCCAGGTTGGTGCCGATCAGGATGCGCGGCGGCAGGGCGTAGCGGCTGGTCAGGCAGAAGGCGAACGGCAGCAGCAGGATGGCCAGTATCAGCAGCACCCGGTAGCCGGTCCGGGCCGGGCCGAGCGTGCCCAGGCGGGCCAGGGCCAGCACGACGAGCAGGGCGCTGGCGGCACTGGCCAGCGCGAAGCTGCCCAGGCCGAAGTTCTGCCGGCCGCTGAGGCCGAGAGCGAACTGCCCGGCCACTGCGTGCAGGTAGTCCTGCAGGCCGATGTCGAGATTGACGAAGCCGGCCAGGTAGCTCGACCCATCGACCGCGAAGTGGGCCTGGGTCCAACGGGTGACGAGCAGGTACACGCCGACGGCGCATACCGCGATCAGGGCGAAACCGGCCAACTGCGCCAGGCCCTGGCGCGGGGTGGCATCGGGATCGCCCTCGGTGGCGAACGCCAGCCTGCCCAGCAGCATCAGTGGCGGTACCACCACCAGGCTCTGGTAGATGCCGATGGCATAGGCGTAGCAGCCGGTGGCCAGCACCAGACCGGCCCAGCGTGGCGCCCCCCGTCGCGCCACGGCATGCGCGAACAGCGCTGTGGCGGTGATCGCCAGCAGGTAGCCGATGGCCAGGGTGTCGGCCTGGTTGATGAACTCGAACTGGTAGGCCAGTTGCGGGAAGCCGACCATCAGCGAGGTGAAGGCCAGCGCGGGCAACCCGGCGAGATCGAGCAGCCGGGCGGCCAGCACCGCCGCGAGACTCAGTGCCAGCAGCGCCACCAGCAGCGTGAAGAAGGGCACGAAGGGTTCGGGCAGCAGCCAGGCCCGCAGCAGGCTGTGCCCCCAGCGGCCGAAGGCGATGGTCTGGTCGAAGTTGTCGGGGAACTCGCCGTCGATGGGCAGGCTGAAGTGTGTCAGCGGGTAGCCGTAGACGAGCAGGCTGGCCACGACGGTCAACAGCAGCAAGCGGCCGGACTCGCCGAGCGACAGCGGCCAGGCACCGGGGGTGTGATCAACGCGGGTCATCAGGGCCTCGTGAAAAGCGATACACCGGGCAGGGCGGGCGTCGTGGCGGGGGCTGTGCCGGCGCCACCGCGGCGTGGCGATGGGCCGGCGCGGGCGTCACTCCTCGCAGGTCTCGCCGACCCATTCATCCTCGGTGGCCATGGCCAACTCGGTGTCGTCGCCGGCGTAGCTGGTGGTCATGGTGGAGGTCATGTGGCGCGAGTCCTGGATGGTCGTCGAACCGCGGGCCTCCATGGCGCCGCCCTGGCCCTGGCAGCTGAATTGGTAGCTGATGGTGTCGCCGTCCCGTGACGACTGCACGACCTCGCATCCTTCATTGGTAAAGTTCTTACGCACGGCCGCTTCCAGGTCCCGGGCCTCTTCGGCGCTGATGCACTCGGTATCGGTGCTCTCGCGCGGCATGCCCGGCGGTATGTTGTCGCCCTGGATGGTGGACGTGCTCTTCCACTGGCCGGGCTCGATGTCGCCGGCCCAGGCCGGAACGGCCGTCATGCCCAGCATGGCGGCAATCAGCAGGTGGCGTGTTTTCATGCCGTTCTCCCTTGATGTGGTGTGTTCTTATGGGCCGCAGTCTAACCGGCATCACGACGAAAACCAGCGGGGCCGGCCTGCGGCGGTGCGTGACGCCGTGGGGGCCGTCAGCCCTCGCAGGTGTCGTCGATCCAGCGGGCCTCGGTGGTGACGTGAGTGGCGTCTTCGCCTTCGCCGATGTGGGTCTCGCTGGTGAAATGACGCGTGTCGTGAAGCGTCATCGATCCCTCGACGCTGGCCATGCCGCGCCCGGCCCTGGGGCAGCTCGCGCTGTGGGTGATGGTGTCGCCGTCACGGGAGACCTGCGAGTCCTGACAGTCGTCCTCTTCCGCGGTGGATTTCAGCGTTCGTACCAGGTCGCGGCTATCCTCGGGCGTGAAGCAGCGTGTCCGCGTGGCTTCCTGCGTCTTTCCCGGCGCCAGGGGGCCGCCTTCCAGGGTCATCGTCAGTTCCCACTGGCCTGGCTCGATGTCGCCGGCGAAGGCGGGGCTGGCGACGCTGCCTGCCAGGGCGGCAACGATGATGGCTGCTGTTTTCATGATCACGACTCTTCGGGCAATGCATTGACGATCCGGACCTCAGTTTACCGAGCCATGGCATGAAAGCCAGTCGTCGCGGCATGGCGCCGCTCTGTCGGCATTTGTCGACTGGTGTGTCTGGGACGTAAGTCGTATCCTTCGTCGCTTGACCATACACCAGGGGGGCACGTGACCAGTCTTCGTCGGGTCTATCAGGGCGTCTTCGTCGCTTGCGCGGCGCTGAGCGTGGCCGTCTATGCGGCGGTTTTCTGGCGCATGCCGCTGATGGGCGAGGACTTCGCCTTTCCCCGCCATTACGGCGAGGTCGGCTGGGGCGAGCGGCTGGCGTGGATCGCTCACAAGATCCCCGAGCAGACGGCGAGCTGGAACGCCCGCCTGGGCGAGCAACTGGCCATCGTCTGGCTGAACCTGCCGGCGTGGCTGTTCTGGCTGGTGGCATTGGCGGCCTTCGTGGCCTTCTGCACGTTGATCGCCATGGTCTGGTCGGGGCGGCGCGATCTGCCGCTCAAGCTGACCCTGACGCTGGGGCTGATGTTCGCCCTGTGGCCGGGGCTGGAAATCTTCTTCTGGAAGACGGCCAATGCCGGCTATCTGCAGCCGATCGTGCTGTCGCTGGTCTGCATCGTGGCCTATCGCAGCGACGCCTCGGTAACCGCACTGGCCGGGAGCCCGTGGCGACTGACCGGGCTGTGCCTGGTGGCGGCGGGTGCGGGCTACTCGTTCGAGAACGTGCCGATGGCACTGGCGCTCTACATGGCCCTGGCGTGGTGGTTGTCGCCGCGCCGTCGCGTCGCGTGGCCGGCGCTGTTGCCGGTGGGCGCGATGCTGGCCGGCTGGGCGACGCTGATGGCGATGCCCTCGACCGCGCACCGGCGCGCCTTCTATCTCGACGCCAACGATGTCCACGACATGGGGCCGGCCTATTATTGGCAGCGGGCGGGGGAGGTCACCGATACCTTCTTCGATACCACGGGCCTGATGTTCGCGCTGGTGGTGGTGTCGCTGGTGTTCCTGGCGGTTCAGCAACGTCGTGGCCGGCTCGCCTACGACCGGCGGGTATGGTGGACCATCCTGCCGGCGGTACTGGTGGTGGGGTCGATGCTCGCCGCGCCCTATACCGAGCCGCGTGCCTTCTCGCTGGCCTGGGCGCTGATGTTCGCCGTGGTCATCGAGGCCGCCGGCGTGGTCTGCCGTCGCTGGCGCTGGGCAGGTGCCCTGTGTGCGCTGGCGTTGCTGGTGTCGGCGGGGCTGGCGATCAAGACCCTGACGATCTACGAAGACGTGTCGCGCAGCTTCGATGCGCGCGAGGCACGTATCCTCGAGCGCCTGGGCACCCCGGCCTGCGAGACCGGCGTGGCGGTCCGGGAGCGCCATTTCGATTATCCGTACCGTTATTTCAACAACCGCGACGACTGGTATCGGTGGTCGCTGTGGCACGTCGGCAACTATTACGGCTGCAAGCTGGTGCCGGCCGACGGCCAATGAGTGATCATTGGAGCAAGTGATGAAGGGATTCACGACGAGCGGCCCCAGGCCCGAACATCGCCCGGCTTCGGTCGTCATCGCCGGAACCGCGCTGCTGCTCGGCTTTCTCGCCTATCTGTTGGTGCAGCACTGGCAGGTGTTCCCCTACAACGACGACTGGGGCTACGCCACGCTGACCTATATCAGCGAGCAGAAGGGTTTTCATGGTCAGGGATTCAGCCAGTGGCAACTGGTGAGCTTTCTGCATGACGAGTACCTGCGCTGGTCGGGTCGTTTCTTCCCGTTCTTCCTGCAGATCAATCTGTTCAAGCTGGGGCTGGATGCGGTGCGTCTGGTGCAGGCCTTCGTGATCCTGCTGATCGTCTGCCTGAGCGTGAAACTGACCCCGGTCGGGCGCTTGCGCACGCCCTGGCTGCTGGTGCCGATGCTCTATTTCATGGCGCTGCCGGAGTTCAGCGTGCTCGGCGGCCTCTACTGGTTTTCGGCATCGATCGCCTATGTGTGGGGCATCGCGGTATTCATGCTGGCGCTGTGGCGTCTGCGCGTCGCGGGCCGCCTGGATGGGGTGGCCGGCCTGCTGCTGGGGATCGCGGCGCTGTTTCACGAACAGATGGCTGTCGCCATGGTCGCCTTCGCCGGCGGGCTGGCACTGCTCGCGCTGTGGGATGCCGAGCGCCCCCGCGCCCTGGTGCTGCCGCTGGCGCTGCGCTGCATGCCGGTGCTGGCCGGCGCGTGCCTGGTGATTCTGGCGCCGGGCAATTTTGCCCGAAAGGCACAGTCGTCCTATATCTCGGACGATATGCTGACCAACGTGCTGACCAGTGCACGGTCCCTGGCGCATTTCCTGCTCGACGAGAACGGCGGCCACTGGGTGCTGGGCTTCATGGCGGTGTCGCTGCTGGTGTTCGCCGGGCAGGGCATGGCCCGGGCGGGCTGGAGCGGCCGAGCCCGGCTCGCCGCCTGGCTGGGCGTGCCGCTGGTACTGGGGCTGGCCTGGCTGGTCTCCTTCCTGCTGTTCACGCTGCTGCTGATGACGTTGTATGGCGTGGTGCTGCTGCTCTGCCGGCACCAGCGCGACGACGGCGACCTGCTGGTCTGTACCTATCTGGCGGCGCTGGCTTCGCTGGTATTGCTGCTGCTGGCGCCGGTGGTGGCCGGGCGCTCGCTGTTGATCTTCTACTTCCTGATGATGTGGCCGGTGACCCGGGCCTTCGTGGCGCTGGCCGATCTGCCCCGGGGCAGGACTCTGGTCGTCCTGGCGCTGCTGGTGGCCGCGCCGGCGGCGCTGGACAACGCCGCGGACATCCTCGCCGGCTATCTCGCCAATCGCGAGGCGAACCTGGCCAATGACGCCAAGCTGCGCGCCTACCACAACGACCTGTATGCGGGCCGCAATCCCGGGGACAGCGTGGTGCTGGAGAAGCTGCCGGCCCCGCGCTATGCCGAGACGATGCCCTATGATCGCCCGCTGATCGAAACCTGGATGAAGAAGTATTACGACATCCCGCTGGAGACGCGTTTCGTGTGGGAAAACAGCGGTAACTGACCGGGCCGCTCGTCAAGGTCTGTCAGAGCGAAGTTTGGGTGGGATCCAGGTGTGATGGGCGTTCTTGGTTGCTGGCGTTGCCCGTGCTTGGCGGGGCGTTTTTCGATTTCTCGATTTTCACGCTTCAGATGTCACCACCGCTGCCGATACCCTTAATTATAGTTATGTATTGGTAGCGTGGCTCCTGTATGGCGTGTGCGGGGTTATCGCTCGCATGAGTCGCTTTGCTGATGCATGGACGGTGTCTCGCTGTCGGTCGCCGGCGTTTGGCCAGTGTTCCGCAATGCGTGATCGACGAACAATAGTCAGCATCGAGTCGGGGAAGACATGTCATTTTTGGGCTATGAAGAAAAAACGGGCACACACGGCGACGATCATATTTCGGCGGCCGGTTATGTGATCGCTTACGGTCTCGACGGCGACGACACGTTTTTCGCCGAGTCGTATACAGAGCAAAACTTCCTGTTGGGCGGCCGGGGTGACGACGTCTATCGGCTCGAGACTCACGGTGTCATGACGGTCATCGACGAGGGCGGGCAAGACCGTATCGATGCGCCGAGCATCAACCTGGATAGCGCGCTGACCTATATCTTCACGCTGGAAGAGCGGTATCTCTGGGTTTATGACAGCGCCACCCGCGGGCAATTCGTCATCAGTGACTGGGAGAGCCAGGAGGGTCGAATCGAGGAGTACCGGGTTGCCGACGGGACCCTGGATTTCTCCCAGTTCCGCGACGAGATCCATGATAGCCCTGGCTATCAGGGCAATCTCTCGAGTGATGAATTCGCTGACCTGGTTCGCTCTCCCGTGTTCAATACCGACGCTATCGACAGCCTCGTCGAGGGGATGCGCGAGCGCTCGGTCGAGCGAGCCGACGAGATCAAGGGCTTGGACGACGCCTATTATCTGGCCCATAACCCGGACCTGGTCGCGGCAGGTGTCGACCCTGTCGAGCACTACGCGAACTATGGCTGGAAAGAAGGCCGTGCCCCCAATACCTGGTTCGATCGCGATTTCTATCTCGACCAGAACCCGTCGCTGCGCGATTCGGGCGCCATTCCCGTGGAGCAGTATGCGACCTTCGGCTGGCAGGCGGGACAAGACCCCAACCCCTGGTTCGATGTCGACTGGTATCTCGAGCATAACCCCGATATCGCTGCGGCAGGTATCGAGCCGGTGAGCCATTTCGTCGACCATGGCTGGAAGGAAGGACGCGACCCCAACCCGTGGTTCGATGTCGACTGGTACCTGAGCCAGAACCCGGATATCGCCAGCGCGGGGATCGAGCCGGTGGAGCACTACTGGGATTACGGTTGGCAGGAGGGGCGCCAGCCGTCCGAAGCGTTCGACCCCGGCGCCTATCTGGCGGCCAACCCGGATGTTGCACTGGCCGGCGTCAATCCCCTGGAGCACTGGATGCTCTACGGCCAGGACGAAGGGCGTCTTATCGGCTAGACGCACACGCTGCTTTTTTCTTCGCGCTCGAGAGAGGTGTCCCTTCCCCTCGGGCGCGGGAATGGCCATCATGGCGCTGGTAGTAATAAAGCGTAATGTAGCGTCATCTTGAGTAAGAGCGGTGAGCCGATGGCCGCTGTGTCGAGTCAAGACGATGCCCGACCAGGGGCGAGTATGCGAGGGTACATCACTCCAGGGCGGACGATACCGTGGCTTGCGGCGTCGTTCGCCCTGGTCGTTTATGGCGTCATCTTCTGGATGGCGCCATTGCAGGGGGAGGATTTCGCCTTCGCGCGGCGCTTCGCGGAGGGTGACTTCGGGGCGCGGCTGGCGTGGATGCTGCAGAAGTGGCCGGATCAGTTCCTGCACTGGAATGCCCGGCTGGGCGAGCAGATGACCATCCTCTGGCTGAACGTGCCCCCCGTGGCGTATCTGGTGGCGGCGTGCCTGGCGTTCGTCGGCCTGCATGCCCTGGTGGCGGCGCTGTTTCCGCTGCGGCCGGGCTGGCGCCTGCGCCTGGCGTTGTCGGCGGGGCTGACGTTCCTGTTATGGCCGGCGTTCGAGGTCTTCTTCTGGAAGACCGCCAATGCCGGCTACCTGCATCCCTTGTTGCTCAATCTGCTGTGCGTGGCCGCCTTCACATCGGCCCCCCGCGTACGCCGGGTGGCCGACCGTGGCGGCTATTGCGCGGGGCTGTGCCTGGCGGGATTGCTGGCCGGTTTCTCGTTCGAGAACGTGCCCTTGGCGGTGGCCGCGTACATGCTGGTCAGCTGGGCGCTGCTGGCGGATCGTCGGCACCACTGGCGGGCCTTGTTGCCGGTGGTGGCGGTGGTCGTCGGCTGGGTCGCGCTGATGCTGGTGCCGTCCACGGCCTACCGGCGCTCGGTGTATCGCCAGATCTACAGCGTCGGCGACACCGACCTAGCCTACTACCTGGGGCGTGCTTCCGAGGTCTCGCTGACGTTCCTCGAGACCGCCTGGCCGCTGCTGGTCGCCTCGCTGGTGGCGCTGGCGCTGCTGGTCCACTGGCATCGTCGCTCACGGGTGCGCCAGGACCCGCGAGTCTGGTGGCTGATTCTGCCGGCGGTCCTGGTGGTCGGCTCGGTGTCCGCGGCGCCCTATACCGAACCACGCGCCTTCCTGCTGGCCTGGGTGCTGATGCTGGCGATCGTGGTCGAGGCGGCCTATCGGCTGTGGTGTGGCGGCGTCCTGGGGCGGGTACTGGTTGCCGTCCTCCTGGTGGGATCGCTGGGCATGGCGCTCAAGACCCTGAGTATCTACCGGGACGTCGCCGCGCAGTTCGACACCCGGGAGCAGCGCATTCTCGACCACCTGGGTACCAGCGAATGCGGCAGCAAGCCGGGCTTGACCATCGAGCCGGTGACGCCAGGCTATTCGGCTCGCTATTTCAACGGGCGCGATGCCTGGACGATGCAGAACATGCTGGTCTTCGAGAGCTATTACGGCTGCTGGTTGACGCTCGACGGCGCGGATGGCTGAGCCGGGGACTCGTGGCGCTGGCCGCCGCGGGTCAGGCGCTTGACGATGTAGCGCGGGCGCTGCTTGCTCTCCATGTAGATGCGGCCGATGTATTCGCCGAGCACGCCGATGCCCATGAGCTGGACGCCGCCCAGGAAAAGGATCGCCGTCATCAGCGAGGGGTAGCCCGGCACCGGGTTGCCCCAGGCCAGCTTGTCGATGATCAGCCAGGCGGCATAGGCGAAGGCGAAGGCGGCGACGCCGAAGCCCAGATAGGTCCAGATGCGCAGCGGCACGGTCGAGAACGAGGTGATCCCTTCCAGGGCCAGGTTCCAGAGCTTCCAGCCGTTGAACTTGCTCTTGCCGGCCGAACGTTCCACACGGGTGTATTCGACGACGGCGGTTTCGAAACCCACCCAGCTGAGAATGCCCTTCATGAACAGCTTGCGTTCCGGCATGCGGATGATGGCGTCCACCACGCGCCGTGACATCAGCCGGAAGTCGCCGACGTTTTCCTCGATGGTGGTCTCGCTGATCCAGTTGTTGAGCTTGTAGAACCATTCGGCGGAGCGCCGCTTGAGGTAGCCGTCGCTGCCCCGGTCGCTGCGCTTGGCCAGCACCACGTCGTAACCTTCCTGCCATTTCTCTATCAACTGGGGGATCACCTCGATGGGGTCCTGAAGGTCCACGTCGATGGGGATCACCGCATCGCCCCGGGCGTGTTCCAGGCCGGCGAACAGGGCGGGTTCCTTGCCGAAGTTGCGCGAGAAGTCGATGCTCGTGACCAGGGGGTCGGAAATGGCCAGCGCGGCGATGATCTCGGCGGTACGGTCGCGGCTGCCGTCGTTGACGAACAGGATCTCGATGCTGTGCGCCGCGAGCGCCGGATGCTCGCGCACCCGCTGGTAGAACAGGGCGATGGTGTCTTCCTCGTTGAAGACCGGCACGACGAGTGAAAGATTCACGAGTGACTCCTGAACACGCAGAAACGGGAATAGACGAAGCCCAGCACCAGGCTGAGGGCCGAGAAACCGATCAGCGTCACGATCGGTGGCAGGGCGACCAGGTCGGCGAGCTTGCCGACCAGCCAGCTCAACAGCCCCATGAAGGCGACGAAGGCGGCATAGCGCCGGGCCGAGGCGTCGGAGCGGAAGGTCCAGCGGGCATTGGCGAAGAACGAGAACGTCACCGCGACGGCAAAGGCGATCAGATTGCTCAGCGACTGGCTGCCCAGCCAGTGGTAGGCGAGGGCGAAGATCGACCAGTGCAGCAGGGTGTTGATCACGCCGACCGAGGCGTAGCGGGAAAACAGCTTGAGCATGACGAGGGCATCGACCGTGTGGCGAGCGGCGGGGCGTGCCGCCGATAAAATCGCCTCAGTCTACAGGGCCGACCGGCCGAGATAAACGCTGCCGTGGTGGGCGCCACGATTGCCATCGATGTATCAATGGGCATACTGACGACTCTGACATACGAAACTATCAACGTCGCCAGCGAGGCAGGCATGACTACCGTCACACGCTATACGAACAGTTTCACGTCAACCCCCGGGGATGGCTATGACGGCGTCGGCGAGGTACTGACCAGCGCTGCCCTGGGTACCGGTACCCTGCTCGCCAATGGGCGGGCGGTGCTCACCGCCGCGCACGTGGTCGAGAACAACGTCGGCCCGATCCGCGTGGATTTCACCGGCGTCGATGGCGCTTACTCCGCGACGGTCTCGGACTACTGGATCAATCCCGGTTATTCGACGACGGGGTATCGCGACGACCTGGCGTTGCTGTGGCTGGACGAGACCGCGCCGGCGTCCATTCCGCGCTATGAACTCTACCGGGACCAGGACGAGCTGGGCCGGGTCGCCACCCTGGTGGGCTATGGGGCCACCGGCTCCGGTTACCTGGGTTACGACAGCGATTCCGGCGGGCAACGTTCCATCGTTCAGAATCGCCTGGAAACCACCTGGGATGCGGTCGACGATGCCCTCTACGGCAATAGCTGGTACACGCCCCCCGGTTCGCAGTTGGTCGCCGACTTCGACAGCGGCAGCGCCCGTTACGACACCCTGGGCTACCTGATGGGCCTCGACGATACCGGGCTGGGATCCGTCGAGGGCATGATCGCGCCCGGCGACAGTGGTGGGCCGGCCTTCATCGACGGCAAGCTGGCCGGGGTGGCGAGCTATTCGGCCTCGCTGACCGGCGCTTACGGTCAGTCGCTGGATGCCACCGACGACATCGACAGCAGCTACGGCGAGGTCGGCGCCTGGCAGCGGGTCAGTCATTACCAGGACTGGATCGATAGCACGCTGGCCGGCGTCTCCGACACGTGGCGGGGCGAGGACCAGATCGTCCACCTGCTGGGTGGCGGGGGGCGCGACCTGCTATTGGGCCATGGGCTCGATGACCGCCTGAGCGGCGCCGGCGGCAGCGACCGCCTGTATGGCAAGGCCGGGGACGATCGCCTGGACGGCGGCGCCGGGGTGGATGTCGCGCGTTTCGACGTGCGTGCCGACGAGGCGACCCTGGCCCAGGGCGGCGACGATTCCCTGATCGTCGCGTCCGAGGCGTCCGGCCGGGACACCCTGACCGACATCGAGCTGCTGCGCTTCGACGATCGGATCCTGCTGACCGAGGCCCCCGGCCTCAGCGGCCCGGCGGATCTGGCCTTCGACGAACGGCTCTATCTGGATGCCAATCCGGACATTGCCGCCGCGGCGGCGCGGGGCGAGATCACCGCGCTCGATCACTACCGCGACTACGGCGCTCACGAGGGTCGCGACCCCAATGCGTTGTTCGACGAGCGTGGCTATCGCGCGGCCAACCCGGACGTCGACGCGGCGATCCAGCGCGGCGAGCTGGACAGCGGCTACCAGCATTACCAGGCCTGGGGCTGGCAGGAGGGCCGCGACCCCTCGGCGTGGTTCGACCTGGATGCCTATTTCGACGCCAACCCGGATATCGCTCAGGCCGGTGTGGAGCCGCTGGGCCACTACCTGCGCTACGGCTACGACGAGGGTCGGGTGATCCCCACCGCCGATGACGGCATGTGGGGGTGAGCCAGGGGGCGCCCGCTCTCGACGGGCGTCCCGGCTCGGGGCCGATCACCAAACCGTGATGCTTTCGACATGAGGCCGTCATGCGCGATTGACAGAGTAGCGACCGGAGTCCTTACCCCCGAGGAGATGCCAGCATGCCGGTCGATACCCTGTCCATGGCCAACGAGAACGTCGTTCGCGTCGCCACGTACAACGCCTCGCTGAATCGCGCCAGCGAGGGGGAATTGTTCGCCGATCTTTCCACTCCGGACGATGCCCAGGCACAGCGGGTTGCCGAGGTCATCCAGCGCACCCGTCCCGATATTCTGCTGATCAACGAGTTCGATTATTCGCCGCAGGCGGTCGAGGCGTTCAAGGCCAACTACCTCGGCGTATCGCAGAACGGGCAGGCGCCGGTCGACTATGCCTATGACTTCAGTGCGCCGGTCAATACCGGTGTCGCCTCGGGGGTCGATCTGAACGGCGATGGCCGCGTCGTGACCCGGCCCGGTGACGAGGGCTACGCCGACGACGCCCTGGGCTTCGGCCAGTTCCCCGGCCAGTACGGCATGCTGGTCTTGTCACGCTACCCCATCGACGAGTCGGCAGTGCGGACCTTCCGTGACTTCCTGTGGAAGGACATGCCCGATGCGCGCCTGCCCGACGATCCGCAGACGGCGGCGCCGGGGGACTACTACTCGCCGGAAGCGCTCGACGTGTTTCCGCTATCGTCGAAGAGCCACTGGGACGTGCCGATCCAGGTCGACGGCGAGACCCTGCATCTGCTGGCCTCGCACCCCACGCCGCCGACCTTCGATGGCGCCGAGGATCGCAATGGCCTGCGCAACGCTGATGAGATTCGCTTCTGGTCCGACTATGTCAGCCCGGGCAAGGGCGACTATATCGTCGATGACCGGGGGCGGGCCGGGGGGCTCGCCGGGGATGCCCGCTTCGTGGTGGTGGGCGATCAGAACGTCGACCCGCTGGATGGCGACAGCCTCGACGGCAGCGCCCAGCAACTGCTCGATAATGCCCGCATCGCGGCCGGGCTGGCACCGCAGAGCGAGGGCGCGGTGTCGGCTGCCCAGGCACAAGGCGGCGCCAATGCCGACCAGCAGGGCGACCCTGCTTACGACACGGCGGATTTCAATGACCAGGCGCCGGGCAACCTGCGCGTGGACTATGTGCTGCCGTCGCAGGCGGGATTGACCCGGCTCGATGGTGGCGTCTTCTGGCCCGAGTCGGGGCAGCCGGGCAGTGCCGCGGTGGAGGCTTCCGATCATCGGCTGGTGTATGCCGATCTCGCCTTGACCGAGGAAATGCCACGTGTCGCCGGCGCGGATTTCCTTGGCCTGGTGGCGCTGCCCGATGGCCTGTCATTCCAGCAGACGCCGCTGGGGGGCCTTTCCGGACTGACCCGGGATGGCAGCGGCGGTTATCTGGCGATCTCCGACGATCGTTCCGACCTGGCCCCGGCGCGCTTCTACAGCCTGCGGCTCGACCTCGATGATGGCCGGCTCGACGACGGTGGCGTGCGGTTCACCGACGTCACCACGCTGTGGCAGGCCCAGGGCGAGGCCTTCGCCAGCGGCGCCATCGACCCCGAGGGGATCGCCTATGGCGATGATGGCACGCTGTTCATCTCGTCCGAGGGTGACAGCGACCAGGGGATTGCGCCTTTCGTGGGGCATTTCGGTCGCGACGGCCAGCTCTTGTCGATGCTGGAGATGCCCGCGGCGCTGATTCCCGATGGCAGCGGCGAGTCTGGCGTGCGCAACAACCTGGCGCTGGAAAGCCTGACGCTGACGCCGGACGGCGAGACGCTGTTCACCGCCACCGAGAGCGCACTGGTCCAGGATGGCCCCGGGCCCGGCATCGACAGCGGCAGCCCGTCACGCATCCTGCAGTACGACGCCCGCAGCGGTGAGGTCGAACACCAGTATGTCTATCCGACGGAGCCGGGCAATTTCGGTCTGGTGGAGATGCTGGCACTGGATGACGGCCATCTGTTGGCCCTGGAGCGCAACTATTTCGCCGATGTCGGCAATACCATTCGTCTCTACGAGGTCGACCTCGGCGCTGCCACCGATATCAATGACCTGGAGAGCCTCGAGGAGACGTCAGGCGTGCGCCCGGTCGACAAGCGTCTGGTGGCGGATCTCGGGGAGTTGGGCATCGACCCGGACAACGTCGAGGGCATGTCGCTGGGGCCACGCCTGGCGGATGGCCGTCAGAGCCTGATACTGGTCTCCGACAACAACTTCAACGACAGCCAGGACACGCAATTCATCGCCCTGGGCTTGACCCTGAACGAGCACGAGCAAGGTGGCGCAGGGGCCGACCGTCTGATTGCCGGCCCGGGAGACGATCGCCTCGTGGGTGGCGCCGGTGTCGATGTGGCGCGCTTCGGCGGCGACGCGGCGGCGGCGAGCATCGTGCATGCCGATGACGGCAGCCTGACCGTGACCTCGGCACTCGGTGGCACGGACAGCCTCTCCGGCATCGAGCTGCTGCGCTTCGATGATCGGGTGTTATTGGCCGAGGTGCCCAGCCTCAGTGGCCCGGCGGATCTGGCCTTCGACGAACGCCTCTACCTGGATGCCAACCCTGACGTTGCCGCCGCCGTGGCGCGGGGCGAGATCACCGCGCTCGATCACTACCGCGACTACGGCGCCCACGAGGGTCGCGACCCCAATGCGCTGTTCGACGAGCGCGGCTATCGCGCGGCCAACCCGGACGTCGACGCGGCGATCCAGCGCGGCGAGCTGGACAGCGGCTACCAGCATTACCAGGCCTGGGGCTGGCAGGAGGGCCGCGACCCCTCGGCGTGGTTCGACCTGGACGCCTATTTCGACGCCAACCCGGACATCGCCCAGGCCGGCGTGGAGCCGCTGGGGCATTACCTGCGCTATGGCTACGACGAGGGCCGGGTGATCCCCACCGCCGATGACGGCATGTGGGGGTGAGGTAATCGAGGCCATGAGGCGGCTCGCCGAGGGGTGACGCCGAGACGATCGAATGGCCTTGCTCGAGATGGATACCCACGACCGGGTCGTGTCGGGTGAGGCTTCACCGAGTAGCGCTTCTTCCTGCACAAGTGATCATCAGGGCCCCGCTTCGGCGGGGCCTGATCGTTGGTGACTGGGTGATGAGAGAGTCCCGTCTGGTAGAGGCTTTCATAAGCCAATGTTTTTTATCGGTATTGAATGGCGAATGCGGATCGTTGAAAGTGGTGGCGTATGGTTGAAAGCATTTCTGTGGCTAAGTGTTTTTCTCCATGATAATAAGCCTGCTGGGCTGAAAGGCGTCATCTTGAAGGGTTGGCACAGTGGCCACGAAATCCACCACTCCCGGCGGTACGTTTTACGACGATTCGACATCTCAGGACGTCGATGATTTCACCTATAACAGTGCGACAATGTCGCGTGATGCCTTCCTGTTCGATGAGTCGGGTATTTATGGCTTCACTGGTAGCGTCAACGCGCCGGGCGACTCGGCCGATGTGGTGCCGATTCAGGTCGGGTACGGATTCAAGCTGGATCGTATTCAAATCGATATCAGTAATTATCAGAACTTTTACCAAGACTCCGATATTGTTGTCGAATCCGGCGATGGAAGTTATTACAGGACTTATTCGGTCAGTAGTCACGTATCGTCCGGGATTACGTTGACGGATGAATTGAAAGCTGGCTATTACAACATTTATGCCCGCAATGATGCCTTCGATTATTCCCTGACCTTTGACATCTCTGCGGAACCGGTCAATCAGGCCCCGACGAGTATCAGTCTCGACGATAACAGCGTTTCCCAGAGCGAAGGCAGCAGTAATGTCGTCGTCGGTATGTTGTCCGCCAGCGACACCGTCGGTGACACACATTCCTATCGGTTGGTGAGCGGGACCGGCGGTGCCGACAATGGCCAGTTTGCGATTTCCGGGGCTTCTTTGGTCGCCAAGGATCTTCAATCCATGGCGCCGGGTGACTATTCGGTACTGGTAAGGGCCACGGATCAGGGCGGCCTGTACCTGGACAAGACGTTCACCATTACCGTCGTTGATGATGTTGCACCACATGTCGCGTCCATTACGGCAGCTCCCGGGGCCGTTGCCGGTACCATCGACTACGCCGTGACTTTCGACGAGGCGGTGACCGGCGTCAGCGCCGATGATTTCAGTCTGCACGCGACCGGCAACGCCGCGGGTGTCGTGACTGGTGTCTCCGGCAGCGGCAAGGCGTATACCGTCAACGTCGGCAATCTGAGTGGCGAGGGGGATTTGCGCCTCGATCTCGAGGGCGCTACCAACATCGTGGATGCGGTCGGCAATGTCGCCGGCGGCTATACCTCGGGCAGCGGCTACGCTGTCGATACCGTGGCCCCGACCGTCACGGCCGGTCGTATCGCCTTGAGCGGGGCGACGGGCGACAATGGAACGTTCAGGGTCGGCGATACCGTCACCGCGACCTGGAACAATACCGTTGGTGGTGACAACAACGGCGATGTGACGTCGGTGACCATCGATTTCAGCGCCTTCGGTGGGGGCTCTGCCGTGGCGGCGAGTCACGACGGCAGCGGTACCTGGACGGCGAGCCATACGATCACGGCAGGGGTGATCGACGCCACCGGTCGCCATGTTTCCGTCAGTGCCACCGATGACGCCGGCAACACTACCACCACGGCGGACACCACGAACGCGGGCATCGACAACACGATGCCGACGGTCACCGCTGGCGATATCTCGCTGTCCGGTGCCTCTGGGACAGGGGGAACGTTCAAGATTGGCGATACCGTCACCGCCACCTGGAACAATACCGCCGCTGGTGACAACAATGGCGATGTGGCGTCGGTAGCCATCGACTTCGGCGCCTTCGGCGGGGGCTCTGCCGTGGCGGCGAGTCACGATGGCAACGGCATCTGGACGGCGAGCTACACGATCACGGCAGGGGCGATAGACGCCGTAAGCCGCAACGTCTCTGTCAGCGTCACCGACGATGCCGGCAATACCGCCACCACGATGGATACCTCGAACGTCAGCGTCGATAACAGGGCACCCACGGTGACCGAGGGCAATATCGCGCTGTCCGGTGCCTCGGGGTCGGGGGGGACGTTCAGGATCGGCGACACCGTCACGGCGTCCTGGAACGACACCGCCGCCGGGGATGACAATAGCGATTCCCTGAGTGGCGTGACCGTCGACTTCAGCGCCTTCGGTGGCGGTTCTGCCGTTGCCGCGAGCAATGGCGGTGGTCTCTGGTCGGCGTCCTACACGATCACGGCCGGAACGATCGATGCCGTGAACCGCAACGTATCGGTGACGGCCACCGACGATGCCGGCAACACCACCACCACGGCGGGAACCACCAATGCCGGCATCGATAATGTCGCGCCTGGAGCGCTGACCGGATCCTTGACCGTTGCCGAGGGTAGCGCCAATGACGCACTCGTCGGGACGGTAACCGGCGGCGGCAACGATGATGTGACCTATAGCCTGATCGATGACGCCGGCGGACGCTTCAGCCTCGATGCCAATAGCGGCGCGCTGACCGTGCGGGATTCGAATCGTATCGACTATGAAAGCAACACCAGCTTCGCCATTACCGCCGAGGCGGTCGACAATGCCGGCAACAGCAGCGAGTCGGTGCTGACGGTTGCCGTCAGTGATGTCAACGAAGCGCCCACCCTCGATCTCGATGCCGACGACTCCTCGGGAGTCGCTGGCAACGACTGTGCCGTCTCTTTCTCGGCAGGTGGGTCGCCAGTGGCGCTCGCCGATGTCGATGCCGTACTGGTCGAGGTGGATGCCGGCGACCAGGTCGAATCCCTGACGGCCACCCTGACCAACCGGCCTGACGGGGATGGCGTCGAGCGTCTCTCTCTCGATACCAGTGCCAACACGGCGGCGATGCATGCCGGGCTGACCGTCAGCTACATGAGCACTACCGGAACGCTTTCGATCACCGGCCCGGCAGACAACGCGACCTACCAGACGATCTTGAAGGGGATCCGTTACGACAATACCGACCCAGCGGCCGATATTACGACGGGAGATCGCGTCATCGAGGTGGTGGCCAGCGACGGAGGCAGCAACTCGCTGACTGCCACCAGCATCGTGAACGTGGTCACGGCGCCGGTGATCGACCTGGGCGGAGGGAGCGGCAGCGGTGATTCGTCGGCCAGCTATATCGAAGGTGGCGGTGTCGTACGGGTGGCCGCCTTGGCAACGGTAGTCGACCCTGATGGAGACAACCTTCAGCAGTTGGTCATTCAACTGGCCAATGCCCTGGATGGTTCGCAGGAGAAAATCACCCTCTTGGGGGGTAGCGGACCTCGGGGCGGTGTCACCGTCAGCTATGACAGCGATACGCAGATCACGCTTGCGGGCAATGACATTGCCGCGCACTACCAGTCGTTGTTGCAAGAGCTTCAATACCAGAATGGCAGCGACGATCTGGATACCGCCGTACGCAACATTACCGTCAAGGCCACGGATGTACATGGCAATGAGGGAGCTGCAGCGACTCTGGCTATCGCCGTTGTAGCGGTCAATGATGCTCCGACGTTGACCGCGAACCACAGCGACCCGATCTTCATCGAGGACGGCACGGCGGTGGGCCTGTTCACTGGTGCGTCCGCGTCTACCCTCGAGGCGGCGCAGAGGATAAGCGGCCTGACGCTGACCGTGAGCAACGTGACCGACGGGGCCGATGAACGGCTGAGCGTCGACGGTACTGAGATCGCACTGACCGGCGGTACTTCCGGCACCACCACGGCCAACGGGATCGGCTATGCGGTCTCGCTGGCCGGTACCACGGCGACGGTGGTACTGAGCGGCAGCTTGACGACGGCTACCACCGAGACCCTGATCGATGGGCTGAGCTATCGTAATGCCAGCGATGCCCCCAGTACCTCCGGCGGTCGCACGATAACATTGACCGGCCTGACGGATAGTGGTGGCACTGCCAACGGCGGTGTCGATACGGCTGCCCTGTCGATTGCTTCGAGCGTAACGCTCAACGCCGTCAACGACGCGCCGGTGTTCACCACACCCATGGCGTTGAACGTGGCCGAGAACGCCACGGCGGTCACCACCCTGGCCGCCAGCGACGCCGACGGGGATCCGCTGCTCTACAGCATCACCGGCGGTGCCGATGCGGCGCTGTTCTCGCTGGATGCCAACAGCGGGGCGCTGACGTTCAGCGGCGCGCCGGACTTCGAAACGCCGAAGGACCAGGACGGCGACAACGTCTACGAGGTGACCGTCCAGGCCGACGATGGCCGGGGCCCGGCGACGCAGACGCTGGCGATCACGGTGACCGACGTCGACGAGACGCCGCCGTCTCCGCCCACGCCCCCATCTCCGCCCACGCCCCCATCTCCGCCCACGCCGCCCAGCGAAGACGATGGCGACCTGTTCAGCGGTGACGATGGCTCGCCGGTGGACGACGGCATCGACACGGGCCTGACACCCACCGATACCTTTACCCGCACCACCATCGACGGGGCGCCGGCCATCCGTGCCACCACCACCGACCGGGACACCGGCGAAAGCGTGGCCGTGATCTCGATCGACCCGGTGACCGACGGCTCCCGGGAGGATGACGACGCCACCACCGGCGACATCGACGTCGAGGGCGGCAATGGCGTCAGGATCAGTATCTCGGAGAATACTGGTTTGCTGCTCTTCCAGCGGGTCAGCACCCGTTCCGACGCCTTGCGGACGGTGATCGACCGCGACGGCACGGCGGATGGCGATGCCGAGGATCGCGACGGGCTCGATGGTTTCCTGGCGGGTGTCGGCGGCTTGGGTGGCGGCTTGGGTGGTAGTGGTGTCGGTGTGACCGAGGTCCGGCCGATCACGTCCACGGGCGGAAGTCATCGCATCGGCATCGATATCGGTAACGACAAGACCGTGGTGGTGGTCGACACCAGCGGTCTCGGCGGCGCGGACGGGGAGTCGATCTCGATCACTGGCTCGGGGAGCATCGTGGTGCGCGGCAGCGGTTCGTTCGACGGCAGCGAGCCGCAGGCCGGTGACGACGACATCGACAACGTGCTGGGTGACGACAGCAGCCAGCGCCTGTTCTTCGGCCCCGGCGACGACATCATCCGTGGCCAGGGTGGCGACGACGTGGTGGCCTCCGACGGCGGCAAGGACCTGTTGTTCGGCGGGCGCGGCAACGACACGGTCTCGGGCGGTGTCGATGACGACCGCCTGGTGGGCGGCAGCGGCAACGACACTCTGGACGGCGGTATCGGGGTCGACGTGGCGCGCTTCACCCTCGACCGCGATCAGGTCACGCTGACCCGCGACGCCGAGGGCCGCCTGGTGGTGAGCGAGGCGAACGGCGAGCACGACACCCTGAGCGGGGTCGAACTGCTGCGCTTCGACGACCGGGTCGAACTGGTCGCGGCGCCGTCGCTGGTCACGGCGAGCGGCTTCGACGAGGCCTTCTACCTGGCCGACAACCCCGACGTGGCGGCGGCGGTATCCCGCGGTGACTTCACCAGTGGCTACGAGCACTACGCAAAGTATGGCGCTGACGAAGGGCGTGAGGGCAACGACGGTGTGAGCAGCTTCGACGAGGCCTTCTATCTGTCGCAGAACGCCGATGTCGCCGCCGCCGTGGCGCGGGGCGAGATCACCGCGCTCGATCACTACCGCGACTACGGCGCCCACGAGGGCCGCGACCCGAACGCGCTGTTCGACGAACGCGTCTATCGCGAAGCCAACCCGGACGTCGACGCGGCGATCCAGCGCGGCGAGCTGGACAGCGGCTACCAGCATTACCAGGCCTGGGGCTGGCAGGAGGGGCGCGATCCATCGGCGTGGTTCGATCTGGATGCCTACCTTCAGCGTCATCCGGACGTCGCCGAGGCCGGCGTGGAGCCGCTGGGGCATTACCTGCGCTATGGCTACGACGAAGGCCGAGTGGTGACGGCTGACGACGACGGGCTGTGGGGATAGCAGCCGAGTGGCCCGGCGCTCGCTGCCGGGCCACTTTAGGTATTCTGTCGAGCGACACGGCTCAATGCGCCGCGAGCCCATGACTCATCGTGGGTGGGCGGCTGAGACACTGTCTGGGTATGCAGCGAGACAGACGTGAGGGAGTCGCCTCATCGTTCACGCAGCCAGTGAACCATGTGCGGAAAGACCTGGCCGTGGGGCATTTGCGGCAGGCGGCGAAGACGCGCCGGGCACAGCGTCATGCCGAAATAATCCAGCAGCGGGACGCCCAGGTTGCCGCCCTGGATGAAGTGATCGCGTAGCCAGCGGGCATCCCCTTTGTAACCGGCGTCGTGGAAGAGCACCTCGAGCGGCAGGCGCATGGCGCGTGCCGCCGCATAGGACCAGGCCAGCGCCGCCATTTCCATGCCGCCATCCGGGTCCAGTTCGCCGTGGGCCTGGGCGCGTTCCGCCGGCGACATCACAGCCAGGTGGCCGGCTTCATGAACCAGGTCGCCAGGATAGCGCCATTTGTCGGGGTCGATAGCCAGTCGGCCATGCCGAATGACGATGCCTGGCAGGAAGGTCGGTTGGGCAAGAGGTGTCATGTCTACCCCGATGCCGATCGACTCGATGAAAGCGATGATGGCGTTTGCCTGGCCTTGGCTGGACATCCCGGCGCCTCAAGCCGATCCGCAAGCGGGGGCGCGCGGACGAATGGCTGCGATACCGTTCATCTCCGCGCTGGTAGGGAACCAGATCAGCCGGGCGCGAAACGCATCGGAGAGTGACGGCTCCTCGACGAACCCATGGCGCAGGAGAAAGCGAATCAGGCCGCCGTCGTCGCGACGCGCGGGCACGACCAGCGGTCGGCGGCTGGTAGCCGCGGCCTGCATGATCCATTGCACCACGGTGCGGCCATAGCCCTTGTTGTGCAGCTGCGGGATGAACGTGAGCTCGATCAGGCGAAGCTCGACCTTGCCGATATCCAGTGTCACATGGCCAATGCGTGTGCCGGCCTTTTCGAGCACCAGGTCGATGGCGTCGGGAAAGTTCTTGCCGTACCCCTCGGTCCTGGCGGTTAGCTGCATGTCGAGAACCGTCTCGAGGTAGTCGCGGTCGACAGCCGCGTGATGCAGGTCCGTGCGTTTGTCCCGATAAAGGTTGGCCAGGAAATTCTTGTCACCGGGACGGGCGGGCCGGGCGGTAATGCCGCGAGCGAGCTGGACATTGCCTTCGATCATGCTGACCTCCGATGCGAATCGTCGTTGGGTTGCCGGGAGCGGTAGCGGCGATCAATTGAACAGGATCTGGAAATAGCAGCCCGGCGGCCGGCGGGCGGGGCGCAGCGTGCGCTGGATCAACAACCCCTCGATGGTGCCTTCCGGTAGGCCCTCCAGACAGGCGATGAATTCCTGACGATTCTGCAGGGGATGGTTTTCGTCGACATCGGCGCGCAGCAGCAGCGAGAACGGCGTACGCGTGCTGTCAGGACCGGCGGCATCCGGTACCGTTCGGCAATCGACCAGCGTCGCGGCCAGACGTATGGCGTCGCTCTCGATGACGAAAGGCTGCTCGAGATGCGCCTCGAAACGGCCGGCATCCAATTCGCCGATACCGGGGGCTGGGGTATCTACATCGTCGGTCATGCAGGCTCCATGGGTCGGGAGATACAGGCGGTGTGTGGCCCGGCCCGGGGTAAGGGCGGGCCATCGTCCCGAGTTGTCAACTCCGGCTGGGGTAGAGGCCTTGCATGCAGATGCAGTAATTCACCACCAGGCTGGGCTGTACGATGGGGAATGGCTGCCCTTGGCCTGTATCGTTGATCGTTAGCGCATTATTGTCGAACCCGCCGCCGCCGGAGACGCCACCGATGTTGGCTGTCGAGGTCACATCACCCGAAGGTACGTACAGAAAGCCTTGTGCACTCAGGCTGTTGGCGGGCATGCCGATGTAGTCGCCGTCATCGGGAGCCTGGTTCGTGCCCGGATGTTTCGCCACGGCGACGGAAACGCTGTTGCTGCCGCCCCCTGCATAGGCGTGTGTGTGAGTATGTGCTGGAAGCTCAAGCTGGGTGAGGGTGGTGTATTCCTGGCCTGGCATCTGGCCCATGTGCCAATCCGTCAACCCGGTCCCCTGGAATTGACCGATGGGAGCCCGCCCCCGCAAATCGGGCAGGCCGAAGACCGTTCTTGCATCACCGCCGAACGTATCACCGAGCAAGGAGAACAAGGCCTGGTATTGTGTAATCGAAATGAGCGCCCCACTGCAATACCCCCAGTTCCTGGGGGCGAACTGGAACCCGAGAGCCTGAATCACGCCGAGATAACTTTCGTCCACGATTATTCTCCTTGCCGGTGAAACGAGAATTTGCGCGTCGTCCCTGCGTTCACGCAAACCCCGGTGGTTAGCGTTCGATGCCTGGCAGAGGGAGTCCGGTTCACTCGGGCCTCTCGGCGAGGCTGGTACGGCTTACTGCCACATCTGACGGCTATTCGTTTCTTGTCTATCTATTATCTAACTTTTGTTTCGCTTGCTTGGTAGTTGGTGAGCGTCGTGGTTTAGCAATAACCTATATACAATGCGCTACCATGGGTCAAATGACCGAGCAGTTCTCCTGAAAAAATTCACTGATGTCTCATGAAATAGTCTCAAGTCTGCCCTTGATCTGCCGATAAAAATGCCATTGTCCGTATCATGCTGCTTGCCATGTCGGCCACGTTTCTAGTCTGTTAACCACCTGATTTCATGGGTTTATAAGGTAGGAAGTGTTCCTGCTGGTCAGGATGGTTTTACTGCGAAAGTCGTGTGAGCCACGTTGGCGAAAATGTCTTAATCTTTCTTAGGTACACAATAAAGGCGCCGGCTCACCATTGCTCTCCCAATGGGGGGCAGAGTAACTGTGAGCGGTTCTGCTCGGGATGTGGAGTGCCGGGATAGGCCGTCGTTTTCAAGTACGCGAGGTGGAACGTCATGCAGGGCCAGGATCGCTTCGGGAATGGTATCGATCAGGATGGGGAAAGCGCTCGTGAGAACGTGGCTGCGGACGGATTGCCCACGGTGGGCGGCGAGGTGACAGACGACGCCTCGCGCCAAGTGGCGTTGATCGATACGTCGATCGAGGGCTATGAGGCGATCGCCGAGAGTTTCTCGGACGACGTCGAGGTCATTACCTTCGCCGCCGATGGCACCCTGGGCCAGCTTGCGGAGCTGCTCGGCGGTTATCGCGATCTGCAGGCCATTCATCTCGTCTCTCACGGCAGCACCGGCGCCATCACCCTGGGTGGCGTGGCGATCGATGGCGAGGGCTTGGAGGCCAGTGCCCCGGCGCTGGCCGGTATCGGCAGCGCCTTGAGCGCCGATGGCGACATTCTGCTCTACGGTTGTGACGTGGGAGCCGACGAGCGGGGGCGGGATTTCGTCGACCGCTTCGCCAGCTTGACCGGCGCCGACGTGGCGGCGTCCGATGACGCGACCGGCGCTACCGCGCTGGGTGGTGACTGGGATCTGGAAGTGGCCAGTGGCACGATCGAGGCCTCGGATGCCGGGATCGATGCGGATAACGGCTTCACGGGACTTCTGGCTTCCAGTCAGGATTTCGATTCGACTTCACCTGACTCGGATACAACCGGCACCACCAGCAAGTCGATCGGTGGTTGGACGTTCACGGCGGGTACCGCGACTGACATTGTCAGCGGTTCCTATAGCGATTTAGGTTCGTACGACTTGGGGGGGCTAACTGGTGGCCCCGGTTCTGCAGATGGTGCCGTTGGATGGAACTTTAATACGATCAGCCCCGTTTTGACGTACGGTTTCAAGGCTGCGGATGGCAGTGATTTCAAGCTGGAGTCCTTCGATTTTGGCAGTACCTTGGATGGGGCAGAGACGACAGGAACGATAAAGGTGTATCAGGACGGGAGTCTGGTCGGGCAGTCCAGCTTCGACCTTTCCCAAAGTGGCGGCACCTCCGGCATCACCTATACGCTGGGTGGCAATGTCAGCAGTAGCTCTTATTACGGTGCTTTCAGCTTCGATAGCACTTACCAGAATGTCGATGAAGTAGCGTTCGAATTCACCAATACGGGTACAGGTGTTGCCACGCCGGCCATCGACAATATCGCCGTTTCCGCGGCAGTCGAACCTAACAACGCCCCAGCTTTCTCCAATCTGAATGCCACGCCCGGCTATACCGAAGATGGCAGTGCCGTGGTGCTCGATACGGACGCCACCGTTGCCGATACCGAGCTGGATGCGCTCAATGGCAGCAATGGCGATTACAGCGGTGCCTCGCTGACCGTTGCCCGTAACGGCGGTGCCAATGCCGAGGATATCCTGAGCTTCGACACCAGTGGTGCCTTGTTCACGGTATCCGGTAGCAACCTGCAATCAGGCGGTCTGACGTTTGCGACCTTTACCCAGAATAACGGCACCTTGGCGGTCAATTTTACCTCGTCAGGTACCACGGCGACGACCTCGCTGGTCAATGACGTTCTGCAGCGGCTGACCTATCAGAACGGCTCCGATGCCCCGCCGGCCTCGGTAACGCTCGACTATACGTTCAATGACGGCACGACCGATTCGATCGGCACCAATCAGGTCACGGTGGGTATCACGCCGACCAACGACGCCCCGACGGCTAGCGGCGTGCCCACCAATGTCACGGTCACCGAGGATGCCGCCAGCGATTTCGATCTCTCGGCATTGACCCTGACGGACGTCGATGGTGACAGCCTGACGGTGACGCTGGCGGCGAGTGCCGGCAGCTTTGCGGCCACAAGCGGCGGTGGCGTGACCGTCGGCGGCTCGGGCACGGGGTCACTGACCCTGGCCGGCACGGCCGCCGATATCAACACCTATCTGGATACCGCCAGCAACGTTAAATACACCGGCGCTTCAGACGTCAACGGCAACGGTGCCGCAAGCTTCACGCTCAATGCCAATGATGGCTCGGTGAATCCCCAGGTCGGCGGCGGCAGCATCGACATCACCGCCGTCAACGATGCGCCGGTTCTGAGCGATGCAGCGCCGACGCTGACGACGGTTGCCGAGGATCCCGGCGTGCCGTCGAATGGCTCGACGGCGAATTCTACGCTGGTCTCCGCCTTGATCGACAACGGTGGATCGCTCGACAACTTCAGCGACGTGGACGGCGACTCGGCCGGCATTGCGGTGGTGGGCGTCAATCAGGGCACGCTCTACTATTCCACCGACGGCGGTACAAACTGGAGCCAGCTGACCGGAACGGTTTCTGCGTCGTCGGCGTTGCTCTTGAATGCCGACGCGAACACGCGGGTCTATTTCCAACCGGACGCGAACGTGAACGGTTCGATCTCGGACGCGATCACTTTCAAGGCCTGGGACCGGAGCAGCGGCACGAACGGGGTGACGGGAGCCGACACGACGGCGGGCTCCGCCTTCTCGACGGCCACGGACACGGCCGCGATCACGGTCACGGCAGTCAACGACGTGCCGACGGTGACGGCCTCGGGGGGCACCACGGCCTTTACCGAGGATGCGGGTGCGGTCGCGGTCGATGCCGGCGTCACGCTCGGCGATATCGACAACGCGACCCTGGCGAGTGCCACCGTCTCGATCACCGGGAACTATGCGAGCGGTTCGGACGTGCTCGCCTTCATCAACGACGATGCGAGCAATTTCGGCAATATCACGGCCAGCTTCGCCTCGGGCACGGGCGTTCTCACGCTGACTTCCGCCGGTGCCACGGCCTCGGTGGCGCAGTTCCAGAACGCGATGCGTGCCGTCACTTTCGACAGCACCAGCGACACGCCAAGCACGGCCAACCGCACGATCACCTTCGTCGCCAACGATGGTACGGGCAATAGCAGCGGGTCGACCCAGACCGTTTCGGTCGCGGCGGTGAATGACGCGCCCGTTCTGACCGGATTGAACGGAACCCCCAGCTATACCGAGGGTGACCCGGCGGTAATCCTCGACGCCGATGTGACGGTGATGGATTCGGAGCTCGCCGGTCTCGACGGCGGCAACGGTGATTTCAGCGGGGCGACGCTGAACATCGCCCGCCACGGCGGGGCGAATGCGGTGGATCAGTTCTCCATCGCCACCGGGGGCAATCTGACCGTTGCGGGCTCGTCCATCTCCGCCGGCGGCAACGAGATCGCCAGCTTCGACACCGGTTCGGCTGGCCAGGTGAGCATCACCTTCGCCAATAATGGCACGACCCCGACCACCGCCTTGGTCAACGAAGTGATGCAGGCCGTTCGCTATTCGAATAGCGCGAACGATCCGGCGGGCTCGGTGCAGCTCGACTGGACCTTCAGCGACGCCAATGGCGGTACGCAGGGAAGCGGCGGGACGCAAACTGCGACCGGCTCGACCACCGTGGCCGTCACCAACGTCAACGACGCGCCGACGCTGACCGCGACCGGGCAGGACCCGACCTATATCGAAGGGGCCGCGGCGGCCGATCTCTTTTCTGGCGTGACGGCCGATACGGTGGAGACCACCAACGCCGTCGATCGTTTCGCCTCGATGACGTTGACCGTCACCAACGTGTCCGACGGGGCGAGCGAGATCCTGACCGTCGACGGCTCGGACGTGGCGCTGACCGACGGCAATTCCGTGACCACGGCGGCCAACAGCCTGACGGTCACGGTTTCCGTGTCCGGCGCGACCGCGACGGTCGGCTTTACCGGCGCCAGCCTGACCAATGCGCAGATGCAGACCCTGATCGACGCCATGGGCTATCGCAACACCAGCGACAACCCGACGATGGCCGGGAACCGCGTCGTCACCATCACCGGTATCCAGGATGACGGCGGTGTCGCCAACGGCGGCGCCGACAGTGCCACGCCCAATCTGGTGAGCACGGTGAGTCTGACGGGTGTGAACGATGCGCCGGTGATCGGCAATGTCGCTGGCGATACCAGCCAGATCACGGCCGGTAGCGGCGCGCTCAACGTCACCGGTCTCGACGATGCGACCCTCGCCAACGTCGACTCTGCGGATTACAACGGCGGCAGCCTGACGTTGACCCAGAACACCGGCACGTTCAACGGTAGCTGGGGGCTGGATGGCAGCATCGCCACCGCCGGGGGCGACGGGGCGATCGCCGCGGGCGAGACAATCAGCATCGGTGGCACGGCCATCGGCACGGTCGATGGCAGTAACGACGGGCAGGGCGGGAATACGCTGACCATCGCGTTCAATGGCAACGCGACGAATGCGGCCGTCCTGCAACTGGTTCGTGCCCTGACCTACGACGCGCCCTCCGGGCTCGGCAACCGCATCTTCATGCTGGATCTGGACGATGGGGATGGCACGGCCAATGGCGGCGCCGAGACCGCGTCGGGGAGTTTCACGATTTCGGTGACCCCCAATCCGCCCGTACTGAGCGGGCTCGATGGCGATTCGGTGACCTTCACCGAGGGCGGTTCGCCCGTGCTGCTGGATCTGTCGGGTAATGCCACGGTCACCGATGCGGACAGTACGGACTTCAACAACGGTGCGCTGACGGTGAGCATCGCCGATGGTGGCGATGCCGCCGATGACGTGCTGTCGCTGTCGACGGCCGGTAATGTCTCGCTCGCCGGGGCGACCGCGGGTTCCACCGTCTCGGTGGGAGGGACGGCCGTCGGCACGCTCGCCAACAACATCTCGGCGGGGAACGACCTGGTCGTGCACTTGGATACCAACGCCACGCCGGCGCGTGTGCAGGAGCTGATGCGCGCCTTGACCTACAGCAACACCGATACCGGCACTCCCGACACCACCAGCCGTAGCGTGACCGTCACACTGAACGATGGCAGCGGCGCCGTTTCCCCTCCCTCGACCGTGACGGTGGCGGTGGAGGCCGTCAACGATGCGCCTGTCTTCACCGGCGTCGATGCCACGCCGAGCTTCACCGAGGGCGGGACCGCCGTGGTGCTGGATGGCGATGCCACGATCGCGGACCCCGAACTCGATGCCATGAACGGGGGCGCGGGCAATTATGCCGGCGCCAGTCTGACCCTGGCCCGCCAGGGCGGGGCGAATGCCGACGACGAATTCTCCGCCACCGGCACACTGGGGGCGCTGTCCGAGGGGGCGAGTCTGACCCTGGACGGCAACACCATCGGCACCGTGACCACCAACGGCGGCGGTACTCTGACGCTGACCTTCGACGCCAATGCCACCACGGCGCGGGTGTCGAGCGCGCTGCAGCAGATCGCCTATGCCAATGGCAGCGACGCGCCGCCGGCCAGCGTCGAGATCGCCTATCGCTTCAGCGACGGCAACGGGGGCGCACAGGGCAGTGGCGGGGCGCTGGCCGATGCCGACGATTCGGTGACCGTGACGCTGACCGGCGTCAACGACGCGCCGGTATTCACCACACCCACGGCGTTGAACGTGGCCGAGAACGCCACGGCGGTCACCACCCTGGCCGCCAGCGACGCCGACGGCGATCCGCTGCTCTACAGCATCACCGGCGGTGCCGATGCGGCGCTGTTCTCGCTGGATGCCAACAGCGGGGCGCTGACGTTCAGCGACGCGCCGGACTTCGAGGCACCCAAGGACCAGGACGGTGAGAACGTCTACGAGGTGACCGTCCAGGCCGACGATGGCCGGGACCCGGCGACGCAGACGCTGGCGATCACGGTGACCGACGTCGACGAGACGCCGCCATCTCCGCCCACGCCGCCGACGCCGCCGACGCCGCCCAGCGAGGACGATGGCGACCTGTTCAGCGGTGACGATGGCTCGCCGGTGGACGACGGCATCGACACGGGGCTGACACCCACCGATACCTTTACCCGCACCACCATCGACGGGGCGCCGGCCATCCGTGCCACCACCACCGATCGGGATACCGGCGAAAGTGTGGACGTGATCTCGATCGACCCGGTGACCGATGGCTCCCGGGAGGATGACGACGCCACCACCGGTGACGTCGACGTCGAGGGTGGCAATGGCGTCAGGATCAGTGTCTCGGAGAATACCGGTTTGCTGCTCTTCCAGCGGGTCAGCACCAGCCGTGACGCGCTGCGGACGGTGATCGACCTCGACGGCACGGCGGATGGCGATGCCGAGGATCGCGACGGGCTCGATGGTTTCCTGTCGGGTGTCGGCGGCTTGGGTGGCGGCTTGGGGGGTAGCGGTGTCGGTGTGACCGAGGTCCGGCCGATCACGTCCACGGGCGGAAGTCATCGCATCGGCATCGATATCGGTAACGACAAGACCGTGGTGGTGGTCGACACCAGCGGTCTCGGCGGCGCGGACGGGGAGTCGATCTCGATCACCGGCTCGGGGAGCATCGTGGTGCGCGGCAGCGGTTCGTTCGACGGCAGCGAGCCGCAGGCCGGTGACGACGACATCGACAACGTGCTGGGCGACGACAGCAGCCAGCGCCTGTTCTTCGGCCCCGGCGACGACATCATCCGTGGCCAGGGTGGCGACGACGTGGTGGCCTCCGACGGCGGCAAGGACCTGTTGTTCGGCGGGCGCGGCAACGACACGGTCTCGGGCGGTGTCGACGACGACCGCCTGGTGGGCGGCAGCGGCAACGACACCCTGGACGGCGGTACCGGGGTCGACGTGGCGCGCTTCACCCTCGACCGCGATCAGGTCACGCTGACCCGCGACGCCGAGGGCCGCCTGGTGGTGAGCGAGGCGAACGGCGAGCACGACACCCTGAGCGGGGTCGAACTGCTGCGCTTCAACGACCGGGTCGAACTGGTCGAGGCGCCGTCACTGGTCACGGCGAGCGGCTTCGACGAGGCTTTCTACCTGGCCGACAACCCCGACGTGGCGGCGGCGGTGTCCCGTGGCGACTTCGCCAGCGGCTACGAGCACTACACGCGCTACGGCGCCGACGAGGGGCGCCAGGGCAACGACGGTGTGAGCGGCTTCGACGAGGCCTTCTACCTGGCCCACAACCCCGACGTGGCGGCGGCGGTGTCCCGTGGCGACTTCGCCAGCGGCTACGAGCACTATGAACGCTACGGCGCCGACGAAGGGCGCGAGGGCAACGACGGTGTGAGCGGCTTCGACGAGGATTTCTATCTGTCGCAGAACGCCGATGTCGCCGCCGCCGTGGCGCGGGGCGAGATCACCGCGCTCGATCACTACCGCGACTACGGCGCCCACGAGGGCCGCGACCCGAACGCGCTGTTCGACGAACGCGTCTATCGCGAGGCCAACCCGGACGTCGACGCGGCGATCCAGCGCGGCGAGCTGGACAGCGGCTACCAGCATTACCAGGCCTGGGGCTGGCAGGAGGGGCGCGATCCGTCGGCGTGGTTCGACCTGGATGCCTACCTTCAGCGTCATCCGGACGTCGCCGAGGCCGGCGTGGAGCCGCTGGGGCATTACCTGCGCTATGGCTACGACGAAGGCCGGGTGGTGACGGCTGACGACGACGGGCTGTGGGGCTGATGCCGTCGTGGAGGCTGGGTAGGTCGTGGAGGTGGGGTAGATCATGGAGATAGTGCCGCTGTGGCCGTGAAGATAGCCCAGCGGCATCCCGTGAGCGATGCTGCCGAACCGGCCCTGCTGCCCAACGAGCCGCGCGTCCTTGATGCGGCGCGTCAGCAGGCCCTGACCGAGCAGCACCTGCTGGCGTTTTCCGGCGATCTCGAGGCGTTGTTCCTCACCCTGCGTCGCAGGGTCGACGAACCGTTGCGCCGGGCCTGTCCGGCCAAGCGGGGAAAAGCCTACCCCCTGGGTCAGTGCCTGGAAATCTCGCAGGCGGTGATCCAGCATCTGGCGGGGCTGGAACCGGACGGACTGGCGCTGGAGGCTCGGCACGGGCTGCGGCGACTCCAGGCCTTTCACCAGGCGGGGGGTGTCCTGCGTCAGGTGTGGGGCGACCTGCGCGGTGACTATTTCCAGAATGCCCTCCTGGCCGGCACGCTGTATGTCGATGTCGCCAACGATACCGTCGATCGTGCCAAGCCCCCGGTGGAGATCCTTCCCTTCGCCGAATCCGGCCTGCAGGCCATTGCCGACTATCGTCATTTCGCCCGGGTGGCGGCGGGTTACTGGCGTGGCCGGGCCTTTGCCAACCATGCATTGCCGGCGCTGGCCGCCTACTTCCCGCTGCTGATCGTCACCGAGGATGGCTTCCTGCAGTGTCAGTCGGCCTGCGACTACATGCTGGCTCTCAATGCACGCGCTGGTTTTCGGCCTGCCGAGGCGGTGCTGCGGGATGCGCCGATGAACGCGTCGCTGTTCTCGACACTGCGCCGGCTACTGGAGCCGCTGGCGCTGGCGTGGCCGGCGGATGCCGAGGCGGGACGCAAGGCGGCATTGTTGCATTGCCGGCGGGCCCGTGAAGGCAGCGCCGCCATGGGCCGCGACGCGGCGGTCAGGGCGGTTTTGTCGGTCAATCGACAATTGGCGAGGCACCGGGTGGTGCTGCGTCACTGACAACGCTGCTGCCCGGCGCATAAGGTTGTATCATCGACAGGAGTGGAGTGTGCCTTTTCCCATTTTAGGATAGGCCGTAGACTGTGGCCGATTTTTTACAATGGATGAGGCAATGAAAATACTGGTCACGGGTGGCGCCGGTTTCATCGGTTCGGCGGTGGTGCGCCATGTCATTGGCGACACGCAGCACCGTGTCGTCAACGTCGACAAGCTGACCTACGCGGGCAACCTGGCCTCCCTGGGGGAGGCGGCGCGCAGTGATCGCTATGCCTTCGAGCAGGTCGACATCTGCGATGCCGATGCCCTGCGCGAGGTGTTCGAGCGCCACCAGCCCGACGCGGTGATGCACCTGGCGGCGGAGTCCCATGTGGATCGCTCGATTCACGGGCCTGCGGATTTCATCCAGACCAACCTGGTCGGCACGGGCGTCCTGCTGGAAGCGGCACGCAACTACTACGAGGCCCTGCCGGAAGAGCGGCGCGCGGCGTTCCGCTTTCATCATGTCTCCACCGATGAGGTTTACGGCGATCTCGACGGCCCGGACGGGCTGTTCACCGAAGACACGGCCTATGCCCCCAGCTCGCCCTATTCGGCCAGCAAGGCGGGTTCGGACCATCTGGTGCGCGCCTGGCACCGGACGTTCGGGCTACCCGTCGTGGTGACCAACTGCTCGAACAACTATGGCCCCTACCATTTTCCCGAAAAACTCATCCCCCTGATGATCCTCAATGCCCGGGCGGGCAAGCCGTTACCCGTGTATGGTGATGGGAGTCAGGTGCGTGACTGGCTCTACGTGGAGGATCATGCCCGGGCACTGGTCACGGTGCTGACCTCCGGGGCGATCGGGGAAACCTACAACATCGGTGGGCACAACGAACATCGCAACCTCGAGGTGGTCGAGCGTATCTGCACGCTGCTCGATGAGCTGGCTCCCGAGCATCCGGCCGGGGTGTCGCGTTACGCGGAGCTGATTACCTACGTCAAGGACCGGCCCGGTCACGATCTGCGCTATGCCATCGATGCCGGCAAGATCGAACGCGACCTCGGCTGGCGGCCCCTCGAGACGTTCGAGTCCGGGTTGCGCAAGACGGTGCAGTGGTATCTGGAGAACGACGACTGGGTGGAGGGTGTCACCAGCGGTGCCTATCGTGAGTGGACCTCGCATCACTACGGAATGGATTGAAACGAGTCAGGAAGAGACGCCATGAAGCGCAAGGGTATCATTCTCGCCGGTGGGTCCGGCACTCGCCTGCATCCGGTGACGATATCGGTTTCCAAGCAATTGCTGCCGGTCTACGACAAGCCGATGATCTACTACCCGCTGGCGACGCTGATGCTCGCGGGTATCGACGAGATTCTGGTCATCTCCACGCCTCAGGACACGCCACGTTTCAAGCAGTTGCTGGGTGATGGCAGTCAGTGGGGCATCGCCCTCGATTATGCGGTACAGCCCTCCCCGGACGGGCTGGCTCAGGCCTTCATCATCGCCGAGGAATTTCTCGACGGTGCGCCGAGCTGCCTGGTACTGGGCGACAACATCTTCCATGGTCATGACCTGAAACCGCTGCTCGACAACGCCATGGGGCGGGAGCAGGGGGCCAGCGTGTTCGCCTATCACGTGCATGATCCGGAACGCTACGGCGTGGTCGACTTCGATGCCGAGGGCCGGGCGACCTCTCTCGAGGAGAAACCCGCCGAGCCGAAATCGCCGTTCGCCGTGACCGGGCTCTATTTCTATGACGGCGATGTGGTCGAGATGGCCAAGTCTCTGACGCCGTCGGAACGTGGCGAGCTGGAGATCACCGACATCAACCGTCTGTATCTCGAGCGTGGCGATCTCAACGTCGAGATCATGGGCCGCGGCTTCGCCTGGCTGGATACCGGCACCCACGAGTCGTTGATGGAAGCCTCGCATTTCGTGGCCACCATCGAGCATCGCCAGGGGCTGAAACTGTGCTGTCCCGAGGAAATCGCCTGGCGGCACGGCTGGATCGACGACGACCAGCTCCTGAAGCTGGCCGAGCCGCTGGCGAAGAGCGGCTATGGGCAGTATCTGCGCCGTGTGATCAAGGAAAAGGGAGTGTATCGATGAAGGCGGTAGCGACCGACCTGCCCGAGGTGGTGATCCTCGAACCCAAGGTGTTCGGCGACGCGCGAGGCTTCTTCATGGAGAGCTTCAACCAGCGCGCCTTCGAGGAGGCCACCGGCTGCCGGCGTGACTTCGTGCAGGACAATCACTCCCGCTCACGTCAGGGCGTGCTGCGCGGGCTGCACTACCAGCTCGAGCATACCCAGGGCAAACTGGTACGCGTGACGCATGGCCGTGTCTACGATGTCGCCGTCGACCTGCGTCGCTCCTCGCCCCACTTCGGCCAGTGGGTGGGGGTGGAACTCTCGGCCGACAACCATCGCCAGCTGTGGGTGCCGGAAGGCTTCGGACATGGCTTCGTGGTGTTGTCCGAGAGTGCCGATTTCCTCTACAAGACCACCGATTATTATCATCCGGCCTCGGAGCGCAGCATCCGTTACGACGATCCCGAACTGGGCATCGAGTGGCCGGACGTGCCCAACCTGACCCTGTCCGACAAGGACCTGGCCGGCGCGACGCTGCGCGAGGCGGAGGTCTTCGAATGAGCGACACGCGGCTGGATTATCTGATCCTGGGCGCCAACGGTCAGGTGGGGCGTGAGCTGGAACGCGCCATGCAGCCGTTCGGACGCGGCCTGGCCCTGGGGCGTGGCGATTGCGATCTGGCCGAGCCGGGTGCGGTGGCCGCCACGCTGGCGCGACACGCGCCGGGCGTGGTGATCAACGCCGCCGCCTACACGGCCGTCGACCGTGCCGAGAGCGAGCCCGAGCTGGCCCGGCGCATCAATGCCGACGCCGTGGCGGAGCTGGCGGCGGCCTGCGCAGAGCGCGATATCCCGTTGGTGCACTATTCCACCGACTACGTCTTCGCCGGCGAGGGCGAATCGGCGTACCGGCCGGACGCTTCGACGGCGCCGGCGTCCGTCTACGGGCAGACCAAGCGCGAGGGGGAGCGGGCCATCCTGGCGTCGGGGGCCAAGGCGCTGGTGCTGCGCACGAGCTGGGTCTATGCCGCGCATGGCCACAATTTCGTCAAGACCATGCTGCGCCTGGCGACCACGCACGAGCGATTGACGGTCATCGACGATCAGATCGGCGCGCCGACCTGGGCGGCCACCATCGCTGACGTGACGGCCCTGGCGTTGCATGACTGGCGGCGTGAGGGCTGGTCTTCGGAGAAGGCGGGGGTCCATCACCTGACGGCCGCCGGCGCGACCAGCTGGCATGGCTTTGCAACGGTCGTCTTCGAGGAGGCGGTCGGTCTGGGATTGCTGGATGCGGCGCGTATCCCGACCGTCGAACCGATACCTTCCAGTGACTACCCCCAGCCGGCGCCACGCCCCAGGAACTCCCGGCTGGATACCTCGACGCTGCAGGACGCCTTTGCTGTCCGTCTGCCGGACTGGAGAGACGCCTTGAGAAGCTGCTTGCGTTCCATGCAATGAGCGGGTTCTTGCAAAAATCGGGAAGGTGAGGCCCGCCACGCACGCGACAGTCAGCGTCGAATGGCGGTCACTTCAGCCAGTGTGGTGAATCCGGGGCAAGTCCGCTTCTTCGCGGGACCACACTCCCGGCGGGCCCGAATGAGCAGCGGGACAGGGTGCTGACCCGGGTTTCGCTTCATCATTCGGGCCCTTGTCGACAAACTATGAGAACAGCATCGAAAAGTAGCCTCCGATCAATGCCAGTACCGTCGTCAACGCATAACTGACCGGATAAGGCACGGCAGCCACCGAACTACCCGACTCTTCGATGATCGCATTCAAGCCCGGCGTACTGTTTCGAGCCCCCGTGGCGGCACCATCGGCAATGATCGAGTTGAGGCCAAAGAACTTGAAGCCTATCCAGAAGGCGATGAGAGGGGGGACGAGCGCGCCCAGCGTACCGATCAATGCCAACCACACCAGGGTGTCGCCGCCCAGCGCGGAAATGACCTTGGGACCCACATTCGCAGACAGCACCACGACGAACGCATTCAAGCCAAAGTCCTGAAGAAAGCTTCGCGCCCCTTCATGAACCGGGCCACCGAACTCGGGATTGCGGCTTCGGAAATAACTCACGCCGACCCCGGCGAGAATGCAGCCTGCTGACGTGCCCAGGGAAAAGGGAATCCCCGAGATCGTGACACTGGCAATGCCAACCAGATAGCCTGCCAGCATGGCCAGCGCCAGATAAAGCACCTCGGATTTCATGGTCGGCAGGATCGCGCGCCCCCCCAGTTTCCCCGCCGCGGCCTTGATGGCTGCATCGGGCCCGGTCAAACGCAATACGTCGCCAAAGGAAACGGCACTATCCGGCCCGAGCGGCAATTCGTTGCCGGCTCGGAAAAGCGCCTGTACGACAACGCCTCGCAGACCATGGTTTTCCAGCTCCTGAAGGGTCTTCCCGGAGACGGCGCGAGAACCGACATGCACATCAGCCACTTCTAGAGGGAGGTTCCGGGCAAGCGCTTCATCGGACTCGGGCCCTATCAACTCGCCGTCCTCGAAGATGAGGTCGTGTACATTCTCGCGAACCGTGACAATGTCATTCATGGCAAGCACGAGATTACCGGACAACTCGAGAACCTCATGGTTTCTCACGACCCGCAATATCGGCACCTGCGGGTAGTCTTTGGCCAACTGGGCAAGACTACGGCCGATGAGCTTTTCGTGGGTCACGCGAAATGCGCGCAGGTCATAGGGCGAAAACCCCATGACTAGTGCGCCAGGTGCCCCGGGGACGGGGTGTGTCGCCCCGCCACTGTAGTCGGCTTCGGCCAGTTTCGCGTCCGCCTTGGCATCGCGACCGAAAATCCGTGGCAGATATCGGATTAGCAGGATGATTCCGACACTCGATAGTACATAGCTAATGGCATAGGCGGCGGCCATGTTGGCGCCGACCTCTTCCACCGTCATTCCTGAAGGGGGCGTATAAGCGCCGCTCGACAAGGCGCTCTGACCGACGCCGAGAATCGCCGTGATGGTATAGCTGCCCGAGATCAGGCCGGTCGCATAGCCAGGTGCCAATCCCGCCCAGTCGGCGCCGAAATAGCAGATGACCCAATTCAGTGCCCAAACAATGACGCCGATACCAATGAAGGCGATGCCCCCCTTGCGCAGTCCAGAAAAGAACTGAGGTCCCACTTTCAAGCCCAGGGCATACATGAATAACAAGAGCATGAAGGAGGACAATACGCCAGGAATGGCGTAGGTGATCCCGAAGAAGGCTTGCGCCATCATCGAGATGATGACGCCAACCAGCAGTGAGCCGGCTGTCGAGCCAAGCGAAACGCCCTTGATGTTGACCTTCCCGATCAAGTTGCCCAGCGCCAATGCGAGCAGGATGAACGCAATTGGCTGGTTTCCGAGTAGCTCGAAGAAGCCATGCAGCCCGGTTTCTGTAACGGGTTCTATGCGGTCGAAGATTTGGCCAATGACGCGCTCACCGCCATGGGCCGCGCCATCCTGAGCGATGGCAGGGCCGGCAACCAATAGGGCCAGCAAGCCCGAGTAATGCAGCCCGCCACCTGACATCGACTGAAAACCGCGACGTGTCTCAGCCATGATGGAACCCCGGTTTGGCCGTCGAATGCGGTACGGGGTTCTCCGATAGATGCTTGATGGCACGCTTGATGTCTTCGATCAGTAACAGTACCAGGTCGCGACTCACGCCATGCCGAACCAGGATACGCTGTACGACGGTTTCCTCACGGTTGGAAGGCAACGGATAAGAGGCGATTTGCCATCCCCGCATCCGAAGCCGCTCGGAAAGGTCATAGAGGTTGAATCCATGATCAGCGTCGGTCAACTTGTAGGCCACCGCTGGCAGCCCGCCATGACCGTCGTAAACCATGTCGAACGGCCCGATCTTCGGCAACGCCTTGCCGAGCCACTGAGCCGTATCGGCACAGGCCTGCTGGATATCCGTGTAACCATCACGACCCAGGCGCAGGAAGTTGTAGTACTGGGCGATGATCTCGCCTCCCGGGCGGGAGAAGTTGAGTGCAAAGGTCGGCATGTTGCCGCCGAGATAGTCGACATAGAAGATCAAGTCGTCGGGGAGGTCTTCTTTTGACGCCCAGACGATCCAGCCCACCCCCAGTGGCGCTAGTCCGTACTTGTGGCCCGAGGCATTGATGGAACGGACTCGTTGAATCTGAAAATCCCACACCAGGTCGCGCTGGATGAACGGTGCGATGAAACCGCCGGAGGCGGCATCGACGTGGATCGGAATGTCCAAACCCAGGTCGCGCTCGATAGAATCGAGCTCTCTGGCCAGGGCCTCCACGGGTTCATAGATACCCGTAAATGTCACACCCAGCGTTGCAACGACCCCTATCGTGTTCTCATCGCAGTACTTTCGAAGATCCGAAGGCTGTAATCCCAGGGCGTCCCCTTCCAGAGGGACTTCTCTGATTTCGACATCGAAGTATCGCGCAAATTTTTTCCAGCAAATCTGCACGGGGCCAGTCACGATATTGGGCTTGCTGGTGTCTTTCCCCTCGGCTTCACGGCGTTGGCGCCATTTCCATTTCAAGGCAAGCCCGCCGAGCATGGCCGCTTCGCTGGAACCTGTCGTCGAGCAGCCGATCGTTTCCCAGGACTTCTGTGCATGCCACAAATCGGCAAGAATATGCACACAGCGATTCTCGATCTCGGCCGTCTGGGGATACTCGTCCTTGTCGATCATGTTTTTATCGACGGCATCCGCCATCAACTGCTTGACCTCGTCCTCCACCCAGGTGGTACAGAAAGTCGCAAGGTTCTGGCGTGCATTACCGTCAAGCAATAGTTCGTCACGAACGAGAGAGTAGGCCGCGTGAGGCTCTGTTCGGCCCTGCGGTAGACGAAGCTTGGGCAGGCTGGCTTCCGAGGCATCGGTCGTGTAGATATCGCGGATGCTGGACTGATCATCGGCGTCGACATGGTGAATGGGCATGATGTAATCCTCGCGGTGAGTGAAAGATACACAAACGACCGCGCACCGATGTTTCCATCAGGCCCTTCATTGTTCAGCCTCGGGATGGGTACGGAAAGTTGGCGAGTGCAGGCCGTTTCCGTACAAACCTAAACCGCGTTAGCGAGACAGAAACCCGTGCCAGACCAAGAGTCCCAGCATTGAGCATTGCCAGGCCACTCTAAGCATCCTCGGTCAGCCATCGAGAACCTATCGTTCTCGGTGTGCGCATGTGGTCCACTGACAGGTTAACATTTGCTGCCTAATGATTGGTAGGGTAATGGCCGATTTCTCCTGGCCAGCCGATATGGCCACTTCGTCGAGACGTCACTCAGAGACGGCCCATGACCAGGCAAGCACGGCACAGGTAGTGAGAAAACCTCGTGACGCGGCTCTCGTGACAGCAAGGACGAGGCCTCGATGCTGCCCGGCCGTATCGGCAACTGTGACGCTGCCCGGCTTGGTCTCAAACCCCGTTTCGATGTCCTTTGCAGGATGAGCCGATATGTTCAAAAGTATGTCGCTTGGGTGGGGAAGTGATTAAGGGAGCCATACCTTCAAACCGTGACGACTGAATTGTCGCAGATACAAGACGGATTTTTGTCCATGGTCACAAATTTCAACGGCGTTGTGCTAGAGCCTTTCAGGACTCGGTAATAGACTGACTCGAACCTCTCGGCAGGTTACTCATTGTTTCCTGCCGAGACATGTCGTTAACGGAAGTGGCGGCAGGGTGTCAGTCGGGTCTTGGGAATTCACCCGGAACAATCCCCGGGCGGTAGCGTGTTTTCAAGAGGTATCTGCGGATTTTCTGGTCCTCGCCATTTCAGACCTCAAGCTATGGGCAGAGCCGCCGATGGGGAGAGTATATGAGGGACATGAAGCTTATGGCATGTAAGGGGCCTCCTTGACCGATTTCGTACCCCAAGAGATGTGTGATCGTCTGCTCGAGGTCGTTCGTGAGGCGGGGCAGCGCGTGCTGGCCATCTACGAGCGCGACTTCGACGTCGACACCAAGGCCGATGACAGCCCGCTGACCGAGGCCGACATGGCCGCGCATCATGCGCTGACCGACTGCCTCTCGCGGCTCACGCCCGATTGGCCGGTACTCTCCGAGGAGTCCGGCAAGATCCCCTATGCCGAGCGCCGCCAGTGGACGCGTTACTGGCTGGTCGATCCGCTGGACGGCACCAAGGAGTTCATCAAGCGCAACGGCGAGTTCACCCTCAACGTTGCGCTCGTCGAGAAGGGCGTGCCGGTGTTCGGTATCGTTCATGCGCCGGTCCTCGAGACCACCTGGTGGGGGCAGCAGGGCGCCGGCGCCTGGAAGCAGGTCGGCGCTTCCGACCCTGAGTCGATTCGTGTGCGCCCGCTACCGGACCCGGCGCGGGAAGCCTGGCAGATCGTGGGCAGTCGCTCTCACGGTAGCGCGGCGTTCGAGGCCTTCTGCACGCGGTTGCCGGCCCACGAGCGGGTCTCGATGGGCAGCTCGATCAAGCTGTGCCGGGTGGCGGAAGGCGAGGCCGATCTCTACCCGCGCCTCGCCCCCACCTGCGAATGGGACACTGCCGCCGCTCAGGCCGTGGTGACCGCGGCCGGTGGCCTGGTGCTCGATGTCGATACGCTCGAGCCGTTGCGCTGTAACCAGCAGGAGAGCCTGCTGAATCCCTTCTTCATCGTCTGCGGCCAGCGCGATGCGCGGTGGGAAGTGGCGCTACGCGAGTGTCTGGCCATCGGCGTCGGCGAAGACGCGGTGTCTGCCACGTATGAAACGCCCCGTGAGGTTCGTGATCACGGCAGCAATGCGGATGTGACCTGGAATGTCACCAGCGTGACACCGGCGATGCGTGCGCAGCTCAAGGGCCACGCCGGCAAGTGCATCTGGTTCACCGGGTTGTCCGGCTCCGGCAAGTCCACGCTGGCCAATGCGCTGGAAGTCGAACTCAACCGTCGCGGTTATCACACCATGCTGCTGGACGGCGACAATATCCGCCACGGTCTGTGCAAGGATCTGGGCATGGGCGAGGCGGACCGCACCGAGAACATCCGCCGGCTGGGGGAGATCGCCAAGCTGTTCGCGGATGCCGGCATTGTCGTCATCACCGCCTTCATCTCGCCGTTTCGATCGGACCGCGACGCGGCACGCCAACGGTTCCCGGCGGGGGATTTCGTCGAGGTCCACGTCAGTACGCCGCTGGACGTCTGCGAAAAGCGTGACCCCAAGGGGCTCTACGCAAAGGCACGCCAGGGCCGGATCAAGGATTTCACCGGCATCAACAGCCCCTATGAGCCGCCCGAGTCGGCTGAACTGGTGGTCGATACCACCGTTTCCTCGCCGCAGGACATCATCGGCCAGCTGCTGAACGCCATTTGAAGAGGCGGCCTTCCCGGCACGGGCTCTCGCCCGTGCCTTCTGCCCCGTATACGTCATGCTGTGCCTGCCCGCTCGAAGGCTGCACGGTGCACCAGAGTCAGAGGCGCCACCCTGCATTGCCCGCACAGGCCGGGCGATCCATGCAGTCCCTGTTGTCCGAGCCTCCCATTCGTCATCGCCATGACGTGCCGTGACCTGTGATCCGGGCGTCGGCGGCCGTTGCCTTCGTGCTTTCCCTGATCGTCCGCCCCGTTCTCCCGGTGGTCGCCCCGCTCCAGCAACGAGTTTGTGAATCGCTTCAGGCGCGATAAGATCATGTCGGCCATGGCTGACGATACCGTGAGCGCGCTGAACGTCAGGAACGAGGAGACCGTGGCGTCGCTGTAACTTGCCGTATTTCCTGATGTCCGGTTATCTATGAACCACAGTTCCATCGCGTTTTCCGAGCGTTACCCCGCCAAGCTGATCGTACCCGTGGTGGATGTCCTGGCCCTGGCCGTCGCCGGACTGCTGGCCTTCCGGTTGCGCTTCGGGTTCTTCGATATTCACGATCGCTATGTGCTGGCCATCATCGTCATGGCGTTGCTGGTCATCCTGTTGAACATCATGCAGGGCGCTTACACGCGCTGGCGCATCACCCGCGTGTCGACGCTACTGGGGCGGCTGTGCGTTGTCTGGGCCACCGTGGCGATCCTGGCGACGTCGCTCATCTTTTTCGCGCATGCCGCGGATCGCTACTCACGCTTATGGGTCAGCTATACGCTGGCCATATCATTCGTCATGGCGGGCGGTCTGCGCTTGGTCGCCCAGTTGTTGTTGCGCCAGGCGCGACGGCAGGGTCTCGCCCGGCGCTCGGTCTTTCTCGTCGGGCCCGGTCAGCAACTGGTGCGAGTCGCTCGGGGGATGCGTTCGACCCCGGCGGAGGGGTACTCCATCGCCGGAATCGAGCGCCTTTCGGGTACCCTGGCGCCGGAGCGCATCGAGCGGCTGTGCCAGCGAGTCGTGCACAGCGGCGCTCGAGAGGTCTGGATCTGCGTTCCCCTGGAGATGGGCAGCGTCGTGCGCGGTATCCTCTACGGCTTGCGCAACCAGATGGCGGAAGTCCGCTTCATCCCCGATTTTCAGGACATGCAGTTGCTCAATCATCGGGTGAGTGAAGTGGCCGGTGAGTTCGCGATCGATCTCAGCGTCACGCCCATGACGGAGACGGCGCGCTTTTTCAAACGTGTCGAGGACATCGTTCTGGGGGCCCTGTTCCTGCTGCTGTCGTTGCCCGTATGTGCCGTTATCGCCCTTGTTCTCAAATGGCAGTGTCCCGGGCCCATTGTGTTCAAGCAGTATCGTACCGGGGTCAACGGCAAGCGATTCAAGGTCTACAAGTTCCGCTCCATGGAGGTGCATGACGAGCCGAGCGGGCGGGTGACACAGGCATGTCGCGGCGACCCGCGGGTGACCCGCTTCGGCGCCTTTCTACGCCGGACGTCACTGGACGAATTGCCGCAATTCTACAACGTGCTTCAAGGCCGGATGTCGATCGTCGGGCCAAGGCCCCACGCCCTTGCGCACAACGACCACTACAAGGAGTTGATCGAATCCTACATGAAACGGCACAAGGTGAAGCCCGGGATTACCGGCTGGGCACAGGTCAATGGTTTTCGTGGTGTGACGGATACGATCGACAAGATGGAAAGGCGGGTCGAGCATGATCTCTGGTATATCGATAACTGGTCGCTATGGCTGGACCTGCGCATTATCGCGCTGACCATCATCAAGGGCTTCAGGGGGCCTAACGCCTTTTGAAGCCGATCGTTTAGGAAGCGCTGAACAAATAGGCGAGCGGGACGAAGCGCAAGGCGCCCGGAGCACAGGAACCGCAGCATATGGGGTATATGTGAGGATTCCGACCGGGCTGGCGTTCCAGCACCGCGCAACGCAGCGATTCACCCGCGCAGGCATTTGTGCAGTGTTTCCTTTACACTCCGACTCCGCTGGAAGCTCGAAGACTATGAAGGATCTCGTTTCGTGATCGATTGGCGACGGCAACTATGGCATCAACCGCAATTCTGGCGTTGTCCTCGAGGGGTGTGGTGGGCCGGTGTCGGTGTCCTGCTTCTGTATGGCACCTTTCAGGTGTTGTGGCCGCAAGTCGGGAGCATCGGTGAGTCGTTGACAGCCCTGCTGGGGCTGGTATGCGTGCTCGTCTATGGCAAGGGAATTCGGAATTCGGCGGCATTGTGGCTGCTGCTCGCGGTCATCGCCGTGCAGGTCATTGCCTGGACGTTCGGCTATTTTCATCATCCGCAATGGGTGAAGAGCAATCCGCAGGTCGATCGGCTCGCCAAACTCTTCATCTTCATCGCCGTGGCCTGGTGGCTGGGTGGAAGCACCCGCAACACGCTAGTGCTATGGGGCCTGGCGCTGATCGGGTATCTGATGGCGTCATTCGTGCTGCCCGGGCCGGATGAGTGGTTGAGGGGCCTGCAGGGGCAACGTATCGGTTTCGGGATTCGTAACAACCAGCACGGTTCCATGCTGTTCGGGGTGGCATTACTCGGGACCGTCATCTTCTCGCGACGCTTCATGGCGCCGAAAGGCCGCTGGATCGTCTGGCGCATCGCCGTGTGGAGCGTGGTGTTCGCCATTTGTACCACGGCCGTGGCCATCGGGCAGACGCGCGCCATCTGGCTGGCGCTGGTCGTCGCCCTGCCGGTGGCGGGTGTCATCATGCTGCTGTGGGCAGGCTACCGCGGCATGGGGCGTCGCCTGCTCAAGCCGGTGATGGCGGGGCTGGTGGCGGGGCTGGTCCTGGCCCTCGTGGCCGGCTGGCTGTTCGGCGGCGTGCTGGTCGAGCGTATCACCACCGAGTCTTCCGTCATCGAACAGCTCATGGCCGGCAATATCCAGGACGTGCCGTATTCGAGCATCGGCATCCGGATCCATAGCTGGGTCGCCGCCTTTCAGTGGATCGCCGAGCGTCCGCTGGTCGGTTGGGGCGGAGGAGGGCGCAGCCTGGTGATCGAGCACACCCCCTGGCTGCCGGATGTCGTCAAGCAGCATTTCGGTCACTTGCACAACTTCTTCATCGAAATCTGGGTGGCTTACGGCCTGCTGGGGGTGGCGGCCATCGCCGCCCTGGCCGTCTGGATCGGCAGGGCGACCTGGCTGGCCTGGCGCGGCGGTGCCATGCCCGACGATGTCGCGCTGTTCGGCGCGACCTTCTTCGTCTATTGGATCATCGTCAATCAGTTCGAGTCCTACGACTCGTTCTGGACCGGGGTCTATGTCCACAATCTCGTCGTCGGCGGCCTGGTGACCCATTACTGGCAGTGGCGCTACGGCGAGCGCCGTGCCTGATACGAGAAGACTCAGTCCGCCGGCCCGGCGTCCTCGCCGCTGGTCAGGGCGTTCACGAAGGCCGTACCCGAGACCTCGATGAAGGGCTCCTGACAGCGGACATGGCTGCGGAAGTAGTCGTGATCGCCGTAGCGCTTGCCCCGCGTGCCCCTGACGGTCTCGGCGATCAAGCGCTTGAAGCGTTTCTCGGGGCTCGTCCGGGTGCGCAGGTCGTGCATGGTGTCCAGACTGACGGCTTTCTCGCGCTGGACTTCCGCGTCGAGGACCTCGCTGTAAAAGCGCCATCCGCCGAAGGCCGACTGCGGGTAATGGCCGGGCCAGATCGAGGCCCCGGCATGGGCGGGGCCGGGCGGAAATCCCCTGTGACCCCGCAGGTGGTTGGCATAGAGCAGGACACGGCGAGGTGTGTGTCCCGCCCGCCGCAGAGCCAGTGCGCTGGCCCGCGCGGCGGCGATGTGATCCCGGTGGGGGTCGACTTCGGGGTGAGTCACCACCACCGTGGCGGGGCGGATGGCGTCGACGAGAAAGGCCAGGTCGGCAACCAGGCCGGCGCCGTCGTTGGTCGCCCCGGCGTCGGTCGGCAGGGCCATTCGATTCCAGCACCGGAAGTCGCTCGGGCGGAGCGACGATTCCGGGGATGCGGCGTCGGATGTCACGTCTGCGGTCAGTGCGGCAAGGGTGTCGTTGAAATAGCCCAGCATGACCAGGCGCTCCGGCGGGATGCCGGCAAGCAGCGGGGTCGTTGCGCTGTTCCAGGCGCGAATCCACCCCTTGCGACGTCGCGCCGCTGCCGGGGCCGTGTCCAGGGCGGGCCAGTATTGCTTGTCCAGCCGCTTGAGCGTTTCCCCGGCGCTGAGGGTGACGATCCAGGTCCGCTCGGCGTTGCGGCGATAGAGCCCGTACCCCGCCAGTTCGGCGTCGTCGGGATGCGGGGCGACGAACAGCACGGGGCCGTCATCGAGCTTGGCGCGGGAAAACCCGTGCAGCGTGCCCTGGCTGGCGAGCGAGCAGTGCAACGGATGCACGACCAGGCCGTGCCAGTCGTCGATCCCGGTCAGGTTGAGCCAGCGCCGCCCCTGCTCGCCGTTTTCCAGATAATGCGTCACCAGGTGTCGGCCGCCCGCATGGATGTCGATGCGGGGCTGGCGCGGGCCGCGGTGGGCGCGATAGTCGATCTGCCACAGCCAGCTCCAGTGTCGCGGGGAGCCCGGGGGCGTTTCGGCCAGGCTCAATTCGCCACCGGGGGCATGGGTCGTGGTCAGGCTGATGTCAGGGTCGAGCGGGTAGTCGTCGTCGCGGGTTTGCACGGGTCACGCTCATCGGGTTGGCGGTCAATGAAAGCTCGGCTCACTGGGGTTTGTACGAAAAGTCGGCGAGCGAAGGCAAGACAAGGCAAAAATTGGCGAAGAAGCGGAGTTTACGGGGGTGTAAATGAGCATTTTGAGCCGATTTTTAACGCCGTATTGCCGAGCGCAGACAGTTTTCGTATAGAGCCTAGGAGGAAAGCAGGGCCAGGAAGTCTTGGGCGATGCCGCGCTCGTCGAAACGTGCGGCCCACTCGGGATCGACCGTGACGGGATGCTCCAGGGCCTCGCGCATTTTGTCGGCCAGCGATTCCACGCTGGGCCGGGCAATGAGCCGTGTCTGCGCCGCCGGCAGCACCTCGCGGATACCGCCGGGGGCGTCCGTCACGACGCACTGGGTCCCCAGGGCGAGCGATTCGATGAGTACCAGGCCCAGGCCTTCGACCTTGGAACTCAACACGAAGGCGCGGGCGTTGGCCATCCAGGGGTAGGGATTCGTCTGCTGGCCGAGGAAGTGTACACGATCGGCAACGCCCAGCTCTCGGGCCAGTTGCTCCAGCGACTGACGCTTGTCGCCATCGCCGATGATGACCAGCTCCACGGGCAGGTCGGCACGGGCGAAGGCCCGTAGCAGCAGGGCCTGGTTCTTGACCGACGAGAGCCGGCCCACGTGGACGAAGTAGGGCGTCGTCGGCAGCGGCGTGGCGGGCGTTTCCTCGCTCAGGGCCGCGAGCGATTGCAGGGGGACGGCATTGGGGATGACCGTCACCCGCTGGGGCCTGACATGGTGTCGTTCCAGCCGCTTGGTCAGCAGGTCGGCGATACCTCGCGAGACCGCGATGACGCGCTTGTCTTCGTAGAGCTTGCGATAGAGCCAGCGCGCCAGCCGGTGGTTGCCGGGACCGCCGACCGGGCCCTCCACCACCTGCCAGCAGCGGGGATCACGGTAGTTCCAGAGTAGCTCGAAGGCGCCCTGGCCACGGATCAGGATCAAGTCGAAGGCGCCGTGGCGGGTCTCCAGGGTCTGCACGTGGCGCTTGAACCGCCGGCTGACCGACCACCCCGGCCAGATGAAGCCGGTGCCCGGCAACGCGGGCTTCAACACCAGCCGAGCCAGCAGATGATAGACCAGCCCCGTGGGGGTCTGCCTTGCCTGACGCTCGAAATCGACGAGATGCACCTGGGTTCCGGCGGGTGGCGTGAGTTCCGGCCGTCCCTTGAGGACCAGGAGGTGAACGTCATGCCCCTCTTGCAACAAACCGTGCGCCAGGCTCAACGCCGCCTTCTGGATGCCCCCCATGTTGAGACGTCGGACGACGATGAGTATCCGTCTTTTGGGAAGGGCTGGCGCGTTCATGGACTCGATAATCCGTTGATAGAGTAAGTGCGCTCCGACGGGCTCGCGCGGGACCGGAGGCTCGCGATGACAAGGCGCAGCAAGACCCGTGTCGGGCAGCGGGTGAGGGTAACCATTATTGGCGGGCGGGTCACTATCGAGACGGCGCGCTACAGCCACCGGCGCAACCCGTAGACCAACCGCCCCAACCATTCATGCAGCGCGCGGCTGCTCTGGCGCAGATAGTAGGCCCGTGGCACGAAGGCCAGCGGATCGAGGTGGGGCTTGCCGGCGAACTCCGTGGGGGCGGGAATCGCTTCCAGCCCGGCGTGCTCGAAGGCGGCGACGGCACGCGGCAGGTGCCAGGCCTGGCTGACCAGCAGCACGCGCTGAATGTCCGTGCCCTGGAGGACGCGGGCCGTTTCACTGGCGTTCTCGGCGGTGTTGCGGCTCTGCGTCTCGAGCCAGGTGGGGCGGATATCGAACACCTGACGCATCGCCCTGGCCATCAATTGCGATTCGGCCAGGGGTTCGTCATGGACCCGTCCGCCGCTGAGCAGTACCGGCAGGTCGTACTGCCGCGCCAGGAACACCCCGTAGGCCAGCCGGCGCCAGGTGGTATTGGAGGGCGCGTCGCCCCAGCCGAATTCCGGCGAGTGGTAGTTGCGCCCCCCGCCCAGGATCACGATCGCCTGACCGCGTCTGGCCTCGGCTGCCGTGAGCGGTGGATAGATCTCCAGGCCATGACGCAGCCAATAGCTGACCAGCGGCGTCGAGATCACCAGCAGTGACACCAGGCCGCCGATCACCAGGGTCAGGCCCAGCCCACGCGAGCTGCGCCATATCGCGAACCCCGCCAGCATCAGCAGGACGTTGCCCACGGGCGGCAGGACGAGATATTGCAGGTAACTCGGCGACATCAGGCGACGTCCTTGTATCGGGAGCTCGCAGGCGATAGTAGCGCCGATCATCCGGCTTTGCTCATTGAAAAGGCGGCCATGAGCCAGCGCCGGCTTCTCGTCGGCCTCACCAGGCGCTACGCTGCAGATACGAATCGACACATGGAAGCTCGATAATGGCTCGCTCGCATCTCGCCTTTCTCGTTCTGGTGCCCTCGTCGGGCAATACCTCGCTGACCAGCCAGGGGGGCAAGGGTTACACGCTCAGCCTGGGGACGGTCGACAGCATCGACGCCGCGGCGCGCCTGGCCAGGGAACTGGCGGAGCAGGGCGTTGAGGCGATCGAACTCAGTGCGAGTTTCGGTGATGCCGGGGTGGCGCGAATTCGCGAGGCCGTGGGGCCCTCGGTCAAGGTGGGGCGGGTACACTACGAGACGCCCTGAGCGCCTGGGTCGGACGCGCTCCCGACGGCGGGGTCTGTTCATCGCGAACAAGTTCGCTCCCACACCCCGGCCCGGTTTCGGTGATGTTGGTGGGAGGGAACTCGCTCCCGACAGCGGTCTCCTGTTCATCGCGAACAAGTTCGCTCCCACACCCCGGTCCGGTTTCGGTGATGTTGGTGGGAGGGAACTCGTTCCCGACAGCGGTGCCTGTTTCATCGCGAACACTTTCGTTCCCCTCGCCGTCCTGATACCGCACGCCGTTCTGGCTATCCGCCTTTCTTCCTTCTCCTCTCTTCTTTCTTCGCTCTCTTGTCCCCCTCCCGCCTGACGTATGACCAAAGTCTAAAGGCATTTTGTCCGTTCTTGCTCGATCCTATGTCCGACATAGCCCGGTTCGGGTCTTACAAGGCAACGCGGAACTGCCATGAGCCAAGCTTCTCCCCAGACAGGACGCGCGCCGCGTCCCGACATCGCCGAATACCTCGCCGAGGCCATCTTCAGCGGCCGGTACGCGCCGGGGGATTTCGTGCCCAAGGAGCTGGATCTCTGCGAGCAGTTCGGCGTCAGCCGCAGCACGGTGCGCAGCGCCCTGCAGACGCTGGTCGCCGCCGGGCTGCTCAAGCGTATCTCGGGGCAGGGCACGCGCGTGCGGGTGCTGCAGGAATGGCACCTGCTCGATCCGCAGGTCAGCGCCTGGATGGCGCGTTTCGCGCAGCCCAATCCGCGCATCCAGCGCGAGATCTTTGCCTTTCGCGTCGCCGTGGAGCCCTTCGTCGCCCGGCTTGCCGCCGAGAACGCCACGGCCGCCGACCTGCTGGCGATCGAGACGGCCTACGAAGGAATGATTCGTGCCCTCGAGCACGACGACCTATGTTGGCAAGGGCGGACCCACGACGAGTATGACGTGGCGTTCCACGAGGCCGTCTTCGATGCCTCGCACAACCTGGTCTGGGCGCAGATCAGCCATGTGCTCAAGCCGGCCATCGCGTTGCTGGTCGAGCGCTCCAATCACAGCGCCGACGAGCTCAACGACAGCATGGAGCGGCATCGCCGTGTCATGGAGGCGATACGCCTGCGTCAGCCCGATCAGGCCGCCCAGGCGGCACTGGCGGTCCTCGACCGCACCGGGCGGGATCTCGGCCTTCCCGGCCTGACCCGCCAACTTCCCGTTCTTGAACCGCATACAACAAGTGACCCAGAGGAAACCCAGTCATGATCTCACGCACTCCGCTCAAGGTACTGACCGCCGCGATCCTCGCGACCACCGCGCTCAGCGCCCAGGCCGCCGAGTACGAATGGACCTTCCAGACGTCCGAGACCGCCGGTGAGCCGCAGTTCGACATGAAGAAACAGTGGGCCCAGAACGTCGAGACCATGTCCGACGGCCGGATCCATATCGAGATCCTGCCGACGGGCGCCGTGGTGCCGCCCAACCAGACCCTGCAGGCGGTCAAGGCCGGCATCCTTCAGGGACACCTGACCGACCCCAGCTACTTCTCCGGCGAGAACCCGGCGTTCGGCATGATCGGTAACCTGGTGGGCGCCTGGAGCGACCCCTACAACTTCCTCGACTACATGAACAACGGCGGCGGCGAGGAGATCTACAACGAGTTGGCCGAGCCCTATGGCGTGCACCTGATCGGTGCCGCCGCGACCGGTCTCGAGTCGCTGCCCTCGACCCGCCCGATCAAGACCGTCGAGGACCTCAAGGGGCTCAAGCTGCGTACCCCCGAGGGCATGGTCTCCAACGTGTTCAAGCGGGCGGGCGCCACGCCGGTCAACCTGCCGGGCTCCGAGGTGTACACCTCGCTGCAGAAGGGCGTGATCGACGCCGCCGACTACACGGTGTTCGCCACCAACCAGTCGCAGGGTCTGCACGAGTTCGCCAAGTATCCGAACTACCCGGGCTTCCACTCGCTGCCGATGGTCGCCGTGTCGCTCAACAAGGAGATCTGGGACGGCCTGCCGGAGGATCTCAAGGCGATCCTCACGACCTCCGTCGATGCCATGGCCTACCAGATGGTCGGTCAGCTCAAGACCCGCGATCTCAAGGCGGTTCGCGAAGCGCGCCAGGATCCCGATATCCACATCATCAACATGTCCGATGAAGAGCGCGCCAAGTTCCGCGCCATCGCGCAGAAGGAGTGGAAGGACTGGTCGGACAAGAACGACGTCACCAAGGAGTTCTACAAGTCCGTCGTGAGCTACCTCCAGGACCATAACCTGCTCAAGGCAGAGGACGAGTCCGGTGCCGACGACGCGGCGTCCGCCGAGAAGACGTCCAGCGACCAGTCCTGATCGAGCGGTCGGCGGACCGCACGACGAACGGCGGGGCCTGCGGGCCTCGTCGCTCGTCATGACGGCCGCCATCGCTTCCCGTGTGCCGAGGAAATCCCATGTCTTCCCAATCCCGTAACGACGATCAAAAAGCGGCGCCGGGTGCCGCCGCGCCGGGCGACGACGAACTGGCCCCGGCGACCAGCGGCGCGCCGGAGCCGGCCAAGGAGCCCGCGGCCGGCGCACCGGTGCGCAGCACCTTCGACCGCGGCGTGGTGGCCTGCGCCCGCGTCGCCGCCTGGCTGGTGGCCATCTCGATGGCGATCAGCGTCTTCGAGGTGATCATGCGCTACGGCTTCAACTCGCCGACCTCCTGGGTCCACGAGACCACCGTGATGCTGGTCGCGGTGACCTTCGCGCTGGGCGGCCCGGCGGCGCTGGCCAGCAACCGCCACATCCGCGTGCGGGTGCTCTACGACAGCGCCGGCCCGCGCCTGCGACTGTGGCTCGACCGCTTCAACGACCTGGTCACCTTCGGCTTCTGCCTGGCGATGAGCTACGCCGCCTACACCATGTTCTGGGAGTCCTCCCACAACCCGCTCGGCGAGTGGTCGCTGGAGCGCTCCGGGACCGCCTGGAACCCGCCGTTCCCGGCACTGATCAAGGGCATCATCATGGTCGCGCTGATGATCATGTGCATTCAGGCRTTCATCCACCTGATCCAGTCGCTGCGCGGCAAGCCGGCCCCCGTGGCCGCCGACACGGAAGGAACCGCGTAATGAGTATCGCCGACGGAACCCTGTTGATGGTCGGGGCGATCTTCGCCCTGCTGGTCACCGGCCTGCCGCTGGCCTTCATCACCGGCCTGGTGGCGCTGTGCTTCACCTTCGGCTGGTTYGGYCCCAACGCCCTGCCGCTGGTCACCACCCGGGTCTACGGCTTCGTCACCGAGTACTCGCTGGTGGCGGTGCCGATGTTCGTGCTGATGGCCTCGCTGCTCGACCGATCGGGGATCGCCAAGGACCTGTTCAACGCCATGCGGGTGTTCGCCGGGCGCCTGCCCGGCGGGGTGGCGATCCAGACCGTGGTGGTGGCGTTCTTCCTCGCCGCGCTGTCGGGCATCATCGGCGGCGAGATCGTGCTGCTGGGGATCCTCGCCCTGCCGCAGATGCTGCGCCTGGGCTACGACAAGCACCTGTCGATCGGCGTGGTGTGCGCCGGCGGCTCGCTGGGCACCATGATGCCGCCGTCGATCGTGCTGATCATCTACGGGCTGATCGCCAGCCAGTCGATCGCCGACCTGTTCACCGCGGCGATCACCCCGGCGCTGCTGCTGATGGGCAGCTACATCGCCTATGTGCTGGTGCGCTGTTTGAAGAAYCCCMWGCTCGGCCCGCCGCTGACCGAYGCCGAYCGYGACGAGGGCTTCTCGAGCCGCGGCCAGGCGCTCAAGGCGATCGTCGTCCCGGGGCTGATCGCCTTCCTGGTGCTGGGCTCGATCTACGGCGGCGTGGCCTCGGTCACCGAAGCCGCGGCGATGGGCGTGTTCGGCGTGCTGCTGGCGGTGATCGGGCGCGGCGAGTTCTCGTTCAAGACCCTGCACGAAAGCCTCGGCCAGACGCTGATGACCTGCGGCATGATCATCTGGATCGGCATCGGCGCGGCGACCCTGGTCGGGGTCTACAACCTGATGGGCGGCAACCGCTTCATCTCGCAGCTGATCCTCGGCCTCGACGTGCCGCCGATCGCCATCCTGCTGGTGATGATGGCGATCCTCTTGGTGCTGGGGATGTTCCTCGACTGGATCGGCGTGGCGATGCTGACGCTGCCGATCTTCGTGCCGATCGTCGACCAGTTGGGCTACAGCCCGATCTGGTTCGGCATCCTGTTCGCGGTCAACATGCAGGTGTCGTTCCTGTCGCCGCCGTTCGGCCCGGCCGCCTTCTACCTGAAGGGCGTGGCGCCACCGAGCGTGAGTCTCAAGGACATCTTCGTCTCGCTGTTGCCGTTCATCGCCATCCAGCTGGTGGTGCTGTTCGCGCTGCTGTTCTTCCCCGAGCTGGCCATGTGGCTGGTGTAACATTCGAATTCTTGGAGGTCGTCATGCGACTCATCCAGTGTGAACACGAAGGTCGCCTGCGGGTGGCCGTGGTGGAAAGCCCCGACCGGGTCCGCCTGGTCGCCGGCGAGGACGGTACCTACGGCCTGGCACGCCGCGCCATCCGCGAGCATCGCCCGCTGGCCGAGGTGGTCGAGGCGGCGCTGACCGGGGAACGCCTCGACTACGCCGAGCTGGTCCGCGAGCGCCGCCTGCGCGCCCCGCTCAGCCACCCCGACCCGGCCCACTGCCTGGTCACCGGCACCGGCCTGACCCACCTGGGCAGCGCCGATACCCGCTCGGCGATGCACAGCCAGGCCCAGGCCGACGACAGCCAGCTGACCGACTCGATGCGCATGTTCAAGATGGGCGTCGAGGGCGGCAAGCCCGACCCCCGTCAGGTCGGCGCCCAGCCGGAATGGTTCTACAAGGGCGACGGCGACTGCGTCGTCGACCCCGAGGCCGCCATCCCCGTGCCCGCCTTCGCCGAGGACGCCGGCGAGGAGCCGGAACTCGCCGGGCTCTACGTGATCGACGACACCGGCCAGCCCTGGCGGATCGGCTACGCGGTGGGCAACGAATTCTCGGATCACGTCACCGAGCGCCACAACTACCTGTGGCTGGCGCACTCCAAGCTGCGCGCGTGCAGCTTCGGCCCGGAACTGCTGGTCGGCGAACTGCCCGCGCACCTGGAGGGCGTGAGCCGCATCGTCCGCGACGGCGAGACGCTGTGGGAGAAACCGTTCCTCACCGGTGAAGCCAACATGGCCCACAGCCTCGCCAACCTCGAACACCACCATTTCAAGTATCCGGGGTTCCGGCGCCCCGGCGACGTCCACGTGCACTTCTTCGGCACCGCGACCTTGAGTTTCGCCGACGCCGTCCGCACCCGGGACGGCGACCGCTTCGACATCGAGCTGCCGGCCTTCGGTCGGCCCCTGCGCAATCCACTGCAATTCGATGACGGCGATCGCGACACCGTGACCGCGGTCAACACGCTCTAGACCAGAGCTATTACGTCAGGAGGGAATCATGACACTGGAAGGCAAACTGCTGATCGGCCAACAGGCCGTCGCCGGATCGAGCGACCCGATCCAGGCCATCAATCCGTCGTCCAACCAGCGCATGGAGCCGGTCTATGCCGGCGGCACCGCCAAGGAGGTCGACCGTGCCTGCGAGCTGGCCTGGGCGGCGTTCGACACCTACCGCGAGACCTCGCTCGAGGAACGTGCAACGTTCCTCGAGACCGTCGCCGACGAGATCGAGGCGCTGGGCAACGACCTGATCGAGCGCGCCAGCGACGAGTCGGGCCTGGCGATCCCGCGCATCGAGGGCGAGCGCGGCCGCACCTGCGGCCAGCTGCGGCTGTTCGCCTCGGTGGTGCGCGCCGGCGAGTGGCTCGACGTGCGCGTCGATCCGGAACTCCCCGAGCGCCAGCCGATGCCCCGCGCCGACCTGCGCCAGCGCCAYATCGCGCTGGGCCCGGTGGCGGTGTTCGGCGCCTCGAACTTCCCGCTGGCGTTCTCGGTGGCCGGCGGCGACACCGCCTCGGCACTCGCCGCCGGCTGCCCGGTGGTGGTCAAGGCGCAYTCCGCCCACCCCGGCACCAGCGAGCTGGTGGGTCGCGCCATCCAGAMAGCGGTGGCCAAGTGCCAGCTGCCCGAGGGGGTGTTCTCGCTGCTGTTCGGGTCCGGTCAGGAGGTCGGCCAGGCACTGGTCGCCGACCCGCGCATCAAGGCGGTGGGCTTCACCGGCTCCCGCGGCGGCGGTCAGGCGCTGGTGGCCACCGCCCAGTCACGCCCCGAGCCGATYCCGGTCTACGCCGAGATGAGTTCGATCAACCCGGTGTTCCCGCTGCCCGCGGCGCTCAAGGAACGYGGCCGGACCATGGCCGAGGGTTTCGTCGGCTCGCTCAACATGGGCGCCGGGCAGTTCTGYACCAACCCGGGGCTGGTGATCGCGGTCCAGGGCCCGGAGCTGGACGCCTTCGTCGAGGCCGCCGGCCAGGCGGTGCGCGACAGCGCCAGCCAGACCATGCTCACCCCGCGCATCCATGACGCCTACGAACAGGGCGTGAGCAGCCTGGCGAGCCACGAGAAGACCCGCGAGGT
>NZ_QWBW01000026.1 GCF_004117855.1 Modicisalibacter coralii
TCGGCGGCCCGTCGGCGGCCCGGCAGCCGGCCCTGGCCGGGGACGGCGTGTCGATCGACCTGGACGGCGACGATGGCTTCGTCCGCTACTGAGGTGTGCCATGGAAACGCGTAACGACATGTCGCCGGCCGCGGGTGGTTTCCAGGTCCTGACCTTCGTGCTCGACGATGAAGGGTTCGGCGTGGAGATCCACGACATCCAGGAGGTGATCGAGTACCGGGCGGTGACGCCGGTACCCCGCACCCCCGACTTCATGCTGGGCGTGATCAACCTGCGCGGCAAGGTGATACCGGTGGTCGATCTGCGCCGTCACTTCGCCATGCAGCGGGCCGAGCCGACGGTGGACACTTGCATCATCATCCTGCATGTGGACATCGACGGCGAGAGGACGCTGCTCGGCGTGCTGGCCGATCGTGTCCAGGAAGTGGTCGAGATCGATCCGGACGAGGTCAGTGCGCCGCCGCGGATCGGCACACGCATCGACAGCGACTTCATCCAGGGCATCGTCCGTCAGGAGGCGGGCTTCGTGGTCCTGCTGAGTCTCTCGCGGATCTTTGCCTCGGCGGAGCTGCAAGCGGTACTCGAGCGGGACGGCGATGGTTGGGAGGCGCGTTCGACGGCCATGAGTGCCGAGGCGGCGGGCGACCCATGAACGGTGGCGACGAGGGGTTGTCACCCGCCGATCATCGGCGGGTGGCGCATTTCGTCGAACGCCAGGCGGGGATCCGCCTGCCGACGCAAAAGCGCCACCTGATCGAGGTGCGCCTGCGCAAGCGCCAGCGCGCCATCGGCCAGGCCACGCTCCAGGGCTATCTGGACTTCGCGTTGTCGCCGGCGGGGGCGCAGGCGGCCGAGCCGCTGTGGCTGGTGGACGCCCTCACCACCAACAAGACCGACTTCTTTCGCGAGCCCGCGCATTTTCAGGCGCTGGCGGATCATGTGCGGCATGTCCTCGCGCCGCGACGTGAGATCGGCTGGGCGCGCCCCCTGTCGGTCTGGAGCGCGGCCTGCTCGACCGGCGAGGAGCCCTACACGCTGGCGATCGTGCTGCGCGAGCTGCAGGCCGAGCTCACGGGCTTCGATTTTCGTATCGAGGCCACCGATATCGCGCCGTCGGTGCTCGAGACGGCGCGCCGGGCCTGTTACCCCGCGCCGCGCATCGAGCCGGTCGCCGAGGTCTACCGGCGGCGCTACTTCCTGCGCAGCCGCGATCCGCAGCGCGGGGTCATCAAGATGGGCCCCGAACTGCGCTCGGTGGTGCGTTTCTCGACGTTCAATCTGATTACCGGCCAATACCCCGGCAAGCCGCGTCACGACGTGATCTTCTGTCGCAACGTGATGATCTACTTCGGCGACGCCGATCGCCAGCGGGTGATCGCCGGGCTGCGCGACGCCCTGCAGCCCGGCGGGCTGTTGTTCATCGGCCACTCGGAGAGTCTCGGCGGCGCGCGCGAGGGCTTCGAGCCGGTCGTGCCCACGGTATATCGCAAACTGACCTGAAGGGCGGAAGACTGGGATGATCAAGGTACTGGTAGTGGATGACTCCGCCCTGGTTCGACAAAGCCTGTCGGAGATTCTCGACGCGGCGCCGGACATCGCGGTGGTGGCAACGGCATCCGATCCCTACGTGGCGGTGGACAAGCTGCGCCACTGCAAGCCGGACGTGATCACGCTGGACGTGGAGATGCCGCGCATGGACGGGGTGACCTTCCTGCGCAAGCTGATGGCCCAGCATCCGATCCCCGTGGTGATCTGCTCGTCGCTGGTGGGAGCGGGCTCGGAAACCCAGATCCGCGCGCTCGAAGCCGGCGCGGTGGACATCATCACCAAGCCCACCCTCGGCACCCGTCGCTTCTTCGAGGAGTCCCGCACGCGCATCGTCGATGCGGTCAGGGCCGCGGCCCAGGCGCGGGTTCGCAAGCTGCCCGCCTTCAAGTCGACGTCCGAACCCCGCTACACTGCCGATGCCATTCTGCCGGCGTCGGGGCACGCGGCGATGGCCCGGACCACGGAGACGATCGTGGCCATCGGCGCCTCGACCGGCGGCACCGAGGCGATCCGTGAAGTGCTGCAGGCGATGCCGGCCAACTGCCCGGCCATCGCCATCGTCCAGCACATGCCGGAGGGGTTCACGCGCTCGTTCGCCAACCGCCTGGACCAGCTCTGCCGGATCAACGTCAAGGAGGCCGAAGATGGGGATTCGCTGTTACGCGGCCATGCGCTGATCGCGCCGGGCAACCGCCACATGCTGGTCAAGCGCAGCGGGGCCCGCTATTACGTGGAACTGCGTGACGGCCCGCTGGTCAGTCGCCACCGACCGTCGGTCGATGTGCTGTTTCGCTCCACGGCGCGCTACGCCGGCAGCAATGCGATCGGCGTGATCCTCACCGGCATGGGCGACGACGGCGCCGAGGGCCTGCTGGAGATGCACCGGGCCGGCGCCGCCACCCTGGGCCAGGACGAGGCCAGCAGCGTGGTCTACGGCATGCCCCGCGAAGCCTACCTGCGCGGTGCGGTCACGCGGCAACTGGCGCTTGCGCAGATGACCGCCGGGATCCTCGAGGTGCTGAGGGGCTGACGCCGTCGTCGGCGATTACCGGATGGACTCGTGATTGGGGATCAGGCGGGCGAAATCGAGCAGGATCTTGCGCTCGCTTTCGTTGAGCGTTCGATAGATCGCGCTGAGTTCGATGAGCTGAGCATCCCCGGGATCGCTGCTGGCGAGGATGAAGAGTTCGGAGAGCGGGCATTCCAGCGCCCGGGAAAGGCGGTAGAGGAGATCCAGGCTGGGCTGGGCGAGCCCGCGTTCGAGGCGGGACAGGTTGCCGACATGCGAGCCGGTCCGCTCCGCGACATCCGCCAGGGTCAATCTGTGTGCCTTGCGTACGCTGCGTATCGCCTTGCCCAATGCTATGCGTGGCATATCAGTAGATCACTGCAGCCAGGGCGTGGTTCATGGCACGGCAGGGGCGCGGCTCGGTCTCTTCGTTCATGGCGTGCGGTCGCGGGCATCATGGCAGGCGGGGTTTGGATAGCGAACGCTTATTTATAGGGCAGTTTACATCGGCTGACAATGCTTGTCCGATGAAGGTTCCGTGTCCGCCCGGGGATCGAAAACAGGGATTGTCGCCGGGTCGACGTCGACGAATGGCGGGCCACGTCGCGCCGACGTGAGAGACTGACAAGATCGATCGCTATCTCACGAGGAGCCTCATGTACGACCTGATCGGCGATATCCACGGTTACGCGACACCGCTCAAGCGACTGCTGACCCGACTCGGCTACGCCGAGCACGACGGTGTCTGGCGGCATCCCTCGCGCCGGGTGATCTTCCTCGGCGACTTCATCGACCGCGGCCCCGAGCAGCTCGAAACGCTGCGCATCGCCCGCGGCATGATCGATGCGGGGCAGGGGCTGGCGGTGATGGGCAACCACGAATACAACGCCGTGGCCTGGGCCAGCGAGGACCCGGCGACGCCGGGCGTGCCGCTGCGACGCCACAGTGCGCGCAATCGCGGTCAGCACCAGGCGTTTCTCGATCAGGTCGGCGAGGGGTCGGCGCGGCATCACGCCTGGATCGACTGGTTCCGAAGCCTGCCGCTGTATCTCGATCTGCCGGGATTGCGGGTGATCCATGCCTGCTGGGACCCCGCGTCGCTCACCGCCATCGCCCCCTATCTCGATGCCGAACGGCGCATTCGTCCGGCGGCCTGGCCGGCCCTGTCGCGAGAGGGCGAGCCGGGGTTTGAGGCGCTGGAGACCCTGATCAAGGGCCTGGAGGTCGTGCTGCCGGCGGGCAGTGAATTCTCCGACAAGGACGGCAACCCGCGACGGCGGGTGCGTGCCCGATGGTGGGATCTGGAGAGCGTGACCTACCGTCAGCTGGCGCTGGTGCCGCCGGAGGCGATCGCCGCCATCCCCCACGAGCCGCTGCCGGCGGATATCCTGCCCGGCTACGACGCCGAGAAACCGCTGTTCGTCGGCCACTACTGGCTGAGCGGCGAGCCGGCGCCGCTGACCGATCATATCGCCTGCCTCGACTACAGCATCGCCGCGCGCGGCGACGCCGTCGGCGGTCGCAAGCTGTGCGCCTACCGCTGGGACGGCGAACGCGAACTGGAAAGGGTGCGTTTCGTCTGGGTTTGTGAGTAATCGCTCACTTCGAGTCCGTTGGCTCCTGCAGCGTCTCACCCAGGCGGCTCCAGCCGCTGCGCGAGGGCCAGTGGGTCAGCCAGGTGGCGAGACGTTCGGCGGGCATCGGCCGGCCGATACCGAAACCCTGTGCCAGTTGGCAGCCGCGATGCAGCAAGGCCTGGGCGTGGTCGAGGGTCTCCACGCCTTCGGCGAGCATCGGCCGACCGAAGCGCTGTGCCATGTAGATCACGCTCTCGACGATCGCCATGTCGTCGGGGTCGTCGAGCATGCCGCGCACGAAGCTCTGGTCGATCTTGATCAGGTCGACCGGCAACTGGCGCAGATAGGTCAGCGACGAGAAGCCGGTGCCGAAGTCGTCCATGGCGATGTCGATGCCCAGGCGCTGACACTCAGAGATGGCGCTGAGCGCGGCCTGAGTGTCGTGCATGGCGGCGGTTTCCAGCACTTCCAGCTTGAGATGGCCGGCGGGGACGTCGGGATAGCGGGCGAGCCGGGCAACGAGGCGCTCGATGAAATCCGTCGTGAGCAGGTGGGTGGGGCTGATGTTGATGTGCACGGGCAGCATGATCCCGTCGTCACGCCAGCGTTGCAGTTGACTCAGGGCCTGCTCGATGACCCATTCGCCCGTTTCGATCTCTAGCGGCGTGCCCTCGATCAACGGTAGGAAGCTGCCCGGCAGCAGCAGGCCCCTGTCGGGATGCTGCCAGCGGATCAGCGCCTCGGCGCCGACCACCCGGCCGTCGGCCATGTTGACCTGCGGCTGGTAATACAGCGTCAACTCCCCCTGGCGCAGCGCCTGCTCGAAACGCTGGCGGCGGGCCTGGCGGATCTGCTGCTTGCGGTCATGGCGGGGGTCGAAATGGTGATAGCCGTCGCGGCCGCTCTGCTTGGCGCGGTACATCGCCTGGGTGGCATGGCGCAGCAGCAGATCGTCCTCGACGTCGTCGCTGGGGTAGAAGGTGATGCCCAGGCTGGCGGTGATCTGCAGGCGATGCCCGTCGATCCACAGCGGCTGGCGAATCGCCGCCAGCAGGGTGTCGAAGTAACCGTCATCGGCCGGCCGATGCAGCAGCAGGGCGAACTCGTCGCCACCGAGCCGCGAGAGCACGTCGTCGCCTTGGAGCAGACTGCTCAGGCGCCGGGCGAACAGGGTGAGCAGGATGTCGCCGGTAGCGTGGCCGAGGCGGTCGTTGATCGCCTTGAAGTGATCGATGTCCAGGGCGCACAGCGTCACCGGCTGGCCGCTGCGTCGCGAGTGCTGCATCGACTCGTGGATCAGCCGCGTCAGCAGGTGATGATTGGGCAGTCCGGTGAGGGCATCGAAGTAGACCTCCCGGCTGGCGTGCTGGGAATGACTGCTGAGCAGGGTCAGGTCGGACAGCGCCAGCACATGATGGGAAAGGTGGCCCTGATCGCCGCGCACGCGGCTGACCGACAGCAGGGCGGGATAGATACGTCCCTGACGGTTGCGGTAGGTCACTTCGCCGAAGCCGTGATCCTGGCCCTGGGAGAGCGAAGCGCCGCTGCCGGGGGCGTTCTTGAGGGTCACGATCAGCTCGTCGGAGGCCTGGCCGAGCAGGGCCTCGCGGGTGAACCCGGTGAGCCGCAGCAGCGCCGGGTTGACGTCGGTGATCCGGCCCTCGGGGTCGGTGATCAGCATCGCCTGGTTGGCCTGTTCGAAGACCCGCGACGCGGGGCGCGCGTCGCTGGCGTCGGACGTCACGGCCGGCGCGGCATGTGCCGGCCGTTCGGGGCCGGATGAGGTCTTGCGCATTCAGGGAGTTCCTGGCTTGGAATCGGAGACGGGTATTGTCCCGCAACCTTTCGGATCATTCATGGCCTGGTTCCGGCGCGGCCCCTGGCGGTGGCGCGTCGAGGATGACCAGGCGGTTGCGTCCGTCGCGCTTGGCGCGATAGAGCGCCTCGTCGGCACGGGCGAACAGCCGTCCGGCGTCGTCATCGGCGAGAAGCGCTGTCAGTCCCAGACTCACGGTGATCGATATACCCGAGAAATCGCTGGCGGCAATCTGCGCGCGAACGCGCTCGGCGAGCCGTTGCGCGCCGTCCCGCGCCGTGTCCGGTAACAGGATGGTGAACTCGTCGCCGCCCCAGCGCGCGAGTCGGTCTTTCTGACGCAGGCATTGACGCACGGTTTTGCCCAGTTCGCAAAGCAGTCGGTCGCCGGTTTCGTGCCCACGGGTGTCGTTGATCGTCTTGAAGTGATCGATGTCGAAGACCAGCAGGTGAAGTGGCGAGTCTTGCCGCCTGGCGGCAGTGATCTCGCGGGCCAGCGCGGCATCGAAGGCGCGGCGGTTGTCGAGGCCGGTCAGGTGATCGTGGCTGGCCTGCGCCTCGAGTTCCCGCTCGAGGGTCTTGCGTTCGCTGATGTCGTGGAAGACCGAGACATAATGCCGGATACGCCCGTCGGCGTCGGGAACGGCGGTGATTGCCTGCCAGACCGGGTAGATCTCGCCGGCCTTGTTGCGATTCCAGATTTCGCCCTGCCAGTGGCCGGTGGCCAGCAGCGTTCGCCACAGGTCGGTGTAGAAGGTGCGGTCGTGACGATCGGACTTGAACAGTCGGGGCGTTTGCCCCAGCACGTCCTCGGCGGCATAACCGGTAATATCGGTGAAGGCCTGATTGACGCGTTCGATGCGCATCTCGGCGTCGGTGATCAGGGCCGCCTGGCCGGTCTCGAAGACGATGGCCATCAGTCGGAGCTGGGTCTCCTGGCGTTTGCGTTCGCTGATGTCTTCCTTGACCACGACGTAGTAAAGGGTCGTACCCGAGGCATCGCGCACCGGTGCGATGGTCTCCGCTGACCAGTACGGCTCGCCGTTCTTGCGCCGGCTGAGTCCTTCCCGGCGCCACTCGTGTCCGGCGGCGAGGGTGGGCCGTTCGCTGTTGCCGTCGGACAGCGCCGTCAGGGCCTGCCCGATCGACTCGTCGCGCGAATAGCCGGTCACGGCCTCGAAGCGTCGATTAACGAAGGTTATGATGCCGTGCGCGTCGGTGATCGCGGTAGCCGCGGGGCTTTGTTCCAGAGCGGTGACGACCTGATCGAGCTGCTCGCGCAGGTGCCGGGCGGTGATCGCCTGTGGGTCGTCGGATGGACTTTTCATGCCGGACAGGGATGTCTCGTCGTACACGATGATCTCCGTTTCTTCAACGGGGCCGTCTGCGCCAGGGGCGGGCCCGGTTCCCGGCCCTGGCGGCGAGTCGCGGCCATGATCCGGGCAGAGGTCTCTCATGGTGTGTTTTTGTAACTGTATGTATTCATAATATTCTAAAAGTAAACGCCGCTGTACCGCACAGGTGCGGCGGATCCGCCCAGGCTTGCCTGGCGTCAAGGTCGCTACACGGACGGTGGAGAGACTAGGGCACGCTGGGCAGCTCGATCTGATCGCTGCGTTGAATGCCCTCGGTCATCTGCTGACACAAGCGCAGGAATTCACGCATGCCGGTACTCAGATACTTGTGGCGGTGCCAGATGAAGGCGAACTGACGCTTGAGGTCGAGCTGCGGCGTGGCGAGCGGCACCAGGCTGCCACGACGAAAGGCGTCGCGCAGCGCCAGGTTCGAGACGCAGCCGATGCCCAGCCCCGACTCCACGGCGCGCTTGATGCCCTCGGTGTGCTCCAGCTCGAGCAAAATGTTGAAGCGCCCGCGGCGATGGCGGGTGGCCTGTTCCAGCGTCAGGCGGGTGCCCGAGCCCTGTTCGCGCATGATCCACGACTCGCGCAGCAACTGGTCGAGTCCCACCTCGCCGGCGCTGGCCAGCGGGTGGTGCGGTGCGCAGAACACCGTCAGTTCGTCCTCGACCCAGGGCTGAATCACCACGTCCTCGTGCTGGCAGTCGCCCTCGATCAGCCCCAGGTCCAGCTCGTGGTGGACGATGCGCTCGACGATCGAGGCGGTGTTGCGCACGTGCAGGCGTACCCGGCTGCCCGGATGGCGCTGCATGAAGTCGCTGATCAGCAATGTTGCCAGGTAGTTGCCGATGGTCAGGGTGGCGCCGACGTCGAGGGAGCCGATCCCGCGCTGGCCGCGCAGCAGCTCTTCGATCTCCTCGCCGCGATCGAGCAGGGCCACTGCCTTGGGCAGCAACTGGAAGCCCAGGGCATTGAGCTTGAGGCGCTTGCCGATGCGGTCGAGCAGCCGGCAGTCGAACTGGCGCTCCAGCTCGGCCAGCGCGGTGCTCGCCGCCGACTGCGAGAGGGCCAGCTCGCGGGCGGCGCGCGACACGCTCTGATGCTGGGCGACGGCGACGAAGACTTCGAGCTGGCGCAGGGTATAGCGCATGAGGGGGTTCCGACAGGCATTCGATATCAATGTTATCGATAACCGTTATCCAGACAACCCATTTAACAGATATTCGAGGGCGTCTTAGAATACCTTCAAAGAAACTTGGCGCGCCTTTATGCGCTAATGGAATATCCTTGGAGGCCCCCATGAGCAAGTTTGCCCTGGAAGAAGTGCTGAGCGTCCACCACTGGAACGACACGCTGTTCAGTTTCCGCACCACCCGCGAGCGCAGCCTGCGCTTCAAGAACGGCCAGTTCGTGATGATCGGCCTGGAGGTGGAGGGCAAGCCGCTGGTGCGTGCCTACTCGATCGCCAGCCCCAACTACGAGGACCACCTCGAGTTCTTCAGCATCAAGGTGCCCGACGGCCCGTTGACCTCGCGGTTGCAGCATCTCGAGGTCGGCGACCAGATCATGGTCAGCCGCAAGCCCACCGGGACTCTGGTCACCGACGACCTGCTGCCGGGGCGCAACCTCTACATGCTGTCCACCGGGACCGGCCTGGCGCCGTTCATGAGCCTGATCCAGGACCCCGAAGTCTACGAGCGCTTCGAGAAGGTCGTGCTGATCCACGGCGTGCGCAACGTCAGTGAACTCGCCTACGCCGACTTCATCAGCCAAGACCTGCCGGCGCACGAGTATCTCGGCGACGAGATCAGCGAGAAGCTGGTCTACTACCCGACGGTGACCCGCGAGGATTTCCACACCACGGGCCGCCTGACCGATCACATTCGCAGCGGCAAGCTGTTCGAGGATACCGGCTTGCCGCCGCTCGACCCCAAGCAGGATCGGGCGATGATCTGCGGCAGCCCGGCGATGCTCGACGAGACCAGCGCCTTGCTCGACGATGTCGGCTTCAAGATCTCGCCGCGCATGGGCGAGCCGGGGGACTACGTGATCGAACGCGCCTTCGTCGAGAAGTAAGCAAGGATAGCTGTAAGCTCTAAGGAAACACTGCATAAATGGCTGCGCGGGCCAATCACTTCGTTGTGCGGTGCTGGAACGCCAGCCCGGTCGGATTCCTCACCTATGCCCCATAGGCTCCGGATCCTGTGCTCCGTACGCCTCGTGCTTTGCGCCGCTCGCCGATTTATTCAGCGCTTCCCTAAGCCTTAAGCTATAAGAAAACCCCGTCGGTAAAATACATCGGCGGGGTTTTCTATAACTAGCTGATATCAAACTGTTTTGCTTACAGATTACAGCTTACAGCTTACAGCTTACAGCTTACAGCTTTAGACCGCGTCCTTGCCGGTCTCGCCGGTGCGAATCCGGATCACCTGCTCCAGCGGCGAGACGAAGATCTTGCCGTCGCCGATCTTGCCGGTGTTCGAGACACTGGTGATCGCTTCGATGACCTGGTCGGTCATGCTGTCGTCGACGGCGACCTCGAGCTTGACCTTGGGCAGGAAGTCGACGACGTATTCGGCGCCGCGGTAGAGCTCGGTATGGCCCTTCTGGCGACCGAAGCCCTTGACCTCGGTCACGGTAATGCCCTGCACGCCGATCTCGGAGAGCGACTCACGGACATCGTCCAGCTTGAACGGCTTGATGATGGCAGTCACCAGTTTCATCGTCATACTCCTCGCCTCTTAGGGTTCGGGTTCGCCGCGCCGCCCGGCGCGGCCCCGTATTGCGTCGATGCCTTGCCGTAAAGCATACACCGCTCGCTGAGGGAATAAAAAAGACCCCCCGAAGGGGGTCAGGGGAGCACGCCAGCTCACTCGGTTCGTCGGCGGTCTTACTTGTTGCCGCTGACGGTAAATTCGGGGTAGGCCTCCATGCCGCACTCGGCCAGATCGACCCCTTCGTACTCTTCCTCTTCGCTGACCCGCAGGCCCATGACCGCCTTGATGATGCCCCAGACGACCAGGCTGGCGACGAAGGTCCAGACGAAGATCGAGACGATGCCCAGCAACTGTGCGCCGAAGCTGGCGTCGCCGTTGGAGAAGGGCACCGCGATCAGACCCCAGATACCGACCACGCCGTGCACGGAGATGGCACCCACCGGATCGTCGATCTTGAGCTTGTCGAGGGTGACGATGGCCGCGACCACCAGCAGCCCGCCGACCGCGCCAATCAGGGTGGCGCCCAGGGCGCTGGGGGCCAGCGGCTCGGCGGTGATGGCGACCAGGCCGGCCAGGGCGCCGTTCAGGGCCATGGTCAGGTCGGCCTTGCGGAACCAGATCTTGGCCAGGATGATCGCGGCGATCACGCCTCCGGCGGCCGCGGCATTGGTGTTGACGAAGACCTGGGCGACCGCGTTGGCCTCGCCGACGTTGGAGACCATCAGCTCGGAGCCGCCGTTGAAGCCGAACCAGCCCAGCCACAGGATGAAGGTACCCAGCGTGGCCAGCGGCAGGTTGGAGCCCGGGATGGCGTAGATCGCGCCGTTCTTGCCGTACTTGCCCTTGCGTGCGCCGAGCAGCAGGACGCCCGCCAGTGCTGCCGTGGCACCGCACAGGTGCACCACGCCCGACCCCGCGAAGTCCTGGAAACCGGCCGCGTCGAGGAAGCCGCCACCCCATTTCCAGTAGCCCTGGATCGGATAGATGAAGCCGGTCATGACCACGGCGAAGAGCATGAAGGCCCAGAGTTTCATGCGCTCGGCCACGGCGCCGGAGACGATCGACATCGCGGTGGCGACGAACACCACCTGGAAGAAGAAGTCGGAGCGTGCCGAATAGTAGACGTCGCCGCCACTGCCGAGCACGTCGTCGGCGCTGTTCTCGGCACCCAGCAAGAAGCCCAGGTTCGGCAGGAAGCCGCCGCTGTCGCTGGAGTACATGATGTGGTAGCCGATCAGCAGGTACATGGTACAGGCGATGGCGTACAGCACGATGTTCTTGGTGAGGATCTCGGTGGTGTTCTTGGCGCGCACCAGCCCCGCTTCGAGCATGGCGAAACCGGCCGCCATCCACATTACCAAGGCACCCATCACCAGGAAGTAGAAGGTGTCGAGCGCGTAGGACAATTCCACGACTTGATCATTCATTGTTTATCTCCTATCCCGCGCCGTTCAAACGGCGTCGGCCCCGCGTTCCCCGGTACGAATCCGGATGACGTCGTCGAGCGGTGTGACGAACAGCTTGCCGTCGCCGATCTTGCCGCTGTTGGCGGCCTTGCTCACGGCCTCCAGCACGCTCTCGACACGGTCGTCGTCGACAGCGATCTCGATCTTCACCTTGGGCAGGAAGTCCACGACGTACTCGGCGCCGCGGTAGAGCTCCGTATGACCCTTCTGGCGTCCGAATCCCTTGACCTCGGTGACGGTGATGCCCTGGACGCCATTGTCGGCCAGCGCCTCCCGGACATCGTCGAGCTTGAATGGTTTTATAATGGCGGTGATGAGTTTCATCCCTAAGTCTCCCGTTGTCGGCTTGCGCCTGATGACTCCATAGCGCAAGCCATGCCACCCACCGGGTTTTTTTTGAAAAACAGAGGACTAGGGAGGTCGGCGTGACAGTCGAGCGCAACGACGGGCGTGCATGCTGCACTGCAGCGCACCGTGATGGTGCTCGCCGCTTGGCGCCTTGCGCCAGAATGGGGCATGCGTGACGCGGGCGCGTTGCGTATGCTGCACTCGATACCATTCAAGGCCAGTCATGGAGAGTACGATGATCAGCAACGACCGTATCAGCCGCCTCGCCCAGCAGCTCGGCGAACGGCTCCAGGACGCCTCCCATGCACCCGAGGAGATCCAGCGCAACGTGCACAACGTGATGCGCGGCGCCTTCGATCGCATGGAGCTGGTGACCCGTGAGGACTTCGACATCCTGATGGACGTGCTGCAGCGCACCCGGGCCCGGGTCGAGGCCCTGGAGAAGCAGGTCGCCACCCTCGAGGCCTCGCTGGATGCCGACAGCAGTGTGCCGGCCTCCCCCGCGGCGGTGGCCGCCGACACCGCGGCTCCGCCGGCGCCGGAGGCCGAGGACGCGGCGCCCCAGCCGCCTCGCGACGACACGGACGACACCGCCGAGCGCTGAGTATCGACTTGCAGTCGCCGTAACGATCTGTATCACTGGGCCTTGTCTGCAACGTCGTCGGGCGAGGAGGGGGCATGGCATTAGCCATCATCAGGACGCGGGCCGGCCTGGGGCTGGAGGCCCCGGAAGTGCTGGTCGAGGTGCATCTCTCCAACGGCCTGCCGGGGCTGACCCTGGTGGGCCTGCCGGAGACGGCAGTGCGCGAGAGCCGCGAGCGGGTGCGCAGCGCGCTGCTCAATGCCGGCTTCGACTTCCCCACCACACGGCGGATCACCGTCAACATGGCGCCCGCCGACCTGCCCAAGGAGGGCGGGCGCTTCGACCTGCCGATCGCCTTGGGCATTCTGGTGGCCTCCGAGCAGATTCCCGTCGCGGCGCTGGACGGCCTGGAATGCCTGGGGGAACTGGCCCTCGATGGGCGGTTGCGCCCGGTGACCGGCGTCCTGCCGGCGGCGCTGGCGGCCAAGGCCGCGGGGCGCGGGCTGTTGCTGCCCGAGACCAATGCCGACGAGGCGGCGCTGGCCGGTGAGCTGACAGTCTGGCCGGCGGCGCACCTGGGGGCGGTGGTGGCGCATCTGCTCGACCAGGCACCGCTCGCGGCGCACCGGGCCTCACCGCCGCCCCTGCCCGAGACGCCGAGCGCCGATCTCGCCGACGTGCGCGGCCAGCACCAGGCCCGGCGCGCCCTCGAGGTGGCCGCGGCCGGCGGACACAACCTGCTGTTCGCCGGTCCGCCGGGGACCGGCAAGACCATGCTGGCCAGCCGCCTGCCCGGCATCCTGCCGCCGCTGTCGCCGGACGAGGCGCTGGAGGTCGCGGCGATCCGTTCGGTGTGCGGCATGGACCTGCTCGACGAATGGGGCCGGCGGCCATTCCGCTCGCCGCACCACACCGCCAGCGGGGTGGCGCTGGTCGGGGGCGGCTCGCGACCGCGGCCCGGCGAGATCTCGCTGGCCCACCAGGGCGTGCTGTTTCTCGATGAACTGCCGCAGTTCGATCGCAGCGTGCTCGAGGTAATGCGCGAGCCGCTGGAGTCCGGGCAGATCCACATCGCCCGGGCCAGCCACCAGCGACGTTTCCCGGCGCGCTTCCAGCTCGTTGCCGCCATGAATCCGTGTCCTTGCGGGCACCTCGGCGATCCGCGTCAGGCCTGCGTGTGTACACCGGCTCAGGTCCAACGCTATCAGGCACGTCTCTCGGGCCCGCTGCTCGACCGTATCGACCTGCAGGTCGAGGTCCCGGCGCTGCCGCCCGATCAACTCACCGCCAACACGCGCGGCGAGAGTTCCGCCGTGGTGCGCCAGCGGGTGCTCGCCGCCCGCGAACGCCAGCGCCAGCGCGGTCACCTCAACGCGCAACTGCCGGGCCCCGAACTCGAGACCGCCTGCGCGCTGCCGGACGCCGAGCGGGCCTGGCTGGCCGACGTGCTGACGCGGCTGAAGCTCTCGGCGCGCGCCTACCACCGGGTACTGCGCGTCGCACTGACGCTGGCCGATCTGGCCGGCGAAGCGCGCCCCGGGCGCGGCCAACTGATGGAGGCCATCGGTTACCGTCAGCTCGATCGCCTGCGCGGCGGCCCCGAGCAGTCGCCCGTGTAGACACCCCGTCGATCCCGCATCTTTTGGCCAGGGAGGCCTGAATGAAGCTGTCCTTTTGTCCCGTCCATCCGTTGCCACGGCGCTGCCCGCCGACGCGGGGTGGACGATGATCGCATTTCTCGAGTCCCAGCCGCTCGCCGTCAGCATCGGCCTGTTCGTCGCCTGCTCGCTGGTCATCGGCGTGGTCGGCACCCGGTTGACCCATATCGTCGACGACCTGGCCGACCGTACCGGCCTCGGCGAAGCGATCGCCGGGGCGGTGCTGCTGGGCATGGCCACCTCGTTGTCGGGTATCGTGCTGTCGGTGTCGGCGGCGCTGGCCGACCAGCCGGAACTGGCGATGAGCAACGCCCTCGGCGGGATCGCCGTGCAGACGCTGTTCCTGACGCTCGCCGACGTGGCGCATCGGCGCGCGAACCTCGAACATGCCGCGGCGTCGATCGGCAACCTGATGCAGTGCGGGCTGCTGGTGTGCCTGCTGGGGCTATTGCTGGTCGGGCGCTTCTCCCCGGAGTGGACGCTGTGGCAGGTGCACCCCATCACGCCGCTGCTGTTCATCGGCTATCTGTTCGGCCTCAAGCTGGTGCAGCGCGCCCAGGTCAATCCGATGTGGCGCCCGGCGCGGACGCATGAGACGCGCCTCGACGAGCCCGACCAGCAGGCGCTGCAGCGCTCGCTGCGGACCCTCTGGCTGTCCTTCGCGGCCATGGCGGTGACGCTGGGGGTGAGCGGCTGGCTGCTCGAGCGCAGTGCCACCGTGATCAGCACGGAAACCGGGCTCAGCCAGGCGGCGGTGGGGGTGCTGCTGACCTCGGTGGCCACCTCGCTGCCCGAGCTGGTGACCTCCATCGCCGCCGTGCGGCGTGGCGCGCTGACGCTGGCGGTGGCCGGGATCATCGGCGGCAACGCCTTCGATACGCTGTTCGCCGCCGCCTCCGATATCGCCTACCGGCAGGGCTCGATCTATCACGCCGTGCCCGACGACGTGGCCCTGTGGATCGCCCTGTCGCTGTTGATGACCGGGGTCCTGATGCTGGGCCTGATCCGCCGTCAGGAGCAGGGGCCGGGGCGGATCGGCTTCGAGAGCGTGGCGGTGATCGCCTGCTATCTCGGCGGCGTGATGATGCTGCTGCTGGGCGGGACGACTAAGAACGGCTGAGCGATCAGCCGTCGAGGGCCGCCGTCAGGGCGGCCAGGCGCCCCGGCACCAGGGCATCCTCCAGGGTGCTGATGCGCAGCACGTGACCCAGCGCCGGGTGGGCGGGGCGGTGCACCAGGCTGCCCGCCTCGAGTAGGTGGCGGTGGACTCGGGCCGCGGTCTCGCCATCGGCCAGCCGCACCGTGACGAAGTTGGTGGCGCTGGGTGGCATATCGGCGCCGCATTCGCGCAGCCGGGCCGCCAGGCGCTCGCGGCGGTCGATCACCGCGGCGACGTGTTCGCGGGTCTCCCCGGGGTGGTCGAGCACGGTTTCCGCCGCGGCCAGGGCCAGCGAGGAGACGGCGTAGTGAATGCGCACCTTGTGCAGCATGGCCAGCGTCTCGGGCTCGGCGATCGCGTAACCGATGCGCAACCCCGCCAGGCCGTGCGCCTTGGAGAAGGTGCGCACGCGGACCACTCCGGGCCAGACGGCGCCCGCCTCGGGCGAGTCGGCGTCGGCGCGGAAGTCGTGATAGGCCTCGTCGAGCAGCAATGTGCAAGCGGCCGGCAGGGCGTCGCGCAGGGCCAGCACCGCGTCGTCGTCGTGGAGGTGACCGCCGGGATTGTCGGGGTTGGCCAGATACACCAGCCGGGCGCGTTCGTCATGGGCCCTGGCGGCCAGGGCGTCGAGGTCCGGGGCGAGCATGCCGGGGCCCTCGCGGTAGGCGACCTCGGCCACGCTCGCCCCCTGGCCCTCGGCGAAATAACGAAAGGTGGGGTAGGTTCCGGCGCTGGTGACGACCGGCTCGCCGGGCGCGGTCGTGGCGCGCAGCACCAGGGCGAGCAGGCTGTCGGCCCCGGCGTCGACGAGCAGCGACGCCAGCGGAGTGCCCAGCGCCGCGGAGAGGCGTTCGCGCACGCCCATCGCCTCGGCGTCGCCATAGCCCCGGGCAAGCTCCGCCACCGCCTCGCCGAAGCGCGCCGTCAGCGCGCGGTGCGGCATGTCCAGGCCCTCGTTGGAGCCCAGCCGGTGGGGGATGCCGCGGCCCAGGCGGCGTTCCAGCGCCTTGAGACCGGGAAACGGGTTATCGGGGCCCTCGCGATAGAGATGGCGGGCGTAGCGGGACATGGCGGCTCCTTGAACGCATCCTGGGGCTGGGACTCGGGCGGTCATTGTGGCGCCGGGCGCTTGGCGGAGCAAAACTCCCGTGCCCGGCCGTTGGGCTCAGAGCGCCGAGGCATCCAGGGCACCATCGATCCGATATTGCCAGCGCGGCTGGGTATCGCCGGGGCGGCGCAGGTCGAGTTCCAGCCGGTAGGGCAGCAGGCGGCGGTCGGAGAGTGCCAGGGCCGGCCCTTCGGCGATCAGCCGGCTCTTGAGCAGCCACTGATTCTCGGGGATCGCATTGGTGGCCTGATCGGGCGTCCAGTTGAGGACCTGGGGGCCGCCGTGCTGCGCGAGCAGGGCACGGGTCAGGGTCTCGCGGAACTGCTCGGTGTCGAACGGCAGGCCGGTGTCGATGTCGGGCGGCGCGAGCAGCAGCACGCGTTCGTCGATCGGCACCTGCCAGTTGGGGGCCGCCATGGTCGCCTCGGCGGCGCGGTTGCCCAGGCCGTAGAGCGCCTGACGCGGGGTCTTCGGGTGCGGCGGATCGCCGGCACAGCCGGCCAGTAACAGGATCAGACACAGGCCGGTCAGGCCGAACAGTCGGTTCATGGCGTCACCGAGGGGTGATGGCGGTGGGCGGGAACGGCGGCGAAGCCCTCGAGGAAGGTGTCCAGCTCGCGAAACAGCGTCTCGCGGATCACTTCGGTCTCGTTGACCAGGTGATGACGCGCCTCGGGATGGCGATGCACCTCGGCACGCGGGAACTTGCGGGTCAGGACCTCCAGGTTCCACGTCCAGTCGACGGTCAGGTCCTGCTCGCCCTGCAGGATCAACACCGGCAGCTCGCTGGCCGGCAGGGCCAGCATGTGCGCCATCCAGCGGCGCATCGCCGTGACCCAGGTGAGCGTCAGCCGGTCGGGTTGCAGCGGGTCGCGGTCGCGCAGGAAGGCGGCGAAGTCGGCGTCGTTGGAATTGGGCTGATAACGGCGCGGAATCGAGTCGATGAACGGACTGGCCAGCCGGTGCAACCAGCTCGACTGGGGCCAGCCCCAGGGGCGCACCAGCGGGGCGAGCAGCACCAGGGCCTCCCAGGGCGCCGTCGTCCCGCGCCCCAGTGCATCGGTGGCGAGAATCGCCGCTCCGGTGCTCTGGCCGATTCCCACCCAGGGGCCCGGTGCCAGGTCCCGGCTGGCGAGGTGCCGCTGCAGGGCCTGCAGGCAGGCGCCGTACTCCTCGAAATCGTCGATGGTGGCGCGCGCGCCGCTCGACAGGCCGTGCCCCGGCAGGTCCCAGAGCACTACCCGCCAACCCTGCTGAAGCAGCCGTTCGAGCAGGTGACGATAGAGTCCCAGATGATCGAAGTAGCCATGGACCACGAAGGCCGTGCCGCGCGGGCGCTCGGGGCTCCAGACCTGGGCCCAGAGGCGGTAGTCGTCGGCATCGACGAAGCCGGCGTAGAGGCCGATCGCGTCGGTGAGCAACGGCGCCAGTCGGTAGTGGTCGAGGTACGCCGCCAGGGCGCGTGTCCGGACGTCATCCACCGGCGCCAGCGGCCCCAATGCCTGTAACGGGGCAAAGTCGGTCATCGAGTCTCCCATCTGCGCGTCCATGCTTTCCGATTGTGAACGAGCGCGCGGCTCCTGTCGCTAAGGAAGCGCTGAACAAATAGGCGAGCGGGATGAAGCGGGCGTCGCCACGCCGCAAGGCGCCCGGCGCACAGGAACCGCAGCATATGGGGTATATGTGAGGATTCCGACCGGGCTGGCGTTCCAGCACCGCGCAACGCAGCGATTCGCCCGTGCAGGCATTTGTGCAGTGTTTCCCTAACCCGTGATCGCTCGTCCACTCCTGAGTGTAGGACCACGCGCCGCGCCGATTGTCACGCTACCCGCTCGACGGCGATCGGCGGGTCAATCCTTAGTCGACCAGGGCATCACAGCCGGCCGCGAATCGGTTAGCATATGGAAGAGGTTTCCATAAACGGACTTGCCATAACGAATTCCCGACCGGCCCGTGAGTGCCGATGTCAGCGCAGCAAGAGGACCCCTTTCCATGACCGACCGCATCACCCGTCACCGCCTCAAGGTGGCCGCCGACCTCGACCGCTTCATCACCGACGAGGCCCTGCCCGGCACCGGCGTCGACCCCGAGGCCTTCTGGGCCGGCGTCGATGCCCTGGTCCATGACCTCGCGCCGACCAACCGCGACCTGCTCGCCGAGCGCGAGCGCCTGCAGGGCGAACTCGACGCCTGGCATAAGGCCCAGCCCGGCGCGGTGCGCGACCCGGCTGCCTACCAGGCGTTCCTGCGCGAACAGGGCTATCTCGCCGCCGACCCGGGCGAGGTGCGCGTCACCACCACCGACGTCGACGCCGAGATCGCCGTGCAGGCCGGTCCGCAGCTGGTGGTGCCGGTCAACAACGCCCGCTACGCGCTCAACGCCGCCAACGCCCGCTGGGGCAGCCTCTACGACGCCCTCTACGGCAGCGACGTGATCCCCGAGACCGACGGCGCCGAGAAGGGCACCGCCTACAACCCCAAGCGCGGCGAGAAGGTCATCGCCTATGCCCGCGAGGTGCTCGACGAGGCCGCCCCGCTCGCCGAGGGCTACCATCGCGAGGCCACCGGCTACGCGATCCGCGACGGCAAGCTGGTCATCAGCCGCGGCACCGGCCGCGAGACCGGCCTGGCGCGCCCCGACCAGCTGGTCGGCTACCGCGGCGACGCCGCCGCCCCCGAGGCGGTGCTGCTCGCCCATCACGGCCTGCACCTGGAGATCCAGATCGACGCCGGYCACCCCATCGGCCAGACCGACCCGGCCCACGTCAAGGACCTGCTCGTCGAGGCCGCGGTGACCACCATCATGGACTGCGAGGACTCGGTGGCCGCCGTCGACGCCGAGGACAAGGTCGGCGTCTACCGCAACTGGCTGGGGCTGATGAAAGGCGATCTCGCCGARTCCTTCGCCAAGGGCGACAAGACCGTCACCCGCCGGCTCAACCCGGATCGCGACTACACCGCCCCCGACGGCGGCAGCCTGCGCCTGCCCGGGCGYTCGCTGCTGTTCGTGCGCAACGTCGGCCACCTGATGACCACCCCCGCGGTGCTCGACGGCGACGGCAACGAGATCCCCGAAGGCCTGCTCGACGGCGTGCTYACCGSCCTGATCGCCATCCACGACCTCAASAAGGGCGASGATCAGCCGCGCAACAGCCGCACCGGCTCGGTGTACATCGTCAAGCCCAAGATGCACGGGCCGGCGGAAGTCGCCTTCGCCAACACCCTGTTCACGCGCATCGAGGACGTGCTGGGCCTGGCGCGCGACACCCTCAAGATGGGCATCATGGACGAGGAGCGGCGCACCAGCGTCAACCTCAAGGCCTGCATYCATGARGCCGCCTCGCGGGTGGTGTTCATCAACACCGGCTTCCTCGACCGCACCGGCGACGAGATGCACACCGCCATGGARGCCGGCCCGATGCGCCGCAAGGGCGACATGAAGAGCGCCCCCTGGATCCAGGCCTACGAGGCCAACAACGTCCAGGTCGGSCTGCAGTGCGGCCTGCGCGGCCGCGCCCAGATCGGCAAGGGCATGTGGGCGATGCCCGACCTGATGGCCGCCATGCTCGAGCAGAAGATCGGCCACCCCAAGGCCGGCGCCAACACCGCCTGGGTGCCCTCGCCCACCGCCGCGGTGCTCCACGCCCTGCACTAYCAYCAGGTCGACGTCGCCGCCGTGCAGCAGACGCTGGAATCGCGCCCGGCCACCGACTACCTCGACGACCTGCTCAGCGTGCCGGTGGTCGAGCGCCCGGACTGGTCGGCCGAKGAGATCCAGCAGGAGCTCGACAACAACTGCCAGGGCATCCTCGGCTACGTGGTGCGCTGGGTCGAGCACGGCGTGGGCTGTTCCAAGGTCCCCGACATCCACGACGTGGGGCTGATGGAAGACCGCGCCACGCTGCGCATCTCCAGCCAGCACATCGCCAACTGGCTGTATCACGGCGTGATCAGCGAGGCCCAGGTCAAGGAGACGCTCGCGCGCATGGCGAAAGTCGTCGACGACCAGAACGCGCACGATCCGGACTACACGCCGATGACGTCGCACCTGGCCGACTCCAGCGCCTTCCAGGCCGCCTCGGACCTGATCTTCAAGGGCCGCGAACAGCCGGCGGGCTACACCGAGCCGTTGCTGCATCATTGGCGGGCGGTGCACAAGGCCAAGGAACGCACTGCCTAAATGCCTGCGCGGGGGTAGCGCGGCGTTGCACAATACTCGGAATCCTCACCTATGACGTATAGGCTCCGGTTCCTGCGTGTTGTGCGCCTTGCGCTACGCCCCGCTCGGCGATTTATCCAGCGCTTCCCGTGGGGTAACCCTGGCTTTGGGCTAGTCTGATGCTCGTGGCTCGCGCTCTGTGCGGCCGGATTGCGTTGCGCTATCTTGGGCGCAGTGACACGCCGAGCCCAGCGCCAGGAGATCCCCCCATGACCGTGATGACCGCTGCCGCCATCGAGGAGTTTCTCGACGAGGTCTTTCCCTTCCGTCAGGGCACCATCGAGGGGGTCGACGAGATGCGCGCGACCATGAGCCTGGCCATCGAGGACGAACACCTGCGTCCCGGGGCCTGCGTCTCCGGGCCGAGCATGATGGCGCTGGCCGATGTCTGCCTCTACGTGGCGATCCTCGCCCAGATCGGTCCCGAGGCGATGGCGGTCACCAGCGACATCAACTGCCATTTCCTGCGTCGCGCCCGCGGCGATCGCGACCTGATCGCCAACGCCCGACTGATCAAGCTGGGCCGTCGTCTGGCGGTCGGCGAGGTCGAACTGTTCTCGGCCGGCGACGACGAGCCGGTGGCGATCGTCACCGCGACGTACGTGCTCCCGGACCGCGACGAGGACGACGACTGAGCGACTCTCGTCACGGCGCTCAGCCGGCGGTCCCGGCCGGCCGGGACCGCCAGGCACTCACCGCCAGCGCCAGCCAGCCGGTCATCAACAGCAGCCCGCCGAACGGGGTGATCAGCCCCAGGCGCGGCGTCCCGGTGAGCGCCAGCAGATACAGCGACCCGGAGAACAGCACGATTCCCGTCCCCCAGAGACTCAGCGTCACGGCCTGACCGCGCAGCGGTTGTCGTGACCGCCATACCAGCACCGCGAGCATCGCCAGGGTGTGCCAGGCCTGATAGCGAACGCCCGTCTCGAAGACGTCGAACAGTCTTGGCGGGATCCGTCCCTGCAGGCCGTGCGCGGCGAAGGCGCCGGCCGCCACCATGATGAAACCGCTCAGCGCGACCGCGACCCAACTGGCTCGATGCGGCATGTTAAGAGACTCCTGAATGACTACGCTTGGGAAGCACTGCATAAATGGCTGCGCGGGCCAATCACGTCGTTGTGCGGTGCGCGGAATCCTCACCTATACCCCATAGGCTCCGGTTCCTGTGCGCCGTACGCCTCGTGCTTTACACCGCTCGCCAATTTATTCAGCGCTGCCTGAATAAGGACGCAATAACCCGCTGTTGGCGTTCATGTTTCGTTATCCGGCGCCGGTCGCTATGATGCGGCCCGCCGCCGGGCTCCCTGACGACACGCCGGCTACCGGTGGTACCAAGAAAACAAGGCTTAGAACGCTCAGGAGAATGATGCCATGGAATCCCTCGTCTCGCTCATCGCGCCCTTGCGCGATGGCCTATATGCCGTCATGACCCCGGTCAGTGACTTCATCTGGAGCTATATCCTCGTCTACCTGCTGCTGGGGGCCGGGGTGCTGTTCACGGTGATGACCCGCGGCATGCAGTTTCGCCTGTTCGGCCACATGGCCAAGGTCACCGTTTCCGCCCGCGGGGCCGGCGAGGGGGTCAGTGGGTTCCAGGCCTTCGCCACCTCGCTGGCGGCGCGCGTCGGCACCGGCAACCTGGCCGGGGTGGCGATCGCCCTGTGGGTGGGCGGCCCCGGGGCGATCTTCTGGATGTGGATCACCGCGCTGGTGGGCTTTGCCACCGCCTTCGTCGAATCCACCCTTGCCCAGACCTACAAGCATCGCAACGAGGACGGCGTGTTCCGTGGCGGGCCGGCCTATTACATCGAGCGCTGCCTGAACGCGCGCTGGCTGGGGGCGCTGTTCGCGGTATTCCTGCTGATCGCCTACGGCCTGGCCTTCAATGCCGCGCAGTCCAATACCATCGCCCAGGGCATGAACGGCGCCTTCGGCATTCCGACCTGGCTGACCGGCGTGGTGCTGGTCTGCGTGGTGGCGGTGGTGATCTTCGGCGGGCTCAAGTCGGTGGCACGCACCGCCGAGTTGATCGTGCCGTTCATGGCGATCGCCTATCTGCTGGTCGCCTTGTGGATCCTGTTTGCCAACATCTCCGAGGTGCCGGCGATGCTGGCCTTGATCGTCAAGAGCGCCTTCGGCTTCGGCCCGGCGGTCGGCGGGGCGGCCGGTTACGCCATCAAGGCGGCGATGGAGAACGGCATCAAGCGTGGGCTGTTCTCCAACGAGGCGGGCATGGGCTCGGCGCCCAACGCCGCGGCTCAGGCCACGGTCAAGCATCCCGCCGCCCAGGGGCTGGTACAGTCGTTCGGGGTGTTCGTCGATACCCTGGTGATCTGCAGCTGCACGGCGGTGGCCATCCTGCTTTCCGGCGTCTATGAAACGCTGCTCAGCGAGTCCGCCGGCCAGTCGATCGAGGGCATCAAGCTCACCCAGGATGCCATGGTCGACCACCTCGGCGCGTTCGGCGAGATCTTCATCGCCATCGCCATCCTGCTGTTCGCCTTCACCTCGATCATCGCCAACTTCTCGTTCTCGGCGGTGAACATCGAGTACCTGTTTCGCGGACATGCCAAGAAGGCGGTACACGTGCTGCGCTGGGTCGTGTTGGCGATGACCATGATCGGCGCGCTGGCCAAGCTCGAGTTCGTCTGGCACTTCGCCGATCTGGCGATGGGGCTGATGGCCACCACCAACCTGATCGCCATCCTGATCATGTCGCCGATCGCCATTCGCGTGCTCAAGGACTACGAGCGACAGCGCAAGGAGGGCGTCAGCGAGCCGGTGTTCGATCCCAAGGTGCTCAAGCGCCCCGACCAGGTCGACGCCGACGTCTGGCCGCCCAAGGATGTCTGAGTGAGGATTTGGCGTTAAAATGACGGCCCGTCGACCCCGACGGGCCTTTTGCTTTTTCGACCCACGAACGCGGGGGTAGCCATGCAGATTCAGCTCAATGGGGAACGGCGTGATCTCGACGGCCAGCCGACCATCAGCGATCTGGTGACGACGCTGGGCCTGGCCGGGCGGCGCATCGCGGTGGAAGTCAACGAGGAGATCGTGCCGCGCAGCCAGCATGCCGCGACCCGCCTGACCGAGGGCGACCGGGTCGAAGTCGTGCACGCCATCGGCGGCGGCTGAGTCGGCCGTCTTTCGTCACCGGGGCCCGTCGCCCCCTTCACCATCCCGTAGCGCCTGCCCGTCGGCCATCGCCGCCTCGGGCGGGGCCCAGGAGTTGTCATGACCGATCGTCATCTGGATCAACCGTGGTGCGTCGCCGGCCGCGAATTCACCTCGCGGCTGCTGGTCGGCACCGGCAAGTACCGCGATCTCGACGAAACCGCCGCCGCGGTGGCGGCCAGCGGTGCCGAGATCGTCACCTTCGCCGTGCGTCGCACCAATCTGGGGCAGAACGCCGACGCGCCCAATCTGCTCGATGCCGTCTCCCCCGAGCGTTACACCCTGCTGCCCAATACCGCGGGCTGCTACACCGCCAGGGATGCGGTGCGGACCTGCAAGCTGGCGCGCGAGCTGCTCGACGGCCACAACCTGGTCAAGCTCGAGGTGCTCGGCGACGACAAGACCCTCTATCCCAACGTGGTCGAGACGCTCAAGGCCGCCGATGAGCTGGTCCGTGACGGCTTCGACGTGATGGTCTATACCAGCGACGACCCGATCGTCGCCAAGGAGCTCGAGACCCTCGGCTGCAGCGCGGTGATGCCGCTGGGGTCGCTGATCGGCTCCGGCCACGGCCTGCTCAACCCGGCCAGCCTGCGGGTGATCCTCGAGAATGCCGAGGTCCCGGTGCTGGTCGATGCCGGTATCGGCACCGCTTCCGACGCCGCGCTGGCGATGGAGATGGGCTGCGCCGGGGTGCTGATGAACTCGGCGATCGCCCATGCCCGCCACCCGGTGGTGATGGCCGGCGCCATGCGCAAGGCGATCGAGGCCGGACGCGAGGCGTTCCTCGCCGAGCGCATGCCGCGGCGTGCCTACGCCGAGGCGTCGTCCCCGACCCAGGGCCGTATCACCGACTGACCGAAATTCCGCGACATGAGTGACGATCGCTTGACCGCCGATACCCCCAAGGCCGCCTCTTCCGAGACCGCGGCGTCGCCAGAGAGCAACGAACGGCCGCGCCGCGGCGTGAAGAGCTACGTGCTGCGTGCCGGGCGCATGACCGCCGCCCAGACCCGCGGCCTCGAGGAGGTCTGGCCGCGGCTGGGGCTGCGCGTGGCCGACGGGCGCCAGGATCTCGAGGCCCTGTTCGGGCGCCGCGCGCCGTGCGTGGTGGAGATCGGCTTCGGCATGGGTGCCTCGCTGATCGAGCAGGCCGAACGTCATCCCGAGACCGACTTCATCGGTGTCGAGGTGCATGCGCCCGGTGTCGGCAAGCTGCTCGACGAGGCCGACAAGCGCGGGCTCACCAACCTGCGCGTGTACCGCGAGGATGCCCTCGAGGTGCTGAGCCAGTGCCTGCCCGAGGCCAGCCTCGAAGGGGTGCAGCTGTTCTTCCCCGACCCCTGGCCCAAGAAGAAGCATCACAAGCGGCGCATCGTCCAGCCGGCGTTCGTCGCGCTGGTGCGCTCGCGCCTCAGGCCCGGCGGCTGGCTGCACATGGCCACCGACTGGGAGGCCTATGCCGAGCACATGGCCGAGGTGCTGAGCGAGGCGCCGGGGCTGCGCAACACGGCGCCCGAAGGCCACTACGTGCCGCGTCCCGCCTTCCGTCCGCTGACCAAGTTCGAGACCCGTGGCGAGAAGCTCGGCCATGGCGTCTGGGATCTGATCTACGAACGCGTCGAGGGCTGAGCGCCTCGTCTTGCCCCGGGGATGCCCGTACCGCCGCCTGTTTTCCCGCCCGACAGAAAAGCGGCGACTCCGAGGAGTCGCCGTAAGGACCGTGACTAGCTTGATGAGGAGAAACCATAAGCGGGAACCTGACTTCCTGCTTAGGCCACGATGTCTGACGAGCATCGTGTTTAAACAGTAATCATTAGCATTTGAGATGTCAAATCTTTCGCGAGGCTTTTTTGCACTCGCTCGTCGGTTCGTCGAGAAAGCGGTTGCATGGACACAAAAAGAAGGCGGCGACTCGAGGAGTCGCCGCAAGACCGTGACTAGCTGATGAGGAGATAACCATGGCAGGAACCTGACATTCGCTGCGATGGTCGTGTGATGCCTGGCGAGCACCACACGGATAAAAGTAATGATTCTCATTTTATCTGTCAAGGAGAACGAGAAACATTTTCAACAAAGCCCGTGTCAGCCCGTCAGGCTCAGCCACAGCGGCAGACTGAGCATCGCCAGCAGGGTCTGGCCGGTGATCAGCGCCGCCATCAGCTCGGCATCGCCACCCAGCTGCCGGGCGAGGATGTAGGCCGAGGTGGCGGTGGGCAGGGCGGCGAAGAGCAGGGCCACGTCCCGGCTCACCGGATCGAGCCCCGTGAGGGTCGCCAGGGCGAGAACCAGGGCCGGCATCAGCACCAGCTTGATGGTGTTGGCGGCCCACACGCCGCGATCGATGCGCAGCAGGGCGTGCGGGCGTAGCGCCACGCCCACGGCGACCAGCCCCAGCGGCAGGGCGGCACGGCCCAGCAGGCCGACGGCGCGCTCGCTCCAGCCGGGCAGGCCGATGCCGCTGAGGTTGAGCGCGATGCCGGCGAGGCAGGCGAGGATCAGCGGATTGCGGGTCAGCGCGGCGAGGCTCTTCGACAGGCTGGACGGGCCCAGGGTGCCGGCGGCGATGAAGCTCGCCACGCACAGCACGTTGATCGTGGGTACCATCAGCGCGACCGCCACGGCGGCCACGGTGGCGCCGGCCTGCCCGTGCAGCGCCGCCGCGCCGGCGACGCCTACGTAGGTGTTGAAGCGTAGCGCCCCCTGGAACACCGAGGTGAATGCCGGCGCCGCCAGCGCCAGGTGCTTCTTGAACAGCCACAGCAGCGCAGAAAAGCCGCCGATGCCGCCCAGCAGGGCAATGGCCACCCGGACCACGGGAACCTGCGAGACATCGGCGGTGGCCAGGGTGGCGACCAGCATGGCGGGAAACAGCAGGAAGTAGATCAGCCGCTCCATGACCGGCCAGAAGTCCGCCGAGGGCAGGCGACGCCAGCCGAGCACGGCGCCCAGCAGAATCAGCAGGAAGAGGGGACCCAGAGCGTCCTGGACGCCGGACATGACGACTCTCCTTGTCAGGCTATGACACGCCGTGAGGCGACGGGATTCGATAACCTTACGCGAGTCACGATCGCGGACAAACTGATAAGCTTACCGCGATTCCGACGCCTGTCGACGAGGCCCGCCACGCAACCCATGCACCACCAAGACGATGACAACGCGCGCTCACCCCTGCTCAAGCTACTGATCGTGATCACCCTGCTGACCATGATCGTGGCGGTGGGCTACCTGATCAGCTATTACACCCGCGGGGGCAGCGAGGAGGTCACCTGGTATCCGCCGGACATGCCGTGCGACCTGCATCACGGCAGCTGTCACGCCGGCCTGGGCGGTGGGGGCGGTCTCACCCTGTCGCTGGGCGGGGCCATCGTGCCGCTCGAGACACTGCCGATCGACGTTCGGCTCGACGGCATCGACGCTCGTCGGGTGGTGGTGGAATTCATCGGCCGCAACATGAACCTGGGGCTGAACCGTTACGTGCTCGAAAGGCGGGGGGCGGGTCATTATCACGGCCGCGGCCTGTTGAGCAGCGGCGGCGAGGCGATCACGCCGTGGCGGGTGGAGGTGATCGTGAGTACCGACGAGGGGCGTGTGGGCAGCTGGTTCGACGTCGACGTGCACCGCCGGGTGCCGTGACGCATCGGCGGGCGGTAAACACGGCCTCCGGAGGCACCGGAGGCCGTCGCTAGGGCCGGGAGACTACCGGCCCCGCTGAGGGGGCAGGACTCAGCCCTGCTTCTCGTCGCTCTTGGCGTCGGCGGTGCCTTCCTGCTGGGCGGCAGCCTTGTCGTCGGCATTCGCCGAGGCGTCGTCGTCCTGCTTGGTGACGTCGAGCAGTTCGACCTTGAAGGTCAGCGCCTGATTGGGGCCGATCGGGCCGCCGGTGCCGGCCGGACCGTAGGCCAGGTCGGAGGGCAGGTAGATCATCCAGGTATCGCCGACGTGCATCTTCTTCAGGGCTTCCTGCCAGCCGGGGATGACCTGGTCCACCTGGAACTCGACCGGCTCGCCACGCTTGTAGGAGCTGTCGAAGACGGTGCCGTCGATCAGCTTGCCCTCGTAGTTGACCTTGACCTGGTCGTTGTCGTCCGGCGAGGCGCCGTCACCGGACTCGAGCACCTTGTACTGCAGCCCGGAGTCGGTCACCTTGACGCCATCCTTCTTGGCATTCTCGGCGAGGAACTTCTCGCTCTCGGCCTTGTTCGCATCGGCGAGCTTCTTGGCCTCGGCCTTGCGCTCGGCCATCTTCTGCTGCTGGAACTGGGTCAGCGCCTGGGTCATCTCCTCCTTGCTCAACTGCAGGTCGTCGCCGGCATAGACGTCCTCGATGGCCTGCGTGAAGCTGTCGATGTCCAGATCCTTGATGTCCTGGGACAGGCTTTGGCCGAGCGTTACGCCGATGCTGTAACTGAGTTTTTCCTGGTCGCTCTGCGGTGCGGCCAACGCCAGCGGGGCCGTGGCCAGCAGCGTCAAGGCAACGGCGGTCACCCGTGTCTTCATGAAATCTCCTCGGATTCTCGATTCGGCAAGCGATGTCATTGGTCGGCTGGCGAGCATGAAGGCGCCAAACCGTCTCATGGGACTCTAACAGGGTGGATTATGTTCCGCATCCCGGGTCATTTGGCCGCCAACTTGACATCGCAAAGCCTTTGCTCTTTTCTGGATTTACATCGACAAAAAGGGGAACGAGATGCAAATGCGCAATATCGTCATCGGCGTTACCGCTCTGGGCATGGTGGGGGTCGCCTCTTCGGCCTTCGCCGATACCTGGCGCTTCGGCCTCGAGGAGACCGAGGGCAGTGTCCAGTACGGCTATGCCGAAGAGTTCAAGAAGCTGATCGAGGAGAAGACCGACGGCGACGTCACCGTCCAGTTGCTTCCGTACGGCTCCTGGGGCTCGAACTACTCGGCGCTGTACGACGCCGTCCAGAACGGGGCGATCCAGATCGGCTTCGGTTCCGGCTTTCTCGGCGGCACGGTGCCCGAGAGCCAGTTGATGAGCCTCAACTTCGTCATGCCCAACGACCAGCTCGAGACGGCGAAGATCCTCAACTCCGACGCCTTCCTCAAGAGCGATGCCTGGCAGCAGTCGTTCCGCGAGCGTGGTCTGGTACCGCTGGGTGCCCTGCCCGAGGGGTATCAGGTGTGGACCGCCAACAAGGAGATCCGCACGCCGGCGGACATGCAGGGGCTGCAGATCCGCGTCATGGATAACAGCCTGCTGCGCAAGACCTACGAGGCCTACGGCGCGTCGCCGATCACCATCGCCTACGGCGAGCTCTACAGCGCGCTGCAACAGGGCCAGGCCGAGGGCAACATCCAGCCGGTGTTCGCCCACGAGAACATGGGCTTCTACGAGGTCCAGGACTACATGATCTTCGCCGATCAGTCGCAGTTCGTGGCCAATCTCATGGCCAACGAGGACTGGTACGAAGGCCTGTCCGACGACCAGCGCAAGGCGCTCGACGCCACGCTGGGCGAAATGGTCCAGAAGGGCCATGACATCCAGACGCAGTTCAATTCCGAGCGTCTCGACACCATCAAGGAAAAGAGTGATATCAACATCATTCACCTGAATGACGAGGAGCGCGAGCAGTTCCGCGAACTGGCCAAGCCGATTCGTCAGGTCTACGTCGACATGGTCGGCGAGCGCGGCAAGGAAGCGCTGGACATCGTCCTCGACCAGATCGACAAGGCCGGAGCCGGCAGCGACCAGGGCTCCTGATACACCGCCATACCCCGGCCGGTCATGTGCCGGCCCGGCGATTCCGTCGCCGATTCGACGCCCGGAAGCCACTCTTCCGGGCGTTTGCGTGTCTGGCTCCTGAGCCACGAGCCACGAGCCACGAGCCACGAGCCACGAGCCACGAGCCACGAGCCACGAGCCACGAGCCACGAGCCACGAGCCACGAGCCACGATCGAGAGACTAGTGGGAGGGAATTTATTCCCGATGGCGGAGCCCCGAGGCCGATACATGGCGAATCGACTTGCTCCCACGCCTCCCGGTACGAGCCAAACCGTGTTGGCAAAAGCCTGCCGGGCAGCAAGCGATGATGAAAAAGGCCCGGCGCGAGGCCGGGCCTGAGGGTCGGGAACGACGGGGTCAGTCGCCGCCCAGCGAGGGCAGCAGCAGGGAGATCTCCGGGAACAGGATGAGCACCAGGGTCGCCATCATCAGGATGAAGATGAACGGCGGGGTACCGCGGATCACGTCCATGTAGGGGCGGCGGAACACGGCGATGGCCGTGAAGATGTCGCAGCCGAACGGCGGCGTGGCCGAACCGATGGCCGCCTGGAGGGTGACGATCACGCCGACGTGTACCGGATCCAGGCCGGTGGATTGCACGAGCGGCTTGAAGATCGGCACCAGGATCAGGATGACCACGATCGGGTCGACGAACATGCAGCCGATGAAGAAGGCGGCGGCAATCAGCAGCAGCGCCAGGAACTGGTTGTCGCCGATGCCGTCGATGATCGGGCCGAGGATCTTCTCCGGCACGCCGGCCGTGCCCAGGGTCTGGGAGAAGGCCGCGCCGATGGCGACCAGGATGAACACCACCGCGGTGATCATGCCGGTGGACAGGGCCAGGCTGCCGAGGTCGCGGATCGAGACCTGGCGGTAGATGACGACTTCCAGGATCAGGGCGTAGGCCACCGCCACGGCGGAGGCCTCGACGGCGCTGAAGAAGCCGCCGTAGATACCGCCGACCACCAGCACCGGAAAGCCCATCGGCAGTATCACCCGGCGGATGGCGCGCAGGCGTTCGCTCCAGGAGGCCCGGGGCTCCGCCTCGATGCCCTTGATGCGCGAATAGATGTAACAGTACAGGGCGAACATCGCCAGGATCAGCAGGCCGGGCAGAATGCCGGCGAGGAACAGATCGCCGATCGAGGTCTTCATGACCACGCCGTAGACGATGAAGCCGATGCTCGGCGGAATCAGCAGCGCGATGTCGCTGGCGTTGATGATCAGCCCCAGGCTGAAGTCGTCGCTGTAGCCCTTGGCCAGCAGCCGCGGGCGCATGGGTCCGCCCATCGCCACCACCGTCGCCTGGGTCGAGCCCGAGACCGCCCCGAACAGGGCGCAGGAGGCGGCAGTGGTGATCGGCAGGCCGCCGCGGACGTGTCGGGTGAAGGCATCGACGACGTCCAGCAGTCGGTTGGCCGTGTGGCCCTTGGTGAGGATGTCGGCGGCGAAGATGAACATGGGCACCGCCGCCAGCACCCAACTGCCCACGCCGTTGATCATCCAACTGACGGCCTGATCGGGGCCGAAGAACGTCATGCCGGTGAACATCATGAAAAGCGTGCCTGCGGCGAGCGGGACCATCATCGGGAATCCCAGCAGCAAGAGCACGAGCATGATCACGCCTAGCCAAGTCAGCATGCAAAAGTCCTCGCGTCTGTCATTGTTCGGGGCTTGTGTGGGGCTCACGCATCGCGCGACGCGTCCCCGTTCTGAGGCGCTTCCTCGTCGGGGACCTCGGCGTAGCTCTCCTTCTCGTTGAACGAGCGGTAGATATCCTCGCTCACGAGGTTTCGCGCGGCGGTCAGCAGGTACTGAGTGCCGGCGAGCACGAAGCCGATGGGCAGGGAGAGATAAACGATCCACATGGGGACGTGCAGCGAGGCACTGGTCCGCCCGCGTCCGTAGAGGGTGACGACGTACTCGACGGACTTGTAGGCGAAGTAGAACATCAGCACGGCGGTGCCGAGACAGATGAGAATCAGCAAGGCCTTGCGCAGGCGGCCGCTGAGCTGGTCGTAGATGGCCGACATGCTGATGTGGCGGGCGTGGCGGGCGGCGTAGCCGACACCGACGAAGGTGATCACCACGATCAGCATCTCGGTGACTTCGTAGGTGCCGGCGATACCGCTGCCGAAGAGGATGTTGCCGACCACGTGGGCGCTCATCAGGGCGGCCATGATCAGGACGCTGCCGGCCACGATGATGCGTTCGATGACGCCCAGTCCGCGGTCGAGAACGCCCAGGGCGCGCATCAGGCCGCGCGGGCGCTTCGCGCTATCGCCGGAGGAGGTGGATGGTTGGGTCATGTCGCAGCTTTCCTTGTTGTGTCAGGGATGGCGAGCCGCCGACGGCAGACCTCGGGCCGCCGTCGTTCCTGAGAATGTCTGCGCCCCGCCCATGCGGCATTGACGGGCTACCCGTCGCGATGCCGGCTCCCCCAGGCGAAGTGTGGCGGGAATCCGGAAAACCCGCGCGGGCGATCTCCCCGCGTTTTTTGCTGACGACCGCCTCACCCGAGTGACGCCCACCGACATGACGGATCTCGCCCTGAGCTCGACGACGGCGTTGCCGCCGGGCGAAGGCGCAGCATGTCTCCTTGAACTTACAAGCTTTGCCGCGTCAGTGCTACTCGCCATGCGGTTCGCGGCCCGCCGGTTTCGTGGTTGCCAGGCCTTGGGCCAGCGCGCGCAACGGGCATGTCAGTCGAGGATCGAGGTGGCCGAGATGGCGCAGGAGCGTGGTGTACAGGTCCCCGTCGGCGGGACCTCGGCGGCGTATGCCGTCGCCCCGTCGGGTCAGTGCCTGCAAGCCTTCCAGGGCCTCGCGCTCGGCCTGGAGCTCGTCGCGCTTGAGCTGCTCCCGCCACTCGGCCAGCGGCGAGCCGGGGCGCGCCAGGGGCTTGAGGGCGCGGCGCCGGGCCCGCAACGGGCGGGTCGTGCGCGCCTGGTGATCGCGCACCGGGGCCAGCGCCTCGCCGACATCGGCATCCGCCGCCAGGCCGAGGTGGTACAGCCAACCCAGCCACAGCAGTTCGCAGACGTCGGCATCGGCGCGGTCCTGCAGCGCGAGGCAGGCGGCGGCCACATCGGGGTCGGCGTAACGGTCGCAGGCATAGCGCCACAGCGCATCCGGGGCGGTCAAGGCGAAGGGGGATCGGGTAGAATGGGCGGCCATGATCCGCGCGTCCTTATGATGCAGACTGAGTCGAAGGGAGAAAGGCATGATCGCACTGCGCCAACTGGCCCTGCAACGCGGCAAGCAACCGCTCTTCGAGGAGGCGGAGCTGACGCTGCACCATGGTCAGAAGGCCGGCATCGTCGGCGCCAACGGCACCGGCAAGTCGAGTCTGTTCAAGCTGCTGCTCGGCGAACTGGGTCCCGACCGGGGCGAGGTCAGCCTTTCCGGTGGCCTGCGTATCGCCCACATGGCCCAGGAGGTCGAGTCCCTCGAACGCTCGATTCTCGACTACGTGCTCGACGGTGACCACGAGCTGCGCGCCACCCAGGCGGCGCTCGACGCGGCGCGTGACAGCGGCGAGGCGCACCGCGAAGCCGAGCTGCACGGCCGGCTCGAGGCGCTCGACGGCTACAGCGCGCCGTCGCGGGCGGCGCGGCTGCTGGTCGGGCTGGGCTTCACCCAGGCCGATCTCGACCGGCCGCTGTCGGCGTTCTCCGGCGGCTGGCGGATGCGCGTCAACCTGGCCCAGACGCTGTTCATGCCCTCCGATCTGCTGCTGCTCGACGAGCCCACCAACCACCTCGATCTCGATGCGCTGCTGTGGCTCGAACAGTGGTTGGCGCGTTACCCCGGCACCCTGTTGTTGATCTCCCACGACCGCGACTTCCTCGATGCGGTCTGCGATCAGATCATCCACGTCGATCAGCGCCGGTTGACGCTGTACAGCGGCAACTACACCACCTTCGAACGTACCCGGGCCGAGAAACTCGCCCAGCAGCAGGCCGAGGCGGCCAAGCAGCAGGCGCGGCGCGAGGAGATCGAGCGCTTCGTGGCGCGCTTTCGCGCCAAGGCCACCAAGGCGCGCCAGGCCCAGAGCCGGCTGAAGATGCTCGAACGCATGGAGACCATCGCCGTCGCCCACGTCGATTCGCCGTTCCACTTCACCCTGCCGTCCGCCGACAAGACCTCGCATCCCTTGTTGGTCCTCGACGACGCCCAGCTGGGCTACGCCACGCCGCTGCTGCGCGACGTCAAGCTGACGCTGCTGCCGGGGCAGCGCATCGGCCTGCTGGGCCCCAACGGCGCCGGCAAGTCGACGCTGATCAAGTCGCTGACCGGCGCACTGCCGCTGCTCGCCGGCCAGCGCGTCCCCGGCGAGCATCTGGCGATCGGCTATTTTGCCCAGCACCAGCTCGAGGGGCTCGATCTCAAGGCAACGCCGTTCCTGCACGTGCAGCGGCTCTCGCCGACGGCCAGCGAACAGGCGATCCGCAACTTCCTGGGCGGTTTCGGCTTTCGCGGCGACGACGTGTTCGGCGAGGTGGCGCGTTTCTCCGGCGGCGAGAAGGCGCGGCTGGCGCTGGCCCTGGTCGCCTGGCAGAAGCCCAACCTGCTGCTGCTCGACGAGCCCACCAACCACCTCGACCTGGAAATGCGCGAGGCGCTCACCGAGGCGCTGGCCAGTTTCGAGGGCACGGTGATCGTGGTCTCCCACGACCGTCACCTGCTGCGGGCCACGGTGGACGAGTTCTGGCGGGTCGCCGATGGCACGGTGGCGCCGTTCGACGGTGACCTCGATGACTATCGGGTGTGGCTCAAGAACCGCCTCGAGGAAGCCCGCCGCGAGGCGCAGGGCGATGCATCGGACGGCGAGGCGCCGCCGGCCGACCGCAAGGCGGCCCGCCGCGCCGCCGCCGCGCTGCGCGAGAAGCTGCGCCCGCTCAAGCGTCAGCGCGACCGGGCCGAGAAGCGCATGACCGAGGCCCAGTCGCGGCTGGTGACGCTGGAAGAGGCACTGGGCGATCCCGACCTCTATACCGACGCCGCCCGCAAGGCCGAACTCACCGATCTGCTGGCCCGCCAGGGCGAACTCAAGGGCGAGGTCGAATCGCTCGAGGAGGCCTGGCTCGAGGCCGAGGAAGCCCTCGAGCAACTCGAGAATGAGCTGGTCTCGGAAGGCGCCTGACGTGGAACCACGCCGGCCCCGGTCCGGCGTGGAGAGGGGCGCGGGTCAGGTTTCCAGCAGGAAGGTCACCGGGCCGTCGTTGATCAGGCTGACCTGCATGTTGGCGCCGAACTCGCCGCTGGCGACCTGCGGCCAGGCCTCGCGGGCGGCGCCGAGCAGGTAGTGGAACAGCCGGTCGCCCTCGGCCGGCGGGGCGGCGCTCGAGAAGCCGGGACGCAGCCCCTTGCGGGTATCGGCGGCCAGGGTGAACTGCGAGACCAGCAGCAGCCCGCCGCCGGCCTGCTGCAGGTTACGGTTCATGCGCCCGGTGTCGTCGGCGAAGACCCGGTAGTGAAGCAGCTTGTGAAGTAGCCGGTCGGCCTTGTCCTCGTCGTCGTCGCGCTCGACGCCGATCAGCGCCAGCAGACCCTGGTCGATGGCGCCCACCGTGCGGTCGTCGACGGTGACGCTGGCGCGGCTGACGCGCTGGATGAGTGCCCGCATGCTCGCCTCGTGGTCGGGGGGTGGCAGAGCGCTACGCTGCCCCAGGTGCCGGCCTGACGCAAGCGCGGGTGGTCACCAGGCCCGGCAGACCATCAGGTCGCAGTGAGGCTCGGCCAGCAGCCGCTCGGTCAACGCGCTCTGACGGCCGACGCGGGACTGGCTGCTCAGCGCCAGCAGGTCGGGCGGCTGGCGCCGCAGGCGGCCCATCAGCACCTCCAGCGGCTCGCCCTGTTCGAGGACCAGTTCGAGCTCGGGTACCTCGCCCACCTCGCTCATCAACCGCTCGACCTCTTCTTCGAGCCGGCTTCTCAAGCGCCTCACCTCGCGGTCGCGCCAGCGGGCGTAGTCACCGTTCGAGGCCAGCTCGCTTTCGCCGGGAATGCACCAGGCGTGCAGCAGGGTCAGGCGGGCCTCCGGGAAGCGGGTGATGACCTCGCGCAGGGTGTGCCGGCAGGGCAGCGAGAAGTCGATGGGCACCAGGATGTCGTGCCACTCCTGGTTGGCGGGATGGCTGATCGTGAAGACCGGGCAGGGCGCGCTGCGCATTACCCGGGCCAGGGTGGTGCCGCTGACCAGCTCCGGCTGGCCGCGCTTGCGGTGGGCACCGAGCAGTATCAGATCGGCCTCGCGCTCGTGGGCCTCGCGAATGATCTCGGCATAGGGCGCGCCGGCGACCGTCTGGATCAGCGTCTCGGGTGCGGCCAGGGCATAGTCCTCGCGCAGGTCGGTCAGCGTGCGTTCCATCTCGTCGACCACGGCGCTTTCGAGATCGTGCAGTGCCCGGTGCGGCAGGTACGGGTCGAGCACGTGAAGGACGTCGAGCCGGGCGCCGCCCTCCACGGCCATGCGGATCGCCCGGGCGAAGCCGGCGCGGTTCTCGGCGGACAGGTCACAGGCGAACAGCAGCGTCTGGGGCATGGTCGGCATCCTCCACGAGAGCGTTCCTGCGATGGCCGGCAGGTCGTCCCGCCGGGGTGAACGAGCGGCGTGCTTCCAGCATGGTGCGCGGGGCGCGCCCCTGCAAGGGAAACCCGTTATCGACGCCGGCCACTCACCCGTCGTGGCCCTATCTGCAGACGGTGGGCGCCCTACCACCAGGCGTGGAAATGGTGGACCGGCCCACACCCTCGCCCCACCGACAGACGGTGGCTCTCGTGCAGTGCCTGGCTGAGCCAGACCTTGGCGTGCTGGACGGCGCCCACCAGGCTATCGCCACGGGCCAGCCGGGCGGCGATGGCCGATGACAGCGAGCAGCCGGTACCGTGCAGGTTGGGCGTGGCGACCCGCTCGGCCTCCAGCCAGCTGGCGCCTTCCGGCGAACTCAGCAGGTCCGGGCAGCGCTCGCCCTCGAGGTGCCCGCCCTTGAGCAGCACGTGCGGTGCCCCCAGCGCCTGGAGGGCCGGCAGCAGGGCTTCCATCGCTTGCGGCGAGTCGACGGCGGGGCTATCCAGCAGCACCGCGGCCTCGGGCAGGTTGGGAGTGATCAGATCGGCGAGCGGCACCAGCACGTCGCGCACGGCCCGAATGCCGGCATCGTCGACCAGCAGATCGCCGCTCTTGGCGACCATCACCGGATCGAGCATGATCCAGCGCGGGCGGCGGCGTTCGAGCCGCTCGCGAATCGTCTCGGCGACCTCGCGGCTGGCGACCATGCCGATCTTCACGGCATCGATCGCGACATCGTCGAACAGGGTATCGAGCTGAGCGGCGATGAAGTCCACCGGCACCGGATGAACGCCCGCCACTCCCCGGGTATTCTGGGCGGTGAGCGCGGTGATCACGCTGGTGCCATAGGTACCCTGGGCCGAGAAGGTCTTGAGATCGGCCTGAATGCCGGCCCCGCCCGACGGATCGGAGCCGGCGATGGTCAGGACATTGGCGATACGGGGAGTCTCGGACATCGACGAACCCATTTCATGCGCTGTGGGGGGCTATAGCCTAGCCCATGGGGCGGCGGTCCGGCCATGCTGAGCCTGTTTCTGGTGGCGCTGGCCAGCGCCACGTTGCTGCCGGGCGGCTCCGAGGTCTGGCTGGCACGGCAGTGGTGCGCGGGACAGCCGGCCGCCGCGTTGTGGCTGGTGGCGACGCTGGGCAACACCCTGGGCGGGTTGATCAACGTCGCGCTGGGGCGCTATGCCCGTCACTTCGAGAACCGTCGCTGGTTCCCAGCGGGGCCCCGGGCGCTGGCCCGCGGCGAGGCGTGGTACGCCCGGGCGGGCGCCTGGAGCCTGCTGCTGTCCTGGGTGCCGCTGGTCGGCGATGCCCTGACGGTCGCCGCCGGGGTGATGCGTCTGTCCGTCTGGCGTGCCGCGCTGCTGATCGGGGTTGCCAAGGGATTGCGCTATGCCGTGGTGCTGTGGCTGGCCGAGCGTTGGCTAAGCGTGATGTGCTGAGGCGGACATGGTCCTCAGGGTCTGGCGGGTGAGCGGTCGCTTGCTGCACTGCGGTAAACGATTCTCACTTAGTCACGCTACTCCAAAAGTACGGCTTGTCTCTGACAATTCTCTAATGATCTCCTATGCTTAACGTATACTGTTCGAGCGCGTCCGGTGAGGGTCGTTGTCGTCGCAGGCGGCCACGGATTCGCGTTCGTTCCGTGATAGGGTTTGAACGAGGGAGTGTATGAACCAGCACGACGCCACTTCGATCATCGCGCAGCATTGGGCCGTGGGGCTCTTCGTCATCGCCGTCGTCGGTCTCTGCGCGTTCATGATCGGCGCTGCCGCTCTGCTGGGCGGGCGCAGCAAGGGGCGTAGCAAATCCCTGCCTTTCGAATCCGGCGTGATCGGCGCCGGCAGTGCACGCCAACGTTTTTCCGTCAAGTTCTACCTGGTCGCGATGCTGTTCGTGATCTTCGATATCGAGGCCGTGTTCCTGTTCGCCTGGGCCGTGTCGGTCCGCGAGGTGGGCTGGGCCGGCTTCATCGGCGCAGCGGTGTTCATCTTCATCCTGCTGGCCGGCCTGGTCTACGACAGCCGGGTCGGTGCCCTGGAATGGGCGCCGAAGCGCAAGATGCGCGAGCCGGGGGCCTGACACCCAACCGGTCGGGGCCCGGGCCCCATGACAACAGACGACTAGAGTTCGCTGGAGGAGTCGCATGCCTTATACCCTGACGCGTGCCGAAGATGCTGTGGCAGCGGACGAGCGTTACCCGCTCGGAGAGCGGCAGCGGGTCGAGGAAGACCCGATGAAGCAGCAGGTGCATCGCAACGTCTTCACCGGCAAGCTGGAAGAGGTGCTCAATTCGGCGGTCAACTGGGGGCGCAAGAACTCCCTGTGGCCCTACAATTTCGGCCTGTCGTGCTGTTACGTGGAGATGACCACCGCCTTCACCGCGCCGCACGACGTCGCCCGTTTCGGCTCCGAGGTGATTCGCGCCTCCCCGCGTCAGGCCGACTTCATGGTCATCGCCGGCACCTGCTTCATCAAGATGGCGCCGGTCATCCAGCAACTCTATGACCAGATGCTCGAGCCCAAGTGGGTGATCTCGATGGGCTCCTGCGCCAATTCCGGCGGCATGTACGACATCTATTCGGTGGTTCAGGGTGTCGACAAGTTCCTGCCGGTGGACGTCTACGTGCCGGGCTGCCCGCCGCGCCCCGAAGCCTTCCTCCAGGGTCTGCAGCTGTTGCAGGACTCGATCCAGGAGGAGCGCCGGCCGCTGTCCTGGGTGGTCGGCGACCAGGGTGTCTATCGCGCCGAGATGCCGTCGCAGCGCGAGAAGCACCGGGATCGGCGTATCCAGGCCACCGAACTGCGTACGCCCGACAGCATCTGAGCCGTGTCCACTTTCAGTCGAGGAGCCTGCCGACGTCCATGAGCGCTGACACACCGACAACCGATCACACGGCCGCCGGGATCACCGACGATCCGGTCGTCGCCGCGCTCAAGCAGCGCTTCGGCGATCACGCCATCCTCGAACAGGCCACGCTGACCGGAATGCCGGTGCTGTGGATCGCTCGCGAGGCGCTCACCGAGGCGCTCGGCTTCCTGCGCGACATGCCCGAGCCGTTCGAGCTGCTCTTCGATCTCTCGGCGATCGACGAACGCCTGCGCGCCAATCGCCGCGGCCTGCCGGCGTCCGATTTCACGGTCTTCTACCACCTGATGTCGATCTCGCGGAATCGCGACGTGATGCTCAAGGTGGCGCTCGCCGAGAGCGATCTGAAGCTCCCCAGCGTGGTCTCGCGCTATCCCAACGCCAACTGGTACGAGCGCGAGGTGTGGGACATGTTCGGCATCGATTTCGCCGGCCATCCGCACCTCACCCGGATTCTCATGCCGCCGACCTGGAACGGCCATCCGCTGCGCAAGGACCACGGCGCCCGGGCCACCGAGTTCGATCCCTACACGCTCACCGTGGAAGGCCAGGACGTCGAGCAGAAGGCGCTGCAGTTCAAGCCCGAGGAGTGGGGCATGCGCCGCGAGAACGCCGACACCGAGTTCATGTTCCTCAACCTCGGTCCCAACCACCCCTCGGCGCACGGCGCGTTTCGCATCGTGCTGCAGCTCGACGGCGAGGAGATCGTCGACTGCGTGCCGGACATCGGCTACCACCACCGTGGCGCCGAGAAGATGGGCGAGCGGCAGTCCTGGCACAGCTTCATCCCCTACACCGACCGAATCGACTATACCGGCGGGGTGATGAACAACTTCCCCTACGTGCTGGCGGTGGAGAAACTCGCCGGCATCGAGGTGCCCGACCGCGTCAAGACCATCCGCATCATGATGGCGGAGATGTTCCGCATCAACAGCCACCTGCTGTTCCTGGGCACCTACCTGCAGGACCTGGGGGCGATGACCCCGGTGTTCTTCACCTTCACCGATCGGCAGAAGGCCTACGAGGTGATCGAGGCGATCACCGGCTTCCGCATGCACCCGGCGTGGTTCCGCATCGGCGGGGTGGCGATGGACCTGCCCAAGGGCTGGGACACCCTGGTCAAGGGCTTCCTCGACTGGATGCCCAAGCGCCTGGTCGAGTACGAGCGGGCGATGATGGAGAACGCCATCGTCCGCGAGCGTACCCGCCACGTCGCCGCCTTCACCACCCGCGAAGCGCTGGCCTGGGGGGTCACCGGGCCCAACCTGCGGGCCACCGGCTGCGACTTCGACCTGCGCAAGAAACGCCCCTACGGCGGCTACGAGAACTTCGACTTCGAGGTGCCGCTGGGCAGCAACGGCGACGTCTTCGACCGCGGCCAGCTGCGCATCGAGGAGATGCGCCAGAGTCTGCGGATCATTCGCCAGTGCGTCGACAACATGCCCGCCGGCGATTACAAGGCCGATCATCCACTGACCACGCCGCCGCCGCGCGAGAAGATGCTGCAGCACATCGAGACGCTGATCACCCACTTCCTGCAGGTGTCGTGGGGGCCGGTGCTCAAGCCCAACGAGTCGTTCCAGATGGCCGAGGCGACCAAGGGCATCAACAGCTACTACCTGACCAGTGACGGCAACACCATGAGCTATCGCACGCGCATCCGCACGCCGAGCTTCCCGCATCTGCAGCAGATTCCGGCGGTGATGCGCGGCGGCTTCGTACCCGACCTGATCGCGCACCTGGGGAGTATCGATTTCGTGATGGCCGACGTGGACCGCTGACCATGACCGACACCGCACGCACAATCGCCAGCGACGGTTTCGTCCTCGAGGCCGAGGACCGCCGCGCCATCGAGCACGAGCGCGACCACTACGAGCAGCCCCAGGCGGCCTGCATCGAGGCGCTCAAGATCGTCCAGCGTCGGCACGGCTGGGTGCCCGACGCCGCCATTCCGGCGATCGCCGACGTCCTGGGCGTGGGCCCCGCCGACGTCGAGGGCGTGGCGACCTTCTACAGCCTGATCTTCCGCCAGCCGGTGGGGCGCCACGTCATCCTGCTCTGCGACAGCAGCTCGTGCTTTCTCAACGACTACGAGCAGCTGCGCGACGCCCTGTCCGAGCGGCTCGGCATCGGTTACGGCCAGACCACCGCCGACGGCCGCTTCACGCTGCTGCCGGTGTGCTGCCTGGGGGCCTGCGACCGCGGGCCGGCACTGATGATCGACGACCAGACCTACGGCCCCGTCGCTCCCGACGAGCTGGCCGACCTGCTGGAGGGCTACGCATGAGCGTGAGGCGATATCACAGCCAGCTGCGCCAGAGCGCCGCCGAGCGCCGCGCCGAGACGCATCCGCTGACCTGGCGGCTGCGCGAGGACGGGGCCCGGGTGGGCCTCGACGAATACGTCGAGAAGCAGGGCTATGCCGCGGTTCGCGAGGTCCTCAACCAGCGCACCGCCGACGACGTCATCGCGACCATGAAGGAGGCCAATGTCCGCGGGCGCGGCGGTGCCGGCTTCTCGGCGGGCATGAAGTGGAGCCTGACCATGAAGGGGCCGGGGATCCCGCGCGGTTACCTGGTCTGCAACGCCGACGAGATGGAGCCCGGCACCTTCAAGGATCGCCTGCTGCTCGAACAGCAGCCGCACCTGCTGATCGAGGGCATGATCCTCGGTGCCTACGCCAACCACTCGCGCTTCGGCTACATCTTCCTGCGCGGCGAGTACGTCGAGGCGGCCCGCGCCGTGCAACAGGCGCTCGACGAGGCGCGGGCCGCCGGCTGGCTGGGCAACGACATCGCCGGCAGCGGCTTCGACTTCGACATCGCCCTGCATACCGGGGCCGGCCGCTACATCTGCGGCGAGGAGACCGCGCTGATCAGCTCGCTGGAGGGCAAGCGCGCCAACCCGCGGGCCAAGCCACCCTTCCCCGGGCAGTCCGGGGCCTGGGGCAAGCCCACCGTGGTCAACAACGTCGAGACCTTCTGCAACGCGCCCGGGGTGATGTACCACGGTGCCAAGTGGTACCAGGATCTCTCCGGCGACCTGAGCAACGACGGCGGCACCAAGCTGTTCGGTGTCTCGGGCAAGGTCGAGCGCACCGGCCTGTGGGAGCTGCCGATCGGCACCCCGGCGAGCGAACTGCTCGAACGCGCCGGCGGCATGCGCGACGGCAAGGCGCTCAAGACCTGGCTGCCCGGCGGCGGCAGTACCGGCTTCCTGCTGCCCGAGCATCTCGACTCGGCGCTCGATTTCGACACCATCGGCAAGCTGGGCAGCCGCCTGGGCACGGGGCTGCTGACGGTGATCAACGAGGACCAGAGCGTGCTCTCTCTGGTGCGCAACCTCGAGCAGTTCTTCGCCCGTGAATCCTGCGGCTGGTGCACGCCGTGCCGCGACGGCCTGCCCTGGTCGGTCAAGCTGCTCCAGGCGCTGGAGGCCGGCGAGGGCGAGCGCGGCGACATCGAGATGCTCGACAAGCTGGCCGACGACCTGGGCCCGGGCAAGACCTTCTGCGCCCATGCCCCGGGGGCGGCGATGCCGCTGCAGTCGGCCCTCAAGTACTTCCGTGAGGAGTTCGAGCGCGGCGTCGCGCACCCCACGGGCGTGGCCCATGCCGATCCGATTCCGGTGGGCGAGGTATGAGCCGTTTCATTCATCAGGAGGCGAGGTAAGGCATGGCGACGATTCACGTGGACGGTCAGCGCTACGACGTGGACGGGGCGGACAACCTGCTCGACGCCTGCCTCTCGCTGGGCCTCGATGTCCCCTATTTCTGCTGGCACCCGGCGATGGGCAGCGTGGGCGCCTGTCGCCAGTGCGCGGTCAAGCAGTACAAGGACGCCGACGATACCCAGGGCAAGCTGGTGATGTCGTGCATGACGCCGGCATCCGACGGCACCTGGATCTCGATCGACGACGACGAGGCCCGCGAGTTCCGCGCCAGCGTCATCGAGTGGCTGATGACCAACCACCCCCACGACTGTCCGGTGTGCGAGGAGGGCGGCCACTGCCACCTCCAGGACATGACGGTGATGACCGGCCATGACCGCCGGCGCTATCGCTTCCGCAAGCGGACCCACCGCAACCAGTACCTGGGGCCCTTCATCGCCCACGAGATGAACCGCTGCATCACCTGCTACCGCTGCGTGCGCTTCTATCGCGACTACGCCGGCGGTACCGATCTGGGGGCCTTCGGGGCCAACAGCAACGTCTATTTCGGCCGCCATCAGGACGGCGTGCTGGAGAGCCCCTTCTCCGGCAACCTGACCGAGGTGTGCCCGACCGGGGTGTTCACCGACCAGACCCACTCCGAGCGCTACACCCGCAAGTGGGACCTGCAGTTCTCGCCGAGTGTCTGCCATCAGTGCGCGGTGGGCTGCAACATCAGCCCCGGCGAGCGCTACGGCGACATCCGGCGCATCGAGAACCGCTACCACGGCGAGGTCAATCGCTACTTCCTCTGCGACCGCGGACGCTTCGGCTACGGCTACGTCAATCGCGATGACCGCCCGCGTCTGCCCGAATGGCGCAGCGAACGCGACGAAGGGCGGGTCACGCTCGAGGTCGATGCCGCCCTGGACCGCGGCGCCGACCGCCTGCGCAGCGCCCGCCGGGTGATCGGCATCGGCTCGCCGCGGGCCAGCCTGGAGAGCAACCACCAACTGCGCGAACTGGTCGGCGAGGGCAACTTCTCGACCGGCATCGTCGCCGCCGAGCAGCGTTGCCTGTCGCTGATGCACGAGCTCGGCCGCAGTTGCGGGCTGCCCACGCCGACGATCCGTGACGTCGAGGACCACGACGCGGTACTGGTGCTCGGCGAGGACCTGATCCAGAGCGCGGCGCGCATCGGCCTGGCGGTACGCCAGGCGGCCTATGCGCGGCGCGAGTCGCTGGCCGCCGAGCGCAGCATCCCCGCCTGGAACGACGCCGCCGTGCGCACCCTCGGCCAGGACGACTATCATCCGGTGTTCATCGCCTACCCGACGACCACCGAGCTGGACGACGTGTGTGCCGCCAACTGGGCCCTGGCGCCGGACGACATCGCCCGGCTGGGCTTCGCCGTGGCCCACGAGATCGACGCCGACGCCCCGGCGGTCGCGGATCTCGACGAGGCCACCCGCGCCGCGGCCCGCGACATCGCGGCCCGGCTGACGGCCGCCAAGCGCCCGCTGGTGATCAGCGGCGGTTCGCTGGGCTCGGAAGCGATTCTCCAGGCCGCCGGCAACGTGGCGCGGGCCCTGGCGCGGCGTGCCTGTCACGGCAGCCTGCTGCTGGTACGCCGCGAGGCCAACAGCACCGGTCTGGCGATGATGGGCGGCGAGCCGCTGGAATGGGCCCTCGACGAGCTCGACAGCGAGCGCGCCGATGCCGTGGTGATCCTCGAGAACGATCTCCACCGACGCCTGCCCGGGCCGCGTGTCGATCGCGCCCTGGATGCCGCGGCGACCGTGGTGGTGCTCGATCATCAGCGCACGGCGACCTGGGAACATGCCCACCTGGGCCTGCCGGCGGCCGCCTTCACCGAAGCCGACGGCACCCTGGTCAGTCTCGAGGGCCGCGCCCAGCGCTTCTTCCAGGTCTTCGATCCGGCCTATATCCGCCCCGAAACCCGCATCCGCGAGAGCTGGCGCTGGCTGCATGCGCTGCGTGCCGACGTGCTGCGCCACGATGTCGGCGACATCGCCCTGGATGCCGTGACCCACGACTGTGCCCGCCGCTATCCCGAGCTGGCCGGCATCATCGGCGCCGCGCCGGGGGCCGATTACCGCGTCCGCGGCCTCAAGCTGGCTCGCGAGCCGCACCGCTACAGCGGGCGTACCGCGATGCGCGCGCACATCGACGTCAGCGAGCCGCGCGCGCCCCAGGACCCCGATTCGCCGTTCACCTTCTCGATGGAGGGCTACAATGGCTACGACCGCCCGCGCGAGGAGGTGGCCTTCGCCTGGGCGCCGGGGTGGAACTCGCCGCAGGCCTGGAACAAGTTCACCGACGAGGTCGGCGGCCATCTGCGCGCCGGCGACCCGGGCGTGCGCCTGCTGGCGCCGCGCCCCGGCGACTATCGCTACGCCACGGCGATCCCCGAGGGCTTCCGGCCCCGTGACGGCGAATGGCAGGTGGTGGTGCTGCCGCGGCTGTTCGGCGGCGACGAGACCTCGTCGCGGGCCGCGCCGATCATCGAGCGCGCGGCGCCCACCGCGCTGACGCTCTCCGCCGATGACGCCGGGCGGCTGGGCTGCGCCGACGGCGCGCTGGTCGAGATGTCCAGCGATGCCGGCAGCCTGACCGTGCCGGTGCGCCTCGATCCGGCCTTCCCGGCCGGGATGATCGGCGTGCCGGCGGGGCTCGACCCGTCGCTGGTCGCCGGGGGGCGGGCGCGGCTCGCCGTGGCGGCAGCGGCACGTAGCGCCGCTGGGGAGGCGCCGCCACCCCGCGCCGGAGGGGCCGACTCGCACGCCGACCGGGGGGATCGCTCATGAGCTGGTTGTCGCCGACGATCGCCGCCAGCCTGATCGCCATGATCCAGGCGGTGGTGATCCTGCTGGGTGCGGTACTGCTGGGGGCGGTGATGACCGTGGTCGAGCGCCGCCTGCTGGGGCTGTGGCAGGACCGCTACGGGCCCAACCGGGTGGGGCCCTTCGGCTCGCTGCAGTTGATCGCCGACATGATCAAGATCTTCTTCAAGGAGGACTGGATCCCGCCGTTCGCCGACCGGCCGATGTTCGTGCTGGCGCCGGCGATCGCCATGGCCTCGCTGCTGCTGTCGTTCATCATCATCCCCATCACTCCGGGCTGGGGCGTGGCCGACTTCAACATCGGCCTGCTGTTCTTTCTCGCCATGGCCGGCATCAACGTCTACGCGGTGTTGTTCGGCGGCTGGTCGAGCGGCAACAAGTACGCCCTGATCGGCGCCATGCGCGCCTCGGCGCAGACCCTCTCCTACGAAGTGTTCATGGGCCTGGCGCTGATGGGCGTGGTGGCGATGGCCGGGACGTTCAACATGCGCGAGATCGTCAACGCCCAGGAGGGCTTGTGGTACGTGGTCCCGCAGTTCTTCGGCTTCTGCACCTTCCTGATCGCCGGCATCGCGGTGACCCACCGCCACCCGTTCGACCAGCCCGAAGCCGAGCAGGAGCTCGCCGACGGCTACCACATCGAGTATTCGAGCATGAAGTTCGGGATGTTCTTCATCGGCGAATACGTCGGCATGGTGCTGATCTCGGCGCTGATCGTCACGCTGTTCTTCGGCGGCTGGCACGGCCCCTGGCTGCCGCCGATCGTCTGGTTCGCGCTCAAGACCGGCGCCTTCCTGGTGTTCTTCGTGCTGCTGCGCGCTTCCCTGCCGCGACCGCGCTACGACCGGGTGATGAGCTTCGGCTGGAAGTTCTGCCTGCCGCTGACCCTGATCAATCTACTGGTGACCGGGGCGGTGATTCTGCTCGCCGACCCGTCGTGACCGAGGAGCGACCGCGATGTTGATGAACGTGCTCAAAGGTACCGTTTCCCAGCTGCGCACGATCGGCATGGTCTTCATGCACAGTTTCCGCAAGCGGGAGACGCTGAATTATCCCGAAGAGTCGGTGTATCTGCCGCCGCGCTATCGCGGGCGCATCGTGCTCACCCGCGATCCCGACGGCGAAGAGCGCTGCGTGGCCTGCAACCTGTGTGCGGTGGCCTGCCCGGTGGCCTGCATCTCGCTGCAGAAGAGCGAGCGGGAGGACGGCCGCTGGTATCCGGAGTTCTTCCGTATCAACTTCTCGCGCTGCATCTTCTGCGGCATGTGCGAGGAGGCCTGCCCGACCTCGGCGATCCAGCTCACCCCCGATTTCGAGTTGGGCGAGTACCGCCGCCAGGAACTCGTCTACGAGAAGCAGGACCTGCTGATCGATGGGCCCGGCAAGGATCACGACTACCACTTCTACAAGGTGGCGGGGCTGGCGATCGCCGGCAAGGACAAGGGCAAGGCCCGCAACGAGGCCGAGCCGATCGACGTCAAGACACTGCTTCCCTGACCGGGGTAACGAACGACATGGAAATCGCCTTCTATCTGAGTGGACTGGTCGCGGTACTCGCGACCCTGGGCGTGATCACCAACACCAATCCGGTGCATGCGCTGCTCTATCTGATCGTCTCGCTGATCAGCGTGGCGCTGGTGTTCTTCTCGCTGGGGGCGCCCTTCGCCGGGGCGCTCGAGGTGATCGTCTACGCCGGGGCGATCATGGTGCTGTTCGTGTTCGTGGTGATGATGCTCAACCTGGGCGATGCGGTGGTCGCCCAGGAGCGGGCCTGGCTCAAGCCGCGGGTCTGGCTGGGCCCGGCGGTGCTGTCCGGCATCCTGCTGCTGACCCTGGTCGCCACGCTGTGGAGCGGCGATGGCAGCCAGCGGATCACGGGCGATCTGCTCACCGCCAAGGCCGTGGGCACGCTGCTGTTCGGCCCCTGGCTGCTGATCGTCGAGCTGGCCGCCATGCTGCTGCTGGCGGCGCTGGTCACCGCGTCCCACGTGGGGCGGCTGCCGGCACCGGCCAAGCCGCCGGTGAGTCGTGAATCCGGAGCCCGCAAGGAGGCCTCATGAGCGGTATTCCCATGGAGCACGGTCTGATCCTGGCCGCCATTCTCTTCACGCTGGGCCTCGCCGGCCTGATCTGCCGGCGCAACATGGTGTTCGTGCTGATGAGCCTGGAGATCATGCTCAACTCGGCGGCACTGGCGTTCATCGTCGCCGGCACGGCCTGGGGGCAGCCCGAAGGGCAGGGGATGTTCCTGCTGGTGATCACCCTGGCGGCGGCCGAGGCGAGCATCGGCCTGGCGCTGTTGATCCAGCTCCACCACCGCTTCAAGACGCTGGACGTGGACGCGGCCAGTCGCATGCAAGGATGAGGACCTGCCGATGTCGTTGTTGCCCCTGACATTCCTGTTTCCGCTCGCCGGAACCCTGATCATCTCGCTGTCGCGCGGGCGTCTCAGCCCGCGGGCCGGCGCGGTGGTCGGGGTGACCAGCGTGGGCCTGGCGGCGCTGGTCGCGGCCTGGGTCATCTGGCAGTTCCTCGCCGGTGGCCGCGAGGCGGTCGACATGACGCTGTGGACCTGGGTCGCGGTCGGCGATTTCCAGCCCACCATCGGCCTGCGTCTCGACGGCCTGTCGCTGACCATGACCGGCATCATCACCGGCGTGGGGTTCTTGATCCACTTGTTCGCCGCCTGGTACATGCAGGGCGAGGCCGGGGTGACGCGATTCTACGCCTACATGAACCTGTTCGTGTTCAGCATGATGCTGCTGGTGCTCGGCGACAACATGCTCTTGCTCTACCTGGGCTGGGAAGGCGTCGGCCTGTGCAGCTATCTGCTGATCGGCTACTACTACGAGACCGCGGCCAACGGCTGGGCGGCCTTCAAGGCATTCATCATCACCCGGCTGGGCGACGTCTTCCTGGCCATCGGGCTGTTCATGATGTTCCGGGAACTGGGCACGCTGAATATCGTCGAGCTCCTCGCCAGGGCGCCGGAGGTCTGGAGCGAGGGCGCCTGGCAGGCACAGGTGGCGGCGCTGCTGATTCTCGGCGGGGCGCTGGGCAAGTCGGCCCAGTTGCCGCTGCACACCTGGCTGGCCGACGCCATGGCCGGCCCCACTCCGGTTTCGGCGCTGATCCACGCGGCGACCATGGTCACCGCCGGGGTCTATCTGGTCGCGCGGATGCACGGCATCTTCGAGCTGGCGCCGAACGTGCTCTATCTGGTCGGGGTGATCGGGGCGCTGACGCTGCTGATGGCCGGGTTCGCCGCACTGGCCCAGACCGACATCAAGCGCGTGCTGGCCTACTCGACGATGAGCCAGATCGGCTACATGTTCCTGGCGCTGGGCGCCGGGGCCTACCATGCGGCGATCTTCCACCTGATGACCCACGCCTTCTTCAAGGCGCTGCTGTTCCTGTCCGCCGGGTCGGTGATCGTCAGCTGCCATCACGAGCAGGACATGCGCCGGCTGGGCGGCCTGTGGCGCCGATTGCCGCTGGCCTACATCGGTTTCGTGGTCGGCGGGGCGGCGCTGTCGGCACTGCCCCTGGTGACCGCCGGCTACTACAGCAAGGACGAGATCCTCTGGCAGGAACTGGCCGCCGGCGACAACGGGCTGCTGCTGGCCGGCCTGGTGGGGGCCCTGCTGACCTCGCTGTACACCCTGCGGCTGATCATCGGCACCTTCCACGGCGAGATGAAGAGCGACAATGCGCGCCACGCCGAACCGGGGCGCGGCCTGGTGCATGGTCTGCCGCTGGTGGTGCTGTCGGTGCTGGCGACCTTCCTCGGCGCCTGGATCCATCCGCCGCTGGAAGGCGTGTTGCCGCAGGGGGCCGGCGCCGGCGACCACGGCATGGCCCATACCGTGGTGGCCATCGTCGCCTCGGCGACCTCGGTCGCCGGGATCCTGATCGCCCTGTGGCTGTTCTTCAAGCGCTGGGACTGGCTCGCCGAGCGGGTCCAGAGCGGCTGGGAAGCGCGCCTGTGGTGGTTCTGGAACCAGGCCTGGGGCTTCGACATCGCCTACGACTGGCTGTTCGTGCGCCCCTATCGCGGCCTGACGAGGCTGCTGCGGCGCGACATCATCGATCGCATCCTGCTGCTGCCGGCCTGGCTTGCCTGGGGCCTGCATCGTGGCCTGAGCCGGACCCAGACCGGCAAGTTGCGCCTTTACGCCGGCACCATGGCCGCCGGGGCGACGCTGATCCTGATCGTGCTGGTACTGGGGGGCTGAGACGATGACACGCAAACGACAAACGGGCGGTCTGCCGCCAAGGGTTAAACGACAGGGAATGCTCCGCTTATGACGCTGCTCTGGCTGATCCTGATCCCCTTCATCGGGGGCCTGCTGTGCTGGCAGGGCGAACGCTACGGGGGCATGGCGCCGCGCTGGATCGCGCTGGCGACCATGCTGATCGAGCTGCTGATCACGCTGGGGCTGTGGTTCCAGGGCGAGTACCACCTGCCCGGCGCCGGGACCGCCAGCGACGCGGTGCGCTGGTCGATGGAATGGCAGGTGCCGTGGATTCCGCGCTTCGGCATCAGCGTCCATCTGGCGCTCGACGGCCTGTCGCTGGTGCTGATCGCGCTGACCGGCTTCCTGGGCATGCTGGCGGTACTCTGCTCCTGGAACGAGATCGTCAAGCGCGTCGGCTTCTTCCACCTCAACCTGCTGTGGATTCTCGGCGGCGTGGTCGGGGTTTTCCTGTCGATCGACCTGTTCCTGTTCTTCTTCTTCTGGGAAATGATGCTGGTGCCGATGTACTTCCTGATCGCGCTGTGGGGGCACAGCGGCTCGGAAGGGCGCACCCGCATCCGCGCGGCCACCAAGTTCTTCATCTACACCCAGGCCAGCGGCCTGTTGATGCTGGTGTCGATCCTGGGGCTGGTGTTCGCTCATCACGCCAACACCGGCGAGTATTCCTTCGAATACGCGACACTGATGCAGACGCCGCTGTCCGACAACGTGGCGATGTGGCTGATGCTGGGCTTCTTCGTCGCCTTCGCCGTCAAGCTGCCGGTGGTGCCGGTGCATGGCTGGCTGCCCGATGCCCACGCCCAGGCGCCCACCGCGGGCAGCGTCGATCTGGCGGGGATCCTGCTCAAGACCGCGGCCTACGGCATGCTGCGCTTCGCGCTGCCGCTGTTTCCCGAGGCATCCCAGGCGTTCGCCCCGGTGGCGATGACCCTGGGGTTGATCGGCATCTTCTACGGCGCGGTGCTGGCCTGCGGTCAGCAGGACGTCAAGCGGCTGATCGCCTATACCAGCATTGCCCACATGGGTTTCGTGCTGATCGGCATCTACGCCGGTACCGAATTGGCACTGCAGGGCGTGGTGCTGATGATGGTGGCGCACGCCTTCTCGGCGGCCGGGCTGTTCATTCTCAGCGGCCAGCTCTACGAACGCCTGTTCACCCGCGACATGCGCGAGATGGGCGGCCTGTGGGGGCGCACGGGCAGCCTGCCCGGTTTCTCGCTGTGCTTCGTCGCCGCCTCGCTGGGCATGCCGGGCACCGCCAACTTCCTCGGCGAGTTCCTGATCCTGTTCGGCAGCTTCCCGGTGGCGCCCTGGACCGTGGCGATCGCCAGCTTCGGCTTCCTGCTGGCGGCGGTCTATGCCCTGCTGTTGATGCAGCGCGTGTATTTCGGCCCGCCGAAGGCAGAGGGGCTGTTCGCCGATCTCGACCGCCGCGAGTACCTGATGATGCTGTCGCTGCTGGGGCTGGTGCTGCTCTTCGGGCTCTATCCCCAGCCACTGCTGGACACCACCAGCGCGGCCATGGGTGAAGTCGAGCGTCTGTTCACGGCGGTATCACAGTCGTCCACTCTGCTGACGGGGGCACCATGACCTTGACCGCGACGCATTTGCTGGCGCTTGCGCCGCTGATTCTGGTCTGCGCCACGGCCATCGTGGTGATGCTGGGTATCGCCTGGCGGCGTCACCACACCGGAAGCGCCATCGTCACCGTGGTGGGGCTCAACCTGGCGTTGCTTTCGTTGTTTGGCGTATGGCAACTGGCCCCGCTCGAGACGCCGATGCTGGCGATCGACGGTCTGGCGATCCTCGCCGCGGCGCTGATCCTGATCGCCGCGCTGGCCTGCGCGACACTGGCGCACGCCTACCTGGAGCAGTTCGACGACCAGCGCGAGGAGTTCTACCTGCTGCTGCTGTGTTCCACGGCGGGCGGTCTGGTGCTGTCGGCGAGCACCCATCTGGCGACGCTGTTCTTCGGTCTGGAGTTGGTCTCGATGCCGCTCTACGGGATGCTCGCCTACACCTACCGGGCGCGCCGCTCGCTGGAGGCGGGGATCAAGTACCTGGTGCTGTCGGCGGCGGCGACCACCTTCCTGCTGTTCGGCATGGCGCTGCTCTACGCCGAGACCGGCCACCTGGACATCGCCGGCCTGGTCGACAGCGCCGCCGGCGGTATCGGTGCCTGGGGCCTGGCGGGGGCGGCGCTGGTGATCGTGGGGCTGGGCTTCAAGCTCTCGGTGGTGCCTTTCCACCTGTGGACGCCCGACGTCTACGAGGGCGGCCCCGGGCCGGCGACCACCTTCCTGGCCTCGGCCAGCAAGGTGGCGGTGTTCGCGGTACTGTTGCGTCTGGTGATGAGCGCCCCGGCCTTCCAGAGCGACTGGCTGCACGGCGTGCTGGCGGTGCTGGCGGTCGTCACCATGCTGGTCGGCAACCTGCTGGCGGTGACCCAGTCCAACCTCAAGCGCCTGCTGGGCTATTCATCGATCGCTCACTTCGGCTATCTGCTCACCGCGCTGGTGATCGGTGAAGGACTGTCCATCGAGGCGACCGGGGTCTACCTGGTCACCTACATGCTCACCACGCTGGGCGCCTTCGGGGTGGTCACGCTGATCTCGAGTCCCTACAGCGGTGAGGATGCTGCCGCGCTGCACCACTACCGTGGGCTGTTCTGGCGGCGCCCCTACCTGACGGCGGTGCTGACGATCACCATGCTGTCGATGGCGGGCATTCCCTTCACCGCCGGCTTCATCGGCAAGTTCTACATCATCGCCCTGGGCGTCGAGGCGGGGCGCTGGTGGCTGGTCGGCGCGGTGATCGTCGGCAGCGCCATCGGGCTCTACTACTACCTGCGCGTGATGGTCACCCTGTACCTGGCGGAAGCCGGCATGCAGCGCCGCGATGCGCCCGAAAACTGGGCGATCCAGGCCGGCGGCGTGATGGTGCTTGGCGCGGCGGTGCTGGTGATCCTGCTGGGGATCTACCCGGCGCCGATGATCGACTGGGTGCGCGTGATGAGTTCGGCGATGCTCGGGGTGGGCTGAGTATCGCCGGTGGTGTGGCAAGCGTGCCGCGAGAGATAGCCTGAACAAAACACCCCGCGTCCCATGGGCGCGGGGTGTTTTGTGGTTGCCGGTCAGTCCTGCGTGGTGTCGCCCTCGGGGTTGCGGGCGTTGTAGTAGGCCTGTTCGGAAATCGCGTGGTAGTTCTCCACCTTGTCCTGGAAGGTGCTGTAGGAGTCGTAGATCTTCTTGGCCATGGGATCGGAGGCGGCGAGTTCCGAGACCACCTGTGCCGAGAGTTCCTTGGCCTTGGCGAGCACGTCGTCCGGGAAACGCTTGAGCACCACGTCGTGCTCCTCGACCAGCGTCTTGAGCGCGTCGTTGTTGCGAGCGGTGTACTCGTCGAGCACCGACTGGTTGACGTCGGCGACGGCACTGCGCAGGATCGCCTGCAGGTCGGCGGGCAGCGATTCCATGGCCTGCTGATTGACGATCGCCTCGAACATCACCGTGGGCTCGTGCCAGCCCGGATAGTAGTAGTAATCCGCCGCCTGGTAGAGGCCGAAGGCCAGGTCGTTGTAGGGCCCGATCCACTCGGTGGCATCGATGGCGCCGGATTGCAGGGAGGTGAAGATCTCGCCGCCGGGCATGTTGACGATCGCCACGCCCATGCGGTTCATCACCTCGCCGCCGAGCCCCGGCATGCGCATCTTGAGGCCCTCGAGGTCGGCGACCGAATTGATCTCCTTGTTGTACCAGCCGCCCATCTGCACGCCGGACGCGCCGGCGACCATGACCTCCACGCCGAACGGCTCGTAGACCTCGTTCCAGAGATCCATGCCGCCGCCGTACTGCAACCAGGCGTTCATTTCCTGGGCATTCATGCCGAACGGCACCGCGGCGAAGAACTGCGCCGCCGGCACCTTGCCTTTCCAGTAGTAGGAGGCCGAGTGGCCCATTTCGGCGGTACCCTCGGAAACCGCGTCGAAGACCTCGAAGCCCGGCACCAGCTGGCCGGCGCCGTAGACGTCGATGGTCAGGCGGCCGTCGGACATCTCGTCGACCAGCTTGGCGAGACGTTCCGGCCCCTGCCCCACGCCGGGGAAGTTCTTGGGCCACGAGGTGACCATCTTCCAGTGATAGCTGTCCTGGGCCTGGGCGGTACCGGTGAGGCTCATCAGCCCGGTGACGGCGGCCGCCAGGGCCACGGCGGAGACTAGCGCGTTACGTTGCATGGTGTCGTTCCCCTTTGTTGTTGCGTGCGCGCCGGGGGGCGCGCGGTTTGTGGCGGACGGGGGTCGCCCGTCCGGAAAACACCGATGAATCGTGACTCCTACTTGAACTGGTCGGGCAACCAGGTGGCCAGTTCGGGGATGAAGGACAGGGCGACGAGCATGGCGAGCTGCAGCACGATGAAAGGCACCACTCCGCGATAGATGGCGGTGGTGGGCACCGACGCCGGCGCCACGCCGCGCAGGTAGAACAGGGCGAAGCCGAACGGCGGGGTCAGGAAGGAGGTCTGCAGGTTGATGGCGATCATGATCCCCAGCCACACCGGGTCGAGCCCCATGGCCAGCAGTACCGGCCCGACGATGGGCACCACCACGAAGGTGATCTCGATGAAGTCGAGGATGAAGCCCAGGAAGAAGATCACCAGCATGACGATGATCGTCGCGCCGACCACGCCGCCGGGCATGTGGTCGAACAGGTCCTTGACCAGCTCCTCGCCGCCGTAGGCGCGGAACACCAGCGAGAACAGCGCCGCACCGATCAGGATCAGGAACACCATGGTGGTGACGTGGGTGGTCGAGCGCACCACGTCGGTGAGGGTGGCGAGATCCAGCTTGCGGTAGGCGATGGCCAGCACCAGGGCGCCGAAGGCACCGACCGCCGAGGCCTCGGTGGGCGTGGCGAAGCCGCCGAGAATCGAACCGAGCACGGCGACGATCAGCGCCAGCGGGGGCACCAGCCCCTTGAGCAGCAGCGTGGTCAGCCCGCCCTGATGGCCGAGTTCGTCCATCAGTTCGCGGCGATCGGCCGGCGGCGCGGACTCGGGTTTCAGCCAGGCGATGAACGCCACGTAGGCGATGTACAGCACCACCAGGATCATCCCCGGCACCAGGGCGCCGATGAACAGATCGCCCACCGAGACGGTCTTGGGGCTCCAGATACCCATCGACAGCTGGGCCTGCTGGTAGGCCGAGGAAAGCACGTCGCCCAGCAGCACCAGGGCGATCGACGGCGGGATGATCTGGCCCAGGGTGCCGGTGGCGCAGATCGTGCCGGTGGCCAGCGACTGGCTGTAGCCGCGCTTGAGCATGGTCGGCAGCGACAACAGTCCCATGGTCACCACGGTGGCGCCGACGATGCCGGTCGAGGCGGCCAGCAGCATGCCGACGATGGTCACCGATATGCCCAGCCCGCCGCGCAGCGAGCCGAACAGCAGCGCCATGGCGTCGAGCAGGGTCTCGGCGACCTTGGACTTTTCCAGCAGCACGCCCATCAGCACGAACAGCGGTACCGCCAGCAGCGTCTGGTTGGTCATGATGCCGTAGAGGCGGTTGGGGAAGGCCGACAGGAAACTGGCATCGAAGTTGGCATCGATACCCAGCGACTCGAGGCCCATCCCGAGGCCGGCGAAGGCCAGCGAGGTACCGGCGAGCGTCAGCGCCACCGGATAGCCGAGCATCAGCACGGCGCAGATCAGTGCGAAGAGCACCAGCGGCATGAACTCCAGCATCAGACGCGCTCCTCGGTATGGTCGTGCTCGGGTTGCGGCGGGATGCGCCCGGCGATGACCAGCGCCTTGCGGATGATCTCGGCGATGCCCTGGACGATCATCAACCCGGCGAACAGCGGGATCAGCGTCTTGAGCAGGAAGACCGCGGGGATGCCGCCGGTGTCCGGCGAGCCCTCGAGGATCGACCAGGACTTGCCGACGTAACCCAGGCTGGTGAGGATCACGAAACTCATGAAGGGAATCAGCAGCAGCAGGGTGCCGAGCAGGTCGATCCAGGCCTGCTTTCGTGGCGAGAAGTTGCGATAGAAGATGTCCACGCGCACGTGGCCGTCATGCTTGAGCGTGAAGGACGCGGCGAGCATGAACAGCACGGCGTGCATGTACATCACCGATTCCTGCACGGGGATGCTGTTGAAGTTGAAGACATAGCGCAGCACGACCACCAGGAACTGGATCAGCATCATCGCCATGACCAGCCAGGCGAGCGCCTTGCCCAGCCGTTCGGTGATGGCGTCGATCCAGGCCAGGGGGGCTGGCAGGTGCGAACCTCGATTCATGGAACCCTCGCTTTACGTGGCGTTGTTGCCGAGTTTTCTTCGTATCGTCACGGCGGCCGCCGGCTTTAACGGCGACGCGTGACGAAGCCACGCCGGAATGGCGTCAGGTTGCCGTGTGGCGGGGGCGACGACAATGGATCATTGGTCTGACAGGATCCCCATCGCCTGCCGGCAACGTGCCGGCGGATGGATGTCGACGGCCAGGGGGAGGTGATCGGAAAACAGCTGGTCGAGGACCTGCAGGTTGTCCGCCTTCAGGGACGACGACACGAGAATGTGATCCAGGGCCCGGCGTGGCTGCCAGGAAGGATAACTCAACAGCGGGCGTACCGGGTCGAGCGGCAACGAGGTTCGAAAGCGGGTGTGCCCGTGGAGCTGCTCCGGCGAGCAGTTGAGATCGCCCATCACCACCACGTGCTCGAGCGGCGCGATCAACTCGCTCAGGTAGTCGAGCTGACGGACGCGGCCGCGATGACTGAGCGCCAGGTGGGCGATGAACACGTGCAGGGCTTCGGGGCCGTCGCCGTAGCGCACGTGAAGGGCGCCGCGGCCGGGCAGGGTACCCGGCAGACGGTGCTCCTCGATGCGCGAGGGCGTGAAGCGGGACAGCAGCCCGTTGCTGTGCTGGGCGACCCGGCCCAGGTTGCGGTTGAGCTGCTTGTAGTGATTGGGAAAGCCGGCGTGCTGGGCCAGGTAGGCGACCTGGTCGACGTTGCCCGAGCGGAAGCTGCCGCCATCGACCTCCTGGAGGCCGATGATGTCGTAGCCCTTGAGCACCTCGCCGATCAGGTCCAGGCGCCGCTGGCGGCTGGGGTGCGGCAACAGGTGCTGCCAGCTGCGGGTAAGATAGTGGTGATAGGCCGAGGTCTGGATGCCGACCTGCAGGTTGAACGTCACCAGCCGCAGCCTGTCTGCGCGATCCGTACGGGCAGCGCGCGCCGACTCCATGCTTACTGCCCCCGTTCGTCGCGAACCTTGTCGATCAGCTCGCCGGCGATCTTGGGCATGTTCTCGAGGCTGCCGGCGGTCTGCGGGGTGACCACGTAGTGGCCGTCGACCACCAGCGCCGGGACCCCCATCAGCTGGTAGGCCCGCATCTTGGCGTGGGCCTGGTTGATCTCGCTCTTCACGCCGAAGGACTCGATCGCGTCGAGGGCGGCCTGCTTGGTGACACCGTACTGGCTGAAGAACTCGGCGACATCGTCGGGATCGGTCAGGTGCTTGCCCTGCTGATGGATGGCGTCGAAGAAGTCCTCGTGGACCTTGTCGAGGATGCCCAACTGCTTGGCGGCATAGAAGGCGCGGGCATGGGCCGTCCAGGTATCGCCCATGGTCGCCGGGATGCGCTGGAAGGTGACGTCGTCGGGGAGCTGGGCGACCCAGTCGTTGAGCGGACCCTCGAGCTTGTAGCAGTGCGGGCAGCCGTACCAGAAGACCTCGTTGACCTCGATCTGGCCGGCGGGCACCGAGGTTTCCACCGGGGTGTCGAGTACCTTGTAGTCCTCGCCGGCGACCGGCGCCGCCATGACCAGGGTGGAAAAGCCGAGTCCGGCGATCGCCGCGATCCACTGTTTCAACATGCGCCCACTCTCCTTGCCAATCATCGTCTTGCCGTTAAAGGTAACAGATATCCGCGGCGAGCGTGATGCCGCCGCCACGCCTTTGAGTCGGCGTCGGCGATGAGGTTCCCGGGCTCAGTGCAGCCCGGAGAGGTAGTCGGCGAGCGCCTCGATCTGGGCGTCGCTCAGCCGGGCGGCGATGTCGCGCATGATCGCGTTGGGGTCGTTGTCGCGGGTGCCGCTGGCGAAGGCCTCGAGCGTGGCGCGGGTATAGGGGGGATGCTGCCCCGACAGTGCCGGGAAGCCGGCGGCGCCCAGCCCCTGCCCGGTCGGGGTGTGGCAGGCCGCGCACGCCGGCAGGCCGGCCTCGGGATCGCCCCCCTTGTAGAGGCGGCGTCCCCGTTCGGCGAGGGCCGGGTCGGCCTGGCCGAGATGGGATGGCAGGCTCGCGTAGTAGGCGGCCAGATCGGCGATGTCCCGGTCGTCGAGCCCGGCGACCACCCCGGCCATCTGCGGCACGGAACGCCGGCCGTCGCGGATGTCGGCCAGCTGCTTGGCCAGGTAGCTGGCCTGCTGTCCGGCGAGGTTGGGGAAGGCGGGCACCTGGCTGACGCCCTCGGCACCATGGCAGGCGCTGCAGACCTGGGCCTTGTCGCGGCCGGCCTCGGCCGAGCCGGGCGTCGCGATCGGTGTCTGGGCCCATGCGCCGCCGGCCCCGCCCAGTACGGTGACCAGTGCGGCGGCCAGGCCCATCAGAATCCGTTTCATCGCCTGCGTCATCCTGCCGGCCGTGTACATGAACACCCGCTGAGGGGCCGTGGCACGTGCGGCGAGGGTTCGCCGCCGTCGAGAGCGGGATGCTACACTAGCCCGCTTCGCGTCGTCCGCTGCTCGCGAGTATAGCCAATCGCCCTACCGGGGTGAACGCGACCGGCGGTCGCCCACGTCGCTTCCGGCCGGGCCGCCCGCCGGGCCCGTCGTCAACGTCAGAACGAGATCCATCGTGACCCGCCTCAACTATCACTCCGCGCGTTTCATGACCAGCGCGCCGACCCTGGCCCAATGCCCCGACGACAGGGGTCGCGAGGTCGCCTTCGCCGGGCGCTCCAACGCCGGCAAGTCGAGCGCGATCAATACCCTCTGCCAGCAGAAGGCGCTGGCCCGCACCTCCAAGACGCCGGGACGCACGCAACTGATCAACTTCTTCGGCCTGGGCAGCGATACGACCCGTCGCCTGGTGGACCTGCCCGGCTACGGTTACGCCAAGGTGCCCGAGTCGGTCAAGCTCGAGTGGCAGCGTCACCTGGCGGACTACCTGCAGCGCCGTCAGTCGCTGCAGGGGCTGGTGCTGCTGATGGACGTGCGCCACCCGCTCAGCGACTTCGACGAGATGATGCTGGGCTGGGCCGACGAGCAGGAGATGCCGGTGCACATCCTGCTCACCAAGGCCGACAAGCTCAAGCCGGGGGCGGCGAAGAACATGCACCAGAAGGTCCGCAGCCAGCTCCGCGAATGGGAGGACCTGGTCAGCATCCAGCTGTTCTCGGCGCTCAAGCGCCAGGGGCTGGAGACCCTCACCGCGCGGCTCGACGGCTGGCTGGGCGACGCCGAGGCGTGACCGCGGTCACAACGACCAGATCACGGGCCGCCCGCTCTCGGGGGCCCGGTAGGATGTGCCCGGGTAAGGCATGGAGCGGCTCCCGGGCTGGCTGACCGTTTCCTGACGGGCCGCCGGCGCGACCGCCTGGGGCGTGTCGTGCGTGGCCAGCGGCAGGGCGACGAGTGTGAGCAGCGGCACGGCCGCCACCACCAGCCAGGTGGTCAGTCGATCGCAGACGTGCATGGCGGCCTCCGCATTGTACAAATCCTGTACGCAGTATCGTTGCTGGTAACGGTTTGCACAAGCCGGGACGGCCGCTCGCTAGCCCTTGGTCTCGAGGTGGCCCAGCAGCGCCGGCAGATCGCGGATGTGGGCCAGACGGTGGACGCCGTCGGGCAGCGTCGCCGGTCGCGCGTCGTCCTTGTCGATCCACGCCACGCGCATCCCCAGCCGCAGCGCCGGCAGCACGTCCTCCCGCCAGGAATCGCCGACGTGCAGCGCCCGCGAGGGCGGCACCGGCCCGAGCCGCGCCAGCGCCGCCAGGAAGGCGCGCGCGTCGGGCTTGGGTGCCAGGCTCTCGCCGGCGTTGATGATCACCGGAAAGTGCTCGCCGATCGCCAGCCGCGTCAGGTCGACGTTGCCATTGGTGATCGCGGCGAGGCGGTAGCGGCCGGCCAGCGCATCCAGCATCTCGGGCACCTCCTCGAACACCGTGATGTCGTGGCGCAGCTCGAGCATGTGCTCGATCGTCGCGTCGGCCCAGCGGGCCGCCTCGTCGGTGTCCAGGCCGAACTCGAGGAGCATCTCGCGCAGCGTCTCGCGACGTACCCAGGTGAAGTCGCCGCGCCTCACGGGATGGCGGGCGGCGAATTCGAGGCGCCGGCGCTGGTACTCCTCCAGCGGAAAGCGCTCGGCATGGCCGACGCGTTCGTGCAGCCAGTCGTAGTGGCCCGCTTCGGTACGGGCCATCACCGGCTGGTTGTCCCAGAAGGTGTCGTCGAGATCGAAGGTCAGTGCCTCGATGCGGGTGGGATGGGGAGCTGTCATGGGCTTACTCGTTGGCGTCGTCGGGGCCGCGGCGGCGGGCCCGCGGGTGGGCGGCGTCGTAGGCGCCGGCCAGATGCTGCCAGTCCAGCCGGGTGTAGACCTGGGTCGTCGACAGCTGGGCGTGGCCGAGCAGTTCCTGGACGGCGCGCAGGTCCTGGCTGGATTCCAGCAGGTGGCTGGCGAAGGAGTGGCGCAGGCGGTGCGGATGCAGATGCTCGGGCAGACCGCGCTCGATGGCGAGCCGCGACAGCCGCTGCTGAATGGCACGGTGGCCGAGCCGCGTGCCGCGTCGGCCGACGAACAGAGCCGTTTCACCGGCCACGGCGATGCTCGGGCGGATCGCCAGCCAGGCGTCGAGCGCCTCTCGGGCACGGCGTCCCACCGGCACCTGGCGGGGCTTGCTGCCCTTGCCGATCACCCGCACGCGACTGCCATCGAGCTGGGCGAGATCGAGTGCGGCGAGCTCCGCCAGACGCAGGCCGCTGGAATAGAGCAGCTCGCAGATCGCCTGGTCGCGAATCGCCAGCGGCGAGCCGTCGTGAGGGGTGTCGAGAAAGCGCGCCAGCTGGTCGACGTCCACCGGATGGGGCAGGTGGCCCGGCAGGCGCGGCGCGCGCGACAACCGCACCGGGTTGTGAGCGAGAATGCCGCACTCGACCAGATACTCGGCGAAGCTCGACACCGCGGCGCGGCGTCGGGCCAGGCTGCGCGGCGCCAGGCCGCGGGTCCGCTCGCCGCCCAGGAAGCGCCGCAGCCGGGCGGCGTCGAGGGCCGTCCAGTCCGTCAGGCCGGCATCTTGGGCGAAGCGCGTCAACGCCGTGAGGTCGCGGCGGTAGGCATCGACGGTCGCCGGGCTGGCGCGTCGGGCCAGCTCGGCGAGGAAGGCGTCGCGGCGCGTCTCGAGGCGGTCAGCGGCGCTGGACATGCCCCACCATCAGGCGGGTGACCACCTCGCCCAGGTACTCGGTGAACAGGGTGTCGAGACTGGCACGGAAATGGTCGCTGTCGTGGCTGGCGAGAATCAGGTAGCCCTGAGGTTCGCCGAGCGTCAGCCGGGTCAGGGCGCAGGAACCGGCCTGCTTGGGCGGATCGAGGTGCGGCAGCAGGCGCTGCCAGTCCTTGCGCGACAGCCGCCGGCAGCGGCTGGTACGGCCGTCGAGCAGCGCACCCAGGCGCGCGCCGCTGGCCTCGTCGAGGACGAAGCGCGGCGGCTGCGGCGGGCTGGGCTCGGCGTCGGTGAGCTGCGGCGCGCACCACAGCGCCACCGCGTGGGTCCGGAAACGCTCGGCCAGTTGGGTGGCCAGCGCCTCGCCCAGCGCGTCGTTGTCCTCGGCCTCGAGCAGCGCCAGGATCAACTCGCGGGTGCGGCGGTACTGGGACTCGTTGTGGCGCGCCGATTCCAGCAGCTGCTCCAGCCGCCACTCCGCGCTCTCGGCGCGTTCGCGCAGGTCGTGGACCAGTCGCTCGAGCAGCGACACGGCGCCGCGTGCCTCGGGGTGAGGGACCTTGAGCTGCTGCAGCAGGCCCTCGCGACCGATGAAGAAGTCGGGATGCCGGGCCAGCCACTGGGCGACCATCTCGGGGTCGAGTGTCTGGCGGGGCTCGGGCGCTTTCGCAGGGGGCATGTTGGCGTCCTCGTCGATTCGCTCAGCTCAGTTGAACCCGGCCGTCGAAGACCCGCACGGCGGGACCGGTCATGAACAGCGGGGCGTCGTCGCCGTCCCATTCGATGGTCAGGCGCCCGCCGGGCAGGTGGACGTCCACCGGGCTGTCGAGCAGGCCCTGGCGGATACCGCTGGCGACCGCGGCGCAGGCGCCGGTGCCGCAGGCCAGGGTCTCGCCGGCGCCGCGCTCGAAGACGCGCAGGCGGATCTCGTGGCGCGAGACGACCTGCATGAAGCCGGCATTGACCTGACGCGGGAAGCGCGGGTGGCGCTCGATCAGCGGCCCCAGCCGTGCCACCGGGGCGCTGGCGACGTCGACGACCTGCAGCACCGCGTGGGGGTTGCCCATCGACACCGCGCCGATCTCCAGGCGCTCGTCCTCGACCTCGAGGACGTGCAGCGTGCGGTCCTCGTCGGCCTCGAAGGGCAGCGACGCGGGGGCGAAGCGCGGCGCGCCCATGTCGACGCGCACCCGTTCATCGTCGTCGACGACCAGGGTCAGCGGACCGCCCAGTGTCTCGACGTGGATCTCGCGCTTGTGGGTCAACTGCTGGTCGCGCACGAAGCGGGCGAAGCAGCGTGCGCCGTTGCCGCAGTTCTCGACCTCGCTGCCGTCGGCGTTGTAGATCCGGTAGCGGAAATCCATCTCCGGGTCGCGTGGCGGCTCGACCAGCAGCAACTGGTCGAAGCCGACCCCGAGGTGGCGGTCGGCGAGCTGACGGATCTGCTGGGTGTCGAAGCGCGCGCGCTGGGTGACCAGATCGACGACCATGAAGTCGTTGCCCAGCCCGTGCATCTTGGTGAAATAGACCCGCATCAGCGCTTCTCCGGCAGCAGCGCCTCGCCGGCCCACAGGTCCTCGAGGGGCTCGCGGCGCCGGACCAGGTGGGCCCGGTCGCCGTCGACCATCACTTCCGGCGGGCGCGGGCGGCTGTTGTAGTTCGAGGCCATGACGAAGCCGTAGGCGCCGGCGGAGCGCACCGCCAGCAGGTCGCCCTGGGCCACCGCCAGGTCGCGGTCCTTGCCCAGGAAGTCGCCGGTCTCGCAGACCGGGCCGACCACGTCGTAGATGGCCGTCTCGCGCGGCTGCCGGGTGTCCACCGGCAGGATCGCCTGCCAGGCCTGATAGAGCGACGGACGGATCAGGTCGTTCATGCCGGCGTCGACGATCGCGAAGTGCTTGGTCTCGCCGGGCTTGAGGTATTCGATGCGGGTCAGCAGCACGCCGGCGTTGGCGGCGATCGAGCGACCGGGCTCGAACAGCAGCGTCAGTCCCTCGCCGCCGTCCCACTCGGCGAGCCGTTCGAGCAGCGCGCGGGCGTAGTCGAACGGGGCCGGCGGGCGCTCGTCCTGATAGGGCACGCCCAGGCCGCCGCCGAGATCGAGATGCTCGATGGCGATGCCGCGCGCCTTGAGCCGGTCGAGCAGCACCAGCAGCCGGTCGAGGGCGTCGAGGAAGGGCGCGGTGTCGGTGAGCTGCGAGCCGATGTGGCAATCGAGCCCGACGATCTCGATGTGGGGCAGGGCGGCGGCGCGCTCGTAGACGGCGAGCGCCTCGTCGACGGGGATGCCGAACTTGTTGGCCTTGAGCCCGGTGGAGATGTAGGGGTGGGTGCGGGCGTCGACGTCGGGGTTGACGCGCAGCGACACCCGGGCGATCTCGCGGCATTCGCCGGCCACGTCGTCGAGGCGCTCCAGCTCGGGCAGCGACTCGACGTTGAAGCACTTGATGCCGACTTCCAGGGCGCGGGCCATCTCGTGGCGTTCCTTGGCGACGCCGGAGAACACCACCCGGGCGGGGTCGCCGCCGGCGGCCAGTACCCGCTCGAGCTCGCCCACCGAGACGATGTCGAAGCCGGCCCCCAGGCGTGCCAGCAGATTGAGCACCGCCAGGTTGGAGTTGGCCTTGACCGCGTAGCAGATCAGGTGCGGATGGCCGGCGAGCGCCTCGCTGTAGGCGCGGTAGTGGCGCTCCAGCGTGGCCCGCGAGTAGACGTAGCAGGGCGTGCCGTAGCGCGCGGCGATGGTCGCCAGCGAGATGTCCTCGCCGTGAAGTACCCCGTCGCGATAGTCGAAATGATCCATGCTTACTCCGTGCCCCCCGCGTCGGGCCGGCCGTCGTCGGCCGACTCGCTGGACGGCTGTGGGTCGTCGCCGGCCGCGCGGTCGTCGTCGTAGGCGCCGGCCGGGTCGTATGCCTCGGCGGCCTGCTCGTCGCCGGGGTGGTAGAGCGGGCCCTTCTGGCCGCAGCCGCCGAGCCCGGTGCCGACCAGCAGCCCCAGGACGAGCAGTGCCGGTACGCGCCGATGGGTCGTCCGGCTCATTCGACGACCTCCGTCAACGTGGCGAGGGCCTCGCGGGCCCGCTGGGCGGCGGCGCGGACCTGATCCGGCGCGGTGCCGCCGATGTGGTTGCGGGCGGCCACCGAGCCCTCGAGCGTGAGTACCTCGAAGACGTCGCCTTCGATGGTCGCGGAGAACTGACGCAGCTCGTCGAGGGTCATCTCGGAGAGATCCTTGGCGTTGTCGAGGCCGTAGGCCACCGACTGGCCGACGATCTCGTGGGCATCGCGGAAGGCCACGCCCTTGCGCACCAGGTAGTCGGCGAGGTCGGTGGCGGTGGAGAAGCCCTTGCGCGCGGCCTCGTACATGTTGCCGGCCTTGGCCTCGATCGCCGGAATCATGTCGGCGAAGGCGCGCAGGCAGCCCTTGACGGTGTCGAGGGTGTCGAACAGCGGCTCCTTGTCCTCCTGGTTGTCCTTGTTGTAGGCCAGCGGCTGGGACTTCATCAGCGTCAAAAGGCCCATCAGGTGGCCATAGACGCGCCCGGTCTTGCCGCGCACCAGCTCGGGTACGTCGGGGTTCTTCTTCTGCGGCATGATCGAGCTGCCGGTGCAGAAGCGATCGGGCAGGTCGATGAAGTCGAACTGAGCGCTGGTCCACAGCACCAGTTCCTCGCTCATCCGCGACAGGTGCATCAGCAGCAGGCTGGCCAGGGCGGTGAACTCGATGGCGAAATCGCGATCCGAGACCGCGTCCAGCGAGTTCTCGGCGGGGCGCTCGAAGCCCAGCAGCTCGGCGGTGACGTGGCGGTCGATGGGGTAGGTGGTGCCGGCCAGCGCGGCGGCGCCCAGCGGCATGACATTGACCCGCTTGCGGCAGTCGAGCAGGCGCTCGTGATCGCGGGCGAGCATCTCCTGCCAGGCCAGCAGGTGATGGCCGAAGGTCACCGGCTGGGCGGTCTGCAGATGGGTGAAGCCGGGCATGATGGTGTCGGCCTCGCGCTCGGCGAGTTCGATCAGGCCCGTGCGCAGCCGCGCCAGTTCCGCCTCGACGACGTCGATCTCGTCGCGCAGGTAGAGGCGGATGTCGGTGGCGATCTGATCGTTGCGCGAGCGTCCGGTGTGCAGCTTCTTGCCGGTGATGCCGATCTTCTCGGTGAGCCGCGCCTCGATGTTCATGTGCACGTCCTCGAGGGCGACCGACCAGGGGAACTGCCCGGCCTCGATCTCGCGCTCGATCTCGCCGAGCCCGGCGATGATCGCGTCGCGTTCGTCGAGGGTCAGCACGTCGACCCGCGCGAGCATGGTGGCGTGGGCGATCGAGCCGCGAATGTCGTGATGGTAGAGGCGGCGATCGAAGTTCACCGAGGCGGTGAACTGCTCGACGAAGGCATCGGTGGGTTCGCTGAAGCGTCCCCCCCAGGATTGATTGGTCTGCTGGCTCATCGGGGATGCGGGTCCTGCCGGGTGATTTGGAAATCTGTCCCGAGTGTACCAGAGTCGGCGCGTCAGGCGAGCGGCCCGGCATGCCGGCCGCGGGCGATTTTTCCTCGCCTCGCGACTGTTTTATCATGGTCGTCATTGCCGCCGTCGTCGTCACTGGCGACGGCCTATCGCCGCACCCGTGCCGCCCATCGAGATCGACGCTTTCAGGAGACCGCCGTGTCCGCCAACCAGACCCTCCGAATCGCCACGCGCAAGAGCCGCCTGGCCCTGTGGCAGGCCGAGCACGTGCGCGAGCGTCTCGAAGCGCTGCATCCCGGCCTGGCCGTGGAACTGGTGGCGATGTCCACCAAGGGCGACAAGATCCTCGATGCGCCGCTGGCCAAGGTCGGTGGCAAGGGGCTGTTCGTCAAGGAACTGGAAGACGCCATGCTCGACGGCCGGGCCGACATCGCCGTGCACTCGATGAAGGACGTGCCCATGCACTTTCCCGAGGGGCTGGGGCTGTCGGTGATCCTCGAGGGCGCCGAGCCCACCGACGCCTTCGTTTCCAACCAGTACGCCGGGCCGGATGCGCTGCCCGAGGGCGCCCGGGTGGGCACCTCCAGCCTGCGCCGCGGCCTGCAGATCAGCGAGGCGCGGCCCGATCTCGAGGTGCTCAACCTGCGCGGCAGCGTCCAGACCCGGCTGGCCAAGCTGGATGACGGCGAGTTCGACGCGATCATCCTCGCTACCTCGGGGCTGCGCCGGCTGGGTCTCGGCGAGCGGGTCACCCGGGAGCTGCCGCCCGAGGTCAGCTTGCCGGCCTGCGGCCAGGGCGCGCTGGGCATCGAGTGCCGGACCAACGATCCCGAACTGCTGGCGTTGCTCGCCCCCCTCGACCATGCCGAGACCGCCACCCGGGTGCGCGCCGAGCGGGCCATGAACACCCGGCTCGAAGGGGGCTGCCAGGTGCCCATCGCCGGCCACGCGGTGCTCGAGGAGGGTGGTCGCACGCTGTGGCTGCGCGCCCTGGTGGGCATGCCGGATGGCTCGCAGGTGCTGCGTGCCGAGGGGCGTGGATCGGCCAGCGAGCCCGAGACGCTGGGCATTCGGGTCGCCGAGGACCTGCTCGACCAGGGGGCCGGGGAGATTCTCGCCCGGGTCTACGGCGAGGCCTGAGGGTGAGCCGGCCGCGGGTGCTGATCTCGCGTCCCGGCGAGCGTGCGCGGCCGCTTCGCGAGGCGCTGGCGGCCGGCGGCGCCGAGGTCGAGACGCTCGACGCGATGCGTCTCGAACCGCTGACCGAGACCCCGGCCGTGCGCCAGGCCTGGCTCGATTTCGACAACTTCCACCGGGTGGTGGTGGTCAGTCCCTTCGCCGCGCGCTGCCTGGCCGCCGGGGTCGACCGCTACTGGCCGCAGTTGCCGCTGGGGCCGCGCTTCTACGCGGTGGGTGCGGCGACCGCCGAGACCCTGCATCGCGAGCTCGGCGTTCGGGTTCATCACCCGCCGTTCGCGGCCGGTACCACCAGCGAAGCGCTGCTGGCCCTGCCGTCGTTGTGCCGGCTCGACGCACAGCGGGTGTTGCTGGCGGCCGGCGAGGGGGGGCGTGCCACCCTGGGCGAGACGCTCGCTGCACGTGGCGCGCGCATCACCCGGCTGGCGCTCTACCGCCGCGTTCTCCAGCCGCTGGATGAGGCGGCGACGGCCCGCCTGGCGAGTGGCGATTTCGCCGCACTGGTTGTGACCAGCGGCGAACTGCTCGAACATCTGGCAGGATGGTGTGGCAAGGCAGCGTTGAACCAACCGCTAATCGTTTCCAGTCGGCGCTTGGCTACACTGGCCCACACACTGGGTTTCCTGCGTCCCGTGACGGCGCAGGGCGCCTCGCCGGCCGCACTGGCAGCCGCCGTGGCCGAGGTTTGCGACCTGGATGGCGCCGATCATGAAGATCTCGAAAAGGGCTAGCGACAGATGAGCAAGCAAGAGCACGATCAGGACGACTCCCGGGCGCCGTCCGGCGCAGGCAAGGCCAAGGCGGGCGGTGACGCCAAGCCGGCCGGCGAGACCCCTGCGACGACGGCCGAGGACGGCTCTCGGCGGGCATCGTCCGAGCGTGGTCGTGACAAGGCCGCCGCATCCGACGGCGAGAAGGCGGGCAGCCGCCCGCAAAAGACCGGGGATGAGGCCGCCGCCAAGGCGGACGATGCCGCGAAGCGCGACAACCCCAAGGGCAGCGATGCCCAGGGGGGCAAGGCATCCCCGTCCGGTCAGTCCAACGCACAGTCGGGGGGCAATGCCGGCAGGTCGGGCGGCAAGCCCGCCGAGTCCCCACGCTCCGCGAGTGGCACCACGCCACCGGCGGGGGGCAAGAGTGCGGCCTCCGGCGGCGATTCGCGGGGTGGCGGCGGCAAGCTCGGCGGTATCGCCCTGGTGCTGGTGATCCTGCTGGCGCTGGTCGTGGTGGCCGGCGGCTGGTGGGGCTGGCAGCGGCTCGAGTCCCAGCAGCAGCGGCTCGCTCAGAGCGAACAGAACGCCCAGGCCATCGATGAACTCAAGTCGCAGTTCGGTCAGCGTGACCAGCAGCGCGAGCAGGCGCTGCAGTCGATTCGCAGCGATTTCCAGCAGTATCGCCAGCAGATGAACGATACCCTCGACAAGGTGCTCGATCAGCTCGCCAGCAAGCAGCAGACCGATACCAGCGAGTGGCGCTATGCCGAGGTCGAGTATCTGTTGCGCCTGGCCAACCAGCGTCTGCAGCTCGAGCGCGACGTGAAGGGCGCGATCTCGCTGCTGCAGACCGCCGACAAGCGTCTGGCGCAGATCGACAATCCGGCCCTGACGCCGGTGCGCCGCAGCATCCAGTCGGAGCTCGGCGAACTGCAGTCGGTGCCGCAGGTCGACCGCACCGGGCTGTATCTCGAACTGATGGCACAGCAGGAGCAACTGGCCAAGCTGCCGCTGCAGCAGGATATCCAGCAGCAGGCCGCCGAGGCTGGCGATACCTCGCCGGTGAGTGGCGGCTGGAAGCAGCAGCTGTCGCGCTTCGGCCAGGAACTCAAGGATCTGGTGGTAATCCGCAAGCACGACCAGGCGCTGGAGGCGCTGATCACCCCCGAACAGGAGTCCTACCTGCGTCAGAACGTGCGCCTGCAGCTCGAGCAGGCCCAGCTGGCGCTGCTGCAGAGCGATCCCAAGCTCTACCGGGCGAGCCTGGACAAGGCGCGCTCGCTGATTCAGGGCTACTACGACACCGACAGCCAGGGCGTGACGCGCTCGCTCGACACCCTGGCCTCGCTGAAGGGCAAGACCATCCGTCCCGAGCTGCCGGACATCAGCGATTCCCTGCAGCAACTGCGTGACTTCATGGAGCGTCGCCATGACGCCGGGAGCGGCGCGGCATGAGAAAGTTCATTCTCGTCGTCGTCTTCGGCCTGGCGATCGGCGCGCTGTTCGGCCAGTTGATGCAGTCGCTGCCCGGCTACTGGCTGGTGCGGGTCGGCGACACCTCCTTCCAGACCTCGTTCTGGTTCGGCCTGATCCTGCTGTTCGCGCTGTTCGTGGTCCTGCACTTCGTGCTGCGCCTGCTGACCCGGCTGCGCCGCCCGATGAGCCGCCTGAAGGTGTGGAACAGCCGCACCCGTCATCGCAACGCCATGCGGCGTACCGTGCGCGGCCTGGTGGCGCTGGCCGAAGGGCGCTGGAAGCGTGCCGAGAAGGCGCTGACCAGGGCCGCCGACGACTCCAGCACACCGCTGGTCAACTACCTCTCGGCGGCGCTGGCGGCCCATTACCAGGGGCGCTATGACCAGGCCGACACCCTGCTCAAGCGGGCCCACTACAGTACCGAGGGCTCGGAAGCGGCCGTGGGACTGGTGCAGGCGCAACTGATGCTCGATCGCCAGCAGTTCGAAGAGGCGCTGGCGACCCTGACCCGGCTCGAGAAGCAGCTGCCCGATCACCCCCAGGTTCTCAAGCTGCTCAAGCAGGCCTACCTGAGCGTCAACGACTGGGACGGCCTGCGCCGGCTGATGCCGCGCCTGGCGCGTCAGCAGTTGATCGGCGACGACGAGCGCCGCGAGATGGAACAGCGCGCCTATCGCGAGCTGATCGTCCAGGCGGCGCGCAACCCCGGCGACGTCGAACGGGTGCGCAACCTCTGGGCCGAAATGCCGGATTACCTGCGCGGTGACGTGGAGCTGGTCGGTTTGTATACCGAGGCGCTGGTGCGCGGCAAGGAAGAGGGCATCGCCGAGCGCCTGCTGCGCCACACACTCAAGGAGCACTGGGACAGCCGGCTGGTGCTGCGCTACGGTCTGCTCAACGTCGATGCCGGGCGTCAGCTCGCCTATGCCGAGAAGTGGCTGCAGGAGCGTCCCAACGACCCCGACCTGCTGCTGACCCTGGGCCGGCTGTCGCTGCGCAACGCCTTCTGGGGCAAGGCGCAGGAGTACTTCGAAGCCAGCCAGCGCCAGCGCCCCAGCGGGGTTGTGTGTGCCGAGCTGGCGAGGCTGTTCGCCAATCTCGGCGAACACAACAAGAGTCAGCTCTACTACCGTCAGAGTGTCGAACTGCTCGACAAGTCACTGCCTGCCCTGCCGCAGCCCAGCGACCAGAACCCCTGACGCCACGCGTTTGCTCTCCTGGGCGCCGATCGGCGCCCTTTTTTGTATCCGGGTCAGCGTGGCGGGCGATTGACCGCGGGTCGCGGTGTGGCGCTCATGGCGTCCGGGTCTCTCCGGCGATGGGCGAGGTATTCGGCGAAGGCTGTCGGCGAAGTGGCGGCCAGGCGGTCCGTCGGCTGAGCGATACCACCGAGCCGGCGTATGACCCCGCAACCCGGCAGGCGACGCACCGCAGCAGGCCGATGGTATCCGCCAGGTGTGGCATGGCAGCAGGCAGGCGTGATGCGCCCACGAAAAAGGGCTGCCCCCTGGGCAGCCCTTGACGTGGCTCGGCGCGCTCGCTCAACGCTCCTGCGGCGAGTCGACGTCGTCCTCGTCCGGCTTGCGGTGCGAGGGGTCGTTGACCTGATAGACCGGCGCCTCGTCGCTGTCGGCTGCCGGCTCGGTGCGGGTGGTATCCGCCGCGCGCCGACGCTCTTCGACCAGGCGGATGTTGGCCGCGGGGGCGCTGCCATCCTTGTCCTCGCCGAAGTAGAGCGTGGTGTGCGGGAAGGGAATCTCGATACCGGCGGCGTCGAAGCGCAGCTTGACCAGCCGGTTGTAGGCGCGGCCCACGCCCCACTGGTCGCCCGGCGTGGTCTTGATCACCACGCGGATGTTCACCGAGCTGTCGGCCAGGGCGGTCACGCCGGCCACGGTGAGCGGTGCCAGCAGCTTGTTGCCGTGCTCGCTCTCCTTGAGATCCTCGAAGGCCTGTTCCAGTTGGGCGATGGCCTCGTCGATGCTCTCGCGGTAGGCGATGCCGTACTCACCGACGTGGTTGCCGAACTCGCGCATGTAGTTGGAGACGGTGTCGACGCTGGAGAAGGGCACGATGTGATAGGTGCCCGCCAGGTCGCGGATGGCCACCGAGCGGATGCTCAGGCGTTCGGCGGTGCCGGTGACACCGCCCACGGTGACCACGTCGCCGGTGTTCATGGCGTTCTCGACCTGGATGAAGACCCCGGTGATGATGTCCTGGACCAGCTTCTGTGCCCCGAAGCCGATCGCCAGGCCGATGACCCCGGCGCCGGCGATCAGCGGGCCGATGTTGATGCCGATCTCGGCGAGCACGATCATCGCGGTCATGGTGATCAAAGTGATCGCCAGGGCATTGCGGAACAGGCTGAGCAGGGTCTTGGCGCGTGCCGAGGGTTCGCCGCTGCCGGTTTCCGGGTTGAGGCGGTGCTCGATCAGGCTGGCCAGGGCGATCCACAGCGCTGCGGCGACGACGAGGATGACGATCACGTCGATCAGCTTGCCGACCAGGCTGCGTCCGGCCTCGGTGGCGTACCAGGCGGCCAGGTCGAAGGCGCCCCAGGCGTTGAGCACCAGCATCACCACGACGACCAGGATGATCGTGCGGATCACCTTGAGGAAGGTGGGGATGTAGGCATTGAGACGCTTCTCGAGCTTGGGCAGCTTGCGCCGCAAGTCCTCGGAGAGCGTGATACGCCGGCCGATCAGTTGCGTCAGTACGCTCGAGAGCAGCAGACCCAGGCCGATGACGATCAGCGACTGCAGCGTCGCCGCGGCGACATCGGGCAGGGCGCGTTCCGGGCGCACGATGCTGACCAGCAGCACCATCAGGCAGTAGGCGATGGCCAGCAGGTGCCAGACCTTGCCGAGCAGGCGCAGACCCACCCGGGCGGGGCTCATGGTGGCCTGCTCGGCCTTGGCTTCCAGCCCGCGGCGTACCGTGAGACGGTTCTTGAGCACCATGGTGGTGGCGTAGATGAAGGCCAGCACCATGATCAGCAGGCCGATGCCCTGACCCAGCGCCGGCGACAGGTTGAAGCCGACGATCGGCACCACGACCAGCATGCCGTAACCGACGAAACCGGTCAGGGCGGCCAGCCAGCGGTTCCAGTGTGCCGCTGCGGCGGCGTCGACGGAGACCAGGCGCAGCCCTTCGTAGCGCGACGCGAGCAACATGCGCAGCGCGGCCTTGATCAGCTCGATGACCAGGAAGGCGTTGAGGAACAGCGAGGCCTGGGTCGTCAGGCTGCCGGTCTCGCCGATCGCGAAGGTGGCGATCAGGTTGCCGCCGACATAGGACAGCGCGATCACCACCACGTCGATCAGCGCGGCGATCGCCACGGCCACGATCAGGCGCAGCAGGGCGCTGCGCCCTTCGGCGTGCCGGGACCAATGGCTGATCCGCGTGAACAGCGGGTGCGCCACCCGGCGCAGCACGAAGAACACCACGAAGGTGGCGACGATCACCAGGGCCAGATTGATCGCGGCGTTGGTCAGGGCGGCGGTGTCGATGCCCGGCCCGGCGCTGGCCTGAGGCGCGAAGATACCGCCCAGCGCGGCGGTCAGGGCCTTGAACTGATGGCCGATGTCGCCGGCCACCTGGCTGGTCATCACCGCCAGACGCCGGGCCAGGCTGGCCTGTTCGGGCTTCTGGCCGCTGGGCGCGCTCTGCGCGGCGCTCTCCGCCGACGACGCCTCGGCCGGCGTGGATTGCTCGGCGTTCGTCGAGGCGGCCAGCGAGCGCAGCTCCTCGATCAGGCGCTGGCGCGAGGCGTCGTTTTCCAGCAGGTCGGCGAGCGTGGCGTAGCCCGGGTCCTGGGCCTGATCTGCCGAGGACTGCTCCGCTGAAGAAGAGGGGGGCGCACTATCGCCTTGTTGAGCCAGTGTCGGCAGCGCGAATAGCATCAAGGCCAGCCAGAGACAGCATCCCAGCCAGGATTGAGTACGTGTTTTCGGCACGTTGGACCTCCATGTGAGGCGGCATCGACCCGCCGTTTTTGGCTGTGAGTTTTTCGAGACGGTGATCGGCGATCATACCATCGGCGTGGGCCTATCCAGAATCGCCTGTGGGGCTCGGCCGAACTCTTCGAAGGCGCGTGCCTGCTCGCGAGGGAGTGATGGCGGCATCGCGGTCGCCAAGCCTTGTACAGGTATTGTATATGGTAGCCAATCAAGGCAGACTAGCCTACCGTGCCGTCGTGACGGCGCACGACAAAGACTCCTATAAAAGGGAAGGGATCCCCATGCTGAAGGTAACGCTGGAACTGAATTGCAACGTCTGTGGCGGCGAACGTTTCATGCTGCCGACACCCAGGGATACGGAGCAGGACATCCGGTGTGCCGAATGCCGTGCCTACAAGTGTCACAGTGACGACCTGGAGAAGGTCATGGCGATGACCGGCGGCCGTGATACGCGGCGCCCGTTACCGGCCGGACAACTGGCCTCTTGAGTGTCTGACGAACCGCCGCCCGGCGGTTCGAGAGTCTGAAACGCCCCTGGCGCCCATCCTCCCGAGGGGTGTCCGGGCAGCGGTGGTCCTGACGGCTCGGTCAGCCATCGCCCGGGTCGGCGTCCTGCTTGCGACGGTTTTCGTCGAGCCCCTCCACGTCGGACCGGTTCATCGACTCGACCTCGTTCTCGGCGGCCTGCTGGGTGTCGAAAACGCCGATCACGCTGCCGGTATCGCTGTCATAGACTTCGTAGCGCCTCTGCGAGGCCTCGCTGGCCGGCACCGTCCGCCAAGTGATGGTCTTCTTGAGCATGCGTCGACTCCCTGTGGGCATGGGCTGGCAGTGTGGCACATCGGCGGGAGGGGGTTAAAACCCGTATCCACACCACGCCCCCGTTGCGTAACGTCATTCACTTGATTATTTTTTTGCGGCGCACATGACGGCGCTACCGCCTGCCCGGCTGAGAAGCATTAGCCACCGCGGCGGCAGGTTTTTCATCTCGACGCCTTGGCGAGTGCCTGACAAGCTTGAGCGTAACGAACCGTTTCCGCGGTTCGGGTCGGGGGACTTTCCAGGGGGGGGAAAGCGGTCATGTTCGAGACTCACCGGGCGCTGTATCTTTGCCGCCACTGTCAGACGCTGATCTACCGGACCAAGGCCGAGGCCGTTACCTCGCCGCCGTGTCCGCGTTGCCACTCCATCGATTTCGAGGGCGTCGTGGTGCCGCCGTTGATGCCCAGCCCCCTGGCCCTGGGGCAGATGCTGGCGCAGGGCTTGCCACGTTGAAACCGGCTTTGGCTTTGTACGAAAATTGCCTGCGCTCGCCGACTTTTCGTAGAAAACCTAGTATGTTGAATCCTGAATGAAACCGGGCTCGCCGCCCCGGCGGGCCTTTTGTGTCCTTCGCTCAGGAGCCCTTCATGACCGCTCGTCCGGCCGCTCTGGTC
>NZ_QWBW01000027.1 GCF_004117855.1 Modicisalibacter coralii
CTTTCCCGGCCTTTCCCGGCTCCCGGAGTGGGTCAAGAATAAGTCTCCCGACTGTTGATACGAGATACTTGCCGTTGATACTGGTTGCCAAGTGGAATTGGCACCTAGCACCGCAGATGTGATGGCCGGGGAACCCGTACCACTTCCAGCCTTCTTGACTATGCATGTTGCTCATTGCTTTCTCTCCTCGTGGTGTGCTAGCAACAACCCAGCAGCGAGCATCGTGTATGGCGTGATGTATGGTGACGCCACCCTGCCCCTAATGAAGCCCTATATTTCGGGCTTGTTAGGAGCGCGTTGCCCGCTCCAGATTTCCTTTCCTCGCTTCGTGGCCACTCGCCGTTGTTCGTCACTGCCGTGCTGCGCTGGCCCGTCGGGCCGCGGTTGCCCGCCACGCGTTAACGGCCGGCCGTTCTTGCGTTAGGCTCTGGGGGCACCGGCTTCCCCGCGTCTCGACAAGACACGCACAACGCTCGCCCCGGGCAAGGAGTCAGCCGACGACATGGCCCTTTACCTGTTGATCTTTGCCGTCACCCTGGTGGTCCTGGGTGGCAGCATCGCCCTGCTGATGATGGCGCGGACGCCGCGCTATCGTACCGAGCCCCAGCATCTGCTGCGGCTGTTCGACCGGGTACTCGAGGGCAAGGTGTCGGAGTCGGAATGGCACACCGTGGTCGGCTATCCGGTGCGCCACGACGAATACCTCGAGGGCGTGCGACGCAGCGCCCAGCAGATCATGGACGAGCACGGTCGACCCTGGCAGCTCGCCCACGGCGGCTCGCTGCTGTCGCGCACCGGCCGCGAGGAACTGGCCACACTGCGCGATCACCTCGCCTCGCATACCGCCCTCGAAGAAGGCCGACGCGAGTTCTGAAGACCCGCGACGCCTCCCGGGTTCCTCGCCAGTCATCCGTTCACGGCTTACAATGGCCGGGTTCGTCGTCACGAGGCCATGCCATGACCAGCGCCATTCGCCTGACGCCCCTCGACAACACCATCAAGCACCACGATCACGATTTCCATCAGATCGTGATCGGCCTGGATGGTCACGCCGAATTCGAGATCGAGGGTCTCGGCGGGCGCATCGCCGCGCTGTCGGGCTGCATCGTGCCGGCCAATCACGTGCACTACTACGAGGGGATCGGCACCAACCGCCAGCTGATCTTCGATCTACCCGACGACACGCCCGCCCTGTCCGGCATCCACCGCGAGCACGCCCGCCTCTTCGATGCCCCGCGCTTCTTTGCCCTCGATGAACCGCTGCATACCTATCTGAACTTCCTGGTTCAGGAGCTCGCCCAGCCCCAGGCGGCCCAGGGCGATCTGCTGGCGGCCACCTTCCTCGGTTGCCTGCGGGCCCGTCTGCCTCAGGGCTCCGCCAACGCCGCGCCGGGCCGGCGACGCAGCCTCGACCTGGCCGCCCTCGACGACTTCATCCAGCGTAATCTCGAGCGGCGCCTGAGTGTCGCCGATCTCGCCGACCGCGCTTGCCTGAGCGTCGCCCATTTCAGCGAATGCTTTCGCGAACAGGCCGGGGTGACGCCCTACCAGTATCTACTGCGTCATCGCCTGACCGCAGCCCGGCGGCTGCTCGCCGAATCGCGACTACCGCTGAACGAGATCGCCGCCCGGACCGGCTTCGCCAGCCAGAGCGCCCTGTCGCATGCCTTTCGCCGCGTCTATCACCAGTCCCCGGGCGAACTGCGCCGGCGTGGCACGTTACAGGACAGACGTGGACCGGAAGACACGCGGCACCACCTCGCCCATTCAACCAAGGTCTAAGGATCGCCCCCGTTTCCGGCAAAACCCGATTTTTTCACAACGCCACCCGGGAAATTGGCAAGACGCCGTAACTTCTCCCACCCTAAATTCAGGGCATTACCGAGAAAGCTTCTCTCACCCTGGTGTTCGCTGCCCGGGGCTTCCGGCGTGCACAGCCCCCTCATGGACGACGGGCTGACGGTCTTGCCGTCGCCGGGCCCGGCTGCGCCCGAGTCACCCTCTGCTAACGGGGTCTTCACATGCTCGATGCCAAGACCATGCTGGACAAGCGGACCTGGCAACAGGATCCGGATACGCTGCTCACGCATGTGAGCGATCACTACATCGTCGACGAAGACGCCTTCATGGCCGAGCTCGTCGCCTTCCTCCAGGCCGACGAGGAAGATTTCCAACGCATCGCCGACAAGACAGCCGATCTGGTTCGCGAAGTCCGCGAAATGGACACCGCCGTCGACTCCATCGACGAACTGCTCCAGCAGTACAGCCTCGACACCCACGAGGGCTTGATGCTGATGTGTCTGGCCGAGGCCATGTTGCGAATCCCCGACAAGGCCACCGCCGATGCCCTGATCGAGGACAAGCTGGGGCCGGCCGACTGGAAGTCCTATGTCGGGCAGAGCGAGTCCTGGTTCGTCAACGCCTCCACCTGGGGCCTGCTGATGACCGGGCGGGTGATCCAGCTGGACAAGCCCCGCGAGGGCAAGCCGGCCAACTTCATCAACAAGCTGGTCAATCGCATGGGCGAGCCGGTGATCCGCCGCGCCATGGTCGAGGCGATGAAGATCATGGGCCGCCAGTTCGTTCTCGGGCGTACCGTGGACGAGGCGCTCAAGCGTTCCCAGCCGCTGTTCGACAAGGGCTATACCTACTCCTACGACATGCTCGGCGAGGCCGCGCGGACCCGCGAGGACGCCCGGCGCTACTTCGACGATTACGCCAAGGCGATCAAGCGCGTCGGCGAGGTCAGCCAGAAGCTCGACGCCAGGACTCCCGCCCCGTCGATCTCGATCAAGCTCTCGGCGCTGCATCCGCGCTACGAGTTCGGGCGTCGCGAGCAGATTCTCGTCGAACTGGTCGACTCCGTGAAGCAACTGGTGAGCATGGCCCGCGAGCGCGACGTGGCGATCACCATCGATGCCGAGGAGGTCGACCGCCTGGAGCTGTCGCTGGAGGTCTTCCGCGCCGTCTACGAAAGCGAGGCCGCACGCGGCTGGGGTCACTTCGGTCTGGTCGTCCAGGCCTATGCCAAGCGCGCCCTGCCGGTGCTGCAGTACATCAACCGCATCGCCGATCTCCAGGGCGACGAGATTCCGCTGCGGCTGGTCAAGGGCGCCTACTGGGATACCGAGGTCAAGGAGTCCCAGCAACTGGGTATCGACGGCTATCCGGTATACACCCGCAAGGCCAACACCGATGTCGCCTACCTGGTCTGCGCGCACTTCCTGCTTTCGGACAACACGCGGGGACGCATCTTCCCGCAGTTCGCCACCCACAACGCCCACACCATCAGCACCATTCTCGAGCTGGCCAACGAGACCGACCGGGCGTTCGAGTTCCAGCGCCTGCACGGCATGGGCGAGGCCCTCTACGATGCGGCCCTGAAGCGCGCGCCCCAGGGCACCTACTGCCGTATCTACGCGCCGGTGGGTGCCCACAAGGACCTGCTGCCCTACCTGGTACGCCGGCTACTGGAAAACGGCGCCAACTCCTCGTTCGTCCACCAACTGGTGGACCCGCGGGTGCCGGTGGAGTCGCTGTGCGTCCACCCGGTCGACACCCTGCGTCAGTACGAACGCTACGCCAACCCGCGAATTCCGCTGCCCAAGGACATCTATGGCGCCGGGCGGCGCAACTCCCACGGGGTCAACCTCAACATCTGGAGCCATTACCGGCCACTCATGGACGCAATGCATCAATTCATGGACAAGCAATACCATGTCAAGCCGCTGCTGGCCTTCGACGTAGAGACGCTCGACGAGCAGCGTCACGAGGTGCTCAGTCCCTATGATCGCCGCCAGGCGGTGGGCAGCGTGCAGTGGACCACCCGCGAGCAGGCCGAGAAGGCCGTCGCCGCGGCCTGGGCCGCCTTCCCGCGCTGGGAAGCCACCCCGGTCGAGGAGCGCGCGCAGATCCTCGAGCGCTTCGCCGACCTGATGGAGGCCAACCTCGCCGAGTTGATGGCGCTCTGCTCCCGCGAGGGGGGCAAGCTGCTCACCGACGGCGTCGACGAGATTCGCGAGGCGGTGGACTTCTGCCGTTACTACGCCAACCGCGCCCGCGAGATCTTCGCCGAGCCCATGCCGCTGCCCGGACCGACCGGCGAGTCGAACCAGCTGATGATGGGCGGCAAGGGGGTCTTCGCCTGTATCAGCCCCTGGAACTTCCCGGTGGCGATCTTCTGCGGCCAGATGGTCGCCGCGGCGGTGTCCGGCAACAGCGTGCTGGCCAAGCCGGCCGAACAGACCTCGCTGGTCGCCCATCGCGTCGTCGAACTGCTCTATGAGGCCGGCATGCCGCGCGACGTGGTGCAGCTACTGCCCGGCGACGGCCCCACCGTGGGCAGCGTGCTGAGCTCGGATGCGCGCATCACCGGCATCGCCTTCACCGGCGGCACCGACACCGCGCAGATCATCAACCGCTCCCTGGCCGATCGCGAAGGCGCGCCGCTGCCCACGCTGATCGCCGAGACCGGCGGTCTCAACGCGATGATCGTCGACTCCACCGCCCTGCCGGAACAGGTGGTCGCCGACGTGATTCGCTCCTCGTTCCAGAGTGCCGGCCAGCGCTGTTCGGCGCTGCGCGTGCTCTATCTCCAGGACGATGTCGCCGATCGGGTCATCGAGATCCTCAAGGGCGCCATGGCCGAGTTGAGCGTCGGCGATCCACGCGAACTGGGCACCGACGTCGGCCCGGTGATCGACGACGACGCGCGCCGCAGCCTGCTCGAGCACATCGAGCGCCTCAAGGGCGAAAACCGGCTGATCGCCGAGACCGAGCTGGACCCGGCCAAGACCGCGGATGGCACCTTCGTCGCGCCGACGGCCTTCGAGATCGATGGCATCGATGCCCTGGATCGCGAGCAGTTCGGGCCGATCCTGCACATCGTGCGCTACAAGGCCGATGCCATCGACCAGGTGATCGAGACCATCAATGCCAAGCAGTATGGTCTGACATTCGGCGTGCACAGCCGCAACGAATCGTTCGCCAAGGCCATCGCCCAGAAGATTCGGGTGGGCAACGTCTACGTCAACCGTAATATCATCGGTGCCGTGGTCGGCGTTCAGCCCTTCGGTGGTCAGGGACTCTCGGGAACCGGGCCCAAGGCGGGTGGCCCGCATTACCTGCTGCGCTTCGCCACCGAGAAGGCCCTGACCATCAACACCGCCGCGCTGGGCGGCAACGCGTCACTACTCGCGCTGGGAGACGAGTGATACGTCCTCGTCATCAACGATAACAAGCTGCAAGCTGAAGGAAGTCCCTGATGGTTGACAACAATACGGCCATGGGCGCGACAGGCGCCCTCTCCCGCATCGCGCTGGCCGGCATGCGTACCAACAATCCGCCGGCATCGCGCCCGGCCCAATAAACTGGAGACGTTTTCATGGCTATTGGTGTTTGGATCAGCCTGTTCGCGTACTTTGCGCTCATGATCGCCATCGGCGTTTACGCCATGCGCAGAGCCACGTCGTCGTCGGAAGATTACATGCTGGGGGGTCGCGGCCTCAGTCCCAAGGTGGCGGCGCTTTCCGCCGGCGCCTCGGACATGAGTGGCTGGCTGCTCCTGGGCCTGCCCGGTGCCCTGTTCGTCTCCGGCCTGGGCTCGGCCTGGATCGGCATCGGCCTGCTGGTGGGGGCGTTCTTCAACTGGACGCTGGTCGCGCCGCGCCTGCGTGAACAGACGGTGCACTACGGCAATGCGATCACCATCCCGTCGTTCCTGGCCAATCGCTTCCCGACCCGGGCCCTGTCGCTGCGCACGGTCTCGGCCATCGTCATCGTGATCTTCTTCGCGGTCTACACGGCCTCGGGCCTGGTGGCCGGCGGCAAGCTGTTCGAGAGCGCCTTCTCCGGCGTGATCAACATCGGCGGGCTGAGCGACTACGCCACCGGCGTGATCCTCACCCTCGGGGTGGTGCTGGTCTATACCGTGGTCGGCGGCTTCCTGGCGGTGAGCATGACCGACTTCGTGCAGGGCTGCATCATGATGCTGGCGCTGGTGATCATGCCGGCGGTCGTGCTCTTCGGCGAGGGCGGCGGCGGCTTCGCCCAGGCCTCGCAGACCCTCAACGAGACCGATCCCAACCTGCTCTCCTGGACCTCCGGGCTGACCTTCATCGGTTGGCTGTCCGCGGTCGCCTGGGGGCTGGGCTACTTCGGCCAGCCGCACATCATCGTGCGCTTCATGGCCATCCGCTCGCTCAAGGAGGTTCCCACCGCGCGCAACATCGGCATGAGCTGGATGCTGATTTCCCTGATCGGCGCCGTCTCTCTGGGGATCTTCGGCCGCGCCTATGCGATCCGCAACGGCATGGACGTGGAGGACCCGGAAACCATCTTCATCATCCTGGCCAACCTGCTGTTCCACCCGCTGATCACCGGCTTCTTGTACGCCGCCCTGCTGGCCGCGATCATGAGCACCATCTCCAGCCAGCTGCTGGTGTCCTCCTCGTCGCTGACCGAGGACTTCTATCGCCTGTTCCTGCGCAAGGAAGCGAGCGACAAGGAGACCGTCACCGTGGGTCGCCTGAGCGTGGTCGCGGTCGGCGTGGTGGCGGCGATCATCGCGTCCAATCCCGACTCCCAGGTACTCGGTCTGGTCAGTAACGCCTGGGCCGGCTTCGGCGCGGCGTTCGGCCCGCTGATCATCCTGTCGCTGATGTGGCCGCGCACCAACGGCGCCGGGGCGATCGCCGGCATGGTCGTCGGCGCCCTGACCGTCATCGTCTGGATCTCGCTGGGCTGGAACGCCTCGTTCATGGGCGGCCCGGGCGTCTACGAGATCATCCCCGGCTTCATCGCCGCCTTCATCGCCATCATGGTGGTGAGCAGCATCACCGCCGACGCCGGCGAATATCAGCACATCCATCGCTGATCCCCGCGCGCGACGTCTTCAGCGTCGCGCCGTGGCAGGCCGAAGGGCTCCCGCGGGAGCCCTTTTTTCATAGTCGTAACAAGAGCATGACGGCGAAGAGGCCCATCAGGATCCAGCACCCCGGGGCGCCCAGCCAGCGTCGCAGCAATCCCGGCCTGACGGTCAGCCCCGCGCCATAGGCAAATCCCGCGCCCAGCGCCCAGATGCCCAACAGCCACAGGGGCAATCGCCAGGGCAGGGTCAGGCCGCTGATGATCTCGGGGCGCAGCAACAGCGCCAGCGCCATCAGCGATGCCCAGCCCAGCGCCAGCAACTTCGCGCCTTGTCGGTAGTCGGCCCGCAGCATGCTCGTTCTCCTCGCGTCGATTGCCTTCCAGTTAAGCCGCTAGACCGCCACCCTGCCACGTCCGGGCTCGTCGTCGAACGCCGCCATCGCCTCGCCAATGTCTCTCGGTGTCGGGATACAAAATTTTACGTGACATAATCGAACAGCGTTTCCTATAATCCACTCACCGATTAGGAAACACTGTTTCCTATATGAGCGAAGGCAACATATCAAGAACACCGGACGTTACCCCTACCTGACTCAAGGAGAATTCCCATGACCAAGCTCAAACTGCTTTCCGCGTCTCTGATCGCTGGCGGCCTGCTCGTCGCTTCACAGGCGACCCTGGCCTATGAAGCCGGCGACATCCTGATTCGCGGCGGCTATGCCGAGAATCATTCCGACGGTGACAACGACGGCATCGACATCAACGACGACCGCGCCTTCACCGGCAGCGTCGGCTACATGGTTCACGACAAGATCGGCGTGACCCTGGGCAGCAGCGACAAGTTCGATCAGAGCCTGTCCGGCGACGGCGTCGATGCCGACTACAGCAGCCGTCCGATCGACCTGATGGTCGAGTACTACCCGCTGGGCGGCCTGGACTCGCGCATTCAGCCCTATGCCGGCGTGGGTGCCAACTACACCCGTTTCTCCGACGAGAGCAACGGCCTGTCCATCGACAACACCTGGGCGCCCAAGGGCGAGGTCGGTGTCGATCTGGTGGTCACCAAGAACCTGTCGTTCAACGGCTTTGCGTCCTACGCCGATGTCGATCCCGACTACAGCTACGCCGGCAACAGCGGCGAACTCGATACCGATCCGGTCATGGTCGGCGGTGGTGTGACACTCAGCTTCTGAGCGCCATCCGACGATCGCGGCAACCACGACGCCGGGGCACCTGCCCCGGCGTTTTGCGTTGTATCGCACTCGCCGGGGCGAACGGTCGGCCAACCGCCGCCGCTCAGCGGGGGCTGAAGCGCGACAGCCCCAGGACCGTCAGGGTGGCATCGCCCAGCCCCTCGACGGCGTCGACCTCGGCAAGGCGGGCATGATAGGCCTCGGAGAGGAAGGGCTTGCCGGCCAGCAGATGATCGAGATACTCCCGCGCCGGACGCAACGCGACCCGGGTACGTTCCGGAAGGGCGATATACACCCAGGCCTCGATCGGCCCCTCCGCGGTCTGCACGATGCGCGACTGGCGCTGGTAGTCGCGGGGGACGCCCTCGAACGGATCCATGAGTTCGATCTGGGCGGGCTCCATCAGCTCGAAAAGTGCCCCCTCGACCCGGCAACCGGGCTGATAGGCCACGTTGGCATGCGCGATGCCGGGAATCCGCGAGACCTTGTCGAAGCGCAGCGCATAATCCTCGAGCACGCCGGGCAGGGCCCGCCGGGTCTCGCCGATCCGGGCATCGACCCGGGCCACGTTCATGTTGCTGCCATAGGCGAAGTAGTAGGCCATGTCAGGCCTCCGTGACGATTCGGTCGACCTCGGCGACGGCCGCCACCACCACCGCACGGGTGCTGGTCCGTGACGCCTGCAGATAGGCCTCGGCGGCCGGCGCGACCTGGCAGGTCGCCGGCAGCGTGGCACGGGCGTCGATCAGCGCCTGAAGACGCGGAATGAAGACGTAGCGCAGCCACTGGGGCAGTTCCATGCGGTCGACGCAGAAGGGCTCGCGGCTGTCGAAGGCCTCGGGTTCCGGACGCGCGGTATTCCACAGATCGACGCTGCGCAGGGTCGACTCGAGATTCTCGAGGGCCTGCTCGAGTTCGTGATGGGCAGTCATGGTCTTTCCTTTGCGTGTCTCTGGTCTACGCCCCATTATCCGAACTCACGGCGGTGCTGGCCAGACGGGCGAGCGCGGACAGCCGATGACGCCGAGCCCCGGGAGAATTCACAGAATCCCTGAAAGACCCTGTGGATAAGCGTGGGAAAAGCCGCGCCTGCGCCCGAAACATGCCGGCCGGCGGCCAGCGATCAAGGATTGACCACCCCTCGGTCCGACAAGGCTGGAAAGCCGACCGACGACGCGCTACAGTGCGCGCCGCCAGATACGAGGACGCCATGCAGCCGATACTCACGCTTTGCGACTTCTTCACGCGCAGCGGTGCGCGCAGCCGGTTCTATACCCTGGGCCGCCGTGTCGCCCCCTGTGACGCCGAGACCCTCGCCGCCTTCGAGGCCGGCGAACGGGCCTGGCCGGCACCCTGGCTAGGCCGCGCGCAGTTGGCCTGTGTCTTCCAGTGGCGACCGGAGAGCGACCCGCTGGTGTGGTTTCTTTCGCTGCCGCTCGACGAACAGGGCCATCTCGATCCTGCCCCCCGCGATGCCTTCCTGCAACGTCTTCTGGAAACGCTGGGCCGCACCGCGGGGCAGCTCGAGGACGGCGACAAGGCGCCCATCGACAATCTCATGCAGGACAATCCGCTGGCGTTCACCCCCGAGCTGACCCAGCGTGCCCTGCTCCACGCCCGGGCCAATGCCGATTTCGAGTGCCCCGCCAGCGAGCACATCGAGCCGGTCGAAGCCTTCTTGACCGGCCAGACGCCGGACGCAGCCTGGCAGGCCCTGGGCCTGCAGGGTATCGCCGACTTCTGCGTGCGCCACGACAGCGACCAGGCAAGCGCTCTTGCCGCGCGCCTGGCGAGCCTGCCGGTCGACGTGCTGCGCCCCCTGTGCCAGTGTCTGGAACACGTCGCCCCGGCGCCGGCGCTGGTCGATGCCCTGATCGCGCGGGGCGAGGCAGCGGCCCGGGCGGGCGATCTGGAAACCTTCTGCGCCTGCGTGCGCGCCGTCGGGCACGGCGCCGGCGAGCGTGTCGGCCCCTGGTACGACGCGCTGCTGCAGGATCCCGCGGCCTGCGGGCCGGACCTGCTGGCGGCGATCGCCGCCCGCGGCTGGGCCCAGCTCGAGGACGAGCGACGCCTGCCGCTGTTCCTCGACGCCCTGGCTCGCCAGTCCGGCGAAGGCTTCGTCAGCGTGGTACGGGACCTGGCATTGGTGCCTCGCCTGCGGTTACCGTTGTTGATGACGCTGCGTCAGGCGCCGCCGGACTCCGCGGTCGGCCGACGCCTGAGCCCACTCCATCGTTGACGCGAGCGTACGCCCGATGAAAGCACTGCCCTATCATGCCAAAGCGGTAATCGGTCGCCGCGAGATGGTCACCCTGCCGGCGCTCGGCCTGACACTGTGCTGCAAGGCCGACAGCGGGGCCCGCACGTCCTCGCTGCATGCCGAAGAGATCGAGACCTACGAGGAGGACGGCCACATGTGGGTCAGCTTCGTGACCCGCGGCAGCGGTCCCGACAGCCCGCCGCACCCGGTGCGTCTGCACCTCCACGACCGGCGTCGGGTGACCAGCTCCAACGGCCAGGCCGAGTGGCGCTACGTGATCCGTACCCCCATGCAACTCGGCGATCTCGAATATCCGGTGGAATTGACCCTGGCCGACCGGCGCGACATGCGCCACCCTATGTTGCTGGGGCGGCGCGCCATGCGCCGGCTACTGGTCGCCCCTGGCGCCGCCTTCCTGCACGGCGAACCCTGATCTCTGCGCCTCGCGCGCTCCCCCTTCTCTCCCGCTCCGGAGACCGCAATGCATCTCGCCCTGCTCTCGCGCAATCGCAACCTGTACTCCACTCGCCGGCTGATCGAGGCGGCACAGAATCGCGGCCATACCGTGCGCGTGATCGACACGCTGCGCTGTTACATGAACATCGCCTCGCACCGCCCGTCGATTCACTACAAGGGCGCCGAACTCGAGCGCTTCGACGCGGTGATCCCGCGCATCGGCGCCTCGGTGACCTTCTACGGCTGTGCCGTGTTGCGCCAGTTCGAGATGATGAGCACCTACGTGCTCAACGATTCCGTGGCGATCACCCGCTCGCGGGACAAGTTGCGCTCGCTGCAGTTGCTGTCGCGCAAGGGACTGGGCCTGCCGATCACCGGCTTCGCGCATTCCCCGGACGACATCCCCGATCTGATCACCATGGTCAAGGGCGCGCCGCTGGTCATCAAGCTGCTCGAAGGGACCCAGGGCATCGGCGTGGTGCTCGCCGAGACCAACCAGGCGGCGGAAAGCGTGATCCAGGCCTTCATGGGCATGAAGGCCAACATCATGGTCCAGGAGTACATCAAGGAAGCCAAGGGCGCCGACATCCGCTGCCTGGTGATCGGCGACAAGGTGGTGGCCTCGATGAAGCGTCAGGCGGCGGAGGGCGAATTCCGGTCCAACCTCCACCGCGGCGGCAGCGCCAGCGTGATCCGCATCACCCCCGAAGAGCGCTCGACGGCGATTCGTGCCGCCAAGGCGATGGGCCTGCGCGTGGCGGGCGTCGACCTGCTGCGCTCCAACCACGGCCCGGTGATCATGGAGGTCAACTCGTCGCCAGGCCTGCAGGGCATCGAGACGGCCACCGGCCGCGATATCGCCGGGCTGGTCATCGAGCACCTGGAAAAGCACGCCGTGACACCGCGCAAGGCGCCACCCAAGCCCAAGGGTTAAGTCTGCTCGCCCCCTGCCGATAATCGGGGCTATCACCCCGACTTTGGAAACACACAATTTCTTCGCGGCAGGGGTAGCAAAACAGTGTTTCGGGCCGCACAATCTGCGTCACCGGAGGAGGTGACCGCTCATGTTTCTCGATAATCGCCAAGTGGCGATGGACAACGTACTGGAAGCGCTGGCCGACAGCCTGGATTACTTCCAGGACAATCTCGAACGCCTGCGCCCGACGCTGCGCGAAGCCCTCGAGTCCCACTACGACGAACGCAGCGAGGCGATGCGCGAGCTCCAGACGCTGGCCAAGCGGCACCTCAACCTCCTGCCCCGCGACGCCGACGTCGAGCGCGACGACTACCTCTGGCTGTGGAGCCGCCTGAAGAGCTTCGTCGGCGACGACAGCCAGGTGCTGGTCGGCGAACTCCTCGAGCAGGAGCGCGTGGTCATGCAGTCGCTGTCGACCCTCTATACCCACCCGCTGCCCGACGAGATCGAGCCGGTTATCGAGCGCTGCTGGAAAGGGTGCCGAGCGCTGATCCGCGAACTCTACAAGCTGCAGAAGCCCAAGGCGCGGCGCTGACATCCCGAGGGCCGCTCGACGCGGCCACCCGGCCCGATCAGCCCCCGGACGGCAAGCCGTGCAGCAGCCGTTCTATCGCCTCCGGCGTCTCGGCGAGCAACCGCCCGGCCTCGCGGGCAAACAGCGGGTCCTCGTAAGCGTGCGCCGCGGCGAGTAGATTGCCCAGCGCTTCGCTGCCGTCGAACGTTCCGATGCCGTCGTAAGGCCAGGCCCGGGGATCCGTCGCGTAACCGGCAACGAACCGAAATCCCGCCTGCAGGCTCCGCCCATGGCTCTGGTAATGCCAGAGGTCTTCACCGAGGCCGTCGGCGTAGCGTGCCAGCTTAGCATAGGCTTGCAGATTGAAATTGCTGTAGTGCCAGGGACGCGTACGCGCCAGTTCCTCGGGCTGCTTCCCCGCCGGCGTGAATTGCGTCACGATCCGTTCACGGGTCTTGTCCAACTGCTCCCTGGCGACCCCGGGCTGATGGGTGAACAGCGCGAAGGCCACGACCTGAGCGTCGTACCAGGTGCCGTGATTGTTCGTCGCCCGCCCCTCTTCGATACCGTGGTCACTGGTCAGCAACCAATTCAGGAACGCCCGGTACCAGTCCTGCACCGCCCGGTATTCCTCGGGGGCCAACACCCCGGCCGGGCGAATCAGCTCTATGCTGTCGGCGACCGCAATCAGCACGCGGCTGTCGATGATGCCGATGTCGCGGCCGGCGACGCGACCGGGAATCGCCTGGGCGTAGCGCATGTTGGGGTTCATGCGGGTATCGTCGGCGACGAACCAGTGCACCAGCTGGCGCGCCGCCTTTTTCGCGTAGGCGATCTCGCCCGTGAAATGGTAGGCCAGCCCCAGGGCCTCGACGTCGCTGGCGAAATCGAGCATCCGCTGCTTGTCGGTAGCACCGGACTTGGTGGCCATGTTGTACTCGCCGTCCCGATGCACATAGGGCAAGCCATCCGGCGTGTCCGGGTTGGGCCACCAGTAAGGGGCGAAGCTGAAATAATCGTGCGGGTCGCCGCTGGCAGGCAACTGCGTCTTGTCGGTCACGGAATACAGCGGCGCATCCAGCGCGTCGTCGGCCGCGTCGGTCAGTGCGCGCAGCGCGGCCACGGCCGATGCTTGCCGATCGACGATCGCCGCCTGACTGGCGGCCAGCGCGTCCGGCGGGTAAGTGATGAAACGGGGCTCACCGGCCCGGGCCGTCAGGCTCGCCAGCAGCCCACCCAGCGCCATGATGAAAAGAACTCGCATGCCGGGATCCTTCCCGAGTGAATGACAGGAACGCTTGCGGTTCCCGTGTTGGCAGAGAGTGACGCCGTCAGCGTGTCACCCCTGAGGAGCGATGTGCAATGGTTCGCGGGGCCCCAGGAAATAGGGCTCGCGCTGCCAGAGGTACAGGTCGCCGAGCATCGCCACGCGGGCCAGCCACTCGCGCGCCCGCAGCCGCCACTCGCCCTCCACCGGCCCCGAGGGTGCCGCGCATCCGTAGGCTTCGATGCCCATTGCCCGGGCGATGTAGAGCGCCCGGGGAAGATGCCAGCCCTGGGTGATCAGCAAGGCCCGGTGGACGCCGAAGATCTCGCGGGCCCGCACCACGGTATCGAAGGTGCTGAACCCGGCGTAATCGAGGGTCATGTCGGCATCGCGCACGTTGTCCTCGCGCAGGTCGCGCCACATGGTGACCGGTTCGTTGTAATAGCGGGTGCGATTGTCGCCGGAAAGCAGCAGATGCTGGACGCGGTGCATGCGCAACAGACGCGCCGCGGCATTGAGGCGTGCCATGTAGTGCGGGTTGCGGCCGCCGCCACGTGCCCAGTAGGAGGTGCCGAAGACGATGCCCACCGGTGCCGCGCGGCACAGCAGCAGATCGTCTTCGATGACCCCGCGGGTGCGGGCCAGCACCCACAGATTGGCCGCCAGCACCACGCCGGCGGCCGTCAGCAGCAGGGCGCCGCCCAGCAGCGACACTCGTTTCAGCCAGCCCATCGCACGCCTCGGCGCCATCGTCTCTCCGGCCTCAAGGGATCATCAGCGCTCGAATCGTAACCGGGGCGCACGCCTCCCTCAAGCGACCGGATCGCCCGGAAGAGCGCTCCGTTCAGAACAACCCCAGTTCGAGCCTGGCCTCCTCGGTCATCATCTCGCGGCTCCAGGGCGGGTCGAAGACGATGTCGATGTGCACCCGGGAGATCTGCGCCGCGCCGAGGATCTTGCGGCGGGCATCCTCGGCGATCACGTCCCCCATGCCGCAGCCCGGCGCGGTCAGGGTCATGCGCACGGTGACCACGCGCTCGCCACTCAGCAGGTGCTCGATACGACAGCCGTAGACCAGTCCCAGATCGACGATGTTGACCGGGATCTCGGGATCGTAGCAGGTGCGCAACTGCTCCCAGACGAAGCGCTCTAGCGTCTCGTCGTCGGCGTCCGCGGGCAGGGTCGGCCGTGGCAACGCCTCGAGCCCCAGGGCGTCGAGGTCGCTGCCCTCGATCAGATACAAGCGCCCTTCGAAGGACACACTGACGGTGCTGCCCTTGGCCTGCATCACCGAGACGACCGAATCCTCGACGAGGGTGACGGTCTTGCCGAAGGGAATCGAGATTGCGTCCACGTCTCGTTGCAGGGGCATTTCCTGCCCCTTGTGGAGACTTTCCAGTTGATCCATCTGCGCGTCTGCCATGCCCCTAGCGTACCATTCCGATGACGCGCGTGAGCGCAGCGACGAAGATATCGATCTCCTCCGGCGTGTTGTAGGCGGCGAAGGAGGCCCGGCAGGTCGCCTCGACGCCGAAGTGATGCAGCAGCGGCTGGGCACAGTGATTGCCGGTGCGGATCGCCACGCCGAGCTGATCGATCAGCAAGGCGATATCCTGCGCATGGGCACCGTCGACGACGAAGGACACCACCCCGGCCTTCTGCGGCGCGGTCCCCAGAATATGCAGGCCATCGATGCGGCCCAGCTCCCGATGAGCATGTGCCAGCAGGCCGTGTTCCCAGTCGCGGATCAGCGCGATGCCGATCTCGTCGACCCACTCGAGGGCACGCCCGAGTGCGATCACGTCGGCCACCGACGGCGTACCGGCCTCGAACTTGTGGGGGACGTCGGCGAACGTCGAGCCTTCCTCGAAGGAAACCGTGCGAATCATCTCGCCGCCGCCCTGCCAGGGGGGCATGGCCTCGAGCAGATGCGCCTTGCCGTAGAGTGCCCCGGCGCCGGTCGGGCCATAGACCTTGTGCCCCGAAAAGGCGTAGAAGTCGGCATCGATGGCGACCACGTCGACCGGCTCGTGAGGCGCGGCCTGGGCACCGTCGACGAGGATCAGTGCGCCCTGCTCGTGGGCGATGCGCGCCATCTCGGCGACCGGGTTGATGGTGCCGAAGGCATTGGACACGTGGTTGACGGCGACCAGGCGGGTGCGTTCGCCGACCAGGTCGCGATAGGCCGCCATGTCCAGGGCCCCGCGCTCGTCGACCGGGATCACCCGGATGGTGAAGCCGCGCTCCTTGGCCAGCAACTGCCAGGGCACGATGTTCGAGTGGTGCTCGAGACGCGAGATCAGCACCTCATCGCCGGGCCCCAGGTTGTGCCGGCCCCAGCTATGAACCACCAGGTTGATCGCCTCGGTGGTGCCGCGGGTGAAGACGATCTCGCGCGCCTGACCGGCCCCCAGAAACCGGCGCACGGTCTCGCGCGTGGCCTCGTAGGCCGCCGTCGCCTCGTCCGCCAGGGTGTGCAGGCCGCGGTGAATGTTGGCGTTGTAGTGACGGTAGTAATGATCGAGCGTCTCGAGCACCTGACGCGGCGTCTGGCTGGTCGCCGCGTTGTCCAGATACACCAGCGGCTTGCCGTGGACCTCGCGCTCGAGGATCGGAAAGTCGCGGCGTATCGCCGCCACGTCGAGGGTCAGGTCAGTCGTTGCGGTCATCGGCGACACCCCCTTGTGACGCGCCCTCCTCGAGCAGGCCCGTCTCGACCAGGCTCCCCAGGTTGAAGCGCTCGGGCAGCTTGCCGGCCACGGCCAGTTCGACCCGTTCGGCGATGGCGTCCAGTCCGACCTTGTCCATCACCTCGCCGGCGAAGGCCAGGGTCAGCAGCCCGCGTGCGGTCTGTTCGTCGATGCCCCGCGAGCGCAGCGCGAACACCGCGTCCTCGTCGAGCTGGCCGGTGGTGGTGCCGTGGGCGCACTTGACGTCGTCGGCGTAGATCTCGAGTTCCGGCTTGGCATCGATCTCGGCGCGATCGGAAAGCAGCAGGTTGGCGTTGCTCTGGTTGCCCTCGATCTGCTGGCTGTCGCGCTTGACCACCACCTTGCCGTTGAACACGCCGCGGGCGCGGTCGCCGAGGATGCCCTTGTAGTTCTCGTCGGAGAAGGTGCGCGGCGCGTTGTGGTTGACCAGGGTGTGGTTGTCGACGTGCTGCCGGCCCTGGGCGAAGAACAGCCCGTAGTACTGCGCCTCGGCGCCTTCGGCATTGAGCTCGGCGACCAGATCGTGACGCACCAGGGCGCCACCCAGGTCGACGTTGAAGGAGACGAAACGGCTGTCCCTGTCCTGCTCGACCTGCAGGCTCTGCACCAGCGCATCGCCCAGCGGCGCTTCCTGCAGGTTGTAGTGGGTGAGGATCGCCCCGCGCTCGAGGAAGACCTCGGCCACCACGTTGGTGAAGTTGGCGGCATCGCGCTCGCCGACGAAGTGCTCGAGCACCGTTGCCTGGCTGCGAGCGCCGGCCTGGATCAGCACCCGGGGGTGGCTCATCACGGCCTGCTCGTTGGCCCGCGAGAGAAACTGCACGACGATCGGCGGCTCGACCACGGTGCCCGGCGCCAGACGGATCACCGCGCCTTCCTCGGCGAAGGCCATGTTGAGCGCGGCGAACGCCGAGAACTCCACGCCGGTCAGGCGTCCCAGCACGGCGCCGACCGCCTCGTGATTGTCGGCGAGCGCCTGGGTCAGCGGCTCGACACTCGCGCCGTCCGGCAGGTCGGCGAGATCGGACAGCTCCGGCGAGAACACGCCGTCGACGAAGGTCAGGCGGATCGCCTCGATCGGCAGGGTCAGCGCGGCGGCCTGGGCCGGCGAGAAGTCGGCGTCGTCGGTCAGCGCGAACTCGCCGTCACGGATGCGGCGAACATCGGTGTACTTCCACTGCTCGACCCGCTTGGAGGGAAAGCCGATTGCCTCGAAACGCGCCGCCGCGGCCTGGCGCCGCGCGGCGATCCAGGTCGGCTCGGCGCCGCGCACCGCATCCCGGGCCTTCAGGCGTTCCAGAAAGCGCTGTTCTGCACTCGGTTGAATGTCTTCGCTCACGCCGCGGACTCCTCCTGTACCCATTCATACCCCCGTGACTCGAGTTCGATGGCCAGGTCCTTGTCACCGGACTTGACGATGCGCCCATCGAGCAGCACGTGAACCTTGTCGGGCACGATGTAGTCGAGCAGTCGCTGATAGTGGGTGACCATCAGCACTGCCCGCTCCTCGCTGCGCAGCGAATTGACACCGTCGGCGACGATCTTCATGGCATCGATGTCGAGGCCGGAGTCGATCTCGTCGAGCATCGCCAGCCTGGGCTCGAGGACCAGCATCTGCAGGATCTCGTTGCGCTTCTTCTCGCCGCCGGAGAAACCCTCGTTGACGGCACGCTGCAAAAAGCTCGGGTCCATCTTCATGAACGCCAGCTTTTCCTTGACCAGCTTCATGAACTCAGGCGCCGGGATCTCGCCCTCGCCGCGCGCCTCGCGGCTGGCGTTGAGCGCCGCCTTGAGCAGATAGATGTTCTTGACGCCGGGGATCTCCACCGGGTACTGGAAGCCCAGCAGCAGCCCCGCCCGGGCGCGCTCCTCGATCTCCATCTCCAGCACGTCCTCGCCCTCGAAGGTGATCGAGCCCGCGGTGACCTCGTAGCCCTCCTTGCCTGCGATCACCGCCGACAGGGTCGACTTACCCGCCCCGTTGGGCCCCATGATCGCGTGGACCTCGCCGGCGTTGACCGTCAGGTCCAGGCCCTTGAGGATTTCCTTGCCTTCCACCGTGACGTGCAGATCTTTGACTTCGAGCATGTGTTGCCACCTTCAATCTGGATTCGAGAGCGCTACCACGCCCTGCGAAGAATATGTTGTCACTGCCGAGAAACGCGCGAGCGGCGTCTGAGCCAGGCGGCAGCGGGCGCGAGAAGCGGAGTTGACGACTGTCAATGAACATTCTCGAACCCGCTGCCAACGCCGCGCAGGCGTCGCGCAGCCGTTTCCCGCTTACCCCACGGCGCCTTCGAGGGTGACGTTGAGCAGTGCCTCTGCCTCCACGGCGAACTCCATCGGCAGCTCCTGGAAGACGTCCTTGCAGAAGCCGTTGACGATCATGTTGACCGCGTCCTCCTCGGCAATCCCGCGCTGCCGGCAGTAGAACAGCTGGTCCTCGCCGATCTTCGAGGTCGTGGCCTCGTGCTCGACGGTCGCTGTGCTGTTGCCGATCTCCTGGTACGGGAAGGTGTGCGCCCCGCAGCGATCGCCGATCAGCAGCGAATCGCACTGGGTGAAGTTGCGCGCCCGCTTCGCCCGGGGACCGATCTTGACCAGACCGCGATAGGCCTGATCGCTGCGCCCGGCGGCGATACCCTTGGAGACGATGGTCGACTTGGTGTTCTCGCCGATGTGGATCATCTTGGTGCCGGTATCGGCCTGCTGACGGCCGTTGGTCACCGCCACCGAGTAGAACTCGCCGACGCTGTCCTTGCCGCGCAGCATGCAGGACGGGTACTTCCAGGTGATCGCCGAGCCGGTCTCGACCTGGGTCCACGACACCTTGGAGCGATCGCCACGGCAATCGGCACGCTTGGTGACGAAGTTGTAGATACCGCCCTTGCCGTCCTCGTCGCCCGGATACCAGTTCTGCACCGTGGAGTACTTGATGTAGGCGTCTTCCAGCGCCACCAGCTCGACCACCGCGGCGTGCAACTGGTTCTCGTCACGCTGCGGCGCCGTGCAGCCCTCGAGATAGGACACCTGGGCGCGCTTGTCGCAGACGATCAGGGTGCGCTCGAACTGGCCGGTGTTGGCGGCGTTGATGCGGAAATAGGTCGACAGCTCCATCGGGCAGGTCACGCCCTCGGGGACATAGACGAAGGAGCCGTCGGTGAAGACCGCCGAGTTGAGTGCCGCGAAGTAGTTGTCACCCTGCGGGACCACGCTGCCCAGGTACTGCTTGACCAGTTCCGGATAGTCGCGAATCGCCTCGGAGATCGAGCAGAAGATCACCCCGGCCTCGGCGAGCTTCTCCTTGAAGGTGGTGGTCACCGACACCGAATCGAAGACCGCATCGACCGCGACCCCGGCCAGCGCGGCCCGCTCGTGCAGCGGAATGCCCAGTTTCTCGTAGGTCTCGAGCAGCTTGGGATCGACCTCGTCGAGGCTCTGGGGGCGATCCTCGGGTTTCTTGGGGGCGCTGTAGTAGGAGATCGCCTGATAGTCGATGGGCGGATAGTCCAGATGCGCCCAGGAGGGCGTTTTCATCGTCAGCCACTGGCGATAGGCCTCGAGTCGCCACTCGAGCATCCACTCCGGCTCGCCCTTCTTGTGCGAGATGAAGGCGATGACGCTCTCGTCCAGCCCCGGCGGCACCGTATCGCTCTCGATGTCGGTGACGAACCCCTGGGTGTACTCGCGACGAACGAGTCGCTCCATTTCCTCTGTAGCCATGATTCTCCCCTCCGGGCACGCCAGATCGCGCCCCTCGTCAAGCATTGGTCGGCGTTCAGACCTCGGCCGTGGCGGCCAGGGTCACGCTTTGTATGGGTAACTGCACGGGTAACTTCAGCGGCGTCGATTGCGCCAGATGCGCCAGGGTCACGCTGTCGAGCAGGGTGCGCACCCCCAGGGTCACGCGCTGCCAGTTGTCGGCCACCCCGCAACTGCTGATCAGGTCGCAGTCGCCATCGGCATGGCTGCATTCGGTCATCGCCACCGGCCCTTCGATGGCCGCGATGATGTCGCTGGCGGTGATCTGCGCCGCCGGCCGCGATAACCGATACCCGCCCTGGGCGCCCCGCCGCGAGGTCAGCAACCCGGCACGCACCAGCATCTTCAGCGTCTTGCTGACGGTGGGATGCGGCAGTTGCACGGCCTCGGCCAGATCGCCCGCGGCATGCGCGCGATCCGGATGGCGGGCGATCTGCGCCATGACCACCGCCGCGTAATCGGTCAGCTTGGACAGTTTCAGCATCGCTGCACTCCGGCCTGTCGGCGATTGAGGACCATTTTAGTCCTCAATAGACGCGATGTGAAGCGCCGGCCCTTGCACCGACGCGAGGTAAGAAAACGCTGTACAAAAAAACTGCCCGGAATGTTTGACCAACGGGGCCGGTGCGCTCTACGCTAGGACCCGTTACCCGGCAATTACAAATCTTAACCGCGCTAAATTAGCGGGATGCGGAGCGTTTTGTCATGAGACGGCCATTGTGGGCGTCATGAAGAAATAGCCAGACAAGACGACCTCCGAGGCGGCAAACAAGCCACGCCGACCGACGACGGCATCGACATCGCCGACCGCTCGTCACCCCCGGGCCCCAAGGAATGGACAAGCATCGCAGCCCGGCACGCCAGCCAGCCACCCGACTCGAGGGTCCGTGGCTCATTACGGCAACGTGAAATTGCACAACCACCATGGAGAGGTGTTGAAATGAGGATAACCATCTTCGGTTCGGGCTATGTCGGCCTGGTCACCGGGACCTGCCTTGCCGACGTCGGTCACGACGTCATCTGTGTCGATGTCGACGCCGACAAGATCGCCCGCCTCAACCGCGGCGAGATTCCCATCTACGAACCGGGTCTGGAATCGATGATTCGCAAGAATCGCGATGCCGGGCGCCTGCAGTTCACCACCGACGCCGAACACGCCGTCCATTTCGGCAAGCTCCAGTTCATCGCCGTCGGAACTCCCTCCGACGAAGACGGCAGCGCCGACCTCAAGTACGTGCTCAAGGTCGCCGAGACCATCGGCCAGCACATGAACGAGTACAAGGTGGTGGTCGACAAGTCCACGGTGCCGGTGGGCACGGCCGACAAGGTGCGCGATACCCTGCACCGCACGCTCGAGGCGCGCGGCGCCGAGATCGACGTCGACGTCTGCTCGAACCCGGAATTCCTCAAGGAAGGCGCGGCGATCGAGGATTTCTCCAAGGGCGCACGCATCATCGTCGGCACCGACTCGGAAGCCGTGCGCAAGGCCATGCGCGAGTGCTACGCCCCCTACAACCGCAACCATGAAAAGCTGATGTTCATGGACGTGCGCAGTGCCGAGCTGACCAAGTACGCGGCCAATGCCATGCTCGCCACCAAGATCAGCTTCATGAACGAGATCGCCAACCTAGCCGAGCATCTGGGCGCCGACGTCGAGCATGTGCGCCACGGGATCGGCTCGGATCCGCGTATCGGTTACCACTTCATCTATCCGGGCTGCGGTTATGGCGGTTCCTGCTTCCCCAAGGACGTCAAGGCGCTCAGCCAGACCGCCACGGACATCGGCTACGATGCCCAGTTGCTGGGCGCGGTCGAGTCCGTCAATCTGCGCCAGAAGACGCGACTCTTCGAAAAACTCAGCCAGGCCTTCGACGGCGACCTGGCGGGCAAGACCATCGCCCTGTGGGGGCTGGCCTTCAAGCCCAACACCGACGACATGCGCGAAGCGCCCAGCCGCGAACTCATGGAAGCGCTCTGGGACAGCGGTGCCAGGGTCCAGGCCTTCGATCCCGAAGCCGCCGAGGAGTGCCGCCGCATCTATGGTGAGCGAGACGACCTCAGCCTCGCCGACAGCCGTGACGAGACCCTCGAAGGCGCCGATGCCCTGGTGATCTGCACCGAGTGGAAGGCCTTCCGCGCGGTGGACTTCGAACGTCTCCAGCAGACCCTGCACACCCCGGTGGTGGTCGACGGCCGCAACCTCTTCGACCCGCAGAGCGTCAAGGCCGCCGGGCTGCTCTACTTCGCCATGGGTCGGGGCGATTCCTTGCGCCGCGACGCCGCCTGAGGCGGCGATCGTCGCGCGTCGGCCCCCAGCGGGCCGACGCCATTCACCGAAACGCAATCACGACCGACCCACGACCAACGGGCCTGCAGGGCCATTCGTCGTTGCGTGGTCCCGTGAGGCGCTTGTCGTACAGGCGCCGAGAGTGAAGAGCGACGGGCGGTGCCGCATCGGCGTCACCGCCCCTCGTCGCACAAGGAAGGTTCGTCATGTCGCTGAAAGAAAGCTCCGGGAGCTCGAGGGCCAGCCGGATCACCGAATTGACGACGCTGCTGTTCCTGCTGTCATTGATCGTCATACTCGTCTTCGAACTACCGTCCGAGGTCTTCTCGCCCGGCTCGAAGAGCTTCATCCTCGCCATCGGCGTCATCGGCGCCTGGCGCTATTCCTGGTGGTTCACCCTCGCCAGCCGCTCAGTCTGGTACAACCGCCACGTCTTCCCGGCGCTGCGTCGCCGCGCGGATAGCGAGGGCGCCGACCAGCGTCCCGATGCGCTGTATGTGCTGTGCACCTCGTTCCGGATCGAACCCGAGGTGACCTTTTCCGTCTATGACGCGCTGATCCGCGATGCGGCCGATTACGGCGTGCCCACGACGATCTTCGCGGCAATCGCCGACCGCAGCGATGTCGACGTCATCGATCATGTCATGGCCGAGAACGACTGGCCGAGCAATGTCGAAGTCTCCTACATGTTCCAGAAGGGCGACGGCAAGCGCTCCGCCATGGCGGAAGTCCTGCGCGCCATTTCACGGCGCATGCCCAGTCATCGCTCGTTGCTGATCTCGATGGACGGCGATATCCAGATCGAGCCGGGCACCCTCGCCCGCTCGCTGTCGTTCTTCTTCATCAAGGATGACCTCGGCGCCCTGACCACCAACAACCGCGCCATCGTCAACGGCGGTGACGTCACCAAGGAATGGTACGACCTGCGTTACGCCCAGCGTCATCTGATGATGAGCTCGATGTCGGTCTCCGAGCGTCTGCTGGTCCTGACCGGCCGCTACAGCGCCTTCCGCGCCGAACTGGCCATTCAGCCCGGCTTCATCGACCTGGTCGAGAACGACCATATCGAACATTGGCGCTTCGGCAACTTCAAGTTCCTGTCCGGCGACGACAAGTCGACCTGGTTCTGGCTGCTCAAGAACGGCTGGAAGATGCTCTACATACCGGACGTCTATGTCACGGGCTTCGAGGAACTGCCCGACAAGAATCGCTTCTTCAAGTCCAGCATCGACCTGATGCGCCGCTGGTACGGCAACATGCTGCGCACCAGCGGACGTGCCATTGCGCTGGGGCCCCGGCGCATGGGGCTTTTCACCTGGTGGAGCCTCGTCGATCAACGACTGTCGATGTGGACGACGCTGATCGGCCCCTCGGTGGCGATCATGCTGACGCTGTTCGTGCGGCCCTCGTTCATCTTCGCCTATCTGCTGTGGATCCTCTTTACCCGCAGCGTCACCGCCACGGTACTGGCCCTGCAGCATGGCCGCTTCAGCCTGCTGTGGATCCCCATGCTCTACTACAACCAGGTGGGCGGCGGGATCCTCAAGACCTACGTGAGCTTTCGCTTCAACCGCCAGTCCTGGTCGCGTCAGGGCATCTCGGCCGGGGAGCCCGACGACCCCAGGGCCGCCCGTCGCCAGCGTCGCATGGGTCACATCATGCACGGCGTCTATGTCGGCTCGCTGCTGCTCTGCCTGGCGATTGCGGTCGGCGTCGTGGCCCCTCCCGATCGCATGGCCTTCGCGATTCTCGAGGATCAGAGCGGCGCCCTGGAAACGTCGTCCGAGCATGCCCGGGACGACGGCTACTGGCTGGCACTGGCGCTGGCCGATGCCCCCGAGGACACCACCGTGCAGCTCCCCTCGGGAACGCTGCGCGTCGGCCAGCGCTTTACCGAGAAGCTCTTCGAGGTGGGCGGCGTCAGGGCACAGGGCTTTCGCGGCCATGGTGGCGAACGCCCGACCGTGATGCGCTTGAGCCCCGGTCTCGCCGGCCGAGTGCACGACGCAAGTGACCGAACACTGGATGACGTCGACCGTCTGGCCTGCCCCACGGCCACCCCCTGCCGGCTGGAAACGGCCTCGGGGACCGTCACCCTCAAAGACATGGATGTCCGCCGCATCGCTCGGCACAACGGTTGATGACAGCCAGGACAAGGATCAAAGGACAGGGAGGACCCCAACATGAGCGACGATAACCCGCGCAACCCAGGCCGTACCGAGCCCACACTCGAGGGCCCGACGGGAAAGAAGCCGAGTTCGGCGACAGGCGCATCGAGCGATGGCGAGGCGAAGCGCGACACCAGCGAACAACTCAACCACGAGCGCCGCGACGAACGCCGGCACGTCCGTGTCGACGTTCCCTTCGAGGCGCGCTTCGCGGATGGCAGTACCCTGACGGGTCACGATCTGTCACTGGGCGGGTTCTCGGTCTACAGCGACACGCCGATGCAGGCCGACCAGGTGATGTCGGTCTCGCTGCTGCTGGTCGCCGGCGCCGCCGAGTTGATCGTCCCGGTGGATGCCAAGGTGCTGCGCGAGCATGGTGAAAAAGGCAGCAAGCAACATGAAGTCGCTTTCGAGATCACCCGCATCGAGCGGCGTCATCGCGAATTGCTGCGGCGGGTGATTCGCGCCTATCTCAGCGGCAACCATGCCTCGGTGGAGAACCTGGTCGACAGCGAGGACCCGCAGACACCGCGCAAGCGCAAGACGGCGACCCCGACCCAGGCGAAGACCAAGTCGCGCAAGCCCTGGGGACGCTACGCGGCCCTGCTGCTTGCCGCCGTCACCCTGGTGGCCGTCGCCGCCGCCACGGCCTATCGCAACTTCATGCTCATCGAACCGGATTTCGCCGCGGTGACGGCCCCGCGTATCGATGTCCTGGCCCCCGGGGCCGGGCAGCTCAGCGAACACTCGCTGCAGCCCGGCGACAAGGTGCAGCGCGATGAACGTCTGGCCAAGGTCATCAATAGCGACCTGCAGTCGGAGCTGATCCAGGCCAAGGCGGCGCACAACTACAACTCGCGTCTCATCGAGAACATGCGCGAACGGATCGACGACGCGGGCAGCCAGCAGATCAGCATGGCTCAGTCGACGACCCCGTCCAACGGTCGCCCGCCCAGCTTCGAGACGGTCTCCCCCGAGGTCGCCAAGATACGTATCAAGCAGTTCGTCCAGGCGCGCGACTACGAGCAGTCGCGCGTCGATGCCCTGCAGACACGCTCCGCGGCCAACGTTCTCTACAGCCCCTGCAACTGTGTCGTGGCCTGGGCGCTGGGCAGCAGCGGCGAGACCTTCATCAACAAGGGCGACCGGATCATGACGCTGGTGCGTACCGGCAACAACGACATCATGGTCGAGGCCCTGGTCCACATGAGTCAGATCGGCGACATCCAGCCCCATCAGAAGGCCTATATCGCCCTGCCCAACGCCTCGGAACCCATCCCCGCCCGCGTGCGCTCCGTGGCCCTCGACGTGGAGCGCCAGCCGCGCGCCGGCTTCCCCGAGTGGGTACGCCAGCAACAGAACGTGGCGAGCGTTCTGCTGGTCCCCGAAGAACCGCTCTCGGCCAGCGATGTCGGCAAGCCCGTCGATGTCCGCTTTTCCGAGGTCCCGTTCATCGACAATACCGCCGAATGGGTCTGGCAGGGTGCCAGAGCCGCCGCCCAGCAAGTCGAACAATGGTTCGACACGGCTCTGAACAAAGCCACCGCACAGGTCGATTGAGAGCATCGACGCCCGGGCTGATCGACCCGTGAAGACAAGGAATCTTCACGGGTCGCTTCTGCTCGATACCCGATGAAGAAAGCAACCCGAAGCGTTTTCCAACGCGAGGAGTCTGCAGACATGCTTAAGGCCAACTCCCCTCTTTCCGCCCGTGCATCATCTCCAGGCGGTGCTCGTTCACGTCGGCGATCCTTGATGGCACCGCTGGTCGTCTCCCTGGGTCTGTCAGGCCTGCTCGGCGGCTTTTCGACACTGGCGATCGCGGACAGCAAGGCCGATGACGGCTTATCCGTGCCCCGTGTCGCGGAATGTTCCGAGCGCTATACGCTGATCGCGTCTCCCACGCCCAGGCCCGCGGCCCGATCCATGGAAAAGGATATCGAAGAGCAGTTCACGGCCGACAAGCATTGGGGCATCGACAAGAACGTGACGCTGTTGTCGAAAGCCGAAAGCGGCCTGCAGGAGCCCGCCATTCGGGTCGCCTATCCGAAGGGGACCTCCGCGCCCAGCGACACCGAAGAAGGCGGGGCGGGCTTCTACGCCAGGTTCAAGGCCCTGGAAGGCAGCGAACGTGCCTGCCTGACCTATCGCGTTCGCTTCGAACCGGGCTTCGATTTCGTCAAGGGCGGCAAGCTGCCGGGCCTGTACGGGGGCGACGCCCCCAGCGGCGGCGACGCCGTCACCGGCAAGAATGGCTTTTCCATGCGCTTCATGTGGCGCAAGCAGGGTCAGGGCGAACTCTACGAATATGTCGTCAACAAGGACAGCGACTACGGCGAGTCCGTGGGACGCGGGAAGTGGATCTTTCCCACCGGCCAGTGGACCACGATAGAGCAGGAAATCATCCTCAACGATCCCGACAAGCAGAACGGCATCGCCAGAGTCTGGATCGACGGCAAGCCGATGCTCGAACAGCACGGCATCGTCTATCGGACGACACCGGCCGTCACCATCGATGGCGTCATGTTCTCGACGTTCTTTGGCGGCCATGGCAAGGACTGGCGAACACCGAAAGACCAGCATGCGGATTTCGGCGACTTCAACATTTATATTCCCCAAAGCTGATCGAGCCTTGCCGCCTCCATCGTATTTCGATTCAGGGATGAAAGAATGATTTTCGAAAAACCTTGTCCGACAAGGAAGACAGGCAACCGGCATTGGTTGCATACGCTCTTCCTCTTGGTACTGGCCGCCATGGCTTGTCAGCAGGCCATGGCTTACAGCTATGAGGAACGACAGAACATCGATTTCTCGAAATACACGGTGACGGATCCGAACGCCTCCTTTTTCGATGTCGATGCTCGCATGAAAACGCTCGAGAACACGGACAATTCGATGCTGCTCGAGCGCATGGATCATCTTCAGATGACCGAAAGCTGCAAATCCATGCTGTCCAAGCCTCCGCTGGACAATCGCATCCGGATCCCGGGTTATTATCCCAGCCCCAAGGCCTGGCGTGAGGCCTCGCAGCCGATGTTCGACTTCTCGGAGGATGTCAGCCAGCTTGCGGGCGCCTACGTGGCCACACAGGACAATTACTATGGTGAATGCCTGATCAATTACCTGAACAAATGGGCAGAAGCCAATGCCCTGTGGAAATTCTATTATTCCCTGGATGACCGCCAGGCCTGGTACTCCACGGAGTCGATGATGTTCGGTGCCGCCATGGCCTACTCCATCGTGCGGCCGAGGATCGAGGGCATGGAGGAGGAGAAGAAAAATATCGACGCCTGGTTGAATCGCCTGGCCAAGCGCCACTCCGCCATCCAGGGCGGTCTCAAGGGCAGTTGCTGCAACAACCACTTCTATCGCCGGGCGCTGTATGCCTCCATGATCGGCATCCTGACCGATGACGACGAGCTCTTCCAGTTCGGCGTCAGCGCGATCTACTCGGCCTTGAACGACATGACGCCGGAAGGCGGGTTCCCACTGGAACTTTCCAGGGGGCGGCGTGCTACGCACTACCAGAATTACGCGCTCCTGTATCTCATCACCAACATGCAGATCATTTCCCGTCAGGGTTATGACGTCTTCAACCTGGAAGTCAACGGGCACTCCATCAGAGACGCGGTCAACTATCTCATGGCTATCATCGAAGACCCGTCACAGCTCAAGGATTATGCGCCTCACGAGCAGTATCAGGGCTTCATGAAGTACGACCAGTATTTCACCTGGATGGAAATCTACCTGACCCATTTCCAGCAGCCGGATCTGGAAAAATTCCTCGAGCAATATCGCCCCGTCTACAACCGCGGCGCCGGTGGCTATATCACCCTGTACTTCATGCCACCGGGCAAGCAGCAACGCGCCCGATACGAAGAATCCCAGGAAAAGCAGGAAAGAGCCGACATAGCGATTCCCGAACGCAACTGAATGACGGGCCCAGGAAACGAGCTTTCAAGGCCAGGGAGGCAAGCATGAAATATCTCACCCCCACTCTTCCATCCGACCGCCGGCTGCTGAGGGCCGGCGTGACGCCGCTGGCGCTGGCGTTTGGCCTGGCCTGGCTGGGTGGCTGCGCGGTCGGTCAGAGTCAACACATGAGCGCGGTCGAATCGACACTTCCCGCGCAATATCACGACTGGTTCGATGGCGGCACGCCGGTCCAGGCCGACAACCTGACATGGAACCGCATGGACTTCGCCCGTCAGGCGCTGGAAAGCGGCAAGACGGAAAAGGGCATCAGCAGCCTGCAGGCCCTGGCCCGCGAAGGGTTCGAGCCGGCCTATTACGAACTCGGCAAGCTCTATGACGATGGCGAACAAGTCCCCCGCGACCCCGGCCGTGCCGCAACGCTCTATGCCAAGGCGCTGCACGACCCCTCTTCCGTCCTCGACAATGCGTCGGCGAGACTGGGTCGCCTCTATCGCGACGGCGAGGGTGTCGAGCGCAATCCGGTGCTGGCGTATTTCCTGTTCCAGCAGGCCGTCGAGAACGGCGACATGAACAGCGCCAGAAACGACCTGGCCGACATGCTCGTCGAAGGCGTCGGTACCGAGCCGGATCCGCAGCGCGCCAGGCAACTCTACGAAACCGCTGCCCGGGAAGGCAGCAGCCATGCCCTGAAGGCGCTCGCCGCCGCGCATGCCCCGGGAGGCTGGCTGGAGACCGATCCCGAACGGGCCAGGCAATACGCGCAACAATACGCGGATACGTTACGCGTCGAGGCCAAAGCGGGTGATAGCGGGGCGATGGTTCAATTGGCCCGGCTCTACGCTGAAGATGGCCTGCTGGGGCCGCAACCCGAAAAGCACGAAAACTGGCTGCTGAAGGCCGCCGATTCGGGGCAACCCGATGCGCTCGGCGAAGCCGGCGAGATGATGCTCGAGACCGACCGTCAGCAACGCGGTCTGAGCATGCTGCACAAGGCCGCCGAGGGCGGCGATGTCGAAGCGATGACCAAGCTCGGCAAGGCCTATCTGGGCGACTACGGCGTCAGCAGCAATCCCGAAAAGGCACGCCACTGGCTGGAGACCGCCGCTCAGGAAGGATCGGTCAATGCCGCCGTCACGCTGGGACGCGCCTATCTGAGCGGAGACACCTTGCCTCAGTCGACCCAGCGCGGCATCACCCTGTTGGAAAAGGCCGCCGACGCAGGCGATCCCCTGGCCTATGCGGCACTAGGCCGGGTCTACATGGAAGGCGACGGCGTCCGGGCTCAACCCGAGCGTGCCGTGCACTACCTCGAGAAAGGCCATCAGGCGGGCCACGCGTACGCCACGCAGCAACTGGGTGAAGCCTACCTCACCGGCTCCGGCGTGACCGCCGACCCCACTCGCGCGCAACGCCTCCTCGAGGAAGCCGCCAATCAAGGGCAGACGACGGCGGCCCGGAAACTCGGCGAAGCCTATCTCGAGGGCCAGGTGCTGCCCTTCAACCCCGATCAGGCGGAAAAATGGCTTCGCCAGGCCACGGATCAGGGTGACATGACCGCGGCGACCGAGCTGGCCGACGCCTACCTGAACGGCAAGCTCAATCACGGCAACCCTGCCGACGCCGTCAGCATGCTCGAGCAAGCGGCTGACAAAGGCGACGGTTACGCCATGGTCGTGCTGGGCCGCGCCTATCGTGAAGGCCGGGGGGTATCCCGGAATTTCCAGAAATCGGAATACTGGCTCCGGAAGGCTCGGGAGAGCGGCCATCCTTCCGCGACCGAAGCGCTGGCACGCACGTATCGTGAAGCCGGGCGTCGGGGCGATATCAGCGCGCTTCGCAAGGCGGCGGAGATGGGCGATACCCCGGCCATGGTCGATCTGGGCCGCGCCTACCTGAATGGCCGGGGAGTGCAGGCCAACGGCAAGCTGGCGAGAACCTGGCTGAACCGCGCGGCACGCAACGGCAACGCCGGGGCCCTGGCCACGCTGGGCGACATGTACCTGCAGGGCCAGGGCGTCGCGCGCAACCGGCAGAAAGGGATCGACTACCTGGAAAGAGCCGTCGCCGGCGGCCACGACAGCGCCGGCGCCACGCTCGGCGAGATCTATCTGAAAGGTCAGGGCGTGCCGGCCGATCCCGAGAAAGGGGTCCGCCTGCTGAAGCGTGCCGCCGCACACGGCGTGACCTCCGCGCGAATCACCCTGGGTCAGGCCTATCTCGCCGGCACCGGCGTGCAACGGGATGTCGAGGCCGGCGAAAAGTATCTCGGCTCGGCAGCGCGAAGCGGCAACGCCTATGCCGAACAACTGCTCGGCAAGGACTACATGGAAGGGGTCGGAGTCACTCAGAACGCGGAAAAGGCCCGGCAGTGGTTGAACAAGGCGATCGACCAAGGCGACTTGACCGCCCAGCAGTATCTGGGCCGGACACTGCTGTATGGCGACTTCGGCGTCACCCAGGACGTGAACCGGGGCAAGCAGTTGCTGGCCGATGCGGCGGAAAAGGGCCACGCCGGCTCGATGGCCACGCTGGGCCGCGAGTACCTGCGCGGCGACCTGCTGCCCATGAATCGATCCAAGGGCGCCGAGTATCTCTACGAGGCCGCCGAAAAGGGTCATCCGACGGCGCGACTGGCCCTGGCCAAGGCCTATCTGCGGGCCAACGGGCTCGAAAACGTCAGTCAGGAACAGGCCATCGTCTGGCTCGACAGTACCCTCGACTCGGGGGGCAATCTCGGCTTGAAGACCATGCGCCAGTTGCTCGCCAACGAGAGTGCCGCCGAAGCGGCCAGCAGCACCGGTACCCGTTGACCTGACCAGGGCAAGGGTCGCGGTACGACTGACCGCTTGCCCGTTTCCCTTCTGGCGCCACCCTGCTGGCCACCACCGTGGCCAGCCTGCTGCGTTCTCGGCGCAGCCCGGCAGGCAGCGACTGACCCGGCGCAGCTATCCCCTGCAACGAAAAGACCCGCCATCGCAGGATGGCGGGTTCGTGACTCGGCGGACGCGAGCGACGCGGTTCAGTCGAACGGGTTGCGCAGCACGATGGTCTCGTTGCGGTCCGGGCCGGTGGAGATGATGTCGATGGGGGTGCCGGTCTGCTCCTCCAGGAAGCTGATGTAGGCACGCGCGTTGGCCGGCAGGTCCTCGACGCGCTTGATCCCCAGCGTCGACTCGCTCCAGCCCGGCAGGTCCTGGTAGATCGGCTCGACCGCCTCGTAGCCTTCGGAATCCACCGGGGTATCGAGCCGCTCGCCATCCTTGCTGCGATAGCCGACGCAGACGCGGATGTTTTCCAGGCCGTCGAGCACGTCGAGCTTGGTCAGGCAGATCCCCGAGACCGAGTTGATCTGCACCGCATGGCGCAGCGCCACCGTATCGAACCAGCCGCAACGCCGGGGGCGGCCGGTGGTCGCACCGAACTCGTGGCCCTTCTCGGCCAGGTGACGGCCGAACTCGTCGAACAGCTCGGTGGGGAACGGACCCGAACCGACGCGAGTGGTGTAGGCCTTGGTGATCCCCAGCACGTAGTCGAGGTACAAGGGCCCAACCCCGGAACCGGTCGCCGTGCCACCCGCCGTGGTGTTGGAACTGGTGACGAACGGATAGGTGCCGTGGTCGATGTCGAGCAGCGAGCCCTGGGCGCCCTCGAAGAGGATGTTCTCGCCGGCCTTGCGGATCTCGTGGACCAGGCTCACCGCATCGCAGACCATCGGCCGCAGTTCCTCGGCCATGGTCATGGCCTCGTCGAGGATCTGCTGGAAGTCCACCGGCGCCTCGCCGTGGTAGTGCTGCAGGACGAAGTTGTGATAGTCCAGCACCTCGCCCAGCTTGGAGGCGAAGCGCTCGCGGTGCAGCAGGTCGCCCAGGCGCAGTCCGCGACGCGCGACCTTGTCCTCGTAGGCAGGGCCGATGCCGCGCCCGGTGGTGCCGATCTTGGCCACGCCGCGAGCCTTCTCGCGGGCCTGGTCGAGACGCACGTGGTACGGCAGGATCAGCGGACAGGCGGGCGACAGGCGCAGACGCCGACGAACCGGCACGCCCTTGGCCTCCAGTTCGCGAATCTCGCTGATCAGCGCTTCGGGGGACAGCACCACGCCGTTGCCGATCACGCAGGTCTTGTCCTCGCGCAGGATCCCCGAGGGGATCAGGTGCAGGACGGTCTTCTCGCCATCGATGACCAGGGTGTGGCCGGCGTTGTGACCGCCCTGGAAGCGCACCACGGCGGACGCCGATTCGGTGAGCAGGTCGACGACCTTGCCCTTGCCTTCGTCACCCCATTGGGTGCCCAGTACGACTACGTTCTTGCCCATTACTCTCGTCTCTGTGATCGAAGAATCCGCTGACCGTGGAGAGGCAACACCGTCCCCGGTCGTCGTCACTCCAGCGGGGACACCTGCCAGTCGTCCCCCATGCGCACCAGGCGGCGGTTGCAGCGGTGCTCGGCCGGGCCGGTCTGTTGTCCCGGCAGGGCCTGCACCACGCGCTCGCCGGCAGCACGCAGGCGACCGGCCACCTCGTTGAGTCGCGCCGCGGCCTGGGTCTCGCCGACTTCCAGGGCGGGTGCCCAGATCCCGTCGCAGGTCGGCTGCTGCTGAACCAGGGTGGCCAGCAGCTTGAGGTCCATCGAGAAGCCGGTGGCCGGACGGGCGCGACCGAAGGCGCGGCCGGTATCGTCGTAGCGCCCGCCCTTGGCCAGTGCCTGACCATAACCGGGCACGTAGGCGGCAAACATCATCCCGGTGTGATACTGGTAGCCGCGCAGGTCGGCCAGGTCCAGGTACAGCGTGACATCGTCGTGCCCCCCGGCCACGCCCCGGCACAGCGCCTCGAGCTGGTCGAGGGCGTCGCTCACCGCGGCCGGTGCCTCGGCGAAGACCTGCCGCGCCTCGTCGAGGACCTCGAGGCCACCGTGCAACTGTGGCAGGGCGCGCACCATCCGGGCAATCCCGCTGTCGTCGATATGGGCGCCGACCAGCGCGTCGGTCTCGGCCGGCGACTTTCGCTCGATGGCTTCGAACAGGCTGGCTTCGGCGTCCCGCGACAGGTCGGCGGCCTGCACCAGGGCCCGATAGATGCCGATATGGCCCAGCGCCAGGTGAATCTCGCCGGCCCCGGCGGTCACCAGGCTGTCCAGCGCCAGACGCAGGATCTCGAGGTCGGCCTCCAGCCCGGGATGGCCGAACAGCTCGACGCCGACCTGCACCGGGCTGCGTCCCCCCTGGTGCGGATCGGCCTTGGCCCGCAGCACGTGGCTGCAGTAGCACAATCGCGCCGGCCCGCGCCGCTTGAGGGAGTGGGCGTCCATGCGCGCCACCTGCGGGGTCACGTCGGCGCTGGCACCCATCATGCGCCCGGTCAGTTGATCGGTGAGCTTGAAGGTCTGCAGGTCCAGGTCGGTGCCGGTACCGGTGAGCAGGGAATCGAGGAATTCGACCGGTGGCGGCATCACCAGGTCATAGCCCCAGCGATGGTAGAGGTCGAGCAGCGCACGGCGCAGCTCCTCCATGCGACTCGCCTGCGGCGGAAGCACTTCGTCCATGCCGTCAGGGAGCAGCCAGCGATCAGCGATGGTCATTTGCCCGTCCTGCCAGAGATGAATGGCCACAAAAAAACCGGGCGACGCCCGGTCAACGGATTCTATCATGTTTGCCCCCCGGGTGTACCCCGGGAGGCCGCCCGCCGGTCAGGATCCGTCGCCCTCGGCGGGCTGCGGAGCGGGACTGTTGAGATAGCGGAAGAAGTCGCTGTCGGGCTCGAGCACCAGCAGGTCGTCCTTGCCGTCGAAGCTGTTGCGGTAGGCATCCAGGCTACGATAGAAGCGGAAGAACTCGGCATCCTGCTGATAGGCCTGGGCGTAGATCGAGGCCGCCTCGCCATCGCCCTGCCCGCGCAGGGTCTCGGACTTCGACTGCGCCTCGGCGAGCAGCACCTGACGGCGCCGCTCGGCGTTGGCGCGGATCTTCTCGGCCTGCTCCTGCCCCTGGGCGCGATACTCGCGGGCCTCGCGATGACGCTCGGTGCGCATCCGCTCGTAGACCGCCTGGGTCACCTCGTCGGGCAGATCGATACGCTTGATCCGGATGTCGAGGATCGCCACCCCGAGCTCCTTGCGCATGATCTTGTCGAGTTCCTGGGTCGGCCCCGACATCAGCTCGTCGCGCCGCTCGGCGATGATCTCCTGCAGCTCGAGCTTGCCGAACTGGTTGCGCAGGGCCTCGTCGACCCGCGGCGAGATCAGGCGCTCGGCGGCCTGCTCGTTGCCCGAGGTCGCCTCGTAGTAACGCGCCGGATCGACGATCTTCCACTTGACGTAGGAATCGACGATGACCGCCTTCTTCTCCAGCGTCAGGTAGCGGCTGGTGTCGGTATCGAGGGTCAGCACGCGGGCATCGAAGGTGCGCACCGTGTTGGTGATCGGCACCTTGAAGTGCAGGCCGGGCTGGATGTTGGCCTCGACGATCTCGCCGAAGCGCAGCTTGATGGCCCGCTCGGTCTCGTTGACGATGTAGAGGCTGTTGCTGCCCACCCAGGCGACCACGGCGACGCCGGCGACGATGAGCAGGGAACGGTTATTGATCATTAACGACCCTCCCTGCGGATGCTGCTGGACGACGAACTGCTACTGGAGGAACGGCTGGCGTCATTGTTGCGCATCTGTTCGATCAGTGACGGCGAGACGTCGACATCCTTCGAGGCATTCGAGGACTGGCCGCCCTGGAGCCCCAGCTTGTCGAGCGGCAACACCATCAGCGGGCTGCCCTTGTCGATATCCACCAGCACCTTGCTGGTCTTGCTCAGCACCTCGGACAGGGTGTCGAGATACATGCGATCGCGCATGACCTGCGGCGCCTGCTTGTATTCGCTGAGCAGCGAGTTGAAGCGGTTGGTCTGCCCCTGCGCCTTGGCCACCACCGACTCGCGATAGCCCTGGGCCTGCTCGATCATGCGCTGCGCCTGGCCCTGCGCCTCGGGGATGATGGCGTTGGCATAGCCGATCGCGTCGTTGATCATGCGCTGGCGATCCTCGCGCGCCTTGATCACGTCGTCGAAGGCGTCCTGTACCGCGTCGGGCGCCGAGGTCGACTCGACGTTGATCGCCTGGATGCGCACGCCGATACCGTAGTTGTTGAGGTACGACTGCAGACGCGTGGACACGGTGTCCGCCAGCAGTTCACGGCCCGAGGTCAGGATGTCGTCCATCTCGGTGCCGCCCACCACGTGGCGCAGCGCCGAATCCAGGGCGTTCTCGATCGACAGCTCCGGGGTACGCACGTTGAGCAGGTAATCGCGGGGATTGGCGACCTGATACTGCGCGGAAATCTCGACCTGAACGATGTTCTCGTCCTTGGTGAGCATCGACTTGGTCTGGGAGATCGAACGCACCCGCGTCACGTTGACCATGCGCACGTCATCGACGATCGGCGGATTCCAGTGCAGGCCGGGAGTGACCACGTCCTGGAACTTGCCGAATCGCAGCACCACGCCGCGCTCGGACTGGTCGACCAGATAGAAGCCGGACGCCGCCCAGATCGCCAGGGCGATCACCGCCAGCAGCCCCGGCAAGGCGAAGGTACTGCGCTTGCCACCACCGCCGCCGTTGCCGCCACTGCCGCCGCGCTTGCCACGGCCGCCGAGCATGCGGTTGAGCTTGTCCTGAAACTTCTTCAGCGCCTCGTCGAGATCGGGAGGCCCCTGGTTGTTACCGCCATTGCCGCCGCCGCCACGTCGGCCGCCGCCGCTCCAAGGGTCGTGCTGGTTGCCGCCCCCACCTGGCTCGTTCCAAGCCATACGTCGTCTCCACTAAGCATGTTGCGATGTGCGTCGATTGCCGGGGCACCCCGTCGGGGGCGTCCACGATCGATTCATTCCCGGATACCGTCCGCCCAGGCCGGGGGCATGAGTTCCTCCGGTGGCAGGTAATCCTCGGCTTTCTCGCCCTGACGGGCGAGCAGTTGCATGAACTCGCGCCGGGGCAGACGAATCGACAGCAGAGTCCGGCCCTGCTCGTCGAAGCGTTCGTCCTGGACCGCATCCAGCGCATGCAGCCCCGCCCGTAGCCTACCCTGTTCAGGCGCCAGCGTCAGGTCCAGTTCGATCAGATCCTCGGCAAGGCGCTCCGAGAGCGCCTGGGCGAGCAGATCCAGCCCCCGGTTCTGCTGGGCCGACAGCCACACCACCTCGGGCACGCCGTGGCCGTCGCGCTCGATACGCGGCGCGCTGTCGAGGAGGTCGATCTTGTTCATGACCCGCAGACACGGCACCTCGTCGGCGCCGATCTCCGCCAGCACGCCCTCGACCTCGGCGACGTTCTGCTCGCGGTCCGGGTCGGCGCAATCGATCACGTGAAGCAGCAGCGAGGCCTCGGCGGCCTCCTGCAGGGTGGCCTGGAAGGCCTCGACCAGCTTGTGGGGCAGATGACGGATGAAACCCACGGTATCGGCCATCACCACCGGCCCCACATCGGCGACCTCGAGACGACGCAGGGTGGGATCCAGGGTCGCGAACAGCTGGTCGGCGGCATAGACGTCCGAGGCCGTCAGGGTGTTGAACAGCGTCGACTTGCCGGCGTTGGTATAGCCGACCAGTGAAACGCTGGGGATCTCGGCCCGCGAGCGGGCGCGTCGGTTCTGCTCGCGCTGGCTGCGCACCTTGTCGAGACGCTTGTGGATCGCCTTGATCCGCGCGCGCAGCAGACGACGGTCGGTCTCGAGCTGGGTCTCGCCCGGCCCGCGCAGGCCGATGCCGCCCTTCTGACGCTCGAGGTGAGTCCAACCGCGCACCAGGCGCGTGGCCATGTATTCCAGCTGAGCCAGCTCGACCTGCAACTTGCCCTCGTGGGTTCGGGCTCGCTGGGCGAAGATGTCCAGGATCAGGCCGGTGCGATCGAGCACCCGGCACTTCAGGGCGCGCTCGAGGTTGCGTTCCTGGGAGGGGCTCAGGGCATGATTGAAGATCACCAGCTCGGCATGATGGATCGCGAGCAGCTCACGCAGCTCTTCGACCTTGCCGCTGCCGATGAAGGCGCGGGGATCGGGACGCCGCCGGCTCCCCTGCATGAGGGTCGCCGGCTCGGCCCCGGCGGAGCGCACCAGTTCCAGGAATTCACCCGGATCCTCGCGCTCCTGGTCGTCCTGAAAGTCGACATGGACGAGTACCGCCGTTTCACCGGCGTCGGGACGTTCGAAAAACAATCAGCGCCTCGCGATCAGCTTTCCTGGGCCGCATTGGGATCCTGGGCCGGCAGACGCACGTTGCGCGACGGCACCACCGTGGAGATGGCATGCTTGTAGACCATCTGGCTGACCGTGTTGCGAAGCAGAATCACGAACTGGTCGAAGGACTCGATCTGGCCCTGCAGCTTGATCCCGTTGACCAGGAAGATGGACACCGGAATGCGCTCCTTGCGCAGGATGTTCAGGTACGGATCCTGGAGGGATTGCCCTTTGGACATTTTGCTCTCCCTAACTGTCTCTAATGTTGATGTCATTTTAATGGTTTGCCCCGCAGGGCAGGAGCCTTGGCCGCGGGCACGCCGCCACCGCCAGACCCAAGCCTCCATACTACGCTAAGTGCTGCATTGGCGCACGATTTTCAAGGCCTCGGCAAGCGGATCGTCGCCCCGGGAATCGATCCAGTTCAGGGCCGGCCAGCCGCGCAGCCAGGTGATCTGACGCTTGGCCAACTGACGGGTCGCCACCACGCCCCGGTCGCGCAAACTCGCCATGTCGTGGCGGCCCTCGAGGTATTCCCAGACCTGACGATAGCCGACACTCTTCATCGCGGGAAGATCGGCATGCAGGTCGGCGCGACGCCGGAGCGCCGCCACCTCGTCGATGAACCCGGCCTCGAGCATCATGGCGAAACGCTCGGCGATCCGCGCGTGCAATACCCGACGGTCGAAGGGCGCCAGGCCTATGGACAACGCCCGCCACGGCAGAGTTTCCTCGGGCTGCTCGCGCCACAGTTCGCTCATCGGCCGCCCGCTCAGGCGCTGGACCTCCAGGGCCCGCATCGTGCGCTGCGGATCGTTGCGATGGATGCGCGCCGCCGATTCGGGATCGACCCTCGCGAGCTCGTCGTGCAGCGCGCCGAGCCCGTCGCGGGCCGCCCAGGCCTCGAGCTCGGCGCGCACGGCCGGGTCGGCCGAGGGCAGCCGCGCCACCCCGCCCATCAGGCTGCGAAAGTAGAGCATGGTCCCGCCCACCAGCAGCGGCGTGCGCCCCGCCGCGAGGATCTCGTCGATCTCGCGGCGGGCGTCGTCGCGGAACTCGGCCGCCGAATAGGGCTCGGCCGGGTCGCGAATGTCGATCAGCCGGTGCGGCGCCCGGGCCAGTTCCTCGGCCGAGGGCTTGGCGGTGCCGATGTCCATGCCGCGATAGACCATCGCCGAGTCGACGCTGATCAACTCGACGTCGAGCCGCTCGTGCAGCGCCATCGCCAGGTCGGTCTTGCCCGAGGCGGTGGGCCCCATCAGCAGGATCACCGTCGGGCGTGCGTCGTCTTGTCGCATGCGTCGTTCACTGCCCCCGCATGAACAGCTTGTCGAGGTCGTGCATCGACATCTCGGTCCAGGTGGGCCGGCCATGGTTGCACTGACCGCTGCGTTCGGTGCGCTCCATGTCGCGCAACAGGGCGTTCATCTCGGGGATGGTCAACCGGCGGTTGGCCCGCACGCTGCCATGGCAGGCCATGGTCGACAGCAGTTCGTTGATGTGCGCCTCCAGGCGGTCGGAGCGGCCGTAACGCTCGAGATCGCCGAGCATGTCGCGGACCAGCGGCTCGACGTCGGCATCGGCGAGCAGCGCCGGCACCTGACGAACCAGCAAGGTCTCCGGACCGGCGACGTCGAGCTCGACCCCCAGCCGCCGAAAGGCCTCGGGACACTGCTCGGCGGTCTCCACGGCGTTGGCGCTCACCGCCAGCGAGACCGGCACCAGCAGCGGCTGGGCGTCGAGCGCGCCGCCATGGACCTGGGTCTTCATGCGCTCGTAGGTGATCCGTTCGTGGGCGGCGTGCATGTCGACCACCACCAGCCCGCGGGCGGTCTGCGACAGGATGTAGACACCGTGCAACTGGGCAATGGCATAGCCGAGCGGCGGCGCCTGGGTGGGGTCGTCCTCGGGCAGCGTCTGGTGCCGCTCGGCAGCCTGACGCCGTTCGTCGAGCGCGGTGCCGGCGGCGGCACCGCCCACCGCGGGGTCGGCCTGCGGGGTCAGCAGCTGCGCCTCGTGATCGGGGTGCAGGGCGTGATACCCGGCCATGAATTCGCGCACCCGCGCCGCGCCGGGCGACGCGGCCCGCGGCGGTGCGCCGCCGTCGCGATCGCCACCGCGCAGCGCCATCGGCTGCTGCTGCCAGGCGGGCCGGGGCGTCTCGGACGGGGCTGGCTCGGCCGGGGTCGTGGCCGGCGCCGCGGCGCTGGATTCCTCGACCGAGACCGGCGCCTGACCGCTGGCGTCGGGGCGCACCTCACCGAGTGCCCGGTGCAGGCTGGAAAACAGGAAATCGTGGACCAGACGGCCGTCGCGAAAGCGCACTTCATGCTTGGTGGGATGGACGTTGACGTCGACCACCGTGGGGTCGAGCTCGAGATAGAGCACGAACACCGGGTGACGGCCGTGGAACAGCACGTCGCGATAGGCCTGGCGTATGGCGTGCGCCACCAGCCGGTCGCGCACCACCCGGCCGTTGACGAAGAAGTACTGCTGATCGGCCTGGGCCCGCGAATGGGTCGGCAGCCCCACCCAGCCCCACAGCCGCAGACCGGAGGCCTCGATGTCCAGGTGCAGCGCATTGGCGAGGAACTTGTCGCCCAGCAAGCCGCTCACGCGGCGCTCGCTGGCCACCCCGTCGCCGGCCGGACGCAACTGGTGCACGGTCTTCTGATTGTGGCGCAGCACCCAGCCGATGTCGTAGCGCGACAGCGCCAGCCGGCGAAAGGCCTCCTCGAGATGGCCGAACTCGGTCTTCTCGGTGCGCAGGAACTTGCGCCGCGCCGGGGTGTTGAAGAACAGGTCGCGGACCGTCACCGAGGTGCCCCGCGGATGCGGCGCCGGCGACACTCGCGGCTCCATCTGCCGACCCTCGGCGACCACGCGCCAGCCGGCGGTGGGATCCTCGACGGTATTGGAGACCAGTTCCAGCCGCGACACCGAACTGATCGAGGCCAGCGCCTCGCCGCGAAAGCCCAGGCTGGCGACGCCCTCGAGTTCCTCGAGGGAGGCGATCTTGCTGGTCGCGTGGCGTGACAGCGCCAACGGCAGGTCGGCCTCGGCGATGCCGCTGCCGTCGTCACGCACCTTGATCAGGCGCGCCCCGCCCGCCTCGATCTCGATCTCGATACGCCGGCTACCGGCGTCGATGGCATTTTCCACCAGCTCCTTGAGCACCGACGAGGGGCGCTCGACCACCTCCCCGGCGGCGATCTGGTTGGCCAGCCGGGGGGCGAGGATCTGGATGCGTCGTGATGAGGTCATCGTCATGTCGCTCGCTGTGCCGTCAGCCACTGGGAATCCTCAGCACCTGGCCCACGCGGATCACGTCGCCGTCGAGCTCGTTGGCCTGGCGCAGGGCGCTGAGCGAGACCCGGTGACGCGAGGCGATCTCGGAGAGCGTGTCGCCCGGCTGGATGCGGTACTCGTTGGCCTGCTGGGCACGCTGCTGGTCGCGCTGCCAGGCGAGCAGGCTGCTGGGCGGCGGGTTCTGATGGAAGTGCGCGTCGAGCCCGGCGAAGATCGACTGTGCCAGCTTGCGCTGGTAACCGGGATCCTTGAGCCGGCGCTCCTCGCGCGGATTGGAGATGAACCCGGTCTCGACCAGCAGCGAGGGAATGTCCGGCGACTTGAGCACCACGAAGCCGGCCTGCTCGACCCGCGACTTGTGCAGGCTGTTGATCTTGTCGAGCTGATCCAGCACCTGACCGCCGGCGGCCAGCGAGTCGTTGAGCGTGGCGGTCATGGTCAGGTCCAGCAACACCCCGCGCAGGGTCTCGTCCTTGTCGGCCAGGTTCAGGTTGCCGTCGACACCGCCGATCAGGTCCGAGCGGTTCTCCTTGGCGGCCAGCCACTTGCCGGTTTCCGAGGTCGCCCCGCTCTGCGACAGCGCGAACACCGAGCTGCCGGTGGGCCGCGGGCTCTTGAAGGCATCGGCATGGATCGAGACGAAGAAGTCCGCCTTCTGCTGCCGCGCCAGCAGGGTTCGCTGGCGCAGGCCGACATAATAGTCGCCGTCGCGGGTCAATATCGCCTTGAAGCCGGGCGTGTTGTCGATGATCGCCTTGAGCTTGCGGGCGATCGCCAGCGTGATGTCCTTCTCGTGGGTGCCGTCGGCACCGGTGGCACCGGGGTCCTCGCCGCCGTGGCCGGCATCCACGGCGATGATGATGTCGCGCTTGGGATGCGGCTTGGCCTTTTCACGCGAATCGACCGTCGCCGGCTGGGCCTTGCCGGACGCCTTGGCCTGGGCCTTGGCCAGGCCGGCGGCGATCTCCTGCTCGCGAATCATCGCCTCGATGGGATCGATCGGATCGCTGACCGCACTCTCGCCGGGGTACTCCAGGTCGACCACCAGTCGGTGGCTGTACTGATCGTTGGGCGGCAACGCGAAATGGTGGGGCTCGACCGCACGATTCAGGTCGAGTACCACGCGCAGGTCGTCACCGTGACGCACCCCGGTACGGATGTCGTCGATCGCGCTGTCGGCCAGGTCGACGTCGCCGGTGTTCGCATCGAGCCGGGTATCGCTGAGATCGATCACCAGACGTCGCGGGTTGTCCAGCGTGAAGATGCTGGCCTTGGGGGTATCGGTCATGTCGAAGACCAGACGCACGTGGTCCGGCGCCGACCACAGGCGCAGATTGTCGACGCTGTTGGCGCTGGCCAGCCCGCAGGCCAGCGCGGCGACGACACCCAGCAGGGCCGCCATCGCCCGCCGCCCGGTACCGGCGCCGCGACGGCGACGCGTTGAACGTAACAAACCAATCATGAACTATCGGATATCCTTGTCGACGTCGGCGCTCGACAGACGGGCGATCACCGTCTCGCCCAGCGGGCTCCCGGCCTGCAAATGCGCCTCACGCCCGACCGCGGCCACGCGCAGCCCCACGTACAGATCCGCCGGCGGCAGGAACCCCTCGCCGCGGCTCGGCCACTCGACGAGATTCAGCGCCTCGCCGTCGAGCAGGTCGCGCGCGCCGATGAACTCCAGTTCCTCGGGATCGCCCAGCCGATAGAGATCGAAATGATGGACCCGCGCCGCGTCCAGCTCGTAAGGCTCCACCAGGGTATAGGTGGGGCTCTTCACCGCGCCCTGGTAGCCGTAGGCGCGCAGGATGCCGCGCGCCAGGGTGGTCTTGCCGGCCCCCAGCTCACCGTCGAGATAGACGCAGCCACGCCCGGCCAGGGCACGCCCCAACGCTTCGCCGAAAGCGACATGCGCGGATTCGTCGGGCAGGGAGATATCCATTGTCGTGTCGGGGTTCAACCATTCACCAGGATTCGCGCATAGGATGCCAGATCGCCCGCCAGCAGGCCACGTTCGCCGTGCTCGTCCGCCGCCCGGTCGGCGGCGCGGGCGTGGAGGACCACGCCGACCCGGGCCGCCGTCTCCGGTGACAGCCCCTGGGCGACGAGCGCCCCGAGCAGCCCCGACAGCACATCGCCCATGCCACCGCTGGCCATGCCCGGATTACCGTAGGAGCAGACGCCGATGCCGGCGGGCCCCGCGACCAGGCTGCCGGCGCCCTTGAGCAGCACCGTTCCGCCACGGGCCGCCTGCAACTGGCGCACCGCGGCGAGCCGGTCGGCCTGGATCTCGGCGCCACCCAGCCCCAGCAGGCGCCCCGCTTCGCCGGGGTGCGGGGTGAGTATCCAGTCGTCGCGCCGGACCTCGGGCCAGTGCGTGACCAGCAGGTTGAGCGCATCGGCATCCACGACCAGCGGCTTGCCGGCTTCCAGGGCCGCCTGGAAGAGCCCCTGCCCCCAGGCATCCTGGCCCAACCCGGGCCCGACGACGATCACGTCGGCCGCCTCGATCAGGCCCCGGGCATCGCTCACGCCGCGCACGCCCCTCGCCATCACCTCGGGGGTGCGGGTGAGACTGGCGCTGACATGCTCCGGCGCCGTCGCCAGGCTGACCTTGCCGGCGCCCAGGCGCGCGGCGGTCTGGCTGGCGAGCAGCGCCGCCCCGCCGAAGCCGGGCGCGCCGCCGAGCACCAGCACGTGGCCGAAATCGCCCTTGTGGCTACTGCGCGGGCGCGGCGGCAGCATCTCGCCGACGATCGCCGCCTCGAGCAGCTCGGCCACCGGCCGCAGGTCGCGCATCGCCTCGGCCCGACTGCCCAGCCCCCGGAACATGAGTTCGCCGACGTGATCCGGCGCCCGGCCGGTATGCAGCCCGAGCTTGTCGGCGATGAAGGTGACGGTGAGATCGGCCTGTACCGCGCGGCCCAGGACCGCCCCACTGTCCGCCGCCAGCCCCGAGGGGATGTCGACGGCCAGCACCGGCCGACCACTGTCGTTGATGGCATCGATCGCCGCGGCGTAGGGCTCGCGCACCTCGCCACCCAGCCCCGTACCGAGCAGGGCATCGACCACCACATCGCCGTTCAGCGGTGTGCCGGGGCGCCAGGGTTCGGCGCGCAGTCCGGCCAGCGTCGCCGTCTCGTGGGCGAGCGCCGCTTCGCCCTTGAGCGCCTCGGGCTCGCGCACCGCGAGCAACTGCACCGCCAGCCCCTCGCCGGCGGCGAGCGCGGCGATCACGTAACCGTCGCCGGCGTTGTTGCCGGCGCCACACAACACGCTCAGTCGCCGTGCCTCGGGCCAGCGACGACGCAGCTCGGCATAGGCGGCACGGGCCGCCCGGCGCATCAGCGCGAAGCCCGCCGCCTCGTCACCCGGCTCCGCACTGGCGGCGATCACCCGCCGGTCGATCTCGCGCACCTGATCGGCCAGATAGAGCGAACGACTGGAATGGCTCGACATTGTCTCCTCCGCGGTAGGGTTTGTACGAAAAGTCGGCGAGCGAAGGCAAGACAAGGCAAAAATCGGCGAAAAGCGGAGTTTACGGAGTGTAAATGAGCATTTTGAGCCGATTTTTAACGCCGTATTGCCGAGCGCAGGCAGTTTTCGTACAAAGACTAGGAACATGGTTTGGTGAATCTGGCGAATAGTGTAGGCTGCGCCCCTTTCTTCCTGCAGCCTCCCTGCAGCACCAGCGACCCGACGTGGACTCATGACCGTCAGCCACCTCCGACAGCCCGACGCTCGCGATCTGGACGATCCCGCCGACCTGGCCGCGCGTATCAAGCAATGGGGCCGCGAACTGGGCTTCCAGCAGGTCGGCATCACCGATACCGACCTGGCAAGCCATGAACGCTATCTCGAGCGCTGGCTGGCCGCCGGTTACCAGGGCGAGATGGACTACATGACCAAGCACGGCACCAAGCGTACCCGCCCGGCCGAACTGGTCCCCGGCACGCTGCGCGTGATCAGCGTGCGCATGGACTACCTGCCGCCGGAGGTCGAGACCACCAGGGTGCTCGGTCGGCCGCAGAAAGCCTACGTCTCGCGCTATGCGCTGGGCCGCGACTACCACAAGCTGATCCGCAAGCGCCTGGCCGAGCTGGCCAAGCGCATCGAGGCCGAGGTCGGTGACTACGGCTATCGCGCCTTCGTCGACTCGGCACCGGTGATGGAACGCGCCCTGGCGCAGAAGGCCGGGCTGGGCTGGTTCGGCAAGAACGCCATGCTGCTCAATCCCCAGGCCGGCTCGCTGTTCTTTCTCGGCGAACTCTACACCGACCTGCCGCTCCCGGTGGACACCCCGTTCGAGCGCGAGCACTGCGGCTCCTGCAGTGCCTGCCAGACCGCCTGCCCGACCGGCGCGATCGTCGACGACAAGGTCATCGACGCCCGGCGCTGCATCTCGTACCTGACCATCGAACTGCACGGCAGCATCCCCGAGCGCTTTCGCGAGGCGATCGGCAATCGCGTCTACGGCTGCGACGATTGCCAGCTGGTCTGCCCGTTCACGCGCTTCACCCGCGCCAGCGACGAGCCGGACTTCGCCCCGCGTCACGACCTCGACCGTGCCGACCTGGTGACGCTGTTCGCCTGGAGCGAGGAGGAATTCCTCGACAAGACCCAGGGCAGCGCGATCCGCCGTATCGGCTACGAGCGCTGGTTGCGCAACCTCGCCGTGGGGCTCGGCAACGCCCCCTGGAGCCGCGCCGTGGAGGGCGCGCTACACGCCCGGCTCGCCTACCCGTCGGAACTGGTCCGCGAGCACGTGCGCTGGGCGCTGGAGCGCCAGCGGGCCAAGCGGCAGGCCAGGATCGCCAGCGATGCGTAAGCCGTAAGCCGTAAGCCGTAAGCCGTAAGCCGTAAGCCGTAAGTCAGAGGGTCTGCCATGCGCCGGCCCGGCCAGTTTTTTCTTACCGCTTATCGCTTACCGCTTTCATCACTCCTCTTCGTCATCCCTGGGCGGCTCGAGATTGAGGAAGGTCCGCCGGTAATGACGCAACTCCGCCACCGACTCGCGGATGTCGTCGAGCGCCTGGTGGGTGTTGCGCTTCTCGAAGCCCTTGAGCGCCTCGGGGTTCCAGCGTTTGGCGAGTTCCTTCAGCGTCGAGACATCGAGATTGCGATAGTGGAAGAACGCCAGCAGCTCGGGCATCTCGCGTTCGAGAAAGCGCCGGTCCTGGTGAACGCTGTTGCCGCACACCGGCGAGGAGTTGGGCGCCACGTATTGCGCCAGGAAATCCAGCGTCCGGCGCTCGGCGGTCGCGGTATCCACCGTGCTCGCCTTGACCCGATCGATCAGCCCCGACTCGCCGTGGGTCTTGGTGTTCCATTCGTCCATCGCCCCGAGCAGGGCATCGGACTGCTTGACGGCGATCACCGGCCCTTCGGCGACGAGGTTCAACTCGCCGTCGGTGATCAGCGTCGCCACCTCGATGATCCGCTCCTTGTCGGGATCGAGGCCGGTCATCTCGAGATCGATCCACACCAGCAGATCGTTGCGCGGGGCGGCAGAGTCGGCCATGAGGGCTCCTTGATTACGGGACGCATCGCCGGTCTGAACGAGGCCATGGCGCGTGCGTTCGCGGCAACGCCGTCAGGGGCTCGGACAGCCACGGCATGGCTGGTTACAATGGGGCCATTGTACGCTCCCTCGAGGCCCCATGAGCAAACGCAAGCTGACCCGCCAGCAACGCTGGCGCATCGAGAAGATCCAGGCCGAGCGCGCGGCACGCGCCGACAAGCAGACCGAGCGCGAGAGCCAGGCGCTGGAGGCGGGCGAATACGGCCACGAGCAGCCCGGCCGGGTGATCGCCCACTTCGGCCGCAGCCTGGACATCCGCGGCAATGACGACGATGCCCTGCATCGTTGCCACCTGCGCGCCAACCTCGACAGCCTGGTCACCGGCGACCGGGTGATATGGCGCCAGGCCACCGACGGCAGCGGCGTGGTGGTGGCCCGCGATGCCCGCGACAACGTGCTCGAGCGCCCCGATCCGCGCGGCCAGCTCAAGCCGGTCGCCGCCAACATCGATCAGATCCTGATCGTCTTCGCCGTGGAGCCCGCGCCGTTCGCCAACCTCATCGACCGCTACCTGGTCGCCGCCGAGGCCACCGGCATCACGCCTGTCCTGGTGCTCAACAAGACCGACCTGCTGCCCGAGGGCGGCGGCGAGCTGGGCCGGCTGCTGGAACGCTACCGCGCGCTGGGCTATCAGGTGGTGCGCGCCACCACCCGGGGCGCCACCGGCCTCGATGCCCTGCACGCGCAGCTCACCGGGCGCACGTCGGTGTTCGTCGGGCAGAGCGGGGTCGGCAAGTCCTCACTCATCGACCGCCTGCTGCCGGACGAGGCCCTGCGCATCGGCGCGCTCTCCGAGGAGTCGCGCAAGGGAACCCACACCACCACCACCGCCCGGCTCTACACGCTGCCCGCCGGCGGCGAACTGATCGACTCCCCGGGGATCCGCGAGTTCGGCCTCGGCCATCTCGATGAGACGCGGATCACCGACGGCTTCATCGAGTTTCGCGACTACCTGGGCCGCTGCCGTTTCCGTGACTGCCGCCACCGCAACGAACCCGGCTGTGCACTGCTCGATGCCGTCGACCGCGAGGCGATCAGTGCCGAGCGCTTCGCCAGCTACCGGCGCATTCTCGACGGCCTCGACGACCGCTGACCCGCCGGCCGGCAGCAACCACACCGGGCCTCGCGAGGCCCGGGTGGCTGTGCCATCATCCCCATCATTGCCTGGCGATTCCGCTTCCCGGAAAGGAGTGACCGATGAGTTCCGAAGACAACCTGCTGCCCCTGATCGTCGAGCCGGAACAGCTTGCCGAGCGACTCGACGAACCGCAGCTGTTGATCGTCGACGTACCGCTCAAGGCCGACAGCTACGGCGAGGGCCATGTACCCGGCGCGGTGTTCCTCGATCATCGCCGGCTGATGGTCGGCAGCGGCGAGGTGCCCAACGACGTGCCCGACGAGGCGGCATTGTCGGCGCTGTTCGCGTCGCTGGGGCTGACCCGCGACACCCACGTCGTTGCCTACGACGACGAGGGCGGCGGCTGGGCCGGACGCCTGCTGTGGACCCTCGAGCTGATCGGCCATACCCGCTACTCCTACCTCAATGGGGGCATCCAGGCCTGGCGGGCCGCCGGCCTGGAACAATCCACCACGCCGCACGAGCCCACGCCCAGCGACTATCGCGCCGAGATCCTCAACCCCGCGGTGATGATCGAACGCGAGGAAATCGCCGAGCGCCTCGCCGACAGGACGCTGGCGGTCTGGGATGCCCGCTCGCCCGAGGAGTACCGCGGCGAGAAGGGCCAGAACAAGCACCTGGGGCACATCCCCGGCGCGGTCAACATGCAGTGGACCGACGCCATGGATCGCGAGCGCAACCTGCGTATCCGCGACTACGCCGAACTGATCACCGAACTCGAGGCGCTGGGGCTCACCCCCGACATGGAAGTCGTCACTCACTGCCAGAGCCATCACCGCAGCGGCTTCACCTGGCTGGTGGGCAAGGCGCTGGGCTTCGAGAAGATCCGCGGCTACCCCGGCTCCTGGCAGGAATGGGGCAACCGCGACGACACGCCGATCGAGACGTAGTGAACGGACATCATGCCCGGGCGGTGAGATAGGGGCTCAGCACCCGATCCACCAGCGTGGCCACGAAGCAACGGTCGATATCGCTGAATGACACCGTCAAGTGGTAGTAAACCGCTCCGTAAATGAGATCCAGGGCCAAAGCGGGATCGATGTCCGGGCGCAGTTCGCCTCGCGCGATGGCCGCCTCGATGGCCTCTTGGCCCAACTGGCGCCTGGGCGCGATCCAGCGTTCCACGAACGCTTCGCGCAGGTCGGGGTCGGCCTGTGCGGTCCCCAACAACTCCCGCAGCAGCTGCCCGCGCGGCCCTTCCAGGGCCCCCACCAATGCCCCGACGCTCTGGCAGAAGCTCTCGATGATGGGCAACTGCGCATCATAGGCGATCATCGGCCCCACCTCGTCGAAGAAGGCATCCATGACGATCGCCGGGGCATTCGGCCAGCGCCGGTAGAGGGTCGACTTGGCCACCCCCGACACGGCGGAGACGCGCTCGACGGTGGCATGCGGAAGGCCCCCTTCGAGCGCCAGGTCCAACGCTGCCCGCATGGCCTTCGGGGCCGCCGAGGCGCTGCGCGGCCGACCCGGTCTTGGAGAGGAAACTGAAGACATTGATGACACCCTTGCCGAAAGCCACGCGAGAGGATTAGGATACTTCCTGATACGAAACGGCTCGTATCGATGCTATTGTCAGCGGCTCAACGATACCACGACACGCTTTGCAGCGGCCATTTCACGCCTTTTCGGGGCTCATGACCTCCATCAGCTAGCCGAGAGCGCCCATCATGCAGCGCTACGATGTCGCCATCATCGGCGCCGGCCCAGCAGGCTTGGCCGCCGCGCAAAGACTCTCTCGCCAGGGGCGTCGGGTCATCCTCATCGACCAGGGCCGCGAAATCGGCGAGCGGGACAAGACGAGGCAAGCCGAACTGACCCAAGGCCATGGTGGCGCCGGGCTGTATTCGGACGGCAAGTTCTCGTTCTTCCCTTCCGCGACTCACCTTTGGCATCTACCCAGGCATGAAGCGCTGCATGATGCCTATGCCTGGACCTGTGAACTGCTCAACGCCTATGGCCTGGATACCCCGCCCTTCCCGGTCGATGCCAATGCCTATACCCCGGGTGTCGGTGACTGGGCGCTCAAGGACTATCCTTCCGACTATCTTTCACTCCAAGCGCGCCTGGAGCTAGTGTTCGGTCTGGTGAGCGGGCTCGAGGCCGACATCGCCCCACGGACTCGCCTGACGAGTGATCGCTATGATGAGTCGACGAAACGACACCATCTAGGGCTGCAAGACACTCGACGGCATTACGAAATCGTCACCCGAACGCTGATCTGGGCGACCGGTCGTTTTGGCGCGCTCGACATTGGTGATGACATCAAAAAAACCTTCCGCCGGCTGGAGGTCGGGTTTCGCATCGAACAACCCAGCGAACGCGCATTCTTTCGGCCTCTCTCCAATCTAGATCCCAAGCTGACACTGCGTTCCGCATCCGATGCCACCGAATGGCGAACCTTCTGTGCCTGTCGCAACGGCCGGACCGTTCTCACCCAGACACAAGGGTTGTGGACGGTCTCCGGACATTCCGATGGCCCGCCCTCGCAGCGTTCCAACGTCGGCTTCAACACGCGCATTCTCGATGAAGCCTTGGCAAGGCGTACCATCGAAACAATCAGGACCGCACTGCGCGAGCCCAGCGCCTATTACGAGATGCCGCTCAAGGCATGGCTCGAAGGGCAAGAAGGCGCCACCTCGACGATGGACACCGTTTACGGCAAGGAGGTGGCCCAAGCCATGCTCCAGGGCTTGCGGCAACTCATTCACAGATTCCCAGCCATCGAGCATGACGAGACCAAACTGATCGGCCCGACCCTGGAGGGTATCGGCTGGTACCCGAAGGTCGATGGCACGTTACGCATCCCGAATCGCCCCACCTGGGTCGTCGGCGACGCCTGCGGCTTATTTCGTGGTATCGTAGCGGCCTTCATCAGTGGCCACTACGCAGCCAGCTCCGTGCTGGAAACACTCGAGGAATATGCCTGAATGTCTCCGCCAGTTGCTTCAAGAGTCGGCGTCGGTGTCATCGTCACCCGTGCCGATGGCAATCTCCTGCTCGGCTACCGGATCAAGGCCGGTGAAACGCCCAGTTGGTGTTTGCCGGGCGGCCACGTCGAACCCGGCGAGACATTCGAGACCGCCGCCCTGCGCGAGCTTCGCGAAGAAACCGGCATTGTCACGCAACGGCCGGCCGACATTTTCGCTATCCTGCAACAACTGACCGCTCGTCATACGGCGATCACCGGCGCGGCGCAAGTATCCCTCGAGGACAACCTCGCCGAACCGCAAGTGACCGAGCCAGATGTCTTCGCCCGCTGGGCGTGGTTTCCGCAAGCAGCACTCCCCACGCCACTATTCCCGGCAAGTGATGCCGTGCTCAGTCTATGGCAGAGCGCTCCCTGCCCTGAGAGATGGCGCGCTTACAGCGTACTGTGAACTCAATTAAATAATACTGGACCGCCTGCGCGATTGCCTTGGCGATTAATTTAGCGCCATTGCCGAAGTAGTGCTCTGTATATATGATGCGGCCCACCTCAAAGCTTAAAGGGTATAAGCAAAGTCATTAGGGGAACAGTATGAGCGACGCTATCCAGGTGTCATCAGCGCCATAAGCCCGCAACCCATTAGAAAAGACCGCCTCCGATCCGCAAAGCCTTTCATTGCACTCAGCTCTCCATGTCTGATTAAAGCGCAAAATATTTACACAACCTCAATTAAATAATTTCTGACACCACAAGCCATGCAGATGACACCATCAATACACCCCCTAACATTTGGTTAACTGTTTTTCTCGATTTCTCAGAATTCAACAAATGATCAACAAGCCTACCAAAAGAGGCCCAAAAATATAAACAAACATACCCCAAGGCAACCAACATGGCAGAAACAACGACGACGGCTTGCCATATATTTAGGACGGTTATAGCGGAGGAGGATACAGTGACAGCCATCACCCAGGTCTTGACATTAATGATCTGAAACAATGCAAGACTGAAGAATCCATATGAGTTATAAACATCAGATGTCGAACCTGTTTCTCGAAACATAAGGTACCCCATATATAGAAGATAACCGCCACCAACAATAACCATGACTTTTCTAACGACGGGATAAGCATGGACTATCTTGTCTAACCCAAGCAATGTCAAAATAATGACTGTCACCCCACCCAAAATGATACCGCTAATTGGTTTCGCGACGAACCCCAACCCATGTTTCTTAGCAGCAAACAACACTATAAAATTATTGGGCCCTGGGGTGATAAGTGATGCAAAGAGAAGCCCAAAAACAGGAGTCAGCGTTAACAGCGAAGTCATGAGATTTTTCCGTTACGCTTGAAGCAAAAGCAATCACCAATGGTGTAAACCAATGAATTCAAATACCAACAAGTGCTCAATAGTTACGTGATACTCCGCTCCATTCTCTGCCACACGCAAAGGTCAGCACCCAAGTATATCGTACCCAATCCTGAGCTTTCCTTTCTTTCTCTTAATTCCTTTTATTTCAATATCAAAAATCTCTGACGTTGAACTAACGTGTGTACCGCCACATGGAATAGGACGATAATTCTCGATAGAACATACACGATTGGTATAAGGGTCACCACTGATGGCTACTTTCAGATCAGCCTCAATTGCCTTGCCTACCAAACGCGCCACCTCGGCCTGGGTAATGTCGGTTTGCTTTTCTTCTCGAAACTCGACGCGCCCCTCCCCTGGCCAATGATGTCCAGAAACTGCGATCAGACCAGGAAAGCTGGCTTCGACGACACCCGCAATGAGATGACCAGCACTATGCATGCGCATGTTGATCATGCGCTGTTCTTCGTCGATGGTGAAGGGGAGTTTCATGCCAGGCTGGATCCGCCCCGCATCACTGACGATATGATCGATCTGTCCATCCGCTGAGAAACGGGTATCGAGAACCTGAGCGTCACCGATCTTTCCACGATCCCCTCTTTGTCCTCCTCCCTGGGGATGGAACCATGTTTCGGAAGTTCTTATAATTACCTTTTCGCCGGTTATGACCGAAGTGACCGTGACTTCACCGGTCAGAGCTGAATTTTCAAGATAACGCCGTATAGTCATATCACCTCTCCCAAATCTTTGATTTTTACATCAGACATAGCTAAATATAATAAAAATAAAAACAGCACCGCAACACCATTACTGAAAAATTCTACTAGAGCACCGACAACAATTTTCTACCAGTAAAATTACACTCAACCCCAAATAAAACAATCTAAAGCCACCACTGACAATAGCTAAAACCAAGCAACACCTCGGGCCAACTTACAAAATATCTACCAAATAATAAAGCCCGATAAAAACAAAAACAACACCAGGAATTACACCAAAAACATTATTATGGAAAAATCTATTTAATGAAAAAAGACTAAACATGACCGCCATGACACCAAAGACCAAAAAGCTAACGGAAATAAGTATTAAAAACACAAGCAGCTTATCCACTACCCCGCTGTAGCTCGCCATCATTGGAGTAAATATTGCCGTAAAGAAAACGAGAGCCTTTGGATTCGAAACATTAGTCAGCAGGCCATATCCAAATGCATTAGGGATACCATGTGCATAGACACGCGAACCATCGCTTTTATCGTTCGAATGCTTGGCCAAAGGAATATTCTTAAGAAGGTTTAAAAACCCCAGACCAACAAGGACCAAAGCGCCTATGATAGGTAGAATCTCTCTCAGAACAGGAACCGCCTTTAAGATAGCCGCAATTCCAATCATTGAAAGCAAGGACCAAGTAGCCACCCCAAGAGTAACGCCAGCAGCAGCTCTAAAACCAGCGCTACGGCCATATTTAATCGCACACGTAGCGATTGCTAAGATATCGGGCCCCGGAAGCGCCATAACCAAGGCCCAGTTGATAACATCAGCGAGCATTATTAAAACTCATTTAAAAACACCCTATTATTCAGCCTCTTTACTCAAGACCATATCATCAAACTCCCGTCGGATTTAATTCCAACGAAGAACGACAGCGTTATTCTCCTCCCTTCACTCCTATTAGATTCAACCCTATGATAATTCCTTGGATCGAAAAAGATGGCATCTCCTATTTCAGGCCGAATGGAAATAGCAGGCTCATTTTTTACTAAGAATTCTGAATAACCATATCCATCACGATGATTCTCATCACTCGGGAGCCACTTACGGCGAAAAACTGTTACCTCACCACCCTCTCGGGGCATGTCTATAAAACAGTTAAAAGCCAGCTGAACTAATGGGGAGCAATCTAGACTGCCCGGCAGTTCTCTTTCGATTTCATCAAAATGAATGCGAGCACTACTATTTATCTCACGAACCATGCCGGCAAACAGCTTTTCTCCTCCGATCGTCGCCTTTTCTACCGGTCCCCCCCATGCCCTAGACAACCCCCTAATCGCAATATCTAGTGGGTCGCCAGTTTCTAAGAGGCGGGCTCGATGATCATTAGATTGGTCTCGATGACGCCAGTAATCTTCCCCAAGCTCAGCATCTAAGTAGTAGTCATAAACAGCCGGGCCTAATTTAGCGATGCGCGGCGTTACTACTTTCTCATCATAAGCCCCAAGCTCAGCTTTTGTTAGATTGGCACTAATAGTGCCACACAAGCCATGGTCAAAGAAATTTTTTACTCGCAATACAGATGCCGTCCCGTTTGCAATCCTGATCAAGTCTCCTTTCTCTAAACATTCATTACATATTGGGTCAAAGAGAGTATATGCAGGAGTAGGTGTGCCAGAACCAACCACCATCCTTCACCTCCTAGAACCTGATAACTAAAAGTTAAATAGACAGTATCCACGTTTCTATCTTGTTTCTACGTCGGCCTCCAAAACCACCCAACGCCGAGCAATGCAACACCACTCATTCCAGGGCCTTGCCAGTGCCCGCTCTTTTGCCAAGCATGAGCTTTATTTCGCACATTCAATACGCTGCGCATCGTTTCAATAAAAGATAGTACTCAAACAATCGTGAATCAACCCTAATCTACACGCCCCGAAATGATTGTCATAAGCCAATGAATTTAAAAAAGATTTATCCCTGAAAACCTCTTCAACCTAATGTGTGGTCCTGCGGAGTGATGGTCTATCTCACGAGCCACTCTCGGAGGACGGCCCATGGCACCGATTCTTCATCAACGTGCCACAACCAAGCACACCATCCGAGCAGAGATACAACGATCGACAGCTTCGCTCGCGACGTTGAGCCGCCGCTACGGCATCAACCCCAAGACGGTCCGCAAGTGACGCAGCCGGGCTACCGTAGAAGACTCTCGGATGGCCCCAAGGCGGCTTGCTCCACATTACTCACACCTCAGGAGGAAGCGTCGGCCGTCACCTTCCGGCAGAAGACCCTGCTGCCCCTCGATGACTGCTTCCATGCCTTTCAGCGAGAGATCCCTTCGCTCACCCGGTCGAACCTGCATCAGCTATACCGCACCACGGCATCAGTCAGTTACGCCTGGTGGGCGGCCGGAAGGGCGAGAAGAAGAGGTTTAAGCGTTACCCGATTGGCTACCTGCACATCGATATCAGCGAGCCCCGTATCGGCGAGGGCAAGGTCTACCTGTTCGTCGCCGAGGATCAGACCTCCAAATTCGTTCATGCCCAGCTAAAAAGGGAGATGACGAGGCAGGAGGACCCAAGCCACTTCTTTGCGGGACCAAACACCTAGCCTCTGAGGCCTTTTGCACAGGGGCTTTGCATGGGCCGGTGTCAGTTCGCCGTAGCCACTCTATTGCACCGCCCCGCTGCGGCGACTAAGGTGGCGGGCTCTCTTTCGTTGCTGTGGATGCCGAGCCGTGGATCGCGCCAAGCTGTTCGCCCTGAGCCAGTACCCCCTGCCCCAGCACCTGATCTCGCGCCTGATCGGCTATCTGGCGCGCTGTCGCACCCCCTGGGTCAAGAACACCTTCATCGAGCGTTTCATCCGCGCCTTCGATGTCGACATGAGCCAGGCCGTCGAACCCGATCCGCGCGCCTACCCTTGCTTCAACGACTTCTTCACTCGCGCACTGAAGCCCGATGCCCGGCCGCTCGGCGACGGTCTGGTCTCGCCGGCCGACGGTTTCCTCTCGCAGTCGGGGCGCATCGAGCGCGGCACGCTGATCCAGGCCAAGGGGCAGCACTATTCGCTGACCCACCTGCTCGGCGGTAACGCCGACCAGGCCGCCCCCTTTCGCGACGGCAGCTTTGCCACGGTGTATCTCTCGCCCAGCGACTATCACCGCGTGCACATGCCGCTCGACGGCACCCTGCGCGAGACCGTCTATGTCCCCGGGCGGCTGTTCTCGGTCAACCTGGCCACCGCCGATCACGTGCCGGGACTGTTCGCCCGCAACGAGCGCCTGGTGTGCTTCTTCGATACCCCCCACGGCCCCATGGCCATGGTGCTGGTGGGCGCGATGATCGTCGCGGCGATCGAGACCGTATGGGCCGGCCAGGTCACGCCGCAATCCGGGGAGATCCAGACCACGCGCTTCGACGCACCGATCCGCCTCGCCCGGGGCGAGGAGATGGGACGCTTCAAGCTGGGCTCGACGGTGATCCTGTGCTGTGCCGACCCCGTGGCCTTTCGTCAGGACCTGCAGGCCGACGGCAGTTTCGTGCGCATGGGGCAGAGCCTGGGCGCGTTTCCCGGCGCAGCGGCGGCAGACGCCGCCGCCGAGCGGATTCCCGGCACCGGGGATTGAGCGCGACATCAACCTGCCATCGTTCCGACATGATTCTCGGCGAGGCTGGACGCTTTCTCCCCATTAGAGGAAGCTCACATGCCCTGTTTCACCCGGGGGGCCGCGCCCCTGTTGTCGCTGACCCTGACGCTGGCCATCGCTGGCACCGCCGGGGCCGCCACCCCGAACGCCAGCGATGCCGGCATCGGTACGGGCAGCACGGCCCTGGACACGCCGCTCGGTGATATCGCCTTCGATAACGGCAAGACCCTCGCCCTCACCCTGGGCTACGCCAGCAGCGCCACCCATCGCGACGGCGATCCCGCCGATCTCGTCTATGCACTGACCGACCGCGGGCCCAACATCCACTGCGACGACAGCGGCAAGGTCGTCGGCGTGGCGGATTTCTGCAAGGGGCCGCAGGGGGTCGACAACGACGGCAAGATCTTCCCGATGCCCGGTTTCACGCCGCAGATCACGGCCATCCGCCTTGGCGCGGACGCCGACGGCCACCTCACCGCCCGGGTCGAACGTCGCATCGACCTCAAGGACAGCCAGGGCCAGCCGATCAGCGGCATCGGCAACCCCCTGACGGTGACCGACACCGAGAACGGCTACGACGCCCACGGCACACAGCTGCCGCTCGACCCCGAGGGCCTGGACCCCGAAGGACTGGTGCGCCTGGCGGACGGCAGTTTCTGGCTGAGCGAGGAGTACGGCCCCAGCCTGGTCCACGCCGCCGCCGACGGCACCATCCTGCAGCGCGTGGTTCCCGACAACGAAGTCGACGACCTGAAGGCGGCGAACTATCCCCTCGCCGGCGAACTGCCGACCATCCTGTCGCGCCGCAAGCTCAACCGCGGCGCCGAGTCGCTGGCCCTGTCGCCGGATGGCCGCACCCTGTATTTCGCCATGCAGAGCCCGCTGGCCAACCCCGACAAGGCGGCCTACAAGACCTCGCGCAACGTTCGCCTGTTCGCGGTCGACCTCGACGACCAGGGCCGCTTCGCCGGGGTCGCCCACGAGTATCTGTATCGGCTGGACACCCCGGACACCTTCCACGATGCCGATAGCGGACGCGGCGATGCCAACGCCAAGCAGAGCAGCGTCAAGGTCAGCGAGATGAGCATCCTGCCCGATGGCCGGCTGATCGTCCTCGAGCGGGTCAGCAAGACCACCAAGCTCTACCGGATCGATGCGAGTGCGGCGACCGATCTGCTGGGCGGCGAGTACGACGCCCTCGACACCCGCCCGACCCTGGCCCAGGTCGACGACCCGGCGAGTGTCGGCATCGTGCCGGTGGCCAAGCAACTGGTCTTCGATTCACTGACCGACGCCCCGGCGCTGGCCAGCAAGATCGAGGGCGTGGCCGTGCTCGACGCCACCCACCTGCTGCTCGCCAACGACAACGACTTCGGCATCGAAGGTGCCGACAGCGTGTTCACGGTGCTGCCGCTGGTGCCTCGCCTGAGCCAGTGAACGCGGGCCGCGCTCAGCAGCGCGGTGCGGGAAAGGCCATGACCTCGGCGAGGCTGGCCTTGCCCAGCGCCAGCTGGATCAGCCGATCGATGCCCAGCGCCACCCCGCTGCCCTCGGGCATGCCCGCCTCGAGGGCGGCGATCAGGCGCCAATCGACCGCCACCGCGGGCTTGCCGGCGGCCTCGCGGGCGGCGTTGTCGGCAGCGAAACGCGCGGCCTGCTCGCCGGCCTCGACCAGCTCGTCGTAGCCGTTGGCCAGTTCCAGCCCCGCGACGTAGACCTCGAAGCGCGCCGCCACCCGATCGCCTTCGGCATCGGTGGCATGGCGCGCCAGTGCCGCCTGACTCGCCGGATAGTCGACGACCACGTCGATCCCCTCGCGGCCCAGCGTCGGCTCGATGGCCAGGCTCATCAACAGATCCAGGCAGCCGTCGCGATCGGCATCGTGCATGTCGAGCCCGCCGCGCTCCCCGGCCAGCCGGCGCAACGCGTCGAGCGGCGTGGTGAACGGATCCACGGCGAGGCACTCGCGGAACAGATCGCGATAGCGACGCCGTCGTCTCGGCCCCGCCGCGGGCAGTAGCGTGCGGATCAGCGCCTCGGTCTCGTCGATCAGCGCATCCAGCGAAAAGCCCGGGCGGTACCATTCGAGCATGGTGAACTCGAGGTTGTGACGGCTGCCCACCTCGCCGTCGCGAAAGCAGCGCGCCAGCTGGAAGATCGGCCCGCTGCCGGCAGCGAGCAAGCGCTTCATGGCGAACTCCGGCGAGGTCTGCAGCCACAGCCGCTCCTGCCCCGCCGGTGTCGTCGCCGGGGTCGACAGCGAATCCAGATGTACGTCGGTGCTGCCCCCATGGCCCAGCACCGGCGTTTCCACCTCCAGCACGTCGCGCTCGGCGAAGAAGCGGCGCACCTCGGCGAGCAGCCGCGCCCGCTCGCGCAGCGTCGCGAGGCTCGCCGTGGGCTGCCAGTCGTCCATCGATACAGACTCCCAAACGGCAAAGGCCACGCCTTTGCGTGGCCTTTGGAAGCTTGATAGAAGCGCGACTGTCTCCAGCTGCTCGTAGCCCGGTGGGAGGGAACTTGTTCCCGACGGGCTCCAACTACCAGCTATCGCGGATAAATTCGCTCCCACACTCCCGGCCCAGAGAACTCGGGCATACGCGTGCGCAGGCAGGACCCGGGGTCAAGCGCGAGAGACGTACTCGCCGGTCCGCGTATCGACCTTCAACACTTCGCCCTCGTTGATGAACAGCGGCACGCGCACCACCGCCCCGGAGGACAGCGTCGCCGGCTTGGAGCCGCCCTGGGCGGTATCGCCCTTGAGGCCGGGATCGGTCTCGGTGACTTCCAGTTCGATGAAGTTGGGCGGCGAGACGCTGATCGGGTTGTCGTTCCACAGCGTCACGGTGTAGGCCACCTGCTCCTTGAGCCACTTCTCGTTGTCGCCCAGGGCACGCTTGTCGACCGCGTACTGCTCGAAGGAGCCGTCGGTCTTCATGAAGTGCCACATCTCGCCGTCGTTGTAGAGATACTCCATGTCCAGGTCGAGCACGTCGGCGGCTTCCAGCGACTCACCGGACTTGAAGGTGCGTTCCCAGACGCGTCCGGTCATCAGGTTGCGCAACTTGACGCGGTTGAAGGCCTGCCCCTTGCCGGGTTTGACGAATTCGTTCTCGACGATGGCACAAGGGTCGCCATCCAGCATCACCTTCAGACCGCCCTTGAATTCGTTGGTAGAATAGCTCGCCATGATTCCTCACTGATGATCTCGGCGCAGCGGCGACGAGCCGCGCGCCATGTTTTCGGCGAAGCGTCCTTTCGACCTCGCCCCATCGATATGGTGTCGCGAATGATAACCCGAAGCCCGAACCTTTTGCAGCGCACGGACACCACCGAGCCGATCGCCCTGTCGCGCGGCTGGCAGGCACAGCTGCGCCAGGCGATTCGCGACCCGCGCGAACTGCTCGCCCGCGTGGGCCTCGACGCCAGCTGGCTGCCCGGCGCCGAGGCCGGACACGCGCTCTTCGAGGTCCGCGTACCCGAGGCCTACCTGACGCGGATCCGTCCGGGCGACCCCAAGGATCCCCTGCTGCGCCAGGTCCTGCCGCTCGACGCCGAGGCCCGGGCGGTGCCCGGCTTCGTCGACGACCCGCTGGCCGAGGCCGAGCACACCCCCCGGCGCGGGCTGATCCACAAGTACCCCGGGCGGGTGCTGCTGATCACCAGCCCGGCCTGTGCGATCAACTGCCGCTACTGCTTCCGCCGTCACTTTCCCTATGCCGAGAATTCACCGTCCCGCGAGCAGTGGCAGGCGAGCCTCGACTATCTGCGCGACGATCCGTCGATCCAGGAGGCGATTCTCTCCGGGGGAGACCCGCTGGCATCCAGCGACAAGCGCCTGGCCTGGCTGGTCGAGCGGCTCGGCGACATCGGCCATCTCAAGCGGCTGCGCATCCATACCCGGCTGCCGGTGGTGATCCCCGACCGGGTCGACGACGCCCTGCTCGCCTGGTTGACCACCACCCGACTGCAGACGGTGATGGTGCTGCACATCAACCACCCGCGCGAGATCGACGCGGCGGTGATCGAGGCCTGCGCACGGCTGAAGACGGCCGGGGTCACCCTGCTCAACCAGAGCGTGCTGCTGCGCGGCGTCAACGATGACGTCGAAACGCTGGCCGAGCTGTCCGAGGCACTGTTCGACGCCGGGATGCTGCCCTACTACCTGCACGTGCTCGACCCGGTCAGCGGTGCGGCGCACTTCGACGTCCCCGACGCCGACGCCGTCGCCCTGCACCGTCAATTGCGCGACCGGGTCGCGGGCTTCCTGCTGCCGCGCCTGGTGCGCGAGGTGCCGGGGGAGCGCAGCAAGACACCGCTCTAGCCTTGAGCTGTAAGCCTTGAGCTGTAAGCCATAAGAAACCCCCAAGGGCATGCGTCCCAGGGGGTTCAACTTACCGCTTATGGCTTATGACTTATGGCTTCAAGCCAACGAGTCGGCGGTGACGTTGGGAGCGACGGCCTGGTCGGCGGTCAGGTGACGGTTGATCGCGCCCAGTACCGCCTTCATCGAGGCGCTGGTGATGCTCTCGTCGATGCCCACCCCGAAGATCGCCCGGTCGTCGATACGCATCTCGACGTAGGCGATCGCCTCGGCATCGGAGCCCTGGCCACGGGCGTGCTCGTGGTAATCGATGAGCTCGATGTCGCGGCCGTTCGCGACCAGCGCCTTGACGAAGGCATCCAGCGGCCCGTTGGCCGTGGCGGCGATGGTGTGCGACTCGCCGTCCACCTCGAGCGCCGCCTCGAGACGCAACCGCGAGCTGTCCGCTTCCGAACTCAGGCGATGGTTGACCAGCCGATAGTGCGAGTCGGCATTCAGGTATTCGTCGGCGAACGCCTGATAGATCATCTGCGAGGTGATCTCGCGGCCGGTGCGCTCGGCGACGGCCTGCACCACCTGGCTGAACTCGATGGACAACCGCCGCGGCAGTTCGATGCCGTGCTCCTGCTCGAGCAGATAGGCGACGCCGCCCTTGCCCGACTGGCTGTTGACGCGGATCACCGCCTCGTAGGTACGTCCCACGTCGAGCGGGTCGATCGGCAGGTAGGGCACCTGCCACAGGCCATCGGGATTGTCGCGCCGCTCGGCCATGCCCTTCTTGATCGCGTCCTGGTGGGAGCCGGAGAAGGCCGTGAACACCAGATCGCCGACGTAGGGGTGGCGCGGATGCACCGGCAACTGGTTGCAGTGCTCCACCTCGCGCATGATCGGCGTGATGTTGGAGAAGTCCAGCGCCGGATGCACGCCCTGGGTGTAGAGGTTCATCGCCAGGGTGACGATGTCGACGTTGCCGGTACGCTCGCCGTTGCCGAACAGCGTGCCCTCGACCCGGTCGGCGCCGGCCATCAGCCCCAGCTCGGCGGCGGCGATGCCGGTGCCGCGATCGTTGTGCGGGTGCAGGCTGACGATCAGGCTGTCGCGGTTGGCGACGTGCCGGCAGAACCACTCGATCTGGTCGGCGTAATGGTTGGGCGTGGCGATCTCCACCGTCGCCGGCAGGTTGACGATCATCGGCGCGTCCGGCGTCGGACCATAGGTGGCGGTCACGGCGTCGACGATCTCCACGGCGAAATCCAGCTCGGTGGAGGTGAACAGTTCCGGCGAGTACTGGAAGGTCCAGGCGGTCTCGGGGTTCTCCGCCATGCGCTGCTTGATCAGCGTGGTGGCCTCAGTGGCGATCTCGATGCACTGCGTCTTGTCGACGTCGAAGACCACCCGGCGGAACACCGGATCGGTGGCATTGTAGACGTGGACGATGGCCCGCTTGGCGCCCTTGAGGGCCTCGAAGGTGCGGTCGATCAGATGCGGGCGCGCCTGGGTGAGCACCTGTATGGTCACGTCGTCGGGCACCCGATCGTTGTCGATCAGCTCGCGCACGTAATCGAAGTCGATCTGCGACGCCGAAGGAAAGCCCACCTCGATCTGCTTGAAGCCGACCGCCACCAGCAGCTCGAAGAAGCGCCGCTTGCGCTCGAGATCCATGGGATCGATCAGCGCCTGATTGCCGTCGCGCATGTCGACGCTGCACCACTGCGGCGGATGCGTGAGCCGCTTGCCGGGCCACTGGCGGTCGGGCAGATCGACGGCGGTGAAGGGGCGGTACTTGACGGACGGATCATCGAGCATCATGGCTGGGACTCCTCGGCGTGACGGTGCGAAAGCGCGTGACGATCGCCGCAACGCAACCGCCCCGCCGGCACGGGGCCGACGGGGCGTTCGATGCGGGCGCGACCCGGGCGGCGGCGACCGTGATGGCGTCACGGTCGGCAAGCGTCATGCCGCCGACGGGCGAACGGGCAATCGTCATGGGAAATCGAAGGCAGGTGACCGGCATGGGGTTCTCTCGTTCAAGGACGCTCGTGATGAGCACGACAGGGTACGGGTGGCGTGACCCGTGCGCGGCGTTTCAGAGAACGCCGCGTAGTAGTCGTAGCGATAGCGAGAGATAGCCGGTAGTCATGTCTCCAAGAAACCAATTCCCGCGGCCCTTGTCAACCGCGCGGGCTCCCGTCACCCGGTCGTCGCCACGGGATTGTCGAGGATCGTCAGCAGGCCCTGGGCATGCTGGGCGGCATCGCGCCCCAGTCCGGTCAGATAGCCTCCATCGGCCTGGGTCAGCAGGCCCCGTTCGTGCAGCCGACGGGTGGCCGCCACCTTGGCGGGCTCCGCCGACGAGTGCACCTTGATGCCCTCCTGGGTGGTGTCGAGATTGAACAGGCAGAGGATATTGAGCTCCTCGAGCAGTTCGGGGGTATAGGTCATGGCTACCTCGATGGTCGGGGGAATGGCGGCGCTCCACGTTTCCACTGTAGGTCAGTCGTCGCCCGTCTGCCGCCGGAATTCCTCGGGCAGGACGCCGTGGCGCCACAGCCCGATCAGCGCCTCGGGCGTCTGCGTCTCGTCCAGCACCAGGCGCCAGATCGTCTGTCCGTCGCCGTCCGGGCTGCCCTCGCCCGGCCTCTCGATCGCCAGGTGATAGCACTGGCGGTCGGCGCCGGCGGGGGCCGCCGGCGTCTCGACAAGCCCCGCCAACAGGCTCGCCAGCCGTTCGCGCTGCGCCGCACTCAGGTCGTCGCAGCGCAGGCGCCGCGGGGCGGCCAGCCCGGGGAAGCGGGCCACCCCGCCCTCGCGGCGGATCACCACCACGCTGCCCGGCTCGAGCGGCGGCCGGCAGGCCGTCACGACATCACCCCCACCGCCTGCCAGGCCTCGCGAACCGCGACCTCCTCCTGGCTGCCGCGTCCGTAACGGCGGTCGGCGTTGTCCAGCGTCAACGCCGCAAAGCCGGCGAAATCGATGTCGCGACCCAGGCGGTGATCGCGCAGGGTGTCGTACCAGATCAGCCCGGCGCGACGCCAGGCGTAGCCGCCGATCGCCATCGCCGCGCGATGAAAGGCGCGATTGGGGATCCCCGAGTTGATGTGCACGCCGCCGTTGTCCTCGCGGGTCTCGACGAAGTCGCGCATGTGCCCCGGTTGCGGATCGCGGCCCAGGACCGGATCGTCGAAGGCCGTGCCGGGCTCGGCCATGGAGCGCAGCGCCCGGCCCTGGACGCGCTCGGTCAGCAGTTCCGCCCCCACCAGCCAGTCGGCCCGATCGACCGTCTGGCCCCACTGGTATTGCTTGGTGAGCGCGCCGAAGACGTCGGAGAGCGATTCGTTGAGCGCCCCGGACTGATCGGCATAGATCAACCCCGCCTCGCGCTCGGTCACGCCATGGGCGAGTTCGTGGGCCACCACGTCGAGCGACACGGTGAAGCGCCGGAACAGTTCGCCATCGCCATCGCCGAACACCATCTGGCTGCCGTTCCAGAAGGCATTGTCGTAATCCCGACCGAAATGCACGCTGCCGATCAGCGGCATGCCCCGGCCATCGATCGAGTGGCGTTCGAAGACCTCCCAGAAGAAGCGGTAGGTCGCCCCCAGCCAGCGGTAGGCCTCGCCGACGGCGGGGTCGCCGGTGGCGTTTTCCTCGCCCTCGCTGAGGACCAGGGTACCGGGCAGCGTGCGCGCATGCCCGGCGGAGTGGATGAAACGCGCCGGTTCGCCGGGCCGCGAGGGCTCGCTCAGCACCGCGTCGGCGGCAGCGTCACGGGGCACCCGCGCCGCCCGGAAGGTCTGGTCGTCGATCAGCGTCTCGCGGGCGCAGCGTTGCAGACGCGCCCCGCCCCGCGTCGACAGCCGCTCCAGCACGTAAGGCGGCATGAAGCCACGGGGGCGATTCGGCAGGTACGGCTGAATCATGCGTCATCTCCTGTCGCTCGGCCGGTGAAGGCATCCTTGCCTCACCAGTGTGGCTCATTGGCCCCCGCCTCGGCGAGCCGGTCGATGGGCAGGATCGTCGACGCCGTCGGCGGCCATCACGAAGCGCAGCGCGCGCGGGATGGCGACCATCAGCACCGAGGCGTGATCCTCTTCGGGGAAGTTCCGGAAAACCACCCGTTGCTCCCCCAGCAGTGTTTCCAGGTCCCGCGCCAGCGTCTGCGCCCGCTCGACCATGCGACGCTCGCGGCGGCGCTGCATGGTCCTCGCGTGCCCAGGCTCGCGGCGCGCACCGGGCGCCCCCTCGCCCTCCCATTCGCCGACCGCGATGAAGACACGGGCCGCGTGGCCCGCCATCCCCGGCATCCGCGCGCGCAGGCCGGCCTCGTCCCACCAGATCGAGGGGCTGATCGCGGCATAGGTCTGGAATGCCTCGGGCCGGGCCATCAGCGCATGCAGCGTGAAGTAACCGGCCAGCGAGTGACCGAACAGCACCCGTCGCGAGCCGTTCAATGCCCATGCCTCGTGTAGCTCGGGTATCAGTTCGTCGACGAGAAAGGCCAAAAACGCCTCGCCCCCACCGACGGTGCGCGATGCCGGCGCCAGCGCCGATGGGCCGAAGGTGTAGTCGCGGTAACGGCGTTCGGGCACGTAGAGCGCGCGCCCTGCATGGGCGATGCCCACCACGGCCGCGGACTCGATGCCCGTCGCCTGCGGACGGTAGCTGCCACGCCGTAGCGCCTCGACGAAGGTCGCGAACAGCGCATTGGCGTCGAGGACATAGATCACCGGCCAGCCCCCTGCCGGCGGTTCGCCGGGAGGCACCCACAGGCTGACCCGGTAGCGGATGCCGTTGGCAGCCGCGCGCCGTTCCCATACCTGCGTATTGGCAAGCGTCACCGGCGGGTGGCTCATCGCATTCCCTCCCTGGCGTCCAGTACATCATCGATGGCGATCTGCAACTCGCCCTGAAGCCCCTGCGCGACGCGAGCCCTGGCTCCGTAGACTCGCGCCAGCAGCGAGCCCGCGCACAGCCGGCTGGCGTGAAGAGGCAGCCAGGCCACAAGGACCGGCAGAAATTGCCGCTGGTCTGGCTCGACCCGGCCCTCGGCGAGATGCCCGAGTGGCCGGGAAACGGGCGGTGCCAGCGAAGGTTCAGAAGTCGTAGCGCAGCGAGGCGACGACGTTTGACGACGCGCCGACCATGTTAAAGGTGTTCACGCCCCCCACGCGGTTGTAGTACTCGCGATCGAGCAGGTTGTTGACATTCAACTGGCCGCTGACATGCGACGTGAAGTCGTAGCCGAGCATGGCATCGACGACGGCATAGCCCGGCGCCTCGACACCATTGCTGGAACTGAAGTCGCTCATCGCGGTCACCCCGCCACCGACGTGCAAGCCGTCCAGCGCACCGCCCACGAAGCCGTACTGGGTCCAGAGGTTGACGATGTTGTTCGGCATCAGCAGAAAGACGCCGTCGTCACGCGCCGTGGAAGCCGTCTGAACCTCGGTGTCGAGATAGGTGTAGCCGGCGATGACGTCCCACTGCTCGGTCAGGCTACCGGTGACCTCGAACTCGGCCCCCTGAATGCGCATCTTGCCCGTGGCCACCGAGTAACTGGCACCGGGGTCGTCGGGCGACGCGGCGCGGTTCTCGTCGTAGAGCCGGAAGGCACTGAGTCGGCCATTGAGATCACCGCCGAAATAACTGCCCTTGATGCCCACTTCGTACTGCTCGCCTTCGCGCGGCTCGAGCAGGTCGCCATCGGCATCATGGCCGGTCTGCGGCTTGAAGACCTGCGAATAGCTGGCGTACAGGGAGTGGCGGGCATCGAGGTCATAGACCAGCCCGGCGTAGGGCGTGAACGCGTCGTCGCTGCGATCCTGACGGTCGTCGGCTGCCCTGTCCGCATAGTCGAGGTCATAGTGGCTCACCCGCCCACCGGCAATCAGGGCCAGCGATTGCCAGGGACGCAGCGTCAACTTGGAATAGACGCCGGTCTCCTCGAGCGTGGTTTCATCATGGCTATAGCCCCGGCCGCTGGCCCGCGCGCTGGCCAGGACATCGACATGGGCGAGATCGTTGAGCCCGTCGAGGGTCACCGGGCCGGCGGTCAAGCCGCGCGAGCGGCCCGACTCGATCTCCGTCTCGTAACGCTTGTAGTCGCTGCCGACGACGAACTCGCTGACGTTGCCGAAGGCCGAGAACGGCTGGCTGTAGCTGGCGTCCAGGGACAGCGCCTGCTGGTCCACGCGACTGCCGATGCCGGCCACCGACAGGGCGCCGGCGTCGTTCAGGGCACTGCCGCCGAAGGCATAGTTGTAGGTCGCGTTGCGGTCCGAGTAGCGCGCCGCGAGCCGGCCGTAACCGCCATTGGCGAAACGGTGCGTCAGCTCGGCGATCCAGTCGTTGGACTGACTCTCGAAGTCGTTCCAGTCGGCTCCGTAGAAGGCCGAACGGCGGCCGTACAGCAGGTCACCGTCGCTATCCACCGGCTGGCCGTTGTTGACGACGATGTCCTTGGTGTTGCGGAAGAAGCCCAGGCCCAGGGTGGTCGCCGCGTCGAGATCGATATCCAGTGCCGCATAGATGTCGTGCTGGTCGTCGTCGTTGCGATCGACGAACTGCGGGTGCTCGGCATAGTCGACGACCAGTCGGCCGCGAATGCGCCCCTCGGCATCGACCGGCCCCGACAGATCGGTCTGCAGGTGGCGCTGGCCGATACTGCCGACACCGCCGGTGACGTGGCCCTGGAACTCGCGGGTGGGACGCTTGCGCACCAGATTGACGATGCCGCCCATCTCGCTGGTGCTGTTGAACAGCCCCGACGGGCCACGCATGACCTCCACCCGGTCGAAGGGGGCCAGCGACGGTACCGAGCCATTGATGCTGGTCATCGGCGCGGGCAGACCGTCGATGTTGGACTCGTCGTACTCGTAACCGCGGGCATAGATCGACGAGCGGCCGTTGTCGTTGCTGAGCACACGCATGCCCGGCGTGCGACGTCCCAGTTCGTCGAGGGTGGTGAAATTCTGATCCTCGATGGCGTCTCGGGTAATGACGCTGACGGACTGCGGGATGTCACGCAGCGAAGCCGGCGTCTTGGTGCCCACGGTGGCGGCATCAACGGTGTATCCGCCGGTCACCTCGGAGGGCAGCATCTGGTAGAGACGGTTGCCCTCGACCGTGATGGTATCCAGCCTCGCCGAGGCATCGCCGTCCTCGGCCAGCGCCGCCTGGCTTGCCGCCAGAACGGTGACCAGCCCCCCGGCGGCGGTCACCGCCCGATACGTCCTGCGCGTGTGTGTCGGCATGGTTCGGTTCCCCTGCTGTGTCGTTTCTGTCGCTCTGCCTTGTCCAGCGGCGACAATGAGAATCCATTGCAACTGAGATGAAGACACAGCATTATTCCACCCCACCGCATCACTCGCCTTTGCGCAGACAGCGGATCACTTTGCAAAGACGGCGATTCGCCGGACTGACTCGAATCGAAAGGAACGTTTCACGATGACGGGGGTGGGAAGGACGCGAGCCGATCGAGGCTCGGAAGAACGCGGGATCGGCGCCCGGGAATTGCGCCGGCTCTCGACGTCACTGGTCAGGCGACAGGTCGTCGAGGCACCCGGCTGGGACAGCCACTCCCCCCTGCTCCGGGGGACCATGCGGTTCGCCGACCTCCAGCCGGGCCTGCGCCTGCGACTGGCCGATGTCGAGGACCGTTACGACATGGTCACCCGTGCCGAACTGCCTGCGGGGGTCAAGATCGCCCTGGTCATCGACGGCGAGGCCCGCGTGAGCTATGGCGATCAGACGGTGGCCCTGGGGCCCTCGGCGCCGAGCACCGGCGCCCTGGTCAACCTGCCCGAAGCCACCTCTTTCGTCCGCCAGGGGCGTGCCGGCGGCCACGAACGCACCCTGATCCTCAGCCTCGCGCCGGACTGGCTGTCACGCCACGGCTACCCGTTGGCGACGGACCGGCGGGTACGGGTGACCCGCTGGTCGCCGTCACCGGGATTGCAGCGGCTCGCCACACGGCTGTTCGACGCACGACTGACTGTCGCGCCGGACCCGGCCCACCACCTGCAGTTGAGCGGCTTCGCCCTGGCCATGGCCGGCGAGGCGTTCACCACGCTGAGCGAGCAAGCGGAGAAAGCGGAACGCGGGGGTTGCATTGCCGGAGAGGAGCGCCGCCCGACGGACCGACGCCTGCAGCGCCTGATGGCGCTGGTCGACAGCGGCGAGGTCCATCGGCTGAGCCAGGAGGACGTGGCACGACATGTGGGCATGAGCCTGAGCAGTCTGCAGCGGCGCTTCCGGGCCTGTTACGGCGAATCGCTGGGGCGCTTCCTGCGCCGCCGACGCCTCGAAACGGGCCTGGCGGCGCTGCGCAACGAGGGCGTCAGCGTCGAGGCCGCGGCCATCCTGGCCGGCTACAGCAGCGCCGCCAACTTCGCCACGGCCTTCAAGCGCGAATTCGGCGCCCGGCCCGGCGACCTGCGCCGAAAACCGACGGCGGTCAGCTCGGCGTGAGCGCCTCGCTGGATGGGTCGAGTAGCTGCTCGATGCGTCCCAACTGGTCGATATCGCGCCCCTGGGCCCACCGGTCGATACGCTTGTCGAGGCTGTACTGGTTGCGCACCACATGCAAAAGCGCCGGCTGGCCCCGCTCGTCGAGACGGTGGACCCAGGCCACGGCGCCACTGGAATAGGCCAGCAGGCTGCCGATCGGCTGCACGCCGAAATGACGGATGACGCGTTGCACCCACTGGCCGTCGTAGGCGGCGCCGTGCGTCAACAAGTGGCGATAGGTCGCCTCGATGGTCCAGGCGGCCCGGTCGGGCCGCGCACGGGTCATGGCGTCCATGGCATCGATCACCGCCGCGGCGCGGGACAGCGTCGCCAGCTCGTCGCCGCGCTTGCCCTGCGGATAGCCACTGCCGTCGAGGCGTTCGTTGATGTCGCCGACCACGCTCTTGAGGACATCCGGCGCCAGCCAGCGACACTCGCGCAGGCGTTCGCGGATCAGCTCGACATGGCTCGCCATGCGGCGATGCTGATCGGCGTCGAACGCCGGGCTCGCCAGCAGCTCGTCGGGCAGCAGCACCTTGCCCAGATCGTGCACCAATCCGGCGGCGAGAACCGCCTTGAGCAGCTCACGGGGCGCCTCGCGGCGGCTCACCAGGTCGGCCAGACGCACGGCCACGGCGATGCAGTGCTGCACCACCACCGGCTCGTGGTGGAGGCAGGTCGTGGCGAACAGCAGCGCTTCACGATCCTGCTCGAGCAGGCCCAGCAGGAAATCGCTGGACCGCGACAGCAGTGCGCTGTCGATGGATCGCCCCTGCTTGAGCAGCAGCACCTGGGCGTTGAGGAAATCGGCCACCTTGACCAGGCGGCGCGCCATGGGCGTCGCATAGCGGGGCCGCGAGGCGCGCTCGGTCGGGGCAGCCGGCGCATCCGCCTGGGCCTGGAAGAGCGGCGACGGCGCCAGACTCTTGCCGTCGTTGACATCCCGCGCGCCCTCGCGCTCGATCTCCTTGACCAGGTACCACACTAGACGCTCGAGACGCGGCGTGGCCTCGTCGAAGGCGAAACCCACCAGCGCCCGCTGCCACTGGTCATCGGCCTTGACGTGACGCACCTCGCCCCGCGACGCCAGGCGCTGGCCGCTGGGGAAGATCGCCTCGACCCGATTGAGCAACTGGCCCTGGGCGAGGTGCACCGCCTCCGCCATGGGCATCTGCAGCAGACAACCGCCGAGCGAGAGATTGACCAGTTCGCCGTGCACGGTGCGCTGCCCGCTGGCGAGATCGATGTCCATCTCCACCGGCACGTGCATGCCCGCCTTGAGTTCGGCGCGGAAGGCATGCCGGCGATGCCAGGCATCGAGCTGCTCGGGATAGGGGCACTGGAAACGCAAGCGTCCGGGCACTCCCTCCACGGGGGTGGCCGTCATCGCCGGCGTCGCGACCATGGCGCCCTGCGCCCGACCGCTGATCCGGAAGGCCCGCCCGGCGGCGAGGCCGCCGGCTATCTCGGGTGTCGCGGTGACGTCGAGCACCAGACAATCGTCTTCCCGGATCTCGACCAGCAACACCGAGTGCGGCGCCGAGGCCTGCTCCTCGAAAGCCAGCGATACCTCGCCCGGCTGACTCAGGGCATCGAGCAGTTCGGCGATCTCGCGAGGGTGATCGACGAACTGCGTCGGCGTATCGGTCAATGTCTCCATGGTGGCGCGTTTCCCCGGGTCCCACGTGGCGACGGTCGCTTCCCTGTGACGGTCGTCCGCAATTTATCGTAATGACGAAAGGAGGCTGTCAGGCCTCCAGATCGCTCTGTCGGTAGCCGATCAGGTACAGCACGGCGTCCAGCCCCAGCGTCGAGATCGACTGGCGCGCGCGCTGACGCACCAGCGGCTTGGCGCGAAAGGCGATACCCAGCCCGGCGGTCGCCAGCATCTTGAGATCGTTGGCGCCATCGCCCACGGCAATGGTCTGCTCGAGACGCAACCCCTCGCGTTCGGCGATCTCGGCGAGCAGCGCCGCCTTGCGGTCGGCGTCGACGATCGGCTCGCGCACCTCGCCGGTGACCCGACCGTTCTCGATCACCAGCTCGTTGGCATGGATCTCGTCGAAGCCCAGGCGTTCCTGAAGATGGCGGGCGAAATAGGTGAAGCCGCCGGACAGGATCGCGGTGCGATAGCCCAGCCGCTTCAGGTGCCCCATGAGTCGTTCGAGCCCGTCCATCAGCGGCAGGGTCTCGGCGATCTCGGCCAGCACCGCTTCGTCGAGCCCCTCGAGCTTGGCCATGCGCTCGCGAAAGCTCTGCTGGAAGTCCAGCTCGCCGCGCATGGCACGTTCGGTGACCGCGGCGACCTCGTCGTAGACGCCGTGGCGGCGCGCCAACTCGTCGATCACCTCGGCCTGGATCAGTGTCGAATCCATGTCGAAGCAGATCAGCCGGCGATGACGCCGCCAGATCGAATCTTCCTGAATGGCGATGTCGACGCCGTGCATCGCGCCCAGCGCCAACGCCCGTTCGCGCAGGGCCTCGAGATCGACCTCTTCGCCGCGCAGCCAGCACTCCACGCAGGCGCCGTGCGCCGGGGCCTCGCCGTCCAGAGGCTCACGCCCCGACAGGCGGTGGATCAGCTCGACGGTCAGGCCGTGCTCGGCGGTCAGCGAGCCGACCTCGGCGAGGATCCCCGCCGGCAGGCGCGGCGCCAGCAGCGTCAGGATCAGCCGCGGCCGGCCGGCCGCGAGGCTCCAGCGCTGGTACTCCTCGGCGCCCACCTGGATTGCCTGAATGTCGAGCCCCAGGGTATCGCCGGCCTCGGCCAGCAACGCCTCGTACTCGGCCTCGTGGTCGAGCGCCACCAGCGCTTCCAGCGACACGATGCCGAAGGTCACGCTCTGGTTGATGTCCAGCAGCCGGGCGCCGCAGCGGGCCATCGCCCGGCCCAGGCCGGCGAGCTGGCCGGGATGCGCGCTGCCGGTGGCCCGGATCAGAATGCGTTGTGTCATAGTGCCTCTCGAATGAAGAAGGCGGCGCGGCGCGCCATCTTCCCGCTTTTCATCTTCCCTCTTCCGTCTCGAGCCGATCGACCTTCTGGAAGCCCCGCGGCAGCTTGCTGCCGCGACGACCGCGCTCGCCGCCATAATACGCCAGATCATCGGCCTTGAGGGTCAGTTTGCGCTTGCCGGCGTGCACCACCAGCGCGTCGCCCTCGCCCAGCAGCACCAGGTCGCGGACGAACTCCTCGCGGTTGGCCGCGCGGGCGCCGGGGATGTCGAGCATCTTGTTGCCCTTGCCCTTGGCCATCGCGGGCAGCCGCTCGAGGTCGAACACCAGCAGCCGCCCCTCGTTGGAGACCACCGCGACGCGTACCGCCTCGATCGCCTCGGGCAGGCGCCGCGGCGCCAGGACATTGCAGCCCTTGGGCACGCTGAGCACCGCCTTGCCGGCCTTGTTCTTGCCGATCAGGTCGTCGAGCCGCGCCACGAACCCGTAGCCGCCGTCCGAGGCGAGCAGGTAGCGCGTCTCGGGCGGCGCCAGCATCAGCCCGGTCATGTGGGCGCCCGCGGCGGGGTTGATGCGTCCGGTGATCGGCTCGCCCTGGCTGCGCGCGCTGGGCAGGTTGTGCGCCGCCAGGGTGTAGGCGCGCCCGCTGTCGTCGAGCAGCACCAGCGGCTGGTTGGTCTTGCCC
>NZ_QWBW01000028.1 GCF_004117855.1 Modicisalibacter coralii
GGGGCCACGCGCGGCATCGCCACCGCCAGGCCCGGCGGCATCATGCGGGCGACCATCGCGTCGCGCAGCGCGTCGGAGGGCGGCTCGGCGAGCAGACGCCGCGACAGGTCGGCGAAGTCGATCACGCCCATCGACTGGATGCGCCCCTCGGCGATGTCGGCGAGCAGTTCGGAGAGCCGCCGCGAGAGGTTCTCGATGGCATTGAGCACCCGGCCGATGGCGCCGGTGAGCATGCCCAGCTCCCAGCTTTCGCCATGCTCGCGCTCGCGGACCTCGCGCCAGGTATCGAAGCGCTCGCCGAGATCCGGCGTGGCGAGCTGCGAACGCGCGCCGAGCAGGGTGTGCTGAATGGTCGACAGGGCGTTGTGGTAGTGGCGCTCGTTGTCGATGAAGGCACTCAGCTTGCCCTCGCGGGTGGGATTCTCGCGCACCCGGCGCAGTTCCTGGGTCAGCGCGCGGATCGCCATCAGGATCTGGTTGGTGATGTCGGGGATCCGCGCGAAGTCGCCCCGCGCCAGTGCGGCGAGCACCTTGGCGGCGTCGTACTCGGAATACAGCAGGTCCTCGACCTGGCTGGCCAGGGTCACCGCCTGGCGGCCACTGGGCGTGAGGCGCACCTGGCCGGTCTGGCCCTGCTTCTCGATCAGCGCGGTGCGCTTGGTGCTGCGCGGCAGCCGTGTCTCGGGGTCATCGTTCCCAGCGCACGCGGCCGGTGTCGACGCCGCGTCCCGGAAGTGAATCTCGCTGGGGGTGGCCAGCAGATTGACGACGAACGCCACGTCGTCGGCCGACAGCCGCGGATAATGCTCGCGCAGATACGCCAGACAGCGGGTCTGGGGCACGAAGGCGCTGTTGGTGGCGAAGTCGACATCGAGCAGGTAATCGAGCAGCAGGCAGCCGAGATCCAGCCAGTAGCCGTCGCGCAGGCCGCGGCGCTGTTCCTGGCTGACCTGGACGGACGGCGTGCCCGGCTCGCGGGCACTGTCGTGCAGGTCGACCAGCCGCGTGGTGGCGACGAGCAGCTTGCTCCAGGCGGTCATTTCCCTCTCCCCGGTGGGCCTTGGGCAAAGGGCGCATTATGCCAACTCCCCCGCGCCGGGTCATGGCGTCCCACGCCGGGCGGCCCTGGTGGGCGACGATATGCGACAATGACCGCGGTCGGCGAACTGTCATCGACGCTTTCGGGAAGCGCTGAACAAATAGGCGAGCGGGATGAAGCGCAAGGCGCCCGGCGCACAGGAACCGCAGCATATGGGGTATATGTGAGGATTCCGCGCACCGCGCAACGCAGCGATTCGCCCGTGCAGGCATTTGTGCAGTGTTTCCTTCGAGTGACGCCAGCGCGCCCGGCCCCGCACAGCCCCACCGTCACCGCCGCGGTGACGGCCGGACGCTCGGCGGCGGCGATCTTCCCCACCGGCTCCGGCAAGTCGCTGTGCTATCAGTTGCCGGCATTGCACCTGCCGCACCTGACGCTGGTGGTCTCGCCACTGCTGGCGCTGATGCAGGACCAGCTGGCGTTTCTCGAGCGCCACGGCATCGCCGCGGCGAGCATCGACTCCAGCCAGGGTCGCGAGCAGACGGCGGCGGTGATGGAGGGCGTGAAGCGCGGCGAGATCCGCATCCTGATGATCTCGGTGGAACGCCTCAAGAACGAGCGCTTTCGCACCTTCATCAAGAACGTGCCGATCTCGCTGCTGGTGGTCGACGAGGCCCACTGCATCAGCGAATGGGGGCACAACTTCCGCCCCGACTACCTGAAGCTGCCCGACTACCAGCGCGAGTTCGCCATCCCCCAGGCGCTGCTGCTCACCGCCACCGCCACACCGCGGGTGATCGACGACATGGCACGGCGCTTCGCCATCGCCGCCGATGACGTCACCACCACCGGCTTCTACCGGCCCAACCTCAACCTGCTGGTCGAACCGCTGGCGGCCGAGGCCAAGCCGCGCTTTCTGCGCGACTGGCTGCGTCCGCGGCTGGCCGGCGACACGCCGCCGTCGAGCATCGTCTACGTCACCCTGCAGCACACCGCCGAGCGGGTCGCCGGCTACCTGCGCCAGGCCGGGCTGGATGCCGTCGCCTACCACGCCGGGCTCGACGCCGAAACGCGCGATCGCATCCAGCGCGACTTCATGCACGACCGGGTCGCGGTGATCGTCGCCACCATCGCCTTCGGCATGGGCATCGACAAGCACGACATCCGCAACGTGGTGCACTTCGATCCGCCCAAGTCGCTGGAGAACTACAGTCAGGAGATCGGCCGCGCCGGCCGCGACGGCGAACCTTCCGATTGCCTGGTGCTGGCCGGCGGCGACAACCTGCGGGTACTGGAGAACTTCGTCTACGGCGACACCCCGGAACCGGGCGGCATCCGCACGGTGATCGAGGCGATTGTCAGCGAGCGCGAGGGCAATCACTGGGAACTGGTCCTCAATCGGCTCTCGCAGCGCAGCGACATTCGAGCGCTGCCGCTCAAGACGCTGCTGGTGCAGCTCGAGATGCGCGGCGTGATCGCCCCGCGCTACGCCTACTTCGCCGAGTACCGCTTCCAGTACCGGATCGAGCCCGACGAACTGGTGGCACGTTTTTCCGGCGAGCGCCGCGATTTCGTGGCGGCCATCGTCGCCGCCGCCGAGCGCGCCCGCACCTGGTGCCAGCTGGACTTCGAGGCCCTGCATCGCCATGGCCGGGAACACGGCCTGGACACCCGCCGCGCACGGGTGATCACGGCGCTGGACTACTTCCACGATCAGGGCTGGATCCGCCTCGAGACCCGCCAGATGACCGAGGTCTACGAAGTCCTGCAAAGCGACGTCGACCCCGCGCGGCTCGCCGCCGAACTGCACGCCGACTTCCGTGCCAAGGAAGCCGCCGAGATCGCCCGCATTCACGCCATGCTGGCGTTCTTCGCCAGCGACACCTGCCTGAGCCACCGCCTGGCCGACCACTTCGGCGACGACCGTGCGCCGCGGCACTGCGGCCACTGCTCGGTGTGCGCCGGACGCGTGGCGCGCCTGCCCGAGCCGCCGGCGCCGACGCCGCTGGCCGAACGGGATTTCCGCGAGCTGGCCGGCGAGTTCCTCGAGCGTGCCGCCGACGAGGGCGACCCGGCGAGCAGCGAGTGCGTCACGCGATTTCTGTGCGGGCTCACCACGCCGCGCCTGACCCGGCTCAAGGCACGCCGGCTGCCGGGCTTCGCGGTGCTGGAGGGCTATCCTTACGGCGAGGTACGTGGCTGGGTCGAGCAGCACCTGGAGGGGTGATGGCTGGACGCCGCGGGGCGTCTCGGCATACTAGCCTAGCTAGAGAGGCCGGATTCGCGGCTCGATCCCGGAGGCATCGCCATGACGACACTCGATCACGTTCGCCTGCTCGCCCGCTACAACGCCTGGATGAACGAGCGGCTCTATGCGGCGGCGGCGCGGCTGCCGGCCGAGGCAATGCAACGCGACCGCGGCGCCTTCTTCGGCTCGCTGCTGGGAACGCTCAATCATCTGGCCGTCGCCGACACCATCTGGCTGCAGCGCTTCGCCACGCATCCCGCCCAGCACGGCGAACTCGAGCCGGTGCGTCGCCTGCCCCGGCCGCGCTCGCTCGACGAGACCCTGTATGCCGATCTCGAGGCCCTGGGCGCGTATCGCCACTGGCTCGACACCCTGATCCAGGCCTGGTGTCAGGCGCTCGCCCCCCGGGATCTCGAGCACGTGCTGCGCTACTCCAACACGCGCGGCATCGCCGCCCACAAGCCCGTCGACCAGCTCCTGCTGCACTTCTTCAATCACCAGACCCACCATCGCGGCCAGGCCACCACCCTGCTCAACCAGGCCGGCGAGGATGTCGGCGTCACCGACCTGCTGGCCTTGATCGGCGACGTCTGACGTCGAACCGGGGCGTCACACCTTCTTGACGAACTCCGACTTGAGCTTCATCGCGCCGATGCCATCGATCTTGCAGTCGATGTTGTGATCGCCTTCCACCAGCCGGATGTTCTTGACCTTGGTCCCCACCTTCACGACCGACGACGAGCCCTTGATCTTGAGGTCCTTGACCACGGTGACGCTGTCGCCGTCCTGCAGCAGGTTGCCGTGGGCGTCGCTGACCACCGGCGTGTCGTCGTCATTTTCGACCGCGCCGTTGGCGACCCACTCGTGGGCGCACTCCGGGCAGATCAGCAGGTCCTGATCCTGATAGGTGAACTCCGATCCGCACTGGGGGCAGGCAGGCAACTGGCTCATGAAGGATGTCCGTTAACAGGGATGAAGCGCGCAGTGTAATCGGTCGCGGCGCATTGCCCAACCTGGCTGCCCAGCACGAGGCTTTCACCGGGCACGCCGCCCGCTCAGCCGGGCCCCGACCCGGCGTCGTCGCCCCACTGCGCCAGCAGCGTCTCGATGAACAGCTCGGCGGTGCTCGAAAGGGGATGATCGTTGCGCTGGCGTCGGTGCCATCGGCGTGCTGATCAAGAAGCCAACTGGTCCCGCCCGGCCTCCCTGATCGGCTTCGTCCTGGCGCCGGGTGCCGAGACCTATTTCTATCAGGCGGTCCAGTTCCAGGGCAGCATCAGGCATGCCGGGAGGAGCTGATCTGGCTGGCGGGCTTCTGCGCGCTGATTGCGGCGATCGTCGGGCTGGGCTTCATCAGCACGGCGGCGCTGTTCTGTCTGGCTTTCCTGGTGGGCATCGCCCGACTCAAGCCATGGACGGCCGCGGGAATGGCCGTCGGCGTGGTGGTCTTCCTGGTCGGCATGGCGCACTTCCTGACGCTCACCTACCCCAGCGGGGTTCTCGACCCCTGGCTGTTCGGCTGACCCCTCACTCCCCATCCCCTGCCGCCCGGCAACGGCTCGCGGCGGCAGGCCCTCCCCCGATTGTCGATCCCGGCTGAACCCGTAGCCTGCGAAGGTTATACTCGCGTCACGACGATCCCTTCCCCGATAAGGCCACCGGATGCTCGACCTCGCTGCCCGACCCTCGACTCGCGTGTTCATCGACCGGCAACACGGTATCGCCACCGATGTCGAGCCCGCCGCCCGCCAGCCCCGGGGAAGGCTCTGAAAGTCGATCTCGCCTCGCGGGGCCTTCCGGCCCAATGGCTGGCGCTGATCCTGCTCTCGGCGCTGATCGCCCTGGCGCTGGTGAGTCTGCAGGTCCCCGCCGGGCTGCTGCTGGGGCCGATGGCGGCCGGGGTCCTGGTCGCCGTGGCTGGCGTGCGCGTCCGTGTGCCGCGCTGGCCCTTCTTTCTCGCCCAGGCGAGCATCGGCTGCATGATCGCCCAGAGCATCACCCTGCCGATCCTCCACGAGATCGGTCGCGACTGGCCCACCTTCAGCATCGCGGTGGTGGCGGTGATCGCCGCCAGCAGTCTGCTCGGCTGGCTGCTGGCACGCTGGCAGGTGCTTCCCGGCACCACGGCGATCTGGGGCTCGGCCCCGGGGGCGGCCACCGCCATGGTGCTGATGGCGGAATCCTTCGGCGCCGACGTGCGCCTGGTCGCCTTCATGCAGTACCTGCGGGTGGTGATCGTGACCCTGGTCGCCTCGCTGGTGGCCTCGTTCTTCATGCCCGCCGACACCGCCGCCGCGCCCGCTCGCCAGTGGTTCGCCGCGGTCGATCCCGTCGCCCTGGCGACGACGCTGGGCGTGATCGGCGTCGGCGCCGTGGCCGGCCGCGTCTCCCGGCTACCCGCCGGCCCGCTGCTGGTGACCCTGGGCGGTGCCACCCTGTTGCAGGATTTCGCCGGGGTGACCCTCGAGCAGCCCGCACTGCTGCTCGCCGTCAGCTATGCCTTCGTCGGCTGGAGCATCGGGCTGCGCTTCGACCGCACCATCCTCGCCCACGTCGCCCGCTCGCTGCCCAGCGTGATCGCCTCGATTCTCTGCCTGGTGGCGCTATGCGGCGGCTTCGCCGCCTTGCTGGTGGTGTTCGCCGGGATCGACCCGCTCACCGCCTATCTCGCCACCAGCCCCGGCGGCGCCGACTCGGTGGCGATCATCGCCTCCTCGACCCACGTCGACGTGGCCTATGTCATGGCGATGCAGATCGCCCGCTTCGTGCTGGTGCTGCTGTTCGGCCCGCACATCGCCCGGCTGATCGCCCGACGTGCGCAGCGTCGTCGGTCCGAGGGCTGAACCGGGGGCATCCACTCACGAGCCATCCTCCGATGCATGAGCGGCATGACACATTCGGAACCCACATGAGCCCTTACAACGGCTTATGGCGCTCGACTGCCCTGACGTAGACTTGGCGGCGCTTCACTCGCCAACAAGATCAAGGAGTGCAAATCGTGGCCACCGACGCATCGTCCAAGCCGCCCAATCTCTGGCGCCGCATCCCCCTGTGGCAGAAGATTCTCGCCGGGCTACTGCTCGGCGCCCTGACCGGTGCGCTGATGGGCGAGAAAGCCGCACTATTCAAGCCGCTGGGCGATATCTTCATCAATGCCATTCGCATGCTCATCGTGCCCCTGGTGTTCTCGACCCTGGTCGTCGGTATCACCGCCATGCGCGATCCGCAGAAAATGGGCCGTATCGGCCTGCGCACCGTGGCGCTGTATCTGATCACCACGGCCTTCGCGATCGGCATCGGACTACTGGCCTCGACCCTGTTTCAGCCGGGTGTGGGCCTCGACATGAGCTTCGAGGCGAGTCAGGAGGCCAAGGAAGCCCCGAGCCTGGTCGAGATCCTGGTCGGCCTGGTTCCCAGCAATCCCATCGATGCCCTGGCCAATGGCAATATCCTGCAGATCATCGTCTTCGCCATCGGCCTGGGCATCTCGCTGACACTGATCGGTGACAAGGGCGAGCCGGTCGTTCGGCTGTTCGAGAGTTTCGCCGAGGCGATGTACAAGCTGACGAACATCGTCATGGCCTTTGCCCCCTTCGGCGTCTTCGGGCTGATCGCCTACGTGTCCGGCAGCTACGGCCTCGAGGTCCTGCTGCCGCTGGCCAAGGTCATCGGCGTCGCCTATCTGGCCAGCCTGGTTCACGTCCTGGTCGTCTACTCGGGACTCCTGGCATTCCTGGGTCGCCTCAATCCACTGCGCTACCTGCAAGGCATCATCGACGCCCTGGTCGTGGCCTATTCGTCGGCGTCATCGTCGGGGACGCTGCCCGTCTCGATTCGCTGCGCCCAGCAGAACCTCGGCGTGTCCAACGGCGTCGCGGGCTTCGTGCTGCCCGTGGGTGCCACCATCAACATGGATGGCACGGCGATCTATCAGGGGGTGGTCGCCGTCTTCATCGCCCAGTTGGTCGGGGTCGATCTGTCCCTGGCCGATTACGGCATGATCGTGCTGACCGGCACCCTGGCCTCGATCGGCACCGCCGGGGTGCCCGGCGCCGGGCTGATCATGCTGTCCATCGTCATGAGTCAGGTCGGCCTGCCCCTCGAGGCGATCGCCGTCATCGCCGGCATCGATCGTATCCTCGACATGGCGCGCACCTGCGTCAACGTGGCCGGCGACCTGATGGTCACCACCCTGGTCGGCAAGAGCGAGGGCGAACTCGACGAGCGTGTCTACAACGCCACCGCCAAGCAATGACCGAATTGCCCTCCCCGGGCGGCCCCGGGGAGGGCGAGTCAGCGCTCACCGACTCACCAGCACGACCCCGGCCAGCAAGGCGCCGCCTCCGATCACGAAGTTGACGGTCAGCGGTTCGTTCAGGAACAGGGCGCCGAAGAGCACGCCGAACACCGGCGAGAGGAACGAGAACACCCCCAGTTGCGAGGCCCAGTAGCGCCGCAACAGCGCGAACCACAGCAGCAGCGCGCCGAACGAGATCACCAGCGTCTGGAACCCCAGGCTGGCCAGCGCCGGCAGCGTCGGGCGCATGGCGCCGATGTCACCGAGTAGCAGCGCCGCCGGCAACAGCACCAGGGCGGCGATGGCCAACTGATAGCACAGCGTCTGCTCGGCCGGCGCTTCGGAAAGTCTCGTGCCGCGCAATACCAGGGTGGTCGCCGCCCACGACAGCCCTGCCAGCAGCCCCAACGCATCCCCCAGCACGATCGCACCGGCCTCGCCGAGCCCCGCCGTCGGCGTCATGGCGATCGCCATTCCCGCGAACGCCAGGCCCACGCCCCACCACTGGCGCCGAGCCAGTTGCTCGCCAGGCACCCACAGATGCAGGCCGAGCGCAGCGAACACCGGCGCCGTGTAGAGGAACACCGACATGTGCGAGGCCAGCGTGTAATCGAGCCCCCGGGCGACGAACACGAACTCGAAGGTGAATCCCAGGCCCACCAGCATCCCGGGCCCCAGGTGAGCGCGAAAATCCGCCGCGCGCAGGCCTCGCCAGCGCGCCAGGCCGCCCACCAGCAGCAAGGCCCCCAATGAACGCAGCGCGACCTGGGCCAGCGGCGAGACGTCCGCCGCCACCGCCTTGATCGCCACCTGCTGGAGACCCAGCGCCAGGCAGAAAAGCGTCATCAGCACGCTGGCCGGCATGTCGATGGAGCGCCGAGAGTGTCTATAACTGAGTGTCGAGTCGGCAGCGGACGCCGTGTTAGCGGACCCTTTCATGGCAGATCTCCTCCGGTTTTATCGCGACCATTGGAGCAACTGACAGACCCGCTCCCAACCGATTACTCTGTCACCCTAGGCTCAGGAAAAATCATCCATGATCGAAAGACTGCCGCTCAATGCCCTGCGCGCCTTCGCCGAGGCGGCCCGTACCGGCGGCTTCAAGACGGCAGCGGAACGCCTCGGCGTGACCCCGGGAGCCGTCAGCCGTCAGATCAAGCAACTCGAGGATCGCCTGGGGGTCGCGCTGTTCGAACGCCATGCCAACGGCGTGCGGGTCAACGAGGCCGGTCGACGACTGGCCGAGGACATCGATGCCGGCCTGGCGCGCATTGCCGGTGGCGTCCAGGCGGCCCGCGAACGGGCCCGCCCGGTCACGACGCTGACGCTGAGTGCACCACCTTCGCTTGCCCAGTTCTGGTTGCTGCCACGCCTGGCGGCGTTCGAGGCCCAGGAGGGGCAGATCGAGATCGCCCTGGATGCGGACCAGAATCTCACGATGCCGGCCTGGCACGACAACGGCGCGCGTCTCGCCCTGCGTTACGGTCGCGGCCCCTGGACTGGCGTGAAGAGCGTTCGGCTGTTCGGCGACGCGCTGTTCCCGGTCTGCGCCCCCGTCCTGCGGGAGCGCGGGCGTCTCGAGACGCCCGCCGACCTGCTCGCCCATCCCTTGTTCGAGGTGACCTGGGAGTCGCGCCAGAACATCGACTTCCCCGGGTGGCGCGAGTGGTTCGACGCCGCCGGCCTGGGCGATGTCGAGGTGCCGATTCGCCACCGCTTCTCGCTCTACGGCCTGGCCCTCGATCAGGTGATCGCCGGGCGCGGCGTGATGCTCGCCAGCCCCGTCGTGGCTGGCGATCGCCTGGCCAGCGGCGTGCTGATCCGGCCCTTCGGCAAGCGACAGGTGATCGATTCGCCGTTCACCTACGAGCTGATCCTGCCCGCCACCGGCCGCGCCCCGCCGATGGTTCGGCGCTTCATCGACTGGCTGATCGCGGAAGCCCAACGCTTCGATAGCGAGGCCGCCTGGGCGACGTCGGACCAGCCGGGCATTGCCTGAGGCCCGTTGCCGGTGCATCGCTGGCCGCAGACATCGAGAACGTCGATACTGACTCGCGGCGTCCGTTCATCGCGGGCGGGCAATAGTCACCCGTTCTGCTTTCCCTACCCACCCCCAAGAGGCATGACATGATCGTCATCTATGGCATCAAGGAACACCTGGACCCCATCAAGGCGCGACTCTCCGACGCGATACACGCCAGCATGCAGGCGATCCTCGGCCTGCCGGACGACAAGCGCGCACACCGGTTCATCCCGCTGGCGGCCGAGGACTTCTACTACCCCGGTGGCCGGTCGCCGGCGTACACGGTCATCGAGATCAACATGATGCAGGGACGCGCGGCGGATACTCAGAAGGCGCTGATCAAGGAGCTGTTCCGGCGCGTGGAAGCGGAGGTGGGCATTGCGCCCGTCGACCTGGAAATCACCCTCAAGGAACAGCCGGCCCATTGCTGGGGCTTTCGTGGCATGACCGGCGACGAGGCCCGCGATCTCAAGTACTCGGTGAACGTCTGACGCACTGCGCGCCCGCTCGACGCAGCGGGCATGATACGCGCGAGTGGGCCGGACTCGGCCCCGACCGTCCACCGCCAGGGAGTCCCGATCCGTGATGGCCATCCGCCCCTTCGACGCCGCCGACTGGCCCGCCGTATGGCGTTTTCTGGAACCCGTGCTGCGCGCCGGCGACACCTACAGTTTTCCCCGTGACATCGGCGAGGATCAGGCCCATCAGGCCTGGTTCAGCACGCCCCGGGCCACCTTCGTTGCGGTGGACGAGGCGGATCGCCCCCTCGGCACCTACTACATCAAGCCCAACCAGCCCGGTCAGGGCGATCACGTCTGCAACTGCGGCTATGTGGTCGACGCCGCCCAGCGCGGCCGGGGCATCGCCTCGTCACTCTGTGCGCATTCCCTGGCCACGGCCCGGGAGCTCGGGTTCACGGCGATGCAGTACAATCTGGTGGTCGCCACCAACACCGGTGCCGTGCGCTTGTGGCAGAAGCACGGCTTCGCCATCGTCGGCACCCTGCCCGGGGCGTTCCGGCATCCCGCGCAAGGGCCGGTCGATGCCCACGTGATGTATCGGCGCCTCGACCGCTGAGCCCGGGCTGCCGGGCCCGGCGATTGTCGCCACAACCGCGAGAGGACAGGTGCATGGAACTGCAGTACCGCGCGGCCCGCCGCGACGATCTGGAAAGCCTGGTGTCCCTGCTCGCCGACGACGCGCTCGGCAGCCGGCGGGAAGACACCGCCGTCCCGTTGAATGAGGCCTATATTGCCGCCTTCGAGGCCATCGACCGGGATGCGAACAACCAGCTGCTGGTCGCGGAGCTGGACGACCGGCTGGTCGGCATGCTCCAGCTGACGTTCATTCCGTACTTGACCCACACCGGCAGCTGGCGCTGCCTCGTCGAGGGCGTCAGGATCCACGAGGCGTTCCGGGGCCGCGGTCTTGGCGAGCAGATGTTCGCCCACGCCATCCGGGAAGCGCGAGCGAAAGGCTGCAGGGTCATCCAGTTGACGAGCGACAAGCAGCGCCCCGACACGCCATCAGGTTCTACGAGCGACTGGGCTTCGAGGCCACCCACGAGGGCTTCAAGCTGGCACTATGAATGCACGGGCGGTACGCGAATGCCGGCCACCTCACTGACTTCAGGAGCCCCCATGAACCTCGACGAACTGCTCGCGGAGCTGGAAGAACTGGGCGACCGGCACGATGCCACGGCCGAGACGAAGGCGCACAAGTACCTCAACATCACCCGGGAGACCGGCGAGTTCCTGACCGTGCTGATCAAGGCCGGCGCGGTGCGCCATATCCTCGAGGTGGGCACCTCGAACGGCTATTCCACCTTGTGGCTCGCCGCCGCCCTCCCCGACGGCGGTCATGTCACCACCCTGGAAATCTCCCCGGACAAGGCCGACCAGGCTCGCGACAATTTCCAGCGCGCCGGGCTGGCGCACCGGATCACGCTGGTCCGCGAGGATGCCTCCCGCTACCTCGAGCGCGCCGCGGGGCCCTTCGACCTGATCTTCCTCGATGCCGACCGGGCGAGCTACCGGGGGCTGGCGGAGACCATCGTCGCCCTCGTTCGCCCCGGCGGGCTGCTGGTCTGCGACAACGCGCTCTCCCACGCCGATGAGATGCGCGCCTTCATCGACTACATCAATGACAGCGGGGCCTTCACGACGACCACGGTGCCTGTCGGCAAGGGCGAGTTCGTCGCCTGCAAAGATGCCTAGACCGTTCCGGACAAACCGCCACCAGACGCCCCTTACCTCCATCAGGATGCTTCGACGCGACGCGCCTGGCGCCTTGCCGCCGTCGCCATCCCGACCACGCTGCCCACCACGATCAGGCATGGCGAGGGCAGCGGAGCGTCGGTCAGCTTGTCGGGCATGTCGGCGAGCGTGCCGGTCAGCGACCGCTGCTCGGGCAGCGAGGCATTGCTGATCAGCAGGATCGGCCAGTCGTCGGGCAGTCCGGCGCCACGCAGCCCCTCGCAGATCGCCGCGACCTTGGCCAGTCCCATGTAGAACACCAGCGTCTCGTCGGTGCGGGCCAGCGACTGCCAGTCGGGTGTGCCGCCCTCGCGACACAACTGCGCGGTGATGAAACGCAACTGCTGGGCGTGGGCGCGGTCGGTGAGCGCCAGGCCCATCGCCGCGGCGGCCCCGGAGGCGGCGGTGATGCCGGGCACGATCGTCGCGGGTACCTCGGCCGTGGCGAGGGCGGCGAGCTCCTCACCCATGCGGCCGAACACTCCCGGGTCGCCCCCCTTGAGGCGCACCACCGACTTGCCCTCTCTCGCCAGACTGACCAGCAAGGTGCCGATCTCGGCCTGCGCCACGCTGTGATGGCCACGCGCCTTGCCGACGTAGTAGCGCTCGCGGCCGGGAGGAATCAACGCCAGGATGTCGTCGCCGACCAGTCGGTCGTAGACGATGGCGTCGGCCTGGCCGAGCAATCGCGCGGCGCGCAGGGTGAGCAACCCCGCGTCGCCCGGCCCGGCGCCGACCAGATAGACATGACCGGGGCGGCACTCGCCAGGGACGATGCCCGGCAGCCCGGTGGCGCGCCCCGGGCCGACGATCCGCGACAGGGTTCGCGAGGCGCCCTCGGCCAGACGCGCCAGCAGCCCGGGACGTTCACAGCGCTTCGCTTGCCAGGGTTTCACGGTCGGCAGCATGGGCCGTCTCCTCTTCGATCAGGGATTTCAATTCGGGAATGCAGGAACCGCATTGGGTGCCGCAGGCCAGCCGCGCGCCCAGCGCCTCGACGCTGGCGTCGCCGGCACGGATCGCCGTGACGATCGTCTTCTGGCCGACCCGGTGACAGCTGCACACGATAGGCCCGGCATCGCTCTCGCCGGCATCGCAGCCGGCCAGCAGACGACGGCGCCGCTCGCTGGGCAGCGCCTCGCCGTTAGCGGCCTCGGCGAAGCGTGCGTCGAGCCAGTCGAGTGCCGGCAGTTCGGCGGGCGGGCCGACCATCAGCCACCAGCACAACCGATCGCCATCGAAACCGGCGGCGCGTAACCGCCCGCCGGCGGCGTCCTCGGCCCACAGCGCCGGCTCGCCCGGCAGGTTGGCCCGGGCCCAGGCCAGCCAGTCGCGAGCGGCTTTCTCCACCCCGCCGCAGGCGCTTCCCGGCTCGCCACCGGCGAGCTGCCAGCGCTGGCAATGGCCCAGGGGGATGCGTGCCCAGTAGGCGCTCTCGTCGCGCCAGCTCGGCTCGCGCTCGGCGTCACTCCCGGCTTCATTCTCAACGTCGCTGTCGAGCGGATCGGCGACGATCAGCGTCGCCTCCCAGCCCACCGCCAGCGGGGCGAGACTCACCGCGCCGTGCTTGGACTCGGGCTGACCCGAGAGCGGATCGCGATGGCCGGCCAACAGCCCACCCATGCGTGCCCGACCGCTGAAGCTGTCGTTCCAGTGCATGGGCACGAATACCTCGCCGCGGCGCATGGCGTGCGAGACGCGCACCCGAGCGCGATACTCGCCATTCGCGCCCTCGAGCCGAGCAAGCTGCTGGTCGTGCAGACCGTGTTCCCGGGCATCGTCGGGGTGCACCTCGATGAACGGCTCGGCACGATGGTTCATCAGCCGGGGCGCGCGGCCGGTGCGAGTCATGGTGTGCCACTGATCGCGCACGCGGCCGGTATTGAGCCGCAGTGGCCGCGCCTCGCTGAGCGCCTGGCGTGGGCCCCGGGGCCGCACGGCGACCAGCCTGGCGCGGCCGTCCGGGGTGGCGAAGCGACCCGCCGTGAACAACCGCGCCGTGCCCTCGGGGGCACGCTCGTTGACCGGCCACTGGATGGGCGCCAGGGCGTCGTAGCCGGCGCGGTCGAGCCCGGCGAGCCCGGAGATGTCGAAGCACCGCGCACCTTCGCCCGCGTTCTCGAAGCCGGAGAGCCGGGCATGCTCGTCGAAGATCTCGCTCGGGTGGCAATACCCGAAGGCCTCGGCGAAGCCCAGCCGCCGGGCCACCTGGGTGATGATCCACCAGTCGTGACGCGCCTCGCCCGGCGGGGCCAGCAGGCCACGCTGGCGCGAGATGCGCCGCTCGGAATTGGTCACGGTGCCATCCTTCTCGGACCAGCCCGACGCCGGCAGCACGATGTCGGCGTATTGCAGGAGGTCGGCATCGGCCATGCACTCCGACACGATCACCAGCGGACAGGCCTCGAGGATGCGCCGTATCCGGTTGGCGTCGGGCAGGCTGACGCCGGGGTTGGTGGCCATGATCCACAGCGCGCGTATCTCGCCGCGCTCGATGGCATCGAACAGCTCCACCGCCTTGTGACCGGGTCCCTCGGGCAGGGCCGGGTCCAGCGAGGCGGTGGCCCAGAAGCGCGCGACCCGATCGCGTGCACCGGGCGAGTCGTAGTCCATGTGCGCGGCGAGCTGATTGGCCAGCCCGCCCACCTCGCGGCCGCCCATGGCGTTGGGCTGGCCGGTGATCGAGAACGGCCCGGCGCCCGGCAGGCCCAGCTTGCCGCCGGCCAGGTGGCAATTGATGATGGCGTTGCCCGTGTCGGTGCCGCTGCTCGACTGGTTGACGCCCTGCGAATAGAGGGTCACCACGTGCAGCTGGCTGGCGAACCAGTAGCAGAAGGTCTCCAGGCGCTCGGGGTCGACGTCGCAGTCGGCGGCGATCGCCTCGATGGTGCAATCGTCCTCGGCCGCCGCGGCCAGCGCGGCCTCGAAGCCCTGGGTGTGGCGCTCGAGGTAGAGCGAATCGCAACGCCCCTTCGCCGCCATCCACGCCAGCAGACCGGTGAACAGCCGGGCATCGCTGCCCGGGCGCAGGCCCAGGTAGAGATCGGCGATCTCGCAGGTGTCGGTGACCCGCGGGTCGATCACCACCACCCGCAGCAGGGGATTGCGCTGCTTGGCGCCGCGCAGGCGCTGGTAGAGCACCGGATGGTTCCAGGCCAGGTTGGAGCCCACCAGCACCACCAGCTCGGCCTCTTCCAGGTCCGCGTAGTTGCCGGGCACGGCGTCGGCGCCGAAGGCGCGCTTGTAGCCGGCCACCGCCGAGGCCATGCACAGCCGTGAATTGGTATCCAGGTGGGGCGTGCCGAGAAAGCCCTTGAACAGCTTGTTGGCGACGTAGTAGTCCTCGGTCAGCAACTGGCCGGACAGATAGGCCGCCAGCGAATGGCGGCCATGCGCGGCGCGGGTCGCCTGCAGCCGCGAGGCGACAGCGTCGAGGGCGGTTTCCCAGCCGACCTCGACGCCGTCGACGCGGGGCCGGGTCAGCCGGCCGCGCCGGCCCAGCGTCTCGGCGAGCGCCGAGCCCTTGACGCACAGCCGCCCATGGTTGGCCGGATGATCGCGGTCACCCTCGACGCCGGTGACGCGCTCGCCATCGTGGCTGGCGATCACCCCGCAGCCGACGCCGCAATAGGGACACGTCGTGGATGTCTTGTGCATGCTGCCTCCCTCGAAGCGCCTAACGACAAAGGGGCCCGACCCGCCATCTGGCGGATCGGGCCCCTTTGCCCGGTGTCATCGTCTTGTCCGTCGTCGCGTTCTCGTGTGCCGATCTGCCGCCGTTGGCCGACCGTGAACGCCCGGACGTGGGTCCTTGACCCATTTCTGAAGACGTTTCAGCAACAATCGCGCCCGAACGGGTTTATCGCTTTCAAAACAGCCACCTGAAAAACCTCGGCGGCATCGGGCCCGGCGCGTGGCCGCGAAAGGCCCGGCCCCCGGCCCACGTCGCGCCCCTTGCTGGTGCAAGCGCGGACCTCATTGCACAGCCAGCGACCGAATCCGCGCCACCCGGGTCGTGACGTGGTCGCCAGAAAAACCGCCAATCGCCTGACGGCAAAGCGGAAAATCGCCACCTGGCACGTCCTTCGCTTCACATGACGCAGCGATGGATACGGATCAGCGTCGATCCCGGGCCACTGGCTCGTCATCCATTGGACAATCGACACGTCACGAATACAGGCAAAGGCGCCTGGCGCAGTGAGGACGACACCGTCCGCATTGCGTCAGGCGCCTTTTTGCGTTGGCGCGTCGGCGCCGGGAGGAAGATGCATGACCCCACACGACAGCCCCACGGACGAGCGCTTGCTGATCGTCGGCAACGGCATGGCCGGGCACCGGCTGCTCGAGGCACTGCTCGCGCGCGAGCCGCGCCCGCAACGGATCACCGTGATCGGCGACGAACACACGCCGGCCTACAACCGCATCCTGCTCTCGCCGCTGCTGGCCGGCGAGACCGACCGCGAGACGCTGACCCTGCGCGATCACGACTGGTATGCCGAGCAGGGCGTCGAGCTGATCCTCGGCGAGCGCATCGAGACGCTCGACCGAGAACGCCGCCTCGCGCTCACCGACACCGGGCGCACTCTCGCCTACGACCGGCTGGTGCTGGCGACCGGCTCACGGCCCGCGATGCCCGACGTACCGGGCATTCGCCTGCGCGGCGTCCACGGCTTTCGCGATCTGGACGACGCCGTGGCGCTGACCCGTCTCGCCGAGTCCGCCCGGGCCGGCAGCGATCGCGCGGTGGTGGTGGGCGGCGGCCTGCTCGGCCTGGAGGCCGCCGAAGGGCTGCGCAAGCGCGGCATGCAGGTCAGCGTGCTGCAACGCGGCACGCACCTGATGAACCGCCAGCTCGATGTCACCGCCGCCGCCCTGCTGCGCGGCGAGCTCGAGAGCCGGGGCCTCGAGGTGGTCACCGGGACACGCCTGGCGGCCTGCGACGGCGACCCGCAGGGCCACGTGGCTGCCGTGCGCCTCGAGGACGGCCGACGGCTGCCCGCCGACTGCGTGGTGATCGCCGCCGGGATCACCCCCAATACCGAACTCGGCACCCGGAGCGGCCTGACAACCCGGCGCGGGATCGTCGTCGACGCCTGGCTGACCAGCAGCGATCCGCGGATTCACGCGCTGGGCGAATGCTGCGAATTCGAGGGCCGCACCTACGGCCTGGTCGAGCCGATCTGGCGTCAGGTCGAGGTCCTCGCCGCGCGCCTCTGCGGCGAGCCGGTCGAGGGCTACGTGGAGGCGCCGAGCGCCACCCAGCTCAAGGTCAGCGGCGTCTCGCTCTACGCCTTCGGTCCCATCGAGCCCGACGCCGACCACGAGGTCCTCACCTATCACGATCCACAGCAGGGTGACTACCGCCGCCTGCTGCTGCGCAACGACCGGCTCGAAGGCGCCGTGCTCTACGGCGACACCGCCTTCGGCCCCTGGTATTTCGAACGCTCGCTGGCCGGCAGCGATCTCGGCGCCTGTCGCCAGGCGCTGCTGTTCGGTGCCGGCGACGCCACCGCCCTTCTCGAGGAGGCCGCATAACCATGAACAAGCAACGTCTGATCATCATCGGCAACGGCATGGTCGGCCACCATCTGGTCGAACAGCTGATCGAACGCCATGCCACCGACCGCTTCGACATCCGCATCTTCGGCGAGGAGCGTCACCCGGCCTACGACCGCGTGCACCTCTCGGAGTACTTCGCCGGGCGCGACGCCCGGTCGCTGGCCATGGGCGAGGTCGGTTTCTACGACGCCAACCCCGTCACCCTGCACCTCTGTGAGGCGGTGACGGGCATCGATCGCGACAACGGCGAAGTGGTCACCGACCGGGGCCGCTACCCCTACGACAGCCTGGTGCTGGCCACCGGCTCCTATCCGTTCGTGCCGCCGATCGCCGGCGCCGAGGCGGGCCAGCCCAACCGGCTGGTCTATCGCACCCTGGACGATCTGGACACCATCCGGGCGGCCGCCGCCGATGCCCGCCGCGGCGTGGTCGTGGGCGGCGGTCTGCTCGGCCTGGAAGCCGCCAACGCCCTGAAGTCGCTGGGGCTCGAGGCGCATGTGGTCGAGTTCGCGCCGCGCCTGATGCCGGTGCAGCTCGACGACCAGGGCGGCACGGCGCTGCGTGACAAGATCGAGAAACTCGGCGTGGGCGTGCACCTCGACCGCGCTACCACCGAGATCGTCCCCGGCGAGGACTACCGCTACCGCATGCATTTCAAGGATGGCGAGTCTCTGGAAACCGACCTGATCGTGTTCTCCGCCGGTATCCGCCCCCAGGACGCCCTGGCCCGCCAGTGCAAGCTGGAGATCGGCGAGCGCGGCGGCATCGTCATCGACGACCAGTGCCGCACCTCCGATCCGGAAATCTTCGCCATCGGCGAATGCGCGCTGTGGTCGAATCGCATCTTCGGCCTGGTCGCCCCCGGCTACACCATGGCACGCAACGTCGCCGATGCGCTGTGCAGCGAGGCAGGCGACGAGCAGCCCACCTTCACCGGGGCCGACATGTCCACCAAGCTCAAGCTGCTGGGCGTCGACGTCGGCTCGATCGGCGACGCCCACGGCGCTACCGAGGGCGCCAGGAGCTATCGCTACAACGACGAGACCACGGGCATCTACCGCCGCCTGGTGGTCTCCGCCGACGGCAAGCGCGCCATCGGCGCGGTGCTGGTCGGCGACAACGCCGCCTACGACACCCTGCTGCAGTACGTGCAGAACGGCATCGAGCTGCCCGCCGACCCGGCCTCGCTGATCCTGCCGAGCGTCGAGGGTGCGCCGACGCTGGGTGCCGACGCCCTGCCCGAGACCGCCTCGATCTGCTCGTGCCACAACGTCACCAAGGGCGCGATCTGCGCGGCGATCGATGCGGGCGCCACCGACCTCGGCGCGGTCAAGGCCGAAACGAAGGCCAGCACCGGCTGCGGCGGCTGCGCGGCGCTGCTCAAGAGCGTGGTCGACAGCGAGCTCGAGGCCCGCGGTGTCGAAGTCGACCAGTCGATCTGCGAGCACTTCGCCCACACCCGCCAGGCGCTCTATTCGATCGTCCGCGTCGAGGGCATCAGGACCTTCAGCGAGCTGATCGAAAAGCATGGTGCTTCACAAGGCCACGGCCTCGGCTGCGACATCTGCAAGCCCGCGGTGGCGTCGATTCTCGCCTCCTGCTTCAACGAGCCGATCACCGACGCCGCCCACGTGCCGCTGCAGGACACCAACGACACCTTCATGGCCAACATGCAGAAGAACGGCACCTACTCGGTGGTGCCGCGCATTCCCGGCGGCGAGATCACCCCGGCCAAGCTGCGCGTGCTCGGCGAGGTCGGCGAGAAGTACGGCCTCTACACCAAGATCACCGGCGGCCAGCGCGTCGATCTGTTCGGCGCCCGTCTCGAGCAGTTGCCGGACATCTGGAGCGAACTGATCGCCGCCGGCTTCGAGACCGGCCACGCCTACGGCAAGGCCACGCGCACCGTGAAGTCCTGCGTCGGCAGCACCTGGTGCCGCTACGGCGTGCAGGACAGCGTGGGCATGGCGATCCACCTGGAGAATCGCTACAAGGGCCTGCGCTCGCCGCACAAGCTCAAGTTCGCCGTCTCCGGCTGCACCCGCGAATGTGCCGAGGCGCAGAGCAAGGACGTCGGCGTGATCGCCACCGAGCACGGCTGGAACCTCTACGTCTGCGGCAACGGCGGCATGCGCCCGCGCCACGCCGAGCTGTTCGCCACCGACCTCGACGACCAGACGTTGATCCGCTACATCGACCGCTTCCTGATGTTCTACGTGCGTACCGCCGACCGCCTGCAGCGCACCTCGGTGTGGCGCGAGAACCTCGAGGGCGGGCTCGACTATCTCAAGGCCGTGGTGATCGACGACAGCCTGGGTCTGGCCGAGGAACTCGAAAGCCAGATGCGCCACGTCATCGACAGCTACGAATGCGAATGGGCCAACGCCCTCGACGACCCGGAGAAGCTCAAGCGCTTTCGCAGCTTCGTCAACGACCAGCGGCCGGATCCGGACATTATCGTGACGGAAGAGCGCGGCCAGCTTCGTCCGGCCTAACGAAATGGCTGCGCAAGCGAATCGCTGCGTTGCGCGGTGCTCGAAAACTCGCCTAACAAAACGTTATGTCTCGTTTTCTGTGCGCCGCGCGCCTTGCGCTTCATCTTGCTCGCCGATTTCTTTGAATTTCTACAAGGGGTAGAGAGCATGAGCACCGCAACGGCAATCAAGCACGACGTGACCTGGCAGCCGCTGTGCCACCAGGCGGATCTGGTGGCGTTTTCCGGGGTGGCGGCCTGGCTGGAAACCGCCGAGGGTCCCGCCCAGGTGGCCCTGTTCTACGTCCCGGGCCACGAGACCGAACTGTTCGCCGTGGACAACCACGATCCGCTGGGCGGGGCCAACGTGATCGCCCGCGGCATCGTCGGCGACGTCAAGGGCGAGCCGGTGGTCGCCTCGCCGCTCTACAAGCAGCATTTCAGGCTGTGCGATGGGGTCTGTGTCGAAGACCCCGACGCCCGACTGCGTCACTGGCCGGTGCGCATCGCCGGCGAGCGGGTGGAGATCGGACTACGCGGGTAACGCACCTGGTCGGCACGCGTCAGTGACGTGTCTGGCCGGCGCTCATCACCCGGTTGCGACCGGCACTCTTGGCCCGATACAGGTTCTGGTCGGCCTCGTTGATCAAGCTGCCGACATCGTGATCGTCGCGCATTTCGGTCACCCCGGCACTGAAGGTGCAGGCAAAACGCTCGCCGTCGGCGCTGAACGTCAGCGCGCTGAAGGCCTCGCGCAGCTCGTCGAGAATCTCGGCGGCCTGGGACTCGGCGCAGTCGTTGAGTACCAGCAGGAATTCCTCGCCGCCATAGCGGCCGATCAGATCACTCTCGCGCAGGCGCCGGCGCAACAGATTGGCGAGCGCACGAATCACCTCGTCGCCGACCAGATGGCCATGGCTGTCGTTGACCCGCTTGAAGTGGTCGATGTCGAGCATCACCGCACACAGCGAGGCCTGGCGACGCCGCGACTGGGCCATCGCCGACATCAGCCGCTCCTTGACGTCGGCGTGCTTGAGCAATCCGGTCAGACCATCCCGCGTCAACGCCACGGCCAGGGTCCGCGAGCGCCGCGCCCGCGAGGTCACCGCGGCGACCAGCGCCTCGGGAGCGATGGGCTTGGCCATGAAGTCGTCGCCGGCCTTGGTCATCGCCTCGAGCTGCGCGTCGGCGTCGTCGGAGGCCGAGAGATAGACGATCGGTACCTGCAACCAGCGGCGGTGGAAGCGTACGATCTGCGCCAGTTCGGGGCCGCTGCACCGGGGCATGCGCACGTCCAGCACCAGCACGTCGGGGGCGAAGCTGTCCAGGGCGTCGAGGGTCTGTGCGGGGTCGCCGAGGGTCATCACCATGAACCCGACTTCCTCGAGGACCAGGCGGTGATAGGCGAGCATCGTCTCGTCGTCGTCGACCATCAACACCCGGGGCGGCGGCATGCGATGCTGGCGCAGCTGGGTCTCGAGCATGTCGGCCAGGCGGATCGGTTCGAGGGGTTGCGAGATGAACCCCACCACCCCGGCACGCACGGCCCGCAACTGGATGTCGAAATCCTGCGATTCGCTGGTGACGAACAGCGGCAGCGGCGCCTCCAGACGGCTCTGGATCGTCTCGGCGATCGCCAGACCGCTGGCGCCTCCCTGGTTCTCGAGGTGCAGATCGAGGATCAGGGTATCGGGACGCTGTCGGTCGCAGGCGCGTTCGAGATCGTCGCCGTCGGTGAACAGTTGCGCCCGATAATGGAAGCTCTCGAGCATCTGACAGAGATGCTGACCGGCCTTTTCATCGTCCTCGAGCACATAGATCAACGGGCGTTCATGGTCGGTCACCACGCCCGAACGGCCGAGCCGGATGGTCTCGAGCGCCCTGAGCGGACGTGTCGGCTGCAGTGACTCCGCCTCGCGTCTCAGGTCCTGCAGTTCACGCAGGAAGGCGCTGGCATCGGCCGACGAGGGCGACTCGAGCAGGCGTTCGAGACGGCGTTCGAGCAGCCGGCAGGCCTCGCCGACCGCCTCGAAACCGAAGGTGCCCGCCGAGCCGGCGAGGCGGTGCAGGCGCTCGCAGACCGGCCGCCAGGCAGCGCCGTCGACCACCGGGTTGCTCTGATGGTGCACCTGATCGGCCAGGTCGTTGAGCTCGTTACCCAGCCAGTAGGCGTATTCGCGCCGCATGCGTGCCAGTTTCTTTTGCGCTTCGGCACTAACGTTCTGATCCATTGAAACGATTCCAGATCGTCTTGAGTTGATCGGCAAGGGTCATGGGGTCGAAAGGCTTGACCACCACGGCGGCGGCGCCGAGATCGTAATAGGCGCGGTGATCGTCGCTATTGGCCCTGGCGGTCATGAACACCACGGGGTAGCGCGCCACATCGATCACCTCGGCGAGGCCGGCCAGGGTCGTGGGGCCGTCCATGTCCGGCATCATCACGTCGAGCAGCAGCAGATCGGGCGCGAACTCGGCCGCCTGCTCGATCGCCTCGCGCCCTCGCGTGCAACTGAGTACCGTCAGTCCCCCGACCGTTTCCAGCGCCACGCGGGTGATGGTGATGATCGACTCATCGTCCTCGACGTGGAGAATCCGCTGCAGGGTTGTCATCTTCGAGCCTCCCCACCGTTCTCGAGACGTTCGCCCGAGCGAAGCACCGCCGGCAACCATACCCGAAATACGCTACCCTGCCCCAGCGTCGAGGCGAAGTCTATGCATCCGTGCATGTGTTCGACCAGTTGCTTGGTGATGGCGAGCCCCAGCCCGGTGCCGCCACGCCGCCGGGTGGTCCCCGCCTCCGCCTGGGCGAAGTGCTGAAAGACTCGCTCGCGGAACGCCTCGGGGATGCCGTCGCCGTGATCCTCGACCTCGATGCACACGCCCGCATCGTGCCTCCGATAGCGCACCGTCACCGTACCGCCGCGGGGCGAGAACTTGATGGCGTTGGAAAGCAGGTTGGCCATGACCTGGGCGAAGCGCAACGCATCGACCTCGACCGCGACCGACTCGTCACCCTGCAAGACCAGCACGACACCGAAGCGCTCGGCGTAGCCGAGGTTGCTGTCCAGGGCATCCTCCAGCAACGGTCGCAGCGCGTGGCGTTGCAGGTCGAAGGCCAGCTTGTCGGCGGCGAGCTTTTCCCAGTCGAGCAGGTCGTCGATCAGTTGCCCGAGTCGCTCGGCATTGCGCTGGGCGACCCTCAGCATCTCCTCGACCGACTCTGGCACAGCACCGATGACCCCGCCATTGACCAGGTCCAGAGCCCCCTTGATCGAGGTCAGCGGCGTACGCAGCTCGTGGCTGGCCACCGCCACGAATTCGCTCTTCAGACGCTCGAGCTGACGCTGCTCGGTGATGTCCTGGATCTGCGAGACGAAATACTGCGGCCGCCCCTGACCATCCCGCACCAGCGACACCGACAGCTGGCAGCACAGCAGGCGCCCGGTGCGGGTGAAATAGCGCTTGGGCATCTGGTAATAGGGGATTTCGCCGCTGATCAGCTGGCCGACCTGAGTGAGGTCGGCGGCCAGGTCGTCGGGATGCGTCAGGGTCTGAAAATCGGTCTTCAGCAAGACCTCGCGCTCGTACTCCCACATCTCGCAGAGCGTGCGATTGACCTCGATGAACGCGCCCTCCAGGGAGACCAGCGCCATCCCCTGGGGCGCGGTATCGAAAGCGGTTCGGAACTGCGCCTCGCTGAGCCGCAGGGCTTCCTCGACGGCATACAAGCGACTCAGATCGAGCGCCATGCCCAGGTACCCGATCGGCTCCCCCGCGTCGTCCTGCATCACGCTGACCACCAGCCGCACCCGGCGCTGGCCGCCGTCGCGGCGAACATAGGTCCAGTCGCGGTTCTCGGGACGGCCCAGGCGCGGGGTCAGGACGAACAGGTCGAAGCCGTAGACCGGGCGGTCCAGTTCCCGGGAGAGTTCCGCGGCCCGTTGCTCCAGTTCGTCGGGCCTGTGAAACGCCAGGGGCGTCAGTTGCCCGACGACCTCGTCGGCGGTATAGCCCAGCAGGCGTTCGGCACCGGGATTGAATAGCGTGATGAGCCCCCGGCGATCGGTGGAGATGATCGCCACCTCGGTGGAGGCATCGATCACCGCCTGCAGATGGGCGCGGGTCTCGGCGATCTCGCGCTCGGCTCGCTTGCGCTGGGTGATGTCGTGCATCCCCACCACCGCACCGAGTCGTTCGCCGTGATCGTCGAAGAACGCCCGCCCGTTGCAGGCGACGAACCGCGGTGGCTGGTCGGGAACCCGGATGCAGAGTTCCTGATCGCGCACCGTCTCCCCAGCCCAGGCTCGCCGCAAGGGGATACGTTCGAGCGGCAATGGCGTCCGGCCATCGGCCTCGAACAGATCGAAGCGTCGCGACCATTGTTCGGGCGGCAGGCGTTCGGGCCCCGCGCCGTGCCAGGCCCGGGCCCGGGAATTGAAGAAGCTCAACTCGCCCCGGTCGTCGCAGGCGACGACCCCCTCGGGCAGCGCCTCGAGCAGGCTATCGAGCAGGGCGTGCCGGGTCCGCGCCTCGCGCTTCTGGCGGCGCTGCTCGATCAGGCTAACGGTGAGCCGCGCCAGATCCTCCAGGGAACGCAGTTGCGCTGGCTCGAGTTCGCGGGGCTGACGATCGATCACGCACAGGGTGCCCAGCCGATGGCCACTCTCCATCTCCAGGGGTATCCCGGCGTAGAAGCGGATATAGGGGCTATCGACGACCAGCGGATTGTCGGCGAAACGAGAGTCACAACGGGCATCGTGGACGACCAGCGGCTCGCGCTGGCGAATGGCGTGAGCGCAGAAGGCCAGGCTGCGCGGCGTCTGACAGACGCTCAGGCCCTGCTGGCTCTTGAACCACTGGCGCATCTCGTCGACCAGCGAAATCAGGGCGATCGGCGTGCCGCAGAGTTGCGAGGCCAGGCGTGTGATGGCGTCGAACTCCGCTTCGGGAGGCGTATCGAGAATGTCGTAGCTGGCCAGCGCCGCCAGACGCTCGGCTTCGTCGCGATCGATATCGCCATTCTCCTGGTGCATGCACGGGCTCCCCTGGCAGATCACTGGCGCATTCCGAACGGATTCATGCCGCTCAAGGATATGACAGCCGGCGACCGAGTACGACAGCCGCTCGATCACGGTCGCGATTCGTCTACACTCCCCCGTATGACACCGATCCTGCAACGCAACGGCCCGGAGACGACCATGGAAGAGCGTATCTGCGAATGCCCGCATTGCCAGTGCCCCGTGCCCGGCACGGCCATCCCCGTTAACGGTCACTACTACTGCTGCTCGGCCTGCGCCACGGCTCATCCCGACCGCGAGCCCTGCCAGAACCCGGACTGCGACTGCCACCGGCATGGCTGGGGCGGCATCAAGACCTGAGCCCCGCGCCGGTCGTTCCGCCGACGCCCGGCGGCGATCGTCCTGTTCTCTGCCGGCCTCGCCCCGCCTATTCCCACTTGCCGAAGTGCGGCGCAAAAACGTGGAATCGTCGACTGGCGTTTCGTCAGTCGAGGGTTCATCTTGACGATAAGCCCTGACGGGGCCGCGCCATCCACCACCAACCAGGAGAGTCGACGACACCACACCACCCGGGGAGTCATGCCGCCACTGTCGCGCCGACGGCTGTAACCGGGGAGCAATCCCCCGCTGTCAGCGTCGATACCGCCGCCAATTTGAGGAGTGCTTCCGCCGATGGTACGAATCGACAAGAAAGCGACCCGCCTTTACGTGCTCGACACCAATGTCCTGATCCACGATCCCGCCGCGCTCTATCAGTTCGAGGAGCACGATGTGGTGATCCCGATGACGGTGCTCGAGGAACTCGACAAGCACAAGAACGGCATCCGGGAAATTGCCCGCACCGCCCGCCAGATCAGCCGCACCCTCTCCGAGCTCACCGCCCGGGTTTCCTTCGACGAGATCCAGCGCGGTATCCCGCTGCCCGGTACCGGCCAGACCGGCCGCCTGCGCTTTCTCTGTTACAACGATGTCCAGCCGATCGACCATCTGGAGGACAGTCCCGACAACCGCCTGCTCGCCGAGACCTGCCGGCTGCGCGACGAGCGACCCGATGCCTCGGTGATCCTGGTCACCAAGGACATCAACCTGCGCGTCAAGGCCGCCGCGCTCAACGTGCCGGTCGAGGACTATCTCAACGACCGGGTGTTCAGCGACAGCGACGCGATGATCGAGGGCGCCAAGGTCTATGCCCGGGCCGGCAAGGATGGCGTGGGACTGTGGGAGTCGCTCAACGTCGACGTCACCGTCGAGCGGATCGATCATCACACCTTCTACGACCTGCGCGGCACGATCCCCGCCGACTGGCATCTGGGGATGCTGGTCTCCGACAGCGAGAACGGCGCCGACTTCGAGGCCATCGTGCGCGAACTGTCGCCGCAGAGCGCGCGCCTGCAACTGCTGACCAATTACCGCCACCACGCCGGCGTGTGGGGCGTGCATGCCCACGACAGCCGTCAGAACTTCACCCTCAACCTGCTCATGGATCCCGAGATCGACCTGGTGACCATTGCCGGCACCGCGGGTACCGGCAAAACCTACATGACGCTGGCGGCGGCCTTCCAGCAGACCCTAGACAGCAAGCTCTTCGAGCGCATCGTCTTCACCCGCGCGCCGATCCCCATGGGCGAGGACATCGGCTTTCTGCCCGGCACCGAGGAGGAGAAGATGTCGCCGTGGATGGGGGCCTTCCACGACAACATGGACAACCTGCTGCGCGACGAGCACGACGGCACCACCAGCTGGAGCGAGGGCGCCACCCGGCAGTTGATCGGCTCGCGGGTGCAGATCCGCTCGCCGACCTTCATGCGCGGACGCACGTTGAGCGACACCTTCCTGATCATCGACGAGGCGCAGAACTTCACGCCCAAGCAATTGAAGGGCCTGATCTCGCGGGCGGGGCGCAACTCCAAGATCGTGCTGCTGGGCAATGTCGGGCAGATCGACACCCCCTACCTGACCGCAAACACCTGCGGCATGGCGGCGGTGGTCGAGCGCTTCCGCGACTGGCCGCACGCCGGGCACGTCACCCTGAGAAGCGTCGAACGCTCGCGCCTGGCGCTGGCCGCCGAAGAATTGCTCTAACCCTCTCGACCACCCAAAACGGCACCCTCGGGTGCCGTTTCTCCGCCGCGCCTCGCCGACTCACTGGCGTGAGGTATTCACGGCCTTTTCCAGCAGCGCTTCGCTCTCGCTGCCGGGGCCTTTCTTCATGATCTCCTGCGCCTCGTGATAGAGACAGACATAAGCATTGCAGGAGGCACAGAACACCTTGTCGTCCGGGTTGTGGACTTCGGAGACGCGCATCAGGTGGCTGCCGCACTTGGGGCAGCCCACGGGCAGGCGAAAGTCTTGCGACAGATCATGATCGGACATGGGCACTCACTCCCTTGATGGTGTGCGACAGGCCGTCGTCGGGGCCTGCCTACAGTCTTTGGGTCGCGGCGGGATTTATCAAGCACCTTGTCGACGCAGCAGCACGCTGACGTTGTTGGCCGGCATGTCGACGACGCGCTCGAGGCTCAGGCCGTTGGCCCCGGCCAGGGTGTTGACCGCGGCCAGCGAGCGAATCCCCCAGCGCGGGTCCCGGCGGCGCAGATCGTCGTCGAAGGCCAGATTGCTGGGCGCGGTGGGCACGCCATCGCGCAGGAAGGGGCCATAGAGCAGCAACAACCCGCCCTCGGGCAAGCGCCTTCCCGCTTCGCCCAGCAGTGCCTCGGTCACGCTCCACGGCGCGATGTGCAACAGATTGATGGCGACCAGCGCATCGAAGTCGGTGACCGCCCAGGGGCGCGCTTCCACGTCCAGCATCAGCGGTTCGGCGAGATTGTCGAGACCGGCCGACTCGCGCCAGGCGGCGATCGAGGCCAGCGCCGACGGGCTGGGATCCGAGGGCTGCCAGGTCAGCCCCGGCAGCGCCGCGGCGAAGTACGCGGCATGCTCGCCGGTGCCGCTGGCCACCTCGAGTACCCGCGTGGCGCCGCCGAGCGCCGCTTCGAGCACCTCGAGAAGGGGTTGCCGATTGCGCGCCACCGCGGGGCTGGACAGGCGCCGCTCGGGCCCGTCACTCACGGTGTCCATGCTTTGCATACTGACACTCCTTGACTGGATATCGGGGCGTTCCGCGCCGGAAGACGCCCACATCGACCCGGGACGCTCGTCCCATCACCCTCAAGTTCCGCCCCATGCTTGCCGATAGTCCGGATAGGTGGTGGGCCGTCCCGGGGCGTGACCATCATGCGACCGGCCTTGCGGCCCATCAAGCGCCAGGACAGACCCGTTACCATGCAACTGCCCCCCATTCCCGACAACGAAGCGCAGCGTCTCGAGGCGCTGCACCGCCTGGAATTGCTGGACACGCTGCCGGATACGGCGTTCGACCAGTTGACCGAACTGGCCGCCCGGGTCTTCGACGTCCCCGTGGTGCTGGTGTCGCTGGTCGACACGGCGCGCCAGTGGTTCAAGTCGGCCCACGGCCTGGATTGCCGGGAGACCACCCGCGACGTCTCCTTCTGCGCGCACGCGGTCACCGCGGACCGCCCGCTGATCGTCGAGGATGCCCACGCCGACAGGCGCTTCGCCGACAATCCGCTGGTCGTCGACGACCCGCACATCCGCTTCTACGCCGGCCAGCCGTTGCACACGGCCGAGGGTCAGCCGATCGGCACCCTGTGCCTGATCGATCGTCGGCCGCGCGAACTCGACGCCGGCCAGCGTGAATGTCTGGCATTGCTTGCCGCCCAGGCCGAGGAGTTGATCCGCCTGCATTTGGCACACCTCGCACGACGAGACAACGAGCGTCGGCTGCAGCGCAAACGGGCGTTGCTTAAGGTGCTGCATCAGGGCATCACCGACTATCGGGCGCTGATGTCGGGCGAACGCCTCTGGCACTTCCTGCTGGAGGCGCTGCGCGAACTGACCCAGAGCGACTACGCGCTGATCGGCGAGGTGCTGTACGACGACAATACGCCGGCGCTCAAGATCCATGCCATCACCGACCTGACGTGGAGCGACGAATCGCGCCGCTTGATGGAGCGCCTGCAATCCGGTGACATGCTGCTCGGCAACCCCGATAGCCTGCTGGGCCGGGCCTTCGCCCACGGCGACACCGTGATCACCGACGATCTGGCCAATCATCCCCGTCGCGGCGGCTTCCCGCCCGGGCACCCGCCGCTGTACAACTATCTGGGCGTGCCGATCGTCCATGACGGCCGGGTGATCGGCATGTACGCCACCGCCAACAGCGCCGAGGGCTATTCGCCGGAGACCGTGGAGTGGCTGGAGCCGTTCAACGCCACCTGTGCGCTGCTGATCAACCTCTACCGGCAATTCTCCGAGCGCGACCGCATCGAGCGCGATATCGCCCAGGCCCGCGACCTGGCGGAGAGCGCCAGCCGCGCCAAGAGCGAGTTCCTGTCGGCGATGAGCCATGAGTTGCGCACGCCGCTCAACGCCATCCTGGGATTCGCCCAGTTGCTGGCCAGCGGCCGCCGCGACCCGCTCTCGGCGCGCCAGCAGCGTCAGGTCGCCCAGATCCGCAGCAGCGGCGAGCACCTGCTGACCCTGATCAACGATATCCTCGATCTGGCCCGTATCGAAGCCGGTCGCATGACGCTGTCGCTCGAGCCGGTTTGCCTCGCGGCCGTCTGTCGCGAGGCCATGGAACTCCTATCGCCGCTGGCCCGGGACGCCGGCATCGCGCTGCAGGCCCCCGCTCTGCAGGGGCCGACGTTGGTGCGTGCCGATGCCACCCGGCTCAAGCAGGTACTGCTCAACCTGCTGTCCAACGCCATCAAGTACAACCGCCCGCAGGGCCGGGTCGCCCTCGCCATCGAGGTACACGCCGATACCGTTCGGCTGAGCGTCGAGGACACCGGCAGCGGCGTCGACGCAGAGCGCCTCGACGAACTGTTCGAACCCTTCAACCGACTGGGGGCCGAAAGCAGCACCATCGAGGGTACCGGGATCGGCCTGGCGCTGACGCGCCAGCTGGTCGAACGGATGCACGGGCGGATCGGCGTGGAAAGCGAACCGGGCCGGGGCAGCCGTTTCTGGTTCGAACTGGAGCGCGCCATCGATGACGCCCCGGCCGCCGACGACGAAGCCTGCACGCCAGCGCCGCTGACTGCCAAGCCGCCGCGACGGGTTCTCTACATCGAGGACAACCCCGCCAACCAGCGGCTGATGGAAGATCTCTTCGACGAGTTCGAGGGACTGTCACTGTACTGCGCCCCCACGGCCGAACTGGGCATCGACCTGGCCGCCTCGCTGGGCCCCGACCTGATCCTGATGGATATCCACCTACCGGGCATGAACGGTCATGCGGCGTGCAAAGCGCTGGCCTCGCGTCAAACGACCCGCGAGATCCCGGTCATCGCCCTGTCCGCCAACGCCATGACCACCGACATCCATCACGGCATGGCCGCCGGATTCCGGGCCTATCTCACCAAGCCCGTGGAGATCGGCGCGTTGCGTGCCGCCATCACTGCCTGCTTCATGGAGGACGCCAGCAATGCCTGACAAGGATACGTTATGCGCCAGCCACATCCTGGTCGTCGACGACAACCCCGCCAACATCGCCCTGCTCGAGGACCTGCTCGATGATGCCGGCTTCACCCACGTCACCAGCCTCGCCGACCCGCGCCGGGTCCTCGCCTATTGCCGCGAGACACAGCCGGACCTGTTGCTGCTCGATGTGCGCATGCCGCACATCGACGGCCTGACGCTGCTCGCCGACCTGCAGCGAGCCTGGAAAGACGAGGGGCCGCCGGTGATCGTGCTCACCGCCCAGACCGACCGTGATACCCGTAGCCGGGCCCTCGAACTGGGAGCTCGCGACTTCCTGACCAAGCCCTTCGATCATCAGGAAACCCTGCAGCGCGTATCCAATGCCCTGCAGGCCGGGCGACTCTACCGCCAGCGCCTCGACCAGACGTCGCAGCTCGAAGAACTGATTGCCCAGCGTACCGCCGAGCTCGAGCGCCTGGCGCTCAGCGAGCCGATCACCGGCCTGCCCAATCGCACCGCGATGATCCAATGGCTGGAGCGTCGCCTCGTCGACGGCGCCTCGCCCTACCTGCTGTTCATCGCCCTCGATGGCCTCGACGACATCGCGCGGCTGCACGGCTACCCGGCCGCCGACGCCCTGCTGACCCATGCCTGCCGGCTGCTGGAAGACGCCATCCACACCGGCGACCGCCTGGGATGCTGGGGGGGTGCCGAATTGCTGGTGGTGAGTCACGACGCCCTCGATGACGCGACACTTATCGAACACGCCCAACGATTCCGCGACCTGCTCGCCCGCGACCACCGCATCGGCGACCTGCTCATGTCCCTGAGCGCGCGCATCGGCATCAGCCGCGCCGGCGTCGACGCCGAGGCCGCCGACCAGTTGATTCGTCAGGCTACCCTGGCGTTGCCGACGCTCGGTGAGCGACCGGTGGGCGTGTATTCCGCCGAACTCGAATGCGCCCACCAGCAACGCGCGCGCATGCAGCAACTGCTGCGCGAAGCCATCGACCGGGACGAGTTCCAACTGGTCTTCCAGCCCAAGATCGAACTGGCCACCGGCCGCGTGAGCGGCGCCGAGGCGTTGCTGCGCTGGCACAACGCCGAACTGGGCCACGTCTCGCCCGGCGATTTCATTCCGCTCGCCGAGGCCAGTGGCGATATCCTGGCGATCGGCGACTGGGTGGCCGGCGAAGCGATCCGCCAGGTGCGCGACTGGCGCGACCGGAATCGAGTCGAGGCGGATTTCAGCATCGCCATCAACGTCGCCACCCGCCAACTGATGACCGGCGACTTCAGCCAACGCCTGCTCGCCCGGCTGGACGACGCCGGATTGCCCGCCCACGCCATCCAGGTCGAGGTCACCGAGTCGGGGCTGATGGAAGACGTGTCGCTGGCGCGGGAGACGCTGCGCCTGCTGGCCGACCAGGGCCTGAAGATCGCCATCGACGACTTCGGTACCGGCTACTCGTCGTTGGCCTACCTCAAGACCCTGCCGGTGACCACGCTGAAGATCGACCGCACCTTCATCAACGACATGCTCACCAGCAGCCACGACCGCAACCTGGCCATCACCGTGATCACCCTCGCTCACAGCTTCGGCTGCGACGTGGTCGCCGAAGGCATCGAACAGCCTCAGCAGGCCGAGTTGCTGGCCTCGCTGGGCTGCGAGAGCGCTCAGGGTTACTGGTTCTCGCCGCCACTGCCGGCGGCACGCTTTCTCGACTGGAAGGCCGGCTACGATGAACGGTGTCGGGCGTTTCGCGGCCCCGGCCTGGTCTCGGGAGCCTGAGGCCGGATCACGGGCGTTTCCCGGTTCACCCGCAATGCAGCAACCTCACCCCCTGCTGTCGAAACGAGCTCCCTTCCACCTGCGATGCACTGAAAAAAAGGCCCGCCGGGTAGGCGGGCCGAACAACAGCCTCGGCTGTCGAGAGAGAATCGTGTCGTCGGTCGTGTTCAATGATGGAAGCGCTCGGCGGCCTCGCGGGCCAGGGCCTTGATACCCTCCCAGTCTTCCGCCTCGATGAGCTTGCCGGGGGTCACCCAGGAACCACCGACGCACATCACGTTGGGCAGCTTGAGGTAGTCCTCGGCGTTGTCCGGGGTGATACCGCCGGTGGGACAGAAACGCGCCTCGGGGATCGGCCCGCCGAAGGCCTTGATCGCCGCCGCACCGCCGCTCGCTTCGGCGGGGAAGAACTTGAAGCGCCGATACCCGTACTGCCAGCCGGCCATCAGCTCGGAGACAGTCGCCACCCCCGGCAACATGGGTACCGGGCTCGACACGCCGTGCCGATACAGGGCATCGGTGGCACCCGGCGTGACCACGAAGTCCACACCCAGCTGTTCGGCCTGGCGGTACTGGGCCGGGGTCAGCACGGTGCCCGCGCCGATGCTCGCCCCGGGCAAGGCCTCGCGCATGCGGGCGATGGCGTCCAGTGCACAGTCGGTACGCAGGGTGATCTCGAGGACCGGCAGCCCGCCCTCGACCAGGGCACGGCCCAGCGGCACGGCATCCTCGAGGCGCTCGATGGTCAGCACCGGAATCACCTCGGCCTTCTGGCAGATACTGTCGATCTCGGTGGTCCGGGTGGAGGGCAGCTGCTTTTCAGTGGACATGATTGGCTCCAGCAATTCGGTTCAGGGCGCCCAGTAGACGGCCAGCGGACAGGCCAGGAAGGCGCGGATGGGCAGCTCGCGGGCGTCGTCGCCGGCCATGGCTCGGGCCAGGACCGCGCGCTTGTTGTCGCCGGCGATATGCAGAAAGTGGCGTTCGGCACGGTGCAGACAGCCCGCGCTGAGGGTGATTCGCGGCTGTGCCACGCTGGGGGCGCGCACCGCCACGGCAACCTCGTCGGTGGTCAGCGCCAGCCCCAGTTCGCCGCTGTCGGGAAACAGCGACGCGGTATGGCCATCGCCGCCCATGCCCAGGATCACCGCACTGGCCGGCCAGGGCAGTGCGGCGATGCGGCTCGCCACCGCGGCGGCGCCCTGCTCGGGCGTGGCGTCGTCGGTGGTCAGGGGGTGAAAGGTCGCGGCCGCGGCCGGCCCCTGGACGAGATGCTCGCGAGCCAGCCGGGCGTTGCTGTCGGGGTCGTCCTCGCTCACCCAACGCTCGTCGGCCAGGGTCACGTCGATGCGTGACCAGGGCAATGCCATGGCCGCCAGACGCTCGAAGAAGGGCACCGGCGTCGAACCGCCCGAGACCACCAGCAGGGCCCTGTCACGATGCTCCAGGTCGGCGACGAGCGCCCCGGCCACCGCCTCGGCGAGCTGCGCGGCCAGGTTCTCACGGGGCGATGTTGCGTCACTCATGCGTTCTGCCTCATTCACTCACTCGCTCAATAATCCTCGTACCAGCTGCGACCGTCCTTGGTAATCATGGCGATCGACGCCACCGGCCCCCAGGAGCCCGCCGGGTAACGCCGCGGCGGGACGTCGCGGGCCGCCCAGCCCTCGATCAACTGATCGCACCAGCGCCAGGCGTACTCGACCTCGTCACGACGCACGAACAGGTATTGCTGGCCCTTCATGACCTCGAGCAGAAGACGCTCGTAGGCATCGGGAATCCGCGACTTGGGGAAGGCGCTGTTGAAGTCGAGGTGCAGCGGCCCGGGGCGCAGGCGCATGCCCTTGTCGAGCCCGCCGTCCTTGGTCAGCACCTGCAGGGCGATGCCCTCCTCGGGTTGCAGACGGATGATCAGCTTGTTGGCGGCCAGGTCACGCTGGTCGGGATCGAAGATGTAGTGCGGCTGCTGGCGAAAGTGGATGACGATCTGCGAGAGCTTCTCGGGCATCCGCTTGCCGGTGCGCAGATAGAACGGCACGCCGGCCCAGCGCCAGTTCGAGACCTCGGTCTTCATGGCGACGAAGGTCTCGGTGCGGCTATCGGTATTGGCGCCCTCTTCCTCCAGGTAGCCCGGCACACTGGTGCCGTCGATCGAGCCGGCGATGTACTGGCCGCGCACCACGTCGCGACCGAGGTTTTCCTGGGTGAAGGGCTTGAGGGCCTTGAGCACCTTGACCTTCTCGTCGCGGATGGCGTCGGCGTCGAGATTCGACGGCGGGTCCATGGCGATCAGACAGAGCAGTTGCAGCAGGTGATTCTGGACCATGTCGCGCAACTGGCCGGCCTTGTCGAAGTAGCCCCAGCGCCCCTCGATGCCGACCTGCTCGGCGACGGTGATCTCGACGTGCGAGATCTGGTTCTGGTTCCACTGGTTGCCGAACAGCGGGTTGGCGAAACGCAGGGCGATCAGGTTCTGGACGGTCTCCTTGCCCAGGTAGTGGTCGATGCGATAGATGCGCGACTCGGGGAACACCTCGCCGATCGCGTCGTTGATCGCCTGCGAGGACGCCAGGTCGTAGCCGATGGGTTTTTCCACCACCACCCGGGACTCGTCGTCGAGGCTGCCGCTGGCATTCAGGTTGCGACAGATGTCGCCGTAGATGCTCGCCGGCACCGCCAGGTAGATGGTCATCGGTCGCTCGGCGCCCTCGCGCCACTTGGCGATGGCGTCGTACCCCTCGACGGTGGCGAAATCGAGCTTGAGGTATTCGAGGCGCGCGATGAAGCGCTCCAGGCACGCCTTGTCGAGGGTCTCCGCCTTGACGCGCTTCTTCAGCGCCTGCTGAACGCGCTGGCGGAAGGTCTCGCCATCGATGTCCTGGCGTGCCAGCCCGAGGATACGCGTCGACTCGCCCAGCAGGCCGTCCCGGTCGAGGTGATACAGGGCCGGATACAACTTCCGCAGAGCCAGGTCGCCCAGGGCGCCGAACAGCGCCAGATCGATATCGGGCGTGGTGTCATGGATCATGCCTCGAACCCCTTCAATCTGGTAATCTTACGCATAAAATATGCCATCAAGGTATCAGCCAGCAACTTATATCGGTAATTTTACCACCAAAGATGCACGCCCCTTGGGGTCGCGACTTGGCGCCATTCGGTGCGTCACGCTAGGATGTGGCTATCAATGTAGTTAAATCACTACATAATGACATCACGGAGCCTCTTTCCCGCATGGCCAGCCATGATCTTCTCGAACGCATTCGCGCCCGCCTCGACGAACTCAATCGCTCGGAGCGCAAGGTGGCTGACGTCATCCTCCAGGACCCGGCCACCGCGACCGGGCTGAGCATCGCCACCCTGGCCCAGGCGGCCTCGGTCAGCGAACCCACCGTCAACCGCTTCTGCCGCAACTTCGACGCCAAGGGTTATCCGGATTTCAAGATCAAGCTGGCCCAGAGCCTGGCCGGCGGCACCCCCTATGTCAGCCGCAGCGTGGAACGCGAGGACGATGCCGCGCGCTACGGCGACAAGATCTTCGGCGCGACCATCGCCGCCCTCGACGACGCCCGCCGGGCGCTCGACGCCAAGCGCGTGGAGCGCGCCGTCGACTACCTGATCCAGGCCAAGCAGATCAGCTTCTTCGGCCTCGGCGCCTCGGGGCCGGTCGCCCAGGATGCCCAGCACAAGTTCTTCCGCTTCAACCTGCCGGTGATGGCCTACGAGGACGTGCTGATGCAGCGCATGGTCGCCGCCGCCAGCCACACCGGCGATGCCATCGTGATCATCTCCTATACCGGGCGCACCCGCGAGCTGGTCGAGATCGCACGACTGGCCCGCGAGAACGGCGCCGTGGTGCTGGGCATCACCGCGCCCCATTCGCCGCTCGCCAGGGAGTGTACCGAGACCCTCGAGGTCATCACCCCCGAGGACACCGACGTCTACATGCCGATGACCTCGCGAATGATCCATCTGGCGCTGATCGACGTGCTGGCCACCGGCGTGACCCTGCGCCGCGGCGAGGACTTCCAGACCCATCTCAAGAAGATCAAGGACAGCCTCCAGGCCACCCGCTTTCCCGCCACCGAGGAGTAGGCCGCCCCACATCGCGCAGCGTAGCCGTCGGCGTCCGGCCCGGGCAACGCCTCAGGCCCGGACGGGCTTGCCCCCGTCGCGCCCAGGCACAACAATAGCGCCCTCCGAACACCAGAGGAGCTCCACCATGCGACGCCTGTTCGCCACCGCCCTGATGCTGCTTGGCCTGGCCCCCGCCGCCCAGGCGCAGGAAACCTTCCGCTTCACCGCAATTCCCGACGAGGACCAGTCGCGACTGGTCGAGCGCTTCCAGAAGGTCGCCGACTACCTGAGCGACACGCTGGACGTCGAGGTCGAGTATGTGCCGGTGAAATCCTACAGCGCGGCGGTGAGCGCGTTCCGCAACGATCAGGTGCAACTGGCCTGGTTCGGCGGACTCTCGGGCGTCCAGGCACGGCGTCTGGTGCCGGGATCCCGGGCACTGGCCCAGGGCGTCGAGGACGCCGCCTTTCACAGCTATTTCATCGCCAACACCGACACCGGCATCGACCCCCACCAGGAGCGGATGCCGGATGCCTTCGCGGGCAAGTCGTTCACCTTCGGCGCCAAGACGTCCACCTCCGGCCGGCTGATGCCCGAGTACTACCTGCGCGAGCGTTTCGACGAAGCGCCCGAGGCGCTGTTCTCGCGGGTCGGCTTCTCCGGCGATCATACCCGCACCATCGCCCTGGTCGAGTCCGGCACCTATGACGTCGGCGCGGTCAACTACACGGTCTGGGACGCCGCCGTGGCCGATGGCCGCGTCGACACCGACAAGGTCAAGGTGATCTGGGAAACCCCGGCCTACCCCGACTATCAGTGGACGATCCGCGGCGACGCCGACGCGCGCTTCGGCGACGGCTTCACCGACCGCGTGCGCCAGGCGCTGCTCGACATGGAGGCCCCGGAACTGCTCGAGAGCTTCCCGCGTCAGGGCTTCATCCCGGTCGACAACGACGCCTATGCGCCGATCGAAGCCGTCGGCGAAGACCTCGGCCTGCTGCGCTGACATGGCGCCCGCGCTGCTGTCGCTGGCCGGCGAGGACGTCGGCCACGGCAACCGGGTCATCCTGCCGCGACTATCGCTGACCCTGCACGCCGGCGAGCGTGTCGCCCTGCTCGGCCAGAGCGGGGCCGGCAAGTCGACGCTGCTGGCCGCGCTGCGCCGGCGCCTGGCCGGCGAGGTCGCCTGGTGCCCGCAGAGCCACGGGCTGGTCCCGCAGCTGGCGGTCTATCACAACGTCTACATGGGCCGGCTCGAGCGCCACTCGGCGCTGGCCAATCTGTGGAACCTGGTCCGTCCCGAACGCCGGGCCTGGACCGAGATCGGCCAACTGTGCGCGGAACTCGGCCTCGACGGCCTGCTCAAGCGCCCAGTCGCCCGCCTCTCCGGCGGCCAGCGCCAGCGCGTGGCGATCGCCCGTGCGCTCTATCAGCAGCGCCGCGTCTTCCTCGGCGACGAGCCGGTGGCCAGCGTCGACCCCCACCAGGCGCTGCGCCTGCTGGCGTTGATCGACGCCCGCCACGCCACCAGCGTCGTCGCCCTGCATCAGCGCGAGCTGGCGCTCTCGCACTTCGATCGCGTGTGGGGGCTGCGCGAGGGCCGGCTGGTGCTCGACGCCACCACCGACACGCTGACGCTGGCCGACCTCGATCGACTCTACCCCGATGCCGACGTCCCCCCCGACAAGCCGGCCGACGAGGACGCGCATGGCTGAATCGGCCGCCCCGGGCATCCTGCGCGGCGACTCCCCCGGCCTGCGCCTGGCGCGGCGGTCGCTGGCGCTGATCGCGCTGTGTGCCGTGCTGCTGCCCTTCGCCGACCTGGCGGTGGTCGCCCACGACCCCTGGGCGGAACTGGGCCGCATGGCCGCGGGCCTGGCGCTGCCGCACTGGCGCGAACTGAGCTCGCCGCTGCACGCCATCGGCCTGACGGTGAGCGTGGCCCTGTGGGGCACCCTGCTCGGCGTGCTGCTGGGCTTTCCCCTGGCACTGGTGTTCTTCCGCTCGCGCCTGGTGCGGGCCGGCTGCGCCTTCGTGCGCGCCATCCACGAACTGTTCTGGGCCCTGCTGTTCCTGCAGGTCTTCGGGCTTTCGGCGGTGACCGCCCTGGCGGCGCTGGCCGTGCCCTACGCCGGGATCTTCGCCAAGGTCTATGCCGAGATCCTCGAGCAGACCCCGGCGGCGGCGGCCGACAGCCTGCCGCCCGGCGTCGGCCGGCTGTCACGCTTCGTCTATGCGGAGTTGCCGCTGGTCTGGGAGCGTCTGGCCGCCTATACCCGCTACCGTTTCGAATGCTCGCTGCGGGCCAGCGTGCTGCTGGGTTTCGTCGGCCTGCCCACCCTGGGTTTCCATCTCGAGAGCGCCTTTCGCGAAGGCCACTATCACGAGGCGGGCGCACTGCTGTGGTTGTTCTACCTGCTGATCGGCTCGATCGGCCTCTGGGCACATCGCCGCCTGCTGCCGCTGCTGGCCCTGGGCTGCCTGTTCCTGCTGGGCCCCTGGCCCGACGTCGACGCCGGCCTGCTGTGGCGCTTCGTCAGCCACGACCTGTGGCCGGCGCCGCTGCTGAACGGCGATCCAGCGGGGCTGGTGGCCTGGCTGGGGGCTATTCCCGATCTGGGCCCGGCGATCGGCAATACTCTGCTGCTGGGTCTCATGGGCACCGTGGGCGCGCTGGTCATCGCCCTGCTGCTGTGGCCGCTGGCCAGCCGCCACTTCGGCAACCGTGCCTCCCGGCTGGGGGGCAGCGCGTTGCTGATCGGGCTGCGCTCGACGCCGGAACTGATGCTGGCGTTCATCTTCCTGCTGCTGCTCGGGCCCTCGATGCTGCCCGCCTGGCTCGCCCTGGCGCTGCACAACGGTGCGCTGATCGCCTTTCTCGCCGCGCGCCATGCCGACGGCGTCGAACCCGGCATGCCCGACCTGACCGCCAGCGGTCGTTACGCCTACGAGTTGCTGCCGCGCATCTACCCCGGCCTGCTCGCCCTGCTCTTCTACCGCGCCGAAGTGATCATTCGCGAGACCGCCCTGCTGGGCATGCTGGGCGTCGCCACCCTGGGCTTTCACATCGACTCGAGCTTCCAGTACCTGATGTTCGATCAGGCGTTCTTCCTGCTGCTGGTCACCGCCGGGCTGAACATCGTCGTCGACGCCGTGGCCCGTCGTTACCGGCCTCGCGAGGTGGTGATGGACGACCCGTGCAGTCGCTGAGAAGGCGGGTTTAGGTCTCATGCGTACACTTCATGTGCATTCCCCTGGATCTTACCCAGCAGTTAGTGGACACAGATCCAAGCGATCCTCAAGGCCTCGGGGCTGAGTATTCCGATCGCAGCGCCGAGGCTTTAGAGTGCATTTCCAAACCCTCTGGTGATGGGCGCCGGTAGCAGGGCAAAGCGAGGGGCCTTTGCCATGGCCGGAAAATGCTCCTTTCCATTCCGGCATTCCCGCCATCCATGGCGGTCAGATAGCAAAGGTAGCGCCCAGGGAGGGATTCACAGCGCCCTCGCGGCGTCCTGCCACCGGAGAAGCGCACTTCGTCTACCGGTTGTGAAAGGCGTTTTTAGGCCGGCTCCTCGTCCAGCAAGGTTTCATAGGGAATATGCAGCCCCTTGTGCAGGTTCCGCACCATGCGCAAGCTCAACCCGCGCCGGCGATTCAGGACCTCCGAAACCCGGCCACTGGAGCCGATGAAACGCTCCAGGTCGCGCGGTGTCAGGCCCTGCTGCTCCATGCGAAACTTGATAGCCTCGATGGGATCGGAAGGCCCGACAGGATAATGCTCATCCTCATAGCGCTCGACGAGGATCGACAACACTTCCAACTCGTCGGCCTCTTCACTGCCCTCCTCTGCGTCCCACAGCACCTCCATCCGTGCGAAGGTGCGATCCAGGTCAGCGTCACTGCGAATCGGCTGGATGTTCATCTATATGGTCTCCGCATCTACCTGATCATACTGCTCGTGCGTGCCCACAAAGCGTACCCATGCGATCTGCTGCGAGTAGCGGATCGACACGATGACCCGGTACTTGTTGCCGCCGATGTTGAACACCACGCGGCTCCCCTTAAGGATACTTGCCGTGCGAATCTCCGCTTTCAGCGCCTGCGGCGTCGGCCAACTGGCCTTCGTCATCATGTGATACCACTCCGTCAGCGGTCGCTCGGCATCGGCATAGCCTTTCTCCCAGAACTCCCGCAACGCGCGTTTCGCGATGACTCTCACAACCTCCTCCCTTTTTGGGAGAACATAAACCCTCCCACTTTGGGAGTCAAGCCGTGCCACTCATTGACGAAGGCTTGGGGCTGGTACAGCCTCACCCTTGAGACGGGCGGCAAGCGTCGGCGCATCAACATTACCACCGCCAAGGCATCAGGGTCGGTGAAGATACCGACACGGCCGACGTAGGCAGCCTCTCGGCGCCCCATGCCGCGCCATTTCAACAAAGAGAAGGCCCGTCCTCGTCGAGGCACGGGCCTTCAATCGCTGCGTTTCCTTGCCAGCTCACCACGAGCTTCCTGCTCGTGCCTCCTTGGTCGTTCGGGCTTCCTGTTCCCGCTCTTCCCTGACAGGCGTCCTTGCCTGGAACCACGATACGCGCCCCTGGCCGCCATCGAGAGATAACATGGGTTATTCAAGGTAAAAAATAATCAATCTGGATTATCGGGTTTGCCATCGCCGTGATTGAGGTTCAGGGTGAAGGGGACGTTCACCGCTCGGCATCGCGACTCAAGGCCTCTGCCTCCTTCGCCTCCCGCAAACCGTGGCCCCACGGCACATAGGCCCCACATGGCGACAGCACCTCAAGAAGTCTGCCTGACAGACAATCTGATGCATTTCATGGCACTGTCCGACACCGACATGCATCTGCTGGCCGAACTGGAGCAGACGCCCCAGCCGGTTTCTCGAGGCCAAACGCTCTGGAAGGCCGAGGACGTCCCCCGGACCCTGTACACCCTGCGCCGTGGCTGGGCCTACAGCATGCACCGCTCCGAGAGCGGCGAAGGGCAGGTGCTGGATATCTTCCTGCCCGGCGACCTGATGGGGATTCGCGAACTCACCTTGCCGGCTCATTCGACCGACGTCGTCATGCTGACATCCGGCGTCGTCTGTCCCTTTCCCGCCGAGCGGCTGCTCGACATATTCCAGCATTCCCCGTCGCTGACCCTGGCCATCCATGCCGCCGCCGCCCGGCAGCAGGTCATCATCAGCAAGCGCCTGGTCAATATTCTGCGTCATGATGCCCGGGCACGCATCGCCCACTTCGTGCTCGAGCTTTACTATCGCCTCAAGCGCGTGGACGAATCGGTTCACCGAGACTTCTCGGTGCCGCTACTGCAGAGCGACTTCGGCAAGCTGCTGGGCATGACCAAGGTGCATGTCAGTCGCACCCTGGGCGAAATGGAGAGCCAGGGCCTGTTGCGCAAGACCCGCAAGGACATTCAGATCCTGGATCTCGAGCGATTGCTGGAGATCTCCGCCTTCGACCCTATGAAGCTGACCGATCAGCTCAACCCCACCCTGACGGCGGCGCTCTTTCCCTCGGCGCCGACCTGACCGAACACGGGTCAAAACAAGACCCGGCTCGATGACCGGGTCAATGGTCTTGCGTTCCTGGACAACTTCCACCGGCGCCCCTGCCGGTGCTTCCCTGGTCAACGCTCCCTGGATGCCCCTCCCTGGAGGTCATGCCAGCACCAGACTAGTCGAGACACGCCAGGGCCGTCTTGATCCAACTCAAGGCGCGCGCCGAGAGACACCGGGCCGCAGTGGCGAGACGCAAAAGGCCACCGCATGCGCCACTATGGCGCCGAGATCGGGCAGCGACGCCCCGGGCGTCAGCGGGGAGAAACGGAACGCGTTACCGGCCCATCGGTCGTGGGCGACACGCTGCCGGTTGTCTGGCATAGCCTCTCGCGATTTGCCTGCGACTCCAGCAATACGAGCGCTTTCTGGTAATAGGTGCTCTTCGTCGCGCTGTTCACGGCAACCGCCGTCAGGCTGGCACGGATATCATGAGCGGCATTCGTCGCCTGTCGGGCACAGTTGAGACATCGATAGAGATTGCGTGTGCCGAAGACGGGCACCGCCAACGTGCCGCATTTGGCACACGACAGCGACTGGCTGCGGATGATCTCGACCGTTTTGCGAATGCGGCTCTCGTGAACCTCCCTTGCCCCTGGCGATATTGCTATGGTCACGTCGTGAAGCACACCACTGCCCTCCGCTACTGGTTCTTTACCTCATCTATCGGCATTGTCGGAATCGACTTGAGGCACCTCGCGCGACCGGAGCATCCGGAACGAGGGCCGAGCGGCCAAGCTGCCGAAATGGACAGGCATTATTCCTGGCGATCACGTCGCCGCGTGGATTGCACTCCACGCCATCGCCCCGCCCGCGAATCGTCGCTGACACGCTTTCAGAGTGGCCCATGTCATTCACCGCCACGCTGGAACGCCCCTCTATTAATTATGATTAGTATTTAATCTATGTTATGTAGCCAAGCAAATTAAACGTGAGACCGTGTGTCGCTGAGCAAGGAGGTATCAACCCGGCACCAGACATTCGCCCCAGGGACGGGCCGATGGACCACGGAGGGTTGTTCAAGGAAGCTCACGGGCAGCAGTGACGCACCGCCCATCAGAACCCGGCCTCGGCCGGGTTCTTTTCGTTCGCCGGGCGCCTGCGGCGCCAATCGGGAAAAAGTTCCTTCCCACCGAAATCTCCATGCGCCCGTGGGCCATCCAGACGGGTTTTGTGGAAGGGAATTCATGTCCATAGCGTTGGCTCAACGTTTCACGCTGATCCGTAATGAACCGACAATTTCCGGGCGTCAGCATCAATCAAGAGTATTTCACTAAACTAACCGCAGTTAACTAGTTTATCCGAGGCTATTACACGATTTAACCCTTCCTATCATTCGGGTTAATGATGTTTTACCATTGCGCTTCCTTTGGGGAGTAGCCGACTTCCGACAGCCTCGGAAGTGCCTGCATCAACAAGCTCGACGCGCTGCGTCGTGGTGCAGGCGACCGTCACCGGTTGGCGAGACCGAAGGTATGTCACGCGTTCCAGACCGGGCACGCGAGGCATGCCTTTCTGTCTGCCCGGTACGGAGACGCGTCATGACCCTGGCTTCCACCCTGTTTCTCGCCTTCGCCATGTCCACGGATGCCTTCGCCGCCGCCGTCGGCAAGGGTGCCGCCCTGGAGCGCCCGCATTTTCGAGAAGCCCTGCGCACCGGCCTGATCTTCGGCACCATCGAAGCCACCACGCCGGTGATCGGCTGGAGCGTGGGGTTGGCTGCCTCGCGCTATGTCGCCCAGTGGGACCACTGGATCGCCTTCACCCTGCTGCTGCTGCTCGGCGGCCACATGATCAAGGAGGGCCTTTCCCCCGTCGACCGGGAAACCGCGCAGCGCCCCCACCAGCACTCCTTCCTGCGACTCGCCATGACCGGTTTCGCCACCAGCATCGATGCCATGGCCGTGGGCATCGGCCTGGCCTTCGTCGACGCCAACATCGTCTCCACGGCGCTGTTCATCGGCCTCGCCACGCTGATCATGGTCACCCTGGGCGTCCTGCTGGGCCGGGTCCTGGGGCGCGTGGTGGGCCAGCGGGCCGAGTGCATCGGCGGCGTGATACTGATCGGCATCGGCTGCCTGATCCTGGTCGAGCACCTGGGTCTGGTCGGTTGAGGGCGTCGACCCGCGCGGGACCGTCGGACGGCACCGGAAGTGGCCGGGTGGCGCCGACTCGCGTAGGGTAAGACCTGATCGACCCGACGCCAGTCAGCGCCGACCGGGACTCCACGGTCACCCGACGGCCCGCTTGCCCCCACCAGGAAACGACGAGAGACCGCACGATGACTCCCGCCTCGCTCTTTGTTCAGGACTGGCGTGCCTGGCTGCCCGATGGCGATGCCGCCGGCGACACGCACATCTCCACCGAGGCCCGCCCCGCCGGACGCTCGGTGCCGGCGATGCTGCGCCGACGCCTCAGCAACCCGGGGCGAGCGGTGTGCGACATGCTCGCCGACCTCGACCCCGAAGGCACGACGATCCTGCTGCATGCCTCGCGACACGGCGACGGCGAGCGCACCCTGGAAATGCTCTATTCGCTGGCCGAAAATGCGCCGCTTTCGCCGGCGCGCTTCGGGCTGTCGGTCCACAACGCCGTACTCGGCGTGCATTCCATCGCCAGCGGCAATCGCCGTTCGCTGCAGGCGATCTCGGCCAGCGGCGACGAATGGGCCGCCCTGCTCGATGAGGCCTGCGGCTATCTGGCCGAAGGGGCGCCGCGGGTGATCGCCGTGTTCAGCGATGCCCCGGTCCCGGCCCGCTTCGCCGCTCATGCCCCGCCGGACCGCGGCAGCGCCGCCGTGGCCGCGGTCCTGTCCCCGGCCGAGGGCAGGGAGATCGTTCCCGCCCCCGCGTCGGGCGAGGCTCTCTCGGCGCTGGATGCCCTCCAGCCCGTCGATATCATCGACTGGCTACGCCACGGCGGCAGTCTGACCAGCCCGCTGCGAGGCCGGACCTGGCGGCTCGACGCCTGATGGCAGCCGCTGCGTGGCCGCCGGGCTGGCTGGCCGCCATCGATCGCGGTTGGCGGACCCTCGCCACCGCCCTGGCCTTCGCGGTCTTCGCGCTCTGCACCCTGCTGATCGGCGAGATCGTCGCGCCGCCACTGCGCCTGGCGAGCCGCGACGCCGCCACCGCCCGGCGCCGTGTCCGGCGGCTCGTGCAGATGACCTGTCGCGGCTTTCTCGCCACGCTGCGCGGCCTGGGACTGATCGCCTACCGCATCGACCAGGCACAGCGCCTGAGTCAGCCCGGCCGGCTGCTGCTCGCCAACCATCCCACCCTGATCGACGCCCTGTTCCTGCTGGCCCACACGCCCGACGCCAACTGCATCGTCAAGGGCCGTCTCGCCGCCCATCCGGTGACACGCGGCGTGATTCGCGCCGCCGGCTACGTCATCGCCAGCGACCCCCGAGCGACGATTGCGGCGGCCCGCCGGGCGCTGGACAATGGCCAGACACTGATCGTGTTTCCCGAAGGGACACGCTCGACGCCGGGCGCGCCGATCCGGCTGCGGCGCGGCGCGGCGACCATCGCCCTGGGCGGGCGCACACCGATCCTCCCGGTGCGCATCCGCTGCCGACCCAGCACCCTGACCAAAGGCGAGGCGTGGTATCGTGTACCGTCGCAACGCCCCGGCTTTCACCTCGAGGTCGGCGATGTCCTGTCACCGCGGGACACCCGGGCCGGCGAGACCGCCGAGGCGATCCGCGAGCTGACACGACGGCTGGAAGCCTATTTCAACGACATCGACCGGGACGAGGAAGCCCTGCATGACGACCGAGCTGGAACGCGAGCTCAAGCAGCTGATCATTGACACCCTGGAACTCGAGGACGTCACCCCCGAGGACATCGACCCCGACGAGCCGCTGTTCGTCGAGGGGCTCGGCCTGGACTCCATCGACGCCCTGGAACTGGGCCTGGCGCTGCAGAAGACCTACGGCATCCAGCTGCAAGCCGACAGCGACGACACGCGTCGCCACTTCGCCAACCTCAGGACACTCGCCACCCTGGTCGAGGAACGCCGCGTCAAGTAACCGTCTCCCGCTCGTCACGATGGCTCGATCCCGTCCCACGAACGCTGCTCTCCCGCGCCCGGGCCGCTGGCTCGATCTGCTGCTGGGAGGCCTGACCTTGGGCTGGCCCTGGCTGGTCGGCCACGCCCCGCTCGGCGAGCGGGGCTGGCCGTGGCTGGCGGGACTGATCCTGCTGGCCGCCTGGCGACTGCCGCGCGGCCGCAAGCGCTGGGCCTGGCTCGCGGCCTTGCCCGCGGGGCTGATGGCGGCGAGCGGCAACGCCGACACCGCGATTCGGCTGTGGCCGGTGGCGGTCAATGCCGCCCTGCTGGCGTTGTTCGCCGCCTCGCTCTACCGGCCGCCGACGCTGATCGAACGTCTGGCCCGGCGCCAGACACCGGACCTGCCGGCCAGCGGCGTGCGCTACACGCGCCGCGTGACCTGGCTGTGGTGTGGTTTCTTCGCCGTCAACGGCACCCTGGCGCTGGCCACGGTCATCCACGCCGACCCGGCGCTGTGGACGCTGTACAACGGCGGCATCGCCTATGCCGCGATGGCGCTGCTGTTCACCGGCGAGTGGTGCGTGCGCCAACGCGTCAAGCAGAAGAGTTCGTCATGACCCAGACACCCTTGCAATCGGCGCCCTGGCGCGACGACGATCCCGCACGCCGCATCGGCTGGTCACCGGCGGGCCCGGGCACCACCCTGGGCGAGTTCCAGCGCCGCATCGTCGCCTGGCAGGCGTTGCTCGACGACCTCGCCGCACCCGGCGCGCACTGGCTGCTCCACGAGCGCGATCCACTGACCTTCGCCGCGGCGTTGATCGCCCTCTGGGAGCGCGGCGACAGCGCGCTACTGCCCGCCGACGACCGTCCCGAGACGCTCGCCGGGGTGGACCGACTGACCCGTGCCCGGCTCGGCGACGTGCCCGGCGGCCACCGGCCCGACGCCTCTCGAGACAAGGCTGGCGAGGCCCCGCGCTGGGGGCACTTCGATCCCGAGCGTCGGGCGCTGTCGCTGTACACCTCGGGCTCGACGGGGGCGCCGCAGCGCCTCGACAAGCGCTTTCGCCAGCTCGACGCCGAACTGGCCACTCATCGCACGCTGTGGCCGCTCGCCGGCGACGTGACCATCAGCCAGGTCAGTCATCAGCACATCTACGGTCTGCTGTTCGCCATCCTGCGCCCGCTGTGCGAGGCGGCCCCGCTCGCCGAGACCACCTGCCGCTACCTGGAGACCCTGCACGCCTGGCTCGGCGCCCTCGTCCCGGCCGAGCGGGCACGACTGATCAGTGCACCGCCGCCGCTCGAGCGCCTGCCCGAGAGCCTGGACTGGGCGGCGGTCGGCGACCGCCTGAGCGCGGTGTACTCCTCCGGCGCGCCCTTGCCGGCCGAGGCCGGTGCCCGGGTGAGGCGCCTGCTCGGCGCGCCGGTGCGCGAAGTCTACGGCAGCTCGGAAACCGGCGGCATCGCCTGGCGCGACCAGCACGACGGCGATGCCTGGCACCCCTTGCCCGGCATCGGTGTCCGCGACGATGGCGAGCAGCGACTGTGGCTGCGCTCGCCGTTTCTCGAGACCGCCGACTGGCAGCGCCAGGCCGATCGCATCGAGCCGCTCGCCGACGGCCGCTTCCGCCTGCTGGGGCGCACCGACCGCATCGCCAAGGTGGGCGGCAAGCGTGTCTCGCTGACCGCCATGGACCGGGCGCTGGCCGCCGATCCACGGGTGCGCCGGGCGAGCACCCTGACACTACCCCGGCACGCCACCCGCCTGGGGGCGATCGTCCAGCTCGACGCCGCCGACCTGCCCCGCGATCATGCCACGCGGCGCGCCCTGGTCGCCTCGCTGCGCCGACAGCTGACGGCGGCCTTCGAGACGACGGTGATCCCGCGCTACTGGCGCTTCGTCGCCGCCTGGCCGACCAATGCCCAGGGCAAGCTGTCCGCCGAGCGTATCGAGCGCTTGTTCCGCGATCTCCACGATCGTCGTCAGCCGCGCTGGCTGGGCGTCGAGACGCCCGCCCCCGACGAGTGCCGCATCGCCCTCGAGGTCCCCGAACGGCTGGCCTATCTCGACGGTCACTTCCCCGACCATCCGGTGGTGCCGGGGGTGGTCCTGGTGCAGTGGGCCTGCGACCTGGCCCGGGAGCACCTGGGGCTGTCGGCCCCGTTCACCGGCATGGAGCGCGTCAAGTTCCCCCTGCTGCTGCTCCCCGGCGAGCGCGTTACCCTGTCACTCGCGCTGGCGGCGCACGACGATCACCAGCGACTGATGTTTGCCTTCGACGGCGCGCGCGGCTGCCATGCCAGCGGTCGGGCGCGCTTCGCCCTCGAGGAGGTCCCATGACGCCGGCGCGCTGCTGTGTGCTGATCCCGGTCTACAACCATGCCGGGGCCATCGCCGCCACCTGCGAAGGGATTCGCCGCGAACTGGGCGTGCCGCTGCTGCTGGTCGACGACGGCAGCGATGCCGACTGTCGTGCGGTGCTCGAGTCCCTCGCCGAGGCCGACGACATCACCCTGGTTCGCCTGCCGGTCAATCGTGGCAAGGGCGCGGCGGTCAAGGCCGGCCTTGCCGAGGCCGAGCGCCAGGGTTTCACCCATGCCCTGCAGGTGGATGCCGACGGTCAGCACGACCCCGCCGACCTGCCCGCCTTTGTCGCCGATCTCGCCGCCGACGACGCGCGCCTGCGCATCGGCTATCCGCGCTTCGACGACAGCGTGCCGCGCCATCGCTACTATGCCCGGTACCTCACCCACGGCCTGGTCTGGCTCGACACCCTGTCGTTCGCGCTGCGCGACACCATGTGCGGCGTCAAGCTGTTCCCCGTCGCCGTCACGCGCCGGCTCATCGCGCGTCACCCCTGCGGCGAGCGCATGCAGTTCGACACCGAACTGCCGGTGCGCTGGGTATGGGCCGGACGGGAGGTGATCAACCTGCCGGTTCGGGTACACTACCCGCTCGACGGGGTCTCGCATTTCGCCATGGGCCGCGACAACGCCCTGCTCGTGCTGATGCACCTCAAGCTCTTCGCCGGGCTGCTGTGGCGCCTGCCGCGTCTGCTGCGCCGGCGCTTCGCCGGCCAGTCGCCAGGGGGACGATCGACGTGAGTGCCACGGACGAGGCACCGCGCCACTGGGCGCGCATCCAGGAATCGGGCAGCGTCGCCGGCATGCGGATCATGGTCTGGATCCGCCGCCGGCTGGGGCCGCTGCCGTTTCGCTTCATGCTCGTCTGGGTGATCCTCTACTACTACCTGCGCCGCCCGCTGGCCCGGCGCGCCTCGCAGCGCTATCTACGCCGCATCTGGCCGCTGCACGCCGGCCACCCGCCACGGGGCCTGAAGCGGCTGGTGCTGCGCCACTTCTGGGCCTTCGGCCAGTCGTTGATGGACAAGGTCGCCGCCTGGAGCGGCATGCCGCTGGACGTGCGCCTCGAGGCCGACCACCGCGCCCGCCTCGACACCGCGATCCGCAGCGGCCGCGGCGGGCTGATGCTGGTCTCGCATCACGGCAATCTCGAGATCTGCAGCGCCATGAGCGAGACCCGCGACGACTTCCACGTCACCCAGTTGATGCACACCCGCAACGCCGAGAAGTTCAACACCCTGCTGGATCGCTCCACCCAGCGCCGCGGTCCCGAGATCGTCGAGGTCAGCGAGATCACCCCGGCCACCGCCATGCGCCTGGCCGAGCGCATCAATGCCGGCGGCTTCGTGGTGATCGCCGCCGACCGCGAGCCGCTCGCCGATACCGGTCGTACCCGCGACATCGACTTCCTGGGCGAGCCCGCGCCCTTCCCGGAAGGGCCCTTCTGGCTGGCCGCGCTGCTGCGCTGCCCGATCTACACCCTGGGCTGCGTGCGCGAGGGCGGCCACCACCGGGTGACCTTCGAGGCCTTCGACGACACCTCCACCCTCAGGCGCCGCGACCGCGAACACTGGCGCGAGACCGCCATGCAACGCTACGCCGCCTGGCTCACCGAGCAGTGTCGGCACTACCCACTGCAATGGTTCAACTTCTTTCCCTTCTGGCACACCGATGATCGCTGATGCCGCCGCGCTGCCCCGGCTGACGCTCAGAAGCGCCCCGAACCGCCTGCGCGGCTTCCTCGCGGGCAGAATCGCCAGTGCCACCGACAAGGAGACCGTCATGCGCCTGCTCATCCTGCTGTCATTGCTGTGGGCGATGCCCGCGCTGGCCTTCGACCTCGATGACCTGCAGCACAGGCTCGCCGCCACCCCCGATCTCCAGGGACGCTTCGTGCAACAGCGCCACCTGGCCGATCTCGACACCGACCTGACCAGCCGCGGACGCTTCCGCTACCAGCGCGACACCCGGGTGGTGTGGATCCTCGAGCAGCCGGTCGAGGATCGGATGGTCTTCACCCCGGAGGATGCCGGACGGCTCAGCGAGGCCGACGGCGAGCGCGGCAACGACGACCGCCGCCGCCAGCAGGCCGCCACCCTGCTGATGAACCTGCTCGACGGCGACTGGCAGGCCCTCGAGACACGTTTCGCGATTACTCTCGACGGCGACGCCGAAGCCTGGCAGGCGACCCTCGAGCCGCGTCAGGACGCACTGCGCCGTTACCTGAGCCGGATTCGTCTCGCCGGGGGTCGCTACGTCGAGCGTCTGGCCATGCACGCCGCCAACGGCGACGTGCTGACGGTACGCTTCAGCGACCAGCGCCCGCTCGATGACGCCCGCTGATTCCACGGGTCGACGCCTGGCGCGGCTCTGGGGCGTGGTGCTGCTGATCGCCCTGGGCGTGTTCGTCTGGCAGGTGCGCGACGGCCTGCCCACCGACACCCGACTCACCGCGCTGCTGCCCCCGGATCGCCAGTCGCCGCTGATCGAGCGTGCCGGCGAGCAGTTGGGCCAGCCCTTCGCGGACCGCTTCGTGCTGCTGGTCAGCGCGCCCGACCTGGGCGACGCGGCAGGCGCGCTCGCCGAGGCCCTGGGCGCGGCCGACGACGGTCAGCTGGTCGCACGCCTCGACTGGCGTGACGTCGATCTGGCCGATGCCGATCCCCGCGAGTCGCTGGACCGCTACCGCTATCGCCTGCTGCCCCCGGCGCTGCGCGAGACGATCCACACCGACGGCGGTACCTCGCTGGTCCAGCCGGCCCTCGAACGGCTGTTCTCGCCGACCGCCTCGCCGCAGCCGGTGGCCGACCCCTTCGGCCTGCTAGACCGCTGGCTGGCAGCGCGGGACGACAGCCCGGTCACGCCCTGGCACGGCCTGCTCACGGTGCGGGGCGACGACGGCACGCGGCATGCCCTGCTGATCGGCCAGTTGGCCGCCAATCCCTATTCGCTGCCCGCCCAGCAGGCGCTGACCGAGACCCTCGCGGCCTTCGAATCGGCGCACCCCGAGGCGAGCCTGCTGCACTCGGGGCTGATCTTCCACGCCGCCGCGGGGGCGCGACAGGCCCGTCACGAGATCACCACCATCGGCCTCGGTGCCTTCGTCGGGCTGATCGCGATCCTGCTCGCGGTGTTCCGCTCGCCGCGCACCCTGGTCTCGCTGCTGCTGCCGCTGGGCTGCGGGCTGCTCGTCGCCCTGCCGCTGACACTGGCGCTGTTCGGCCGCCTGCACCTAATGACACTGGCCTTCGGCGCCAGCCTGATCGGCGTGGCCATCGACTACGCCCTGCACCTGCAGTGCGACCGCGCCATCCAGGGCCGGGCCTTTCGCCTGCGCGCCCTGCTGCCGGGGCTGACGCTGGGCCTGGTGTCGAGTCTCGCCGCCTATCTCGCCCAGGCGCTGACGCCGCTGCCGGGGCTGCGACAGATGGCGGTCTTCGCCGCCGCGGGGCTCGCCGGCGCCTGGCTCACCGTGGTGCTGTGGCTGCCCCGCCTGCGCCTGCCGGCCCATCCGGCCACGGCACGCATCGCCGAGCGGCTGTGGCGGCTGACCACGCCCCGGATAAGCCGTTCGCGCGGTGTCGCCGTCATAGCCGTCGGCCTATCCCTGGCGCTGCTCGGGCTGATCGCCGCCCGGCTCACGGTCGACGACAGCCTGCACCTGCTCAACCCCTCGTCGGCCGAACGGCTGGCCGAGGAGCGCCAGGTCCAGCACCTGTTGGGCAGCGACACCGGCAGTCACTTCCTGCTGGTCACCGCCCCGGACGAACCCGCCTTGCTGTCGCGCCTCGCCGCGCTCGGCGACGCTCTCGACGCGGCCATCGCCGACGGCCTGTCGATCGGCTACGACGATCTGGCCGACCGGGTCCCGCCCCCCGCCGTTCAGGACGCCAACCTGGCCGCCGTGACCACGCTCTACGGCGAGCCGCTGGCGACGCTGGTCGAGCGTGCCGGCCTGCCCGAACGGGTCGTCCGCGAGGCCCGGGCCCGGCTCGATGGCGTGCCCAGGCTCGACGTGGCGAGCTGGCTGGCGATGCCCGCCGGCCAGGGTGACCGGCGGCTGTGGCTGGGCCGCGTCGCGCAGCACGGCAGCGACACGCTGGCGGCGACGCTGGTGCTCACCGGCCTCGATACCCCCGCCGAGGTGGCACGCATCGAGGCGATCGCCCATGCTCGGGAGGGGACGATCTACGTCGACCGGGTCGCGCGACTCTCGGGGCTGCTCGGCGAACTGCGCCGGCACATCGCCGTCTGGGTGGGTGTGGCTCTGGCGGCGCTAACGCTGCTGCTCGTCTGGCGCTACCGGTGGCGCGCCTGGCGGGTCGTCGCGCCGCCACTGGGCGCGCTGCTCGGCGTGCTCGCGGTCTTCGCCGCCCTGGGCATCCCGCTCAACGTGTTCAGCCAACTGGGGCTCTTGCTGGTCCTGGGCATCGGCCTCGACGCCGGCATCTTCAGCGCCGAGCATGGCCGCCGCCCGGCCACCTGGCTGGCGATCAGCCTGTCGACGCTGACCAGCGTGCTGGCCTTCGGCCTGCTGGCCTTCAGCGCCACGCCGGCACTGCATTATCTGGGCCTGACCTGCCTGATCGGCCTGACGCTGGTCTGGCTGCTGGTCCCCTGGGTACGCCCCGATCCGACCCCCGCCAAGGAGAGTGCGCATGGCAACGACCACCCCTGATGCCAAAACCCCGACTTCGGCGAGCGACGTGGCAAGCGACGTGGTGGTGATAGGCGCCGGCCCCGCCGGTGCCCTGGCGGCGGCCAGGCTGGCCACCGCCGGCCACCGCGTGCGGGTCATCGAGCGCGAACGTTTCCCGCGTTTCTCGATCGGCGAGAGCCTGCTGCCCCAGTGCATGGAACCTCTCGAGCGCGCCGGGCTGCTCGACGCCGTGCGCGCCGGTCATTACCAACCCAAGAACGGCGCCGCCTTCACGCGCCACGGGCTCGGCACCGTCATCGACTTCCACGACAAGACCACGCCCGGCTGGAGCGACACCTTCCAGGTCGAGCGCGCCGACTTCGACCAGCGCCTGATCGAGGCCGCCCAAGCGCGCGGCGCGCGGGTCGACTTCGCCACCACGGTGGAATCGGTCGAGCCCGACGCCCATCGCCCTGCGCTGACGATCCGCGACGAGACCGGCCACACCCAGCGCCTCGAGACGCGCTTCATCCTCGATGCCAGCGGCTACGGCCGGGTCCTGGCCCGGCAACTGGGGCTGGCCCGCGACCCGCGCCTGGAACCACGCACGGCGCTGTTCACCCATGTCGAGATCCTGCTCGACGACGACTTCGACCGCGAGAAGATCCTGATCGGCGTGCATCCCAACGACCCGCAACTGTGGTACTGGCTGATCCCGTTCCGCGAGGGCCGCGCCTCGGTGGGCGTGGTCGGCGACACGGCGACCCTCGAGGCCGCCGGCAACGATGCCGAGAGCCGCTGGCGGGCGCTGATCGACGCCGAACCGCGCTTCGCCGAGCTGCTCGCCGACGCCCGTCCGGTACGCCCGATCCAGGCACTCGCCGGCTATTCCGCCGACGTCGAGCGCCTGCACGGGCCGGGTTACGCCCTGCTGGGCAACGCCGGGGAATTCCTCGACCCGGTGTTCTCCTCCGGGGTGACCATCGCCCTGCGCTCGGCGGACATGGCCACGACACTGCTCGAGCGCCAGCTCGCCGGCGAGCGCGTCGACTGGGACACCGAGTTCGAGGATCCGCTGCGCGCCGGCGTCGCGACCTTTCGTGCCTTCGTCGATGCCTGGTACGACGGCCGCCTGCAGACGATCATCTTCCAGCGCGATCCGCCGGCCGAGCTGCGCCGGATGATCAGCGCGGTGCTCGCCGGCTACGCCTGGGACCGGGACAACCCCTTCGTCAGTGCCAGCCGTCGGCGTCTCGACGTACTCGCCGAGCTGTGCGGTCATCCCATGGGGGGCGCCTCGTGAGCCGACCCAAACCCTGCCGACCGGCGATCCTCCTGCTGCTGGCGCTGTGGCTGACGGGCTGCTCGCTGGCCCCACCGGTGCCACCCGCTCCCGAGCAGCCGGCACTCGCCGACCCGGCCACCATGAAGCGCCGGCTCACCTTCCAGCCCGACGATCCGACCCGTGATCCGCAGACGCTGATCGCCCTGCTGCGTCTGGACGGCGCGACCCTGCGCGCGGTGCTGCTCACCCCCTATGGCCAGCGCCTGGTGACCCTGGTCCACGACGCCGACGGCGATCGCTACCAGGCCGGCGACCTGCCCCTCGACACGGTGACCGAGCGCCTGCCGCCCGCCGACTGGCTGGCCGCCCGGCTCGTCTGGTGCCTGTGGCCGGTCGAGACGCTGCGCGAGGCGTTCGCCGGCAGCGACTGGTCGGTGACGGTCGCCGACGGGGCACGGATCATCCGTCATCGCCAGCGCATCATCGCCCGCATCATCCCCGCCGACACCCGGGCCGGACGCGACGACACGGTCTTGCTCGACGATCGTCAGGGTGGCTATCGTCTGCGCATCGCCCCACTGACGGAGACCGCCCAATGAGCGCCCACGACTCGCGATTCCCGTGCCGTCTCTCCGCGCCCGGCGTGGTCTGCAGTCTGGGCAGCGACCCGGCGACGCTGTCCCGGGCGCTGCGCGAGGGACACCGCGGCCTGACGACCAGCGATGCCTTCACCCCCGGTCGCCCGCTGCCACTGGGCGCCGTCAGCGAGCCGCTGCCCGACACCGCCGACTGGCCGGCCGCCCATCGCAGCCGCAACAACCAGTTGCTGGCGCTGGCCCTGGAACGCCTGAGCGACGCAATCGAGGCGGTACTGGCACGTTTCGCCCCCGAGCGCATCGGCGTGGTGCTGGGCACCAGTACCTCGGGAATCGGCGAGACCGAACGGGCCCTCGCCCAGGCCGGCCGCGAAGGGCCGCTGCCCGCGGATTTTCATTACGCGCGCCAGGAACTGGGCGCGCCAGCGCGTTTCGTCGCCGAACGGCTGGGCCTCGCCGGGCCGGTTCACGTGCTCTCCACCGCCTGCAGCTCCAGCGCCCGGGCCCTGACCAGCGCGCGCCGGCTGCTGCTGGCCGGCGAGTGCGATGCGGTGATCGCCGGGGGCGCCGACAGCCTGTGCCGGCTGACCGTCAACGGCTTCGCCAGCCTCGAGGCGGTCAGCGATCGCCCCTGCTTGCCGTTCTCCGCCAACCGCGACGGCATCAACCTGGGCGAGGCGGCGGCGCTGTTCGTGGTCACCCGCGACCCCGGCGGCATCCAGCTCGAAGGCTACGGCGAGAGCAGCGATGCCTACCATGTCTCGGCACCACGCCCCGACGGCAGCGGTGCGCTCGAGGCGATGCGCGCCGCCCTGACCCGGGCGGGACGCGCCCCCGAGACGATCGATTACCTCAACCTGCACGGCACCGGCACCGGCCACAACGACAGCATGGAAGCCCGCGCGGTGAGCGCACTGTTCGCCACCCCGCCGCCCTGCAGCTCGACCAAGGCACTGACCGGGCACACCCTGGGCGCCGCCGGCGCGCTGGAAGCCGCCTTCTGCTGGCTGGCGCTCAGTGAGGGCTTCCTGCCCCGCCACGTCCACGACGGGGTCGACGACCCCGAGCTGCCGCGCCTGCCGCTGGCGACCGGCGAGCCCGTCACCGCCGGGCCGCGGGTGGCGCTGTCCAATTCCTTTGCCTTCGGCGGCAACAACGCCAGCCTGCTGCTGGCCCGCGACGACGGAGAGCGGCCATGACCGAACGATCCGAGCTGCCCTGCCCGATCGCCGGCTACGTGCCCCAGCGCGGCCCCCTGTGCCTGCTCGACACCTTGCTCGCCGCCGACGAGACGAGTCTCGTCGCCAGTGTGCGCCCCGGCGACAACGCGCTGTTCGTCAATGAGGCCGGCGTGCCCGGCTGGGTGGGCGTCGAGTGGCTGGCCCAGGCGGYCGCCGCCTGGGCCGGGTGGCACGCGGCGGCACATGGCGACGCACCGGCGGTGGGCTTTCTGGTCGGCACGCGCCACTATCGCTGCCGGGCGACGGCGTTCGCCGCCGATGGGTCGCTCGCGGTGCACGTCACCCGCGACTTCGTCGCCGACAATGGCCTGGCCCGTTTCCGTGGCGAGATTCGCGACGGCGACGACGTCCTCGCCGAGGGCAACCTGACCATCTACCAACCCGCCGCCGAGGACGCCCCGCGCCATGCCTGACACACGACCCGCCCCCCCCGCCGGAACCATCCTGGTCACCGGTTCGAGCCGCGGCATCGGCCGCGCCGTGGCGCTGCGCCTGGCCCGCGACGGCTTCGACATCGTGCTGCATTGCCGCCATAACCGGGACGATGCCGAGGCCGCCGCCACGCAGATTCGCGCGCTCGGACGCGAGGCGCGGGTGCTGTGCTTCGACGTCACCGAGCGGGCCACCGCCCGCGAGACGCTCGAGGCCGACATCGCGGAACACGGCGCCTACTACGGCGTGGTCTGCAATGCCGGCGTCACCGCCGACGGTGCCTTTCCGGCGCTCAGCGACGACGCCTGGGACCGGGTCCTGTCGACCAGCCTGGACGGCTTCCACAACGTGGTGAAACCGCTGGTGATGCCGATGATCCGCCGCCGCGCCCCGGGGCGCATCGTGGTGATGGCCTCGGTCTCGGGACTGATGGGCAATCGGGGCCAGGTCAACTACAGCGCCGCCAAGGCCGGGCTGATCGGCGCGGTCAAGGCGCTGGCGGTGGAACTCGCCAAGCGCCGCATCACCGTCAACGCCGTCGCCCCCGGGCTGATCGATACCGACATGACCGCCGGCGAGGAGACCGAGGCGGCACGCCGCGGGATCCCCATGCAGCGCCTGGGCACCGCCGAGGAGGTCGCCGGCGCGGTGAGCTTCCTGTGCGGGCCGGACGCCGGCTACGTGACACGTCAGGTGCTGTCGGTCAATGGCGGGCTGTGTTGACCGAACGCCGTGCGGGGGATGTCTTGGATTGCACTCAAGTTGTGCGGCTCCACGGCCGATAACGTCAGGACAAGCCGGAATTCGTCGTCCGGGCGTTTCAGATTGGAGTCCTGCGAGTGATACCACTCATCGTCATCGCCGTGCTGGCGACGCTGGCCGTCGGCATCCTGGGAATCGTGGCCAGCCAGCCACACTGGCCCCTGTCGGCCCAGGCGCTGGCCGCCTACGGCGTCTATGCGCTGGCGCTGGTCGGCGCCCTGGGGCTGGTCGTCATGTTGATCCTGCTGGTCAGCCAGTTGCGCGGCCAGCAACGCGCCCTGCTCCAGAGTCTCACCGACCAGCAGGCGAACCAGCGCGGCGTGCAGACCGCCCAGTTGATGGATCGCTTCGTGCATCAGGCGGAAGCCTTGCTGGAGAAGGACAGCCTGGATCCCAACAAGCGCAGCGTGCAGCGCTGTCTGGCGATCGATGCGCTGCGCGGCAACACCGGCCGCGGCGATCCCAACTATCATCGCCTGGCGCGGCTTTTCGAATGGCTGGCGGGGGAATTCGAGACGGCCCACGAGGACGCCGCCGGGCGGCGGCTGATCGAACCGGTGCTGCGTCAGTACGCCGAGATCGCCGATCAGTTGTGCCGCGTCGGCGAGGCGGATTCGACGCGGCTGGAAGCCTTCCTGCGCTTCCAGCCGCCGGCCGTGACGGCCGACGCCGAGGTCTGACTCAGTAGAGACGTCCGCCGGTACCGCCGGCCTTCAGCGCCGCGGTGACGGTGATCTCCACCCGCAGTTCGTCGGCCGGCATCGGCGCGGTGATGCAGGTACGCGCCGGCGCGTGGCCCTCGGGCACCCAGGCATCCCACACGGCGTTCATCGCCGCGAAGTCGTCCCCCTCCTTGAGGTAGATCGTCGCCGAGAGCAGATGCTCGCGGTCGGAACCGATCTCGGCGAGCAGCGCGTCGAGACGCGCCAGCATGCTCTCGGTCTGCGCGGTGATGTCGCCGCGGCGCGCCTCGGGGCCGGCCACCTGACCGCACAGATAGGCGACGCCGTTGTAGACGACCGCGCGACTCATGCGGGACTGGGTATCGTGGCGTTGGATCATCGAAGGTTCTCCCTGGAATTGGACTCAGCGTAACAACAACAGCGGGACGTCGGCGTTGCGCAGCATCGCCGTGGTGGTGCTGCCGACCAGCAGCTGGCGGATTCGCGAGTGGCCATAGGCGCCCATCACCAGCAGGTCGATGGCATGCTCGCGCTGATACTCGCGCAGCGTTGCCTCCACCTCGCCGGCACGGATCGCCTTGTGCGCCTGGATGCCGGCATCGTTGAGGGTGTCGATCGCCCAGTCGAGCTGCGCCTGGATGTCGGCGATGTCCGCCCCGACCGTCACCACATGGCAGGTCAGGCCGGCGAACAGCGGGCTGGCGGCGATCATCTCGACTCCCTTGCGGGTGGTCCGGCTGCCGTCGAAGGCGATCATGACCCGCTGTGGTGCACTGAAGGTGTCCGGCACCATCAGGATCGGCCGATGCACGGCGCGTACCACCCGCTCGAGATTCGAGCCCAGGTGCTCGGCGGCCACGTGAGCGGACTCGCCGCGCTTGCCCAGCACCAGCAGTCGCGCCTCGCCCTCCAGTTCGTGCAGCGTCTCAACCAGCTCGCCATTGCGCTGACGGGCCTGGGCCTCGTCGATGCCAGCCTCCTTGGCGCGCTGGCGGGCGGCGTCGAGCATCACGCGCCCCTGTTCCTGGGCCAGCTTGGCGCGGCGTTCGTCCAGCGAGGCCAGTTCCTCGAGCAGATGCTCACGGCTGCCCAGGCCGATGTTGCCCGACAGGTTGCCGGCTTCCGGCGGCGGATGATTGTCGATCACGTGCAGGAAGGTCAGTGGCGCCTCGAGGCGCGCGCTGGCCCAGGCGGCGTAATCGCACACCGCCGTGGCATAGCCCGAGCCGTCGATGCAGGCCATGACGTGTTCGTTCATAGCGGCAATCCTCGTGGTGACATGTTGCGTTTCTACTCCATCTGCGCGGCGGCGAACACCCTCTCAGTGGCCGCTCATCAGCTTTTCCACCGCCTCGGGCTTGTCGTGGACCGCGAAGCGGTCGACCAGGGTCGCGCTGGCCTCGTTGAGCCCCACCACCTCGACATCGGTGCCTTCGCGGCGGAACTTGATGACCACCTTGTCGAGGGCGTCCACCGCGGTGATGTCCCAGAAGTGTGCCCGCGACAGGTCGATACGTACCCGCTCCAGGGTCTCGCGGAAGTCGAAGGCGCCGGTGAAGCGATCCGCCGAGGTGAAGAACACCTGGCCGATCACCCGGTATTCGCGGGTACGGCCATCGTCGCTGGCCTCGCTGCCGATGTAGAGCACCCGGCCGACCTTGTTGGCGAAGAACAGCGAGGCCAGCAGGACGCCGACGAACACGCCGATCGCCAGGTTGTGGGTGGCCACCACCACGGCGACCGTCGACAGCATGACGATGTTGGTCGACAGCGGATGCTTGCGCAGGTCGCGCAGCGACTCCCAGCTGAACGTGCCGATCGACACCATGATCATCACCGCCACCAGCGCCGCCATGGGAATCTGCGAGACCCAGGGGCCCAGGAACACCACCAGGATCAGCAGGAACACCCCGGCGACCAGGGTCGAGAGCCGCCCGCGGCCCCCGGACTTCACGTTGATCACAGATTGCCCGATCATCGCGCAGCCGGCCATGCCCCCGATCAAGCCGGTGGCGATGTTGGCGATGCCCTGGCCGCGGCATTCGCGATTCTTGTCGCTGCCGGTATCGGTGAGCTCGTCGACGATGGTCGCGGTCATCAGCGACTCGAGCAGCCCCACCACCGCCAGGGCCGCGGAATAGGGCAGGATGATCAGCAACGTCTCCAGGTTGAGCGGCACGTCGGGCCACAGGAACACCGGCAGGCTGTCGGGCAGCTCGCCCATGTCGCCCACGGTACGGATATCCATGCCGGAGAACACGTAGACGATGGTCAGGGTGACGATGCACACCAGCGGCGACGGCAGGGTCTTGCCGATCTTCGGCAGCAGCGGAAACAGATAGATGATGCCCAGCCCGGCGGCGGTCATCGCATAGACGTGCCAGGTCACGTTGGTCAGCTCGGGCAGTTGCGCCATGAAGATCAGGATCGCCAGGGCGTTGACGAAGCCGGTGACCACCGAGCGCGAGACGAAGCGCATCAGTTCGCCGAGGCGCAGGTAACCGGCCAGGATCTGCAGGACACCGGTCAGCAGCGTGGCGGCCAGCAGGTACTGCAGGCCGTGCTCCTTGACCAGGGTGACCATCAGCAGCGCCATCGCCCCGGTCGCCGCCGAGATCATGCCCGGCCGGCCGCCGGCGAAGGCGATCACCACCGCCATGGAAAACGAGGCGTAGAGGCCCACCTTGGGGTCGACGCCGGCGATGATCGAGAAGGCGATGGCCTCGGGGATCAGGGCCATGGCGACCACCAGGCCGGCGAGAACGTCATTCTTGGTGTTGAATAACCAGGTCTGTTTCAGGGATCGGATCATGCTCGTGTCCAGATAGCGTCGGGGGCGTCGCGCGTCACGACCGCGACCAGCGGGAAACTGGCGGCCGGCGACGCTCGAACGGAATGCATCGGCCCGTCCGCGGGTGGACGGGCGTGGTGACGATCGGGCCAGGCGCGATGGCCTCCCGGCGTCGGGGCGTGCCATGGGCACGCGGAGGGCGGTGATCTAGGGCGGACTGCCGGTGGCGATGCGCGGCCTCATGGCGGATTCATCCTGTCGTCGGAGAAGTTCGCGGCGAAGCGGCGCATTCTAGCAGCCGGGGCCAGCGAGTTCACCCCGACCGGCCCTCGAGGTCCCGCGCAGCAGGCGCTTGAGCGCCACGCGCAGGCGCTCCGCCTCGCGACTCAATGTCTGCCCCGAGACCATGCCGATGCCCATCACCAGCCCGCGGCGCGGATCGCCCGGTCCGCAGGCCGGGCTCAGCGGGCGCACCACAAGTTGCTCGTCGAGCAGGCGCCGCGCCAGGGCGACATCGTCGATGTCCGGCGCGAGCTCGAGACACAGGCTGATCGCGCTCGACGGCGGCGACACGCCCACCACCCCCGGCAGGTCGCACAGCCGGTCATGGAGCACCTGCTGGCGGGCCAGGTACTCGCGGCGGATGCGCCGGTACCAGGCGTCGAGGTCGCCGTCGGCGATGAACTGCGCCAGCACCGCCTGATCGAGCATGCGCCCCTCGCGGGCGACCTCGCTGCGCAAACGGCCCAGCGCGGCGGCCAGCGACTTCGATGCCACCAGATAGCCGAGCCGCAGCCCCGGGAACATCAGCTTGGAGAACGAGCCCACCAGCAGCCGGTCGACGCGGCGCGGATCGAAGATCAGGTTGTCATGGTCGTCGCTGCCGTACTCGTAGTCATCCTCGATCACGTAGTCCGGTCTCGCCCGGGCGCACAGACGCTGCTTGTCGGCGAGCCGGGTCGGTGCGCTCAACGGGTACTGATGCGCCCCGGTGAAATAGGCCAGCCGTACGTCGCCCGCGGGCACAGCGTCGGCATAGCCGCTGGCGGGGTGCCAGGGAATCTGATCGATGTCGAGCCCGCAGGCGGTGAAGACGTTGCGGGCGCCCCAGTAGCAGGGTGAATCGAGCAGTACCCGATCGCCGCCATCGGCCAGCCCCAGGGCGCAGAGCTCGATGGCCTGGTGCGCGCCTTCGGTGACGACGATCTGGTCGGTGTCGCAGCGAATGCCCCGCCAGCGCTGGAGGAAGTCACGGATCGCCCGCTTGAGGGGACCGTAGCCGCCGGTCGAATAGGAGAGCAGCAGGGTATTGTGCGGCACCGTCACGCTGTCGTAGAGCGAGCGCCACTTGCGCAGCGGAAAATGGGCGATGTCGGGAATGCCCGGCACGAAGGCACCGCTCTGTACCTGCCCGGCCCCCGCCTTCTCGAGTACCGCGCTCGCCCGCCGCGACAGCGCGGGCGCGTCGCCCGGCGCCTCGACGGACGAACTCGGCCGTTGTGCCCAGGTGCCCTGGCCGTGGCCGGTGACCAGCCAGCCCTCGTCGATCAGGGTCTTCACCGCCCGGGCCAGGGTGTCGCGGGCCACGCCCAGATGCTCGCAGAGCCGCCGCTGCGAGGGCACCTTGCCGCCGCTCGCCCACCCCTGGCCGATCACCCCCCGCAAGGCCTGCTCGAGACGCACCTGCTTGCCCAGGCTCTCGGGCTGCTGGCGGTAGCTCGCCAGCAGCGGTGCCAGCAAGGCCTCGTCGCTCGCCTTGGCCATTTCGCTCTCCTCGTGTCTCGCGCGCCCCGAAACGATTATCCGCCGTCACGCGCAAAGTGGTCCAGTCGAACGGCGAAGTGGTCTATCCGCGAACGTGAAGCGCGCTGGTAGCGTGCTGGCCATCGACGGTAACGCCCGGCGGCGGAACCGATTCCCAGTATCCAGCGCGGAGAAACCCACCATGTCCCTACTCGAGCACGTTACCGGCGAGCGCGTGACCAGCCTGATCGACGGCGACTGGCGCCCCGGTCGTCGTCGGTTCGCCGTTACCGATCCGGCCAGCGGCGAGACCCTGGCCCAGGTCGCCGACCTCGAGGCCGACGACGCCCGCGACGCCGTGGCCGCCGCCCATGCGGCCCTGCCCGACTGGCGCCGCGCCCCGGTCAAGGAACGCGCCCGGCTGATCCGCCGCTGGTTCGAGCTGATCGTCGAGGCGACCGAGCCCCTCGCCGAGCTGATGACCCGCGAACAGGGCAAACCGCTCGGCGAAGCCCGCGGCGAGGTCGCCTACGGTGCCTCGTTCGTCGAGTTCTATGCCGCGGCGGCCAAGTCGCTGGCCGGGGAGACCCTGCCGAGCCCCAGCGGCGACAAGCGCATCCTGGTCACCCGCGAACCGATCGGCGTGGTCGCCGCCATCACGCCCTGGAACTTCCCGCTGGCGATGATCACCCGCAAGTGTGCCCCGGCGCTCGCCGCCGGCTGCACGGTGGTGATCAAGCCCGCCGAGGCCACCCCGCTCACCGCCCTGGCGCTGGCGCGACTGGCCGAGCAGGCGGGCATCCCGGCGGGCGTGATCAACGTCGTCACCGCATCCAGCCCGGCGGCGATCGGCGAGGTGCTGACCACCGACCCACGGGTGCGCAAGGTCTCGTTCACCGGCTCCACGCCGGTCGGCAAGCGGCTGCTCGCCCAGTGCGCGGACACGGTCAAGAAGACCGCCCTGGAACTCGGCGGCAACGCCCCGTTCATCGTCTTCGACGACGCCGATCTGGATGCCGCGGTGGAGGGCGCCATCGCCGCCAAGTTCCGCAACGCCGGACAGACCTGCGTGTGCACCAACCGCTTCCTGGTGCAGTCCGGCATCCACGACGCCTTCGTCGACAGGCTCACGGCGCGGGTCCGCGAACTGCGGGTCGGCAGCGGTCTCGAGGACGGCGTGCAGATCGGCCCGCTGATCAACGCCGCCGCCGTCGACAAGGTCCAGCGTCACGTCGACGACGCCCTGGCCAAGGGCGCCCGGCTGGTCTGCGGCGGCGAGCCCCACCCGCTGGGCGGCAATTTCTTCACGCCCACGGTACTCGTCGACGCGACTCGCGAGATGGCCCTCGCCGACGAGGAGACCTTCGGCCCGCTGGCGCCGGTGTTCCGCTTCGACAGCGACGACGAGGCCATCGCCCTGGCCAACGACACCCCCTTCGGCCTGGCGGCGTATTTCTACAGCCGCGACTACCGGCGCATCTTCCACACCCTGGAGGCCCTGGAGTACGGCATGGTCGGCGTCAACGAAGGGCTGATCTCCACCGAGCTGGCGCCGTTCGGCGGGGTCAAGGAGTCGGGCCTGGGCCGCGAGGGCTCGCATCACGGGCTCGAGGAGTTTACCGAGCTGAAGTACGCCTGCCTCGGCGGCCTCTAAGGGAGCCCTGCCTAAATGCCTGCGCGTGCCAATCGCTGCGCTTTTGGTATCGCCCGCGCCTGCAACCACCACCTAGAACTCTTCCCCCAGCGATAGTGGGCGCCGGGGGGCAAGGCGAAGCGAGGGTCCTTTGCCATGGATGGCAAAGGTAGCGCCCAGGGAAGGGTTCACAGCGCCCTCGCGGAGGCTTGTCGCCGGGAAAGCCCAATCGCTGGGTTGTGAAAGCGACGGATATTTACCGCTAACAGCAACCCCCCCCTTTCTGGAGCCTATTGTCATGACCAATGCCGAACTCGACGCCATGAAGACCCAATACGTCGCCAGCGGCGCCGCTTCCCCCGCCACCGCCTTCGCCGAGCGCGCCGAGAACGCCGAGATCTGGGACGCCGACGGCCGGCGCTGGATCGACTTCGCCGGCGGTATCGGCGTGCTCAACCTGGGCCACCGTCATCCACGGGTGGTCGAGGCGGTCAGGGCGCAACTGGACAAGGTGATGCACACCTGCGCCACGGTGATGCCCTACGCCCCCTACGTGCAACTGGCCAAGCGCCTGTGCGAGCTGACCCCGACCCGGGGTACGGCGCGCAAGGCGCTGCTGGTCAATGCCGGCGCCGAGGCGCTGGAGAACGCCGTCAAGATCGCCCGCGCCGCCACCGGCCGCAGCGGCGTGATCTGCTTCGACGGCGGCTTCCACGGCCGCACTTTCATGACGCTGGCCATGACCGGCAAGGTACTGCCCTACAAGAACGACTTCGGCCCGATGCCCGGCGACGTGTTCCGCGCGCCCTACCCCAACCCGATTCACGGCATCAGCGACGAGGACGCCCTGGCCGGACTCGAGACGGTGTTCAAGACCGACATCGCCCCGCACCGCACGGCGGCGATCGTCATCGAGCCGGTCCAGGGCGAGGGCGGATTCTACGCCGCTTCGCCGGCCTTCCTGCAGGCCTTGCGCGCGCTGTGCGACGAACACGGCATCCTGCTGATCGCCGACGAGGTGCAGTCGGGCTTCGGGCGCACCGGCAAGCTGTTCGCCATCGAGCACAGCGGCGTCGAGCCGGACCTGGTCACCATGGCCAAGAGCCTGGCCGACGGCATGCCGCTGTCCGCGGTGGTCGGCAACGCCGCGGTCATGGATGCCTCGGGGCCCGGCTCGCTGGGCGGCACCTACGGCGGCAACCCGCTGTCCTGTGCGGCGGCACTGGCGGTGATCGAGGCCATCGAGGAAGAGGACATCCTGGGCAAGAGCGAGCGCCTGGGCCGCGCGCTGGGCGAGCGTTTCGCCGCCTGGGAATCACGCTTCGAGGCGGTGGCGCATTCCCGTCACCTGGGGGCGATGGCCGCCTTCGAGTTCGTCGACCCGGCCAGCGGCAAGCCGGATCCGGCGCTGACCCAGGCGGTGTGCGCCAAGGCCCGCGAAAAGGGCCTGATCCTGCTCTCCTGCGGCTTCTACGCCAACACCATCCGCGTGCTGGTCCCGCTGACCGCGCCCGGCGAGGTGGTCGAGGAAGGCCTGGCGGTCATCGAAGCGGCGATCGCCGAACTCGCCGGCTGATCGCCACTGCCGAGTCGACCGACGCCACCCCTCAGCGGGTGGCGTCGTCGTTGCCGTCACCCTCGCCCGAATCGCCGGCCGGCCTGGGCGTTTTATCCGCCGGCGCTTCGGCGGACGTCGGCGACGTGCTTCTCGTGCTGCCCGTACCCGGCATGCCTTTCGCCAGGGTCCCGAGCCCCTCGAGCAGGTCCATGGGCATCGGGAAGACGATGGTCGAGGCGTTCTTGTTGCTCATATCGCTCATCGTCTGCAGGTAGCGCAACTGCAGCGCCATGGGGTTGGCCGACATCACCTCGGCGGCCTCGACCAGCTTGCGCGAGGCCTGCAGCTCGCCCTCGGCGTGGATCACCTTGGCGCGCCGCTCGCGCTCCGCCTCGGCCTGGCGGGCGATGGCGCGAATCATGCTCTCGTCGAGGTCGACGTGCTTGATCTCGACGTTGGCGACCTTGATCCCCCAGCCCTCGGTCTGGGCGTCGAGGATCTCCTGGATGTCGTCGTTGAGCCGGTCGCGCTCGGAGAGCATCTCGTCGAGATCGTGCTTGCCGAGCACCGAGCGCAGCGTGGTCTGCGCCAGCTGGCTGGTCGCCACGCCGAAGTTCTCGACCTGGATGATCGCCTTCTCCGGATCGACCACGCGGAAGTAGAGCACCGCATTGACGCGCACGGTGACGTTGTCCTGCGAGATCACGTCCTGCTCGGGCACGTCGAGGGTGATCAGGCGCAGATCGACCACCTGCATCTTCTGGATCACCGGGATGATGATGAACAGCCCCGGGCCCTTCACCGCCTGGTAGCGGCCCAGGAAGAACACCACCCCGCGCTTGTACTCGGGCAGGATGCGGATCGAGGCGCCGATCAACAAAAGCACCAGCACCAGCGGCACCAGATAGGACAGCATCATGTCGATTCTCCCGAAACGGAGGGTGGCGGGTCGGGCGACGCCGCATCGTCGGGCACCACCTCGACGGTCAGCCCGTCGATCGCCACCACCTTGAGTGACTCGCCGGCCTTCACCGGCCCCCGGCTGCGTGCCCGCCAGCGTTCGCCGTGCAGCCACACATGCCCTTCGGCCTCGGCACCGCCCCGGAAATCGTGCAACGCGGTGGCACGGGCACCGATCATCTCGTCCTGGCCGGCCTTCGGCGGGCGTCGCCGCAGGCGCAGGAAGCGCATCGCCACCCACAGCATGAACCCCGAGGCGACCAGCGCCACGCCGCCGATCAGCGGCAGCGACACGGCCAGATTGCGATCGTCCATGAGGATCACCGACCCGGCGACGAAGGCGACGATCCCGCCGATGCCCAGCACCCCGAAGCTGGGCACCATCGCCTCGCCGACGATCAGTGCCAGTCCCAGCACCACCAGCCCCAGCCCGGCGTAGTCGATCGGCAGCACCTGGAAGGCGAACAGTGCCAGCAGCAGGCAGATACCCCCGACCACGCCCGGCACCAGCGCCCCCGGGCTGAGCAGCTCGAAGACCAGTCCGTAGAAGCCGAGGATCATCAGGAAATAGGCGACGTTGGGGTCCGAGATCACGCTCAGCAGTTCGGTGCGCCAGTCGGGATCGAAGCGCACGAGCGACAGATCGGCGGTGTCGAGCGTGCGCGTGCCGTCGGTCATCACCACCTGACGACCGTCGATCGCCTCGAGCAGCTCGGGCACGTCGCGGGCGATGACATCGATGACGTGTTCGTCGAGCGCCTCCCGGGCCGTCAGGTTGACCGCCTCGCGCACCGCCCGCTCGGCCCAGTCGGCGTTGCGACCGTGCCGCTCGGCCAGGCTGCGGATGGTGGCCACGGCATCTTCCATTACCTTGCGCTGCATGGCGGTATCGCCACGGCGTTTGGCTTCGCTGTCGTCGCCGGACCGGGCCGAGTCACCGCGTTGGCCATTCTCGTCACCCTCCCCCGTCTGGCCGTTCCGACCCGCTTCGTCGCCGGGTTTTTCCGGCGCCGACTCGGGCGAGCCACCCGGCAACAGGCCCCCGCCGCCGATCTGCACCGGCGTCGCCGAGCCAAGGTGAGTGGACGGCGCCATCGCCGCGACATGGCTGGCATAGAGCAGGTAGGTGCCAGCGCTCGCGGCGCGGGCGCCGTCCGGGGCAACGTAGACCGCCACCGGCACCGAGCTGGTGAGCATCGCCTGAATCATGTCGCGCATCGACACGTCGAGCCCGCCCGGGGTATCGAGGCGCAGCACGACGAGCGCCATGTTGCGGTCTTGTGCCCGGGCCAGGCCGCGCTGGAAATAGTCGCTGGTCGCCGGGCCCACGCTACCGTGCAGGGTCATCACCAGGGCCTGCCGCGGGCCTGGGGCACCCTGCTGGGCATTCGCCGCCACGATCAGCAACGCGCCGAGCAGCAACGCGATCAGCCAGAAGCGACGGCGGGCGTGGGCGGCGTTCGAACCTCGTGGCAACATGACATCGCTCGCTTGCAGGACCCTGTCTCAAGGCTAGTGCTATCGGCCGCGAGTCGCTATCGACGCACGCTCATTCCCCGGTGCGCGCCCGCTCGTAGAGTGCCGGGCCGTCGGCATCCTCGCTTTCGCGCCCCTGACGAGACGCCTGGCCGTCGTGGCCCGCCGGCTCCCCGCCGGGTTCCGCGTTGCCCACGCTCATCTCCGAGAGCGTCTCGACCGGCGAAGTGATCAGGTTCTCCAGTGCCTCGCGAATCGCCTGACCGACCACGCCGCCGACGTCGAGGGACGGATCGTCGAGCGGCAGGGTCAACGGCACGTCGAGGCGGATCACTCCGCCACCGCCCTGCAGCAGCCCCACGATCGTCTTCATGGGTAGATCGATCGTCGCGCCCGGCACCGGCTGGCCGAGTTCGAGTCGATGCAGGACCACGTGGTTCTCGGCGTGCAGCCGACCGCTTTCGAGCCGATAGTCGACGTCCAGGGTCAGCCGCCCCTGTTCGATGTGATAGCCGCCGAAGTGACGGATGTAAGGGGCGAAGGTGGTCAGTGCCAGATTCTCGACGTGCAGGTGCATGTCGCCCTGCATCCGCTTGACCAGAGGATCGAAGGTCCCGTCGATGCGCAGCGGGGAGTCCGCGTCGACCCGGCCCTGCAGTGCCAGCGCCCCGCCGCCATCCGCGACATTGGAAAGATCCTTCCAGTCGCCCTCGAGGGCCTCGAGATCGAGAGTCACGGCTTGCGCGAGATGGCGATCGTCGAGCGCCACCTCGCCCCGGGAGACGCTCAACCGGGCGATGACGACACCCAGTCCGTCGCCGTTGCCGCCACCCCCGGTATCGGGCGGCAGCCAACTACTTAGGTTGGTGGACAGCGACTCGTCGACGGTCACCTGGAGCCGGGGACGCTCGAGCGCGATCGACGCGATGGCCAGCCGTTGATCGCTGCTGGTGAAGCGCAGGCCTTTCAGCCGAACCCTGGCGGCGCGCCCCAGCGGCTGGCCGCCGGGTGTCGCCGCGTCGAGATCGGCCAGCGAGCCCTGTGCCGACAGCGTGGTGCCGTGCCGACTGGCCGCCCCGGCCTGCAACTGGACCTGGCTGCTCAGGGTCCCCTGGCGGATGTCGGCACGGGTCAGGTACGCCAGGTAGCCGTGCAGCACCGACAGCGGCAACGCCTCGACGCCGAGCTCGAGATCGGCCTGCCACGGCGCGAAGCCCAGCTTGCCCCTGGCGGTGAACGGCTGCCCCGCCCAGCGGGCCTTGGCGTCGAGGTCCATCGGCGTCTTGTTGCGCGGATCGAAGCCGCTGGCGGTCAGCGATACGCGATCCAGCGACAGCGTCACCAGCGGGTCGAGACGGCGGTTGATCCAGTCGAAATGGCCGCGTTCGGCACTCACCCGGTCGATGCGCAGGCCGCTGCCCTGCCGGTCATCGGCGCCATTACCACCACCGCCGAACAGGCGGGCCAGGTTCCAGCCGCCATCGGTCCGCCAGATCAGCCGCAGCCGCGGGGCGATGAAGTGCAGCCGCTCGATGTGCCAGCCGTCGTGCCACAGCGAGGCCCAGGCGATCCGGGCCGTCACCGCGCGGCTGGCCAGCACGGGCTGGTCGTCATCGCCGGCGATGCGCAGCCCCTCGAGACGCACCCGGGCCTGCCAGGGCGTGACCTCGACGGACTCGATCGTCACCTCGCGACCAGTGGTCGCCGACAACGCCGCAACCAGCCGCGACTCGATGAGGCGCGGCAACGCCCACCAGCCGGCGGCCAGCAGCACGGCCACCACCGCAAGCAATACCAGGGTTATCGTCCACGGACGCCGTGGCGATCGCGGCTTGCCTGTCCGTGCGCCTGCCTGTGCGGCATCGTCCTCTGCCATGCACGACTCCTGCGATGCGATCCACTCAGCGTGGCAGCTCGGGCCGGGACCAGCCAATCCCCGGGTGTTCCGTCACTGGTCAGCGTGCATCTTTCCGGGCACGCTTGCCGTAAAGGAAACCGATCCCGAGCCACCCACCGTTGGAGATCTTCGCGATGCCCCTTTTACCACGCCGAGCGGCTCGCGCCCTGTCGCTGGCCGTGCTGGCGCTCACCACCGGCGCCGCTCAGGGCTATGCCCTCGACGACTGGTCCTCGGTCAGCGACGAGGCCGCCGGCCAGACGGTCTATTTCGCCGCCTGGGGCGGTGATGCCGACGTCAACGGCTATCTCGACTGGGTCGGCGAGCAGATGCACCGGAGCTATGACGTCGACATGGTTCACGTCAAGCTCGGCGATACCGCCGAGGCGGTGTCCCGGGTACTGGCGGAGAAGGCCGCCGGCAACCACGATCACGGTGCCATCGACCTGGTGTGGCTCAATGGCGAGAACTTCGCGGCCATGAAGGAGAACGGGCTGCTCTACGGGCCCTTCGCCGGGCACTTGCCCCACTACGCGCTGACCGCTCCCGAGTCCCACCCCGCGGTGAGCCACGACTTCACCCTGCCCACCGAGGGCTTCGAGTCACCCTGGGGCAAGGCGCAGCTGACCTTCTACTACGACAGCGCCCGTGTCGACGCCCCACCGCGGGACATGGCCGCGCTGCTCGACTGGGCCCAGGCCCATCCGGGGCGCTTCAGCTACCCGCTGCCCCCCGACTTTCTCGGTTCGAGCTTTCTCAAGCAGGCGCTGCTGGGTCTGGTCGACGATCGCGAGCCGCTCTATCGCCCCGCCGACGAGGCCGACTTCGAGGCCGTCACCGCGCCGCTGTGGGCCTATCTGGATCGCCTCCACCCTTATCTGTGGCGCGAGGGGCGCACCTTTCCGGCCAGCGGCTCGGCCCTGCGTCAGTTGATGGGCGACGGCGAACTGAGCCTGGCCTTCACCTTCACGCCATCGGCGCCGGCCGCGGCGGTCGCCGACCACCAGTTGCCGCCGACCACCCGCAGCTACCTGCTCGACGGCGGCACCCTGGGCAACGTCCACTTCGTCGCCATCCCCTTCAACGCCTCGCACAAGGCCGGCGCGCTGGTGCTCGCCAACTTCCTGCTCTCGCCGGAGGCCCAGGCCCGCAAGCAGGCCATCGACGGCTGGGGCGACGCCACGGTGCTGGCCATGGCGCGCCTGAGCGACACCCAGCGCGCGGCCTTCGAGACCGCCGACGACAACCCGGCCCGGCTGCCGGCGGGGGCACTGGGCAAGACCCTCGCCGAGCCGCATCCGAGCTGGATGGCGCGTCTGGAGGCCGCCTGGCAGGCCCGCTACGGCGCCCGATGATCGACCCTCATGCGCTATGGACCCGCCCCGCGCCCTGGCTCGCCATGGCAGTCCTCGGCCTGCCGGTCGTCGCGGGCCTGGCCGGGGTGATCGCCCCGGCCTTCGGCTGGCTGCCGGCGCTGGGCGGCACCTCGCCGACGCTCGCCCACTGGCAGGCCCTGGGGCAGACCCCCGGGCTCGTCGACATGGTGCGCCTGAGTGCGGTGACCGGGCTGGCCAGCGCCGGGCTGTCACTGACCATCGTGGTGCTGTTTCTGGGGGCCTTCCTGCGCACCCGATTGTTCGGCGTGGTGCGCCGGCTGCTGTCGCCGCTGCTCGCCGTGCCCCACGCCGCCGCGGCGATCGGCCTGGCGTTCCTGTTCGCCCCCTCGGGGCTCGCTCCGCGCCTGGTCTCGCCCTGGGCCAGCGGCTGGCAATACCCGCCGGACTACCTTTTCCCCGGCGACCCCGGCGGCCTGGCGCTGATTCTCGGGCTGACCATCAAGGAGGTCCCCTTCCTGCTGCTGATGAGCCTC